>JAEWOD010000047.1 GCA_023461035.1 Bacteroidota bacterium | reverse complement strand
TAATTTTACGATATAAATTTAGGCAGACTGTTTTGTCATAATTTTTAAAAACCCGAACCTTTGGTTCTCCTCTTAATCTTAAATGTTTCGCCACAAAAATCTACGCCAAAACCCAAAATCTTTTGTTTGGTTTCCCCGAATTTCATTCGGGGTTACAAATAGTTAACTCCTACGGAGTCTTTTTTGTTTATCTCCAATCAGAAATAATAATTTTACGATATAAATTTAGGCAGACTGTTTTGTCATAATTTTTAAAAACCCGAACCTTTGGTTCTCCTCTTAATCTTAAATGTTTCGCCACAAAAATCTACGCCAAAACCCAAAATCTTTTTGTTTGGTTTCCCCGAATTTCATTCGGGGTTAAAAAAGTTAACTCCTACGGAGTCTTTTTTGTTTATCTCCAATCAGGATATAATAATTTTACGATATAAATTTAGGCAGACTGTTTTGTCATAATTTTTAAAAACCCGAACCTTTGGTTCTCCTCTTAATCTTAAATGTTTCGCCACAAAAATCTACGCCAAAACCCAAAATCCTTTTATTTGGTTTCCCCGAATTTCATTCGGGGTTAAAATAGTTAACTCCTACGGAGTCTTTTTTGTTTATCTCCAATCAGGAATAATAATTTTACGGTATAAATTTAGGCAAGATCTTAGCGTGATGGATTTAAAAATGGAATTGATAAGGGTTTACAAATGGCAATGTAAACGTTTCCCGCGCCAGGGATAGTAGTGGAAACCCCGCAGTCGCCGCAGGCGACGAGGAGTTGCAACGGATAGCCCGCCCGGGCGCCCTCATAAGCAGTGAAGTGGATGAGTAATCAAGTAGGAGGAGAGCGATTTAAATAAATTTAGACAGTTTCTTGGAAATAAATCATTTTGTCTTCGGAGAAAAGTCCGGGTTTTCTTTACTTTTGCGGTTCACAATAAATTTTTTAAAATGAATTTTGACAGAGAAAGGTTGCTTGAGGCAGCCGAAAACTATGGTACACCACTGTATGTGTACGATGCGGAAACAATGAGGGCTCAATACGAGCGAATGGTCAATGCGTTTTCCTCTGTCAAGAAGCTGAAGCTGAATTATGCCTGTAAGGCGAATACGAATCTGAATATTTTGAAGTTTTTCAAAGGTCTGGGTTCCGGGCTGGATACGGTTTCCATACAGGAAGCGCTGATCGGGTTGAAAGCCGGATTTGAGCCGTCTGAAATTATTTATACGCCCAATGGTGTTTCGTTTGAAGAAATTCAGAAAGCGGTGGAACTGGGTGTGAAAATCAATATTGACAATCTCTCGGTTTTAGAACATTTCGGGCAGGAATTCCCTGAATATCCGGTTTGCATCCGTATCAACCCGCACATATTGGCAGGAGGAAACGCCAATATTTCGGTGGGGCACATCGATTCGAAATTCGGGATTTCGATTCATCAGTTTCCATTGGCCAAACGCGTGATTGAAAATACCGGGATGAATGTGAACGGTGTGCATATGCATACCGGATCTGACATTTTGGATGTGGATGTTTTTTTACAAGGTGCTGAAATTTTGTTTGATGTGGCGGGTGAATTAAAGGATTTGGAATATCTGGATTTCGGGAGCGGTTTTAAAGTGCCTTATTATCCGGGAGCCGATGAAACAGACATCGAATATTTGGGCGAGCGTTTGGGACATCGTTTCAATCGTTTTGAGAAAAAATACGGAAAGGATTTGACGTTGATGTTTGAGCCGGGGAAATATCTGGTGAGTCAGGCGGGATTCTTTTTGGCTTCGGTCAATGTCATCAAACAGACAACTTCCACAGTTTTTGCGAGTGTGGACAGTGGTTTTAATCATTTGATCCGTCCTATGTTTTATAATGCGCATCATGAAATTATGAATATTTCAAATCCGGAAGGGCGTCCGAGATATTATACCGTGGTCGGATATATCTGTGAGACCGATACGTTTGGTTCAAACCGGAAAATAAATGAAATCAGTGAAGGAGATGTGCTTTGTTTTCAAAATGCGGGTGCTTATTGTTTTTCAATGGCTTCGAATTATAATTCGCGGTTTCGTCCCGCAGAAGTTTTATTGACTGAAAATCAGGTTCATCTCATCAGAAGGAGAGAAAATATGGAAGATTTATTGGGTTCTACGATAGAAATTTCGATTTAGGTTTGCAGAGATAGTTTAAAAAACTATATATTTGCACCCACAAAATACGGAACGGATTTCCGTTCCGATTGGAGAAATGGCAGAGTGGTCGATTGCGGCAGTCTTGAAAACTGTTGAGGGTAACACCTCCGGGGGTTCGAATCCCTCTTTCTCCGCCGAGTGAAACCGATTAAGTCATTAATCGGTTTTTTTTATTTCCCATATTTTAAAAACCAATCGGCAGCGGATTTAAAAACGAATTCCTTTGTATTTTCATTTTCTTCGAAATCATGTCCTGCATTGGGGACGATTTTTATTTCATAAGGATAATTTTTTTCTTTGAGTTTGTTTTCCAATGAATAGGCCTGATGTACGGGGACAACATCATCTGCATCACCGTGTAAAATAAGGATGGGAATATTTTTTATGTGTCCGGCGGGACTGAATTCCTCATATAATGGAGGATGGGCATCTCCGATTTTCCAGTTTTCCTCTGATCCCGACATAAGGTCAATCAGTCCGGCTAGATTATTTTTGGAAATATAGTCCAGCATTTCAGGATGAATCAAATCGGTTACACCTGCCCGCTCCACTAAAGTTTTTACGGAATTTTGGCGGGTATAAGCCGACATCAGAGCCTGATGCGCTCCTGAGCTCATTCCGGTCAAAGAAAAATCAGTATTTCGGGTATTCCAATCTTTTGATTTTGAGGTGATAAACAAAAAATGCCGAGTCCACATCATCCAACATTTCCGGCAAATGGATTCCGGAATTATTGGCCAGCCGGTAATTCAAGTTGGCGACTGCAATATTCCTGGACAATAAATACTGACAGAACGGATGATCGTCAGCCTTGTCGCCCATCATCCAGGCACCACCATGAATGTTGATCACAAATGGAGTTTTGGGATTTCGGTTGGCCGGTAGATAAACATCCATCGTTTGCAGTGAGTCGGTTCCGTATTTTACATCATAGAGAATGATTTCTTTTTGGGGGCTTTCCAATTGTGAACCGGAACAGCTTAACAGCCAGAATAAAGATAGGAGCAGAGAGAAAAATTTCATGATGTATAAATTTGAATTTCATTCTAAGAAACTGTTTAAATTTAGAAAGAAATTGACGTGATTTCAATTTTATTTTAAAATCAAATCCACATACCAAAATCCGAATTGTTCGAATTCGTTTCCGTCCGAATTTGGATTGGCAGGATTGGGATAGGTTTTGCGGATGATTTCTCCCAAATCAAATCGGATAGGAAAATTGAAAAGAGGACCATCGAAGGCAAACGTATGAAATTCGCCGTTCTCCCCGCATATATCCACATTTTTTGGTAAATCTCGTATGAATTTCTCATCAATGACTTTTCCGACAAACTCTTTATTCAAATAGGTTTCATTAACTGTTGTAACAATTGTTTGAAATCCTATATCCAGAAATTCCTGCATCAATTTTCCGGTCGGAATTTTCCAAAGAGGAAACACAGCGTTCATCCCGACTTCAGCTAATTTTTCTTCACGATATTTTCGTAAATCCTCCAGAAATATATCACCAAATATGGAATGCGTAACGCCTTGTAAACGAAATTCTTCCATTTTTTTCTGCATCACAGCGTTATATTCTTCCATAGAGGGCGATTCGGGAAGATAGATTTTTATCAATGGAATTCCGATGCTTTTGGCTTGCTTTTCGACCAGTTCTTCCCGGATTCCATGCATGGATACACGATGAAATTTTTCGTTTATGGAGGTAACAATTCCAAGGATTTCAAATTCATTTTCTTGCAGGATTTTATACAACGCAAGTGCCGAATCTTTTCCCGAACTCCAGTTGAAAATTGCTTTTTTCTTCAATTTGCCTTTATTTAAAATAGTTGGGGTTGAACATCTGCGGAATCATCCTTTTTTAAAGGGATTTTCAATTCGGTTTTCAATTCTTCATTCAATTTTTCAATAAAATAAGCAGCAAGTAAGGGAGACTCAACCTCTAAATTTTGATGAACAAAGAAATATAGTTTCTGTAAACCTTGTTCCTTCCATGTTTTCAGTCGGTGAATCCAATCATCCAAACGCAGTTTGTCAGATATATGATTGGCTCCGACATAGCGGATAAAAGCAATCGGACTCGTCAACCGCATGTGCATCATATCACGCCGGCCTGCGGTATCTACGATGATATTTGCCATATTTTGTTTTTGAAGAACCGCAGAGAACTCGTCACTAACTTCAGTGTTTGAAAACCATTCTTCGTTCCGGACTTCCACCGCAAGCGGAATTTCTTCCGGAAAATTTTCCAGAACTGATTTTAATCGGTCAAAATCTTTCGGTTTGAAGTTATCATGCAATTGCATAAAAGCCATACCGAGTTTTTCATCAAAATTACTGACGGCATTGGCAAAATTCTGAATGGGTTCTTCTACATTGATCAAACGACGGTAATGTGTAATCAGATCGGTGATTTTTGGAAAGAATTTAAAGCCGTCCGGTGTTTTGTTTTTCCAGGTTTCCACTTGTTTCCAGTCCGGCATTTTATAAAAAGTCGCATTGAGTTCTATGGAGTTGAATTGGGTTGAATAATAGGTCAATTCATCTTTTGTCCCGCGTGGATAGAAGCCTTTCAAATCCTGACGATTCCATTTGGCACAGCCAACATAAGCTTCGAATTCATTATCGTTTTTATGTTTCGAAAGAATTTTCACTGTATCGGGATGGTCTTCCGGCATCGTGAAGTCAACCAAATCAGGATTTTCTACTTTTCCGAATTTCATTTTCTTTTAATTATTTCAAATGTAGAAAAGATATATGAATCCAACTATTTCTTTGGAAAACATATCCCGATCCTGAGCGATTTCTGAAATAATTAATTCAGCACTTTATCAATTCAAACTTACCGTTGCTGAAATGTCAATTGAATGGAGTGCATTATAGCCGTTATTTTGAAGAAAAAATTATATGAAAATCTATTGTAAAAAATTCTTCCCGCTGTTTATATTGTTCTCAATTCTGACAGCTTGTAGTGGAGATGATGAATCCGGAAACCCTAATAATGATCCTGAACCGCCTGAAGAACAAACAGTTGTTAATACGATTTCTTTGGTGGCGGAAAAAGTAGAAACTCCGCAAGCTCCGTATAATCCCGGAAATTATAGTGTTTGGTTTAGCATGGTTGCCAATACTATTTATTATGCTAATCCTTCCAATACGGCGGTTCCTCAATTTATGCTTAAATACAGTGTGAGTGGAAACTATTTTCATACCCTTACATCGCATGAGGAGGTATGTGCTTGTGGATATTCGTCCAAAATTGTAGGGGATGAGAACAGGCTTTTTTATATAGCGAATGAAGCCTGGCGTTATAATGTTGGTTCCAATAATTGGACTGAATTAAGTTATCCGAATGATTTTCATCAAAACAATGGCGAAACAGGCGTTACGTACCATCAAAACAAAGTTTATTTTTTAGGTGGACGTGATTCATCGACACGATTTAAATATTACGATACTACCATGGATGATTGGGGGGATTTACCTACCTATCCTTATCCGGTTGATACGCCTGACTTGGCTGTGGTAAACAATAAAATCTATGCGTTGGGTGGGGATGTTGACAAAAAGAAATTTGGTGTTTACGAAGAAGGCTCCGGTTGGACTCAGTTGACGGACTTGAACTTTCAAGCTATCAACGGCTCTGGTCAGCATACAGTTGCGAGTTTTCAAAATCGTTTTATATTCATCATGAACGAATTAAATACAAATTCTGTAAAAATCCATGTTTACGATACGCAGGAAAACGAATGGAAAGAAAATCCGATTGAAGTTGTTTTGGAAGGGGATAATAATTCTAATTATATGAATTTATTTTCAAATAATTCGTATCTCTATGTAGTCACAAAGGATTATGACAACGAAATGTCGTTGCATAAAATCAGCGTAAATTTTGATTAATTTGTTCTTTTTTAATTTAATTCAAGAAAAATGCCTGTTTCGAAGCAGGCATTTTTTATAGGATAAGTTTTTAATTATTTAAAGAACCCGTAGTGCATTATTAAACACTGGTTTTGTCATGATTTTTAAAAGCCCGAACCTTCGGTTCTCCTCTTAATCTCAAATACTCTGTTCCGCTACAAAAATACACGCCAAAACACAACTTTTTCACTCCTTATCCCCCGGATTTCATCCGAGGTTACAAACATTTAACTCCTACGGAGTTATAAATTCGCAAAACTTTAATTTTCAATAAATTCAAATCTATTCCATAATGCACTACGGGTTTAAAGAGTTTCCTTTAACCATTTAAAGAATTCGGTATGCCAGATAACCGAATTTTGTGGATTCAGCACCCAATGGTTTTCATCGGGAAAATAAAGGAAACGGCTTTTCAAACCATGTAATTGTGCTGCTTGAAAAGCTTCTTGCCCCTGACCGATCGGAACTCTGTAATCTTTTCCACCTTGAATAATCAGAATAGGTGTATCCCATTTGGAAACCAAATTACTCGGATCAAATTCCGAATAGGTTTTCATTGCGGCAGCATTGTCTTTTTCCCAATAAGCTCCACCCGCATCCCAGTTGGTAAACCACAATTCTTCTGTCGTTCCATACATGGATCTTAAATTGAAAACACCATCATGGGCGATAAAAGATTTAAAACGTTTGTTGTGGATTCCCGCCAGATAAAAAACGGAATAACCGCCATAACTTGCTCCAACAGCTCCCAAACGCTGTTTGTCCACATAGGGTTCTTTTGCAATATCATCGATAGCCGATAAATAATCATCCATCACTTGTCCGCCCCAGTCTTTGGAAATAGCTTCGTTCCATTCGGTTCCATGACCGGGCATACCGCGACGGTTCGGTGCGATGACGATGTATCCGTTTGCCGCCATCAGTTGGAAGTTCCATCGGTACGAATAAAACTGTGAAAGAGCAGATTGCGGTCCTCCCTGGCAATAAAGCAAAGTCGGATATTTCTTTTTCGGATCAAAATCCGGCGGATAAATTACCCAGGCGACCATGTCTTTTTTGTCCGTCGTTTTAACGATTCTTTTTTCGACTTTACTCAATTTGATTGTAGCGTAAATATCTTTGTTGACATCTGTCAATTGGGTCATCTTTCCGTTTTTCAAATTTACGGAATACAGTTCAGAAGCATGATTCATATCGGTTCGGGTAACGATAAAATCGTCGCCGACTTGTCCGACCAATCCTGCGATGTCAAATTGTCCGTCGGTAATTTGTTTGATTTCAATTGGTTTTTTGCTGTTGTTGGCAGGTACAAAATCCACTGAAAATAGTTGAACGGTTCCCCCAACCGGTGCATTGAAATAAATTTTTCGGCTGTTATCATCCCATTTGAAACTGCCGACAGTTCCGTCCCAATGTTGGGTTAAATTGATTTTTAATCCGTTAAAAAATACGATGATGTCGTTTTTATCGGCTTCATAGCCGTCACGTGCCATGCTTAGGAAAGCCAGTGCACCTTCTTTTGAGAATTCGGGAGCAGTATCATATCCCGGCATTCCTTCAGTAAGATTTATGGTTTTTCCGGATTGTATATCATATTCGTAAATATCGGTATTGGTGCTGGTTGCATATTCTTTTCCGGACAGCTTTTTGGCAACGTAAAGAATTTTGGTTCCGTCAATGTTCCAGGTAAAATCCTCATCACCTCCAAAGGGCATTTGCGGACTGTGAAAAGGTTCGTCTTTTTGTATATCTATTCCGTCAACTTCTGTATCACCATTCATTTTTAGGATCAAATGATTGAAAGTGCCGTCATTCCAAGTATCCCAATGTCTGTAATATAAATCGTTGTAAACATAGACATTGGATTCTTGTAGGTTGGGATATAAATCTTTACCTAAAACCTTTTCGATTTTGACTTTTTCGATTTCGATTTTTCGTGATTTATCGGGCGAAACGGATTTATCCGTAATTAAATTTGAAAAGTTTTCAATCTCAGCAGGCGTTCCGCCTTTTACCGGAATCGTATATTTTTTGGTTGTTTTTTCACCTTTTTCTACTTCATATTCTGTTACAGAATAAATAATATTTTTTCCGTCGTCAGAAATGCCAATAGGCGAAAGACGTTTCAGTTTCCATAAAAGTTCAGGTGTCATCATGTTTTGTGCAAATGTTGAAAGGGTTAATCCAAAACAGAAAAGAATTGATAAAAATAGACGATTCATAAATTTTTAATTTGAATTTCAAAGATAAAAAATCCATTGAGTTGTGAAAGTTTCTGCTGAATCAATATCAAAATCATGAAAATGATTTTATTTCACTGATTTTCATCATATTTTAGTTTTTATTCAACGATTTAATGATTTTTTAACAATTATTGTTGATTTTGGTTGTTATTTTTGCCGAACATGAATTTTCAGTTGAAAAAATATTGTATTTTCACATTGGTCAGTTTATTTATGATGAGCATGACCAGCAGTTTTACTGTCAATTTGCAGTATGGTGATAACAGTATGTACAACGAAATCGAGCATAATGACTGCAATAACAACACACTGAACGAGATCAAAGAAAATTTCAAAAAGGTGTGTGAAAGAATCCCTCAATTTGAATTTGAAGCGAGTCCGATTGCACTTAAAATGTATGTAAACAGGAATGAAAATCTGAATTGTCAGTATTGTTTACCTTTTGATACGCCTCCTCCTGAATTTGTTGGATAATTATTCAATTTGACTTTAATAAAAGTCTCTTAATCAATTATTTAACAAATAATCAAAAAATTTATGCATTTATTTAAGAACTGGAAGAAGGATCTTCCTGCCAGTTTGGTTGTATTTTTCGTGGCATTGCCCTTGTGTTTGGGTGTTGCCTTAGCGAGTGGAGCTCCGTTGTTTTCCGGATTGATTGCCGGAATCATAGGAGGAATTGTAGTGGGATTTATTTCCAAATCACAAATCGGAGTAAGTGGACCTGCTGCGGGTTTAACAGCGATCGTGTTGACGGCTATTACTGATTTGGGCGGTTATGAAATATTTTTGGTAGCCGTGGTGCTGGCCGGGATTTTACAGATCATCATGGGGATTTTAAAAGCCGGAGTCATCGGTTATTATTTTCCATCTTCTGTCATCAAAGGAATGCTTTGCGCTATAGGGATTATCATTTTTGTCAAACAAATTCCGTTAGCATTAGGATTGAGCGGGGACATGGAATCGGACAGATTGACTTTTTGGAATTTTTCGGAAAAAGTTTCCATTGGTGTAATTTTAGTTTCCATCGTATCTCTGGCCATTTTGTTTATCTGGGACGAAATTTTGTCCAAGAAGAATAGTTTTTTCAAATTGGTTCCGGGACCTTTGATTGCTGTAATTGTGGGAATTATCATTTATATGACCATCGGTCAGTCGGGAGATTTGGTATTGAGCCCGTCACAATTGGTAAATGTTCCGATCCCTGAAGACTTCGACTCCTTTATTTCCAATTTTACTTTTCCTGATTTTTCGGCTCTGTTCTCGCACAAAGGTGTTTATGTAACGGCATTGACGATAGCCATCGTGGCAAGTTTGGAAACTTTACTGAGTGTTGAAGCAACAGACAAGCTGGATCCTTTAAAGCGCCAAACGCCTACAAGTTTTGAATTGATTGCTCAAGGAATAGGAAATTCACTTTCCGGTTTGATTGGAGGTTTGCCGTTGACACAAGTGATCGTTAGAAGTTCCGCCAACGTCATGAGTGGTGGTGTTTCTAAACTATCTACCATTTTGCATGGGCTCCTGCTTTTACTGAGTGTGATTATGATACCGCGACTTTTAAATCTAATTCCGCTGGCGGTTTTGGCGAGTGTGCTTTTGATCATCGGATACAAATTAGCCAATCCGAAAAGATTTGTTGAAATGTGGAAGTTAGGGAAAGAACAATTCGTTCCATTTATCGTAACAGTTGTTGCAATTGTGGTCTTTGATTTATTGATCGGAATCATCGCCGGATTGGTAGTCGGAATCGTGGTTTTATTGTTGAAATCGTATACCAATTCCCATCAGATGCTCATCAAAGAATACATGGGCGAAAAAAATCTTTTCCACATGAATCTGGCAGAAGAGGTGACCTTTGTTAACCGTGGTTCTATTGTAAAAGAATTGGATGGTTTGCCGCAGAATTCTTATTTAGAATTGGATTTCAGGCGAACGAGGATTCTGGATTATGATATTTTGGAATATCTGGATGAATTCACTGTCAAAGCTAAAAATAACAATATCAATATTAAATTGATTTCAGAACGGGGAATTGTGGATAATCCGAACAGTTTCCGGGAATTCTTTGGACACAAAGTATTCAAACTGGGACATTAAATTAAGACAATTATTAATTAGAAAATAAATAAAAATGAATACAGAATTTTATAACCAGTTACTGGATAACAATAAAAAATGGGTTGAAAGTAAATTAGAATTAGACAAAGATTTTTTCAACAAATTAGTGTATGGACAACAACCGCCTCTTTTATGGATCGGATGTGCGGACAGTCGTGTTCCTGCCAACGAAGTGATCGGTGCACAGCCGGGTGAAGTTTTTGTTCACCGCAACATCGCAAATATGGTTGTGCATAGCGACATGAGTATGTTAAGCGTTTTGGATTATGCGGTTAATGCCTTGAAGGTGAAGCATGTAATCGTTTGCGGACATTACGGTTGCGGTGGTGTAAAAGCGGCGATGGGTAATCAATCCTACGGATTGGTGGACAATTGGATTCGCCATATAAAAGATTCGTACCGATTGCACAAAGACGAATTGGACGCTATTTCAGATGAAAACGAAAGATTTGACCGTTTCGTGGAAATAAATGTACAGGAGCAAGTTTTGGATCTGGCCAAAACATCCATTGTACAAAAAGCATGGGAAAATGGTCAGGAACTCCATTTACACGGTTGGGTTTATGGTGTGGGATCCGGTATTGTAAAAGATTTGAAACACAATGTGAGTTCCAATGCTGAGTTGGATGAAGTCTATCAATTGAACTTTTAGTAAATTCATATAGAATTTAATGTTTGGCCTCGGTAATACTGCTTACCGAGGTTTTTCTTTTTGTAGGTTTGTAAAATGTTTTCAAAAGAAGAAGCATCTCAAATCCGTAAAAAATTCTGGACATCCTTAGGTCAATTTATGAAACTGCAGAGTTCTGCAAGTGGTGAAACGGTAAATTGGATCAATTATAAAACCGGAATCAAAGGACTTCAGGTTAAAATGGACGTGGACAACAAATCGGCGCGGATAGCCATCGAAATGACTCAAAACGACCGGGAAATTCAGGAATTGATGTTTGAACAATTTGAAGAATTTCAGTTGTTATTTGAGTCTAAAATGGAGGATGATTGGATTTGGTTTCGTAGTTATTTTGATGGTTCGGGAAAAGAAATCAGTAAAATAGAGCTTCGGTTAGAAGATGTAAATATTTTCAAAGAAGAGGACTGGCCGGAAATCATTCGTTTCCTGAAAAACAATTTATTAAAGCTGGATGAATTTTGGGAGGATGTTAAAGATGCTTTTGAAATTTTTAAATGAACTCTGATGGCGGATTTAGCTTCGCTCAGTTCTCCGTCACAGCGGATCGTGTGCAATCCGTTCCGATGGCACGGATTAAAAATCCGTGCCAAGCCAAACCCTATGGATCAAAGAAAAAATTAAGTATATCCTTCAAAATCCCGTGAAAGAAAAGCTAGTAAAAAGAACCTGAAAAATTACTATTTTAGCAGTGCAAGGAATTATGCTGATTTGGACAGTGGCTTGGATATTGAAGTGGTTTTTAAGGGGTGGGACAATCACAGGATTTGATAGAGTAGTAATGTTTACAGTGTTCCAAAAGATAGTAATAGTCACGGATTGCAAATCCGCGACATCGGGTTGCAAATCCGCGACATCGGGGTCAAAGAAAAAATTAAGTATATCCTTCAAAATCCAGTGAAAGAAAAGCTAGTAAAAAGAACCTGAAAAATTACTATTTTAGCAGTGCAAGGAATTATGCTGATTTGGACAGTGGCTTGGATATTGACGTGGTTTTTATGGGGTGGGACAATCACAGGATTTGATAGAGTAGTAATGTTTACAGTGTTTCAAAAGATAGTAACGGTCTCCCGACGCCGGGAGCTAATCCGAGATCGGGTATCAAAGTTAGTGATGGCATGAAATAGAACTTAATTTTAGTAGAAATTATCACGGATTGCAAATCCGCGATATCGGGAAAATATTTAAGTATATTAATGGACATAGGTATTTATCAAATGCAAGATGATATTATGACGGGTCTATTTGGGGCTAAACTTGGAGGAGCGATAGGTTGGCTGTTACAAGGGCCAAGTATATATAATGGCGAAAACTCGTTAGATGTCTTATTTGAACAAAGAAAGGAGTCACTTTTCCATAAGTATAATTTTGAGGTAAAATCTTATTTGAATAAAAATTCGGAAATGCTTAATGATAAAATAAAAAAACGGGAGTTTCCTCCCTTAATTAGGGTTTATATTAAAATCGATTAGAATGGAACTATTAGGGCTCATAACCGGACCCCTTATATACTTTTATGGTGGTGCTTTTTTTAGATGGATATTCATATACAAGTTAGATAAAAGTTTTAATGAGGTATTACAAAATGATAAAGAGAAAAACAGAGGATTAAGTAGACTCATTCTTGCAGTTTATGTACTAATTATAATTTTAATAATTTCATTATAGGTAATGTGGGGGTACTGTATCAGAATTGGTGTTATAAAAAAAAGAAATTATAAAATACTGATATTCAGTTGCAAAAAATTAAAAGTATAACACCGTTAAATTCTAGCCCTATTCCTTAAAATTATGATAACAGTAAAAGCAAAAATACATTTGTATGAAAATGTGAGAACTAAACCTTTTCAGAATGGATATAGACCTGCGTTTGACTTTGATAGGGGTAGTTTTACTTCTGGAAGAATACTACTAACGGAAAATAAAGAGATATTTTCTCCAGGAGAAACAGGTTATGTAAAAATTAATTTTTTATCCAGAGAGTTTTTAGGAGATGTAAAAGAAGGAGAAAAAGTGTTTTTTTATGAAGGTAGTCATTGCGTAGGTGAAGCAGAAATATTAGAAATAATTTCTTTAGATTAAATTGGGTAGTGTTTCAGGTGCTGTATCAGAATTGGTGTTATATAAAAAAGAAAATTTAAAATACTGATAATCAGTTGATATTAAAATTTAATTTGTAAAAGAAAGGGTGGAGTAATCTCCACCCTTGTTATATTTAATCCCTTAAATCGTATGTAAATATGAAAAATGAGACTTTGTGTTTCAAATTTGGTGCTGGAATAAAATGTAGATATTGCCAATCAGGGTAATGTACTGAAAAATGGTTGGTGGATTATTGAAAAATAATTCATATACTGTAGCATCAGTTTGAAGAGGAAGTTGGCTTTGCTGAGGAGCAACCAACCAGCAATAAAATTGATACATATACTGAAAAAATGGGACAGTCTTTTTGGCTGTCCTTTTAATATATTTTCAGGTATGTTTTTATGGCTTAAAAACCTATTTTTCGTTAGAAAAATAAATGTACCATTTGATGAAATTTATTCTGTTTTTCAAGGTTAATCCTCTGTGCAAATCCAGATGATTTTTAAGATGGCTAAAATACCCCTCAATTCCGTTTGTTGTATGGGGAATGTTCGGGTTCTGCAAGTAATGAAACATATTTGGCAAGGCTCTTTTTATGGTAAAATACGAACGCCTGATTAGTTTATGTTTATACCAATATCTTCCCGTTACCTCATTGTATGTCTTTTCAGAGATGTAGTCTTTATGTGTTTGATACCACTTCTTTAGTAACTTAATCCAGTATAATTTGTCGTTTTCTGTTTTGATTTTAAGCAGTATTAAAACCAGTTTTCTAAGCTCTTGTCCAGAGGAGTGTTTTGGATAACGAGTAATCCATATCAGACACATTCTTTGGATATGAACCAGACATCGTTGGACAAGTACATCGGGAACGGATTCCTTTATGGCTTTCAGCATGCTTTTATGCCCGTCTGTGGTAATGCTTTCAAGCTGAACACCTAAGCGAATGAGATTATCCAAATCCTCTTTAACTTCCTGATAATGTTCTGCATCTGTAAAACGGATAAGCTGAGTATATCCATCAAAATCATCTTGGTAAGCCACTAAGCAGAAACGGGAAAAGTAAGTGGCGTCCATTCGTAAATTTACATTGTCTCGTTTGATGATTTTGATCTTGGGAGATTGTTCTAAAATGGAGTAAAACGTTCTTTGGAGCGTGTCTTTTGAATAGCCACTATCTCTTGAAAGTGTTTGATAGGTCTGTCGTTCAAGCACCCATTTTTTGAACCAAACAAAGCGATTCTTTATCTTCTGTTCGGGACGATTATTGGTAAACAAAAGTCCACAATTTTTACATCTAAATCGTTGTTTATTGTTTCTTCTTCCCCAACCAATTACTTCTAAACTTTTGCAAGACCAACATCGCTTTTTTTGTCATTTTTCAAACAAAGAAAAAGTTTTATGAAACGCGTTTCATAAAACTTTCACTTATCCCCTTGTCAGAAAGCCTTTCGAAAGGTTTTACCAACCATTTTTCAGTATTATGCCCCAATCAGAAAATTGTATAAAAGACGGCAAGACTTCTAACGCTAAACAGCGATACAGATGTAAATCTTGTAACAAAAGGTTTATAGATTATTATTCTTACAATGCCTATCATCCCAATTTGAATTATCAGATAGTGATGTTGACCAAAGAAGGCTTGGGCAATAGGAGTACAGCAAGGGTTTTAGGTATTTCCGCAACCAGCTGATAATGCACCTGAAACGGCTGAATCTGTTTTTCAAGGAATTTCAGCATTGTTTCAGCTATTTTGAAGATTTACTTTTTTGGAAGCCTACACTTTGAGTTTAAGTCAAGATCATTTTATATAACAAAAGACAATCATAAGGTTTTATTAAATACATCTTAAAATTTCTTTTGAATTTTTTAAATAGTATTGTTACATTTGATTAACCAAGTTTCAGCCTAAGTTATTTATTTTCTTATAAATACTGTATAAGCTTATGCGTAATCTCTACTTTTTTCTGTTTTCTGTCTTTTTTTTCTCTACTCAATTATGGTCTCAAGTTATACCGGATGATGAAGTTGAACCCATTTGTGATGGTGAGTCTATATCAACAGGTGCACCTGGAAATACAGGAATAACCAATCTTACAATTCCAAATGCATGTAATATCCAGCCGTTATCTCCTTATTTAGATTTTTATTTGGTAAGAATTTTGGCGGGAACGACTTTTACATTTGTGGTAGATCCGGTGGGAAATGATGATTACGATTTTGGTGCTTGGCTAAATCCGAATTGGGATAATATAAACGCTACACCAGAAAATCGGAAAAGAGGATCACAGAATAATCCTTTCCTGACCAACGAATTTAATTTAGGATTGTCTATGACCGCAACTGATTTGTGCGAGATGGGAGGTAGTACTGGTAATCCGGAACCCGGAATGGTTAGGTACTTTGATGTAATGCCGGGCGATGAAATACTGATAGCAATTGACCGTTGGAGTGAGACGACCGATGGCTATACCATTTCTTTTGGAGGAGATGCAGAGTTGGATTGCACCATAATTGGAAACAGCTATGGGAAATGTGATATAGATGAGAACAATACGGAACAATTTGTTATGGCAGACTTTTTACCCGATTTACAAGATGAATATCCGGGAAATACCTATCAGTTTTACGATGATCAAACAAATGCAGAGGAAGAAGCCGGTCCTCAAATCAGTTTTCCAATCGTAGTCAATTATAACGGTGGTGATGCTACAGAAATATTTGTACGTATTGAAAATCCAAGCGGTGGATTGGTTCGGGTGTTGCAAATCTTTTTATATGTCAACCGCATTCCCGAACTATTGGTAGATGAAGTTACGCTGCCCATAGTCTGTGATGATGACGGAGACGGCGAGGCCGTCTTTGATTTGACTCAGTCCCAAAGCCAATTTGTAGCTACACCATTGGGATATATTTTTAAATATTACGAAACAGAAGCAGATGCCCAAGCCGGAGGTGCAAATGTCATCAACCCGGCCAATGCTTATCAGTCAGGTTCTGGAACCGTTTATGTACGTATAGAAACCGGTCCGCTGAACGGAAATGAACCGGGCTGTTTTGATGTGGGAGCCATTCATCTGGAAGTTTCAGACTTTAATGTGGAGGAAGAAACCCTGACTTTGGATTCGCTTTGTGATGAAGACGGAAACAATACCGAAACCGTTGATTTGACTTCAAATGAAGTCAATCTGGTGGATGATCCCTCGCAATATACCATTACCTATCATACATCAGAACTGAATGCGCAAAACGGAACCAATCCGATTGCCAATCCTGCCAATTATAATTTACCCATCGGAATCACCACCATCTATGTCCGCATTGAACACCCTACCGACCCCTGCTTTACCGTGAGCCGTTTGAATTATACGGTTTTGGAACGTCCGGAACTGAATCCTTTGGATGAAGTTGCTATTTGTGTGGACGAACTGACGGGCGATTATTTATATGATTTGACCGGCTTTAATGCGCTGATTATCGGAAATCCTGAAGATTATACGATTACTTATTATACTTCATTGGCAGATGCCGAAATTCCCCAGAATCCAATTGCCAATCCTACTGCTTATCCGATTCCGATTAATTCGACCATAGAAATATTCATCCGTGTAGAAAAAGACGGCTGTCCAAATTTTGGTAGCGTTGAAATTACAGTCAATTCCAGACCGGAAGTAGGAGAAGACATAGAAATCGGGCCTATTTGTGATGAGGATGGTGACGGATTTATTTTGGTCAATTTAGAAGAAGACGCAGCCGGATTAGTGGACATTCCGGCCAATTATATCATCAGTTTTCATACGTCACAGACCGATGCGGATACCGGAGCAAACCCGATTCCCAATCCGGCCAATTACTCGATTCCTACTAACCAGACCCAAACTATCTTTGTGCGGGTAAAACATACGGGAAATGACTGTTTCTCCACTGCAACGATTACCTATCAAACTGTGGCGCGACCGGTATTGAACGATTTGGATGATTATGAACTTTGTGTAGATCAAACCCAAGGAAATTATAATTTTGATTTGAATTATTTTAATAGTATGATCACAGCTACACCGGAAAATTATACCATTACCTATCATACTTCCCAAGCCGATGCTGATACAGGTAATAATCCGATTAATCCGGCTGACGCTTATCCGATTCCGGTAAATTCCTCCGTTATGGTATTTATTCGCGTGGAAGCTTCGGGTTGCTATGATACCCGAAGTGTCGATATTTCTATCAATTCCAATCCCGAAGTAACGGATTTACCCGGTCAGTCTTTCTGTTCTACCCAGCAATCAGGCAGTATTCCCTATGATCTGACTCAGCATGAATCGGATTGGACGACCAGTCCTGCCAATTACCAGTTCAGTTATCATACTTCGCAGAGCGATGCAGATGCCGGATTGAATCCGATTCCCAATCCCAATAATTATCTGATCCCGATTGGAGTTCAAACCAACATTTACGTAAGAATTGAAAATCCGGGAACGATTTGTTATCGTACTACGATTTTAAGTTTATTTCCGGGAGCAACTGCAACCTTAAATGATGGTTTGGTTTATACTTTATGTGATGAAAATTTTGATGGAACTTTTACGTTTGATTTAACAGATTTAAATGCCGATTTAAATGCCACTCCAAACAGTTTGACATTTGCCTATTATTTAAGTCAGAATGATGCGGAAAATGATCAAAATCCGATTCCTCAAACTCAATGGACAGATTATCAAATGAATGTTCTTCCCGCAACCATTTGGGTAGTGGCTACTACAGTAGACGAGTGCCGATCAGAACCGGTCAGCGTTCTTTTTGAACAGGGAGAGGATATTCCGACGTTGGATACGGTGATTGGCCCGATAACCTATTGTGAGGATGATCTTATCAATTTACATGATTATGAAGATCAGATTTCGACTGAAGATGCGATTTTTTCCTTTCACCTGAGTTCAAGTGATGCTGAAAATAATATCAATCCGATTGCCAATACTTCGGAATTCCAACCCAATGGAAACAATTCGGTTTATGTACGGCTGGAACAGGAGGGAAGATGTCCGGTTTTAGCTGAAATTCAATTTGAATTATTACCAACGCCAAGCATTGAATTGAATCAAACTTACTTCGAATTGTGTCCGGGTGATACCTTTGAAGTCATTGCCACAAGTGATGATCCTGATGCTACTTTTGTCTGGTATCTGAATGATTCCGAAATCGGAACCGGCGAAGTCCTTACCATCAATCAAAACGGAACCTATACAGTCATTGTAACCGGTGCCAATGGTTGTATGAATGAGAGTTCCATCACCATCTCTACACCACCGACTCCTGTCATAACCGGAATAGAAATCGGACCTGATTATTTCATTGTGTCGGCCAGTTCAGGTGATGGAGGTGGTTCATTGGAATATTCATTGGACGGAGTTTTATGGCAGAGCAGTCCGCAGTTCAGCAATCTGATTCCGGGTGAAGTTTATACCGTTTATGTGCGGGAAGATGGTTGTATGAAAGACAGTTACGATGTGGCAATTCTATCCATTACCAATTTTATTTCGCCAAACGGTGACGGTAAAAACGATACTTGGGAAATCCGAGGAATTCAAGTCACACCACAAGCGACAATCAAAATATTTGACAGGTACGGTAAAATATTTGTCGATACCAATTTTGAAGGAAATTATCTATGGAACGGAAAATATTTGGGAAATCCGGTGCCTTCGGGTGATTATTGGTTTATTCTTCAGGTTCCTTCAGACGGAATTATCGTGGAACAAAAGTTCGTAGGACACGTCAGCGTACGGAATTAAGTTATAAATTCTGGCAATTCTTCATGGGACTTTGTAGAATTGGGGGTAAAATGATACATTTACCTCTTCGAATGCGCTATGGGTATGAATCGATTTAATCTCCTTAAAAACAGAAGTCTAAGCAAATGGATAGGTTTTCTGTTTGCATTTCTCATCTTTGGTGCTACGGTTTGGTTTACCACCCAATTTGTAAACCAACTCAGAAAAGAAGAACAAACCAAAATCGAGAATTATGCAAAAGCTGTTCAATTGTTGGCTTCAGATGAAACGGCGCTTAGCTCTGAAGTCAATGATTATCTGGTGCGCATTACAAGCGGAAACGAAACCATGCCGGTCGTTTTAGTGGATGGAGAATCAAATGAGGTCTATGGCTCATCAAACATTCCCGATGAAATTTTAAATGATTCCGTAAAATTGAACCGAATTCTTTTACGCATGAAAGAGCTTCGGGAGCCGATCGAAGTTGATTTGGGGATTTTAGGGAAACAATATGTTTATTATGAAAATTCCAAAGTGCTCAAACGGTTACAGTATTATCCCATTATATTGATTCTGGTTATCATCCTGTTTGTGTACTTCAGTTATTGGTATTTCAAAACCCTGAAAAACACGGAACAGAGTTTTCTATGGGCCGGAATGGCAAAGGAAACAGCTCACCAGATTGGGACGCCTCTTTCTTCGCTTTTGGGGTGGGTGGAAATTTTAAAAATGGAAGAAATGAATCAGGAACCCGTTTTGGAAATAGAAAAAGATATCCACCGATTGAATCAAATCACCGAACGTTTTTCCAAAATAGGATCACTCCCGGAATTACAACCCAATAATCTGATTGAAATTACCGAAAATACCGTCAATTATCTGAAAGGAAGGATTTCTTCCAAAGTGGATTTGCGTTTCAATTCTGAAAAAGAAGAAATCAGAATTCCTTTAAATGTTGCATTGTATAGTTGGGTGATTGAAAATTTGGTGAAAAATGCAGTTGATGCCATGCAAAACCAAGGTGCGATTAATGTGTATGTAACCGACAAAGAAAATTCCGTTATCGTTTCGGTTGCCGATACCGGTCCGGGAATTTTGAAAAAATTGCACAAACGTATATTCGAACCCGGATTTACAACCAAACAGCGCGGCTGGGGATTGGGATTGTCTTTGGCTAAACGAATTATAGAAAACTACCACAACGGGAAAATATTTGTGGCAAAATCCGATAAAGATTCCGGCACGGAAATCAGGATTATTTTGAAGAAATGATGCTTGTAGAGAGAGGGAAGATTAGTGGATTTAAATGATCTTAATCAACTTGTTGATTTTTAACCAGACTTAACGCATTAGTTTGCAGTGAATTATGTTTACCAACAAATGGAAAACACACTTAATTCTTAATGTTTTTAAATCGAACTCAGATTAAAATAAATTTTGTCCCGTAGGGACATTTAGTTGGTAAAATCAATGGATTCAAAGAAGCATCGTCCCGTAGGGACGACTGGTGGGTTTTTCAACTACTCAAATCAAAATCCTAATATCACCTTTGCGATCAGAAAATAAATAAATACTCCAAAAATATCGTTGCTCGTGGTGATAAACGGTCCCGTGGAAACAGCCGGATCCAGACCTCTTTTTTCTAAAACTAACGGAATAAATGTCCCGATGGTTGCCGCAATGATAATCACCGTAACCAGTGCCAGACAAATTGTAATTGAAACCAAATAAGGCGTACCAAACCAAAAGTGAGAGAAAAACAATACAATAATCGCAATTCCTAACCCATTGAGCAGACCCAACAAAAATTCTTTCCACAACAATTTCCAAATCCCGTCTTTTATCGACCCGTTTGCAAGTCCTTGTACGATGATGGCTGAAGACTGAATTCCTACATTTCCGGCAGTGGACTGAATCAAGGGTACGAACAATAACAAAATAGGAAATTTCTGAAGTGCCGTACCAAATCCGCCGATGATGCTCGCCGCACACAGCCCGCCAAACATCCCGATCAGCAACCAGGGTAAACGCGCTTTTGTAAGTGTCCAGATACTGTCATCTGCATCTACATTTCTGGTGATCCCCGCTGCTAATTGGTAATCTTCATCAGCCTCTTCTTTCATTACATCAATGATGTCATCCACCGTGATAATACCCAAAAGCCGGTTTAATTCATCAACCACCGGGATTTCCATCAAGTCATATTTCTGGATGATTTTGGCAACATCTTCATCTTCATCATCCGCTTTTACAAAAGCTACATTTTTATTGTAAACTTCTTCCAGCTTTGTATTGGAAGAGGTGGTAAGTAATTTTTTCAAACTCAAAGTTCCAAGCAGAACCAAATCGTCATCTACTACATAAATAGAATATACTTCTTCCAGATCTTCAGCTTGTTTGCGCATTTCCTTGACCGCCGTCAGAACATTCCAGTTTTTATTGACCATGACGAACTCCTTACGCATGAGTCCACCGGCAGAATCTTCATCATAGCGCAATAAATCCACGATGTCCTGTGCATGTTCTTTATCTTCCAACTGGGCGATGACTTCACCTTGCTGGGATTCGGTAAGTTCACTGATGATGTCGGCGGCATCATCGGTATCCATTTCGGTGATCAGTTCTTCGGCAATTTCTTTGGGAGAAAGTAATTGAAGTAATTTTTTACGGTCGTCTTCTTCCAGTTCCAATAAAACGGCAGCCGAAACCTCATTGTCCATTAAGGACATTAAAAAGGATTGTTCTTCCAGTTCTAAATCGGGGAAAAATTCGGCAATGTCGGCAGGGTGCATATCCACCAACATGGCATGAGCTTGTTTGGAATTTTGCTCACGGATGCATTCGGTCAATGCCGAAAGAAAATCTTTTGTGATTTCGATGCTCATCCACTTATTTTATCTGTTAATTCTACAAATTCTTCTACAGACAACTGTTCAGCTCGCAAGTTAAGCAAATTCTCCTCAATTTCGTGTTGACTTAAGTTTAAACTTTTCAGGGCATTTCGAAGCGTTTTTCTTCTTTGATTAAATGCCGCTTTGACGATTTGAACAAATAATTTTTCATCCACTTCCAACTTTTCACGGATACGGGTCAGCCGGATCACGCCCGATTTTACTTTCGGTGGCGGATTGAATACGTTTTCATCTACCGTGAACAGGTACTCCGCTTTGAAATACGCCTGTGTCAAAACCGAAAGAATTCCATAGGTTTTCGAACCTTCTTTTGCACAAATCCGCTCTGCGACCTCTTTCTGGAACATTCCCACCATTTCGGGAACAAGAATTCGGTCATCAATTATCTTGAAAACAATTTGGGAAGAAATATTATAGGGAAAGTTACCGAGGATACAAACCGGACTTTGATTAAATTTCTCTGCCAGATTCATTTTTAAAAAATCTTCGGCATAAACCGGTAATTCCGGGTAATTTTGATTCAGATATTCGACCGATTCGGTATCGATTTCCACGACAGAAATATTTTTCTTGTCACGCACCAAATATTTAGTTAAAACACCCATCCCCGGGCCGATTTCCAAAACATTTTCATAACCGATCCATGTCAAAGAATCGACAATTTGTTTGGCTATATTTTCATCCTTTAGAAAATGCTGTCCTAAATGTTTTTTGGCTTTTACGCTCATGCTGCGAAGGTAGGGATTTTTAAGTTGGTGAGTTGGTGGGTTGGTGAGTTGGAGAGTTGGAGAGTTGGAGAGTTAGAGAGTTAGAGAGTTGGTGAGTTAGAGAGTTGTTGAGTTGGAAAATTAAACTACTTACTATTCACTAATTACTCTTCACTAATCACTAATCACCATTCACTAATTACTGCCGCCCAACTATTTTAGCAAATCTTTAACAAGTAAGCCTTCCAAATGAGATTCCCGAAAAAAGATTTTTTATACCTTAGCCCCAAATTAATTTTGAATGTCAAAACAGAGCGATAAATTTAATCAGGGAAGGCTACGTTCCTCCAATATCACTGTCGTAATCAGCATTGCTTTGGTTCTGTTTCTTTTAGGTCTTTTCGGATTGATCGTGATCAATGCACAGAGTTATGCCGATTACATCAAAGAACAATTAAAATTGGAAGCATTTTTTAACGACGAATATGACCCACGCGAGCAGGACAAAGAATTAGCGAGACAGCAGGAGTTTATTGACACGCTGAAAATTAAACATAGTTTTATTAAAAAAACAGAATATATTTCCAAAGAAAAAGCATCTGAGATTGCCAAAAATGAATTGGGAATTGATGATAATGCTATTTTTGAAGCCAATATTTTTCCCGCTTCAGTTCAAATCACACTTCAACCCGAATTTGTGGAACCCGCAAAAGTGGACAGCATCAAAAAAATAATTCAGGCAGATCCCATCATAAACGAAGTCGTAAACGATGATGAATTGATGACGACAGTCTATAATAATATCGATAAAATACGTTTCTGGCTGATGATATTGGCAGCTATTTTCTTGGTGATAGTGATGATTTTGATAAACAACTCCATTCGTTTACGTATTTACGCCAAACGATTCAGTATCAAAACCATGCAGTTGGTAGGAGCGAGGAGAAGGTTCATCATTCAACCATTTTTATTGCAAAGTGCGGTATTAGGGCTTTTGGGTGCGGTTCTGGCGATTCTGGCATTGGGCGGTTTGTGGTATTATTTTGCCAACATAGTGAGTCTGCCTTGGTGGAACGAGGATTATTATTGGTTAATGTTGATTTTGGTTGTAACAGGAGTATTCATAGCATTATTGAGTACCGGTATCGCGACCTGGAGATATTTGAGATTGAGAACCGATCAATTGTATTAACCCTTTGTTAACCCATAATCCAAATAAAATTTCAAACTTTTGAATTTTCATTTTAAATTTCAAATTCCATGTCAAAAATTAAAATAGACAATTCCCGATTTACATTCCTTTTCGGAAGAAAAAATTATATGTTCATGGCGTTGGGCGTAGTGGTTATTTTGCTTGGATTCCTTTTGATGATGGGAGCCGATGCCAATACACGACCCGACGGAACTTTTGACCCGAATTATTGGAACGAAGGTATTTTTTCATGGAGAAGAATCCGTCTGGCTCCGTTTGTAGTCCTTCTCGGATTTGCAATAGAGGTTTATGCCATCATGCTGAATCCAAACAAAAAAGTTTCTGAATGAGTACACTCGAAGCGATTATCATCGCTGTAATTGAAGGACTTACCGAATATTTGCCGATTTCTTCCACGGCGCACATGGGGTTTACCGCTGCGCTGATGGGAATGCCTGAAAGTGAATTTCTGAAAATGTTTCAGGTTTCGATTCAATTTGGAGCCATCCTTTCCATCGTAGCACTTTACTGGAAGAAATTCTTCGATTTTTCCAATTTCAATTTTTATATCAAATTGGCTATTTCAGTCATTCCGGCATTGGTATTGGGTTATATTTTTGACGATAAAATCGAAGCCGTACTCGGAAACCAGATTGCCATTTCCAGCGTTTTGGTTTTGGGGGGAATCATTTTGATTTTTGTAGACAAATGGTTTAAAAACCCAAAAATTGATGACGAAAAAGAAATTACCATAAAAAAAGCCTTGATCATCGGTTTTTGGCAATGTCTCGCCATGATGCCCGGAACGAGCCGTTCCGCAGCTTCTATCATAGGTGGGATGACACAGGGACTTTCAAGAAAAGCGGCTGCCGAATTTTCATTTTTCCTTGCCGTTCCGACCATGTTGGCGGTCACTGTTTATTCGGTTTTTGTGAAAACCTGGGGAAAAGGAACCGTTAACGAAATGAAAGGCTACGAAATGATTTTGCAGGACAACCAGCACATCATGCTGTTTCTCATAGGAAATGTTGTGGCTTTTGTAACAGCGATGATAGCGGTGAAATTCTTTATTTCGATTCTGACCAAATTCGGATTCAAAGTTTGGGGTTGGTACCGGATTATCATCGGAATTTTACTGTTGGTTTATTTCTGGAACAATCCGAAAAATGAAACCAGCACTGAAACTCCAACAGAGGTAGTATCTGTTCAAACTTCAGAATATGATAACCGTTGAAGAAATTCAGAACGGAAGGATTTTCCTGATCGATAAACCACTTGACTGGACGTCGTTTGACGTGGTCAATAAAATCCGTTGGAACATAAGGAAAGCTTATAACCTGAATAAAATAAAAGTAGGACATGCTGGAACGCTTGACCCTAAAGCAACCGGGCTTCTCATCATCTGTACCGGAAAGTTCACCAAACGAATTGACGAAATCCAGGCCGAATCAAAAGTTTATACCGGAACCATCAAATTAGGTGTGACTACACCAACTTTTGATACGGAATCTGAAGAAAACGAAACTTTTCCTATCGATCATATTTCGGAAGAAATAATTCATGAAACTACCAAAAAATTCATCGGAGAAATCGAACAACTGCCGCCAGCGCATTCGGCGGTGAAACAAGATGGAAAGCGATTGTACGAGTTGGCGAGAGCCGGAAAGGAAGTGGAATTAAAACCACGAAAAATCAGGATTTATGATTTCAAGATTACCAAAATCGAAATGCCTTTTGTGGGATTTGAAGTGCATTGCGGCAAAGGAACCTATATCCGTTCGCTGGCAGATGATTTCGGGAAGGCCCTGAATTCGGGCGGTTATTTAACGGATTTAAGACGAACCAAAATCGGTAATTTTTTAGTTGAAAATGCGGAAAACGAAGTGCTTGAAAAGAAGTTTTTTGAAAATTAATTTAAAGCAAAACTTTGACAAGGCTCGCTTCGAAAAATCATTGATTTTTATCAATAACTCTCCAACGTCACTTCGTAACTGATGATTTTGATACTGTCATTTTCCTTTTCCATGTATAGTTTTTCAAAAGTATGTTTTGGCTGTCTTGTTACATAATAAAAGAAAATATATTGACCACTTGGGTTTGAACCATCCTGAACAGATGTTTCCCAATGATCCAGCACAAAATTTTTCACATTACCAAATTGATAAATTGCCGCTTTGAAATAATTTTTTAAATCTTCCCTATTGCTTATTTCAAAGGCTTTTTGTCCAAATAATTTCTCTGCATTATCAAACTCTTCCATTTGGAGATGGTAATATAATTGATTGGCAATTTTTTCAGCTTCTATTTTGTCAATGACATGGTTATCATGCCGCAGGTTACAACTTATCAGTAAAAGAGTTGAGAGAATTATGAGGTAGTCTTTCATTATGAGGTAGATTTTGGAGGAAAATTAATAAAAATAATTGAAAACAAAAGTGATTCCTCCTGACAAACCCTTGTCATTTCCTCTATTTAATTTTGTTTAAAATCAAAGATTTGAATTGGAAGAATTATCTTTGGGAAAACCTTGTAGAAAAAATGTATCCGGACGAATCACCCAAACGTTTTGACCGAATTGTAGCGATTTTAATTCAATTGCAATCCAAAAAGATTGTCAAAGCACAGGAATTGGCCGACCGTTTTGAAGTGAGTTTGCGAACCATTTATCGGGACATACGTTCGCTTGAATCTTCCGGCGTGCCGATTTACAGCGAGGCCGGAGTAGGATATTCGCTCATAGAGGGCTATCGTTTGCCACCAGTGATGTTCACGCGCGAAGAAGCCGGAAGTTTTGTCGCAGCTGAAAAACTGATGCAGAAATTTACCGACGAAAACCTGAAAAAAAATTTCCAGTCGGCTGTTTTCAAAATCAAATCCGTTTTGCGTGGAAGCGAAAAGGAATGGGTGGAGTCCATCGAATCCAAAATCCGGATTTCAAACAGAGATGAATCCGCTATTTCTCATTCGCCCGAGGTTTTGGAAGTTTTGTTTGAAAGCATTGCGCAGAAACTTCAGGTAAAGTTTCGTTATCAGTCCATAGAGTCGGAATCGCCTACGGAACGTTTGGTAGAGCCGGTTGGATTGTATCATGAACATCAGAATTGGTACATTTTGGCGTATTGTCATTTGCGCAAGGATTACCGGAATTTCCGCTCGGACAGAGTCCTGAAAATTTTCCGAACCGATTTCCCGTTTGAGCTGGAGCATAGGGAATTGGACTATTATCTGGAAAAACCGGACAAGCAGGAACTGGAAACTGTAAGGATTTTGCTGGATCGGAAAGTAGCCCGTTTCATAGAAAATGACAGGAAATACTATGGTTTTGTTTCCGAAACCAAAAAGAAAGACAAAGTCGAACTGGTTTTTGAATCCAATTTTAAGGAAAATGGTTTTGCGCGATGGTTGTTGATGTTTGGGGACTATGTGGAAATTTTGGAACCGGAAGAATTGAAAGTTGAAGCACTGAAATTGGTCAAAAAAATCGAATCAAATTTGAGTTAGATGCACACAACGAATTATTACGACACATTTATAGAAGCAGCAGAAGATTGTCCGGTAATGGAATCGGAAATTCCTCAGATGCGGGGTGAAAACAAATCGGTAGCGCTTTTGCAATTTGAAATGATTTCGCAGCATCCGTATCAATTTACTTCCGACGAAATTTTATTTTCCATTCATGCGCTTCGAAATAATTTAAGTCCGAGTGAATCCGAAAAAGAAATATTTTTTTCGCGCGGACAAGCCTGTTTACGGGCATCGCCGTTGCCCAAACGTTATGGTTGGGGGATTCATTTTGATCAAGACGGGAAAGTAGCATTGTACAATTTGAATTCGGTTGAATATCAAAAATTAAAGAAAGATCCTCTGTTAAAGCATTTAAAAGCGATGCGGAATAAAAGAGAATAATTCCAAAATATTAATTTTTAAATACTGATGAAAATCATTTGCATAAGTAAGCGTCATGGTTATATATTTGCATTGACAAAATTGTTAAACTTTTTAGTCTAACAATTAAATTAAACTCTAATGTCAGCACAAGAAAAAAATGAAGCAACAGAAGTATTGATCAAATCCACTGCGAAAAAATTGTTTTTCGGGGAGGGGAAGTTCAACGCTACCACACAGGAAATAGCAGATGCTGCCGGTGTGAACAGAACGCTCATCAACTATTATTTCCGTTCCAGAAATAATTTGTTTGACCAGGTATTTGAAGAAGCCCAAATGGAAGAAACAAAAAAGTCAGAATCCATCTTGTTTTCAGATCTGCCTTTTAAGAAGAAAATAGGATCTTTTATTGATTATTCCATGGAAATGGCCTTGGAATATCCCTATCTGGAAATCTATTTGGTTACCCAGATTAATCAAGGATGTGCTTTTAATAAGCGAGAACAAGTAGAGAAAGTATTGCCGGAATTTTTTAAACAAATCGAATCGGAAATTAAAAAAGGGAACATCCGCAAAATGGATCCTATTCAGTTTATTTTCAATTTGATTTCGCTGATTAACTTTCCATTATGTATGCGTCCGTTGATTCAGGAATCGATGAAGATTGACGATAAGGCTTTTAATAAATTATTAAAGGATCGCAAAAAAATAATTTTAGACACCGTATTTATCAATTAATTGTAAATAATAAAACATGAAACGATTTAAAATCGCAACTTTAGTTTTTGGTATTTGGATGATTCCCTTATTGGGACAACAAACCATTTCCCTTCAGGATGCCGTAAACTATGCATTGGAAAATCAGTCCGATGCCAAAAAAGCGAAACTCCAAATAGAAAATTCCGAATATTTAATTCAGGAAGCAAGGTCGGGTGCTTTGCCAAACATCAGTGCAAATGGCTCCATTACTTATAATCCGATTTTACAGGAAACAGCGATTCCTTCTTCTAGTTTTCCGGGTGGAGAACAGTCTCCTGATCCTTTTATCATTTTAGCTATGGGACAAAAATGGAATGCAGTCGGAGGTGTTTCACTTACCCAAAACATTTTTGACCAAACGGTTTTTACCGGATTAAAAGCTGCGAAAACAACCAGAGAATTTTATCAGATAAATGCACAGTTGACAGAAGAGCAAGTCATAGAAAGAGTAGCAACTGCTTATTATAACGTATTTGTTCAGAAAGAGCAACTGGAGACCATTGACAGCAGTTATGTGAATGTAGCCAAATCCCGTGACATCATTAAGAGTTTGTTTGAGAATGGTTTGGCAAGAGAAATCGATTTGGATCGTGTCAATGTACAATTGATGAATTTGAGCACGACGCGTCAACAATTGGTCAACGCGGTTCAAATACAGGAAAACGCATTGAAATTCTATATGGGAATGCCTATCAACCAGCCCATCGAGCTACGGGACGAGGATTTCACTGCAGATGCGGTTTTGCTTGCTGACGAATCAGATGTGGAAAACAGAACCGAAATGAAAGTTCTGAAAAAGCAGGAAGAACTTTTGGTGTTGCAAAAAGAAGCACGTAAGGCGGCTTATTATCCGACGCTTTCATTGACGGCAGGTTATAATTATATGGGGCAGGGAGAAAAATTCCCGATTGGTTCCGGATTGGAAAACGGCGTGTATTGGTCTGATTTTGCTTCCATCAGTCTGAATTTGCGCGTGCCTATTTTCAGTGGTTTTGCTAACAAAGCCAGAGTGAGTCAGGCAGATATCGAATTGAGAACTTTGCAGGAAGAAATCAAATTGACTGAATTGGGACTTGATTTGGAATACCAAAATGCAAAATCCCAAATCGAAAATAATTTGATTGCCATCGAAAACCAACAGGAAAATGTAAACCTCGCGCAAAAAGTAGTGGATAATACACAGAATAATTACCGTTTGGGTCTGGCCAATTTAACCGATCTGCTGGAAGCTCAAAATGCATTGGTCGATGCCAAAAACAATTATTCAAATGTGATGCTTCAATTCAAATTAGCAGAAATTCAATTATTAAAATCAAAAGGAGAATTAAATACTTTAAAATAAAACCGAAACAGATATGAAAATTCTAAAAAATATACTTATTGCTGTAGTTGTAATCGGCCTGCTTGTTTGGGCAGGAATGACGCTGGTCAACAACAAAAAGAAATCGGAAGAAGAAACGGCAATTGTGGCGGAGGTAAACGACAGCATTGCGGTAAACGTTGCACAGGTTAAATTTGAGAACATCAATACAGACTATGTTGCAAACGGAACATTTGAACCTTTTCAGGAAATGATATTTCCGTCTGAAGTAAGCGGTAAAGTTTTACGTGTTTTGGTAGATGAAGGAAGTTATGTGCGTGTGGGTCAAACGCTTGCAGTAATCAGAGGTGATTCGCAGTCTATTGATTTAACAGCAGCTCAGGCCGCTTATCAAAATGCTTTGACCGATAATCAGCGTTATGAAAATGCATTAAAATCAGGTGGTGTCACCCAGCAACAAGTTGATGCCTCCAGATTACAATTAAAAAACGCCAAAGCACAATTGGATCAGTCAAAATTAAGAGTGGGTGATATGAACATTCGCGCAACAATCAGCGGTGTTGTCAACCAACGTTTTATAGAACCGGGATCTTATGTATCACCGGGTTCCGATATGTTTGAAATCGTAAACGTGGGAAGTTTGAAACTGAGAGTCGAAGTGGATGAAAACCAAATCGTACGCTATAAAGTCGGTGAAAATATCAAAGTTACGGCGAGTGTTTATCCCGATAAGGAATTTGCCGGAAAAATCACTTTCATTGCACCAAAAGCATCTGCTTCGCTCAATTTTCCTGTTGAAATTCAAGTTTCAAACAGTGCCGGAAATGAATTGAAAGCGGGTATGTACGGTACGGCTGTTTTCTCTTCAAAAGAGGACGAAGTAAAATCAGAACCCGTTTTGGTGGTGCCACGTGAAGCATTTGTTGGTGGTTTGAACAGCAGTGAAGTTTTTGTGGTTAAAGCTGACGGAACAGCCTTACTTAAGAAAATTTCCATAGGAAGAAATTTCGGAGAACTAATAGAAGTTTTGGGCGGTTTAGAAGATGGTCAAACAATTGTGACAAGTGGACAAGTGAATTTGTCTGATGGGAAAAAAGTGGCAATTATAAAATAAGATAATAGAAAATAGGGTAAAGAAAATAGATTGATATGAGTTCAGGGAAAAGACATAATTATTAATTGCGAAACATAGAAAATATATCAACGAAGTAATTTTTAATCAATTAGAACAAAAAATTGAAGAGTTTCAAAGAGTGATAATGTCTTTTCAAAATGGATTGAAATAAAGTCTATTCTCAATGTTCTTTTTTCTATCCTCTTAAAATAAAATAAAAATGAAATTAGCAGAAATATCCATAAAAAGACCCACGCTGGTTGTAGCACTGTTTACGGTGCTGACGTTGGGAGGTTTGTTTTCCTATACGCAATTGGGCTATGAACTCATACCGAAATTTGAGTTCAACATGATCACGATTTCTACGGTTTATCCGGGAGCATCGCCATCAGAAATAGAAAATACCGTTACCAAAAAGATAGAGGATGCGGTGGCATCCATGGAAAATATCAAAAAAATCGAATCAAAATCTTTTGAGAGTTTGTCGATGGTTATGATTCAGTTAAATCCGGGTACCGATACTAATTATGCGCTGAATGATGCCCAACGGAAAGTCAACACTATTTTGGCCGATTTGCCGGATGATGCAGATCCGCCTTCATTGTTGAAACTTTCGGCAGACGATTTTCCAATCATCACGATGGCAGCGACTTCAGATATGAACAGTATCGAATTTTACGATTTGCTCGATAAAAAAATCCAGCCGATTCTTTCCCGTGTTCCGGGTGTGGCCCAAATCGACATCATAGGTGGTCAGGAAAGGGAGATTCAGGTAAATCTTGATCAAATGAAATTGGAAGGTTACGGTCTTTCCGTTCCTCAGGTCTTACAAATGATACAGAATTCCAATCTCGACTTCCCGACCGGAAATGTGAAAACCAGAGAAAATACAACCTTGATCCGTCTTTCCGGAAAATATCAGTCGGTCGATGAGATGCGGAATTTGGTTTTGTCCACTTCCAACGGTGTTCAGGTTCGCTTGGGCGATATTGCCGATGTTCAGGATACCCAGAAAGATGCGGAAAAGATTTCCAGACTCAACCAGAGCAACACCATTTTATTGCAAATCAAGAAGCAATCTGATGCCAATGCGGTAGCGGTAAGTGAACAAGTGAGAGAATCTTTGGTGAAAATTCAGGAAGACTATAAATCCCAAAATGTCCAATTGGCGATTGCCAATGATTCCAGTGAATTGACACTTGAAGCGGCCAATCACGTGATGTTTGACTTGTTCCTGGCCATTTTCCTGGTAGCTGCGGTGATGTTATTGTTCTTGCATAGTGTACGAAACGCATTCATCGTTATGGTTTCGATTCCGTCCTCATTGATTGCGACTTTCATCGGGATTTATTTCATGGGTTATACCCTGAATCTGATGAGTTTGGTAGCGCTTTCGCTGGTAGTCGGGATTTTGGTGGATGACGCGATTGTGGTATTGGAAAACATCCACCGACACATGGAAATGGGAAAAAATAAAGTGCGTGCGGCTTATGACGGAGCTTCCGAAATCGGATTTACAGTATTTGCGATTACGTTGGTTATCATCGTGGTGTTTTTACCTATTTCTTTGAGTAACGATTTGGTTTCCAATATCATCAAACAATTTGCGGTAACGGTGATGATTGCAACCTCTTTCTCGTTGTTGGCATCCTTTACCATTGTGCCATGGCTTTCGTCCCGAATGGGTAAATTGGAACATATCACGGGTAAAAATTTATTTGAAAAATTCATCCTTGGATTTGAGAATATGTTGGAGCGGTTTACGCATTGGATTTCAGGTATTTTGAAATGGTCGTTGAAAGCTTGGTGGTCGAAAGTGATAACATTATTAATTGCAATATTCTTATTTTTTGGCTCAATTATCGGCCTGCTTGGATTTGGATTTGTCGGAGGGGAATTCTTCCCTAAATTAGATAAAGGTGAATTTTTGGTTCAAATCGAATTGCCCAAAGATGCATCGCTTGAACAAACCAACATAGTCACCCAAAAAGCCGAAAAATACATTCGCCAAAAACCGGGTGTGGTTGACATGATTACAACAGTCGGACAGCAAAGTACAGGATTTACAGGCGCTCAAGCAACGGCCTATCAGTCTGAAATACAAGTAATCATGACCGACAAAGAATTACGTGATGAGAGTACCTTTATTTTTGCAGCCAAATTAAAACGCGAATTGGAGACCGAATTGGTAGGAGCAAAGGTCAACACGATTCCCATGGGGATGATGGGAGTGGAAGACGCTCCATTACAATTGGTTGTGGTAGGGCCTTCCGTTGACAGTGCGATGGTTTTTGCACGAAAAGCCGAAGCCGAATTGAAAAAAATAAAAGGTTCGTCTGAGGTGGAATTATCTGTGGAAGACGGAAATCCGGAAATCAGTGTTCAAGTGAATCGGGATAAAATGTCTTTACTTGGATTGGATTTGGCGACGGTTGGTATGACGATGCAAACTGCATTTAGTGGAAATACCGATGCAAAATTCCGTGCCGGTGAATACGAATATGATATCAATGTCCGCTATGACGAATTCAATCGTTCCAATGTGGAAGATGTGAAAAATCTGATTTTCATCAATAACCAAGGACAAAAAATCAAACTTTCACAATTTGCCGAGGTAAACCAAACATCGGGTCCAAGCGGATTAGAAAGACGAGATAAAAGCCCGTCTGTGACGGTTCGCGGTCAAACTGTGGGTCGAGCCATGGGTGATGTGGCAGCCGAATGGGAAGGAAAATTCTCCAAAATTGAAAGACCGGTCGGAGTGAGTTATGTTTGGGGAGGAGATATGGAAATGCAGTCCGAAGGTTTTGGGACTTTGGGAGTAGCTTTGCTGGCGGCGATTATTTTGGTTTATCTGGTGATGGTGGGATTGTATAACAGCTATGTGTATCCTTTTGTGGTATTGTTCTCCATTCCTCTCTCATTGATCGGAGTTTTGATTATCCTTGCTTTGACCAATAATACCCTGAATATTTTTACGATTCTCGGTATGATCATGTTGATCGGTTTGGTGTGTAAAAATGCAATCTTACTCGTCGATTTCACCAATCACAGGAAAGAAATGGGAGAATCTACCTACAACGCTTTGATTCAGGCCAATCATGCCCGATTACGACCGATTTTGATGACTACCATTGCGATGGTCTGCGGGATGATTCCGATTGCAATTGCGACCGGAGCAGCTGCTGAAATGAACAACGGTTTGGCATGGGTAATCATCGGTGGTTTGCTTTCATCCTTGTTCTTGACGTTAATCATCGTTCCGGTGGTGTATTCGATATTTGATGGTTTGATCAGAAGATTCAGTAAAAAAGAAAAAACCGATTATGCAACCGAAATGGTGGCAGAATACGAAGCAAGAGAGCTGAGCGATGACGGATATACACCTGTTCATTAAATAGAAAGAGAAAAGTTTTCATAGTTTTAAGTTGATTGAATCGGGTAGTCTTTTTTAAAGATTACCCGATTTTTTATGGAACCAAACAATTCATCCTTAAAAATTTACAATTCATCCCAAAGATTTTTGATACATTTAATTCTTAAGCGAATTTTGTCCAAGAAACTTAAAAACTTTAAAATCATGTATCGAATTATCTTAATTATCAGTTTTATTATCGTAGGAATGCTTACACAAGCCCAGTCCAAATACGAAATGGAAATGACCAAAGCTTTTACTGAATTTGGCGCAGCCCAAACAGCTGATGAAATGGAAAAAGCAGCCCAACATTTTGACCGGATTGCAAAAGTGGAAAAAGACAATTGGTTACCGCTTTATTATGCGATGTTTATCCGCACTTTGAACGCATTTGGAGCCGATAAAAATTCCGCTATCAAAAAGGCGGATGAACTAGAAGGCATTTATTCCGGTCTGAATGAAATGAAAGATGTGGATAAATCGGAATTGCTGACACTTCGCGGACTTTACAGAACCGTAAAAGTTGCAAAAGATCCTGAAACCTATGCGATGTCGCTTTCGGGAGCCATCATAAAAGATTATGAAGATGCGCTGAAACTTAATCCAAACAATGCCAGAGCGATGTATCTGATGGCGCAATACAATATGGGCGGAGCCGAATTCTGGGGAAAAGACCCAAAGGAATATTGTCCGGCTATCGAAAAGGCTAAAAAACTTTTGGTAGCGGAATCCGATGAAACTTTTGCACCGCACTGGGGAGAACAGCAAGTGGATGAAATATTAAACACAACTTGTAAAAAATAATTTAAAATTCGGGAAACGGCGATTTAGAAACACTATTTTGAAGTTCAAATGAAAAAGTTGGGTATCCATATCAAATATTTACTTTTTATCATCATAGGTATCACGATGATGTTTTTGGCCATGTATGTGGTTGAAAATAGCGAAATGCCCGGCTGGAACCGTATTTGGAATATATTGGGCTGGACGAGTTTTTATGCTATTCCTTTATATTTGGTAAACAGTTTCATATACGTCCTGATAGAAAAAAGTATTTCTGGAAATACCTGGAAAAATTATGCGTGTCGTTTTCTGGCAGGAATTTTATTAAGCTGTACGGTCAGCATTTTGATCGGAGGAATCCTTATCGTTTTAAATCTGATGATAGAAGGAAAGACCTATCAGGAATCGATAGACTGGTTATTTTCCAATGAATCTATGGCAAGCATCCAGCAAATGCTATGGATTTCCGGAACCATTGCCTGTATTCTTTATTCGATCAACTTTATACTGAAATACCAAGCCAATCAGTTAAAAGAACAAAAACTGAAAGTTGTTAAAATTTCAACGGAACATGAATCTTTGAAATCCCAAATCGGGCCGCATTTTTTATTCAACAGTTTAAATGTTCTGAATGGATTAATCGAAGAAAGTCCCGGTAAAGCACAGGAATTCGTGAGCGAATTATCATCGGTTTACCGATATGTTTTGGAGCAAAAAGATAAATCATTGGTTTCACTTCGGGAAGAAATCGAATTCAGTAAGACATATATGAATCTGGTGCAGAAAAGATTTGAGGACGGATTGGAATTTGAAATCGAAGAAAATGTTCCGGATGATTTGGAAATAGTTCCGTTGTCGCTTCAGATTTTATTGGAAAACTGTATCAAACACAACCGGATATCCTCAATCGAACCTCTTACAGTAAGAGTTTATTTAGAAGGAGATAAATTATTTATTCACAATAACTTACAAATTAAAAATCAATTAAAAGAAAGTACGGGAAAAGGTTTGCAGAATATCATCAACCGATACAAATCATTTACCCGAAAAGAAGTTGAAATCAATCAAACAGAAAAGGACTTCATCGTGAAACTTCCTTTATTAACCGAAAAAAATATTGTCATGGAAATCAATCAAAAATACACGGAAGAAGAATACAAATCTGCCAAAAAACGAGTGGAAGATTTGCAGGGATTTTATTGGAATTTAGCCAGCTATATCATCGTCAATTTGTTTTTTACTTTTCTTGATTTGCGGGATGGTAGTTATGATTGGGCATTTTGGCCGTTGTTGGGTTGGGGTATAGGAATAGGATTTCATGCCATCGAGGTTTTTGGATTTTTCAATTCAGCGGGTTGGAAGGACCAAATGATAAAAAAGGAGTTGGAAAAGCGCCAACGGGAATTGGATGATTTTCATTCTAAATTTAATTCGTAATCCCGGTTTTATATGGTTCGTAATCAATAACTTATTAAATTTAATTAAAAAATAAAGGAAATGAATCCGCATGAAAATTATTCGACTAAAGAATACAAAAAAGCCAAAAAGGCGGTAAATGAAAAACTGGGATTTTATACCCATTTAGCGGTTTATTTGATAGTCAATTTGTTTTTTCTCTTTTTGAATTTAAAACAAGGAGGATTCATTTGGGCAATTTATCCTGCGGTAGGATGGGGAATAGGCTTGCTTTTTCATGGTTTGGGCGTTTTTAGTTTTTTTAATAGTAAAAGATGGAAGCAAAAACAGATTTATAAAGAGATTGAAAAACAACGAAAACTAAATCAACGGAAATGAAGACCATCATCATAGAGGACGAAAAACCGGCAGCTCGGTATTTGGTCAAACTCCTTCAGGAAGAAGGAATTGAGCCGCTTGCTATGCTGAATAGCGTGAAAGAATCCATCAGCTGGTTTGAACAAAACGTTGAACCGGACTTGATTTTTCTGGATATTCAACTAGGGGACGGTATCAGCTTCGAAATATTTGAAAAAGTCCAACCCAAAAGTTCCATTATTTTTACGACGGCCTATGACGAATATGCCTTAAAAGCCTTTAAATTTAATAGCATTGATTATTTGTTGAAACCAATCAATAAAAATGATTTGCGTAATGCTATTTCTAAATTTAGAGAACGGAATCAACCGATGGTATGGGACGCGTTTCAATTACAATCATTATTGGCCAATAATTTTGAAAACCGTTATCGTGAACGTTTTCTGATAAAAGTTGGCAGCAATTTGAAAACCCTGAATGTAGAGAATATCAGTTGTTTTTATGCCAAAAACAAAGGAAATTATCTCTTTACGGAAAACCGCGAATATCCCATCGAACAAACACTTGGTGAGCTGGAATCCCAACTGAATCCCAAAGATTTTTTCCGCATCAGCCGTAACGCTATCGTCAATTTAAAATACATCGAAAACATCACCACACATTCCGGAAGCCGTTACCAGCTTTTCATCAAAGGAGTGGAAGAGGAACTGATTGTTTCCCGCGAAAGGGTCAATGATTTTAAAATATGGCTGGAGAAATAGAGTTGGAGAGTTGGAGAGTTGGAGAGTTGGAGAGTGGTGAAGTAAACAATCAAATTCAAAAATCGTACTTCGTAAATCTTACTTCGTAAATCTTACCTCAAACTTTCCGTATATCGATTATTTCTACTTTTCCGCCGCGGTCTTTTACTTGTTTGACCATGTCTTCCGTTCCTCCCGGACCATCCGATTTCTGTTTGTCCCAAAGCGCCAGAAGTGTCATATTTGAAATTCCGTTGGCCAATGAGTAATACAATTCCCAAAGATTATTGCGTTGCCAGATATTATAGTCTTTCTTTTTATTCAACCAATTGGGCAATTCCAAAGAATCGGACAACACCGGATGAGGTAGTTCTTTGTACAAATCGTCAAATCTCTCAATCCAATTATTACCGGCAAAAGCTACCGATTTGATTTTAAACATCGGAGCCGGAACTGCCAGAAACATCTGCGATTCTATCCCCAATTCTTTGCATTGTTCGTGAAAAATGATGTCGCCGCCACAAGCTCCGCCGGTTATACCTATCAATTTTTTGTTTTTTCCGACCGTTTTTTGAATGGCCAGTATTTTTTCCCGAATTGCCTGCTTCACCGCTTTTTCTTTTCCGGGAGGAAATCTTGGAGTTTCTCGTTCCTTAGTGTCAATCATATGTCCGGTAAACAAAAGATAATAGTCTGTTGTTTCTGTCTTTTTTATCGTCCCATCTGCTGCTTCCAGTGCCGCCAGCGTGTTTTCAGGAAGGATTTCCAGGATTTTAAATAATTGTAATTGCCGGTTTACAGATTCTTTTGTCAATTCATCGGCATCTGAAAGTGCATGACTATATTTAGTCGAAATCCTTCCCGTACTTTTGGCAGTTAGATGAATGAAATCGGCTTCGGCCAGTTGTAACCAGACATCTTTCCGGCCTGTGGATTTGTTTTGAGTACGAGCAGATTCGATTGAAAATTGCAAAGCACCCAATAACTTATCTTTATCTTTTTTAAATTTTGCTAATTCCCGTTCGGCTTCATCCGAATCATCATATAAATCCTGCCATGCATATGGATGCCTTTCTGCCAATTCCAGAATTATAAATAAAAGCGCAACGGCGTTATATCCCGAATAATAATGATTGAGATTTTGCATGAATCCCTTTCGGTAATATTCGTAAGCATTCATCAGATGTGCCGATTTCAAAGCTTTTGTCTGTAAAGATTTGTCTTTGAGGTTTTTCCAATCAAAAAACCATCGGGCTTTGTGGTTTCGGGCTATAAGCGTATAGGCTTCGGCACGCTGTCGGCTATTGACTTGTTTGTCTTTGATGATGATTTCTGCAGAAATATCGGAACGGGTCAATAATGATTTGGCTTGATTTGGATCTGAATCGATTTTTTTTTCGGCTAAACGTTGGTAAATAGTTGACAACCGGTCATGCGCATATAAATCCTTTTTGTTTTTTCTGCTCGAAATTATTTTCTGCATAATTTCTTTTGCCAGATGATATTTTTTTAGTCGAAATAATTCTTCTCCCACCAACCGCCATGCTGAAACCCGCCATTGAAAATTTTCAGCCTCATGTGCCAGTAATGAAAGTTTTCCTGCAAAATTGCTTTCGGCTGCGATTCGTACTTCATCTATATAATCCTGTGGAAGTGCGATGTAGGATTCGGGATCTTGTGGATAAAGATGAGGCAGAACATTAAAAACCGGACTATCGGTTCGGTTTTCCTTCAGGGAATCTGAAATGCTGAGGATCAATTCTTCTGTTTTAGCCGCCGGATTGACGCGGTCGTAACTTAGATAGCGGTATCCCATTATATCAAAAGGTGTATCGTCAAAACCGGGAGATTTGATTAGAATGGTATGTTTATCCCGTAAAGCGTGTCTGATGCCTAATTCGTAGAAAACATTGGGATTATAAATTGTGATGTCCGCAATAACGATGTCTGCCATTAACAATTCGGAAAACATATCTTCTCGAATGTCGCCTGATGTAAAGATTTTCCCAGTAGTTCCGCCCGATAATCCCAATTTTTTTATCGCAGGTTTGATGAGTTCCTTTTCAACCCGGTCAAAATCAAAAAATAAGGTGGTGACAGATCCGTCTTTTTCTTTTTTTAAAACGGGTCGTTTGTTTCCAAAAGGCCTTACGATAAATACTGAACTCATACGGGGGAATATTATTTTAAAAAGTATTTAAAATGTTCATTGATATTGACTTGCTGTTTTCCAACTTGTTTTCCTACTTCTCGTAATTTGGAAATGTATTTGGTCGAATCCATTTTACGCACATGATCCGATTTTATGTGGGATAATCCCATTTCGTTTAAAGATTCCTGACTCAAATCCGCATTGTAGCGGATATAAGAAAAATGTCTTCCGGCATCATTGTCCAGACTTTCTAGTGTTCCATCTTCTTTCATAGGTATCATTTCATCCAGTTCCCGATCAATTTTTGCACCAAATACACATCGGCCCACAGTCCGGCAATTGATGTCCTGATCCACTTGCATAGCATACATGAGGTTATTGGCGATATTGATTGCGGTACTGGCAAGATTGTCATAAGCCTTTGGCGTAACGGCAGACCCTGTTCCGACAGATGTGATCATTAATTTTTTTTCACCCGTTTCCCATTCCAGTCCATAGGCCTTTTGGGTGGCCATCCTGTACATTAAAAACGCCGGATTGTTATAAGGAGTTACACCGCCATCCACAAAAATGAAAGTTTTTTTAGGGTCGTCCGGATCCCATTGAAGGATTTCAGGCGGAAAAAAAGTGGGTGCGGCTGTACTGGCTCTTACGAGTTTGTATAGTGGAATTTTCAAGTTGCAATCCATTCGGTTTCGCGCATTGTATTTGGCCCAGGGGTTATTGGAAATCGGCCAGGGAGAATCGGTCGTCAGATTCATGGTAACGATTAACAATAGTGTTTTAAATCTTTCTGATTCTAAATCAATGTCACCACCACCAAAGGTTTTTCTTAATTCCCTTTCCAAAGGTGATTTGTTATAGGAATGCCAGAATTGATTCAAAATAAAGGCTTTATCAAACATGGCTTTTCCTTTTTTCTTGTAAAATTCCAATAGGGTTTCTACTTTCATTCCCAACGAAAGACCGGCTGCAATGATGGCTCCGGTGCTGGTTCCGCCTATGTAATCAAAATAATCCCCCAAACAGAAATTATCGTCTTTCTTTAATGTATTTCGCAGTTGTGTTTCGATTTCCAAAAGGATTTCCAAAGTTAAAACGCCCCGTATCCCGCCTCCGTCCAAAGCAAGCATTTTACGGGGTTTATCGTTGGGCAAAAAACGTTCGTTATTAGGTGTGGTATATTTTTTCATGGTACATAGCTTGAGATGGGTATTTTATTTTTCGACAATTCCTGCATCGATTAGATCAACATATATCCTCTGGAAAACTTCTTGTAAGCTGTCTTGGAAATTGATATTTACAAGGCCGTTCAAATCAGAAGGGAGCTCTGTATTTCGTTGTTTTAAAATCCGAACTTTATTTCGTCCATATCTTCCGCAAAACCAACCGAGCTCAAATAAAACATTGGGGCGTCCCTGAAAATATTGTTTTCCATTATTTTCGACTGCATCGTCAGGAGTAACGATGACAAAGGCAAATGCACATTCTTTTGCGTAATGTTCAAATTTTTCGATGATCGTATTTCCGTTATCAGATTTTTTGGTCAAAATGATGGGGTCGAGATGAAAAGTATCGCGTAATATGGATTCCAATTCCCCTAAAACAGTATGGTTGTGACCATGAACGATGAAAACTTTTTTATCATACGGCCGCATGTATTGGATGGTTTTTCTTTTTTCTTCCAGACGTTCAGCTTTTAGCTCCAATTGCTTGGTAAACAAATTGATTTTTTTTGTAAAAAGCATGCCCAGTTTCATGGCATCTTGTTCAAATTGAATGGAATTGACCTTTTTAAATCCTTCCGCAATTTTCAGATAGACCTGATGTTCGTCCACAAATTTGTTTTCGGCCTTGGCTATTTCTGTTTCTATGAGCAGTTTATTTCCGTCCAGCATCAAATCGAAATAATAAAAATAATTCTGCAAAACAGGCAGCATATAACTGAAATTGGGATTGGTTCTAAAGCTGGGATGGAGCGATTTAAAAGCTTCCAATGCTTTGTCGCAGATTTCGTCAGCATGCATTAAACTTTCCAATGCCTTTTGAAATCTTTCCTCATTGAATAAATTCAGTGATCTTACAAAATTGACCGTTACATCAATTTGTTTAAACATGATTTTATAGGGAAGTGAATCATTGGGTGACAAATTGGCTTCGATATACCGGAAGGCATTTGTAGCATTTGAAAGAGATTGTTCCGCCATATAAACATCCATTGTCGTTAAAGTCTGGATGCTTTGATTATAATCCCAATTTAATTGTTGAACTGCTTGAACCATAGGATTTTGAGCGTTATTCTGATTCCAATTTTGATTCTGATTGGGATTATTCAGATATTCTTTTGATTTGTTAACAAAGGAGTTAAAGAGGTCATTAAATTCCATGGTAGTAGATTTTAGGTTAAATATAATCATTTTCAAATTTGAGAATTCCTAAATATTGCACTTAGCCGAAATAGCAATATTTAGGACGAATTAAATTAAAAAACCCTGAACGAACGGTTCAGGGTTGAAGTAAAAAATTACTTTTTGTATTTGTCATTCAGACTGATTCCTTCCAATATCATCGGTTTAATTTTTTCCAACCTTGAAATTTTTGTTTTTTCCTGTTTGGCTTCTTGGAGATACAGGTTATATTCTTTTTGTTTGCCTGGCGTCAATTTTTCAAATGCCTTTTTGAAAACAGAGTCTTCATTCAATTCATTTTGAAGAATTTCAGGAATGGAAACGGCGGTAAATTTTTCCGGTTTCATATCCTTTCCGGCTTTAGCATTTTGGATGGATTCTTTGAGATATTCGGTTATTTTTTTCTCATCTATTTCATCTATGGAATGAAATCGCCATTGCCGCAAAGCTTTGGTTTTTCCTTCTGTACCGGAAGTCAGTACTTTATATGGATCTTTTAAAAATACACCGTTGTAAAACCAAATTGCAAAATGATGTTTAAATCCACCAAAGGAGACTATGTTTTTACCGTTTAAAGTGTAAACGGGAGAACCCCATTTTATGGCAACCTCCAGTCCCATTTTATCGAGGATTTCGGTTAAACGGTTTAACTCTTCGTTCCAATGATTGACTTTATCCATTTTTAATTTTTAGGAAATCCGGGGTCTTGTTTGATTTCCAGAATTTGCATCGTATGCCGCATGGTGTGTCCGGGAATATAAAGCATAAACTGGTAACCATCAATTTTTCCGCCCGGCGATTCTGCCACATGATTTCTTAAATCTTCCATTGAAACACTATCCAAATATTTGAAAATAGCTTCGCGTTGATTTGTCAAATCGCTAAGTGCTGTACTGGCTTCCGTATATTTTCCGGCAGGAACCAATTCTTTGGGAGCAGTAGCTTTGTGGCTTCTGTCAGTCATCATCACCAGAATTTCATCATCGTTTACAGTGATATCTTTTCTGTCCTGAGGATTGGCCGGTTGTGACATAATGCCCTGTATCCATCCCAAAAGTGCCGGTTCGGTTTTCACGATGTGTTCTAGTGTTTCGCCTATGGACCATCTGTCTGCAGCCGGTTTAAATGCTATTTGCTCTTTGGTCAGGCCTTTGACGGCTTTGGACAAATTCAAATAGCTTTCTTCAAATTGTTCTTGGATGAATTTTTTTCCATGCGCCACCGGAATGGCAGGCGGAGCGGGCGGAGCCGGAGGAGCTACAATGGCTGTTTCTGATACTTCAGCATGGGTTTTGGCGGTTTCTGTTTGGTTGGAACTACAACTTACGATAGCTATAATTCCCAAAATGATTCCTAATTTTTTCATGACCTATATTTTTAATTGGATTTTGCAATTCCAAATACCGTTCCTATCGGGTCTTCTATCATGGCATACATCAGTTTTCCTTCCTTGTCATGGTATTCTTTGATGATTTTTCCTCCCAATTGAACCGCTTTGTCTGCGGTTTCCTGCGGATTTTCAACTGTGATGTAAACCATCCACTGGGCCGGAATTCCCGTATTTTTCCCTCGATGGCTGCAAATGCCGCCCACCACATTTCCTTCAGCGGTTTTCATCACATAGTCTTCATAAGATTCTTCGCCGTCTTTCATCGGAATCCCATCAGAAGTCCAATTGAAAACTACCTGATAAAATTCCTTCATTTCGTCCGCATGATTGGAAGTATAATCATGCCAAGCGATTGTTCCTACAGATGGTTTATTTTCCATTATGCTATTCTTCAGTTATTTCTTTTAATTTATTCAAAGCTTTTGGCCAGGTCTGGTCAAAATAATCTGCGTATTCTTCATTGGTATCAACATCTACTTTTACGGTGGTAATCCCGTTTTTTTCGGTAAAAGTATAATTTTCATAAGCCGGAGCCCAAGAGTCAACTTGCGGGCCATCAGTTATTTCATTTTCGCCCTCCAATATACCGTAATGGTGAATCGAAATGAATTCGTTGGGTATATTTTCTGCTATTTCAGACAGCATTCCTCCTTTTTTTCCATCTTCTGAAATGCCTATGAATCTTATTTTGTCGCCTTTATTCCAACTACCTTCATAGTGGGAAGTAGGATTAAATTCTGCCGTCCAGGCATTGTAAGTTTCAGGCTCTATCATTTTTTTATACACCTTTTCTTTGGATGCCTGAATGTCAATTTGATAATTTAATTTTTTCATAATCTAATTTTTTTCTACATATTTTTTAAAATTATCGAGAATAGCTTGCCAGCCTTCCCGCTGCATTTCTACAGGATTTTGGTTTTCTGCTTCAAATTCGGTAATGATTTTGGTTTGATTATTTTCTTTTTGAAAACTTGTAATCACCTTTCTTCCGTCCGCTATGGTATAAACCAATTTCTCTTCCGGTTTAATTTCATCAAATTCCGCTTCGAAATCAAACCCGAAACTGCCATCTTTGGCTTCCATTCTGGCTTGGTATTTTCCACCTACTCTGAAATCGGATTCGGCTTTCGGGCAGAACCAATCTTCCGATGCGAAATTCCAGTTGACGATATGCTTCGGTTCCGTATAAGCTTCCCACACTTTTAATATAGGAGCATTTATAGTATTTTCAATTTTAATTATCATTTTTAGTTCAATTTTTCAAGTTTTCCTTTTCGTTTGACCAAATTTTTATAATCCCATTGGATTTTTTCCGCCTTTTGCAACCAGCGTTTTATATCTTCTGTATTTAGCTCGTCTGTTAAATTGTAAAATATAGAAGCATCTTTGAACTTTTTTCCTTTAATGCTTAATTTTTCTTCCGCAAAATCTGCACCACTCCAAAACATCAAACGGATTCCTGCTTTTTGTTTACTGAATCCTACAATCGGATTTCCATCTATAAACCAAACCGGATGTGCATGCCAGATTTTACTTTCGGTAAAATTCAAATTGGAATTAATGATTTCGCTCAATTCCTGACAAATTTTTCTATCCGATTCATACTCCATTTGGTCAATGTGCCTTTGAATTGTCATGCTGATTAATTAAAATTATTTTTTTATGTAATTATAAGCGCCTTTTCTGAGATGGATTCCGTATTCCAACCATGCTTTCATACAATTCAAAAAGTTCGTCCAGCCTTCAGTTTGTCCTATGCCCCATTTGATTCCGGCTTCATCATTTTGCCTGCCTTCTTCTGTAACCCAAACTACCGTATCGCCATTTTTCCATTTTTCCAATCGGATTTCGACAAAAGAATCAGGATCCCAAACAAAAGAAATCAATTCATTTTTCTTCATTTTTTTTATACTGACCGGAAAACTTCCTTCAAATTCAGGAAATTCCCAATGAACTTCAGCACCTTCTTCCATTCGTCCGCTACCTTTTGAAATAAAATATTGGGACATGATTTCAGGATTGATGATAGCTTCAAATACTTCTTCTATGGGTTTTTGAATTCCGATAGCCGCTTTGGCTGTGACTTTTGAGCTCATTTTTGTTTATTTAGATTTACAAAAATTCAATTCTCATGATACTTCATTTTTAAATAAGAAATGGTTTCCTTCATCAATTCCTTTAATGAATCCTGATTGATATCGGAAAGTTTATTGGCATAAATACAGGCTTTTCCCATTTTAAATTTTCCTAAATTTTCCAATAGATATTCATGTTTATCCAATCCCGTAAAAACGTACAATGAAATGGCTGCTTTCCGGGGAGAGAAACCGATTAACGGCGCATCTCCTTCATGTCCGCTATCATATTTATAATGATAATTTCCAAATCCTATTATGCTGGGGCCGTACATTTTGGGTTCCAATCCGGAAGCATCTTTCATGAGCCGGATCAGCTCCAAACTGTCGCTCTTTTTTTGATCAGTTTGGACAAAGGAATCGATGAATTCATATACATCAGCATCCGTTGTAATGGTTTTGTTTTTGGCCACAATTTAATTTTCTAATTTGCTTTTTAAATTTTCAAGTCCTTTTTCAAAATTTTCATCCATATTGAAAAAAAGGTTCATGATGTTCCATGGATAGGGAGATTTTCCTTTCACGCTCCATTTGACCAAAGTTTGGTTTTCACCTTGCTGTGCTGTACTCAAAACTGATTTGGCGGCATCCTCTGAATCGGCAAAAAACAAATCGGATTTCATTTCCGAGCCGTTTAATTCCGTGATGACTTGTTTCCCTTTTCCAACTGTCCATTTTTCACTGTCCCATGAATATGCAAATCCCACGGTTCCATCTATTCCTTCATAAGATTTTTTCATCTGCGGATCCATTTGATTCCAGGTTCCATAATGATCCTGATTCTTCAAATATTTAATGTAGTCATAAACTTCCTGTTGTGGTTTGTTTATGACTATTTCACTTTTACCGGTAAATTCTTTGGGAGCAAATGCCGCTACAATAAGGATGAGTGCGATAAGAGCAACTATTCCCAATAACAATTTTTTTAAAATTTTCATGTTTGTATTTTTAAGTATAAGAAACTGTTTAAATTTAATTCCGGTTGCTTTTAAAATTATTTTGAGATACCTGCCCGTGTGCGGGTGGGAATTTTTTGTTTTTTATTTGATTATTTAGCCAGCTAAAGCAAGAATAAAAAATGTAAAGATTCTCAAAAGAACCAAAAATGTACAGAAAAGACGGTTATTTTAAATTATTAATCCTTTGTTTGGTTAAATTTAAACAATTTTAAGTTTAATTGATAAATATCATGTTTCATAATTCAAAATTCAGAATAAATCTTTAAACTTGTGATGGCAATTATCGCCAATTTTTAGGGGTATTTTTGACAAATATTTAATGAAGATTCTATGAAACTAGCATTTCTCATTACTGAAAATCATCGTTTATTAAGTCTGGTTGCGGCCGTTGATCTTTTTGAGATGTCCAATCGTTTAATTTCAGAAACAGGAATTGGAAGTTTTTTTGAATTGTCATTCATTGGTCAGAAAGAGATTTCTCCGTTGGGTGAAAGTATGAATCACATAACGTATGAACAACTCGGCAAAAAAAACACATCAAATGATCTGATCATCGTTCCGGCATTTGCAGACCATGAAATGCAGAAAAATATAGAAACTAATTTATCGTTCATTCCTTTTTTGCATCAGGCTTATGCTGCGGGAACAGCTTTGGCGAGTTTGTGCACGGGCTCGTTTCTACTGGGAGCCAGCGGATTGCTGGATGGTAAAACGGCAACGACCCATGTAGATGCGGTGGATGGGTTTTTGCAAGCGTTTCCGGAGGTGGATCTGCAGCCACATGCAGTCATCACAAGTAATCAGAATATTTATACAAGCGGTGGTGCAACCAGTAGTTTTCATCTGAAATTATTTTTGGTACAGAAATATTGCGGTCGTGAATTGGCATTACAGATAGCCAAAGCATTTGCGATAGATTTGGACAGGGATAATCAATTGTATTTTGATCAGTTTCGTCCAAATATTACGGAAACGGATGAGTTGGTAAGGAAAATTCAATTGATGATCAATGAGCACTATGCGGAAATCAAAAGTCTGGAAGAAGCATTAGAAGAAATTCCTTCCAGTCGCCGAAACATCATCCGCAGGTTTAAACATGCGACGGGAATTACACCCATTCGTTATCTTCAAAAAACAAAAATAGAAGCCGCCAAAAACTTATTGGAGACGACGGATAAAGACATTGTGGATGTAATGGTCAGTACAGGATATAACGATATGAAAAATTTCCGTCAACTTTTCAAAACCTTTACAGGACTCACTCCTACAGGTTATCGAGATAAATATGGAATGAGGTTGGGTTAGTTTTTTGAGAATTCTTTTTGTTTTCTTTTAGTCAAATATAAAAGAGATAATAAGTCATCCTCTCCGAAATCGTTAATCAACTTTTGAAATAAATCGATTGCTTCTACAAACTCATTTGCTTTTGATTTAGTAATTGCAGTGAACATTAGAAAGTTAGTATTCGAAGATTCTAAGTTATAACCTTTATAGAATTCTTTTGAAGCCTCTTTGTAATTTTTATTTTTCCAATGAATTAATGCACGTATACCATATAAATCTGCATTCTCTGGATTAGCTTCAATTAAATCATTTACAGTTTTAATGTCAAAAATCTCAAATTCTTTTTTATATAAACCTAAAATATTGTCAAGAGATTCATCAAGTTTTATATAATAAATGTCGCATGTATTAATGATTTCTTCAATATTTTTATTGAATATTTTTCTAATTACAGTATCATTTTTTTCATCGTCACTATTTGAATCAAAATTCATATATTTAGAATACATATTTTTTGATTTTAGAATCTCAGCTTTCAAACAATTTTCAATTTCATCTTCATCAAGAATATCTGTCTTGTTATTTTCGACACAATTACAAAATGATAATTTAAAATGATTTTCTAAAGCCCCCTCAAACTCTTGCCCAAAGGAATTAGACATTAAAAAACAAGTAATTAAATAAAATAGAAATATTTTCATATTCTAAAACTGCTCAAATCTGAAATTCTCACCGAGATAAACACGTCTTACATCTTTATCATTTGCGAGTTCTTCCGGAGAACCCTCTTTCAGGATTTTCCCTTCAAACATGATGTAAGTTTTATCTGTAATCGCCAAAGTTTGCGAAACGTTATGGTCGGTAATGAGAATTCCGATGTTTTTATCTTTCAGCGAACGCACGATTTTCTGGATGTCTTCCACCGCAATCGGGTCAACGCCCGCAAAGGGTTCGTCCAACAAGATGAATTTCGGTTCGGTAGCGAGACAGCGCGCGATTTCAGTACGGCGTCTTTCTCCACCGGATAGTAAATCTCCACGATTTTTGCGTACATGTTCCAGACTGAATTCTTCTATCAATTCGTCCGTTTTTTTCTGTTGCTGGGCTTTGGAGAGTTTGGTGAATTGCAAAACAGATTTGATGTTATCCTCCACCGATAATTTGCGGAAAACTGATGCCTCCTGCGCCAGATAGCCTATTCCTTTTTGGGCTCTTTTGTACATTGCATCATCGGTGATGTCTTGTTTGTCCAAAAAGACCTTTCCGGAAGTGGCTTTTACCAATCCTACAATCATATAAAACGAAGTCGTTTTTCCTGCACCATTTGGCCCGAGCAAACCGATGATTTCGCCTTGTTCTACCGAAAACGATACGTTTTTTACAACGTGTTTCTTACCGTAATCTTTAATCAGATTCTCTCCTCTAAGTATGATTCCCATTGGGTCAAAGATAATGGATTTTGGATTGTTGTGAACGAATTTGAATTGAAAATGATGGAAAATTTAAGAAGCCGCTTTCAGCAGCTCATTGGTTTTGGTGATGGCTTGTTCGTTTTTCCAGTCGATCCAGTTTTGACCTTTCCACAAGCGCATCATATTATCAAAATTCCGCATGATGAAAAGGTTATAAAAGGCTTCGGAGAAATTTCGGGGTTTATGCGCAAGTGAGCGTAAACTCATGGAAAATCCGGGTGTAAGGTATTTCATATAGTGCCACCATCCTTCGGGCATATAGAGCATTTCGCCGTGATTTAAATCGGCAACCATGGGTTTTATGTTTTTCAGAGCCGGCCATTTGTCAAAATCCGGGGCATCAAAGTTGATGTCTTCTCTGCAAATGACCGAATACGGGATTTTGTACATGAATTTTGACTGTTCAGGCGAAACAATCATACATCTTTTTTTTCCGGCAAAGTGAAAATGAAGGATGTTGGCCAAATCAATATCATAGTGCATAAAAACGTTGGAACCCTCACCACCAAAGAAAAGCATGGGCATACTTTTAAAAAGATTAAGTCCTAAATCGGGCATTTTAAAGTCATTTTGCAGGGCAGGGACTTGTTTCATCAGGTTGTACAGAAAAATCCGCAAGTCGGTCGGTTCACTTTGGAGTAAATCTACATATTCGCTCATTTTCATTTCGGCGACGGGTTCGTTTACCTTTTTAGAATAATCCACCGGATCGTTGTTATAAAGCGGCACTATTTTATCTCCGGCGATTTGTTTGATATAGTCAAAGTTCCATTTTTCATAAGCCGGCCATTCTTTTGTAATTCGCTCGATTACAACAGGTTTCTGAGGTTTTACATAGTATTTTTGAAAGTCTTTGGCAGAAATTTCCTCAACTCTTTCAACTTCATTGAATTCAAATTGCATAACCTAAATTTAACGTTCAAATTTAAAAAACATTTTATTAAATCATTTAGGGCAAACATATCTAAATTAAAATCTGTTATAAAAGGCTTGTTTTCTTAATCCCGAAGGGGTGAAATGTCATCCCTTCGGGATTTTGCTGACCTAAAAAATCCTTTTCTCTATAATTATGTCAGCCCTTTAGGCTTTAAAAAATTGATGCGTTTGCCATGTTAATTCATTGACTTTCGTTTCGGTTCAATCAATTTTGAGTAAATTGCCGTGATTTCTACTTATGAACCGATTTTTAGCTATCTTATTTTTTCTTTTCAGTTTCATTGTCCATTCGCAAGAAAAACAAATTCCCCAGCTTTTTTCAGAAGGAGGAAATCTGGAGCTGACACAACAGTCTTTGGAGATTAATGTAGTTGGAGCCGTTGCAGATGTACATCTTTATCAGATTTTTAAAGTTTCGGATACCCCAAAAGCATCTTATTTATTTCCCATAGGATTAGAAACTTCTTTATATGAACTGACGGTTTATCTGCCCGATAAAATTTATGCGCTTGATGCCCAAAACATGGATAACATACGCAAACAGGTAATAGCCGAAAATAAAAAGGGAAAAAAAATCACGCTGAAACATAGTACAGATCCTCAATTTCTAAACTTGAATATCCCTATTTCAAAGCCTTCGGAGGAAATAAAAGTTGTGTTGAAATATATGCAAAACCTAAAAAAAGAGGAGGATTTGAAATCGCTTCAACTTCCTTCCTATATTGCTCCACACTATCAGAATAATCTGGAAGAATTTAACTTTGGGATCAACATCATCAGCCCGACACCTATTTTTGATTCGGAAGTATCATCTCATGGTTTGCAACCGGAAAAAGTTTCACAGAAATACCAGATTTTCAATTATTCGGGAAAAGATTGGGAAAAACCTATCGAATTGATTTACAAATCAAGAGGAGAGGAAGCGGAAGCGGGGATGCTGGTGTACGAAGACAAAGGTTGCCGGTATATTTTAGGAGTTGTGGAACCGCCAAAACTGATAAAACCCGAGGAAATCGCGCCGCGCGAATATGTCTTTGTGATGGATATTTCAGGTTCCATGCAGGGATTTCCAATCGAAACTTCAAAAGAATTGGTTACCCGTATTCTAAATGATTTGAAGCCGGAAGAAAAGTTCAATATTTTGTTTTTTGCGGGTGGGAGTGATTTTCTTTCATCGGAATCTGTCCATGCGACGGAAGAAAACAAATCCATCGCCATCAACGCCATCAACCAACAAAAAGGAACCGGAAAAACCAAGCTGAGCGATGCTTTGCAAAAAGTATATACTTATAAACCGGACAAAGAGTTTAACCGGATTGTGGTTTTGGTGACGGACGGAAAATTGCTGGAAGACCGGACGCTTTATTTGAATTTAAAGAACAATTTAAAGGATGCACAGTATTTTACATTTGGGATAGGGTATGATGTGGACAGAAGGACCATTCAGCAGTTGGCCAATACCATGGGAACCGAGCCGGTTCTGATTACGGAACAACCGGAAGCCAAAGAAGAATTGGATCGCTTTTTTAATTTAATCAGGACTCCGCTTTTGCGAAATATCCAGGTTCAGTCACGGGAGCTGAATTTACAGGAAACCTATCCCAATCAATTTAAAGGTTTTCTCTCCAGTCAATCTTCCAGTTTTGTGAGTAAAGAATGCAGCGGGATGCGTGATCCGAAATTGATTTTGACCGGAATTGACGGGGAGGAAACTTACAAAGAAGAATTTTCCTTGCCGCAAGAAAAAAACAACGAGGATTTATTTATTTTAAAATATTTATGGGCGAGGGAAAAAATTGATTTTCTTTTGGAGGAAGAAGAACGTTGCGGTGAACGCTGTGTAAAAGACGGAAAATACCGAAATCAAATCATCAAATTGGGTGAAGAGCTGAATATCGCTACGCCTTTTACATCTTTTATTGAAGAAAATTATATCAATTTCAATGGAAATTTCGGCAGGAAAACATCTTTGTATGAAAATTCGCAAAATAAATTGACTTTTCAGAATGATTTTGATTCCGATTTTGACCGTATACCCAATACGACTGATCAATGTCCGTTTGACAGAGGAACGCCTGACCGTAAAGGTTGTCCCAAAACGAAAGAAGAAAAAATTGCTTTGGAAATCAGCCGGCAGCTGGAAGGGATTGAATTTGATTTTGATTCCTACGTCATCAAACCGGAATTTTATGAAAAACTCAATACAGCTGCGGAAATCATCCTGAATCAGCAAAATCAAAACTATATAGTGGAAGGTCATACCGATGCCGCCGGAACTCCCGAATACAACCAGACTCTTTCCATCAACCGTGCAAAAGCAGTCCTGAATTATTTAAAAGGAAAAGGTGTGGATATCAACCGATTGAAAATAGTCGGGAAGGGTGACAAAGAATTGCGTCATCCGGAATGTCGGCCTCACACGGTTTGTAATGATGCAAAAAATTTTGAAAATCGTCGTGTGGTTTTTAAAGTATTGGATTAAATTTGGGTAAAGTAAATTTTTAAATTTTGATTAAAATCCGATATATATCATTACTTTTTTTATTCTTCCAAATTTCCTGTTCCAAACAACAAGCGATTTTGGCAGATAAAAGCGTTGACACCGATTTGGATGGTGTTCACGACAGGAGGGATGCCTGCCCAAATGAACCCGGTTCTATTTTTAATTTGGGGTGTCCTCTGGAAACTAACACGCAATTGTCTGCTTATTACGATCAACTGAAATCTACGGACTCGGATTTGGACGGAGTGCCGGATGAGAAAGATGAATGTCCGGATATTTACGGTTCTCCATTTAATTTGGGTTGTCCGTTTGTGATGGAAAAGATCGAAAAATAAAAAGCTCCGGTCTTACCGAAGCTTTGATAAAAATTTGTGAAATGGTTTATTCTGAGTCTACACCTCCGCCATACATTTCTTTCATTTTTTCCTGAAGTGCTTTCATTTCTTCATAGAATTCTTTCTCGGTTATTTCCTGTCCTTTGGAGGGTTTATTGATTTTGATTTCCTCTTCTTTTACGGCTACTTTGGTTGCTGTAATGATGATGCCTGCACCGTTCATCTCGAATTCGGTTTTCAAAATTAATCCGGGTAATCCCCAAATTCTGTCCGGCCCGTCTTTGATATTGATTTTTGGTGTGTACCAAGCTGTAACCGGGATGGAATCGTTCATCACTCCTGTAGCTTTATATGTATCAAATCCTGCAACCTGTAGTTTTTCTTTGGAAATTTTCCAGTTGATGTCCTGCAACTGGTCTTTCATCAAATAAGCTTTCCCGACATTGTAAGGTTTTAAATAATACTTTTCTTTGATGTCTTTGTATAGCGGTTCTTTATCCATGGCGGTTATTTGGGAAAGAATCATTCCTGCGGGAGTTTGGTCGTTATTGATTTTTTCCAGCATTTTATATTCGGATTCGGTACCGTTTGTTTGTAATTTATAATCGACAAAGATTCCGTTTTTTATTTCTTGACGAAGCGGTTCTTCCACCTGCGATTTCCACTGTGCGGGAACGCTTGCCAGGATTTGTTCGATGTCAAATTTCATTTCCATTTGATAATCTACCTCCAAAAACTGGGGTTTGTCTTGTGCGTTGGCATATGTCCCGACGAACAATAAGGAAAATACAAAAAGTAATTTTTTCATTTTTATTTGATGTTTAATTGATTAGTAGTTTAAATAATTAATTCGTTACAGAAGGAAAGAAAATCATAAGGCTTCGATTTCAAAACCGGCTTTTTTTACGGCTTTCAGGATTTCTTCTTCCGAAACCGTTTCTGTTTCCACCGTCAGGATTTTATCGGGATTTTCTGTGTCAACATTCCATTAGTTTATTTAAAAAGGGTGTTACGCCGGCGATACAACCTCCACAATTGATGTTTGTTTTAAATTTATAAGTATTCATTTTTTTTTAAATTAATTTTTATCTTCTTTTACCGGACTTGAGTGCAAAAAACTGATTTTCCATCCGTCTTTTGTTTTTCGGAAAACGGCACTTTCCAGCCAGTGCATCTTCGCAATACTCGTTCCATTCATCGTGAAATCGGCAAAATTTTCATAATAAATAGTTCCGGATTGTGCATCTGACTCGGATTTTATAAACTTGAACGAATTGGTTCTTTTGAACGTATTTATTTTATTTTCTTCGTTGTTGAACTGTTTTTTTAGCCGTTCCGTATAGATTCTGATAGAATCCGTATTCCATATTTCACCGTCTTCAAACAATAAAAAATCATCGGTTAAATAATGCTGGATTTTCTCCGTTTCCAAATCGGAAAACACCTGTTGAAAGAGGTTTTCGACTATAGACTGAAATTGTGTTTCTTCATTTGATTGAGAAAATACAATGGTGCAGACAGACAAACTTAGAATAAAAAGGAACTTTTTCATAACGAAATATTGAATTACAAATTTATTTAAATCTGAAGCAAAAATAATAACCGAACTCAGATTAAAACATAAAGATAAAAATGGAAATACAATTTCTGTATTTCCATTCAAATAAAAATAATAATGAGAGAGTTTCTTAATTATAGAGATCGGGGTTTTCGCCTTCTGCCTGGAATTTATCCATATTTACAAAGTCGATGAAATTTTGTTTCAGAGCATTGTTGTTCAGGTTTTGATACGGAACATAGTATTCGTTTTGCTGATAATTTGCCCAAAACATCAGATAAATCGGTTTGATTCCGGTTTCTGTAATGGCTTGGTTGAGTTGGGAAAAATAATCAGCTGTATCCAGATTCTTTTCTCCGGTTTCCGCCCATGAAACGGGTTTGTTTTTTGCTTCGCCAATTGATTTCAATATTGTCAAATGATTTTTCAAAGTCTGCCAATCCGTTCCGTGTCCGTTATTATTTCCATAATATCCGTCAAATCCCAAAATATCCACCACATCATCCCCGGGATAACGCGCCATATAAGTGGCTTCGTTTTGGAAATAGCCGGGCGCATAGCAAACCAGCATATTGTTCAAACCTTTTCCACGCATATATTCGATAGTAAACCGGAAAAGGGTTTTGAATTCGTCATCTGTACAAGCCGTGCTTCCCCACCAGAACCAATTGTGATTGGCTTCGTGATAAGGACGGAAAATGAAGGGAATGGGATTTCCGTTATTGTCTTTCAATTTATTGAATTCCAAAACATATTTGTCCAAAATCTGTTTGTAAGCATCATGCAGCTCGCCTCCGGGAATCATTTTTGCTACAAGCCCGGGCGCATTATCATACATCGTCCCGTTGTTATCCAAACGGTAAGGATGGATGTTGAAAGCATTTACTCCGCCACGGTTGTATGCCTTTTTGGCTTCCTCAATGGTTGTGTCAAATGAAACATAATCATAGGTCTCATTTTGATTGTCATGTCTTGGAGAGAATTCCCATCCGTAGAGAGCCGGGAATTTTCCGGAAATTGCTTTAAAATCACTGTAATCAGGCATTTGCTAAAGACGCCATCCCACACCGGCAATCGTAGTGGCTTGATGGCCAAGTAAAATATTACCTTGGTTGGCATTGTTTTTTAAATTGTTAAGCAAATCTATAGCTGCTTGCGATGGATCTGTGTCGCCCGGTTCTTCTGTTATAGGAGGTTCTTCAGTTACAGGCGGGGCTACATCATCATCTGATTTACAGGAATTACAAGAAGCCAAAAGCCCGAAGACAAACAGAAAGGTAAAAATTTTATAAAGGGTTTTCATATCGAATTATTTTTTATTCAAAATTAGATGCTACGGATGTTGAAAGTATATGAGATTTCAGGAAATGCGGATTTAATTTTGTCAATGGAGATTTATTGTACATTTGGAACAAGTAAGGAATTGTTTTTGGTAAAAATGATTCCTAAAATATAAAATTTCACCAGAATGAATCCCACAAAAGCATTTGGAAACCATTCCGCAACAGGAGAATTGGTTCCATTAAACATAGAAAGAAGAGAATTGCTGGCGACAGACGTTGCCATCGAGATTTTATACTGCGGTGTTTGCCACAGCGACATCCATACGGCGAGAAGTGAATGGGGGCCGGCGCGTTATCCGGTTGTTCCGGGACATGAGATCATCGGAAAGGTGACAGCAGTCGGGAGCGAAGTTACCCGATTTAAACAAGGAGATTCTGTAGGAGTGGGATGTATGGTGGATTCCTGCCAGGATTGTGAATCCTGCCAAGAGGGTTTGGAACAATACTGCGAAAACGGTGCAACTTTTACGTATGGAAGCCCCGACAAGATTTCGGGCGGACATACCTTTGGCGGTTATTCAGAAAAAATAATAGTGGATCAGTCCTTTGTTTTAAGAATTCCGGACAATTTGGATTTATCGAAAGCCGCGCCTTTGCTTTGTGCCGGGATTACGACTTGGTCCCCACTTCGTCATTGGAACGTCCAGGTAGGAGATAAGGTAGGTGTGATCGGTCTGGGCGGTTTGGGGCACATGGGAATCAAATTTGCGCATGCGATGGGTGCTCATGTCGTGATGATTACGACTTCACCTGAAAAAGGAGAAGATGCGAAGCTACTCGGAGCCGATGAAGTCCTGATTTCAAAAGATACGGAAGCAATGAAAGCGCAAGCGAATTCATTTGATTTCTTGTTGAATACGATTCCGGTCGGGCATGATGTCGATCCTTATGTGAATTTATTGAAACGGGATGCAACCATGGTTTTGGTAGGAGCGATTGAGCCGCTGACTCGCGTAAACAGTGCAATGTTGGTACGTTTGCGAAAAAACATAGCCGGATCCATGATCGGCGGAATTAAAGAAACGCAGGAAATGCTTGATTTCTGTGGAGAGCATCAGGTTTTGCCCGAAGTGGAAATGATCAATATTCAAAATATAAACGAAGCTTGGGACAGAGTGGTGAAAGCAGATGTGAAATACCGGTTTGTAATTGATATGGATTCTTTGAGAAATTAGTAAAGGATTTCAAACTGAACAGTTTAGGCATAATACTGAAAAATAGTTGGTAAAATTCCAGCAAACCCTTACTGACAAGTCGGTTGGAGGAAGTTTTATGAAACGTGTTTCATAAAACTTTTTCTTTGTCTGAAAAATGACAAAAAAACGTT
>JAEWOD010000046.1 GCA_023461035.1 Bacteroidota bacterium | reverse complement strand
TGTCGGCACGGCGCGGATCGAGGACATCGACCATGCCAAGCGCATCCTGCTGATCGGGACCAACCCGCGCGACGAGGCGCCGGTGCTGAACGCCCGCATCCGCAAGGCCTGGGCGCATGGCGCGCAGGTGGCGCTGATCGGCGAGCCGGCGGACCTGACCTATGACTACCACCATTTCGGCAACGACCGCGCCGCGCTGGCCAAGCTGGCCGACGAGGACCTGTCGAACAAGGACGGCACCCCCGGCATCGTCATCGTCGGCCAGGGCGCCCTGCGCGAGGCGGATGGCGAGGCGGTGCTGGCCCATGCCATGCGCATTTGCGAGCGCGGCGACAGCAAGCTTCTGGTGCTGCACGCCGCCGCCGGCCGCGTCGGCGCGATGGATGTCGGCGCCGTGACCGAAGGCGGGCTGCTGGCCGCCATCGAAGGGGCCGAGGTGATCTACAACCTTGGCGCGGACGAGGTGGACATCGCTGCCGGGCCGCTGGTGATCTATCAGGGCAGCCATGGCGACCGCGGCGCGCATCGCGCCGACATCATCCTGCCCGGCGCCTGCTATACCGAGGAAAGCGGCCTGTTCGTGAACACCGAAGGCCGGCCGCAGCTGGCCATGCGGGCCAATTTCGCGCCGGGCGAGGGCAAAGAGAACTGGGCGATCCTGCGCGCGCTTTCGGCCGAACTGGGCAAGACCCAACCCTGGGACAGCCTGGCCGGGCTGCGCCGCAAGCTGGTCGAGGCCGTGCCGCATCTGGCGCAGATCGACCAGGTGCCGCAGAACGAATGGCAGCCGCTCGACCGCTTCGACCTGGGGCAGGCGAGCTTCCGCTATGCGGTCAAGGATTTCTACCTGACCAACCCCATCGCCCGCTCGTCGCCGCTGATGGGCGAGCTTTCGGCCATGGCCGCGGCCCGCAAGGCCCCGGCGCTGGCGGCGGAGTGAGCGCGATGCGGCCCCGTCTTGCCCTGCTGGCCGCGACCGGCGCCCTGGCGCTGCTGGCCGGCTGCGGCGCGACCAAGGACGCGCGCCCGCAGCCCAAGCCGGCCGAGCTGGGCGTCGCGGTGCTGCAAAGCGACGCAGGCGCCCCGGACAAGAAGGTGCTGACCAGGGGCCGGATCTCGACCAAGTCGGGCGAGATCCTGATCCTGGAGCCCGACGGCTCGGTCAGCGAAATGGCGCTGGACAGTCCCGAGGGCCGCGACGCCTTTGCCGTGACCGAGGCAGACCTGATGGCGCTGAACGCGAATCTGGACCTGGACCTGTCGGGCCTGCCGGACATGGCGCCGGTGCGCAAGCGCGAGCCCACGGCCCAGGAAAAGGCGCTGGCCGAATTCGCGGCGCGCACGCGGCCGCTGCGGCTGAACCTGCCCACCAGTTTCGAGGCCGATCCGCGGGATTTCCAGGGGGCGCAGGTCGCCTCGCTGGCCGGTTCGCGCAAGGGCACGGACAGCCTGGTGGAAGTGACGGCAAACCTGCGCGGCGGGGTGGACGCCGACACCGCCTTCGCCTATGCCACATGCGCGCTGGCCAGCTGGGCCGATGCGAAAGGGGCGTCCTACGCCCGGCACATCCGCACGCTCCGGGACAAGCGCAACGGCAAGATGGTCGTCGGTTCGGTATTCACGCTTTCCGAGAAAAAACCGATGGGCCTGACGGTGATGACAACGAAACAGACCTTGCAGGAATGCAAGGCACGCGGCATTCCCGCGGCGTGATGAGAGGGACGAAAGATCATGGCTGAATTCTGGGCCTCGCCCTACGGTTTCGCACTCAGCCTGCTCTTGCAGGGTCTGGCGGTCATCGCCTTCGTCATGGGCTCGCTGATCTTCATGGTCTATGGCGACCGCAAGATCTGGGCGGCGGTGCAGATGCGCCGCGGCCCGAACGTGGTCGGCCCCTGGGGCTTGTTGCAGACCTTCGCCGACGCGCTGAAATACATCGTCAAGGAAATCGTCATTCCGGCCGGCGCGGACAAGTTCGTCTATTTCCTGGCGCCCTTCCTGTCGATGATGCTGGCGCTGTTCGCCTTTGTGGTCATCCCCTTCGACGAAGGCTGGGTGATGGCGAACATCAACGTGGGCATCCTGTTCATCTTTGCCGCCTCCTCGCTGGAAGTCTACGGCGTCATCATGGGCGGCTGGGCCTCGAACTCGAAATACCCGTTCCTCGCCTCGCTGCGTTCGGCGGCGCAGATGATCTCCTACGAGGTGTCGCTGGGGCTGATCATCATCGGGATCATCATCTCGACCGGCTCGATGAACCTGACTGCCATCGTCGAGGCGCAGCGCGGCGATTACGGGTTGCTGAACTGGTATTGGCTGCCGCACCTGCCGATGGTGGTGCTGTTCTTCGTCTCGGCGCTGGCCGAGTGCAACCGCCCGCCCTTCGACCTGGTCGAGGCCGAATCCGAACTGGTCGCGGGCTTCATGACCGAATATTCGTCCACGCCCTACCTGCTGTTCATGGCGGGCGAATATATCGCCATGTATCTGATGTGCGCGCTCTTGTCGCTGCTGTTCTTCGGCGGCTGGCTGTCGCCCGTGCCGTTCATCGCCGACGGCTGGTGGTGGATGGTCATCAAGATGTGGTTCTGGTTCTACATGTTCGCCATGGTCAAGGCGATCGTGCCGCGCTACCGCTACGACCAGCTGATGCGCATCGGCTGGAAGGTGTTCCTGCCCCTGTCGCTGGGCTGGGTGGTGCTGGTGGCGATCCTGGCCCGCTACGAAATCCTGGGCGGCTTCTGGGCCCGCTTTGCGGTCGGAGGATAAGCCATGTATTCCAACAAGCTAGCCGAGGCATTTGCCAAAGCCAGTGAGACCGACAAGGTGGAGCTGGCGCATTTCCTCGCCAACAATCTGGACAGTGCGGAACAAGCGCAGGACGGCGCCCGCATTCGGGATTATGTCGCCGCGTTCGACCGTTTCGCGGCCCCCAGGGAAGGGGAGCGTTTCTGATGGCCTTCGATTTCGCCCGTGCGACCAAATATTTCCTGATGTGGGATTTCATCAAGGGCTTCGGCCTGGGGATGCGCTATTTCGTGTCGCCCAAGCCGACGCTGAACTACCCGCATGAAAAGGGCCCGCTGTCGCCGCGGTTCCGGGGCGAGCATGCGCTCCGCCGCTATCCCAACGGCGAGGAACGCTGCATCGCCTGCAAGCTGTGCGAGGCGGTTTGCCCGGCCCAGGCTATCACCATCGACGCCGAACCGCGCGAGGACGGCTCGCGCCGGACCACGCGCTACGACATCGACATGACGAAATGCATCTATTGTGGTTTCTGCCAGGAAGCCTGCCCGGTCGATGCCATCGTCGAGGGGCCGAACTTCGAATATGCCACCGAGACCCGCGAAGAGCTGTTCTACGACAAGCAGAAGCTGCTTGCGAACGGCGAACGCTGGGAGGCCGAGATCGCCCGCAACCTGCAACTGGATGCGCCCTACAGATGACCGCTGACGCCGCATATCAGCGCGGCCGCGCCCTGGCCGAGCATCTCAATCCGGGGATGGAGGTGGCCCTGCGCGACCGCTATGGCCGCTGGCTGCCCGATGCGGTGGCCGAAACGGTCGTGGGTCACGGGATGGGCGAGGTCTATGCGCGCGAGGGGCTGGATCTGAAGACCCGGCTGCTGGTCACCGTCGGCGCATTGGCGGCGATGGGCGGGCAGACCCGGCCGCAGCTCAAGGTGAACGTGGCCTCGGCCCTGCGCGCGGGCGCAAGCGCGCGGGAAATCTGCGAGGCGATCTTCCAGATGCACCTCTATGGCGGGATGCCGGCGGCGATCAACGCGCTGAACGCCGCCATCGAGGTTTTCGAAGCGGAAGGAACAAGTCCATGACCGATGCCTTCCAGAAGCTGTTCCAGCAGATGCTGCAATCCGGCCAGGAGATGGCGCGCGCCTTCAACC
>JAEWOD010000045.1 GCA_023461035.1 Bacteroidota bacterium | reverse complement strand
TTTGCTGTTCACGACTCCTAGAACTAGGGATTTCAATTTGCAGTGCGGTGTAGAGCCTAAAAAGATCGTGAATGCTAAAGAGCGTGAAAAAATCGAGGAATTGCAGGATAGATTTCAGGGGTTTTCATGGGTTAAACCTGAAATACAGGCTGAAATTGACTTGATCTATGGTTATTTCAAAGATCGGGAGCCGCTGCAATTTGTTTTAAATACGCCTATTTCTCTAAAAGTCACGCAGCACATGACTTTTGAGCTTGTACGTACAGATCATAAGGTCTACAAGCCGACTGAAAAAGAATACAAGGACAGAATTAAATCTTTCTCGTGGTCTTGGAGATACAGTAAGCAATCATTATTGCGAATGAAAGCAAGATTAATGGCTATCGTGAATAAGCTCATTAGTCAGAAACGCAATGCAGCAGCTGAAAAAAACAGGGCAGATTTGCGTAATTTCTTCAAAATGATTGAAGCATGGGCTGTTTTTAAAAGTAATCGGCAGCAATCGGGTGAATTACTTCACTTTGCTCAAAAATTTGTTCGTAGAAAAGTTAAAAAATCTTGGCAACAAATCGAAATAGAGCCGCCCCACTTGGTCTATTTACCGAGACTTGAAAACTATGCTGAAAGCTTGGCGGAGTATCGAGAGCGTAGAGATATGTTCGATGATTTTGGTGTCGAAATTCCGCTGAAATTACTTCGAGATGGAGATTATGCATCAATCCTAGCGTATGCAAATTTACAGAAAATGATGGTTGAAAATCGCAACAAAAAATCAGATGAGCAGCTGCTATCGGAGTCTTTAAAATGATTGCACTTGAAAAGCAAGTTTCGGAAAAGTTTGGAAAGTTTAAGAAAGGAAAAAGCTCTAAATTTTTTTGGTTCTTTTTCGGTTTTTTTTTGGCGCTGAGTGTTTTCTTTTTAGCCGGTGTTGTTCCAGTATCCGACTATATTAAAATCTCCACATGTTCTATGGGGTTGTTATTGACCATTTTGGGAATTTTGGTTTTTCAAGAAAGAAAGTCTAAATAGTTGATTTTTTAGATTTATTAATTGTTTTTTTTGGGTATTAAAATACCATAAATGTGGTATATGTTTTTCTTTTAAAATTAATGGTTTAACAACGATGTAACTTTGATGTAAACTTTCTTCCAAGCGAAAAAAAACCCGATGTGGCGTCGGGCTTTTTTCGGGAACTTGAAGAGAAAAATCTCAACTAGCACCTCAATTATCTTGAACCCTAATTGTAGCTAGTTGAGTCCACAAAAACAAGAGTTATAAGGACTTGAACAATGGCTGCGCCTGTTCACCAACTAGAAATTTTTTATGATGATTTGGCGTATAAGCCTTATTGTGCAGAGTATTTAGATCGTGGCTTAGATATTTTGCCCAAGCGAGAAGCGATAAAACGCCGATACATACAAGGCAATCAGCCTTGTATGGTTAATTATCTGTTTTTTGACTTAGATCATGCTGATTCTGTTCTTGCTTGGCATACAGAAAATTTACCGATTCCCTATTGGACTGCTCGTAACCCTGAAAATGGCCACTGCCATATTTGCTACAAGCTTGAAACACCATTTCCCACCACTGAAATTGCAAGTATTAAGCCTATACGCTACGCAAGTGCGATTCAGGCTGCATATGCTAAAAAACTAGGCTCAGACACCGCATACAGCCGGTTAATCACTAAAAACCCTTTAAACAGGCACTGGGACGTTGTTTTTTGGAGTGAAAAAACTTACTCACTCGATTATTTAGCTGATTTTGTAGACCTGAATGATAAACCCACAGCCGAGGATCGCATTCAAGGTTTAGGTCGAAACTGCACTATTTTCGATTTAACGCGGTTTTGGGCATATAAAGCAGTGTTACCCTACCTTGAGTCCAAATCGAGCTATCAGGCATGGTTTAACGCTGTTTTAGAGCGTGTTATGAAGGAGAATGAACAATTTCCTGAACCGTTGCAGTATGCAGAGATTAAACAAATCTCGAAAAGCATCTCTAAGTGGGTTTGGCAACGCTTTTCTATAGAGGGCAAAACTGAATGGCACGCTAAGAAAGGTGCTAAAGGTGGTCGTAAGTCTAAACGAGGTGTTAAAGCTGATTCTGAACGATCTACGAAGCCTTGGGAGGCAATGGGGATTAGCCGAGCTACTTATTATCGACATCGAAAAAATGAGACCAAATAAGCTATATCAGATAACAGCCCCTTTTTAGGGGTTTTTATTTGTCAAAATGGTCAATTCATTTAGTGTTCCACGTTCTTAATTTCTTTTTAAACTTAGGCTAATTTTTTATTTTACTTTTAATATCTTTATTTAAATTTATACTTTGCGAAAGCTTAATTTTTGGTTCTTATGTCAGATTCCCTTTTTCCTCGTTCTATTCGCGAAAACTATGAAATTGAAGAGTATAGAAACGGTATTTCTATACTTAAACATGCTTATCCTAATGAATGGGATGATTTAGTTTCTTTGCTTGATTACTTTGTTTTAAGAAAAAGTGAAATTCTTGCCCCAGGTGGTCGTAAATCTACAGTTGCAGATCAACTTGATAGTTTTTTGTATGAGAGACAATGGGATGAGACAGAATTTTATGTTGATATTTGTCTTAGAGAAGTTGCTTTTGTAGGAGGTAATGGTCGTAGTAGAACTAAAGAAATTATAAAGAATACTATTACTACAGAAGTTCCAACTCATAAGATTGATTGTTTTAAAAATGGAGTAGCAATTGAAGTTGAATGGAATAATAAAGATCCATTTTTTGATAGGGATCTAAATAACTTTAGGCTTTTATTTGATCTTGGTGCTGTTGCAGTTGGAGTAATTATTACTAGGTCTTCTGAATTACAAGGATTATTTAGAAGACTAGGAAAAGGGGAATCTTATGGTTCTTCAACAACACACATGGGTAAATTGAGAAGTAAATTATTTGGTCAGGGGTCAGGTGGTTGTCCTGTTATTGCTATTGGTATTACAACTCGACTTTATGAAGAAGATTGTTAAATAGATTCTTCGATAATAGTTTCTAAAATTTCTTCAAAGTCAGATAGAGACTTATTTAATTTTTTACAGATTAAATAGACTTCAGAAATTTCTAAAGATCGATCACCATTTTCATATTTAGAAACAAAACTTTGTGGTTTTTCAAGCATTTTAGCTAGTTGAGATTGAGTGATCTGTGCATCAAGTCTCATTTGCTTTAGTGCTTGAATGCACAAAGACTTCATTAAATGTTTATCCATTTTTTACCTATTTGACACCTAAGACTTTATTACATAGAATCAAAAAACTAAATCCCAATTTGGGATTTAGTTTTTTGAATTAAGGATTCTTATGTTAACCCCGCAACCATTTCCTAGTTTAATCAAATATATGGGTTCTAAAACCAAGATTATTGATTTTATAATTGATGGAATTAATTTTGTCCATCAAGCAGATAGACCAATACTAGACCTATTTGCAGGAAGCGCTTCATTGGCAGGAGCTATTGGGAAGCAGGTTAATTTTGTTTCCAACGATATTCAGGAATATTCAAAAATTCTTTCACAAACCTATTTGGTTAGCTTACAAGAACGAGATATTCCAGCTATCATTGATATTTATCAGAAGGTTTTTAGTCTTGTAAAAACTAATGAAAAAAAAGAATACCTTGTTGATTACAATAAATTAAATAGTATTGATGACTTCAATTTTTTAGAAGAAAAACAAAAAAAATTAATCAGTAAAAAGTTTTCATATGATTATCATTTATTTGCAAAAAATTATTCTGGTACATGGTGGTCTTATGAACAATGTTTATGGATTGATGCCTTAAGACAAGTTGCGGATGAATATAAAAATGAGCCAATTTATCCGATTTTTTTATCTTCTCTAATGTATGCCATGGCTTATTGCAGTCAAGGTACTGGTCATTATGCTCAGTATAGAGATGCAAAAACTAACTCTTCTTTTAATGACATTTGTATTTATAGAAAAAAAGAAGTTTTCAAATTTTTTGATAAAAAGTTTAAAGAATTATGTCGTTTTAGCTTAAAAACTGTAAACCATTTTAGTTCTGAGTTTTTATCATGTGATTTTAAAGATGCATTAGACGTTTTTGAGGGAGGGACAGTGTATGCAGATCCTCCATATTGCTTTGTACATTACAGTCGTTTCTATCACGCTTTAGAAACTTTGGTGTTATATGACTATCCAGAGATTCAGAAAAAAAATAATGTGATTGTTAAAGGGCGATATAGAGAAGGTAGGCATCAATCCCCTTTTTGTATTAAAACCAAGGTTGAGACTGCCTTTTTAGATATGTTTAAGCGGGTTGAAACTACTAATTCTCAATTAGCGCTTAGTTATAGTAATACAGGAATGATTAGCCTAGAGACTATGATGGAGCTTGCATCATCTGTGTGGGATAGTTCTAAAATAGAAATATTAACTATAGATCATAAACACATGACATTAGGGCGACAAGGTACTCGGTATAGAGACGTTAAAGAGTGCTTACTCTTAGTAAAATAAAAGGTAAGGACGGTGACTAAGCCACCGTCCTTGATAGTGTGTTTTTAAATCTGCACCTGATTCAAGCGACTCTGGAACGCCTGAACTCCTCTGCTAACAAAGTCCACAGTGAACCTGAGTTTTCTCATACTCAGAAATAGCTACAAAGATATTGATTGCAAATACAATATATCCAAACAGTTGTAGCTCTGTATGTCATCAATTTAGTTTAGTTCAAGCGACCAACTCGAACAGCAGGGGAGACCAATCCCCATTTAACCGTTTTTGATTTTTTTTAACTTGTAAGGCTGTTACCACCTTGCAAGCACATACTCAATGCGTACCTCTACGCATCCCAACATCACTCTTTTGCAAAATCACGATTCCCTTAACAAGTCATTTCTGACAACGGTAGCTATGATTCTTACCTTTTCAGGCACAATTTCCACGATTTAAAAAACCGTTTTATATGCGCTACTCAAGATCGCTCCAACACTCATAACATCCACGTTTAACCAATTCACGTTTCAATTGCTCTGAGTGCTTCCCAAGTTAGTTTTGAAGTCTTAATTTGCAGTACGCTTATTTGCTAGATCACCTGATTAGTTCAAAATTGAACATCCTTTTTTTCGTATTCGCAGTTCCAAAAAATACGTTACAAAATCAGGTCATCATCTCAGCAGGTAAAGCACTTGCAATCCAGATAGCGAGTTGTACTCTCGCATTTACACGTTTGAGCTATCAATCGACCTTTCGAGCTTCAATGCAACGTCTCTCGACGATTTCGGCATTTAACAAGAAAGTGCCTAGGTGAATCCAGCTTTCGCCTCAACACCTCGATAACATCGCTGTTACCTCAGAATCCATCGTGTCTAGCACGCACTATGCAAAAAAAAATCGTACATCTGCATAGAACGGTGGCTCTTAACGAAATTTCATCCATAAAATTTCTGACCATGTCTTCAAAACAGGATTTCGGCCTTTCACCTAGATCGGGAATTACTTCCCGACCAACGTGTCACCACGCTTCCGTTTCCTTGTCGCCCAACTAACTTCGGATCGAGTCCCCCCGACCTAAGAAAGTGGATTGGATCGAATGAGGGCATTGCATCCCTCAAGCTCCCATCAAAGCGTACCGAGCTACTTTTCAGCAGCAGTCCGCTTCGTCAGGTAGTCAAAGGTTGGTTAAAAATTTGACTATGAGCTGTTTAAAAAATCAAAGTTTTAGTGTGGCTGCGCACACTAAAACTCACACGGTTGGTCAGTTTTAAATATGCGTTGGTCAGACACACTTCATTGATGATGGAATGATCATAGAACATAAAAAATAAGCCGTCTATCCTGTTTTGCAGGAACTACTTATTACCCTCTTACAAATACCCCGAAAAATTCGATTTTATGGCTATGCTTCGCATAGCAGGGCTTCGCCCTAAGAACCTCTCAAAGCATTTCTTTCTTTTTACTAGATTACAATGTGGTTTTTTACAAGAAAATGGGGTATTTTCAGTGAAAATCCCTTGATTACATAAATAACAATGATTGTATTTAGCCCTCATACAAAATTTACAATGCAGCGAATTGCCGATCATGTGGCTAATGGGGCATATTTCTACGCCAAAATTGATTGGAAGGAATATGAAGATTGGTTGGATGGCAATACAAAAACCATTTTTAACAATGTAGAAGACCTACTGGAGAAGCTGACAGATCGCTATGACTTAAAGCTCACTCCACGTCAACGGAATTATCGCCTTGAGAAAGGTCATCCGATTTGTACTTGCATCGTTCAACGTGATGTCTTTGAAAAATACAAATGGACTATTCATTTGCTGTTCACGACTCCTAGAACTAGGGATTTCAATTTGCAGTGCGGTGTAGAGCCTAAAAAGATCGTGAATGCTAAAGAGCGTGAAAAAATCGAGGAATTGCAGGATAGATTTCAGGGGTTTTCA
>JAEWOD010000044.1 GCA_023461035.1 Bacteroidota bacterium | reverse complement strand
CGCGAACGCCGCGCAATCGGTGCTGATCCGTGCCGCCCGCGGCGACCGGCCGGCCTTTGGCTGGTGCCACGAACTGGCGCGCGGCGCCGCGGCGAAATTCCCGCTGACCGCCCGCGACCTGATGCCCGAACTGTCCGGCCCCGCCCTGGGCGAGGCGCTGCGCCGGGCCGAGGCCGCCTTTGTCGAAAGCGATTTCACCCTGCCGCGCGACGCGCTGCTGCGGATCGCCCTGCAACACGAGGCCCGCGCCTGATGCATGATTTCTTCGCCCGCATGATCGACGCCTTCCGCCCGGCCGAGGGTCCGCCGCCGCGCAGCCTGCTGGCATTCTTCCGCTGGTGCCTGTCGGGCGCCTGGCCGGGGCTGACGCTGGCGGCGGTGGCCTCGGCGCTGGGGGGCATCGCCGACGTGGTCTCGGCCGTGCTGCTGGGCTGGGTGGTGGATGCGGTGGTCTCGACCCCCGCGGATCGGATCTGGGCGGACCAGGGCGGGCTGATCCTGGGCTTTGCCGCCTTCTTCCTGCTGATCCGCCCGGCGATCTTCGGGCTTTCGACCGCCAGTTCCAGCGTCATCATCGGGCCGAACATCCTGCCGCTGGTGCTGTCGCGGCTGCATCGCTGGACCATGGGCCATGCAGTGACCTTCTTTGACAACGACTTTGCCGGCCGCATCGCGCAAAAGCAGATGCAGACCGCCCGCGCCGTGACCGACGTGGCGACCGAATTCGTCAACGTGGTGGCCTTTGCGCTGGCATCGGTGATCGGCTCTGCCGCCTTCCTGGTCTCGGTCGACGGCTGGGGCGCGCTGGCGCTGATGGTCTGGCTGGGCTCATACGTGCTGCTGATCCGCTTCTTCCTGCCGCGCATCCGCACGCGCTCGGCCAGCCGGGCCTCGGCGCGGGCCATGGTCACGGGGCAGGTCGTGGACACGATCACCAACATCAAGACCGTCAAGCTTTTCGCCCATGCCGAGCACGAGGACCGCGCCGCGCTTGGCGCCATGGCCGGTTTCCGCGAACGCGCGCTGGACTTCGGCCGGGTCAGCACCTGGTTTCGCCTGTCGCTGATGACCATCGCCGGCGCGCTACCGGTGATCCTGGTCGGCGGCACCATCCTGTTGTGGCGGCAGGGCATGGCCACGGCGGGCGACATCGCCGCCGCCGGCGCCATCGCCATGCGGCTGGCGCAGATGACCGGCTGGGTCAGCATGGCGCTGATGGGGGTCTGGGGCAGCATCGGCGAGGTCGAGGACGGCATGAAGACCCTGGCCCCGCCCCATGCCCTGACCGATGCGCCCGACGCCATCGCCCTGGGCCGGGTCGCGGGGCGGATCGACTTCGACCATGTGGATTTCGCCTATGGCCGCGGTGAAGGCGGCATCAGCGACCTGGACCTGCATGTCGCGCCCGGCGAAAAGCTGGGCATCGTCGGCGCCTCGGGGGCGGGGAAATCCACCATGGTCTCGCTGCTTTTGCGGCTCTACGACGTGGAAAGCGGCGCGGTGCGGGTGGACGGCCACGACGTGCGCGCGGTGACGCAGGAAAGCCTGCGCCGCAACATCGCCATGGTCACGCAGGAAACCGCGATGTTCAACCGCTCGGCGCGCGAGAACATCCTGTATGGCCGCCCCGATGCGACCGAGGAGGAAATCGTCGCCGCCGCCACGGCCGCCGAGGCGCATGAGTTCATCCTGAAGCTGCGCGACCACATGGGCCGCACCGGCTATGACGCGCATCTGGGCGAACGCGGGGTCAAGCTGTCTGGCGGCCAGCGCCAGCGCATCGCATTGGCCCGCGCGCTGCTGAAGGACGCGCCGATCCTGGTCCTGGACGAGGCGACCAGCGCGCTGGACAGCGAGGTCGAGGCGCAGGTCCAGGACGCGCTGCACCGCGCCATACGGGGCAAGACGGTGCTGGCCATCGCCCACCGGCTCTCGACCATCGCCGAACTGGACCGCATCGTCGTGCTGGAGGCCGGGCGCATCGTCGAACAGGGCGCTCATGCCGATCTGCTGGCGCTGGACGGCACCTATGCGCGCTACTGGAACCGCCAGTCGGGCGGCTTCCTGGGCACCGAGGACGATGCGGCGGAGGCCGCCGAGTGACACTCTGGACCGTCGAGCGGCTGGGCCGCAAGGGCGACGGCGTCGCCATCAGCGGCGATCGGCGCGCGCTGGCCGCACTGGTGCTGCCCGGCGAACAGATCGAGGGCGAGGCCGAGGCCGGCCGCATCGCCGCCCCGCGCATCGTGACGCCTTCGGCCGAGCGGGTGCGGCCGCCCTGCCAGCATTACCGCGCCTGCGGCGGCTGTTCGCTGATGCATGGCTCGGACGATTTCGTGAAGGGATGGAAGGTCGGCGTGGTGGCCGAGGCGTTGCGGGCGCAGGGGCTTTCGGCGCCGGTCGCGGGGGTGCATGTCTCGCCGCCGCGCTCGCGCCGGCGGGCGGTGCTGTCCGGGCGGCGGACGAAGAAAGGCGCGCTGCTGGGCTTTCACGCCCGCGCCTCCGAGGTGATCGTCGACATCGCCGATTGCCATGTGCTGCGGCCCGATATCCAGTCCGCGCTGCCACTGTTGCGGCGGCTGGTCGTCGCCGGCGCCTCGCGTGCGGGCGAGCTGTCGCTGACCGTGACCGAAACGCCGGCGGGGCTGGACGTGGCCGTCACCGGCGGCAAGCCGATGGAGCCGGCGCTGTTCCAGACCCTCGCGGCACTGGCCGATCAGGGCGATCTGGCACGGCTCAGTTGGGACGGGCAGGCCATCACCCGCCGACCGCCAGCCCTTGCCATGGGCCGCGCGCGGGTGGTGCCGCCGCCGGGCAGCTTTCTGCAAGCGACAGCCGAGGGCGAGGCCGCACTGCTTGCCGCCGTGCGCGGCATGGTGCGGGGCGCCGGGCGGGTGCTGGACCTGTTCGCGGGCTGCGGCACCTTTTCGCTGCCGCTGGCCGAGGCGGCCGAGGTCCATGCGGTCGAAGGGCTGGCCGCGCCGCTGCAGGCGCTGGATGCCGCCGCCCGGCAGGCGCAGGGCCTGCGCCGAATCACGACCGAGATCCGCGACCTGGCCCGCCGCCCGCTCATGCCCGACGAGCTGGCTTATGACGCAATCGTGATCGATCCGCCGCGCGCCGGGGCCGAAGCGCAGGCGCGCGAGATCGCCCGGGCGCAGGTTCCGACGCTGGCCTGGGTCAGCTGTGACCCGGTCACTTTCGCAAGGGATGCGCGGATTCTTGCCGAGAACGGCTACAGGTTGTGTCAGTTGTTCGTGGTCGATCAGTTCCGCTGGTCGCCGCATGTCGAGACCGTAGCAGAGTTTCGCCGACGCTAGCCGAATCTTAACCTCTGTGGTATTTCATAACAAAACGAAGCGCATAGCGCATACAGAGGGCAGTGATGATTCGGGCAATTCGCGCATTTCTCGCGGTTGTCGCAGTTGCCGTCGTGGCAAGCTGCGGCGGTGGCGACAGCCTCCAACCCAGCAAGACCTATCAGGGGCCGCCCATCACGCAGATCGTGGTGAAGAAGGCCGACCGCAAGATGT
>JAEWOD010000043.1 GCA_023461035.1 Bacteroidota bacterium | reverse complement strand
TCAGTATATGTATCAATTTTATTGCTGGTTGGTTGCTCCTCAGCAAGGCCAACTTCCTCTTCAAACTGATGCTACAGTATATGAATTATTTTTCAATAATCCACCAACCATTTTTCAGTACATTACCATTTTTTATATCAATTGGTCCTTAATCATTCAACTTCAAAACCGCTAAAAATGCAGATTGAGGCACTTCTACCCGACCGATCTGGCGCATTTTCTTTTTACCTGCTTTTTGTTTTTCTAACAATTTTCGTTTACGTGAAATATCCCCGCCGTAACATTTTGCCGTAACATCTTTACGAAGTGCTTTGATCGTTTCACGGGCAATGATTTTCGCACCGATTGCCGCCTGAATCGGAATATCAAATTGTTGTCTTGGGATCAGTTCTTTCAGTTTCTCACACATCTTCTTCCCGATTCCGTATGCGTTGTCCACGTGAATCAAAGCCGAAAGCGCATCGACCGGCTCAGCGTTGATCAAAATATCCACTTTTACCAATTTTGAAGCACGCATATCCAATGGCTGATAATCAAATGATGCATATCCTTTTGAAATCGATTTCAAACGGTCATAAAAATCAAATACAACTTCTGCAAGCGGTAATTCGAAAATCAATTCCACCCGATGTTGTGTGAGGTAATTCTGGTTTTTTAGAATTCCTCTTTTTTCGATACACAAAGTCATGACCTGTCCCACGAAATCCGATTTCGTGATGATCGAAGCACGGATGTAAGGCTCTTCCACCCGGTTCAACCCGGAAGGATCCGGTAATTCCGAAGGATTGTTCACCAAAATCATTTTGTCCGGATATTTTTCCGTAAAGGCATGATAAGAAACGTTGGGAACTGTAGTAATCACGTTCATGTCAAATTCACGCTCCAAACGCTCCTGAATGATTTCCAAATGCAACATTCCGAGAAATCCACACCGGAAACCAAATCCCAATGCCGCCGAAGATTCCGGCTCAAAGGTCAGCGAAGCATCATTTAAACGCAGTTTTTCGATGGAAAACCGCAACTCTTCATAATCTTCCGTATCCACCGGATAAATTCCCGCAAAAACCATCGGTTTTACTTCTTCAAAACCTGAAATGGCTTCTGAAGCCGGATTTTCAACTGAGGTAATCGTATCCCCGACTTTCACTTCACTTGCGTCTTTAATCCCTGAAATGATATAACCTACATCTCCTGTAGAAATGACTTTCTTTTCAACTTGTTTTAATTTTAAAGTCCCGACTTCATCGGCACCGTATTTTTTACCGGTCGCCATGAATTTTACTTCCTGGCCTTTTCTAATTTCTCCGTTTACAACTTTATAGAAAGCTTCGATCCCTCGAAAAGGATTAAAAACCGAATCAAAAATCAATGCCTGAAGCGGTGCTTTCGGGTCACCTTGCGGCGGTGGAACTTTTTCGATAATGGTTCGAAGCAAATTCTCCACTCCTTCTCCGGTCTTTCCGCTCACGCGCAAAACTTCTTCGGGTTTACAACCCAAAAGATCCACGATATCGTCAGTTACTTCTTCCGGATTGGCACTTGGCAAATCGATTTTATTCAACACCGGAATAATCTCCAAATCATTTTCCAATGCGAGATATAAATTGGAAATCGTCTGTGCCTGAATGCTTTGTGCAGCATCTACGATTAAAAGCGCTCCTTCACAAGCCGCAATAGAACGCGAAACTTCGTAAGAAAAATCCACGTGGCCGGGCGTGTCGATCAGATTGAGAATATAATTTTGGCCATCCAGCTCATAGTCCATTTGGATGGCATGGGATTTTATGGTAATTCCTTTTTCCCGCTCCAGATCCATATCATCCAAAACCTGATTTTGCAGTTCACGTTCCGTTACCGTGTTGGTTATCTGCAAAAGCCGGTCTGCCAGTGTGCTTTTTCCGTGGTCAATGTGCGCAATGATGCAAAAATTCCGAATGTTCTTCATTGATTCAATTAAGGATGCAAAAATACATAATTTTTAGTCGCTTTTATACAATGAAAAAATACAGACAGAGTAACTATGAATTTTCACAGAATCTCAAGTTAAAATAAAAATATGAAAGGTTTTTAATCCAACTTTAAACCCCGATAAGTGTCGTTTTCCCCACTTGCCTTGCCCCGATAACGATAATGGTTTTTCCTTTAAATAAATCATCGGAAATAGTGTTTTGAGTAATACGTTCAATCATAAATTGAATTTCAATTCACCAAAAGTTAGGCTTTTTGGTGAGTTCATTCACCAAAAGTTAAGTTTTTTGGTGAGTGGAAGATTTCATCATTGGAGTAAAAACCTGTCTCGGTCATTGAGAAATCCGAAATTTTCACGATAATTTCTGAGGTTTTCGAGTGAAATTTCTGTTTGAAAAAGAAATTGACTTTGGGTTTTTAAATTCAATTCGTTCCCAATTGGATCAAAAACCTTTGAATTCCCATTGTATTCCAAATCATAATCATCTATTCCTATTCGATTAACACCAATTGTATAAGCCATGTTTTCAATCGCACGAGCCCTTAAAAGTGCTTTCCAGGGTTCAACCCGAACGGCCGGCCAATTGGCAACACAAATCAGCGCATCATAATCATCCGTATTTCTGCACCAAACCGGAAAACGCAAATCATAACAGGTAATCAACCGAAATTTCCATCCGCAGAATTCAACCGAAACGATTTCATTTCCGGGGGAATAAGCTTCCGGCTCTTTTCCGTATCCGAAAAGATGTTTTTTGTCGTAAACAACCGTTTCTTCAGGCGTTACGAAATAGTGCCGATTATAGTATTTTCCGTTCTCTTGGGTGGAGATGCTTCCGCTGACAGCGCAATTTCCCTTTTGGGCGATGGATTTCATCCATTGAAAAGAATTACCAAAGGGTTTCTCGGCAATTTGTCGGGCGTTCATGGAAAAACCCGTAGTGAACATTTCAGGGAGAATGACCAGATCGGAACCGTGATTGTCCAGCAAATCATCCAGAAATTCCAGATTGGATTGAGGATTTTCCCATTCGATATCAAATTGGGCTAAACTGATTTTGATTACTTCTTTCATTTTTTAAATGTAAGAAGACTTGATTTGAATCAATCAAAATTGAAGAAATTATTTAGTGGGGAGTATTTTACGATCCAATTTATCATTGGAACATTCCCAAACGAGATAATAGCCTAAAATAGCAAAAAACAAACCGAGCATGCTTCCGCCTATCGTATCGATTACGAAATGTTTGGAAAGATAAACTCTTCCTACGGCTACCAACCCCATCAAAAGACAGATAAAAATCTGCAGAACCCGGTTTTTGGTCTGCATACACAGATAAAAACAAAGGATAACGGCCAATACTGTGTGCCCTGACGGAAAGGTATAAGGAATTTGAGATTCCACGCCTTCTACCAATCTCAATTTTATGTGCTTTAATTCAAAATAATGAGTCGGTCTGTGTCCATGGACAAACAAACTTCTTTTAATCAGGGAGCTACCAATACTGGAAACCAATGCGGCTCCTCCCAAAAACAAAAAATGACGCCAATTCTTTTTCCAAATAATAAACAGCAATGTAATGATCAAAACATAGGTCGTGGCAACGTCTGTATAATATTTAAAGAAATGATCCCAAATACCGTTATGAAAGTGTTGGTTAAAATAAATGTGAAGATTATCTTTTCCGAAATAGGAAATAGCCAAAAGCCCCGTGAAATTGATCACAAAAAAAATCAAAAAGAACGGCCATTGCCATCTCAATAAATCTTTCTTCGGCTCCATTTTAAATTTGTGGCAAATTAACTGAAAAAATAATTCTCATTGAAATTAAATATTGTTTTTTATGGAATTTGATATCAATTTGACTCGTTAAACAATGTGTTATTCTTATTTAAGAAATTGAATTGCAGATATTTGTACGAATCTCTTGGAACGATTTTTATCCATTTTTTAAACTTCATATACCATTTTTGACGTATGCTTGGGATACCTTTTGTGAGATAAGCGGCAACGAAAGGATGGACATGAAGCGAAATATCATTTGCTTTTTTACCTTTTGTTTCTACTATATTTCGTAAAATCTGCTCCATTTTCTCAATCAATAGAATGGGTGCTTCTACTTCTTCACTTCCGGCATTTGGATTTTCTTCCGTGGTGGTGATGTTCAACTCCGGACGAACTCTTTGTCGTGTGATCTGAATCAACCCAAATTTACTCGGAGGCAAAATCTTATGTTTTGCACGGTCTTTTTGCATTTCGGCCCGAAGATGTTCGTAGAGTGCTTTTTTGTTCTCGTTGTTGGTCATATCGATGAAGTCCACCACTATGATGCCTCCCATATCGCGCAATCTCAATTGTCTTGCAACTTCAGAGGCCGCAATTTTATTGACTGCAAGTGCTGTATCTTCCTGATTATTGGAACTTCTGGAAATATTTCCCGAATTCACATCGATTACATGAAGGGCTTCCGTATGCTCAATCACCAAATACGCACCTTTTGACTGTGGAATGGTTACATTTTTACCAAATGAAAATTTGATTTGACGCTCGATTCCCATTCGCTCAAAAAGAGGGACATCTCCTTCAGAAGAAACTTTGATGATGCCTGATTTTCCGGGTGCGATGACATTTAAATATTCGGTCATATCCTCTGCCAAACCATCATCATCCACGGTGATTTTGACAAAGTCTTCGTTAAAATTATCCCTCAAAATGGCAGAGGCTCTGTCCATTTCGTTTAATAATTTCATCGGAACCACTTTTTTCTGAATATTTTTAAAGACGATTTGCCATTTGTTCATCAAATAATTCAAATCGGCATGTAATTCAGCTACTTTTTTTCCTTCGGCAACTGTCCGTATGATGATCCCAAACCCTTCCGGTTTGATACTTTCCACCAAAGCCACCAAACGATCCCTTTCCGATTTGGATTTGATTTTTTGGGAAACGGAAACTTTATCTGAAAAAGGTGTCAGAATCAGAAAACGTCCCGCGATGGAGATTTCGGAGGTAATTCTCGGCCCTTTGGTATGAATGGGTTCTTTGGTTATTTGAATGACGATACTGTCACCCGGAGAAAGCACCTGATCAATGGTTCCGTCTTTTTTTATCAAATCTTCCTTCCGAAACGATTTCAAGTTCGGTGATTTATACTTCCCGGAATTGACGAGTTGTGTATAGGTTTTAAAAGATTTTACATTTGGCCCCAAATCATGGTAATGTAAAAAAGCATCTTTTGAATACCCTATATCGACAAATGCAGCATTTAAACTGGGTGCGAGTTTTTTGACCTTGCCCAAATACATATCGCCCACGGCAAAATTAAGATCCACGTTTTCCTGATGGAGTTCCATAAGCCTTCCATCTTCCAACATGGCAATTTGGACAAAATCCTCACCGGTAGATACAACTAATTCTTTATTCACTTGATTGAATTAAATGAATACTAACAAACAACAAAAGCACTTTCCAAAATCCAATGGTTTTGGAAAATGCCGGTTACTTTCTTATTAAACAGATTATTTTTTCTTTTTATGTCTGTTCAATCTACGTCTTTTTTTACGTTTGTGCGTTGCTACCTTATGTCTTTTTCTTTTCTTTCCGCTTGGCATAATCTATCTTATTTAACTTTTACTTTCGTTTTAACACTCTCTACAAATGTTTTGGCCGGTTTAAATGCCGGAACGTGGTGTGCCGGGATTACAATTGAAGTCCCTTTTGAAATATTACGTCCTGTTTTAGATGCTCTTTTTTTAATTGTAAAAGATCCAAAACCTCTTAAATAAACATTCTCTCCAGATTCCAAAGAGTTTTTTACTTCCTCCATAAAATGTTCAACTACCTTTTGAGTTTCATTTTTCTCTAAACCTAATTTAGTAGAAATGTTGCTCACAATTTCTGCTTTCGTCATGATTAAATATATTTTGTTGCTAAATTTGCTTGCCCAAAAAACCGAATAAATTTCTTAAATTCATGAATCTTAATGGTGAAATTGAACCAGTTAAGTATCCTAAATAAAATTTATTCCATTCATTAGAAACGGGTGCAAATATAACATTTGTGTTAAAACAAAAAAAGAATTCTGATCATATTTATGATTTTAACTCCCTGATATTGATTTGGTTTGACAAAAACAAACGAAATCTGCCCTGGAGAGATCAGTCAGATCCCTATAAAATTTGGCTTTCTGAAATCATTTTACAGCAAACCCGGGTAGCCCAAGGAATGGATTATTATTTAAATTTCGTGAGCCAATTCCCTACGATTCAGGATTTAGCATCTGCAACCGAGCAAGAGGTTTTAAGATTATGGCAAGGTTTGGGTTATTATTCCCGAGCCCGCAATCTTCATTTTACCGCTAAATGGATTATCCGCGAATCTCAAGGAAATTTCCCGACGACTTTTGCCGAATTATTGAAATTAAAAGGTGTGGGCGAATATACCGCCGCTGCCATCGCTTCCATTGCATTTCATGAAGCTGTTCCGGCGATTGACGGAAATGCTTTTCGTGTTTTTGCCCGATATTTTAACATAAATCTGGACATTTCGATTCCGAAAACCAAAAAATATTTCTTCGAATTGGGGAAAAAAATCATTGATCATGATCGTCCGGGCGATTTTAATCAGGCCGTGATGGAATTAGGCGCAACCGTTTGTTTGCCTCAAAATCCCCTTTGTGAAATCTGTCCGGTAAATGAATCCTGTGAAGGTTTGGCTAAAAACAAGGTCTATCAACTTCCGGTAAAGTCCAAAAAAGTAAAAGTGACCAACCGGTATTTTCATTTTTTTGACATTACAGATGGAAAGAATTATTTGATGGTTAAACGAAAGAAAAAAGATGTTTGGCAGAGTTTATTCACATTTCCATTGATTGAAACTACTGATTCTGAATTAATTATATCTGATTCATTTTTAACTGAATTTGTCTTTAGAAAAAACCATGAATTAATCCACATCCTGACGCATCAGCGTTTGCATATCAATTTTTGGTGTGCAAAGGTTAATTCGAAGCAATTAAAATCGCTTTCAGAAACACTGGATGCTGAAATTTACAAGGCAGAAGATTTGGAAAAACTACCTTTGCCGCGTCCGATGGAAAAATACCTGGATTTGAAAATATAAATGGGGCATCCTCGTTATTTTGTATATTTGAATATCAAAAACAGCAATCATGAATGGAACACTAAATAAAGTGATTTTAATTGGCAATGTGGGAGATGATGTAAAAATTCACCAGTTTGACGATCAAAATAAAATCGGCCGATTTCCTCTGGCTACCAGTGAAAGTTTTACATCAAGGGAAACCGGAGAAAAAGTGACCCAAACAGAGTGGCACAATATCATCGTGCGAAATAAGTTGGCCGAAATCTTTGAAAAATATGTAAAAAAGGGAGACAAACTTTATTTGGAAGGTAGATTAAAAACCAGAAAATGGCAAGATCAGAACAATCAGGACAAATATACGACAGAGATCATCGTCAACGATTTTACCTTTTTAACGCCCAAAAGCATGAATTCAGAGGATTCTGGGAATTCTTCCAGAAATGATGAGCAATCTGATGTTCCGTCTTCAACAAATTCACCTCAAAATGAAACAGAAGACGATTTACCTTTCTAATCTGAGTTAAATTTATGAAATACATTTTGCCTGTTTTGGGCTTATTGATGCTGATATCCTGCAAAGAAGACTATACGATTAAACCTATAGGGCAAGTACGTTTGGAATACCCGAAACCGGTGTACAAGCCGTTTTCTTCAGACTGTCATTTTACATTTGAATATTCTGATTTAGCGGAAATCAGAGACAAAGAAAATCCCTGTTGGTTTATATTGCATTATCCGGAGATGAAGGCCAATATTTATCTGACATATTTCCCGATAACCGACAGGGAGGATTTGGCATCCAAAATCAAAGACAGTGAAAAATTTGTACAGGAACAAACCGTAAAAGCAAGTTACATAGCGCCGAGAGAGTTTGTTTTTGATGAAAAGAAAGTATATGGAACCCTATTTGAATTGGGAGGTGAGTCAGCCATCAACTTACAGTTTCATGCAACGGACAGCCTGAAAAACCTCATCAGCGGTTCGGTTTATTTTTCAACTCCTCCACAATATGATTCGCTTCAACCGGCTATTCAGTATATGAAAAGGGATGTGATGCATCTGATCGAAACACTGGAATGGAAATAGTATCCAAACGGATGATTTGTTGTACTTTTGCCAATCAAAATTTATAAAAAATAGATGGAAATTTTAGTAAAACTGGGACAAATGATTTTGATGTTGTCCATTTTAGTTACACTTCATGAATTAGGACATTTTATACCTGCAAAATACTTTAAAACCAAAGTTGAAAAATTTTATTTGTTTTTTGACCCTTGGTTTTCCCTTTTCAAAAAGAAGATTGGTGAAACTACCTATGGAATCGGATGGTTGCCCATGGGAGGTTATGTTAAAATCGCCGGAATGATCGACGAAAGCATGGATACTGACCAGATGAAATCTGAACCGCAGCCCTGGGAATTCAGAAGCAAACCAGCTTGGCAAAGATTGATTATCATGTTGGGTGGGATTACTGTCAATGTGCTTTTAGCATGGTTGATTTATGCAATTATGTTTACTGTCAACGGGGTTTCTTATTTGTCTCTAGACAAAGCTCAAGAAATAAATGGATTGGAATTCAGTCAATTGGGAAAAGAAATCGGATTCCGCGATGGTGATAAGATAATCAGTGTAGATGGGAAAAAGCAGGATAATTTTAAGAGGTTAACACTGGACATTATGTTAAGTGAGGAAATCCTTATTGACCGAAATGGAGAAAAAATAAAACTGCGAATCAAGGATGAGCAAATCAAAGAAATCCTTTCAAAGGAAGGGCGTGATAATTTTGTTTACCCCAAAACAGAAGGGATTATTATTGGTCAAATAGCACAAGGGCAAGACGCTGAGAAATCAGGTTTAAAAGCGGGCGATAAAATTCTGGCTTTTGAAGGACAGCTTGTCAATGTGTTTTCATTTCAGGAGGCCTTGCAAAAATTTAAGAATTCAGGTGTGAATTTAACCATAGAAAGAGACAATAAAAAAGAAAGGATTAAACTTTCCATACCGGATTCTGCCAAAATCGGATTGGCTTATGGAGCCAATATTCCGGAAACAATGATTGTTCATAAAGAGTTTAATTTTTTCAGTGCCATACCTGAAGCTATTAAAGAATCCTTTACCATTTTAAATTATAATATTAAGAATTTAAAACTAATCATTAAACCCAAAACCGAAGCCTATAAGCAAGTGGCAGGCCCAATCGGAATTGCCCGTCAATTACCTTCGACATGGGATTGGAATTTCTTTTGGAGTTTTACTGCCATGTTTTCCATGTGGTTGGCATTTGTCAACTTACTGCCTATACCTGGATTGGATGGTGGTCATGCTCTTTTTACAATTGCAGAAATGATTACAGGAAAGACTTTGGGGGATAAATCGATGGGGATTGTACAAACAATAGGAATGATTATCTTATTGAGTTTGATGGCCTTAATATTTGGAAAAGATATTTATGATTGGGTAGCCGATAAATTTGTGTTTTAAAATTTGGCAGTTTCGATTAAAACATATTATATTTGCCGTCCAATTAGGAAACACTCCTCCTTAGCTCAGCTGGTTAGAGCATCTGACTGTTAATCAGAGGGTCCTTGGTTCGAGCCCAAGAGGGGGAGCAGATAAACAAAGAGTTTTACAGAAATGTAGAACTCTTTTTTGTTTTTCACTGCTTCCTCTGTAGGTTGTATCAAACATGTTGATATCTATTTTTTAGTCAAATATTAGACTGAATATCAATTAATTACAAATTCATAAAACAAAATAAAGAGAGGAATGTAGGTATGACAACATTATTTTTTGTATCTTAAATCTTCTAAAATCGTTTCATTTTTCACATAGTATTTTCAAATGTGTTGATGGTGATTTTTTAGATAAAAATTAAATTGAAAACCCATGAATTATATATTCATAGTAACAAATCATTGTATCCTTATCGTTTAATCTGCAATAGTGAAGAAATCTGATGAGTTTTGACCCGTTACATATACAACTGGACAAATTAACGTATCGGTTACAAAAATGGCAGTTTACAAGGATTTATTCGGTTGAACGAAAAATACAGATAAAAACAGCCGATAAAACCCGAAGCTGGAATTTTTCATTTGAGCTGCATCTGGAACATTTGGGGATGGAAAACGGAAACCATCTGATCAAAGTTTCCCGGAAGAAATTCAAAACCAATGGAAAAGAGCCCGATTTGCTTATCGCAAGATTGACGTATGAGCTTCAAAAAAGTATTTATCCTATTGTCTTTTCTGTCGATCAATTTGGGCGTTTGACAGACTTGGTTCATTTTGAGGAAATAAAGGAAAACTGGAAACAACAGAAAGAAGAAGTCAGAAAGGTACAAGAAGGACATGGATTGGAAGCCTTGATCGAGCAAATGGAGTTGGGTCTAAAAACCAAAGCCACTTTCTTTCAAAAAATGATTTCAGATGCTTCTGTTGCGGGATTATTTCTGCCTGTTTATCGTCATTATGGAATTGCAGAAAAGATTGAAAATGAGGTGTTTGAATTTCCTTTTTTGAGTTTTGGGCAACTGATATTTCAAGGGGAACTGAAATACCGAAAAGAGGGGAATGGACACATAAGCCGATACGAAGGAAAGTTCCGCTCCGATGATGTTTCAGAACAAATTCTACAATCTTATTTCAAAACTGGAAAATCAAATTTTTCCGGCAAACTTCGTTATGAAAGAAACACCGGGACAGCCCCTTTTTTACGCCAAAGCATAAACCTGGAAATCCGCACAAGGGAAGATGAATTTTTTAAAGAAGAAGTCAATTACAATTTCTTACGTCTGAACAAATAATTTGTTAAAAATCCTCCTTCTTTTTCCGATTATTTGGATTTTTAATTAAATTTGATAGATATAGATATATTGTTTATACCACTTATTGGTTATTTATTTTTTAAAATTTCGTATCATGAGTACGACAACTCTTACCACCTACACCATTCAGCAAGGAGAAACACTCTCTTCTATTGCACAGAAGTATGGGATATCCGCAACGGAACTTCGTCAGTTTCATAACCAAAATGCTCCGATAGATGATTTGATGGGAAGTCCGGATGATTTCACCAATAACGGTAAATTAAGTTACGCATTGATTCCGCCACAGGAAGAAACCTATGTTGCAACACTTGGGGACGAAACAGAGCCGGAACTATCAACCGAAGAGCAGAATTCCGAAGAAGAGCAACAAACAGAACAAAGTTCCGGACAGGCAACTGAACACGATAAGAAATACGTGGTGATACAGAAAGGGCTATGTGTCTGCGACCAAAGCATACCCCCCAATCAGGTTCCTGTTCAATTTAAAGTAGATAGTCATAAATTGCAACATGCCAATGGAGATACTTCAGAGCATTTAATTGTAACCGAAGAGGATGTTTTTTTTCAGAAATCATCCCAACCCTTTGGACCACAATGCAAATTACAACCCAATAGTTCCAGTTACAATCCCTGTAGCTATACCCCTGCGGGGAAATGGCAGAAAACCTATGAGAAAATCAAGGTAATGGACAAAAAAATCCTCACGGAATTGTCGGAACTGCAATGTTCGTTCGGTGGAAAAATCACGGTTTTCCGACACGGGCAAACCCAAGAAGTTACGACGGCTCATTTTGAAAATGTGGAGAAAGAAGAGCTTTGGGCAATTTCCCCGCTTGCCGCAAAACCTGAACTTGAAACCCCTAAAGTAAAAAGTATAAAGGCTAAGACAGCAGAATCAAAAGCTGAAAACAGCAGCAGTACAAAGTCCAAACCCATCGGCAAAAATGAGAAATTAGATAAGCGGGCGGACGGAGTTGCCGAACTTACCGTAAAATTAGGCGAACAAGTACAATTTGAAGTAAAGGACTGGTACAATCCCACCAAGGCAAACAAAAATCTTACTTCGTGGGAAGTGCTGCACAGCGGAAACGAGAGCCCCGACTGGAATGATACCGTACTGATGAAATACGAAGAATTTGGTTCAATACTTCAAAGGGATTTTGACACGCTTGGAAATTTCAGGGTGTATGCTTACGGAAATGAAGAAACAAAAAGGGACAACCGTTGCGCCATAGACGTGAATGTAGTGATCAACGAATTGAAGGGTATAAAAGCGGCAGGGGACAATGTTTCCGGTGGGTTGATACGCAAAGGATTTCCGGTCAATTTCCAGCCCGATTTTAAATTTACCCCTTCACAGGAGGAACTGCAGCGAGTGGAAATGGGCGTGAAAGACAATGCCGGAAACATAGTAGATAGCCAGTTCTCCTCCGAAACAGGATTGGTATTCACACCGGAAAACGCCATCAAATACAACGTCTGGATTCGTTACACCAATGATTTAGGAGAAATAAAAAGCGACTCTAAAACCTTTGAAGCCAAACCCAATGTGGTAGATGCCATACAGGCAAGCCCTGCACAGGCGGTATACCGCCCGGGAAGCACCATCACCTTTACCGTCAGTAAAATGCGGTTCTCACCGTTGGACGATGACCCGGACTACAGTAAAATCAAATGGAAAGTAGGCAATGCCACTTCTCCCACTACGGGTAAAACGCTGACCCATACTTTTCATGAGGAAGAAACCAAAGTGGTGGAAGCCTTTATGAATACCGCAGACGGAACAGGAGCGGACAGCTATAAAGTGGTGGTTTCACGCAACAAAGTCAAAACCATAAAAGGCGGAAATACCGTAAACTGGATTGTGGGTAAATGGTACACGGTGGAAGTGGAAACCCTGATGCCTTTTGATCCCGATAAAGGAGATAAACTGACATGGAAATCAGAATTACCGGGTCATTTCGAAATCAAAGAAGCCATCGGAAACAAAGTACAGATACGGGCAATAAAAACCATTTTAGCTCCGCTTCCGGGTATTACGGCAAATATGGGAGACAGTGTTGCCATGTTAATGGTCGGCGCCAATCTTGCCGAGATCAAAAGATGGTGTTTTACCGATGCCAAAGATTATTATAAAGAAAAAGCAGGATGGGGAGAGGAAATCAAAGTACTTTTGGAAAGTAGCTCTCTTATGGCGGGAGAAAAAGTCCATCTGCACTTATTGGAACACAACAATTATTCATCCGACAGCTACATCCAAGATTTAGGAGAAGTAGAATTTAATGAAAGTGGAATTGCCCAGACATCTTTCAAAACAGATGAAATTAAGCAAAAGCTACTGAAGTTAGGGACTGTAGGAGAATGGAATAGTAAAGAAGGTGATTTTTATGATTTGAAGT
>JAEWOD010000042.1 GCA_023461035.1 Bacteroidota bacterium | reverse complement strand
GCGTCTTTTTGCCTGCAACTTCTTTAATTTTTTCATCGAATATACCCGATTTCGACTGCAAAAATTGCATCGTTTCGGCTAAAAATACGCTATAACATTTCTAAAATATAAATTTTAAACAGGCTCTAAAACCCGAAGGATTGATTCCTTCGGGTTTTTTTTGTCCATAAAAAAGGGCGTCCGATGGACGCCCCAATAACTAACCTCTCTTTAACTAACTATTTATTTTTTTACAATTTTAAAGGTTTCAACTTGTCCTCCCCCTAAAGTCAGCTTGAATACATAAACTCCGGAAGGTAAAGCAGAAACATTGATTTGTCCGTTTGAAACTTGAGCGCTTGCCAAAACTTTTTGACCCGCCAAATTAAACACGGCTACGTTTTCTATTGATTTGTTTGATGTAATGTTCAATACATCTTTTACAGGGTTTGGATAGTAGGCAAAATCGAAAGAACTGATATCGGAAATGCCCAACTGACCTACATTGATGGTATAGTCTTCTGTTTCACCATAAACCGTATCTTCGTCACATGCCATTACGGTCAAATCATTTAAATCCGGGTTTACCGCACCTACTCTTACGCGCATTCTATATTCACCATCCACGGTTCCTTCAGGAATTGCAATGTCTGCCGTATTAGTCGTTCCGGGATCTGATCCTATGAAATAATATTCAGATGGTTCAAATACAAAGTTATTATTGAAATCAATCCATACCATAACAGATTCATAAGTCCATCCTGAACCTACTGTTACAGACATAGAATAAACACCACCTGCCTCAACATTGGCAATTTGATCTGTATAATTACCGTATCCGTTTGGACTACAATCTGTATCGTTGTTAATTTCCTGGAAAGTTACATTTGTAATCAAATCTCCGTCAGTACAATCCAAAACCGGCTCACAGTAATCTGTAATTTCTTCACAGGTAACGCTCATAGTAAATGCTCCTTCATTTGTGCTGTATCCTTCAACCATGATGATGTAAGTTGATGTTCCGTCAGACATAAAGCTAACTTCAGACTGAAGACCACAAGAGTCGTCGTTAAACGCGATTTCATTTGTCAAAGTACAATCAGAGAAAATACGCACGGTTGTATCATAAGAAGACCCGCACAAAGAAACTGTTACATTTTCAGTGACTCCTGATCCGGTATAAGAATAGAACAAATCTCCCGAATCATTTCCTCCGGAATTATTCGCTCCGGTTGTATCTCCTGTTACTGTTTCGCCACAGCTCACTGCGATTGCATTATCACAGTCATCGTTGTTTCCTTCCTCAGTCGGAAGTTTTATCAAAAAGGTAACAATAGCATTATTTGCATCCAGACCCGTTCCGACAATCATCGTTCCGTCAGAGGAAATGCCCAATGGAAGTGAAAATGTAATCCCCAAATCATCCATTCCCAATGAGGTAACATATTCGTTTAATTCAATTCTCCCTGTTTCTTCAGTCCAAATGAACCCTTCACCAAACATAGGTGCTCCCGGCCATGGTCTGTAAAAACCTACCACCACGCTTCCGTCTGCAGAAACAGCAGTAGAAGAGCCTCTGAAAAACATCCCTGCGTTAGGGTGAGTGATATTTGTTACACCGGTTGTGGCACTCCAAATCCATGCTTCGGTTCCTCCACCGATCGCCCAAACACCATCAGCTGAAATCGCTCCGACTTCTCCCATTTCAAATCCGTCGTTATCAAACAACAGCGTCTGAACACCATCTTCCCAGATTGCTCCCTGACGGTAACCGGTTTCACCATCTTGCCATCCTGCGATGATAGATCCGTCAAAGCTGGCATCGTTTGCGCGGGTACTTCTATCTGTAACTGTACTACCCATATCTACTGTGCCTCCCGCTTGTGTCCATTTGATTGCATGAGCGGTACCTCCATTTACCCATCCAAGTCCTACCACGGTAGAACCATCTCCTGAAATTGACCATGCAGATGCAACAGAACCGTCAGATTCACCTCCTATACCGTCTAAAAACGTCCAAGTTCCAGCAGTAACATCATAAAGTCCCATTACATTTAAATTTGTATTTGTATTGGTTACTGTTCCACTGATTTTAGTGCCATCAGCAGATATTGCAGGACTCCCTGCATTATCATAACCATTGGAAATGGTGTTCAAAGTAGTCAAACCATCTGCCTCCGTCCACATATAATTTCCTCCTGAAGAAGAAAGAACCACAACTCCGTTATCTGAAATTCCTCCGGGATATAATAAATCTCCTGAAGTCATCTGGTAAACCTGCCCAAATGCCAAACCGCCCAAAGCGGTTAATAAAAAAGTTGTTTTCAATTTTAATTGATAAAAATATCTCATCGTTGTTAATTATTTAATTCCTCACAAAAATACCTTTTCTGAATCAGAAAAAAGAACATCTTCTATGGTTTGGCTTTCGAATTTCATGAATTCCCAAACAATAAAAACAATAATAACTATTTGATTTATAGTAATTTGATTTTTAAAAAGACCTTTTACTAAATCGAGAATTAAATTCTGAATTTAATTTGGGATTTTAACAGTTTTTGAGACTTTTGAAAGGATATTTCACCCCAAACAATCAGTCCGATCAAGATAATCAAAACGACTATTCCTCCCCAAATTCCCGACCCAAATTTCCATCGGATATCTGACTCTTTTTTTTCTGTTTCGTTCAAATAATTTTGAAGAAGATTATTAATGGTTTTGCGTTCGTTCAGTTGGGTCTGTTGTTTGGTTTGTTCAAATTTTTCATCATAAATATGGTAATTCTCCCAATCCCTTAATGCCAAATAATTATCTGACATCCCTTTATAAATCCCTCTATTCAAAACCAAATCACCCACATTCTCCGCTAGAACATTTGCTTTCTTCAATTCGACAAGCGCTTCTCGATAACGTCCTTCCAGCGTATAGACTTCCGCTAATCCCTTCATAGAAAAGGCTTGCAGGCTTTTGGCTTTTGCTTTTTCCGCCAATTCTTTGGAATCAAAAAAACTGATTTTGGCAGAATCCAGTTGTTGCAATGAAACAAAACAATTCCCTCTGTTATAGCTTGTTACACTTCTGTTGGCCCAACTCCGTACATCTTGCGGAACTTTTAGAAAAAATTGGTAGGCCGTGTTGAGATATTTGATTGCGATGTCGCAACTCAATTGATCCCGGTAAATAAATCCTCTTATCGCGGAATTGTTCCCCATCACAAAATAGACCGAATCCTGAACGGGATAATTTTTTGCTATCAAATCCGCTTCATCCAAAACTTGAAGCGCCTTATCATTTACACCCAATTGGTGGTACTGCGCCGCAATTTTATTAAGAATCTGAAGCTGCAAAATCGGATTATCCAATTTTTTATTGATTTCCTTGGTCTGCAGTGCATAATCAAGCGATTTTTCATAATCCCTTTTTGAGGCATAAGCGTTGGACATCAATAAAAATATTTTGATTTGCTTTTCCGGCTTGGTTTTACCTTCCTTCAGGATTTCTTTTCCGATTTCAATAGCCCGATCCGGATTATCATAAACGCTCATTGTGGCTATCTCAAACAGGCTGTCTATATCTTGTTGTCCATCCGCTTTTTGTGTCAGGAAAAACAGAGACAACAAGCAAAGAAAGGGGCAATATTTCAACAATTTAATCATGAAAAGCCGGCTCTAATTTTTCTCGTTTCATTTCTTCTTTTACAAATTCCACAAACATGATAGGCGAAACGCCTACGATAGATTTAAAAACCGTCGTAAAAGTGCTGTGCGAAGAAAACCCACATTCTTCTGCCAGATAACTTACTTTAAAATTCAGATAACTTGCGTCAGATTTGATTTTTTCCGTTATGTAGTTGATTCTCAATTCATTGATATAAGAATTAAAATTTTTCTGTTTCTGTCGGTTGATGACCTCTGAAAGATATTTGGTATTGGTGTTTAATTGGGCGGCCAGCATACCCAGGGACATATCTTTATGGGTAAATTTCTTTCCGGCTTCGAACTTTTCAAGTCCTGCCAAAATCTGATTTTCACTTTCTTTCAACAAAGTTGGCGTTTTTTGTATTTCCGGCTTTTCTTCCTGAATAACCGCTCCTTCGGTTTGCTCTGCTAAATTCTGACGATTCAGATAGTCCAGCATATTTCGGAACATTTTTAATTTGTTTCGGTTTCTGACAAAAAAGATAATCTTTAAAAATGCCGCCAAAACTACCAACCCCAAAATGCTCCAAAGACCCTTTTGGAAACGGTTTTTATTTTGTTCAAATCGCAGGTCAAGATCTTTGCTTATCAGCATATGAGCAGAGTTAGCCGCCTCATTTTCCAATTTGACTGTTTCCGAATCGAGTTTTTCCGCCATCTGCGTGTGTTCCTGAAATTTGGAAATACTGTCCATCGCCAGATAACTGTTTGCCAATTTCTGATTGATTTCATGCAGAATAAAGGGATTCTTGATTTCTTTAGCGATATTTAGTCCCATTTGATAATCTATCACCGAAGAATCTATTTTCATTTCTTTAAAATGAATGTCTCCCCAGATTTTCCAATAAATCGCATCTGTCCAAGTTGATTCTTTGGAAGAAAATTCCTTTTTCGCCTTTTCTGCAAAAAAAGCAGCCGAGTCAACCTCATTTCTGAGCAAACTTAAACCGGCCTGTAATAGCAAATCTTCCGCCCGGAAAGCCGCTTCACCTTCTGTTTTTTTCTTTTGAAACAATTGTTGGGGAGCATTGAGAAGCAATGTTCGCAACGTTCTATCAATCAATCCATTACATTTGCCCGTGACTTCATCATTTCCCAACTCCACCGCCATTCTTTTGGCCTGAAAAGCGGCGTCCAGAGAGGGACCATATTGCCCCATAACATAAAGCGAAACCGCCTGAACATAACCGGATTTGGCTTTTTCAGATGTATTATTGCTTAATTTAAAAATATGTTCGGAAATCCGATTGGCCTCAGTGGGATTAAAATGTGCCATTTGTTCGGCTTGTTCCAATAGTAATTCCGTTTCAGTCGTTTGAGCCGCGCCCAAAATACCGAAAAGCAGAAATATAACAACAAACGCCTCTTTGATTTTCATTTGATCTTGCTCATCAGAACAAAGATAGAGTTTTCATCGGGTTATTAATCATAATTCCATGTTTATGCCTATTGATTCTTTTGCTGACATATTTTACAAAAAATTCATTTGCAACTACTTACATTCAAATAATTTGAATTCTGATGTTTACTAAAAAACTTCTTATTCTTACATTTTGAAATACTAAATCTCAGACATTTAAATATAAAAAATTTGAATTTGAATTTGGTTTTATGCTTAATTTCGCCTTGAATTATTCCTTAACAAACTTTAACATAATTCTATCAATAAATTAGCGCAAAGAATTGGACAAATTGTCCAACTTAGCGTGCTTAAATCAAACAAGATGCAAAACGACCTGACCTCAAATGACATCAGACAAGTCAGTGAAGAAATAGAAAGAGAAAGCCAATCCATTTACAGGCTTTCCAACGAAATCAACAAAAAAGTAATCGGACAGGAAAAAATGGTGGAAAGCTTGCTCATCGGGATGCTTTCCAACGGACATATTTTGCTGGAAGGCGTACCCGGACTTGCCAAAACTTTGGCCATCAAATCCCTTTCAGAAGCTGTAAACGGTTCTTTTTCCCGTATCCAATTTACACCGGACTTATTACCGGCTGACGTGGTGGGGACACTTATTTACAACATCAAGGAAAATGATTTCAAAATAAAAAAAGGACCTATTTTCGCCAACTTTGTACTGGCAGACGAAATCAATCGTTCTCCCGCAAAAGTACAATCTGCCCTGCTGGAAGCCATGCAGGAAAAACAAGTGACGATAGGCGACGATACGCACCGGCTGGAAAATCCTTTTTTGGTTTTGGCTACTCAAAATCCGGTGGAGCAGGAAGGGACTTATCCGCTCCCTGAAGCGCAGGTTGACCGTTTTATGTTAAAAACCGTGATTACCTATCCAAATCGTGAAGCCGAAAAGCTTGTACTTCGAAACAGCATAGACGACAGTTTCCCGAAAATAGAAAAAGTAATTGATCTTCAGGAAATTCTCCGTGCAAGAGAAATCGTGAAAAAAGTCTATATGGACGAAAAAATCGAACGATACATTCTCGATATTATTTCGGCGACCCGTTTTCCTCAGGAATATAACCTGTCCAAACTATCACCGCTGATTTCGTTTGGAGCATCACCTCGGGGAAGCATCAATTTGGCTTTGGCGGCAAGGGTTTATGCGTTTTTGAGAAGAAGAGCTTATGTGATTCCGGAGGATGTGAGAGCGATGAGCAAAGAGGTTTTGCGTCACAGAATCGGGTTAAGCTATGAGGCGGAAGCCGAAAATATTTCGGCCGATAAAATAATCGACGAGATTTTAAATGCTGTTCCGATTCCTTAAAATAAATTTAGAAGTTAGAAATCAGAAGTTAGAATTAACTTGAAACTTTGAACCTGAAACTTTAAACTCCAATTGGACACCAAAGAAATCATCAAAAAAGTCAAACGGATTGAGCTGAAAAGCCGGCGGAAAGCCAATAATCTGTTTTTAGGCGAATACCAAAGTTCCTTCAAGGGGCGCGGGATGATTTTTTCTGAAATTCGTCCTTACCAATACGGCGATGATATCCGGAACATTGACTGGAACAAAACGGCTCATTTTAACGAACCTTATGTCAAAGTTTTTGAAGAAGAACGTGAACTGACCATGGTATTGATGGTGGATGTAAGCGGTTCAGAGAATTTTGGAACCCGAAAGCAATTCAAATCTGATACCATTGCGGAAATCTGTGCTACTCTTGCCATTTCGGCGATTACCTACAATGACAAGGTGGGGTTAATTCTTTTTTCGGAAGAAATCGAATTGTTTATTCCACCCAAAAAAGGTAAAAAACATGTATTGAGAATCATCCGTGAATTGGTCAACTACGAGCCAAAAAACAAAGAGAATAATCTCGCCGGAGCACTTCGGTTTTTGATGGACACCTTTAAAAGAAAGGCCAATGTCTTTATACTTTCAGATTTTATGGATCAAAGCGGTTATCTGAAAAACCTGAAAATTGCGGCTAAAAAACACGACCTGACCGGAATCCGGATTTATGATGAAAAAGAAACCGAAATACCCGATTTGGGAATTGTGAGATTGGTAGATGCGGAAACCGGTGAACGAAAATTCATCAATACTTCATCGGCTCAGATCCGTAAAAAATACAAGGATTTTTATGCCCAAATGGCTTATGAATTTAACCAACAATTCAACGTTGCCGGAGCGGGAAACCTGACCATACGCACAGATGAGGATTACATCAAACCTTTGTTGAATTATTTTAAAAAACATTCGGTGAAATGATGAGGAGAAATGTCAGAGGATGGAAGATGGAGGTTGGGAGAAGGGAGTTTCTTTCGGTTCTCTTTTTGCTGTTTTCTGTTTTTTCATTTGGTCAAATTGACACCAAAATAGATACTATGCACATCAAAATCGGGGAGCCTATCCATTACAGTTTGATCGTGCTTTTGGATGGAAAAACCACGGTTCGACTGCCGGAAGTGAAAGACACAATCAGTTTTCACATAGAAATTTTGGATCAGAAAATCGACACGCTTTTTGAGGGAGAAAAGAAAAAACTGGTACAGCATCTGACACTGACAAGTTTTGATCCGGGTGAATTTTTAATCCGTTCGCTACCGGTTGTGGTGGGTGATGACACATTGCTCTCACATTCTTTCCAAATCAAAGTGGATGAAGTCAAAATCGACTCTGCCAATCTCGCCGGATTCCCCATCAAACCGATTATGGAAGAGGAATATACCTGGAAAGATTATTGGGATAAATACTGGATATATTTTGCAATCGGAGCTTTGGTTTTTTTAGCGCTGCTGATTGTCGCCATTTTGTTTCTACGGGACAAAAAGCGAAAAGACATCATCGCCAAAACCCCGAAAACACCTTATGAAGAGGCCAAAGATGCTCTGAAAAATCTGGATAAGAAAAATTATCCGGCAAAGGGACAAATCAATCCTTATTACTCCGAATTATCATTTGTATTGAGAAGATATTTAGGTAAAGTATTTCATTTTTCCTCGTTGGAATTGTTATCAGACGATTTGGTCAATCATTTCCGGAAAACGACCCATTTGGACAAAAACCAATTGGATCAATTAAAAGAATTTTTATATGAATCCGATTTGGTAAAATTTGCCAAAGCCATTCCCGAAGAAGGCCGAAATGAATTTTATCGAAAATGGGTGGAAGATATCGTTGAAAAAATCAAACCTTTGGAACTGGAAGATGAAACCGTTCAGGAGTTAAAGCCAAACGAGAAATACAGAAAAATTACGTAATGGGAAATTTCGAATTTCAAAATCCATGGTTACTTTTGCTGCTTCTGTTGATTCCGATGCTTGTTTTCTTGCGAATCAAAAGAAAAAAGCCGGAAAATGCATTGAAAATTTCGTCTTTAAAACCTTTTGAAGATTCAGACAGTCTAATTGCCAAATTCAAACCATTATTATTTGTTTTGCGTCTTTTGGCTATTGCATTTATGGTGATAGCTTTGGCCCGGCCGCAAATCGTGGAAATGTCCTCCACCGTGAAATCCGACAAGGGAATTGATATCCTGATGGTCGTGGATACCTCGCTCAGTATGCTGGCAAAAGATTTAAAGCCTGACCGTTTGGAGGCTTTAAAAAAAGTGGCAGAAAGCTTTTCGATTGACCGTCCGACGGATCGCATCGGTTTGGTTGCTTATTCGGGAGAAGCCATCGCAAAAGTTCCTTTGACCACCGACCATAAAGTTTTGATTCAGGAAATTCGAAAACTTGAAACACAGGAATTATCGCAAGGAACGGCAATCGGCGTTGGGTTAGCAACGGCAATCAATCATTTGGCCGACAGTAAAGCGGCGAGTAAAGTCATCATCCTGATTACCGACGGCGTGGAATCTATCGATTACCGAAATGATTTATTATATATTTCGCCGCAAGATGCCACACAAATTGCGGTAAATAAAAATATAAAAGTTTACACAATCGGGGTTGGAACCAACGGAAGAGCTCCATTTCCCACCCAACAAGATCCTTTTACGGGTGAATTGATTTTTACCATGGAACCCGTGGAGATTGATGAACCTTTATTAAAATTTATAGCGGGCCAAACCGGTGGCGAATATTTCCGCGCAACCGACAACGAGTCTTTGGAACAAATTTACCATCAAATTGACCAAATGGAAAAAACCGAAATAAACGAAATCAAATATTATAATTATACCGAGCTTTTTGCGAAGTTCTTAACTTGGGCTTTGATTTTACTGTGTGCGGAATTCATTTTACGTAAAACCCTTTTTAAAGAATTGACCTGATGAGCTGGGCTACACCTGAAAATAGCATTTGGTTTTTATGGATTCCCATTTTCATTGGGCTGGCGATTTACGTGCGGAATTGGCGCAAAAAAACAAGAGAAAAATTTGCAGATTCACACCTGATCCCGCAATTATTTCCGTCAGCTTCCGGCTCCCGTTACTTTTTGAAATTAATGTTGGTTTTGATAGGATTGATTCTAATTGTTTTGGCGTTAATGGATCCTCTTTTGGGGGAGGAAGAAGTCAAAATCAAACGGGAGGGAATCGACATCATTTATGCATTGGATTTGTCCAACAGTATGAATGCGGAAGATGTGGTGCCGAGCCGTTTGGAACGCGCCAAAAAAATCATTTCGGAATCGGTAAACCGGTTGGGAGGAGATCGTGTGGGTTTAATTGTTTTTGCGGCAGATGCTTATTCGATTTCGCCTTTAACAAATGATTACAGCGCGATCCTGTCCTACATAAACAGCGCAAGCCCTGAATTGATTTCGCAACAAGGAACCAATTTTTCATCCGTTATACTGAAAGCCTCTGAAATGTTTGAAAATGCACCGACTACCGGAAAACTTTTAGTAATTCTTTCAGATGGAGAAGACAATGAGGACAGCGTTTCAAAGGCTGTCCAAATCGCAAAAGACAAAAATATTCACATCGCTACCATAGGCATAGGAACGCCAAACGGCGGGCCGATACCGATGGATGTCGGCGGATATGAAGAATTCAAAATGGACCGCTACGGCGAAACCGTTATTTCAAAATTGGTAGAAGGCTCTATGCAATCTCTGGCCAAATCCACCTCCGGATTTTACATCCGCGTCAACCAAACCCAAGATGCGATTGATAAATTGCACAGTTATTTGGCATCACTTGACAAAGAAGTACAGGATATGGCCATGAGCAAAGACAAAAAACACATTTTTCAGTGGTTGCTGGCATTTGCATTGATTTTTATTTTTATAGATACTTTAACAACTGAGCATAAACTTTTTAACAACAAAAAACAATAGTTTTGTCCACATAATGCCTATGATAAAACATATACTGACTTTTCTTTTACTGATACATACTCTAAATGCCGTTTTCGCTCAGAAATCGGACGCAAAAGACTATGTCATCAATGGAAATCAGCGTTATATGGAAGGGGATTTTGCCAAATCGGAAGCTCAATATAAAATCGCACTTTCAGAGGATTCTAATTCTATCAAGGCCAATTATAATTTGGGAAATGCGCTTTACAAACAAAAACGCATGGACGAAGCTCGCGTCCATTATGATCGGGTAATACAAAATTCCCAAGCCACAAAATCAGACAGACACAAAGCTTATCACAATATCGGGAAAAGCTATCTGGATGAAAATGATGCAGAAAAAGCTGTTGCCAATCTAAAAGAGGCTTTAAAATTAAATCCTTATGATGATCAGACCCGTTACAATTATGCTTTAGCAAGAAAACTTCTGGAAAAACAAGAAGAAGAAAAAAACAAAGACCAAAAAAACGAGGAAAACCAGAAGGATTCAAAAGACAAACAAAACGAAAACCAAGAGAATTCGGAGAAACAAGATAAAGACGATAAAGGAGAAAACGGCGAAGAATCAAAACCTCAAAACCAAAACGGAAATCAGGAAGGCGGTCAGAACGGAGATGAAGAAGGCGAGGGAGAAACTCCTCAAAACCAAAAAATCACAAAGGGTGATGACGGAAAAGGGAAAAATTCATCCCAGCCGATGAATACAGAAAGACAAGAGGGTTTACTCGATGCGCTTCGACAACAAGAACAAGAAACACTGAAAAAAATAATCAGCCAAAAGGCAAAAAAAGTGAGGGTTAATACGGAAAAAGATTGGTGATGCCGAAACATATTTTTCTTTTAATGATTCTTTTTTGCTCCGCGAATTTTTCACGGGGGCAGGAAATCACGTTTAAAAGTCAGGCCAGCAAAACTGAAATTTCTGTAAACGAGCGTTTTGTTATTCAATTTGTCCTGACTTATGGGCAAGAAAATCTTTCGGTTGACAAACCGCTGAAAATGCCTGATTTTGGAGAATTAAACCGTTTGGGAGAATCTCAAATTAACAGCTTTCAATTCATAAATGGAAATGCTTTTAACCAATCGGGGATTGAAGTCGTTTTGGTAGCCGATAAAGAAGGCGAATATACCATCGGAAGTGCAACCATCACCATCGACGGAAAACGCTATAAAACCAACCCCATCAAGATTTCGGTCAAAAAAGGTTTGAAACCTAAAACCCAAGGAGGAAAACGATTACAGGGTGCTTTTATCACAACGGAAGTATCGGAGGAAAATCCATATTTGAATCAAGAGGTGATTTTGACCGTGAAAATTTATTCGCGTGATTATTCTATTCTGCATCGGATTCGAAATTACCAGGAACCGGATTTCAATAATTTATTGGCAAAATATGTCAGCGAATCCTTGGATGATGATGAGAGACAGGTTTTGATTAACGGCACTACTTTTATCCAAAAAGTATTGGCGCGCTATGTTTTGTTTCCACAAAAGCCCGGCGAAATAGAAATCGATCCTTTTGCGATAAATGTTTTAATTTCGGGATATTACGGAGCCGAAAATGTTCAATTGACTTCTGATCCGATTCGCCTAAAAGTGAGGAACTTACCACCGGGAAAACCCGAAAATTTTAGTGGTGCTATTGGAAATTATAAACTAAATGCTTCGCTTTCAAAAAAAGAAGTCAAAGCCAACGAAGCCGTCAATTTAGAAGTGGAAGTTGTGGGGGCGGGAAATTTAAATACCCTAAAAACTCCTGCGGTTTCCGTTCCGGAACACATCGAAACCTATGCGCCCAAAAAGAAAGAGGCTTTTGAAATCAGGCCTTCCGGCATGAAAGGAGCTGTGGAAGAAAAACATGTGCTGGTGCCACAATATGGTGGTGATTATAAAATCGGCCCCTTGGTTTTTAATTATTTTGATCCGTCAAAAGAAAAATACATTACACTTCAAACCAAACCTTTTACCCTTTCAGTGGAAGGCCCTGAGCCGCCAAAAAAAGACACGGTGCAGGAAAACCAAGAATTGTCCGATCATGTCCGGACAGATTCAACGACCTTTGATCCGGCAATCGTTCCACAACAAATCACAAAAGTAAAAGACAAAGTTGTGAAAACGGTAACCAAAGAAAACAATTGGATTTGGTTTGCGCTGGGCGGATTGGTTGTGCTGGGTGGTTTGATTTTCTGGTGGAAAAGAAAAAATCAAAGTCCGAAATCAACCGAAAAAGTCCTTAGTGAAAAACAATTGAATTCTCAGTTTAAATCTCAGATAAACAGCAAATTAGACGAACTGAAATCTTTGGCAAAACAAAATAATAATTCCTCCTTTTTATCGCTCCAAGAAGAAGTTTTGACAAAAATAGGAATGCATTTCAGCGGAACGGATTTATCCGGTTTTACGGAAAATGCCGTCAATGAAAAGCTGCAAACCCGATATGGAAATCTTGCCGAACGATGGAAATCATTGCTCCTCGAATGTAAACAATCCAAATATGCATTTGGCGCTTCGGAAAAATCACTGATGGAAAAATACCGTGAAACAGAAGAAATCTGGAAAAAGTTTTTGGGATAATGAGACTTTTTGATTACTGAATTGTTCGGATTGTTCACAATAGCTTACCGACCTAAATGAAGTTGATTCCGCGCCATCGGGGTTCAAAAGTAAAAAATGCGACGGTGGATCAACACGTTTTCAGGGTAATTTAACCGGAACCTAAAAGAATAATTGAACTCAGGTTAAAAGGAATTTTCCACATAAGGTTGGGCATAATCAAACTCGCCTTCCTACCTTTGCAAAAATTTTGGACGATGACAGATTTTTTCGCAAAAATTTCTTTAAAAGAAATCGGGACTTGTTTTGCGGTTTTATTTGCCGTGATTGACATTTTGGGGAGTTTACCCATTTTAGTAAACATCAGAAGCCGCGTCGGATTTATCGAATCAGAAAAAGCAACGGTGGTTGCGGGGCTGATTATGGTTTCCTTTTTATTTTTTGGAACAAAAATTTTGACATTCATAGGAATAGACGTCGAATCTTTTGCCGTGGCCGGAGCTTTTGTCATTTTTATCATCGCATTAGAATTGATTCTCGGTATTCAGATTCATCGCGACACGGCTCCTCAAGCCGCCTCTATCGTTCCCATTGCTTTTCCGTTGATTGCGGGAGCCGGCTCACTGACCACGGTTTTGACACTTCGGGCAGAGTTTGGAGACATCAACATCATCCTCGCCATCATCCTCAATATGATTATCGTATATTTGGTACTGCGAAATGCCGGGCGTTTGGAAAAAATGCTGGGTCCGGGAATTATGTCTGTATTTAAAAAGGTTTTCGGGATTATTTTATTGTCCATCGCCGTGAAATTATTTGTGTCGAACATCGGCGCACTTTTCGTACAAAATTTCTAATTCTCAATTCGAAAGAATTGACTTAAAAAATTGAAAATGAAAACATTTGTTTATATTTCCCTCGTTATCATTTTGGGCTCGTTTATATTCAATCTGGTGTCTATGGATTACGAATCGGGCATTTTGAGTGAGGAAAACCGGCCTTATATCATCGGTTTGGGAGCCGGGGTTTGCGGGTTGGTTCTTTGCGCTATTTTTCTGAAATATTATCGGTTGAAAGCGAATTTAGAGAATCGATCAAAACAAGAATAGCTTTTTCGATTTTAGCAAAATCTTTTATTTCATGGAATGAATAAATAAACATCACTTCCAATTTATTTTGAAGTTTCAATTGATGCTGGTGTCGCCGAAATGCTTCTCTCATACGTCGTTTGAGCAAATTCCGGTCTGCTGCTTTTTTGAATAATTTTTTGGGAACGCTGACTGCGATTTGAACACCGGCAAGTTCGTCGGGGTCAAAGAAAAAAACCGATTTGAGTGGAAAAGATTGTGCTCTTTTCCCTGAAAGAAAAAGCCGTTCTATCTTTTTTTGACTTTTCAGCCTTTTATCGGCGCCCAATGTAAACTTCATCAATTCAAATTATAATCCCATAATTAATTCAAAGGTAATTCATTCGAAGAAATAATAAAGAATGCCTAATTTTGTGTGCAAATTTAAATTTTTAAGAAATGTATCCGGAAGAAATAGTAATGCCCATGAAAGAACAATTAACTTTTAATGGGTTTGAGGATTTGATAACCGCAGAAAAAGTGGATGAAGCGATGAAAAAAGAAGGAACGACTTTGGTGATGGTAAACAGTGTTTGTGGATGTGCCGCAGGTGCTGCCCGCCCTGGTGTGCTTTTATCATTGACAGGCGATAAAGTACCGGACAATTTGACTACGGTTTTCGCCGGATTTGATTTAGATGCGGTAAAACGTGTACGTGAATATTTGATGCCTTTTCCTCCGAGTTCACCTGCGGTGGCTTTATTTAAAGACGGGGAATTGGTGCATATGTTAGAGCGTCACCACATCGAAGGGCATTCAGCACAGGCGATTGCAGAAAATCTGAAACAGGCTTATGCCGAATTTGTTTAAAATTCTAATTTAAGCGACATACAACCCTTTAATTTGTTTAAATTAAAGGGTTTATTTTTTAAAAAATTGTACTTTTATCGCCATATTTTAATCCCAAAATGAAACTAACACACACACTTTTTGTCTTTGGAATTTTTATTTCTATCAATCTTTCCGGACAACAACACAACGACTATTATCAGAACTTGGTCAATCAGGTAAGCGCCTCCAATTTGCAAACCAATCTGACAAGTTTTGCCAATTTCGGCGAAAAACAATTGGGTTCCCAGGCAGGAGCAAATGCACTGAATTGGTTGAAAGATCTTTATGAATCTTGGGGCTATACATCTATAGAACAACACCAAGTTTCGGCCTGGGGTGAAACAGGTTATAACCTCATCGTTACCAAAACCGGAACGGTTTATCCCGACACTTATATCATCATTGACGGACATTACGATACCATCAACGGCCCAGGCGCCAATGATAACGGAAGCGGAACCGTGATTTTACTGGAACTGGCGCGAATTTTAAAAGATATTCCAACCGAATATTCCATCAAATTCATCCATTTTACGGCTGAAGAATGGGGATTAATCGGTAGTTATCAATATGTGGAAGATATCGTTTTACCACAAAATCTGGACATCAGACTCGTATTTAACATCGACCAGGTGGGCGGTGTGGCTGGAGAAATCAATGATACCATTACTTGTGAAAGAGATGAATCTAATCCCAATGGAAACAATAACCAATCTGCTCAGTTTACCAATCAATTGATGACTTGCGTCGAACTTTATTCTGATCTGGAAACCAATCTGGCAGAAGCCTATGGTTCTGACTATGTGCCTTTTCAGGAAGAAGGTTTTGTGATAACCGGATTGTATGAATACAACGAATCACCCTATCCGCATAGCCCGGATGACACTTTGGAAAATGTAGATTTCAATTTTATCCACCAAGTCGCCAAAGCATCGCTGGGAGCGCTTTGTCATTTTGCCGTGGTACAAGACGACATGGCTGTAAATGATTCTCAATTGGGTTTTCTGCAGATTTATCCCAATCCGGCAGATGATTTATTGACCGTGCAAACCAATTCGAAAAGCATTACAAAAATGCAACTGACAGATCTAACCGGAAAAGCCGTTTGGAATTCTTCTCAAATCGAAAATGAAACCAAAATCGATACGTCTCATCTTCCCAATGGCGTTTATCTTTTAAACCTGATGGGTGAAAAGATAAATTCGTCCAAAAAAATTATCATTAACCATAAATAAACCTCTTGTGTTTACAGGAATCGTTGAAAATATTGCCCGGGTTGAAAAAATAGAAAAAGAAGGAAGCAATCTTCATTTTTGGTTAAGTTGTAATTTTACAAACGAATTAAAAATTGACCAAAGCATTTCCCACAACGGAGTTTGTTTAACCGTTGTAGAAATTTCCGATTCGGCTTATAAAGTTACCGCCATCGACGAAACGCTGAAAAAAACCAATTTGGGCCAGATTTCCGTAGGGGACAAAGTCAACCTGGAACGATGTATGCGACTCAATGACCGTTTGGACGGACACATCGTACAGGGTCATGTGGATCAAACAGCCGTTTTGAAATCGTTGGAGAATGAAAATGGAAGTTATCTGCTTGATTTTCAGTATGATGAAAATTCTACAGGAAACGTTACGGTTCCCAAAGGTTCCATTTGTGTGAATGGGGTAAGTCTGACGGTTGTCAATTCAAAATTTGGTGAATTTTCAGTTGCCATCATTCCCTATACTTGGGAAAATACCAATTTACACGTATTGAAACCCGGAGAAACCGTAAATTTAGAATTTGATATACTCGGAAAGTACATACAGCGTTTGATGAACCGATAAAATATGATAACCCGGCTTAATTTATCCCAAAGGATTTTTGCTGCAATGTTTTTAGTCCTGCTATTTACGTCGGTTTTCATCATTTTTATTACTACCTATAATTTTCAGGAACAAAACCGGGTTTTTGCGGAAGAATTGCTAAAAGCAAAAGAAAAGCAGGTTATTGCCGCCATCGACTATGAATTGGACCGTTACCCAAATTTAGCGACCAACCAAAATATCTATGACGTTTTGGAAAATGTCATTTTAGGCATTTCAGATGTTCATAAAACCGATATAAACGTGTTTGACGTCAGAGGAAATCTGATGCTCACTACCGAATCTGCAGATGTTCCGGTCCGGGTTTTACCCGACCGAGTTCTAGACAGCCTGTCCCGAAATCTGGAATATTTGGAAATACCTATTGACGCCGGGAGGGGAAAGACCTATATTACTACCTATCAATATATTAATAATTATAAAGGAGAACCCGTTGCCATCGTAAATCTTCCCTATAAATCGGAAGATCCCTTATTTAAAGAAAATATGAACGCCCTTTTAAGCCGCTTTGCGGGCGTTTTGATTTTGGTTTTGATCGTCGGAGGTTTTCTGTCCTGGATTATGGCCAAACAAATCACACGAAAAATAGGATTAATCGCCGGAAAAATTAAACAAACCGACGTGGTCATTCACAATAAACCTATCGAATATCAACGTAAAGACGAGTTAAAACCCTTAGTGGATTCGTACAACGAAATGCTCGAAAAACTGAATCATCAATCCAACTTATTGGCTCTGACAGAACGCGAAGAAGCATGGCGCGAAATGGCCAAACAAGTAGCCCACGAAATCAAAAATCCATTAACGCCCATGCGTATGATGATCCAGAATTACGTACGCAAATACGATCCCAACGATCCGGATTCTCGTGAAAAATTAACCGACCTTTCAGATACACTTGTTACCCAGATTGACACCATGTCAGCAATAGCAGAAGCTTTTTCTGACTTTGCTCGTATGCCATTGCGTAAAGATGAAGAAATCGATGCTGTAAATACCATTGAAACAGCTCTTGAAATCTTTCCGGAAAATTCTGTGAGTTTTCAATCTCAAGTGAAAGATTTGAAATTACATTTCGATAAAATCTATCTTATCCGCATTATTACCAATTTGGTTAAAAATGCCATTCAGGCTGTTCCCAGTGAGCGAAAACCGGAAATAAGCGTGATTCTCCAAAAAATGAAAGATTTGGTGGTTATTCGGATTTCTGATAATGGTATAGGAATTCCTCCTAATCTAGGTGACAAAATTTTCGAACCTAAATTCACAACCACTACAGGTGGAATGGGGCTCGGACTGGCTATGGTAAAAAAAATAGTCGAAGACTATAATGGTGAAATCCGTTACCAGAGCGAAGAAAACCGCGGAACAGAATTTATCATCAAAATTCCTCATGGAAAAACAAGCTTTTAGATTCAAAGAATTTTCAATTGTTCAGGAAAAATCAGCGATGAAAATCGGAACTGACGGAGTGCTTTTGGGCGCATGGGTCAATACTGAAAACCCCGGAAAAATACTCGACATAGGAACCGGAACCGGGCTTATTTCCTTAATGATTGCCCAACGCTTTCCAGGAACAGAAATTACCGGAATAGAAATCGATGAAAATGCTTTTATGGAAGCTCAATTCAACGTTTCCAAAAGCAAGTTCAACAAAAGAATTTCGGTTATACACTCATCTCTACAAAACTTTGTTTCTGATAAAAAATTTGATCTGATTGTCAGCAATCCACCATTTTTTGAGCCGACACATAAAACTCCGTCTTCCCGAAATATGGCTCGCCAACAATCAAATCTGACTTTTGAAGAACTGATTCATCGTGCTGAAAGTTTATTGGCTCCGGAAGGAAAATTAGCCATCATAATTCCTTTTGAATCAGAGTCTTATTTTTTAAAATTGAGTTCAAAATCCAATTTGTTTCCGGAAAAAGTCACGCATGTAAAAGGAAATAAAAATGTGTCTTTCAAAAGAAGTTTATTGTTGCTTTCCCGAAATAAATCGACCGTTCAAATCGACGAATTGACCATTGAGATTTCCCGAAACGTCTATACAGAAGAATATATTTCCCTCACAAAAGATTTTTATCTGAAGATGTAATCAAATGAGGTGATAATTATTGATAACAAGTCCAATAAGGCTATTATCAGGATTTTGATTCGAATAAAATTTCAAATGACTCCCTTTGTTTTCTGCTATTACCAAATAATCCCGACCCCTAAATCTACAATCCTTCACCTGAAATTTGGTGCCGTTTTCATTCACTTCAATTTCTTCCGGATAAATGACGGCTCTTTTAGTTTCAGGAATTTCTATTTGAAATAATAGTTTCATTTCTTCTGAATTCAAAACGGAATATTCGCCCAGTAAACTTGCTACATACTCATTTTCAGGTTGATTTCTCAGTTTTTCCGGTGACGCATTCTGAAGAATAATTCCCTCTCTTAGTACGATGATTTTATCCGAAAAACCAAGCGCATCATTGACGTCATGTGTAGTTAAAATAACGGTACAGCCTGTTTCTTTTGCCCAATTCCAAATATTTTTCCGGATTTCGGATTTTAATGGCTGGTCAAGGTGCGAATAAGGCTCGTCCAATAAAAGAAGTTTGGGCTCGGCCGCAATTGCACGTGCAATCGAAACTCTTTGACGTTGGCCGCCACTCAATTTTGTGGGAAATTCATCTTTATAATCAAGTAATTTAACCACCTCCAACGATTTTTCTATGGTTTCCTTTTTCAGCGGTAAATTAAAATTGCTCAGGTATTTTCCTACATTTTCTGAAACGGATACATAATCGAGCAAATCAAACTCCTGCGGAACGAACTTCATATCGGGATGTCCCGGAATCAGATTGGATTTCGGGCCGGTTACTTTTTGATTTTCAAATTGAATTTCGCCCGAAGAGGCATCTTCCAGTCCATAAATCAATTTCAACAATGTCGATTTTCCACTTCCGCTTTCGCCCAAAACAGACAAAACCTCTCCTTTCTGAACTTCAAAATTCAGATTTTGGAGTATCATTTTTGGCGGATGAAAACTGAAATTGAGATGGTGTACTTTGAGCATAGAATCAAATCTGTACAATATTACCAAGATTTCTTAAAAAACTATCAGATTATTATAATTCCTTATCATAAATCAATTTTTTGGGCAGGCTTTTTGCTGTATTTTTGCCAAAAATTTAAAAAAATGAGAAAAGTACTATTAGGATTATCCTTTGCCGGAATGGCATTTTTGGCATCTTGCGGATCAAAAGATACGGTTGAAGCAACAGACGCTCAAGATTCTACAGCAGCTTCTGCAGAGGCGGTGGCTTATAGTGTAAACACCGGAATCAGTTCCGTAACCTGGAAGGGTGGAAAAATATTTGAAGACACTTCAAAACCGGAAGAAGGACACTATGGAGTAGTAAAATTAAAATCAGGAGAGGTTTCAGTAAAAGGCGGTGTTTTGGAATCCGGAAAATTTGTAGCAGACCAAACTACTTTTGAAAGTGCAGATTTGAACGAAGACGCTGAATCAAAAGCAAAATTGGACGGTCACTTGAAATCAGCTGACTTTTTGGATGTTGAAAAATTCCCGGAAGCGACTTTTGAAATTACAGGTGTAAAAACTTTAACAGAAGGCGATTACAACACTGAAATTTCCGGAAATCTTGATTTCAGAGGAATGCCTAAAAACATCTCTTTCAAAGCAAATGTAAATGAAGAAGGAGATAAAGTAACCATCAAATCGGAAGAATTCAAAATCAACCGTCAGGACTTTGGAATCACTTTCAAAGGTGGTGGAGGTTCTATCATCAAAGACGATGTAATGTTGCAATTGGACGTTACGGCAGATAAAAAATAATTAATTTTTTACATAGTTTAATTGAGGTCCCGAGTCATTCGGGACTTTTTATTTGTAAAAAGCCCCAATAGGGTTTAATGCCCTGTTTGGGCTAAATTGAAAATCAATTATCTTTATCGCAAAATTCGATGAAATGAAATTAATCGGTCCATTTTCCCAAATCATCCCGCTTAAAAACATTCCGCTGAAAGGAGCTGTAAAAGATGAAGAACTGGAAATCATCCAAAACGGAGGTGTCCTGACTGAAGAGGGGAAAATCCTGAAAACCGCTTCGTTTGCCGATTTGAAAAAAGAATTTCCCCATGCTGAAGTGGAAGAAATAGACAAAAAAAATGTACTTCTTCCCGGATTTGTGGACAGTCATACCCATATTTGTTTTGGTGGAAACCGATCCAAAGATTTTGCGATGCGGCTAAATGGAAAAACCTATCTGGAAATAGCCAAAAGCGGTGGCGGAATCTGGAGTACCGTAACCAATACCCGAAAAGAATCACAGGAAAATTTAGTTAAATCAACACTTGAAAGAGCCCAAAAATTACTTCAAAACGGCATCACTACTCTCGAAATCAAAAGCGGCTACGGCCTCTCCGTGGAAGATGAACTGAAAATGCTGCATGCAATTAACGAAGTAAAAAAGATTTCCAAAGCAGATGTGCTTCCAACTTTTTTGGGTGCGCACATGAAACCGCGTGATTATGACGGTTCAAATGCCGAATATTTAGAATCATTGGTAAACGAAATTTTTCCGGTTTTGAAAGAAAAAAATCTTGCAAACCGAATCGATATTTTCACCGAAAAATCTGCTTTTTCCGTAGAAGAAAGTCGAATTTATCTCAAAAAAGCTAAAGAACAAGGGTTTGAAATTACGATTCATGCCGACCAATTCACGCCGGGCGGAAGCCATTTAGCGGTTGAATTCGGTGCGGTAAGCGCAGACCATCTGGAATTTTCGGGCGAAGAAGAAATCAGGCTTTTGGCAAAATCAGATGTTGTGGCGGTTGCTTTACCCGGCGCATCCATCGGGTTGGGAATGCAATATACACCTGCCCGAAAACTGCTTGATGCGGGTGCTTGTTTGAGCATTGCCTCGGACTGGAATCCGGGTTCTGCGCCGATGGGCGATTTACTGACACAAGCATCCATTTTGGCGACTTTTGAGAAATTGTCGATGGCGGAAGTCCTTTCCGCTATTACTTTTCGCGCGGCCAAAGCCCTGAATTTAACCGACAGAGGAACCTTGGAAACCGGAAAAAAAGCGGATTTTGTTTCATTTCCTACCCAGGATTTCCGGGATATTATTTATTTACAGGGACAATTGAAGCCGAACGGTGTTTGGAAAGATGGTGAAAAGTTCTAATAAAAAACATAATGATTTGATGTTTGAATATTAAATAATTATAATAATTTATTGTTTGAATTTCATTTTGTTATAGTTTTTAACTAATTTTACTTTTTAATTTTAGTGATGATTAGAAGGATTTTACACGAAAACATAGAAGACGTAATGCTCAAGGGAAAAGCAATTGTTTTGTTTGGCGCACGGCAAGTCGGGAAATCTTCGCTGATTCGGGAAGTTGTAAAACAAAAAAAATTCCTGTGGCTGAACGGTGATGAGCCGGATGTTTCTTTGTTATTAGACAATATAACGTCGGAAAGGCTGAAAACGATAGTAGGAGAAAATAACGTTTTGGTGATTGACGAAGCGCAGACGGTTTCCAACATCGGATTGCTTATAAAAAGGATGGTGGACAATTTTCCTGAAATCCAAATTATAGCTACAGGAAGCAGTGCTTTTGAACTTGCTGACCGAACAAAGGAGTCAATGGTTGGAAGAAAAGAAGAATTCCAGCTATTTCCATTATCTTTCTCCGAAATGGTTCAACACAGCGATTTTATTACAGAATCACGTTTGACGGCAAACCGTTTGGTTTATGGTTATTATCCGGAAGTGGTTACCAATCCCGGCAAAGAAGAAAAAATCCTCAGAGACCTCACAGAAGGTTTTTTATATAAGGACATTCTGAATCTGGAAGGAATAAAAAAATCTTCTACTTTGCAACGTTTGGTTCAAATGCTTGCATTTCGGATTGGGAGCGAAATAAATTATTCGTCATTGGGAAACGATTTGGGCATCAACCGATTGACAGTAGAAAAATACATCGATATTTTGGAGAAAAACTTTATCGTTTTCCGGTTAAATGCTTTCAGTAAAAATCAGGACAATGAACTCAAAAAAGGACGAAAAGTTTATTTCTGGGATATCGGATTGAGAAATCAAGTCATCAAAAATTTTCGTCCGGTGGAGTTCAGGGATGACGTGGGTGCATTATGGGAAAATTTTATCATCAGCGAACGCAAAAAAAAACTAAGCTATGCTTCTGATTTCAGCGACACTTATTTCTGGCGAAACACACAACAAGCCGAAATTGATTACATCGAAGTCAAAAATGAGGAAATTAGTGCATACGAAATCAAATATAGCCCGAACCAAAAAGCACGTTTTACCAAAAGTTTTGTGAATGCCTATCAGCCGAAAACCACACAAGTAATTCACAATCAAAATTATTGGGAGTTTTTGTTGTGAAAAAACAAAGAGTTTCCGGGATATTATTTATCTGTAAGGTCAATTAAAACCGAATGGTGTTTGGGAGAGAGGAGAAAAAATCTAAGATTTTCCTAAATATTAGTACTTTTGACCCAAACCAAATATTTTTATGATTCAATCCATGACCGGATACGGAAAAGCTGTCGCTGAATGTTCTGACAAGAAAATCACGATTGAAATCCGTTCACTCAACAGTAAATCACTTGATTTAAATACACGAATTCCCTTTTTATACAAAGAAAAAGAACTGGAAATCCGCAAGATTATTTCCGAAAAATTGCAACGCGGAAAAATTGATTTAAATATCAATACAGAAGCCACTGCTGCCAACAAAGCCCAACAAATCAATCCGGAAATCATCAAAGCGTATATGGATGAATTTAAACAAGTTGCGCCGAATGCTTCCGATGCCGAACTTCTCGCCATCGTCATGCGTCTTCCCGACGTGATGGCTTTTACCTGCAAAGAATTGGATGAAGAAGAATGGAATATTTTTGCGAAATTACTTAGTGAAGCCATTCAAAATTTAAAAGAATTCCGATTGGACGAAGGAAAAGTTCTGGAACAAGAATTTGCACAAAGAATCCAAATTATATTAAGATTGCTAAATGAAGTAGAGCCTTTTGAAAAGGAAAGAATTCAGACTTTAAAAGACCGTTTTACCAAAAATCTGGATGAATTAAGTTCGGATTATGATCAAAACCGTTTCGAACAGGAATTGATTTATTATCTGGAGAAATTGGATATCACCGAAGAAAAGGTCCGGTTGAAAAATCACTGCGATTATTTCCTTGAAAACCTGAAATCAACAGAATCCGAAGGAAAGAAATTAGGATTTATCTGTCAGGAAATAGGACGTGAAATCAATACACTCGGCTCCAAATCCAATCATTCTGAAATGCAGAAAATCGTGGTTCAGATGAAAGATGAACTTGAAAAAGTGAAAGAACAGGTTTTGAATGTTCTGTAAATATGCTTTTTAAATAATCAAACCTCCAAGGTTATTTTCGTTGTGAATAGTAACCTTGGAGGTTTTTGATTAGATTTAGCATAAAATCACGATTTTTGCACTATGAATTCAGGCAAACTCATCATCGTTTCCGCTCCTTCAGGAGCCGGTAAAACCACATTGGTAAAACATCTTTTGGAAGAAATTCCCAACCTGGAATTTTCGGTTTCATGTGCCACAAGAAATCCGCGGCCCAATGAAATCCATGGAAAGGATTATTACTTTATTTCGGCCGATGATTTTAAACAAAAAATTGATAATCAGGAATTTGCTGAATTTGAAGAGGTTTACGAAGGAAGTTTTTACGGGACTTTAAAATCGGAAATCGAAAGAATCTGGACCAAAGGAAATTCGGTTATTTTTGATATTGACGTAGTGGGCGGAATCAATCTGAAAAAGATTTATCCGGAAAATTCACTTTCTATTTTCATCATGCCGCCTTCTGTGGAAGAACTGGAAAAACGTCTCCGCAACCGAAATACCGAAAGCGAAGAAAAGCTCCAGATGCGTATCAACAAAGCCGAACAGGAACTTTTATTGGCTCCTCAGTTTGATAAGATAATCGTGAATAAGCATTTAGACGAAAGTCAAAAAGAGATTGAGGAATTGGTAATGCTTTTTTTAAATTCTTTATAGAACATAGAATTTCTTTTCAAATATTTTCTGTGCAGAGTTACAAATAATTAATACTGCGGCTTCCTTGCTTCTGATCTCTCCAACCGACCCGTTTCCAAATCATAATTTCTGATGCTATCTCGTGTGTAAAGTTGAATTTCAGGCGGATTGGAAGGTAAGTCAAATTTAAAAAAAGCATTGTCTGTTTCAACTCCTTTTACAGTGATTATTTCAGCCTCTTCTGTATTAAATATTGAATAATTGTATTTCTGATTTACTTCTTTAACTGTAGAATAATAAAGTTGATTCAACTTGTTTTCTTTGATAAATTCCCTGAATTCTTCTGACGGCTGTTCCGGATAATTAATTTTTAAAATTGAAATTTTATCATATTCAGCCGGTAAAATAATCTTACCTTCAAATTCGATGATACCGATTTTCTTTGCGTCTTTCTCATTTGAAAAAACAAATAGTTTATCTAATCTTTTATCATCCAATTCTGTAACTTGATGGTGAATAACTCCAAATCTATTTAAAACAGACTCAGTATAAGGATATATAAAAGGTGCAGCCGTACCGTCATAAGACATCAATTGAGTTCCATTTTTGGTTTCGGTCAGGAAATAATTCTTGTATAGTTTGAAAACATTTTTAAATTCGTTTTCACTGGTATTCAGCAAGTTATCGATTACAAGATTATAATAATTTCCTTTTCTTTTTTGTATTTTATCATATTCTTGTATCCAGATTTCATTTCTGCTATTGATATATCTTCTCTCATTATAATATCCATAATTAACGTCAAATCGGATTGCATTATGAGTATTCAATTCAAAATAACCGGATTTATCATCGTCCTCATTGCTAAAATAAATCAGATTTCCCTTTCCTAAATGCTGAATTTCTGTTGATGCAATCAGTTCAACCGCCGATTTTCCTTCAATTAAGTACAAGCTTTTATTGTCTTTTAAATAAAACCCAGACTCATCCCACCATTCGTTTTCAATTTCTGTAACCCTATTGGAAATAACATAATATTTGCCGTTGTATTCAAAAAATGAATCCATAAATTCATCCTTCGGAAACACAAAAATTATTTCTCCTTTTGTATTTCTAATATCTGAGTGTCCTTCATTTTCAACCAGATAAAATATTTCATCGGCTTTCCATGGATAATTCTCAGTTATGATAATCTGCTCAATATTTTGAAATTTTGCCGGAATGATAATCTCCATGGTATTTGTGTTGATTACACCCCAATGTTTTCCTTTTGTAAACAATCTGAAAGGAATATCAGGATCTACTGTATAATTCATCTTTTGACAACCTGAAATCAGTATCAGAATAAAGATTAATCCGTATATGATTTTATTTGATTTCAAATTATTTTATGAATTTCATTAGTCGTTCGTAAGATGATTTAATTGAATAAATATCACTGCTATTCCTCAGATTGGAATAAACCTAGCTGTTATCTGCTGGCAAATATATTTGTTATTTGGTCTTGAGTAAATATTTTGAGTTTTAATCCCAATTGTTTGTAAGGTATTACTCTTATCCCGTCCATAAAATCCCCAACATAGAGATTTTTATTATCCATCAAAATATCGGCTGATATAACTTTCAAACTTTGAAAATCCATCTTAGAATAAATCCTATTTCCAAGCACCCGAACACTTCGGCCATTTTGTATCCCCTTGATATTTCCGATGTAAATAATTGATTCATTATCTTTTAAGAAATTTGTTTCTTTATCATTGATTTTGATGAAATCAAGATTATCAGTGTGAATTTCTTCTTTTGTTGGCAGCCCCAAATTAGTCATATAAAGCCGATTTTTATAAATCCATAAATCTTTCGATAAATAACGATATTCACTTAGATTAATCGGCTCATATTTTTGAGAATCGTAATTGAATATAAATAATTGCTCTGCTTCCTTTAGCTGACTGTCTTTCAGTGTGAAGTAATGATACTTATTCTCTTTTTTTATCAGATTGCCCAAATAATCTTTCGGACGTTTTATCGCACTTGGAAAATAGACTTTGTTACCCTCAAATGTTCCTGTAAATTCAGGATTGATAATTTTCCATTTATAAAAATTTGATTCTAAGACATTTGGATTTATTGACCAAAAAGACCAATAACTCTTCTCTACGGAATCCAAAGGCGTGAACCCTCTGTTGTCAACTGAAACATAAGTATTTTCCTTGTCTGCTAAAATTTTAATCTTTTGTCGGTTGTGATTTAAAACCAAATAGTTAAAGTCATCCGGCTTAATCGGAATTGTATAAGGCGTTGTTCTTACTTTATTGGAGTACAGATGATTTTGATAGATGAAATAGTCGTTTTTTAATTCTATTTCTGCTTTATTGCCTTTACTTTTTTCTAATTTAACAGCATCTTTATGAATATATTTCTCCCATTCTTTGGACCAAACAATCAGTCCGGTGTCTGTTTCTCTGTTTTTTATTTCCTGGGTATAAAAACTGTCCAAATAGTACAGACCGTTCTTATCCTTAAAATAATTTCCGGTGATATGCTTTAAACTTGAAAGATGGAATTTTATATCTCCTTTAATTTCTTCCAATTTGAAATCGTCTGACAGAAAGTAAAGCAGTTCGCCCTTTTTGTAAATAAAATCATTTATTTCTTGGTATTCGCTCAGGTCAATTGTTGTCCATTTGGGTTGGGTTTGAGCACCGATATAGGTTTGATACAGATAGTTTTTGTCTCGGCAAATTGTATGGCCGTTTATATTAAAATCCAAAATCCTGAATGAATCGAAGTCGATATTCTGAGGAATACTCCAATCACCCGACAAATGTTCTTTAAAGATAATCCGATTACCAAAGATATAAAGTGTTGTTTGGTCATAATTTATAGTGCTGTCTACGACAAACTTTTCTCCCCAATAATGTATATCATCGTCCGTTCCTGTAAAATGTCTTAAAACAGCAATGGATTTATTTTCCGGGTCGATTTGATAATTTCCAATTATATACTTTGTTGTAGTTTGCCCAAAGGAAATAAAATGGAAACTAAAGAAAATGAACAAGCTAATGCTGAGTTTATTCAGCGAATTGACTTGAATTTTATGAGATAGCTTATTTTTCATATTCTGGTTTGAAGTTGAGGTTTATGGGATAATCAAACAGGAATTTGAATGTTTTAATCAATTTAAAACTTATGTAATATTTGTTAATATATAACTATAAATTCTAACTCATCACCGCCGCCACACCCGGCAATTCTTTACCTTCCAGGCTTTCCAGCATGGCACCGCCTCCGGTGGAAACATAGCTTACTTTGTCATCGTAACCATATTGTTTTACAAAAGCTACGGAATCTCCTCCACCGACAAGCGAAAATGCTCCTTTTTTGGTTGCTTCGGAAATGGCATCACCCAAAGCTATCGTTCCTTTTGCAAAATTCGGCATTTCAAAAACACCCAATGGCCCGTTCCACAAAATGGTTTTGGAATTTTTAATCACATCTGCAAATAATTTATTGGTTTCCGGCCCCACATCCATTCCCATCCAACCGTCGGGAATATCATAGACATTCACGATTTTCGTGTTGGCATCATTGCTGAAATTATCGGCAATTACATTGTCAAATGGCAAATAAATATTGACATCATTGTCATCACAAGCTTTCAAAATTTCCAAAGCCAGATCCAGTTTATCATTTTCTACCAAAGATTTCCCGATGTCTCCGCCTTGTGCTTTGATAAAAGTATAAGTCATTCCTCCACCGATAATCAGATTATCAATCGCCGGTAAAATATTGTCAATAATGGTGATTTTGGAAGAAACTTTTGCTCCGCCCAAAATAGCCGTAACCGGTTTTTCGCCCGATTTCAACACTTTGTTGATAGCTTCCAGTTCCTGTTTCATCAGGTAACCAAAACATTTGGCATTTGGGAAAAATTCTGCGATGATTGCAGTGGAAGCATGTGCCCGGTGTGCTGTTCCAAAAGCATCATTCACATAAATATCTCCTAAATCGGCCAGTTTTTTTGCAAATTCTTTATCTCCTTTTTCTTCTTCCGGATGAAAACGAACATTTTCCAACAATAAAACTTGTCCCGGTTTCAAATTTCCCGCTTTTTTTTGTGCATCTTCTCCTATCACATCATCAGCAACAATTACCTCAACGCCTAAAATTTCAGAAACTTTGGATGCAATGTGTTTCAATGAAAATTGATCTTCAAATCCATTTTTAGGTCGTCCCAGATGTGTCATCAGAATAGCAGATCCACCGTCGTTCAAAATCTTTTTCATCGTAGGTTTTGCTGCCTGAATCCTTGTATCATCGGTTACATTAAAATTTTCATCCTGCGGAACATTAAAATCTACCCGGATCAATGCTTTTTTACCTGAAAAATTGAAATCGTCTATTGTCTTCATTTTGGAATTAAATTTGTTGAAAGCAAAAATAAGAGAAATCTTTATCCGAACCGTTTTTAGTTGTCCACATTCATATATACATCATTATATTATTTTTAAATTTTAAAAAAGAAATATTGATTTATATATATACGCTGTTAATTTGTGGAAAACTAAAATGATAATAATTTTATGGATAAGGCTTTAACAATTATTTATCCGTAATTTTGTTTTGAAATGAATGATTTAGGGGGTTATCAACAATAATTGTTGATTGTTAAAACATGAATTTTTTGATAAATTGAGAGTGTAAAATTATCAATAAGTACGTTGAAAATTTCCATGCCAAAATCAAAACTTTTACTTGACTTGAATTAAAATTTTTCTAATCAAAAAATGGAAATTAAAAAGCAAGTTGATAAGGGGAAAATCAATAAAAAGTAATGGGTATTTTATTAACATTTATTTTACATTACCTAAACATTGATTTATAATAAGTTAAAGAATTTAAGAAAATTTAGTTGTTAATAGGATGAAATGAGTGCAAAATTTTTAAATAACAACTTTGATGATTATTTTAAAATTTTATGCGAAAACGAAGTGGTTACATTGTTTAATAATTTTGTAATTACTTTTTAATTAATAAATTACAAAATTATTAATATAATGAAAATAGCCATCGGAGCAGATCACGCAGGAGTACTTTATAAAGAGAAATTAGCCAAGTATTTAACAGATAAAGGAATTGAGGTTCAGGACTTTGGAACGTTTTCAACAGACTCTGTTGATTTCCCTGATTTTGCCCATCCGACTGCCGAAGCAGTGGAAAAAGGAAGTGCCGATTTCGGAATTCTTTTATGCGGAAGCGGACAAGGTGTAAATATGACAGCCAATAAACATCAGGGTGTTCGGTCTGCACTTTGCTGGAATACGGATATTGCGAGACTTACCCGTCAGCACAATAATGCCAATGTCATTGCTCTTCCAGCCCGTTTTGTCGCTTACGAATATGCTGTGGAAATGGTTGAAACTTTTCTCAATACCGAGTTTGAAGGAGGAAGACACGAAAAACGAGTAGAGAAAATTTCGTGCTCATAACTAAAAGTACATTATACATTGTACTTTCTACATTTATACAATAAAAACGAATGTCAAAAAGAAAATTTAATTCCAAAAATAAAAGAAATACATCCGGAAAATTCAATCAGAAAATTCTGGAAACACTTTTAAAAAACCCAAATAAACCACTGAACTATAAACAAATAGCTTCAGCTCTCAAAATTACCAATATTATAGACCGTGAAATTCTGATCAAAGATTTACAGGCACTTTTGGCCGATAAAAAAATCAAAGAATCCGATCGTGGAAAATTCAAAGTAAATGCAGATCAGCATTATTTGATGGGAACCATTGATATCACCCAGAGCGGTTCAGCTTATGTGACTGTTGAGGGCGTGGAACAGGATATTTTTATTCAGAAAAACAAAAAGAAAAATGCATTGCAGGGCGATGTGGTAAGGGTTTATCTTTATCCTAACAAAAAGCAAGGAAATCATCGGCCGGAAGGTGAAGTAATCGATGTAGTCAAACGATTCAAAACGCTTTATACCGGAATTTTTGAAAAAAGTCCGAACGGAAAATTCGGATTTGTGGTGATGGATAACCGTTCGCTGCATGTCGATTTTTACATTCCCAAAGACAAATTCAACGATGCCGAAACAGGACAGAAAGTGGTGGTGGAACTAAAAGATTGGCCTTTGGATACCGATAATCCCTTTGGGGAAATTGTAGAAATTCTCGGAAATCCTGAAGAAACCAAAGCCGAAATGCACGCTATTTTGCTCGAATATAATTTACCGGTGAGTTTTCCGGAAGAAGTAGAATTGGAAGCAAAAGAATTGGATGTAGCAATAGATGAAGAAGAAATCCGCGCCAATCGTCGCGATATGCGCGATGTCGTAACTTTTACGATTGACCCGAAAGATGCCAAGGATTTTGACGATGCTTTATCGCTTCGAAAGCTTGAAAACGGAAATTGGGAAGTTGGGGTTCATATTGCCGATGTAACGCATTATGTAAAACCCGGAACTTTATTGGAACAGGAGGCCTATAACCGTGCTACTTCGGTTTACCTCGTGGACAGAGTGGTTCCGATGTTGCCCGAAAATTTGAGTAATGTGGCTTGTTCGCTTCGTCCAAATGAAGATAAATATACTTTTTCAGCCGTTTTTGAAATGGACGATAATGCCCGGGTTTTAAACGAATGGTACGGCAGAACTGCCACCCATTCCAACCGGAGATTTACCTACGAAGAAGCTCAGGAAATCATCGAAGGAGCAGAAGGAGATTTCAAAGAAGAGATTTTGACACTGGACAAATTGGCCAAAATTCTGCGAAAAGACAGGATGAAAGCCGGAGCGATTACTTTTGATAAGGTCGAAGTCAAATTTGAATTGGATGAAAACGATAATCCCGTCGGAACTTATTTCAAAATCAGTAAAGATTCCAATCATCTGATTGAAGAATTCATGCTTTTATGTAACCGCAAAGTCTCTGAATTTGTTTCAACCAATAAGGACGGAAAACCAAACAACAATACCTTTGTTTACCGCGTTCATGACGATCCAGATCCTGACAAATTACAGGATTTAAAGCTGTTCATCAAACAATTTGGTTATACATTGGATTTGCGCGATCGAATGAGTGTTACCAAATCCATGAATCAATTATTGGCCGATGTAAAAGGAAAGCCGGAAGAAAACCTGATTGAAACACTTGCGGTCAGAACCATGTCCAAAGCAAAATATTCGACTGAAAATGATGTAGGACATTATGGTCTGGCTTTTCAATATTATTCGCACTTCACTTCACCTATCCGCCGTTACCCCGACATGATGGCGCATCGTTTGTTACAGCATTATCTGGATGGCGGAAAATCGCCGGCGGCAGCACCATTGGAAGAAAAATGTATCCACAGTTCGGCGCGGGAAAAATTGGCGGCAGAAGCCGAAAGAGATTCCATCAAATTCATGCAGGTCAAATACATGGAACAATTTGTTGGCGAAGAATTCTACGGATTCATTACCGGCGTTCAGGAATACGGAATTTTTGTAGAAATCCCGGAAACCCGCTGTGAAGGGATGATCCGGCTACGAAATATGGAAGAAGATTCCTTTTATTTTGATGAAAAGAATTATTCGATTGTTGGACGAAAAACGGGGATTACATACCAATTAGGAGACAAAGTGATGATTCGCGTAGCCAAAGCCGATTTACGAAACAAACAATTGGATTTTGAGTTGTTGGGTTGATTTTGTTATATTTGTGATATGAAGACGATTACGTTAAAAATTGATGAGAAGACAAGATTTGGAAAACAATTTTTAAGTCTTGTCGAATTTTTTACTTCAGAAGATAAAGGTGTTTCGGTTTTAAAAGACGATTCAAAATCAGGATTGGAAAAAGCACTTGAAGATATAAAAGACAATAGAGTAAATTCTTACAAAGATTCAAACGAATTATTTGAGAAAGTCTTGGGCTGATGTACACAATTAGGGCTACCAACCGATTTGAGAAGAGTTTAAAATTGTGTAAAAAGAGAAATTACGATTTAAACTTATTGAAAGAAGTCATCGATACAACTACAAAAAGGAGAAATACTTCTTCCCAAATATAAACAGCATAAACTTACCGGAAATTACAAAGATTGTTGGGAATGCCATATCAAACCGGATTGGCTTTTGGTTTGGAAAATTAATGATAATGAATTGGTTTTGTTATTAATGGATACCGGAACGGATGCGGATTTATTAGGGTAATTAATTTAATTTCAAATATTTGAAATAATTTATTCCATTATAAATTAAGTTAGTTTACTTTTCAAATTATTGCATTTAAAAATTAGTTTGACTCCGAAAATTAAGAGTATAAATCCTATCAGAAGTATAGCTAAAACAAATAGAATACTAATTAGTTTATCATTTAAAGGAATAGGATAGTTTTTGGAAGATAAATTATAAATCAATTCAGGAATAGAATTTATTATAAACAAGGAAGAAATAAATCCGAAGGTTAGATTTATTGTTCCGTAAAAAATGTTTGAAAGAAAAAAGAAAGGGTTCATTTTCTCTTTTTTAGAAACGAATTGGATAAAGGTTATTATTCCAAAAATAATTAAGATGAAAGAAATTACATTTAAGTATGCTTCTTCTCCATCTTCAATTCTGTCTTGACGCGTAAATCGAAAATTTCCATAATATTTGAAATCTTCATATAAGAGTAATATTGAAAATAAAACAATTAAAATATTTACAATCAGAATGTATTGCTTTGAATATTTTTTTAAGTAGAGAATCATGAAGATAAAACAATAAACGATCTTATTTATTTTTAATTAGGTTCTTGTTGCCTAAAAAACAAAGTTTTAATCAAAGTTGCCAAAGCCGATCTAAGAAACAAACAGTTGGATTTTGAGTTGTTGGGATAATTCTTACTAACTTGCAACCACAATGGAATTGGTTACTTCTGCCATATTGATTGGAATTCTTCTCAGCCTGATACTCATTGGGCCGGTTTTCTTTATGTTGTTGGAAACCAGCGTTTCCAGAGGATGGAAGGCGGCAATTACGCTTAATTTGGGAGTGATTACAGCCGATATTTTATGTATTTCGGTTGCTTATTTCGGGAGTAAAGATTTGGCCTTAGCCATTCAAAATAACCCTTCGATTTATATTTTCGGCGGGTTTTTTATTTTGATTTACGGTATGGTGATGTTCATTTCCAAACCCAATTTCAAGATGCGCAATATCAATCTTATCAATCAGAATTACTTCAAAACTTTTATGAATGGCTTTTTGCTGAATATTCTCAACATAGGCGTTATCGTTTTCTGGTTTTTTATCGTCAGCACCATCGTAATTCAATATCCCAAAGAAGAAGAAACCCTACTGTATATTGGTATCGTTTTGGTGACGTTTTTTTCCATTGATTTAGGGAAAATTTTTCTGGCTCAGAAAGTAAAAGAAAGTTTTACGATCCGAAGGATTTTCTGGTTTAAAAAAACAATCGGATTTATATTGATGGGGTTCGGAATCATTGTGATTTTAAAAGGATTCGGCGTATTTGATAACATTGACGAACAGATAGAAAACCGAATCCAGAAAGGTGTTACACATGAAAAGAATTCAAAATAACAAAGCTTTTTCGGCTTGTTGTACATGCCTTTCGTTATGGTAAATCACTACTCTGAATGTATCACCCAACTTTAGTTGAATCCAATTTGAAATACTGATTCCGGTTTTGATTTTGTTTAGGTTTTTGACTTTTGCAACTTCCAATAGATTCAATAATTCCTGTTGTTGTTGAATGAATTTATCGATAACATTTTTGTCCAATTCCTGATGGAGCGGATTGGTCTTTTTCATGGTTTTCATCTTGTTCAATTTTTCTTTCGGCAACATCATTTGAGCAAAATAATTTCCCAGAATCCCGCTTTTAAAATCTTTACTTATCGGATAAAAAGAATTATCCATTTTCCGCCTCATTTCAGGAATATAAAAATCGCCATATCTATTTAGATGTTCCAGACATTCTAAAACATTCCAGCTTTCCGGTGTAGGTCTTTGCGTTAAATTCTCTATCGGTTGATTTTTAAATTTTTCCGCTTTTTCCAAATGATTTTTTGTATAATTTTCCAATTCGGAAATCAACTGATTTGCATTCATTTTCATACGTTAAAATTCGATAAATATTCCGCATTAAATCTTGATTGAAATCAAGAGTTTTTTAATCTGGAAAGTGTTTCGGGCGACATTCTTAAATATTTGGCAATCTGGTGATTGGAAACTTCCTGAAAAAGTTGTGGACTACGTTTTAAAACCCTTTCATAGCGTAGTTTCGGGGAATTAGTCAATAAATCTTTTTCCCGTTCCATTTGCTGTAAAACCAAATCTTCAAGTATCGCAATCCAAATAATAGAGAAATCAGGAAATTGTTTCAGATAATTAAGAAAATTATGCTTTGAAATTACTTTTAAATGTGTTTTTTTAAGAGCTTGAAAATATAAATCAGAAGGTTTTTCATTGATAAATGAATCCAATGAAACGATGATATTTTCTTTGTATCCAAATCGAATGATGCGTTCTTCTCCTTCATCCAAAACAAAGATTTTAAGCGTTCCTTTTTCGATATAATAAAGGTTTGTATCGACCGAACCGGCGGTTTTCAGATATTCATTTCGGGAAAGCTCAATAGTTTTTTCAAACAAATTATTTTCAATTAAACCGGAAATCAATTCTGAATTTTTCACTTTGATTAAAGATTTTCTTCTATTTTTTGAATAATTAATTCAGGTGATATGTTCTGAAAATAATCAATTTTTTCCACATTTTTCTCTTCCTTTCCAAAGACCGAAGTCGGGCGTTGAGTGAGTGTTTCATCCTGAATCACATCATCCATGGATTGTCCATAACCGAGAAATCCCATGAACGGATGTGTATTTCCCCAGATGGAAACAACCTTTGTGCCGACCAGCGAAGCCAGGTGCATATTGGCAGAATCCATAGAAACCATCAGTCTTAGTTTTCGGATCAGTTCCAATTCTTCTTTTAAACCAAATTTCCCGGCAACCGATTCTATATTCGGATTTAATTTTTCCCAGGCTTTCAATTCTTCCGATTCTTCTTTTCCACCAAACAAATACACTTTGATGCCGGTTTCAGCTATTTTTAAAGCAACTGAACGCATTTTTTCAATCGGATACTTCTTTCCCTCATACATCGCAAAAGGAGCGATACCGACGGCGTTTTCTTTTGTTGAAAGATTTTCAGGCAATTGATGAGACAGTTTCACCTCAAACCCTAACTTCCGAAACACGTCTGAATAGCGTTCCGGCATAGATTTTATCGGATTTTTGATTTTGTTTTCCTTTCGGACCAATGCCTTTCGTTCCTTTCTTCCTTTGTCCAACGATGCTGATTTTTGGGCAGAAATTAACCTTCTTAATATTTTGGTTCGCAGGACATTGTGTAAATCTGCGATCGCATTAAATTCAAATGGATTTAATTCTTTTGCTAATTGGTGCAAACCGAAAATTCCTTTGTGTTTTCCATCTAAATCTGCAGCGTAAAAAGTCAGATTTGGAATATTTTCAAACAAACTTTCGAACTTTTTTCTTGACAAATACATGATTTCCACATCCGGATTTTCTTGTAAAAATTCCCGGATGACCGGAACCGTCATCGCCACATCACCCAGAGCGCTGAAACGCATGATCAGGATTTTATTGGATTTTTGAATGGACATTTTAAGAGCCATAAAAATAAATTTCGGTAAAATTTAAACAGTTTCTAAGGCTCTGATGATTTTTCTACATGATCAATCATTTCCAAAACCATACCCTGTTTCAGTTTTTTCCGAACGCTTTCTATTTCTTCTTTGGATGCAGAAATGTATGCTTCCAGGTTTTGACTGTGTTTAGAAAGACGTTTTAAGGAAGCCCGGTCTGCAATGGCAAAAATTTCGCCTTGTTTTATGGCATCTTCGTGATTCATTCCCAACTCTTCCAAAGCATCGATTCCCACCTGAACCGCCGTAAAGAAATTTTCACGGTAAACTTTTGTAAAGCCCTGATTCATATAATTATAAGCATCAAAACGGTTTCGGGCCCGGACCATGATTTTCAGATTGGGGAAATTTTTATGAACCAAATCCACCAATATTTGGTTTACTTCCGGCGGGTCGATTGCCGCAATCAGAAGATCGGCTTCATCTGCTTTAGCCGCTTTCAGCGTGTTCAAATTTGTGGCATCCCCAAAAAATACATTAAACCCCAATTTTCTTAATAATTCCACGCGCTCGCTGTCATTATCCAAAACTGTTGCGCTAAAACCGCTGTATTTCACAATTCTTCCGATTGTATTTCCAAAATCGCCATAACCGGCGATGATCACTTTTTTGTCCGAAATATCTCCGAAATTATAATCCAGGTCATCTTCATATCCGCCCGCTTTTACCTTTTTCATTCCCATCATCGGAACAATCCATTTCTCATTGACAATTAACAAAATGGGCGTTACGGCCATCGTTACGGCGGTTGTTGCGAGCAATAAATCTACCCAATGTTTCGGAATCAACTGCAATTGGTTGCTGATGTTCAGGATAACAAAGGCAAATTCACCGATTTGTGAAAGTAAAATGGCAAATAATAGATTTTGGTTCAATTTTAATTTGAAAACCCAACCCGCAATCATCAAAACGATTCCTTTTATGAGCATGATTCCGAATACCAATGAGAGGATCGTCAGCGGTTCGTTTATAATTAACCGGAAATTGATGGTTGAGCCGACCGCAATAAAAAATAATCCCAGTAATAAGGCCTTAAACGGCTCTATGTCACTTTCCAACTGATGCTTGAATTCGCTGTTTGCCAGCGTCATTCCGGCCATAAATGCACCCAAAGCGGGACTCAGCCCTACGTAATTCATCAAAACCGAAACGCCGATGACCAGCATCAAAGCAAAGGATGTAAACAATTCCCGAACCTGTAACCTTGCGATGTATTTAAAGAAAGGATTGACGATATAATTGCCCACAAAGAAAACCACTCCTATGGCGGAAATAATAGCAAGCGTTTTCATCCAACCCGGAGCTCCGTCCAAAAGCGTATGGTGATCACCATGGGTTACAATGGTGGTTTTAACGGCAAGCAATGGTAAAATTGCCAAAATCGGGATGACCATGATATCCTGAAAAAGCAAGACTGAAAAACTGGATTTTCCACAAGGTGTTTTGGTCAGCCCTTTTTCAGAAAGTGTTTGCAAAATAATCGCCGTGGAGGACATGGCCACAGCCGAGCCTATCGCAATGGAGGCCCCAAAATTCAATCCGAGCAGGTGAAATGCGATGGGAATGACGATAAGCATCGTCCCAAATAATTGAATACTACCGATTCCCAATATTTTCTTCCGCATTTTCCAGAATTCTTTGGGGTCCAACTCCAATCCTACCAGAAATAACATCATCACCACACCAAATTCGGCAGCGTGCATTATATCTTCCACCTCATCACCGGAAGACGTCCCCAAAATAGGCCCCAAGACAAAAGGACCAATTAAAACCCCTGCAAACAAATAACCTAAAACGGACCCCAATCCCAATCGTTTGGCTATAGGGACACAAACAACTGCAGCGAATAAATAAATAAAGGCCTGAAACATTGAAAATTCACCCATGATCAGCTTCTGTTTTTAGATTGGAAAGCAATTGCATAAAACTTAAATTGTTTAATCATAGCCAGCAGCCCATTGGCGCGGGTCGGTGACAGAAATTCCTGTAATCCTATTTTTTCGATGAATTTTGTGTCCGAATTTAAAATATCTACGGGTTTTTGATTACTATAAATCCGAACCAGTAAAGCGGCCAGACCTTTAGGTAAAATAGCATCGCTATCTGCTTCAAACACCAATTTATCATCTTCCATTTTTGCGTCTAACCAAACAGTTGATTGGCAGCCTTTTATGATTTTGTCATCCGATTTTTTTTCGTCAGCTAATGATTTCAGTGATTTGCCCAGCTCTATTAAAAATTCGTATCGTTCTTCCCAATTATCAAAGAAAGAAAACTCTTCGATAATTTCGTTTTGGATTTCTTCTATGGTCATTTTACAAAGATAATTATTTTGAAAATTAATAATTTGAAGATTTGAAAATACTAAGTTTGTAGAGGATTAATTTGGGTTTATAAAATGAAAATTTTAGCACTTGACACCAATCATGAACTTCTGATCAACGGTCTGAGAAAAGCCGGATTTCAAGTCGATGAAAATTATCAATCGTCAAAAGAAGAAGTTGAAAAAATAATTTCGGAATATGAAGGAATTATTATCAGAAGCCGGTTTCCGCTAGACCGCGAATTTCTTTCCAAGGCAAAAAAACTAAAATTCATTGGGAGAGTTGGCGCGGGTCTGGAAAATATTGATGAAGAATTTGCGGGAGAGCAACAAATTTCTTTGTTCAATGCACCGGAAGGAAACCGGGATTCGTTGGCGGAACATGCTATAGGAATGCTTTTGATGTTGCTTCACCGATTGCGGATTGCAGATCAGGAAATCCGAAACGGCATTTGGAAAAGGGAAGAAAACAGGGGCGACGAATTGGTTGGTAAAACTGTAGGAATCATCGGGTATGGCAATATGGGAAAGGCTTTTGCGCAACGATTGAAAGGATTTGGAGTGGAAGTGATTTGTTATGACATTTTGGAAAATAGGGGAGATGAAAATGCCTGTCAGGTTTCATTGGAAGAATTATTTGAAAAAACCGAAATATTGAGCCTGCATACGCCTCAAACTCCGAAAACGGCTGGTTTGATTCATAGAGAATTCATAGAGTCGTTTAAAAATCCTTTTTATCTGATCAATACTGCGAGAGGAAAATCCGTTATTACAAAAGATTTGGTAGAAGCATTAAGGTCCGGAATAGTAAAAGGAGCTTGTCTGGATGTTCATGAATATGAGAAATCTTCTTTTGAAAATTTACAGTTGGATGAATTGCCGGCAGATTTTCGGTATTTAATTGAATCGGAAAATGTTGTTTTGACCCCACACATAGCCGGATGGACACATCAAAGCAAAGAGAAATTGGCCAAAGTAATTTTGGATAAAATTTTGGAATGGAAAGAAAAAAAGGCTTAAACTTGTAAAAAATTTGGGGATGTAGCTCAGTTGGCTAGAGCGTTAGACTGGCAGTCTAAAGGTCGTGGGTTCGAGCCCCATCTTCTCCACAAAAAAGCCGGGAATTTTCCCGGCTTTTGTCGTTTTTATGTTTGGGTTATTCGCCAGCCTGTTGTTGAGCGTCTTCTACCATTTTATCATTTGCTGTAATCGCAAACTCAACTCTACGGTTTTGAGCCCGCCCTTCATCTGTTTCATTTGTAGCGCGGGGATTTGTTTCTCCCTGACCGATTGAAGAAAGACGCGAAGAGGCAATCCCTTTGGTTTTCAGGTACGACACAACTGAAGCTGAACGTCTTTCCGACAAGCCTTGATTGTATTGGTCAGAACCCTTGCTGTCTGTAAATCCAACGACCAAAATATCGGTATCCGGATATTCATTAAAAACACCCACTAACTTGTCCAAATTGGATTTTGCGAGTGTTGTCAAGTCTGATTTGTCATATTCAAACCGAACATCTGATTGTTCATCCAAAATAACCTGAATACCTTCAGCGGTACGGATTACTTCAGCTCCGGGAAGTGTATTTTCAATTTTTTGAGCCTGTTTGTCCATGTTGTTTCCGATTAATCCTCCGGCAACACCCCCGATTACCGCTCCGGCAATTGCGCCCAGGACGGCATTATCACCGCTTCCAACATTATTTCCCAATACACCCCCAATTACAGCTCCGGAAGCAGCTCCTACAGCAGCACCTCTTTGGGTATGATTAGTGTTTTGTACTGCTTCACAACCGGTAAAAAGCAATCCTGCCGTTAAAGCCAAGGTTGTGATTTTTATGTTCAAATTTTTCATGACTAATTTGTTTTATGATTAAGAATTATTTTGAAATGTATAATTTACACTGATGGGTTTTCCCTCAAACATAAGATCTTGAACCAAAACGATGGTTGACCCTGTATTGGCAGAGACCCTCATTTTATAGCCATCTACAACGTTTTTAGGTCTTTCTCCTTCGTAGACTTTTTTGAAGTTAAAATAGCTTTCTCCTCCCTCTTCCGTTATAAACCATTTGATTTTAGTGGTTCCGGAAGGACAGTCTCCACCGGCATTTAGTGTATAGTTTCCGGTTGCATTGTTTTGAACCAGATGCCAGGTACTTCCCACATAACATTGGGAGTTGGCCTCATCAAAAACCGTAATGTCAACATACGATTGCTGGATACCTTCTACAGAAACATTTGTTATCGTCCAATCTCCACGCATTAATTTTGCACTATCTGCCACCGCCTTTGAGTTGGTGCAGGAAGACATGATAAAGAGCGTTAAAACTAAAACAGATAGAATGCTTTTTCCCATATTCCATTTTAGTAAATGTCCAGGTTGTGTAATCATTAATTTCATAGTTTTCTAATTTAATTAATAAATAAAAGAAATATAGTCATTTTATGCCAAATTTCAGAGAATGTCTCAATAAAACAATCATCCTGCACGGCAAACAAAAAATTGCTTAAATGCCTATTTTTTGATTTTTGAGATTTGATAGATTACCGAAGAATAGTTTCCGTTAAAAATCCCCAGTAAATTGGATACGCTTGCAATTAAAAAAGCGCGCAGAAAACCAAATGAAGATTTTTTATATTTTTCCGAAAGCATACTCACATAGTAGCTATCAAACCACAACGGATAGGTTTTTTCAATTTTCATACCAAAACTGTTAAAAAGTCTTTCAATGCTTTCCGGAGAAAAATGCCAGAGATGTCTCGGGACATCATATGCCGCCCAATAATTTTGATAAAATTTTGCATCAAATGATAGGAAGTTGGGGACGGCAATGAATAGCCTCCCATCATCCTTCAGTTTGGATTTTAATTCTTCTATAAAAGCCATTAAATCCGGAATATGTTCCAAAACATGCCATAAGGTTATATAATCAAATTTGGATTTGACCTCTGAAAGATTCTTGTTTGAAGCTCTGTTTTCTCCAATTTTTTTTTGTGTAATGCTTAGCGCAGTTTGATTGGGTTCGATTCCAAAAACATCCATTTCTTTTTGTTGGGCATAAGCCAAAAAATCTCCGGAACCGCAACCAAAATCCAGAAGAGAAGCATTCTTTTTTGAAGCCTTTAATTTTCTGAATTTATAACGAATGTTGTAGTTTTTAATAAACTGATAAACCCGTTCAAACAAACTGTTTTTTGCATCGGTATGCGAAATATAATCCTTGCTGTCGTAATATTTTTCTAAGTCATCTAGTGGCCGTGGGTGGGTTTCCAAAAAGCCATAGATTTCGTTTTTAATTAATTCAAATTCTTCCATACTGAGAAAATAATCTCTCAATTTTAAATTGGCGCTTTGTCGAATTTGTTTATTATCAGTCACTTATGTTTTTGTTTCACGTGGAACAATTGGATTATCGACCCATAAATACGAGCAAAATACTGATGTCTGATGGAGAAACACCGCTTATCCTTGATGCCTGAGCAATGGTTTCCGGTTTTATTTGACTCAATTTTTGTCGGGCTTCTGTTGAAATCGATTTTAGCAATGAATAATCAAATTCCTTTGGTATTTTTAAACCCTCCAGACGTTTAAGCTTATCGGCATTGTCCTTTTCTTTCTGGATGTACCCACGGTATTTCATTTGGATTTCGGATTGCTCAACTTCTTCATCGTCCATTTTATTATCAGCAATAAAGGTTGAAACCCTATCTAACTTTGTTAAATTACCTATGGAAATTTCGGGTCGTGTAATTACCGAAACCATTTTCATGCTTTGGGTAATGGGAGAACCACCTCCATTCAAAATCGCCGGATTGATTTCATCGGGAGTGATAGATTCTCCTTCCAGATAATCAATCAATTTGGATGCTTTGGCGTATTTTTCTTCCATTCGTTTTAGTCGTTGGTCAGAGGCGAGCCCGATTGAATTCCCCATTTCAGTTAAGCGTTCGTCCGCATTATCTTGTCGCAATAAAATGCGGTATTCAGCCCGTGAGGTAAACATACGGTATGGTTCTTCCGTTCCTTTGGTAATTAAGTCGTCAATTAAAACGCCGATGTATGCTTCATTTCTTTTTAAGACGAAAGGGTCTTTTTCGTTTACTTTTAAATGAGCATTTATCCCGGCCATCAAGCCTTGGCTTGCCGCTTCTTCATATCCTGTTGTACCATTGATTTGACCTGCGAAATATAGGTTTTCAATTAACTTGGTTTCCAGTGTATGTTTCAACTGAGTTGGCGGAAAATAATCGTATTCGATGGCATATCCCGGACGGAATATTTTAGCTTTTTCAAATCCCGGAATGGAGCGTAGAGCTTTTGCCTGGACATCGTCTGGTAAGGAAGTTGAAAAACCGTTGACATAATATTCTATGGTATCCCAGCCCTCCGGTTCTGCAAAAATTTGATGTCGTTCACGTTCGGCAAAACGGTTGATTTTATCTTCGATGGAAGGACAATAGCGTGGCCCCGTGCTTTGAATTGCCCCGTTGAACATAGGGGATCTGCTAAATCCTTCGCGTAGCAAATCATGAACTTCCTGATTGGTATAAGTAATCCAACAACTTCTCTGTCGGGTCAATTGGGAAGTGGGGGTAAAAGAAAATTTTTGAGGGTTTTCATCCCCTTTTTGTTCTTCCATTTTAGAAAAATCAAGTGACCTCCCATCTACGCGAGGAGGTGTTCCGGTTTTCATTCGACCAGATTCAAATCCCAATTGAACTAATTGTTCCGTTATGCCCGTCGCGGCCTTTTCGCCCATTCTTCCTCCACCAAATTGTTTTTCACCTATGTGAATTAATCCATTTAAAAAGGTTCCGTTTGTCAAAATGACCGCTTTGGAATAAATTTTCATCCCCATGCCTGTTTGTACCCCGACAACAGTATTGTTTTCAATGAGTAGACCATTTACCATATCTTGAAAAAAATCCACATTGGGATTTTCTTCCAGAGTCAAACGCCATTTTTCTGCAAACCGCATTCGGTCCGATTGCGCTCGCGGACTCCACATAGCCGGACCTTTTGAGAGGTTAAGCATTTTAAATTGGATCATGGTTTCGTCAGTTATGATACCCGACATTCCGCCCAAAGCATCAATTTCCCGAACGATTTGTCCTTTTGCAATCCCACCCATAGCCGGGTTGCAGGACATTTGGCCGATGGCTTGTAAATTCATGGTTACCAATAAAGTTTTGGAGCCCATTTTAGCTGCTGAAGAAGCCGCTTCTGCGCCTGCGTGACCACCACCAACCACTATTACATCGTACTTATCTAAAAACATGTTGAATTTTTAATGTTGAACGTTCCACGTGGAACAATTAAATTATTTCCTCAAAATAGGATAAATATTTTTCCTCTGCTTTTCGCATCTTTTCTGCCTCTTCGTCTGTTTTGTCTTTGTAATCCATGAAGTGTAAAATGCCATGAATCATAACACGCGCGAGTTCGTTTTCAAATGATTTCTGATGATTTTCTGCATTTTCCTTAACCCGGTCCACACTTATATAGATGTCGCCCGAAAGCTGTTTCCCTTCCGAATATTGAAATCCGATAACGTCCGTGTAATAATCGTGTTGTAAATATTCAATGTTGATTTGTAACAAATATTCATCATCACAAAAAATATAATTGACATCTTCGGTTTCAAATCCTTCTTTTTTCACAGAAGATTCCAGCCAGTCTTTCCAAACAGACTCATTATCAATTATGAAGTCGGTTTCATAAAAAATTGAAATCATTTTGCAAAGTTAAAACCAAAATCCGAGAGAAACATTGAACAGACCTTTTTTTGTATAGGGAGAATAAGTCCATAGTCCGGAGATGGGACCCAAAGGGCTGTCATATCCATACCCAACTCCATATCCCACGTATTTGTATTTAAAAAGATTTAATTCGTTAAAATCATTTTCAACATTTCCAACATTGACAAAACCCGAAACATAATGATTGCGTAAAAACCGACCCTGAATTTTTGAACCAACTACCATAACATTGTCTCCTGCGGCATAAAGAAAAGGTAATCCATAAAATTTTGAAAAATTCAAGAATGATTGCTCCACAAATCCGCCCAAGATAAATTTTTGGGAAACAGGAGGAAAGTTGCTTAGATAAGTGCCAAATTCTCCAAATCCCTTTACAGAGAGCCATCGGTTTATTGATTTATTGCCTTCGATGCTGAGCCTCAGCATCGAAGTTTCATTAAAATCATCTGAATTTGAACTGAAGAGGTATTTAAATAAACCATTGAATTTTAATCCATTACGAGGAAAGTTCGGGTTGTCTAAATTGTCGGCTTTCAGGTGTCCGAAGGCGCTAAGAAAATAACTGTTTTCTATTTTTTTATTGGGATCAGAATTGGGTAGATTATTTGTATGAATGTCCAAATACTTATGTTCAATGCCGCCGCCAATCGCATATTTTTCAAATAATGTAGACTGGGTATAAATTTGATTTGTAAACTCATTAAATTGGTAAACCAAAGATACATCTTCGGCATTTTCATTAAAATTGACAAGATTAGCGCTAGCATCAAATTGTTTAAACCCGGAAAAAACACCGAAACTCGGATAAATTCCATTGTCTATATAATAATTTAGTTCATATCTGGGGAAATCTCCCAATACCAAATCTGCAGACAATACAGAGTTATTGACCAAGAACCGCTTGGTTGTAAAATTTATTAAAAGGCCGGTTTTAAATAAATCATCATAATGCAAACCAAATTTTAAGGATTGTTTAGAAGGGTTTTCAAGCACAAACAGCGATAGCGTTTTATGCCCCGTTTCATTTTCCTTTATTCGGTAATAGACTTTGCTGAAATTTCCTGATGAATAAAGGGATTTTATACCATCACGTATATTTTGGTAACTAACCAAGTGTGGCGGCTTTATTCCCAATTTCCCTTTTATATAGGACCGGTTAAATGAGTCCAAACCATTGATTTCCAGATCGGTTATCAATATATATTCATTTTCATTACGGGTTGTAGTGTGTAGATTTAAATTTCCTTGAGCCCGTGCAATTTCTTGTAATTGAGGCATAACATTTTGCGCTGCAATTGTCCCTGCATTTATAATTTGATCCTTTTGGTCGAAACTCGTTACAGAAAATCCGGTTAGATCAGGTCGTATAGTGAGATCGACCAATTCGCTTTGCTCCTTTGATTTCTCTGCAATACCATACGAAATAATTTGTTCTATGACTTTAGTGGCAGAGTTTAACTCATCTTGCCCCAGAAGACCCTCCTGTAAATCTACACCGATGATGATATCAGCGCCCATGTCGATTACCTCTTGTACCGGATAATTGTTTCTTACACCGCCGTCTATATACATTTCACCGTCTATATAAACGGGCTCTAAAAGCGTCGGATAAGCCCCACTTGCCATTACAATTTGTGGTAAATATCCTTCCCGAAAAACAACAGACTCTCCATTACTTAATTTGGTGGCCACACAAACAAATGGAATGGGAAGATCTTTGAAATTCTGTATGTCATGCACATGACGGAACAAATAAGTCAATTCGTCTACAGTCCCTTGTCCGCTTGAAATAGCATTTGGAAATCCCAATCGGAAATTATCAAAAGGCAATTCGAGAATATATTTCTCTCTGTAAGATTTATCAAAAAAGGGAAGCTCTCTGCGGGATTTTTCGCTCATGATCATGCTTTTCAGATCCAAGGAATACATAATCTCCTTTAACTCATCGGGCGAATACCCGGAAGCATATAATCCGCCAACAATGGCTCCAATGCTGGTTCCGCCTATATAATCTACTTTTATTCCAGCCTCTTCAATTATTTTTAAAGCACCGATATGCGCATATCCTTTAGCACCACCACCACTTAAAACCACACCAACTTTTGGGCGGTCTTTGGTTTGGGATAAAAGAAATCCAAAGAAAAGACTAGATAAAATAATAAGGCTGAAACGCATACTCAACTTGACTTTAACAAATGTAAGATTTGATTTCTTCGAACTTAACAAAAATAAGCCCAGAATTTAAGTGATTTGTGTTAATTTTACGGAAAAATTTAAAGATATGAAAGTGGCCGTAGTGGGTGCAACCGGAATGGTGGGGCGCGTGATGTTGAAAGTACTAGAAGAACGGAATTTTCCGGTAGATGAATTAATTCCTGTTGCTTCTGAACGCTCAGTCGGGAATAAGGTCGTTTTTAAAGGAAAAGAATACACCATTGTTTCCATACAATCTGCAGTTGAAATGCAACCGGAAATTGCCCTTTTTTCTGCCGGAGGAGAAACGTCCAAACAATGGGCTCCTGAATTTGCAAAAGCCGGGACAACGGTGATTGACAACTCCTCTGCCTGGCGTATGGAGCCGGAAATTCCGCTTGTTGTTCCGGAAATAAATGCCGATCAATTAACGGAAGAAAACAAAATCATAGCCAATCCGAATTGTTCTACCATTCAATTGGTGATGGTTTTAAACCCTTTGAATAAAAAATATGATATCAAACGCGTGGTGGTTTCTACTTATCAATCCGTAACAGGAACCGGAAAAGAGGCGGTAGAACAATTAGAGGGAGAAATAAATGGAACAAATCCCAAAATGAAATATCCTTATCCTATTTTTAAAAATGCATTGCCGCAATGTGATATTTTTGAAGAATCCGGATATACGAAAGAAGAATTAAAATTGACACGTGAAACCCAGAAAATTCTGGATGACCGAACCATTGCTTTAACCGCCACAGCCATACGTGTTCCGGTTCAGGGAGGGCATTCTGAATCGGTCAATGTCGAATTTAATAATCCTTATGACGAATCGGAATTGCGAAAATTATTACACGAAACTCCGGGTGTGGTTTTACAGGATAACCCGGAGACAAACACTTATCCCATGCCTCTTTATGCAGAAGGAAAGGACGATGTTTTTGTGGGAAGAATCCGTCGGGATTTATCACAGCCAAACTCGGTAAATATGTGGATCGTTGCGGATAATTTACGAAAAGGAGCCGCTACCAATGCCGTTCAGATTGCAGAATATCTGGTAGCGAAAAATCTGGTTGGGAAAACGGTTGCCGTTTGATTTTTTAATCAAAACAGAAATATTGAAAGCCGTTTGAAAAAACGGTTTTTTTTGATTCAAATAAATTTCAATTATACAAAATGCAAATCGAAAGCCTTCAAAATCCGAAAATTAAGAACCTGCTGAAACTTCAGGAAAAATCGCGTGAGCGAAAAAAACAGGGCCTTTTTATCGTGGAAGGAATTCAGGAAAACCAATTGGCGCAGGATGCCGGTTTTGAACCGATGGAATTTTTTATTTGTCCGGATATTTTTCCCAATTCTTTTGAAATAAAAATTTCCAATCAAAACGAAGTTTCAAAATCATTGTTTGAAAAAATAGCGTACAGAGGAACCACAGGCGGAGTCATCGGTGTTTATATAATCAAAACAAAAGGAGTAAGCAATGTACAATTGCCAGAAAACTCCCTGATTGTCGTTTTGGAAAGCGTGGAAAAACCGGGAAATTTGGGTGCGGTTTTGCGGACTTGTGATGGAGCCGGAGTTGATTTGGTTGTGGTTTGTGATCCTTTGGTTGATTTTTTTAATCCCAATGTTATAAGAAGCAGCGTGGGAACCATTTTTACTAATCAATTGGTCAGCACAACAAAAGAAGAATTGGTCAGTTGGCTTAAAAAAGAAAAGGTTCAGATAATTTCCACATTTTTGAATGAGAATACCAAAAGTTTGTACGACGTGAATTTTTCAAAAAGTTCAGCGATCGTTTTTGGAACCGAAGCATTTGGGTTGACAGATTTTTGGGTTGAAAATTCTGACGAATTGATAAAAATTCCCATGAAGGGAAAAGTGGATTCGCTCAATGTCAGTAACGCTGCTGCTATTTGCATTTACGAAGCCGTGAGACAAAAAAAGTAAAATTCGGTTTTTTTGACAAAAATCGACTAAAAAACGACCTCCATAAATTCGATTTGAGAAAAAAACTATTGAAAAACCTGATTTAGCACCTCTAAGGATTTTGGCTGTCGGAAATCGGAAATATGAAGCTCAAAGTACTTCAAAAGAGTCGAAAGAATGGATTTTCTTTGAATCTGGTTGAATTGAGATTGGGTTTGATTTTGAAAATCGAGTGATATTAATTTTTCAAAATTCAGAAGATCGGAATCGGAAATATAAATTCCGGTCGGAGTTTCATTGGAAGAAACACCATTGTCCAAATCAAAAAAAGAAAAGCCTTTTTTAAAATGAGGATAAAATCCGAGGAATTTGGTAAGATTCATCAGAAACCATAAATGGAAATCGGAAAAGCCGGATTTTTTTTGATCGAATTCAAAAATCGAATTTTCCAAAAATTCAAATAATGCATAATGGGGTTCTTCTTCTTTCAGGGCGCTGTTTAAAATTTCGGTTAAAAACAAAATGATGGTTATTTTTTCCGGTTGAAGATGGATAGAGCTAAAATGTTTGGAAGCGTTAATTTCCTTGAGGAAGAAAAGTGATTGGTTGGGTTTTTCGTCGTATACCAATTCGACAAAATTAAAAGAAAACAAAAGAGAATTCGTCCGATTTTTTTTTACATAAATTGATTTTGAAATACAGGAAATAAGCCCATGGTTTTGGGTAAAAAATTTCACAATTTTTCCGGAATCACCGTATTTTATGGTACTAAGGACAATTGCAGGAGTTTTGACGAGCATTTATCGAACGATTGCAATTTTTGTTTGTTTGGTTTCGGAAGCATCCTGATTGGACATCAACACCAGATAAATTCCGGAAGCAACCAATTTTCCGTTCATGTTTCGCGTGTTCCATTTGGCGACACCTCCTGCTGCTTTGGTTTTAAAAACCAGATTTCCTACGACATCCACAATTCTTACATCGGCTTCATTGGGCAATCCTTTGATAGTCACGTCTCCTGTAAATCCGGGACGAACAGGATTAGGATAAGAATACACATCACCAAATGAATCTCCCACTTCCACAGCGTCACTTCGGAAGGACACCAGTCCTTTATCCGTAGCAAAATAAACCACACCTGTAGTCATTTCGACTTTTATTTTACTGACGCGGTTTGAGGGCAAAGGAGAATTTTCCGCCGTAAAATGGTAGACAGTTTCAGTTCCGTCTTCAGAGAAACAATAAACACCACCGGTATCGGTTGAGACCCATTTTTGGTTGGCCCCATCGATTTGAATATCTGTAACGGTAACATCTGTCAATATGGCTTCCGGTATTCCGTTGTGTTCAATGATGACGGGTTCGGTCTGAAAGGAGCCGGACTGTATAGCTTGAATGGGATTATATAAAACCCTAAGTCCCTGCATAGTCCCAATCCATAAAACACCGTCTTGATCTATGGCAATGCCCAGGACTTCATCGGAAGGCAGTTCACCCGAATTGGATTGTGCATTGATGGTGTATATGTCCTGCATATTGGTGATTTTCAAGCCGCTATGTGACCTAGGCAAAGGCAGGAAAGCATATCCCTGATATATCACAGGTTTCCGGTTACTTGCATCACCATCCGAAGCTTGGACATTAATAGATTCCCAGCTTCCGGAAGCGGACTTGCGGATCATATAGGTATCCCCACCCGAACCCACGTAGGATTGGCCGATCCATAAGTTTCCGTCCTCATCCATGGCGGTTCCACCGATTCGCTCACGAAATTTAATTTCGCTGTTTTCTGAATTATAGTGTTCCACCATTTGCCCGCTTTTGAATTTAAACATACCGATATGAGTGCCCTGCTCTGACCATGAAGGGAACTCAAAATAAGATGAAACATATACTTCGGTAGAGTCTGAAGGATTTACTTCGATATCTACAATGTCTTTAGCTTCAAGCATTTCCTCAGAAGTATTATGAATCCATTTAGTTCCGTTAAAGTGATAGAATCCGTCTTTGTTTCCTTTGGGAGAATTATAATTGTTCATCCCACCGGGAGCAATCCAGATTTGGTCTCCCAAAGCCGTTACAGAATAAGAATTATTGTTATAAGGACCATCCGGTTTGATTTCTTCCAAATTATTTATCAGACCAAATAACCTGGAGCCGCCATAAGTAGTATTGCCGATTTTCAGTCCCGTATTGAGGGATTGAGAAAAAGATATAGATTCCAAAACCCCAAATGATTCGTTATAATTTGTAACCAAATTGGCTTGTGTGATGCTTAAAACAGTACCATTTACACTTAAATCACGCAGTCCCGGAAAAGCCCCAAACGAAGTCCAGTTATTTCCGTCAAACCGATAAACGTTATCACCGGAAGCTGCTACAATATTTCCTTGGAAAACGACAATTTGTTGAAATGCCGTTGTCGGTAATCCGGGCGGTTGGGTCCATGAGGTGAAATTGGCGATAAATTCATCCAGCGTATGTGAGAAAATTCCCTGGTCACTTGCCGCATAAATTACATCATTTAAAACGACAGATTCCTTTACACCAAAATAAACACCGGACTGTGTAAAATAGCAGGTTTCCATAAATTCAAAATCCTCCAGACTAAAGGATGCTAACCCAAATTCTCCCGAAATAATAGCGGTATTTTGATAGGGAAAAATATGATTGACTATTTTGCTCCCTGTATAAGATTGATGTAGTGGAATTTCAAGAAGGTTGTGGTTTTCTTCCGGTCCCAGCATATCCATTTCACCTCTTTCATAACCCACTAGTAACAAATCATTTTCAGGGCTATAACTAAACGCTGAAACACCGACATCATTGAGCTCGGTTACTTTTGAAATTTTTTCCAATTCTCCCGTATTGGGATCATAGGTAAACAAACCGTTTTCCGCACTACAGAAAATGAATCCGTTTATTTCCCAAATATGTCGTATGTTATTATAAGAAAAATGATCTTCCCAACGATCTGTGTTGGTTTGGGAAAAACCAATGAAAGGAAGAAGAATAAATGAAAATAACCAAACAAATTTGAGTTGGGACATAAAGGAATAATCTATTTCAAACCAACGGTTTTTAGTCATAATTTAGTATAATGAACGTTAGAAGTTTTGTTTCACCATGTACTTATCATAAAAAGCTTTGATATGACCCACCGCTTCTTCAGGCGTATCCACCAAACGATAGAGCTCGAAATCCTTTTCGCTGATGTTTCCGGCGGCCAAAACGGTATCTTTTAACCAATCAATGAGGCCTGACCAAAACTTTGTTCCAACTAACACGATAGGAAATCTGCCCGTTTTTTGGGTTTGAACCAGCGTAAGAGCCTCAAAAAGTTCGTCTAGCGTTCCCATTCCGCCGGGCAAGACAATAAATCCTTGCGCATATTTCACAAACATCACTTTTCGGGCAAAGAAATAGTCAAAATTAATGCTGTAGTCATAGTCCACATAAGAATTTAATCCGGTTTCAAATGGTAACCTTATTCCGATTCCGACAGATTTCCCTCCACCTCTTTGCGCACCTTTATTAGCCGACTCCATCACGCCCGGCCCGCCGCCTGTAATCACACCAAAACCTTGTTGGGTCAATTGAAATGCGATTTCCTCTGCCATTTTATAATATTCTGAATCGGCTTGTGTACGAGCAGAACCAAAAATCGAAACACAAGGACCTATTTTGGACATTTTTTCGTATCCTTCTACAAATTCTGACATGATTTTAAAAAGTGCCCAAGAATCGTTAGACTTTACTTCGTTCCAATTTTTGGGCACTAATTTTTCTCTTATCCGGTCATTTTCTTCTTTTTCCGTCATGCTTTTCAATTATGATTTTAAATCGGTAATGTAATCAATTCTCGGTATTTTTCGGTAAATAAAAAACCCTTTACCACCGAATCAATATCTGGGTTTTTTTCCACTTTGGTCATTCGCTCCTTTATTCTTTTCCGGTCTTTAATCTGGTGGTGAAATTCATAATATCCATAACCCACACAAACGCCGTCATTTACCCATACAAATGAGCTTTCACCAAGCCGTCTTCCATCGTCAATGAGTAGGATATTCTTATTCTCAAGTTTAATTTTTTCTAAAAATTCATCAACTCTCCGGTTATAGGTTTCCGCTGACTCTACTTTTTCACAAGCCCCCAAACATTCGCCAACTTCATAATTCAAACAATGTAAATTTTCTGGCGAAATGCCATTTAATTTGGGACAAAGTTGAAATTCTTCAGTTATGAGAGAAAGGATTTTTTGCCCCATTTTGAGGTTCAGAATCCGAAAAACGGAGTCCTTGCGCTTTTTTTGGTTTTTATCCAGCTTTAGGATTTTATATCCCTCCCGAATCTCAACATACATTGAATAGGGAAAATCAAATTTTTTGGAGGTGCTTGCCAATCTTGGTTTCAAACGTTTGTTTTCATTGGCCTCTTTTATCCAGGAAATTAATTCATTACCTGTTATTTCATATCTAATGCTTGCAAATTCCAAACGGATTCGATTGGCTATACCTGATTTTCCTGTTAAGATTTTTCGTGTGGTTAAAGCTATATTTAATGCCCTTGTAAGATAAATAACTTCTTTTTCCTTATTTAAAAAATACACCAATCCTATTTCGTTTGGCAAATTTTCATAATGAGCGGCAAATTTCTGGCTGGTTCCCGTTTTATCTTCCCCTAGTTTTGAAATAGTTTTCAGCGTGTCTTGTTCCAATAAAATTTTAAATAATTCCAAAGTTGCACGGGCGTCACCCGCGGCTCTGTGACGATCTGAAACCGGTATCCCAAGTTCTTTGCTTAATTTTCCCAACGAATAAGAACCCGCCTCCGGAAAAGCTTTTTCACTTAAAGGAACAGTATCTATGGTTTCTCTGTAATAGGCATATCCCAATTTTTTAAATTCCTGTTTCAACATCCTGTAATCAAAATCGACATTGTGCCCAACCAGTATGGTTCCTTCTGTGATTTCGATGATGCGTTTGGCAATTTCATGAAATTTTGGGGCGGTTTTTACCATTTTGGGCGTAATCTGCGTCAGTTTTTGAACATAATTATCAATTTTCCGGTCAGGAGACACCAAAGAAATTAATTGATCCACCACCTTTTCACCATTATAGCGATAAATGGCCACCTCTATGATGTCCTCTTCTCCTTTTTTTCCTCCGGTGGCTTCAATGTCAAGAACTGCGTACATTTTTATCGTCTGGATATTTTCCCAAAAAGACCTCTGATGATTTGGTTTCCAATCGTACGAATGAAACTTTTGGTAGTCGAATCATTCAAAATGGTCTCAATGGTAGATTTTTCTTTTCTCGGCCTTCCTGCTCTTTTGGGTGGCGCAGCATTTTCTTCGGCAGAAATGGTTTCAATTTTCTTCGAAAGAATTTCAAAAGCGGTTTCCTTATCCAAATCTTGTGCGTATTTACTTACTAAGGATGATTCGTTTACGATGGATTGAATTTCTTGATCGGTCAAAACATCCATGCGGGAAAGAGGCGCACGCATATACGTATGTGCCAGCGGTGTAGGAATTCCCTTCTCATTCAGAGCGGTAACAAAAGCTTCACCTATTCCTAATTGCGTGATGACTTCATCCGCTTTGTAATATTGGGAAATCGGATAGTTTTCCACTGCTTTTTGAATTTGTTTGCGGTCTTTTGCCGTAAATCCTCGTAAAGCATGTTGGATTTTTAAACCCAACTGGCTTAAAACAGCGTCAGGAACATCTCCCGGAACTTGTGTACAAAAATAAATTCCTACAGATTTTGAACGAATTAATTTGATCATCGTTTCGATTTGGTCTAGAAGCGCTTTGCTTGCTTCATTAAAAATCAAATGAGCCTCATCTATGAAAATGACCAATTTGGGTTGGTCCAAATCACCCGATTCCGGCAGAGTTTCATAGATTTCTGCGAGCAAACTCAACATGAAGGTCGAGAATAAATTAGGTTTATTCTGAATGTCCGTCAAACGGATGACACTTACAACTCCTTTTCCGTCTTTGGTTCGCATCAGATCATTTACATCAAATGAAAGTTCGCCAAAAAATTTAGTAGCACCTTGTTGTTCCAGCGCAACTATTTTTCGTAAAATCGTTCCCAAAGAGGCCGGCGAAATGCTTCCGTAATTGGAAGTCAATTCTTTTTTTCCTTCATCTGTTTCGCTTACGTATTGCAGGACTTTTCGCATATCTGCCAAATCTACAAGCGGTAAACCATTATCGTCGCAATATTTAAAAATGATGGAAATGATACTGGTTTGGGTATCGTTTAATTCCAAGATTTTACTAAATAAAATCGGTCCAAACTCTGAAATTGTGGCACGAAGCCGCACTCCCTTTTCTTCGCTTAAACTTAACAGCTCAACAGGTGCTCCGGCCGGCGTATAATCCAGCCCCAGAATTGATTGTCTCTCCTGAATTCCTTTATTGTCAGCTTCTCCTGCGGCGGCAATTCCACTTAAATCTCCCTTGATGTCCATCAGCAAAGAAGGAACGCCTTTCAGTGACAATTGTTCCGCTAAAATCTGAAGGGTTTTGGTTTTTCCCGTTCCGGTTGCTCCGGCGATCAATCCATGTCTGTTCATGGTTTTTAGTGCTATGGAAATTTCCGCATCTGTCAGGACTTCTCCATCGAGTTTGGCTTTTCCAAGCACTATTTTATCACCTTTATATTGATAATTGTTTTGTATTTCCTGAATAAAAGATTCTTTTGCTGACATGTAAAATTTGAGTTGATTCGTTCAAAGATACAATTTTAAGGTAATTTGAAATAGCCTATTATCGGATAATGATCGGAGAGCTTTAAATCCTTTTTGACTTCATATTTTGTTGGTAAAAATTCTTCCGAATGAAATATATAATCCAACCTGAGTGGATATTTAAAATCATGAAAACTGGTGCCGGATGATTTTCCCACTTCGAAGTATGCGTCTTTTAACCAATACATAATCTGTTGATATTCATACGAATTGGGCACCGCGTTCAAGTCTCCGGCCAATATCACCGGGTGTTTTGAATTGCTGATATAAGGCAGGATTTGTTTGATTTGGCTTTCGTGTTTTAAAAAGCCACGGGTCAATTTGTTTTTGAGGACTTTTGAATTTTTTTCGGCCGTTTCTACGTCGTTTACTGCTTCTTTTACAAGCTTTTTGTCGATGAACATGGGCTCAAGATAAACATTGATTACACGGATTGTATCATATCCCAGATCCAGATCGGCATAAGCCGTCAGTCCTGTATTTCCGTTTCCATCGGAAAATATTTTTTTAAATTCGATGATAGGATATTTGCTGAAAATCTGAATGATCGAATGTTTTTCATGATAATAATCTGCAAATGCCGAATCTTTTAAATTTTCGAATTTTTCGTTTCGCCAATATACCTCTTGCAAGACCACGACATCGGCCTTTTCCTTATTGAAAAAGTCCACAAATCCGGGTTCGCGCAAATATTGGCCGTTAAGAGAAATAATCTTAAAATCGGGAACAGTTTCAACCTTTTTCCCAAAAAATTGATAGGTTTTGTTCAAAGGAAAATACAATCCTATGGAAAGCATGAGAAACAATATTGCATAGGGAGCTCTGCGCCAGAAAAGAAAGATGATGATAATCAAATTGGCCAAAACCAAAAGCGGATAAATGATGGGAATAAACCCGAAATATGGAAAAGTGGACGGAGCAATATGCGGCGCCAGGTAAATGCTGTATGAAAATCCCAAAAACAGCAAATGTGAAATAAAAAACACCGGATCCAATCCGCTTAAACGCAGTCCTCTACCCATTTTCCTTTTGTTTGAAAAGTAAATCTTTTTCCTCTTTGGTTAAACTTTCATAGCCTGATTTTGAAATTTTGTCCAAAATTTTGTCCACTTTTTTTTGTTTGTTGACTTTTTGTGAATTGAATTCGTAATCGTCTCTGTATGCCTTGCGACGGTCTTGTTTTACAGATTTTTTTTCACGGAAAAACAAAGAACGAATGATTCCGCCCAGAAAATCATTTCCCTTCTCAAATTGTTTCATATACAAAAAACCAAATGCAGCTCCTCCCAAATGAGAAATATGACCACCCACATTGTTTCCCGACAAAATCATAAAGAAATCCAAGACGAGTAATCCGTAAGCCACATAGTCAAGCGGTATATTGATGTTGACGAACATCAGTTGGACTTTGGTTTTGGGAATATAAGCCACCAAGGCAAAAAAGACGGCATAAACTGCAGCGGAGGCCCCCACCAAACCCTGTCCATAATTAAATACATAAGAAAATCCCATAAAAAACAAGGCGCCCGAAATCGAACCAAACAAGAAGAAGGTTAGGAAATTTTCCTTTCTGAAATAGCGAAGAAATAATTGTCCGACGAAATAAATCATCAGCGAATTCAACGCCAGATGAAGCAAACCGCCATGAAAAAAGGTATAAGTCAGAATTCCCCAGGGCTGGGAAAAAAATCCTTCTAAAGTAGGTTTGGCATCAAAATAATGATTGATTTTCCAAACGCTGTTTCGGAAAAAGGATAAATCGAGAATGAGGGAAATCAGAAAGACCGCTATACAGATAAAAATCAATTTGATGTTGATTTCGCCGTTTTTGTAATTGTTTTTTAATTGTTGGATTATGTCATTCATATCACCATTCTCTGTGTAAATTTTTCTTCCAGGAACGTACAAGAATGAAGCCAATGATGGCACCGCCAATATGTGCAAAATGCGCAATCGGATTCCATGCATAATTCTGAATGGCCATAAAGAATTCTAGAGCGATCAAAATCGGGATAAAGTATTTTGCTTTTACCGGAATTGGCAAGAAGATCAACGCCAGTTTGGCATTGGGATACAAAACCCCAAAGGCAACCAAAATCCCGTAAATCGCTCCGGATGCGCCTACCATAGGAGTTATATAATAGGCGGCTAATTTTTTTACAGACGCCATGTCTGAAGAACCGGGCAACATATAACTTCCCGAATTATTATAAACCAAACTTTGAATAAATTCCGGAACGTTTACTCCGGCAGCTGCCACAACGGGTTTTAGCTGTTCAATTTGTAGATAATTTGTAAAATTAAACAAAGCAAAAGAACCCAAGCCCGCAGCAAAATAAAGTATCAGAAACTTTTTTGCGCCCAACGTATGCTCAACCGTTGAACCAAACATCCACAAAGCAAACATATTAAACAAAATATGAGAAACATTTGGAAATGGCGCATGCATAAACATATGTGTGATGATTTGCCAAGGTCTGAAATTAACGGACTCCGGATAAAAAGCACCCAAGATACTTCCCAAATCAATTCCTCTCGAAGCGAAAACAATAGTAGCCAAAAAAAACAATCCGTTGATTATCAATAGGTTTTTGGTGACGGCTGGTATGGGCTGATTGAACATATTTTTAATTTAATTTTTTGGTAATTTCTGTTTCCGGAATCTGTATAAAAACCGGTTTTCCGTAAGGTGAAAAATTGGGCTCGTCCAGTTGCAACAATTGCTGTGCCAAATGTTTGGCCTGCTCGGGCAGCAAAGGCTCTCCTTTTTTGATGGCCGAATTTTTAGCGATGATTTTGGAAATTTCCACTTTGAAATCAACTTTTCCATGCCATTCTAAATCGTGCAGGAAATCGGAAAAAATAGCCGGAATTTCTTCTGCCTCGACTTCAGTTGGAAGCGCATTTACTAAAATCAATTCTTTTTGAAAATCCACATCAAACCCGAAATTCACCAAATCCATTTCGATGCTTTTCAGCAAAACAATTTCGGCAGACGAAGCCGAAATTTCAACCGGAAATAAAAGCCGTTGGCTGAGTGCGTTTTCACTGATTGATTTGGTCAGTTTTTCAAAAACAATTAATTGATGAGCGCGGTTTTGATCGATAATCAGCAATTCACCTTTGTGTTGGGTGACCAAATATTTATTCATCCATTGAATTACCTGAAAATCCCCTATTTGAAATTCTTCTTTGCTCAAAAGCGTTTCCGGATGTTTATTTTCGATTTCAAATTCGGAGAAAGACTGGTAGAAATTTTGAGTTGGAAGGATTTCTTTTTGCGAAGGTCTTGTATCAAAGGGATTGTAATTTCTGTCCACCTTGATTTCAGGTGTTTTAATCGGTTGGTTTTGGGGTTTGCTCGGGATAAATGCCCAATCCGGATTTTGGTCGAAATCCAGCGAAGGCATGATGTTAAATTGCCCCAAAGCATGTTTCACAGCCGAACGTAAAACGGCGTAAATGCTATATTCGTCTTCAAATTTTATCTCGGTTTTGGTCGGATGAATATTGATGTCGATTTTGGTCGGATCGATTTCCAGAAATAAAAAATAGGAAGGCACATATTGGTTGGGCAAAAGATTTTCAAAAGCATCGGTAATGGCTTTGTGCAAATAATTGCTTTTTATAAATCGATGATTAACAAAGAAATACTGTTCGCCTCTTTGTTTTTTGGCGGTTTCCGGTTTTCCGACAAATCCGTTTATGTTGACCACGTCTGTTTCTTCCGAAATCGGCACCAATTGCGTATCGATTTTCCGTCCGAATATCTGCACAATCCGTTGTCGCAAATTGCCGGATTTCAGGATATAAACTTCGGAATCGTTATGATAAAAACGGAAATTAATAGTTTCATGTGCAAGCGCAACACGTAAAAATTCTTCTTGTATGTGTCGAAACTCTACTTGATTGGATTTCAGAAAATTACGTCTTGCTGGAACGTTGTAAAACAAATTTTTAACGGAAATGGAAGTTCCTTTTTGAGCTGCAGCCGGAATTTGGTCACGAACCGTTCCACCGTCAATTATCAAACGATTACCCAGCTCTTCATCGTCTTTTTTGGTTGCGGCATCAACTTGTGCCACAGCAGCAATGGAAGCCAATGCTTCGCCTCTGAATCCTTTGGTTTGGATGTGGAAAATGTCTTCTGTGGTTCTGATTTTGGAGGTAGCATGACGCTCAAATGCCAGCCGTAAATCGGTAACGCTCATTCCTGAACCATTGTCCACGACCTGAATCAGTGTTCTTCCTGCATCTTTTACGATTAAATCTATCTCTGTTGCGCCTGCGTCAACCGCATTTTCCATCAATTCTTTTACCACGGAAGCCGGACGTTGTACCACTTCGCCTGCGGCGATTTGGTTGGCCACATGATCGGGCAATAATTGGATTACATCTCCTGTCGAAACCATAAGTTTACAAAGGTAGAATTTTGGATTAAAAATTTGAAGTTAGAATTCAGGATTCTTAAAATTAGAAAGGATAATTAAAGTGGTTTTTAGCTAAGGAAATTTTTTATAGATTTCTTTTCTATGCGCAATTGTAATGAAAGTTATGGCGTCTTCGACTAATTCAATACCGATTCTGTAATCATTCAAACGGATTCGATAAAAATTAGAAAATCCTTTCAGTTTTTTGATTTTTGGTATTTTTTCAATTGAGACAGCCTTTTCACAGTCTTCAATAATTTCTTCAATTTTTGGAAAAATTGATTTATCCTTTAATTTTTTAAGGGGCTTTGTTGAAGCTTTTATCAAATTCAACATTCATTTTTGCTGTAATGTCTTTAAAATAGAAGATTTTGAAACCTTTTCGCCTGTCTTTTCTTCTAACATTAATTCACCCAATAAAAAATCTTCTTGTTCAGATTTGGTCAATACACGTCCGGTTTCTCCGATTTTTTTTACCAATTCGAGAATTAATTTAGCATTTCCGCTGTTTTTGGTATTAATTATAATCGTTTCCATTTTTTGATTTTACACAAAGTTAGGAAATAATAAAAAGAAACTTAAAATCTTGATTGGAAATCCGCCATTACCACCGCCGTAACACCGGCTTCGGTTCCTTTGTTACCGTGTTTTCCGCCTGAACGGTCGATGGATTGTTGTTCGTTGTCATCGGTGAGGACACAGAAAATAACGGGAATATCTTGTTGAACGTTGAGGTCTTTGATACCTTGGGTAACACCTTGACAGACATAATCAAAATGAGCAGTTTCGCCACGGATGACGCTTCCGATTACAATGATGGCGTCAAATTTTCCATTTTTACACAATTGGCTTGCGCCAAAAATCAGTTCAAAACTTCCGGGAACTTCAAAACTGGAGATGTTTTCCGGTTTTGCGCCTAAGTCAATTAGAGCATCAATCGCTCCTTTTTGGAGGTTATGCGTGATATGGTTGTTCCATTGGGAAACAACAATGCCGAAACGAAACGCTTCGGCATTGGGTAATTTTGCTTTATCGTAAGCCGACAGGTTTTTATTTTCCGTTGCCACCTGTTGCGTATTTAAGTCTTTCCAAGAATTTCTCAACTTCTCCATTTCCGGCATTTGGATATTTGTCTGCCAGTGTTTGGAAGTATTTCTGAGCATCTGCATTTTGTCCCAATTGGATAGCCAACTTACCTGCTTTTGTGTAATACAAGGTTTGAATGACTTCCACATTTGTTCCTTCTGCAGCTTTTACATAGTAAGGAAGCGCTTCTTTTTCTTTTTTAGATTCTACCAAAGCGTTACCGATCATGCCGTTTTTTTGCGCCATAAGGATTTCGTCATCCGTGGTAAATTTCTCCAGCACGGAAACAGCAGAAGCAAAATCTCCTAAACGGTAATAAGCGATTCCGGCCTTATAGCGAGCGATGTTTCCACCTTTTGTGCTGCCATATTCTTCAACGATTTGTTCGTAACCCTGAAAACTTCCGGGACTTCCTTTTAAGGCCAAAAGGACAGAATCCTGTTTGAAATATTCGTCAGCTTGTACCATTTCGGTAAATGCTTTTTCAGATTTTGGTTCCAAAACGGTTTTCAAATAAACAAAATATCCGATGGCAATTAATGCCAAAGCACCCAATATGCCTATGATAATTTTGGAATGTCTTTCGAAGAAATTTTCCGCTTTATATGCGGTTTCGTTCAAGCTGTCCAGAACTTTTTCCGTTGTATATTCTTGTTTTTTTCTTGCTTTCGCCATGGTTGTTTGAATTTCAAGTGTGCAAAAATAGGATTTTTTACAAACTCCCCCAAAAATACATGAGAAAAATAAAAAACCCTCAAAATGCAGGCTAACAAATTGAGGGTTAAATATTTTGGTTTAATTCAATTTAGAAGAAATATCCAACTGAAAGATTCAACATATTCGATCGGTTTTCTGTCTGAAATTCACCTGATCCGGCGATGTTGTATTTGGTTATATTTTTACTTAAACCAAACTCATATCGTAAATCGATGTTCAGGTTTTTAATGTTAACACCCGTTCCGACCTGCCAGCCCAGACCGATTTGATCTCTTTCATCCGGATCCGGAAAATCAATTCCGTCGGATTTGATGGTATCTTCAAAATTCAATGAAAATACAGGGCCTGTCTGAACCTGAACCAATCCCATAGCAAAAGTAGTACCTACGTTTACCGGAATATCCAGTCGGCTTTTTTTCACGTCAACGCTTTCCCCACCTTCTTCAAATTCGTTTTTAAATGCGGTGTAAAGTAATTCCGGCTGCACATAGATTTTTCCGGTGTTGATGCGCACCATAGCTCCTCCTTGAAACCCTACCGAGCCTTTCCCTTTTTCTTCATAGGTTTCACCAATGGTTTTGACAAGACCTTTGTCCGCATTAAAAACCAGACCGGCTTTCAAACCGAAATCTACATTTTGCGCAAAACCATTCATTGCAAATAGGGACAACCCTACTAAAAACAACTTTTTCATATATTTTAATTCTAATTTTTATTTCTTCGAATTTGCTTTTTCTTCCAACAGGACTTCTCTCAATTTGGTAAAGAGTTTTGAAGAATAAACGAAATCAATGACCGCTTCATTGTCCGCAGTCAAAATTTCATTTTTATCGCCCGACCATTCGAGGATTCCGTTTTTGAGGAAAACAATGGTTTCGCCAATTTCCATCACGGAATTCATGTCATGGGTATTGATGATGGTCGTCGTGTTGTATTCGACAGTCAGTTCGTGCAACAATTGATCGATGACCATAGAAGTTTTGGGGTCAAGTCCCGAATTGGGTTCGTCTGCAAAAAGATATTTGGGTTTGTTCACGATGGCGCGGGCGATGGCAACTCTTTTTTGCATCCCGCCGGAAATTTCGGAAGGGAATTTTTTAAAGGATTCCGGAGTCAAATTCACCCTTGTCAATACTTCTTCCGAGCGATCGTTCATTTCTTTCATGGAAAGATTGGAAAACATTTCGAGTGGAAAACGCACATTTTCCAGAACGGTCATGGAATCAAACAGCGCACTTCCCTGAAAAACCGTTCCGATTTCTCCCCGCAAAGCCTGGCGTTCCTCATAGCTGAATTTGGTGGTATCGCGTTTGTCAAATAATATTTCACCCGAAGTCGGGGTAATCAGTCCCGTCAGGCATTTCAGAAAAACGGTTTTTCCGGAACCCGACTGACCGATGATCAGATTGGTTTTCCCGGTTTCAAAAACGGTGGAAATCCCTTTGAGCACCTCGATGTCTTCAAACTGCTTTTTTAAATTCTTTACCTCTATCATCAGCTCAAAATCGTTTGGGTTAATACTAAATTCAGAATGATTAAAATCACCGAAGTCCAAACAACGGCCGATGTACTGGAACGCCCGACTTCAAGCGAGCCTCCTTTTACAAAATAACCGTAATAAGCCGGAACAGTGGCAATCACAAACGCAAAACAAACGGTTTTCACAAAGGTATAAATAAACAAACGGGTCGCCATGGGCATCTGAAGCCCGATGATATAATCTGACTGGGACCACATCTGCGTTGCCTCCCCAATCAGATATCCACCCAGTAATCCCATCCCGATACTGATCATGATCAAAATAGGATTGAACAAAACAGCCGCGAGGATTTTGGGCATCACCAAAAAAGAAGGCGAGTTAATTCCCATCACGTCCAGTGCATCAATTTGTTCTGTAACGCGCATGGTTCCGATGCTGGAAGCAATATATGACCCTACTTTCCCGGCTAAAATCAGGGAAATAATCGTAGGAGAAAACTCTAAGATCAACACGACTTTGGTCGCATAAGCGATGTAATAATCCGGTACGGGAATGTCGGCTCCCTGGAAGTTTTGCGCCATCTGAATAGCCGTTACCGCACCCATGAAAAGCGAGATAAAAGACACCAAACCCACAGAACTCATCCCCAAATCATAAACCTCCCGCATGACGAGTTTGCGAAATACTTTTGCGCCTTGTGGCTTTTTAAACACCTTTTTGAGGAACAAAAAGTATGCACCAATAAATCCCAGCAGTTTTAACATACCGTGCAAAATTAGGATTTTTTTTCTCATCCCAATTTTTTTAACTTTCGCAAATGAAATTGGAATCACTTGAAAAATTTCTGCCGGCAGATGCTCTTACTTATGTAGAACATTGGTTAGAGGATGTTCACGTCATTATTAAAATCAAAAATGCCCGGCGAACGAAATTGGGAGATTACCGGTTTGACCATTTGTCCAAACAGCACCAGATAACTATTGATCACTCGCTAAAGCCTGAGGCTTTCTTTTTTGTACTTACGCATGAAATTGCGCATTTGAAAGTACAGAAATTATTTGGTTCGAAAGCCAAATCACACGGCATCGAGTGGAAAACAACTTTTGGAAATATGTTGGAAGAGTCTGTAAAAATTTATTCGGAAGAAACCCAACTAAGTATTTTTAGCCATGCCCGAAATCCCCGTGCAAGTGTAGGAGCCGATAAATATTTGTTCCGGCAATTATTTGTCGGGGAAAACCAACGGGAAAAATTAGTCGAAAATATGGAGGATAACCAGAAATTTCGAATTGGAAAAAGGGTTTTTCAGCGTGGCTCCAAGCGAAAAATACGGTATATTTGCAAAGAACTGAATACAGGCCGTTTGTTTTTGGTAAACGGGCAAGCAATTGTAGATGAAATAATCAGCGAATGAACAAAAATTACTTTGGAGTCATCATGGCGGGAGGAGTCGGGTCAAGGTTTTGGCCTTTAAGTACTTCTGAATTTCCAAAACAATTTCACGATATTTTAGGAACAGGTCGTACGTTTTTGCAAAGTACGTTTGACAGGATGAAAAAACTTATTCCTGCAGACCAAATTTACATAGTCACGCTGGGCGAATATGTCGATCTTACCCTTCAACAATTACCCGAAATTAATAAAAACCAAGTAATTGCAGAGCCAATGGCGATGAATACAGCGCCTTGTAATCTCTATGCTGCCAAATTAATTCATGAACTAAATCCTGAAGCAAACATCGTAGTCGCTCCTTCAGATCACGTAATTTTACAAGAAGATATTTTCATAGAAAAGCTAAAAACAGCTTTGCAGGAGTCTGAAGAAAAGGAAGAACTGATTACACTTGGGATTCAACCTACGCGTCCTGATACAGGATATGGATACATACAATTTATAGACAACAAAAAATCGGACATCAAAAAAGTCAAAACTTTTACAGAAAAACCCGGAGAGGAATTGGCAGAAGTCTTATTCAAATCGGGCGATTTTCTATGGAATGCGGGAATTTTTGTGTGGAAAGCAAGCACAATTTTGAATTCGTTTCAGAAACATCTTCCGGAAATGTTTGAATCTTTTCAGAAAATCAAAAATCCGATAAATTCTGAAAAGGGAAAAAAAGAAATCAAGGAAATTTATTCGACCGTTCAGATGATTTCCATCGACAACGGAATTCTGGAAAAAGCGGACAACGTCTATGTGATTCCTTCTTCTTTTGGTTGGTCGGATTTGGGAACCTGGAAATCTCTTTATGAAATTTCACCAAAAAATGGTGGAAATAATGTCAAACACGGGAAGCATATTTTGACTTATAACACCAAAGATTCATTAATTTATACCTCTCAAAGCAAAGCCATAATCGTGGATGGTTTAGAGGATTTTATCGTGGTCAACACGCGCAGAGCACTTTTGATTTGTCCGAAAGATAAAGACCAGGCAATCAAAGCATTTGTAAGTGATTTGAAACTCAATAAAGGAGAAAAATTTACTTGATTCCTAATTTACGGTGTGCTTTTCGGTACGCCCATTTTTCTTTGAAATCAATCCATTTTTGACCTCTGAATTTGCGGATATAATAATCCAGATGCCGCATGAAAAAGATGTTATACATCATACCCAGAAACCGTCTCGGATCTTGTGGTAATGCACGGAGTGACATAGAAAATCCGCCGTTTACATAGGAAATATAATGCCACCATTCGCCCGGAATATAAAGTGCGTCGCCGTGGTGCATATGCGCTTCGAAACCTTGTGCATGTTGTAACGCCGGATATTTCTCAAAGTCGGGATTGCTCATGTCGATGCTTTCGATGTTACAAATCGACATAGGAACTTTATAAAGATTTGTATTTTGTTCAGGGCCAAATAATAACACGCGTTTGTGGCCTTCGAAATGAATATGCAGGTTGTCGCCCAGATCTATATCGTAGTGCATAAACGTATTGGCTTTGCTGCCACCAAAAAACAGAGCCGGAATCCGTTTAAAATAATTCATCCCGATGTCAGGATATTCAAAATCCTTTTCCAGTTGGGGCAAATTGTCCTTGACCATATAAAAGAAAATCCTTAAGTCCGTCGGTTCGTTGTTTTGGAGTTTTTCGATGTATTCGCTCATTTTCATATGCGTAACCGGTTCATAGGAACTTTTATTGCCTTTCGTCGGTTCGTTGTTGTAAAGCGGAACCACTTGTTCGCCGGCAATTTCTTTGATGTAATCAAAACGCCATTTGTCATTCCAGGAATTGGTCAAACCCTCTATCAGAACGGGTCTTTTCTTTTTCAAATAATTTTTTACAAACTCCTCTTTGGAAATCCCCTTAACGCGGTCGACCGGAGCTAAATTGAATTTTCCCATAGCCATCAAAATTAATTATTTCTACCAAATTTATAGTTTGAATTGATTTTATCTACTAAATGTTTTCTGCCGATTAACTCCGAACAAGTCAAAACCGCCCCAATCGTCACTCCCAAAATGCCATGCATACTGATGCACTGTCCGGTGAGGAAAAGGTTGGGGATTTTGGTGCGCGGCGGCAGATAGTTTTTCAGCGGGAAGTCGGCATCTTTTGCAAAACCGTACATACAACCGGTGGAACTCCCGATGTAATCACGATAAGTCAGAGGAGTTGCAACGTAGGTTGATTGGATACATTTCCGTATATCCGGGAACTTTTTTTCCAGCTCTTTTAATAGTATTTCGGTTTTTTCCGCTTTGAATTTTTCATATTCTGCTCCGCGTTCATCCTTTTCTGCAACCGTATTGAAAGTTGTTTTCCATTTTTCTACTTCTTCATACCGCATATAAGTCAATACACTAATTCCATCAGAAAATCCGTTGTTTTCAGACTTTGCACTGAACGAAATCATATAACTTTCCGGCCAGTCTTTCTCATCGTAATGGATGCTTGACCAAACGGTTTCTTCATTTTTGAAATGGTAATAATTATGTTTCACGTAGGGAAAACAATCGGGTTTGAGCGTGATATACAAGCTAAACGAGGAAATCGTGTCTTCCGACTCATAAATTCGTTTCAGATAGGACTTTCGAAGCGGATAATTCTCAATTAAACTTAAGGTCTTCTTGGGATCGATATTGGAAATAAAACGTTTTCCTCTGTAAGTAGATCCGTCCCCTGTTTTCACAAAATCCACTTCTCCTGAATCATTGACCGAAATAGAAATTATTTTTTTGTGTTTCAGCACTTTACCTCCTAAATTTCTAATTTCTTTGATCAATAATTTTGAAATCTGACTTCCCCCGTTTACGCATCTCCATGCACTTTCTATGTAGGAATTAATCGACAAGGAATGCACATAAAAAGGTGTTTTATTTTGTACGCCGGCATAGAGAAAATTGGTTCCCGCCAAAACGGCTCTTAATTTGGGATTATCGGTTAAATCATGGATGACTTCACTTGCTTTTAGCGACATCAAATCCTGATTGGAAACCGGATTTTCATCCATCTCCACCTTATAAAGCGGAAAACTCTCGCAGACCAACTTCATTTTTTCAACATAGCTTTGGATGGCAGATTTTTCTTCCGGGAAAAAGCGGATGAGTTGTTGGACGAAATTGTCGGAACCTTGCGCAAACGGATATTCGTTCGGGTCCCCATCAAAGGTCACCATATCGTATCCGTCCTCATCCATCCTTTGGATTTTAAGTTTGTCTGCGATACCGAGATAATGAAAATATTTATGGAGGTTTTGTCCCTGTAAAAGACCACCAATGTAGTGAACACCCGTGTCAAAAATGATTTTGTCGCGGGAAAAAGTCTGAAGATTTCCTCCGAATTGTTGATTTTTTTCCAATACCAACACGCTCAGTCCTTCACGCGCCAAAATATTGGCGCAAACCAATCCGCCCAAACCACTTCCTATGATGATGATTTCAAATTCTTCCTGCATGGTGAAACGGAATTAATTTTCCAAATTCATTTGTGAACGAATTTGCGAAATTTCTTGTATTAATTCTTCTTCTGTCGGAATGTAAAGTTTGTATTTGGCCGCCAGTAATTTTTGATTATCATTTAAAATCGAAAAGCGGACTTCGGCATGGTCTTTTTCCTCGCAAAGTATAATTCCGATGGTAGGGTTATCGCCTTGCGTTCGTTTTATTTCGTCGTACATTCTTACATACATATCCATTTGCCCGATGTCCTGATGCGTCAGTTTACCGATTTTTAAATCCACCAAAACAAAACATTTGAGAATGTAATTGTAAAACACCAAATCAATGTAATAATGTGAAAATTCCGTATTGACTCGTTGTTGTCTTGCTACAAATGAAAAGCCTTTGCCCGACTCCAATAAGAAAGTTTGCAAATTATCAATAATTGCCTGTTCAACTTGCGTTTCGCTGTATTTTTGATTTTGTTTTAATTCATAGAAATCCAAAACAAGCGGATCTTTCAGAATATAATCCTGCGGATTTAGAACAAGTTCTTTCCGGTTTTCGGCATTTAGCTCGTTTAATGTTTCTTTGTGGGTAGAAATTAGCCGTTCGTAATAATGCTTATCTACTTGTTCGTCCAAAATTCTTGTGCTCCAAGCGTTGTCAGCAGCTTCGTTCATATAAAGCTCCCTTGCTTTTGGATTTTCTACCCGAATAAGTGACCGGTAATGTGTCCAACTCAATTCGGCACGCAGTGCGTGCCAATTTGGAAATAGTAAATGAAATTGACGCATTGCACGCAGATTCCGAGTAGTAAATCCATTGCCAAACTCAGTTGTTAATCGATCCGATAAAATCTGAATGAGTTCATCACCATATTTGGCTTTTTCCTTTCCTCCTTGCTCCTCTATAATTTTTTGCCCGATGTGCCAATAGGTTTCTACCATCGTAAAATTAGCGGTTTGAAAGATTTTTTTACGGGCATTTAGTATCAAATACTTTGAATATTGATACAACTCAGTTTGGTGTGTATTTATGTTTTCCGACATTTTGAACACTTCGATTGAATGTAAAAATAAGAAATTCAAATTCTTCCTGCATTTTTGTTTTTAAAAATCATCAAATCATTCTCGGAAAAAAAGATTTCCCATTCGTCTAAATTAACCAAATTTTCAAATCGGTCTTTTTCCTTTTCATTCTGAAGAATTACAAAATCTCCGACGTTGATCAATTCGGGAAATTGAGAATGAAACCTCACCGGAAAACGATTGACTGTAAATGTATTCTGAGCAATTTGTATCTTTTCCCCATCTTCATCCCAGGCCTCAACCACCCGAAATGCCGAATCATAAACCAACAGAAAATCCAAAACGCCATACCCGCATCCCAAATGCAAAATCCGGGCTTTGACAGGAAGAACGGAAAGGATTTTATGGTACAATTTTTTATTTGTTTCAAAGTCCGATTTGAACTCTTTTTGGATGTGTTTTGGTTTGTATATATAATTGAAATTCAATTTGTTCCGAAAATAATTTTCATCCTCGTCTTTTCGTTTCAGCTCTATGAATTTCTCTTTGAAATATCGGCTTATATTTTTGGCGCGTTCCGTATAATTTTTTCCCCAGGAATCATCATCGTGCCGGATTTCAGGCAAAAATTCCAAGGTTAATTTTCCTGATTTAAGGATATTGTCACTTTTTGGTAATCGATCCGCATTTCCACGTACCAAAACCGGTTGAATATCCAGATTTAATTTCTCCGAAAGATAAAAAGCACCCTTATGAAAACGCTGGATGGAAGAGGTTCGGGAGCGTGTTCCTTCAGGAAATACAATAACAGAATACCCCTGTTTTATTTTTTCTTCCAATTGTGGAATGCCTTCTTCGTAGTTGTCAGAAGAAGAATAAAATCCGGCCATTTTAATGGCTTTTCCAAAGAATTTGGATTGTAAAACACGGTTGTTAACCATGAAAATCAACCGATTATGCAACATCCCCATCGTAGGTGTATCCAATTGTGAAGTATGATTGGAAATGATGATTTTCGGAGTTTTAAAATCCAGATTTTCCTTTCCGATGGTTCGAATGGGAATAAACGGCGTCCCGTACATCAATAACCAAAAATATTTTTGCATCACCGAATGAAAAACACCAAATTTCTTCTTTTTGCTGACGGGAATAACCGGCAGAAATATTTGGGCCAGAAGATTTAAAATAAATCCGGCAACAAAGAAATATCCAAATGTAAAAAACGTATAAATCACGTTAAGGATGGTTCTGGGCGTATTGCCTTTGTCTTGGGGTTTTTGGATGTAAAAACGGAAAAGCCACGGCTGAATGGTAAATGACATCAAAACCACAACAGTTAGCCCGATGATCGGGATCCAGGAAATCGAATAAATCGCCGGATGTTTGGCAAAAACCAAAACTCCGAAACATAAAATGGTCGCCAGCGCAGACATCAGAATCCCCGATTTGAAAGCCGGCATTTCATCCTTTCCGTAGGTGTATTTCTCGATCAATCCGCGCGTTACAAAAATAGAATAATCCACGCCCAGCCCGAAAATCAGCGTTGTGATGATGATGTTGAAAGCGTTGAAATTCAAATCGAAAAGACCCATCATACCAAGCGTTACAAGCCATCCGGCAAAAATCGGGATGTTGGTGATGAGCGTCAGTTCGAGCGAACCGAAAAACAAAAACAAAATGATGAAAATGACGATAGACGAAATGAAAAACAACTTATCAAAATCTGCTTCCAAATTGGATAAAAAGGTCTCTGAAAGCTGTTTGCGATCGATGACCAACGTATTTTTTTCTGAAGAAAATTTCTTCAAAACATTTTCCAGATTGGGATTGTCGGTTTTCAGCGAAGAGGTTATCGTTACCAAACCTTCTTCAGATTTGATAAATTCGTTTAAAAACAAATCTTTTAAAACCTCATTTTTTTCCAGTTTTTCCGTTGAAAATTCTTCATTTAATCTGGCATAAAACGGAGCAAAAGTATTTTCTTTAAAACCATATTTCCGGCCTTCGGAAATCAATTGTTTTTCTAAATTTTCTTTTCTTTCTTCTGTCCAGAATTGGTTCCAGCGCATTATTTTTTCAGACTGTTCTTTTTCGGAAAGAAGAATTCCGCCAATCGAAGCAAAAGAAAGAATTTCATCTTGGCTTTCAGCCTGTTTTAATTGGTGAAACAATTGAGAATTGGCGTGCAAAGCTTCTTCAAAGTCGACACCGTAAGAAGCAATGTATATGGATTTTGATGAATAATCATTTAGTTTATCTAATTCAGTTTCAGCTTTTTGTAAATCATTTGGCATATAATTCAGTTTGTTCAGATCGTTTTCAAAACCGACATTTTGATAAGTAAACAAGCTGATCAGGATGAGCAAAACCGAAAAACCGAGTAAGAATTTATTTCGGTCGAAATCATAAGAAGCCAATTTGTCGATGAACGTATTTTGATTTACTTGCAATGAATTTTTGGGCGAATAAACCTGCGGAACAAACAACAATGCAAAGATGGCAGCACCCAAAACGCTGACCGCTGCAAAAACGCCCAGATCTTTTAAAACATCAGATTTTAAAAACAACAAAACCAAAAAATCGGCGGCAGTAAAAACCGCACAAATAAGCAAAGGCTTTACCGTGCTTTTAAACAATTTTGAAACGTCTCCCGTGCTGCGGTAATGACTCAAAATATGCAGCGAATAATCTAACGTCAACCCTAAAAGCACTGATCCAATTCCAATTGAAATGGCCGAAATAGTTCCCTTTAAAAAATATAAAACAGCCATGCCGAGCAAACTCCCGAATATTGCCGGAACGATGATGATCAGCGGGATATAGGGTTTTCGGTAAAAATAAATAAACAAAGCAAAAAGCAATACCACTGAAATGCTCAGCGTGAGGACGATGTCATTTTTGATGCGTTTGGCGTTGGCGACGGAAACCGGAGTTGCTCCAAAATATTCCGCTTTAACGTTGGCATTTTTGAATTTGGCATTTAGTTTTTGAACCGAATTGTGGAGGTCGCTTACTAATTTTTCATTGTGCGAAGTTTCATTGGCTCCGGCTTTTGGCGTGATAAAAACAAAAATATTTTTTCCGTTTTTATGTTGTAAATAACCATTTTCTACAGAAAAATTCTCGCCGGATTGCAGTTGTTGGAATTTTTTTAAAGCCATAAAATCCATTCCAAACGGATCTGAACGTAACATTTGGGTAGTAATCATTCCGGATGGAGAAACAATGGAATGATAGACTTCGTCCAGTTTTCCGGAAACATTTTGCGGTGCGAGAAGAGAATCGATTTGAGCATAATCCTGTTCGTCCAGATAGAAAGGAAGATGCGTAGAAACAAAATCTATCAATTCAACCATTTTATCATCCTCAAACCGTGCTTGGAGATTTCCGATTGATGGATTTTCTGAAAGTTCCGACGTTAAACTATCGGTATACGCCTGTAAATTGGCTTGATTATCAATTGATTCGGAAGAAATATTGACAATGATTTTGTCGGCATAACTCATGTTTTTCAAAACCCGTTGGATAGTTTCGGAATCCTCTCCCGAAGGAATTAATTTGGAAATATCTTCCTCAAATGAAATTCGCGAAGCCCAGTATCCAAGCAGCATCAATAAAAAAATGATGGAACAAAAAAATAAAACTTTCCGTTCTTTAAAATTGTGGTAAGCAGAAATAAATAATTGAACCAAAACTTCTTTTATCCGATTAAGAAACAAATATATAAATTTGCAACGGCAGATAAAGGAGTTGTTTGATGATGAAAACCTGAAATCTTTTAAAGCCTATTAGAAAATAAAAGAATGTTAAAAATTTCCCTTCTGGGATTTGGCCACATAGGCCGGGTTCATAAAAATGCAATAGACGAAACCGAAGGCGCAGAGCTGGTTTCCATCATAGATATCAATTACGAAGATGAGGAATCGCCGGTTCCGATTTATAAAACGCTGGAAAGTTTTTTGACTGAGGATAAGGAAACGGATTTGGTAGTCATTGCTACCCCAAACGGTCTTCATCGGGATCATGCGATCCGTTGCATGAAAGCGGGAAAGCATGTTTTAATCGAAAAACCGATTGCACTAACCATCGAGCATGCAAATGAAATCCTTCAAGCTGCCGAAAAGTACAACCGACGGGTTTTTTCTTCGATGCAATTAAGGTTTTCACCGCCGGTTAGTTATGTGAAGGCCCTTTTGGAGAATAATTCTTTGGGCGAAATTTATATGGTCAACATCAATTGTTATTGGAACCGCAATAAAAATTATTATATGACCCGCGAATGGCATGGAACCAACTTGATGGACGGCGGGGTTTTGTTTACGCAATTTTCACATTTTGTGGATGTTTTGAATTATTGGTTTAAAGATACAAAATGCACAAATTCAGCATTTTATAATTTTAATCATCAGGGAATTACAGAATTTGCAGACAGCGGAAAACTGGATTTTAAAGCCAATGAAGCCGTCGGGAGCATGATTTTCACCACATCCACTTTTGAGAAAAATTACAAAAGTGGAATCGTCATCATCGCCGAGAAAGGAACCATCGAAATCGGGGATCAATATTTAAACGAATTGAAATACAGCAATTTAAAGAACGTGGTTTGTTCTAAAAATATGTCGACCGAAGTCAAGAATTTTCATCCGGTAGCCATTGCCGAAATCCGTGATGCATTAGCAGAAAACCGAGATTCTGCCTTGGATGGCGTTCATGCAGTTCGTTTGGTGAAATTTATAGAGGAAGCGTATAATCTGGCGAATTAAAATTTATGCCCAAACGAGGTTTTAAACCTGATTGAGCTGATTTATTATGCCAAAGCCTGATTCAAGTCTTCCAACAAATCCTCAATATCTTCAATTCCAACACTTAGCCGAACCAGATCATCTGTAATCCCGGTTTCGGCACGTTTTTCAGCCGGAATAGAGGCATGGGTCATCGTCGCAGGATGATTGGCCAAAGATTCCACACCACCCAAACTTTCCGCCAGTGTAAAGACTTTTAGGCTTTCCAAAAAGGCATCGGCGTCTTTGCGTTCGCCCGATTTGAAATTGAAGGAAACCATTCCCCCGAAATCTCTCATTTGTTTTTTGGCAACTTCGTGGTTCGGATGATTTTCCAGTCCCGGATAAAAGACGTTCCCTATTTTTGGATGATTTTCCAAAAACGCGGCAACTTGTTTTCCGTTTTCACAATGTCGTTGCATTCGTACATGCAAAGTTTTGATTCCCCTTAAAACCAAATAAGAATCCTGTGGACCTAAAATTCCTCCGCCTGCAAATAATTGGAAATGAAGTTTTTCGGCTAATGTTTCATCTTTTACAATCAAAGCACCGGCAACCACGTCAGAGTGACCGCCCAAATATTTCGTAGCGGAGTGCATTACGATGTCTGCACCCAAATCCAAAGGTGTTTGCAGATAGGGCGAAGCAAAAGTATTGTCGACGGCAACTAAAATATCTTTTCCTTTTACCAAACCAGAAATCGCTTGAATGTCCACGATTTTCATCAAAGGATTGGTCGGTGTTTCGATCCAGATGAGTTTGGTTTTTGAGTTGATTTTATCTAAAACGTTTTGCGGATTTGTCATATCGACAAAATGAAAATTCAATCCATATTTGGCATAAATCCTTGTAAACATACGGTAAGAACCACCATATAAATCATCCATGGCGATGATTTCGTCACCGGGATTTAATGTCTTCATTACACTATCGGTAGCGGCCAGCCCGGAGCCAAAAGCCAAACCATGCGTACCGTTTTCTATACTCGCCAAAGCGTTTTCCAGAGCGGTTCGGGTAGGATTTGCGCCACGCGAATATTCGTATCCTTTGTGAACACCCGGGCTGCTTTGGGCATAAGTAGATGTTTGGTAAATGGGCGTCATCACCGCTCCGGTACTTGGATCGTGGTGTTGATTTCCGTGTATGGTTTTTGTATTGAATTTCATTTTAAATTTTCTTGTTTGTTTTATAGGTGCAAACTTACTATGTTTTTGAGATTTGTTTAAATTTGGCGGCGTAATAATTATGCGACACTATTTTTATTTGTTGGTTTTCCTTTCGACAATCGGTTTTTCTCAAGAAAATGAACCGCAATATTCCGTAGATGTAAATTATTATTACGGAAGTATTTTGCCGCACAGTGAAAAAATCAGCCATTTGATTACCGAACATCCCGAAGGTGTTTTTGTTTCGGCTAATCGGAAAACGTTTGGGGATGAAGAATGGGAATCCCGTTTTAATTATCCGGATTATGGTTTGACGCTTCATTATCAAAATAATAAAAACGAAACTTTGGGCGATATGTACGGACTTTTTGCGCATTATAATTTTTACTTTCTCAAACGGAATTTACAATTGCGCATAGGTCAGGGAATCGCTTACAACACAAATCCTTACGACAAAGAAGAGAATTATCGGAATTCTGCTTACGGAAGCCACTTCATGCCGGCGAGTTTTTTCATGGCAAATTATCAGAAAGAAAACATCTGGAACGGATTAGGTTTGCGAACCGGATTATTTCTGATTCATCATTCCAACGGAACCATCAAAACGCCGAATACCAGTGCCAATACCGTCGGAGCAAACTTTGGAGTTACTTATACATTTGACCATAAAAACGAAAGAATTTATCATCCGAGAACCAATAAAGATTCGGTTTTTACAGAACCGATTCGGTATAATTTCGCTTTCCGGATGGGCATTCATGAGAGCCACATCATAGGAAGCGGACAATATCCGTTTTATAATTTCTCTGCTTATGCCGATAAAAGGATTTCGCGATCAAGTGCTTTTCAGGCAGGAATTGATGTGTTTTTGTCGATGATGATGAAACATGAAATCGAAATGATGGCGATTTCTTTTCCGGAAAAGGGAATCAGTGCCGATACGGATTATAAACGCATCGGATTATTTGTGGGTTACGAATTGTTTATAAACCGATTATCTTTTGAAGGACAATTGGGTGGTTATTTATATGATGATTACAAATCCCATACGGCGCTTTACCAGCATTTGGGATTGAAATATTATTTTTATAAAAACAAATTCTTTGTGGGAACGGGGTTGAAAACGCATTTTTCCAAAGCGGAGGCTATGGATTTTTCTTTGGGAATGCGGTTGTGATTTGATAATTTGAAAATGAGTTAATTTGAAAATGAAAAAACTTCTGTTTGTTTTAGTATTGATTCTTAATCTGGGTTGCGATTCGGAAAATGGACCGGATTGTTTCAAAAGCGAAGGAGATTTGGAAGTTCAGGAGATTTCCGTTGGAGAATTCTCAAAAATCAATATTTCAACCGGAATTGAATTGGTTGTAAAAGAATCTGATACACAAACCGTAAAAGTGACGATGGGCAAAAATCTTATCAACGATATAAAATTTGAAGTGATTGATGGAGAATTAAAAATCACCAACGAAAACGGCTGTGAAATGCTCCGGAATTACCATTCGGCAAAGATTTACGTCACCACGCCGGTTTTGGAAAAGATTTATTCGTCTTCTCAATATTCCATAAAATCAGACGGAATTTTAACTTTTCCCGAATTGACTTTGGAATCGGGAATCATAGAAGATACGCCGGCGAGTATATTTGAAATGCAGATTGAAAATGAATTGTTGAAAGTGAATGACAATATTTCTTCGGTTTTTAAAATCACAGGAAGTTCGGATAAGCTCGAAATCAATTTCTGGGGATCGAATGGTCGTTTTGAAGGTGAAAATTTCATGGTGGAAGATGTTGTAATCAACCACCGAAGCACTAACGACATCATCGTTTTTCCGGTTGAGTCGGTAAAGGGAGTGATCAGAAGCACCGGAAATCTGGTTTTGAAAAATGTTCCGCCGATTGTGGATGTGGAGCAACTTTACACGGGGCACATCGTTTATCCTTAAATTTAGGTAAAACTTTGTCAAAGTTCTATCCATACGCATTATAACTTTGACAAAGTTCAGAATTCGCTATTTTTATACCATGAAAAAAATCTATTATCTCCAGACCTGCGACACCTGTCGAAGAATCATGAAAGAATTGGATTTCACGGGATTTGAAAAACAGGAAATCAAAACCGAGGCGATTACCGCAAAACAATTGGATGAAATGAAAAATCTGGCTGGAAATTATGAATCTCTTTTTTCCCGAAAAGCCAAAAAATACAAGGAAATGGGTCTGAAAGATGAGGTTTTGACCGAAAATGATTTTCAACATTATATTCTAAACGATTATACTTTTTTGAAACGTCCGGTTATCATTGACGGCGATAAAATCTTCATCGGAAATGAAAAGAAAAATCTGGAATTAGTACGTGAATATTTGAAAGGTTAGCTTGATGCTGTTTCTTTGCTTTTGTTTCGTAGAGAATATTAATCAAAAAAGAAGCTTCCCATTTTATGGGAAAGCTTCTCGATGGACAAATTATTTAGGATAATGTAAAACTCTAAATTGGGTTGAATTAAATCCTGCGAATTTCAATAGAATTCTCAGTAAAATCCAAAAAGACAATATGCTAAATAGAACAAATTCAGATAGTTTCGTTTCCATAAATACATCTAATTTTTAATGAATTTCAAACTATAACTGTTTGATTTTTCTGTAATTCTAATCACATAATTCCCCGAAGTCATGCCTGAAACGTTTAGTTTATTTTCAAATCTACTTTCTCCTGATTGTACGATTTTACCGGTTAAATCATAAATTTGATACGAAAATACATCAGAACTGTTTTTCCCTTCCATTTTCAACATCAAATGATCTTTCACCGGATTGTTATATAAAATGGGTTTTACAAAACCTATGATCTCGTTTTCATCCTCCACAGACATTTCTACGCTTTCGCAACTACAGTCTTGTTCGAAATAATGGAAAAATGAACCATCCATCGTTCCCGTGTTTGAATTCCAAGCTCCGATAGGATTAAAAGCAATCGCAATCGGGCATCCTGTTCCGAAAAAATCTACAAATCGTACAATGATTCCCTGACCATCATTCCAAAGGGGTGAATTGGAATAATTTGGGTAAGTTGCATTTGGATAATTGGAATTTGGGTCGTCGTTAAATCCGAATTGATTTGTCAAAGGTTGGTTCAAATCAGGAAAAATATCAGTTGTTTCTTCCCCAGAATTTTGATAGTAATACATTCTACCACCGCCTGTTCCGTTATTCACCGTATGTGTCGAAATAAACAAATCTTGTAGTCCATCACAATCTGCGTTGTAAATTTCGGGTACATCTTGTTTGGAATAATTGGGTATAAATATTCCATCAATCACACCCACATAACCATTATTTTGGGTTTGTGGAGAAACGAGTTCGAAATAGGGTTCGTTTGGATCTACATTTTCTATATCCTTTCCTTCGAAATAAGCAGTTCCGGTAATTCTCGCATGACCCGTCAACAGCAAATCCGGTTTACCATCGTTATTTAAATCAGAAATTTCAAGATAGTAAGAAGAGTCTCCGGCGGGAAAATCATTGGCCAATTGTATCCACCATTGAGGACTTACCCCAAATTGAGTTGCATCCAGTAAAATATCTTCCGGAACAGTAGCAAACGTCCCATCTCCATTATTCAAAATCAAGAAAACACCCGTTGCCGCCGCCAATGTATCAAAGTTCGTTGTACAATCTAATGATAGCTCTACATTTGGTCTTCCAGCAACTACGATTAAATCATCCTGACCATCATGGTTCCAATCGTATAATCGAAACGAATAAACTTTTATTTCAGGTGATGTATAATTGGTTCTACAATTGGAAGCATCTTGTGGATGAGCGGTAAAAAAATTCGTAAAATCCAGACCGAGATTGATGCTGTTCGCAGGATTATAAACCGGTGGATTTCCTGCTCCTGCCGTATTTTTCAACACATGAAGAACGCCATTTTTCGCATACAGAATATCGATGTCACCATCTCCGTCCACATCACCGTACTCTTTATCATGTCCAAAGGAAGACCAGTTGATGGCATCAAAACCCAGTTCGTCTGCAACAGCTTGCGGAAACAAATCTGCTACTGCCGGTTGGAAAGGTTCAAAATCCATTTCTTGACAAACTTGCATACAGAAATTGTCAAATGCCACATATTTCCCTCCACTCAAGTATTCGTCACTTTTTGTGATGGCGATGTGCGTGATGCCGTTTGTTAATGGAAGCGAATTTGTATCAAAAGTAAATATCCCGGTTTGTTTTACACCATCACAATTAGCTTGGACATCCACCGTTCCTAAAAACGCAATTTCCTGCCCCGGAATGGTTTGAAACAAATCCTCGTTCAACGGATTGTGCGAGCTTAACGGTTGGGGTGCATACACATAACCATTTGGTGCCGAAACAGCGTAAATCGCAATTTGAGAAGTTCCTGAACCGCCCAAACACGCCATTTCAAAAGAAAACGAATACGTTCCCGTATTTAACGGAAGCGTGGAAACCAATTCATTTAACATTCCTTCTCTCCAGATAGAAGTACTTGGACGGTTATAATTATCAATCCAATGGCTGCCGTAATTTCCTGACGCAGGACTTGGAAGCGGGAAAGTGGAAGCCGAATGCGATTCATCGTAAAAATCAGCTTCGCTGTTTCCTGTCCAAATTTTATCCCAACCCGTAGCGAGCGTGATGTTATTGCTTGTGTTGGTCGGAGTTCCGGTCTCAAAATCTCCATTTGTAAAATAATTACAAGGACAAAAATCAGACTCTTGTGCTTGTAATAAAGACATGGAAAAGGTCGCTGAAAGCAATCCGATTTTCAATGTGTTTTTAAAAGAGGTAAATGTTTTTTTCATAGTATTTAATTTTTATATCCAGTTCTATTTTTAACTGAAACAAAAATGCAGTGATGAAAATTCAACTGTTTAGGGTATTCCAACTTAAAAAAAGGGTGAAAACACCCTTTTGATGTTGAGCCTTCTGACTATAAAACAGAAAAGGAAGTATAGAATTGGCCCTGTTTTTAACAAATCGTATCGGAGAAAGCCAATTGTTTTATATAAAGCTAATCCTTAGTTAGTCCTTAAAATAAACGATGAGAAAGGGTTTTTGTACGGAGTTTTCTTTAAATTTACTTTTTTAAAACAGACAAAAATCAGAAGATGAATAAACTTACCATGATGGCAGTTCTGCTTACCGGAGCTTCCTTGTTTTCCCAAACCAAACAATTAACGATGAAAGAAGCGGTCATGGGAATTCGCCCGGATAGCAAGACCTATCAGTGGCTCCCCGATTCTGACCAATTTTATGAAAAAGTTAAAACCGGTTACGGAAATGCGTTGGTCGGATACGATGCTAAAACACAAAAGACGGACACGATTCTTCGTTCCCTTGATTTTCCGGAACTGAAAAATGTACCCAATCTGAATTGGATCGATTCCGAAAAAGCCTATTTTGTTGACAATCGGATATATAGTTGGTTTAACAAATCAAAAAAATCAACTTCCAAATGGTTTGAACTTCCTGAAAACACGGAGGCAATTGAGATTGATGGAAAATCCGGCCAAACGGCATATGTGATTGATAACAATTTATTTTTAATTGATTCAAACGGAAAAACTACCCAAATCACGACCGATGGAAAGTACGGAATCCTAAACGGAAAAACCGTTCACCGTGAAGAATTTGGGATTTACAAAGGAATTTTCTTTTCGCCCAAAGGAAATTATCTGGCGTTTTACAGAATGGACGAAACGATGGTGGAAGATTATCCAATTGTGGACTGGTCAACGACCCCGGCCGTAAATACAAACATCAAATATCCTTTTGCCGGACGGACGATTCATCAGGTAACTTTAGGCGTTTACAACCCGAAAACCAAACAAACAACCTTTCTCCAAACAGGCGAACCAAAAGACCAATATTTGACCTGCGTAACCTGGTCTCCCGACGAAAAATCAATTTATGTAGCGGTTCTCAACCGTGACCAAAACCACATGAAATTGAATCAATATGATGCCGATTCGGGAAAATTTATCAAAACGCTTTTTGAAGAAACAGATTCAAAATATGTAGAACCTCAAAATGAATTGTATTTTCTTCCCAACGGAAAAGAATTCGTATGGTGGAGCCAACGCGACGGATTTATGCATTTATATCGGTATGATTTGAGTGGAAAATTGATCAATCAAATTACCAAAGGAAATTGGTTGGTAAATGAAATTCTGGGTAAAAATGAGAAACAAAAACAATTGCTGATTACTTCTACCAAAGACGGAGCGATGGAAAAACATTTGTACACGGTGAATTGGGAGAATGGAAAAACGGAACGAATCGATACGACGCCGGGTTATCATTTCTTTACGGCAAATGACGCAGGAACCTACGTTTTGGACAATTGGTCAAATGAATCCACGCCGAGAAAAATCGATGTTTTATCGACCGATAAAAAAGTCAACAAGAATCTATTTACCGCCTCCAACCCATTGGCCGAATATCAAATGCCAAAGGTGGAAAATGTAACGCTGAAAGCCGACGACGGAACGGATTTGTATGGGAAATTGATTTATCCGACCGATTTTGATTCGACAAAAAAATATCCGGTTATCGTGTATTTGTACAACGGGCCTCATGCCCAAATGAACCTGAACCGATTCCCGGCAAGTGGAAATCTTTGGTATGATTATATGGCGCAAAACGGATATGTAGTTTGGGTGATGGACGGAAGAGGAAGTTCCAACCGCGGGTTGAAATTTGAACAGGCAATCCATAGAAATTTAGGAGAAGTAGAAATGAACGACCAGATGAAAGGCGTGAATTACCTAAAATCTTTAGCGTTTATAGACGCAGAAAAGATGGGAATTCACGGCTGGAGCTACGGCGGATTTATGACGACTTCTTTTATGTTGCGCAAACCCGATGTTTTCAAAGCAGGAGTTGCCGGAGGTCCGGTCCTGGACTGGAGCATGTATGAAGCGATGTATGGCGAGCGATATATGGGAACGCCCCAAAATAATTCTAACGGATATGCCGCAAATTTACTTATGGACAAAACCCAAAACCTGAAAGGAAAATTATTGATCATTCATGGAACACAAGACCCTGTTGTGGTTTGGCAGCATTCAATTAATTTCTTACGAAACGCCGTGTCAAATGGAGTACAGGTTGATTATTTTGTGTATCCGGGATATGAACATAATGTGAGAGGAGTTGACCGCGTTCATTTGATGCAGAAGATTTCCGATTATTTTGATTTGTATTTGAAGGACTAAGGATGTTCATTCATTTTAAAAAACTTTGTACTTTTGCTAACCTGATTTAGAATTATGGCAACAAAAACATTCAGAGAAGTCATTGCAGAGGCGATGAGCGAGGAAATGAGAAGAGACCCGGCGGTTTATTTAATCGGTGAGGAAGTAGCAGAATATAACGGAGCGTACAAAGCTTCTAAAGGAATGCTGGACGAATTCGGGCCGGAAAGAGTGATAGACACGCCGATTGCCGAAGGCGGTTTTACCGGAATAGCAATTGGTTCAGCTATGAACGGTTGTCGTCCCATCGTGGAGTATATGACGTTTAATTTTTCATTGGTTGCCATAGACCAAATCATCAATAACGCTGCAAAAATGTATCAGATGACCGGTGGACAATGGAACATTCCCATCGTTTTTCGTGGGCCGACCGGTTCAGCCGGGCAGTTGGGAGCAACGCACTCACAATCCTTTGATAACTGGTATGCCAACACACCGGGACTTAAAGTTGTGGTTCCGTCTAATCCTTATGACGCAAAAGGTTTGTTGAAATCAGCGATTCGTGATAATGATCCGGTGATTTTCATGGAATCGGAACAGATGTATGGTGACAAAATGGAAATGCCCGAGGATGAATATCTAATCCCGATTGGCATAGCCGACATCAAAAAAGAAGGAAAAGATTTGACGATAGTTTCCTATGGGAAAATCATGAAAAATGCTTTGGCAGCGGCCGAACAATTGGAAAAGGAAGGAATCAGTGCAGAAGTGATTGATTTGAGAACATTGCGACCGCTGGATTACGATACCATCCTCAGTTCGGTGAAAAAAACAAATCGTTTGGTTGTTTTGGAAGAATCCTGGCCGTTTGGATCTATAGGAACAGAAATCGCTTATATGGTACAACAGAAAGCATTTGATTATCTGGATGCTCCGGTAAAACGAATCACGGCACCTGATATTTCCTCACCTTATTCGGCTGAATTGTTCAAAGAATGGTTCCCAAGCGTAGAAGACGTGGTGGAAGCCTCCAAATCAGTTTCGTACAAAAAATAATACATAAAATTAGTTAAACATACAAACCTTCCGTTTTTGGAAGGTTTTTTTGTGGATATTTGTTATAATTATATGTTGAAGAAAGAATCTTTCATAAGTATTTTATTTCTGCTTGCGGCCATCCCGATGATAGCCCAGATAAAGGTTTCCGGTAAAATAATCGATACCAAAACCAAAAAGCCCATAGCGTATGCAGACGTAACTTTGCCAAACGCAGGGGTTTTTACTACGACCAATACGGACGGAAGTTTTTATTTGGAATCGGAAAAAAACGATTCGATTTTAGAAATTACAGCAGACGGATTTGAATTCATGGAATTTGAATTGACCTCAAAAGTCAATTATAATTTGTCTTTAGAATTGATTTCGGACGGTACTTTGAAAGAAAATTCCACCGTCGAACTGGAAGCTGCCACCATCAGTAACAAAAAGAAAAAATACAAAAGCAAAAAAGAAAATCCCGCTTATGCCATTCTCCGGGAAGTCTGGGCAAGAAAGAAGCTCAACGGGCTTCGAAACGTCCCGCAATACGAATACGAGGAATATGAAAAACTCGAATTCGATTTAAACAATGTGGACAGCGCCATGACGAAAAGCAAACTTTTTAAAGACATGGAATTTATGTTTGAAAACATCGATACGTCCCAAGTGAGCGGAAAAGCCTATCTGCCGGCATTTTTAAACGAATCCATTTATCAGGTTTATGGTAAAAATGACCCGAGAAGAGAACGGAAAGATTTAGTTGCCAATAAAAGTTCGGGGTTTGATGACAACGAAATCGTCAGCCAGACATTGAAGAATTTGTATAAGGAATTCAATATTTATGACAACCGGCTGAATTTTTTCAATATCAATTTTGCAAGCCCAATTGCCCGTGACGGATTTTCTATTTACGAATACGAACTTACCGACACCGTAAACATCGACGGGCTTGATTGTTATCGGATTAAATATTATCCCAAAAACGAAGCAGGTCATACTTTTAAGGGTGATTTTTACGTAAGTGTAAAAGAATATGCCATCAAAGAAATTTCCATGCAAAGTACCAAAAACATTGATGTAAACTTTGTGCGGGATATATTTGTAAGTCAGGAATTTGAAGTGAAAAACGATACTGTTTTTCTTCCGAAACGCGATTATATTTTGTTGGATATGACTTTGTTGAACAAAAAAGACAAGTCAAAGGGACTTTTTGCCCATAGGACGGTTTCCTATAAAGATTTCAATTTTGAAATACCGCGTGCCGACAATTTTTATGATCCGAGAAACCATGATCCCTATGAGTCCGGAGCATTTGAAAAAACCGATTTGTATTGGGCAAATGCCCGACATGAAAAACTTTCCGAGAATGAAGACGGCATTTACGAAATGCTCGATAGTTTACAGCAAGTCCCTCGTTTTAAACGAATTGTAAAATCGGTAGAGATATTCGGATCCGGATATTGGAATGTCTGGAAAGCGATAGACATTGGAGATTTATATTCGACTTTCGGATACAACGAAATCGAAGGATTCCGATTACGTGCCGGAGCCAGAACCTATTTTTCACAAAACGATATGTGGCGTTTGGGAGGTTATCTGGCTTATGGATTTGATGATCATCAATTCAAATACGGTGCAGAAGCCCGATTTATGTTCAACAAATTCAACCGACTCCAAATCGGAGCCGGAACCAAGCGTGATGTGGAACAATTGGGTGTGCAACTCACCACTTCAGACGGAATCATGACGCGTAGCTTTGCTTCTTCTTCCATTATTTCTCAAGGCGCTAATGCGAAATTAAGCCATATCAATAAGACCAACGTATATGCATCCATCGATCCCTGGAAAAATTTTACCATTCGCGTCGATGGAAACTATCAAACAACCCGTGCTGCCGACCCTTATTTATTTGACATCGGCTATATAAACGAAAAAGGATTGGAAGAAGAACATTTGATCGACACAAACATCAGTTTGTCTTTGATTGCCAGACCCGGGGCAAAATTTTCAAGATTTGGGATTGACAGGTATGAACACTCTACTTTGGCACCGACTATTATATTGCGTTACACCAAAGGGTTTAACGGATTATTTAACAGCCAATTCCAATATGACAAATTGCAAGCATATTTTTATAAACCTTTTTTGATTGGCTCTTTAGGGCGAAGCGATGTGGTGTTGGAAGCCGGAAAGATTTTCCAGCCCGTTCCTTTGTCTTTATTGAGCGTGATTCCCGGAAACGAAAGCTATGGACAGATTCCGGGTACTTTTTCGCAAATTGATTATTACGAATTTGTGACAGATTCCTATGCAACTTTTATTCTCGACCATCATTTTAATGGTTGGATTTTCAATAAAATTCCTTTGCTGAAGAAACTAAAACTGCGGGAAGTTGGATTTATCCGCGCAGCTTGGGGAGATATTTCGGACGAAGCAGTAGAAATGAACAGGTCTGAAATCCTTTATGTAGCACCAAAAGACAAAATCTATTTCGAGTACGGATTTGGAATTGAGAACATAGGGATTGGTAACTTTAGACCATTTCGGGTAGATTTTAACTGGAGAGGAAATTACACAGAATTGCCGGATGCACGTAAATTCGGAGTAACCGTTGGAATGAATTTTTCGTTTTAATAACGTATTAAAATTAGTGTTAAGCTAAATGTACAATGTTCAAAATTTAATTTCAAAAACATTGACAATGAATCACTTATACGACATACATTATACAACTTTACAGTTTACATAACATCAGAATGAAATTCAACTTAAATTCAAAAATCAATACATTTAAAAACCAAATTAATAAATAAGATGAGCGAATATTCTTTACAATCATTCATTGCCAAAAAACGACAGAATGATGCCGAACATGATTATTTTGAACTGGAAACCCCGCAACTATTGGAAATCAATCTGAACAATCAGTTTGTTTGGACCAAAAACGGTGCGATGGTAGGTTATGTGGGCAATATAAAATTTGAACGCGAAGGAATGCTTTCCGGAGGACTGGGAAATTTTCTGAAAAAATCTCTGACCGGAGAGGGAGCCAAACTGATGAAAGCGGAAGGAACCGGCCGGCTTTATGTGGCCGACAGTGGAAAGAAAGTTCAGGTTTTACATTTGGAAAATGAATCCATCTGTGTAAACGGAAACGATATTTTGGCACATGACCAAACCATCAAAAACCAGATTACTATGCTGAAAAGTATTGCGGGAATGATGTCGGGCGGGATTTTTCAGGTTCGTTTGACAGGATCTGGTCATGTAGCAATTACCACGCACGGAGATCCATTGGTGCTAATGGTAAGCTCAGACAATCCTGTATTTACAGACCCCAATGCCACCGTTGCTTGGTCAGGAAACCTTTCCCCTGAACTGAAGGCCAATATGTCACTGAAATCCTTTATAGGAAGGGGAAGCGGAGAAGAATTCCAGATGAAATTTTCAGGAGAAGGCTGGGTGCTGATCCAGCCTTATGAAGAGGTTTATTTTCAGCAAGGAAAATGATTAAAAAAATCGAGATAATTTGGAGCGGCTTAGAAATTCAACAGATTTTTAAGCCGTTTTTTAATTATTATTCAATTCAATTAAGATATAAGTGAATTTTCTTTTCAAATAATAGGAATATACTATATTTGCAGATTGTTAAAAATTCATTAAAAACACAAGATTTAATATAAAAATTAACAGATGAAATGAATAATTCCATCTGACTATTAAAAACAAATTAAATATTAACAGATGAAATGCAAATTCCATCTGACAATTAAAACAAATTTAAATATTTACAGATGAAAGAACTCTCTTTATGGATTCCGGTAATCCTTGCAATCGTAGGATTATTGATGATGATTTCCAAGTTCATTTGGGTGAAAAAGCAAGATGCGGGTAATGAAAAAATGCAAGGAATTGCAAAGAACATTCAGGAAGGAGCATTGGCTTTTTTGTCGGCTGAATACCGCTTATTGCTTATTTTCGTTGTGGTAGCATCTTTGGCACTCTTCGGCATTTCACAATACGTTCCGACCACTAGTTGGTTGATTATTCCGGCATTTGTCATTGGAGCTATTTTCTCCGCATTGGCAGGAAACATCGGGATGCGCGTTGCGACAGCTGCGAACGTCAGAACAACGCAAGCCGCCAGAACCAGCTTACCAAAAGCATTGAACGTTTCCTTTTCAGGAGGAACGGTAATGGGATTGGGAGTAGCAGGATTGGCCGTATTGGGACTTTCATTGTTCTTCATCTTTTTTACAAGCCACTTCGTAACCGGAGGAAAACCTTTTTATGAAGAAATGACCATTGCTTTGGAAGCTTTGGCGGGATTCTCTTTGGGAGCTGAGTCTATCGCTTTGTTTGCGCGTGTGGGTGGAGGTATTTACACCAAAGCAGCCGACGTGGGAGCGGATTTGGTCGGAAAAGTAGAAGCCGGAATTCCGGAAGATGATCCGAGAAACCCGGCTACAATTGCCGATAACGTAGGTGATAACGTAGGAGACGTTGCCGGTATGGGTGCCGACTTGTTTGGTTCTTATGTGGCAACAGTACTGGCTTCCATGGTTTTAGGGAATTATATTATCAAAGACTATGTAACCGCAAACGGAACGGCTTTCGCTGATGATTTTGGAGGAATGGGTCCAATCATCCTTCCGATTATGTTTGCAGGAATCGGTATCATCGCTTCTATCATTGGGACTTTTTTGGTTAGAATTAAATCAAATGATGCTAAAGAAGCAAAAGTTCAGGCAGCTTTGAATTTAGGAAACTGGTCTTCCATCATCATTACAGCTATCGCAGGATTCTTCCTGATTAACTGGATGTTACCTGAAGTATTATACATGGATTTCTTTGGAGAAGGAATTCAAAAAATTTCCAGAATGAATGTTTTTTATGCTACACTAATTGGTTTGGCTGTAGGAGGATTGATTTCTGCTTTTACAGAATACTATACCGGATTGGGTAAAAAACCGGTTTTAAATATTGTTAGAAACTCCTCAACCGGAGCAGCAACCAACATCATTGCCGGTTTGGCTACAGGGATGATTTCAACTTTTTCATCTGTTCTTTTGTTTGCGGCTGCAATTTGGGGATCTTATGAATTAGCTGGTTTCTATGGAGTTGCGATTGCAGCATCTGCCATGATGGCAACGACTGCAATGCAATTGGCAATTGATGCTTTCGGGCCGATTGCTGATAACGCCGGTGGTGTAGCCGAAATGAGCGAATTACCAAAAGAAGTACGTGAAAGAACAGATATTTTGGATTCCGTAGGAAATACAACTGCTGCGGTTGGAAAAGGATTTGCAATTGCATCTGCGGCTTTGACTGCATTGGCTTTATTTGCTGCCTATGTAACCTTTACCGGAATTGACGGAATCAATATTTTCAAAGCCAAAACTTTGGCAGCTTTGTTCATCGGAGGGATGATTCCGGTTGTTTTCTCAGCTTTGGCCATGCAATCGGTAGGTAAAGCAGCGATGGCGATGGTACAGGAAGTACGTCGTCAGTTCAAAGAGATTCCGGGCATCATGGAAGGAACAGGAACACCCGAGTATGGAAAATGTGTGGAAATTTCTACAAAAGCGGCGCTTCGCGAAATGATGTTGCCGGGAGCATTGACCATAGTGACACCGATTTTAATCGGATTTATCATGGGTGCTGAAGCTTTGGGAGCTTACATGGCAGGAGTTGCGGTTTCAGGTGTGCTTTGGGCAATCTTCCAAAACAACGCCGGAGGAGCTTGGGACAACGCCAAAAAATCATTTGAAGCAGGAGTTGAAATCAACGGAGAAATGACTTACAAAGGTTCGGATGCACACAAAGCGGCCGTTACCGGAGACACTGTTGGAGACCCGTTTAAAGATACATCAGGACCATCTATGAATATTTTGATAAAATTGACTTGTTTGGTTGGATTGGTAATCGCACCGATTTTGGGAGGACATGCTTCAGGTGATTCGGAAGGAATTGCAGAAGGAACGACTACTGAAAGTTCAGAAACCGTATATGTAGAAGCAGTGGATGCAGATGGAAATTTCGTCTATGATTTGGGAGAAATAATTGAAATCAAATTGCCCTCCGGAAAAGTTTTGAATGTAGGGGGATTCTCAAGTGAGCAAAAATTATTCAGATTTCTTTCAGATCCGGAAGTTCAAAACCAGGGATCAAATGGAGAAGGATGGAAGTGGGTTTCGCTGGACAGGGTTCATTTCAAAACCGGTTCATCTAAATTATTGTCCGGTTCAACAGAGCAATTAAAGAATATCGCTCTTTTAATGAAAGAGTTTCCTAACGCAAAAGTAAAAATCGGTGGATATACCGACAATACCGGAGAGGAGGAAGTGAATTTGAAAGTTTCAACGGAACGTTCCAACATTGTCAAAGCAGCTTTGGTTAGACTAGGTGTGGACGAAAGCCGCATGCAGTCAGAAGGATATGGAGCCCAGCATTTTATCTGTGAAGCCAACGATACCGACATCTGTAAGGCAAAAAACCGAAGAGTGGACATAAAAGTTGTTTCGAATTAATTGAAAAATAATAAGAATCAAAAAGGCAGTCCAACCAAGGGCTGCTTTTTTTGTTGAATCCCAAATGAAATTATTAAGAATTTATATTGACTCCTTTAAAGGGCTTTCGTCGGAAAGCTGGATGCTGGCGGTGGTGATGCTCATCAACCGATCAGGGTCTATGGTATTGCCTTTTTTGGGAGTTTATATGACTGACCATTTAGGATTCAGTTTGAAAAATGCGGGAATTGTTTTGAGCTTTTTCGGAATCGGCTCGGTGGTGGGTTCCTGGTTTGGCGGGATGATTACCGACAAAATAGGTGAATTCAAAGTACAATCCACCAGCTTATTGCTCAGCGTTCCGTTATTTTGCCTGATTCCTTTGTTTAAAACCGAAATGGGTTTAGCATTCATCATATTTCTGCAAAGCACGGTGAGCGAAGCCTTTCGACCTGCTAACTCTGTTGCGATTACCAAATACGCCAAAAAAGGAAACATCACGCGTTCTTTTTCTTTGAACCGGATGGCGGTCAATCTCGGATTTTCCATCGGTCCGGCCTTGGGTGGGATTTTATCGGCGATTTCCTACAATTTTTTGTTTTATTCCAATGCGTTGGGTGCGCTTTTGGCCGGAATTACCTATATCTGGTTTTTCCGAAACCGAAAACATCGGAACAAAAATCCGGATGAAACGATTTCAAACGACAAATCTATTTCTCCTTATCGGGATGGGAAGTTTTTGTTGTTTGCGGGGATTTGTCTCCTTTTTTCTGTTTGTTTCTTTCAGATTCTCAACACCTTGACTATTTTTTACAAACAGGAAGCAAAACTTTCACAGCAGGCCATCGGTTATATTTTGGGGTACAGCGGATTCATTATTGTAATTCTGGAGATGCTTTTTGTACAGATTGCCGAACGTAAATTTAAACTGCGGTTTACACTTTTCATCGGAACACTGCTTTGCGGGATTTCCTTTGCTATGCTCGGATTCAACCATGGAATTCTATTCTTGTTTGTTTCTATGACTATTTTGTGTGTAGGTGAAATCTGGACGCTTCCGTTTATGGCAACGGTAACGGCACTTCGATCAGGAGCGAATAACAAAGGAGCTTATATGGGACTTTTGGGCATTGGGTTTTCACTTGCGTTTATCATCACGCCTTCGTTGGGAACCTTTATTGCTGAAAAATTTGGATTTACAGTTTTATGGATAGGAACCGGAATTCTTATGGCATTGGCGGCGGTCGGATTTTATTTTATCATCCCCAACTTATTGGGAGAAAAACAAAATGAAGATGATTAACCTATAATTTTCATATGGCATTTAAAGTGTTTCAAACCAAATGAAAGTTTTTTACTTTTACGGTTTGAAAAACAGAAAAATGAAATTTAAAAACTATACCATTCCTTTTGAAATCAATCCTGAATATACAAAACCCACGGCTTATTTTTCCATGGAATTTGCCATTGATCAATCGCTGAAAGTTTACAGCGGCGGGCTTGGGTTTCTAGCGGGCTCGCATATGCGGAGCGCTTACAACGTAAAGCAAAATTTAGTCGGAATCGGTATTCTTTGGAAATATGGCTATTATGACCAGTCCCGAAATCCTGATCAGACTTTACATCCGCATTGGGTAGAAAAAAGTTATAGTTTTCTGGAAGAAACCGGCATTCGTTTCCAAATTGATGTCAACGAACATCCGGTTTGGGTAAAGGCATTGTATCTCAATCCCGAAACTTTTGGGACGGCTCCCCTATTTTTTCTCACGACCGATTTACCGGAAAATGATTATTTGGCACAAACCATTTGCCATAGATTATATGATGCCAATACCGCAACCAAAGTGGCTCAATATATTTTATTAGGGAAAGGCGGCGCAAAATTATTGGATGAAATTGGTTTAAACAGAGAAATTTATCATCTCAACGAAGCACATGGATTACCGGCCGCTTTTTATTTATTGAACAAATTTAAAAATGTTCAGGAAGTCAAAAATCGAATGGTTTTTACCACGCATACGCCGGAAGAAGCCGGAAACGAAAAACATGATTTTGATTTGTGTTATAAAATGTCCTATTTCTCAGGATTGAGCAAAGATGAGGTTTCTGCCGCAACCGGAATCACAGCTGACGAACCATTCAATCATTCTTTGGCAGCGTTGAGGTTGTCCAAAATCGCCAACGGAGTTTCGAAATTGCATGGTGAAGTTTCAAGAAATATCTGGGGCAAATATGAAGGAATTTGCGAAATCAAATCGATCACCAATTCGCAGGATTTTCTGTATTGGGCAGACAAAGAATTATATAAATTTTCAGACGAAAAGAACCCTGTCCATTTTGACGGACGCAAGAAATTCATCAAAAGCCAAGCTTTCAAGACCGTTGCCGACCAAACCGGTAAATTATTTAATCCCAATGTGTTTACCATGGTTTGGGCACGTCGTTTTGCCGGATATAAACGTGCAGATTTTCTGTTGTATGACGGCGTTAAATTCAATGAATTATTATCAAATTCCAAATATCCCGTCCAATTGATCTGGGCAGGAAAACCTTATCCGCACGACCATTCGGCCATCAATATTTTTAATAAATTGGTGTATGAAAGCAAAAAACACGGAAATATGGCCGTTCTGACCGGATACGAATTGGAATTGAGTCGTCAGTTAAAGGCGGCTTCAGATGTTTGGTTAAATAATCCGAGGGTGCCCCGCGAAGCTTCGGGAACAAGCGGAATGACTGCCGCGATGAATGGTGCCGTTAATTTTTCGACCGATGACGGCTGGATTCCCGAATTCGCCAAAAACCATGAAAATGCGTTTGTAATCCCACAAGCAGATTATGAAAATTTAAGCATCGAAGAGCAGGATCTTCAGGATTTGGAGTATTTGTATCAAATTCTCGAAAACGAAATTCTTCCAACTTATTATGAAAATCCGGACAAATGGCGGCAGATTGCCCAAAACGGAATGAACGATGTTCGTTCCAATTTCAACAGCGACCGGATGGCGGACGAATACTATAAAATCCTATATAACCACTAAACAAAAGGATTTCAATTATTAAAGAAAGGACTTTGGAAAAATGGGGAGAGGTTATAGTTTATTAACTTCTTGTAAAATGTATTTTTTGCATACTTCCCAATTGAATTCTTTGAATACTTTTGGTTGCGGCTGCAAATCAGCATCTCCAAAATAAGTTAAGCTTTTTAACATCATAAACTCAGACGCATCGGTATATTTATCACGATAAAAATCAATCATTTGTCCCAATGAAAATGTCTGGATTAAATAATACAAGTCAATAAAATCTTTTTTACTTCCACGACCAGAGATTGCATTTAGTTTCATTGCTGCAATTTCTTTCGGTGAAAACATTCTGATTCCGTCTATTTCTATAATGTCATCAATTTGAGGGAATCTGCTGTAATTGACAAAATCAACCTTTATTTTATTGATTTCCGAAATATAAATATTGGCAGAACTTTGTCTTTCTACAACGGTTCCGAATCCACTTAAAATATCATAAAAAAGAGCGGGTTGAATTTCGGAATTTCCAAACATATCAATATCAACAGACTTTCTGTGTCCCAGTTGAAGAGCCAAAGAAGTACCTCCCGCCAACGCAAACCCATTAAAGGATTCTTCGTTCATCAAATTAATCAAGAGTTCCAGTAAGTCGGGTACAACTGTCTGTGTTTGTAGCATCTGAATTTGGTTTCGTCAATCTGAAAAAGGTTGGACACAAACGCAAGCGTTACCGCGTCTAAACTCCTTACGGTCAGAGCGGTTTCTTTTATCGCTTCCATACCGTATAAATCTTTGATTAAATTCCAATCTTTCATAGAGCCATATTCCAAAACTTTGTGGATGAGATGCTTTTTGTGTGTTTGCAAATCAAACATTTCAATATCCACATCCCAAAACAGTATGGGCGAAAAATCCTCTATGGTGATTTCTTTTTCCATAGGGTAAAATTACAAAATTCAGGGAAATTATCAATTATCAGGGACAGTTAAAACCGTATCTGATTTTTCCGTAATTTTGCAAATTCAAAATGTACAAGTAGTAAAGTCTTGATACTTAATACTTGATACTTAATACTTAAAAAATGACAAAAGACGGAAAAATGGAGTTAATGGCACCTGCCGGAAATTTTGAATCGCTTCAGGCTGCGTTGGACAACGGTGCGGATTCGGTTTATTTCGGGGTGGAACAATTGAATATGCGTGCGCGTGCTTCGATTAATTTCACGATGGACGACCTTCCGGAAATTTCCAAACGTTGTAAAAAATTGGGTGTGAGAACCTATCTTACGCTGAATACCATCATTTACGATCATGATCTTTCCGTCATCAAAACCCTGATCGACAAAGCAAAATCGGCCGATATAACTGCGGTTATCGCGATGGACCAGGCGGTCATTGCTTATGCGCGTCAAGTAGGAATGGAAGTTCACATTTCGACTCAAATCAATGTAACAAACATCGAAACAGTTCGTTTCTATGCGATGTTTGCCGACACGATTGTTTTGAGCCGCGAGTTGAGTTTAAGCCAGGTAAAAAAGATTACCGAACAAATCAAAAAAGAAAATATATGCGGTCCTTCCGGAAATCTGGTGGAAATCGAAATTTTTGGACACGGAGCGCTTTGTATGGCGGTTTCGGGCAAATGTTATTTGAGTCTGCATTCGAGCAATTCTTCTGCAAACCGGGGCGCTTGTAAACAAAATTGCCGTAAAAAATATACCGTAATCGATCAGGAATCCGGATTTGAAATCGAATTGGACAACGAATACATGATGTCGCCAAAAGATTTATGTACCATTGATTTTCTGGACGAAATCACAGATGCCGGTATCAAAGTTTTGAAAATCGAAGGACGCGGAAGAGCACCGGAATACGTGGCGACAGTGATTCAATGTTACCGTCAAGCAATTGATTCTATCGCAGACGGAACTTTCTCCAAAGAAAAAACGGATTATTGGATGACCTTGCTTCAAACTGTTTACAACAGAGGGTTTTGGAGTGGATATTATTTGGGTCAAAAGTTGGGCGAATGGTCGCCTGCCAACGGCTCCATGGCGACACAGAAAAAAGTGTACATAGGAAAAGGAAAACATTTTTATCCGAAAACAAACATCGGCCAATTTACTATAGAAGCTTACGACTTAAAAATCGGTGACAAAATCCTGATTACAGGACCGACTACGGGGGCAAAAGAAGCAACGGTTTCCTCTATGATGGTGGAAGACGCCGTTTCAGAAACGGCAAAGAAAGGTGATAATATTACGTTTCCTGTTGATTTTAGAATCCGGCCTTCCGACAAATTGTATAAGTTAGTAAAAACGGAATACGCTTGATAGGTTTAAGGTTCAAAGTTTAAGGTTTAAAGTTGAGAAATTGCTTTACAAATTGTTGATTATCAGAAAAAACATTAAACGTTAAACCTTAAACATTAAACGAACAGAATGGTCATCATTACCTTACAGAGAGACAAATGCATAGGCTGTAATTATTGTGCCGAATTGGCTCCCGAGAAATTCAGGATGTCCAAAAAGGACGGAAAATCGGTTTTACTCAAATCAACGGAAAAGAAAGGTTTTTATACAATAAAGGACCCTGATCACAGTATTTTTGAGGATTGCGAACGCGCCGCCAAGGCTTGTCCGGTAAACATCATTTCAGTGAAGGAAACATGAAAAAACCGGAACTCAGAAAAATTTATAAAAACAAACGATTTCAGCTTACTTTTGCTGAAATACAACAACTTAGCCTTGAAATACTGAAAAATCTGAAGCAGATGGATATTTGGGATTTTTCTGTTTATCATATTTTTCTCCCGATTGAACAAAACCATGAAGTCAATACTTTTCCACTCATGGACGAATTATTTTCCCGAAAAAAAAGAGTCGTTGTCTCGAAAGTGATTGATTTGGATTTGATCAATTGTGAAATTCAAAAAGAAGTGAAATTTGAAACAGGATCATTTCATACTTTAGAACCAAAAGAATTTCAATTAATTCAAAATCAAGAAATTGAATTGGTTTTTATGCCGTTGATGGTTTGTGACGAAAAAGGAAATCGCGTTGGTTATGGCGGTGGATTTTATGATCGCTGGCTAAATCAATTTGAGAAAGATCCTATCAAAATCGGATTGAATTTTTTTCCGCCCATCGATCAAATTCTCGATACAGAAAGTTGGGATGCCCGTCTCGACTATTGTGTTACACCTGATGAAATCGTATCATTTATCGATTCTGGAACATCATTGAGCCCGGAGAAATAAAAGATAAATTCATGTTTAAATTTTCTGGGTTCTTTTTTCAGAATATAAGTGGCGGATTTAGGTTTTTTACTGATTAATTTTTTGTCTTTTGAAAAATAATTGACATCAAAATTGACGATTTTGAGAGAATCCGGCCGGATAGAATCCTTTTCAGATAAATTTAAATCGTCTATTTCTATATAAAAAACCTGAAGAGAATCCAGTTCATTTAGAATTCGATCCAGTGTAATTGTGTCATTTTCAAGAAAATAGCTTTTTATTTGAGGGTATAAAATCCCCTGAAGTATACTGTCTTCTGAATTGGAAGAATATAAGGAGGAAAGTTCGTAAAGCTCAGTCAATTTTTGTTTTGTAATAAAATTGATGGACGCAAGGGAATCCATTTTAGAAACGGTAGAAGAATGGTTACGATAGGTTTTGATTACTTCTGGGTCATGTTCTCCCTGAAATGTCGTCTCGTTTTTGCATGAACAAACGACAAAAATAAATCCTAACACCAACTGTATGAATGTCTTAGTTTTCATCTGAGTGGATTTTAAATTTGATTTTAACAATTTTCCCACTTTTCCTTTCTGCTTCTATCAGCGTAAAGTTTTTTAGGGAACTAGTAGGCAGGGAGACTAAATTGATGTATTGTTTTTTACTCAATACTTCTACTCCAAAATATTCATTATCATATACTTGATATATTAAAGCATCATCTGCAATCATTTCATCGAGCATTTTTATACGCTCTTTTACACTTTGGGAGGATTTGGAATAATGGCGGAGCATAACTTTATAATCGTCCGGCTCCAGTCGTATGGTTTCCATTCCCCTGTATTCATGCAGGTTTAATTTAAAAGTGTCTTGTTTATAATAGGTTGAATTGATAGCCATGAGCAAAGTATCCTCTGAAGAAGAGAATTCCACACAACCCTTTTCAGTAAATAGTTCCAAGGGTGTAAAGCCTTTTCTTGCAATGGTTATTTCGATGGGTTCCGTTATGGCTGAGTTCCGGTCTGCGTCCACAAAACAAAACTCATAGGTTTTTTGGTAAAAGAAACCAAAATACACCGCTGAAGCAACTATGCCCAATCCTAAAATCGCAAAAAGAACATATCCCAATTTACCCGATTGTTTTTTTGTTTCAAGTTTGCGTTCCGGTTGTGGTGGCTGAAGACCTCTATTTTTTGTATCTGATTCCGGAATTTCTATCAACTCTTCCGAATTCAATGTGGTCGTCGGGTTTTCAAAAGAATTTTGTTGTTTACGTAAAAATTCCGACCAACCGGAATATCCGGCATATTGGGTCAAAAGATTTAACATATCGATCCTCGGCAATTTTTTAAAGTCCGATTTAAAATAAGTATAAAACCATTTTTCACTGACGGTCGATCTGGTTTTGGTAAAAACATCTTCTTGAAAACTCACGATGTCCTGTCCTTTCCACTCCGAAATATCGGGAGAAGAAGCAGAATTTGACTCAAAAAAACGTTTGGAAACATCCTTTTTAAGTAAATCAAACAATTCTATTTCAGAAATTTTTTTCAAAAAAATCAATTTAACAATTTGGTTAACAGCATTTTGTAAATTGTAAAATGATTTACAAAACGATTACAACGCATTTTCTGAAGCGAAAGCACAAAGCTAATGTACTTTTGGAACAAATAAAAACCATTAAAAAATTATTAGTTATGAAAAAAGTATTTGTAAAAGGATTCGCTTTATTGGCTGTTGTAGCTTTGTCTTTCACTAGTATCTCTTGTGAGCAAAAAACTACTGAAGAAAATGTAGAAGCTGCTGCTGAAGAAGCTACTGAAGCTGCTGACAACGCTGTTGAAGCTGCTGGTGAGGCTGTTGATGCTGCTGCTACTGCAACTGAAGCTACTGCTGCTGAAGGAGTTGAGGCTGCTGCTGAAGGAGTTGAAGCTGCTGCTGATGCTACACAAGAAGCTGCTGCTGACGTAAAAGACGCTGCTGCTGAAGCTACTAAATAATCCTTTTTAGTAAAGAAAGATAAAAAGCCCCGAATTTCGGGGCTTTTTTGTTTTGAAGAAGGTTTTGGTTAGAGACTGTTTAAATTTTGTTGCTAAAAATTTTTATAGCTATTTTGCGATGCCCTTCGACTACGCTCAGGGTGACAGATTTTGCTTCGTGTTTGAAGATTTCGGTAAAAATTAAACAGTTTCTTAGTATTTTTGATTTTGAAATGCAACCGGTCAGAAAAGCAATAGTAGTCCTTTGGAAATTTTGGTTTATTTTTTTGACCACTCTATTGGTTCTTACCATCGGTGTTTTCTGGACTTTTCCTCTTGCCCTTTCTTCCAAAACCTTTCCTTTGGCCTATAAAGGCATTCGCCTTTGGGCAATTCTGATTTTTTATGGTACGGGATTTCGGTATGAATTGATTCAAAATTTGAAATTAGAGAAAAAACAATCCTATATTTTTATTTCCAATCATACTTCTATTCTCGACGTCATGCTGATGGCCATAATCCATAAACATCCAATTGTTTTTGTCGGCAAAGCCGAATTGGCAAAACTCCCGATTTTCGGTCCGATTTATAAGCGTATCTGTATAGTGGTAGATCGTTCCGACACCCGAAGCAGAACCCGGGTTTTTAAATTGGCCAAAGAAAGAATTAACCAAGGAAACAGTATTGTTATTTTTCCCGAAGGCGGAATACCGGATGATAAAAACATCATCTTGGATCGGTTTAAAGATGGTCCTTTTTCAATCGCCATAGCCACACAGCTACCCATAGTTGTTTATTCGATAAAAGGCCTGAAAGAAATGTTTCCCTGGTCGTGGACACGTGGTTATCCGGGAAAAGTTCGGGTAAAATTAATAGATATAATCACGACTGAAAATCTATCTTTACATGAGAAAGATGAAATCAAACAAAAGTCTTATCAAAAAATTTATGATGATCTTGTCGAGGAGTAGAGAGCTAGATTATTTGAGTCTCCAATCTTGAATTTTTTAATCTTGGGATAATTATTATCGAATTCAACATCCTTAACTCATACACAAAACTGAAATAATTTGGCAATAATAGCATATACAGATGGTTCATCACTTGGAAATCCCGGCCCCGGCGGATACGGAACGATTTTGATGGAAACAGAAATGAAAGTCAAAAAAGAATTCTCACAAGGGTATCGTTTAACGACCAATAACCGTATGGAACTCATGGCGGTCATCGTTGCCTTGGAAAAATTGAAAAAACCAAAAACCGAAATCACTATCTACAGCGATTCAAAATATGTCTGCGATGCAGTGGATAAAAAATGGGTTTTCGGATGGGAGAAAAAGGGATTTAAAGGAAAGAAAAACCCCGATTTATGGCAGAAATTTCTTGTACAATTCCGTAAACACCAAGTTTCATTTGTATGGGTGAAAGGCCATGCCGGGAATGAATTTAACGAACGAGCCGATCAGATAGCCGTGGCGGCCGCTCATTCAACTAAATTATTGATTGATGAAGGTTTTGAGAAAGAAAATGAGAAAAGCAAACTTTTTTAATTAGATATTTCGAATTCTTTCAGATTGCTGGTATAAATCAATATGTAAGCTTCATTAATAAAACCTTCAGGGCAATTCTTTAATTCGCTCAAAGGGGTATAATCTGAAAATTTAATTTCATTTGGGTTAGAATACACTAAAATTGAGTCATTTGTCATTTTCATTTCTCCTGACCCTCTGTATAATTTATAATTGTCTTTTTTCAAAAAATAAACTTCCTGTTCAGATAGGGTTCCTTCAGCCAGAAATTTGTATTCCAATTTTAACGTATCACCGAAAGCTTCTCCTTCAATTTCTCCTATCGAACCATCCTTTTCATAAAAATCATAATTCATCCAACCCTTGATTTCATTCCCTTTCTGCTGAAAACTCAGCCGGATGGAATCTTTTCCATTGGAAAATAAATAACAGTGATCAGAGGAAATTGGGGTGGTTTCCTCCGCAGGAATAATCATTGTTTCATCAGGTTTCTCAGATTTGGAATTGCAACTGAAAACAAAAAAAGTCAAAATAATATAGAAGAAAACAGAAAATTTCATTGTGATATGTTTTAATCAAATTTAACAATATAAAAATCGGAATGGAGCAGAAATTGAGCGCTTTAACAAGAATTTAAAATCCGGGGTCATGGCAAAATATTCAAAAAAAGCACAGGAAAAAATCGAAGAAGTAATGCACGAATTCAAAGAAGGCAAACTCAAGTCTTCGTCAGGAAAAAAGGTTAAAAGCCGTAAACAAGCCATTGCAATAGGCATTTCCGAAGCCAAACAAAAGGGTTTGAAAGTTCCCGATAACCCGGCTAAAAAAACAAAGAAATAAAATAATTTAATTCGAAAGCATAAATTTAGTAGGTTTGGTATTTTAGTTGAAACCAGATTTTTATGAAAAAAATAAGTCTTCTCGTGCTTTCTGCACTTTTTATATTCTCCTGTAAAAAGGAAGAAAATGAATACATCACCATTTCCGGAAAAATTGAAAATGCTCAAACAGACAGTATTTTTGTTTTGAATGATGATGTCCGAAAAGCCATTCCGGTTGTGAATGGAGAGTTCAGCGATACTTTAAAGTTGACAGAAAACGGCTATTTTACTTTCAGATCCGGCAATGAACGGACAGATATTTATTTGACGCCGGGAGATAGTTTGTATATCTCAACCGATATGGAAGCGTTTGATGAGAAATTGAAATATGGAGGAACCTCAGAAAAGGAAAATAATTATTTGGCACAAAAACAATTAAAAACCGAAGAGATTTATTTGGATCCCCAAACTTTTTTCTCGGCCTCTCCAGCTGATTTTAAAACCAAATTAAACGGATTTAAAGATGGGATGATGCAGGATTTGGAAAAAGCCCGGCTGAATTCAGATTTTGCAGAACTGGAAAAAAAGAACATCACATATTTCTACCATACTTTGGTGGCTCAATATCCGATGGCTTTTAAATACTTCAACCAAACTGAAGCAGTTTTGCCAGATGGTTTTAGTGAAGATGCAGATAAATTGAGTCTGGAAAATGAGTCTGATTTTAATTCTGTTCCGGCCTATAAACAATATGTTTTTTATAAAATTTCCAATAAAATCGGTGACGCCAAAACAGCGGAGGAAACCGAAAAAGTTATTTCCGGCATTCAATCTCCTAAAATCAAAGATGCCGTGATGAAGGAATTTTTATTGTATTATGTTGGTTCTGGTGGTGCAGATGCAGAACGATACAACAACTTTATCCAAAAAAATGCAACTGACGAAAAAGTGAAGAAAGAATCGGCCGATGCTTTTGCAAAGATTCAGAAATTATTGCCCGGAAAACCTTCACCTAAATTCAATTATCCGGATACTACCGGAAAAATGGTTTCATTGGACGATTTAAAAGGAAAACTTGTTTACATAGACGTCTGGGCCACTTGGTGCGGACCCTGTATCCGGGAAATTCCATCATTGAAACAATTGGAGGCAGATTATCATGACAAGGATATCGAATTTGTCAGTATGTCCATTGATCCGCAAGCGGACAAAGAAAAGTGGCTGAATATGGTAAAAGAAAAGGATTTGAAAGGTATTCAAATATTTGCAGATAATGATTGGAAATCGGGCTTTGTGCAAGAATACGGGATAAAAGGAATTCCGCGTTTTATCCTGATTGATAAAAACGGAAACATTTTAAACGCCGATGCCCCGAGGCCTTCCGATCCGGAAATCAGAACATTGATAGAGGAAAATTTGAAGTCCTAAGAAAGCAATTTTTCAAAAGCTTTTCGTTTTCCGTCGCGAACTTGAATTTCGCCGCAATAGGTATAACCGAGTTTTTCGAGGATTTTCAGCATGGGAAGGTTATCAAAATTGGTGTCGATTTTAATGCTGTAAATCTGACTTTCTTTGGCGAAATCTTCCATTAAAAGAAGAAATTTTGTGGCAAAACCTTTTCCGGCGACTTCATCCGAAACACCAATGCGATGAACCACAAGAAAATCTCCGTTGGTAAGCCAGGCACCGTCAATGACATCATAAGTCGGTTCGTGATTGAAAATTATTGCAGCGGTGGCGATGATTTTTTCATCTTCAATTAAAACATAATTATTTCCATTTTGGATGTCGTTTTCTACGGTGGAAAGATTGGGATAACCGTCTTGCCATTGGGTACTGCCGTCGATTCTTCTTCGTTCGATGGATTGTTGCAGAATTTTCCAAATAGCTTCTTTGTCGTTTTCTATGGCTTGACGGAAAAGTAAATTTTCATGATTCATCGGGTAAAAATAATTCTTATTTCAACAGGATTTGAAAAATATCGGTCAGCTGCGGCAGGGATGGAGGCATTGGTTTGAGCTCTTTTTCAGGTCGCTGAGGCTCTCGAAGCGACCTGAAGAAAAGCGAGTGTCGAGAGCCCGGCCCGTTGCGGATTAATTTTGAATAGGGTTCGCGCTTTAAATCGCAAGGGGAGCCGCCTGAATTCTACTTTATGATTTTCAGTTAATTATATGCGTAACTCAATTATTTTTTGTAATTTTGCACCCACTTTGGCGGAATTTGAAACAAAGTGCTGAAAAACATACGTTTAACGACTCTCAAAGCCTTATTTTCCGCGTTTATTTCGATATGGGATTTTGAGATACAAATTTTTAGAATTATGTCTAAAGAGACAAAACACGAAGAGTTGGAAGAGCAGGTACTGGACTTAGGTACGACTTCAACTCAAACAAACGCAAACGTATCACCTGAAAGTTTTGACTGGGAATCATTTGAATCCGGATTAGACGAAGAGGATCGTAAAGAAAAAGCTCAATTGGAGAAAATGTACGATGAAACTTTGGATGATTTGGATGAAAATGCAGTTTTCAAAGGAAAAGTGGTTCGTTTGACAGACAAAGAAGCCATCGTTGATATCAACTTCAAATCTGAAGGTGTTATTTCACTAAACGAATTCCGTTACAATCCAAATCTTGCCGTAGGTGACGAAGTGGAAGTAATGGTAGATACGCGTGAAGACAAAAATGGTCAATTGGTACTTTCACACAGAAAAGCCAGAACATTGAACGCTTGGGATGCTGTAAATGCAGCACATGACAGCCAGGAAATCGTAAACGGATATATCAAAGCACGTACAAAAGGTGGTATGATTGTAGATGTTTTCGGAATTGAAGCTTTCTTGCCTGGTTCTCAAATCGACGTGAAACCTATCCGCGATTACGAACAATATGTAGGTAAAACGATGGAATTCAAAGTGGTGAAAATCAACCCTGAATTCAAAAACGTTGTCGTTTCACACAAAGCGTTGATTGAAGCAGATATCGAAGAGCAGAAAAAAGAAATCGTTGCACAACTTGAAAAAGGACAAGTACTGGAAGGTGAAGTTAAAAACATCACTTCTTATGGTGTGTTCGTAGATTTGGGGGGTGTTGACGGATTGATCCATATCACAGACCTTTCCTGGTCAAGAATCAACCATCCTTCCGAAATTTTGGAAGACGGTCAGAAAATCAATGTGGTTATCTTGGATTTCGACGAAGACAAAACAAGAATCCAGTTGGGTATCAAACAATTGGAAAAACATCCTTGGGAAGCTTTGGATTCCGGCCTTCAGGTAGGTGACAAAGTAAAAGGAAAAGTAGTGGTATTGGCTGACTATGGTGCATTTGTAGAAGTTGCTCCGGGAGTTGAAGGTTTGATCCACGTTTCTGAAATGTCTTGGTCAACTCACTTACGTTCTGCTCAGGATTTTGTAAAAGTTGGGGATGAAGTAGAAGCTGTAATCTTGACATTGGATCGTGACGAACGTAAAATGTCATTGGGTATCAAACAATTGACGCCAGATCCATGGACCGATATTACTTCTAAATATCCTGTTGGTTCACAACACAAAGGAAAAGTAAGAAACTTTACAAACTTTGGTGTTTTTGTAGAATTGGAAGAAGGAGTAGACGGATTGATCTACATTTCTGACCTTTCCTGGACTAAGAAAATCAAACATCCGTCTGAATTTACAAATGTAGATGACGTATTGGACGTGGTAGTTTTGGAATTGGATGTTGAAGCAAGACGTTTGAGTTTAGGACACAAACAATTGACTGAAAATCCTTGGGATAAATACGAAACCAAATACGGCGTGGGAACAAGACACACCGGAACTGCAGTTGACGTATTTGACAAAGGAGCTACTATTCAATTCGAAGATGCTGACGTAGAAGCTTTTGCTCCTTCCAGAACTTTGGAAAAAGAAGATGGTTCACGTGTGAAAAAAGGTGATGAGTTAGAATTTACCGTAATCGAATTCAACAAAGAATTCCGTCGAGTAGTTGTTTCTCACACTGCAACATTCCGTGAAGAGGAAGAAAAGCAAGCTAAAAAAGCGATGGAGAGCCAGTCTGTAGAGACCTCTACTTTGGGAGACATCGATGAATTGGCTGAATTGAAAAAGAAAATGGAAGAAGGAGGAAACTAATTCTGAAATTATCTGAATAATAACCGCCTTGTTCACTGAGGTTCTCGAAGTGAACAAGGCGGTATTTTTATACAATTTATTTAAATACCTTTCGTTCTATTTGAATGAAATATATATTTCTAATTTTCTCTCTTTTCTCTTTACTTTCATGCAATAAACCTAAAGAATTAGCAATTTCTGAAGTTGATTCAATTGCGACTTTTTCAACAAGTTTGACAAAAGCAGAAGAAATTCTATTAAATCAGGAAAGAATTATTCAATATTTAGAAAGAACCCATCAAAATATTAGAGTTTTTCCTTGTGAATTTGAGGAGGATCAGAATTACTATTATTTTAGATTTTCTTTATACGACACACCAGTTCACATTTCAGATAATTTAGACTATAAGATAATTCCGTATAAAAATTCGTTTATTATTCTTGCCAAAACAGAACTATTGGATCATCAAAAAGCAAAAGATTCGCTTACCTTCATGTTGGTTCAAGACAGTTTGATTTCGCTGGAACCTGAAACAAAAATACAATGCGAAGTCCCTTATGTTAATTTTATAATTTGTAAAAATGATTTGAATAGAATCGGCTATTTTGATGTGGATATAATTAATGATTCTATTCAAATTGATCCGTATAAGCAAATTAAGGAGGAATTGTTTTATCCGAACTGTAATTAAAAACCTCCTGTTTTTTTAAAACACAGGAGGACAATAAGATTAACTTAAGTATGTCATTTTATGGTATAAAAAACCCCTTACGAAATACGTAAGGGGTTATAATGATTAGAAGTTTAGAAATTATTACTTCTTAATAACTTTGAAAGTTTCTACTTGTCCACCTTCCAACATTACTCGGAATACATACATTCCAGGAGTCAGGCTGCTCAAGTTTACTTTCCCTTGTGTAAGTTTCATGTTGCTCATCACTTTTTGTCCAGCTAAATTGAAGGCATCAATTCTCTCAACTGCTTTTTTGGACTCAATGTTCAACATGTCTTTTACAGGGTTTGGATAATAAGCGAAATCGAACGAATTCATATCACTTACACCCATTTCCTCACAATAAAGTTGGTAAACAAATTCACCTCCCTCAGCAGAAGCCCATCCTGAACCATTATCAATCATACCTGCAAGACCAATCGCTGCAGAAGAATCAGATGTCCAGTCCCAAGCCACGGCATCTGACTGAACTTGCATCCAGTAAGTTGTGTTTGGATTTAAAGCAACACCTGCATTGAAGTCCACATTGTATTTAATAAAGTCATAACCAAAGTTTTGACCGATTACTTCTGAACCGATAATAGAGCCTGTAGCTGTTCCAAACTGAGCTCCGGGAACTCCTCCATTATCTTCATAGAAAATGAAGTTGAAGGAAGTAGCTTCACCTGCAACTGTAATATAAGCCCCTTCTACAGTAAATCCGGCATCATTTACAGGAATATCAACCGCCAAACTATTGGTCAAGAAATAAGCATTTTCCATACCGTTGTCTAAAACCTCATGGTCTTCACAATCAGCCGGTGGAGGTGGAGGTAAATCACTACACAAGATATTAGAATATGTGTTTTCTGTTCCTCCTGCAACTGTTCCACTTAGCACAATACCATTTTCATTTGAAATAGTGAAAGAAGGTGTGTTATCACTCCAATCACCCATAGTTTCAATATAGAATTCTACAGGATCTTGAGCTGTGATAGTTTGTGTATCAGAGAATGGGATGTCATCATAAGGCCCTCCTGATAACAAGACGCTTCCGTCAGCATCTCTAAATTCCCAACTTACTTCATCTCCTAAACCACTACCAAATACACTTACAGTCCATTCACAACCGTCTCCTGGTTCGCTGCTGCCACAAATACCGGATACTGTGAAAATACCGCTAAATGCCGGGTTCTCAGCCCAAGTAGTACCGTTATCTGTACTTTGTTGGATAGCAGCACCGTGAGATGAGCTGTCATAATCTGCAACGGCCCACCATACCACTTCGCCTGAAGTAGCCGTTGACATTTTCGGGTCTAACCAATAAGTTCCTTCTGCTAATTCGATAGGAGTATCCAACTCGAAAGTTAAATGGTAAATAGGATCACCAAAAGCACTTCCGACTACTTCTGAATCATCAGGAGCACCGGTGATTGTATGAAGGACTTCGCCTGGGACTCCTCCTACATCAGCTCTAATTAAAATAGTAGCTTCATTTGGAATACCTTGTTGATTGGTATCAATTGTAATTGTTTCTAAGGTAAATCCATCAGGATCTACTACGAAATCTTCTGCAGATCTGAATGTACTTGTAGTTAAGATATTGTAAGCATTTGGAACTTCAGATAGAGAAGCGATTCCTTGCTCACATTCATCACCTGTTGGAGGAGGTTCGTCTCCACCACAAATTCCCGAAACAGTAAATACCCCACTATAATCGGTATCCGGCGTCCAAGTATTTCCGTTGTCCGTACTTCTTTGAATATTAGCTCCATGAGAACTGTCATAGTTATCAGCTGCCCACCAAACAACTTCACCAGAAATAGCAGTAGACATATTAGGCTCTAACCAATAAGTACCTTCCGGTAATTCAATTTCAGTATCCAGATTGAAAGTCAATTGAATGATAGGGTCTCCAAATGCACTTCCGACAACTTCTGAATCATCCGGAGCACCAGTGATTGTATGAAGTATAGCTCCCGGAACTCCTCCTACATCACCTTTGATATAAATAGTAGCGGCATTAGGAACTGATTGTTGATTCGTATCAATGGTAATTTTCTGTAAAGTAAATCCTCCTTCTTCCACTGTGAAATCTTCTGCAGATCTGTAAGGATTAGAAGTAAGGATTCCGAATGCTTGAGGAACAGTTGATTGAGAAGCTACTCCTTGCTCACATTCATCACCTGTTGGAGGAGGTCCATCAGGACAGTTAACTTTTACAGTAACGGTTGTCGGTTCTGTTTCTGATTCATACAAATCAGCAATCAGATAATAAGTAACACCTTCAGTTAAAGTGACGGTTTCACTGTCTGAACCAGTCCAATAGCCATCACTTAAATTAGTTGCAGTGTTACTACAAGCATCCATCAAAAAGAAATCTGCATCTTCCGTTCCTTCATCAACATCAAATGTATAGTCACCAGTAGCTGGAGCTGTGAATTCCCAAACCTTTTCAGATCCGGTATAATCCCAAGTCACATCCGTGTAATTCACCCATTGTCCTGCATCCGGAACCAATTCGAAAGTATAGGTTTCCCCACATTCCATGATGGTTTTTTCATCACATGGTCCGCTAGCTCCACCCTCTTCACAATTTAAGTCAGAATACGTGGCCTCGCCAGGTCCATCCATAGTTAATTGTCCGGACACCAGTATTTCAGTTCCATTGGAAACGGTATAACTTGGCTCATTGTCTCCCCAAGTTCCAATCGCTTCAATATAGAATTCAAGTGGACCCGTCGCTGTTGCAGTTTGAGTATCATCATAACTACTCTCTTCATAACCTCCACCTGACAAGATTACAACTCCGTCCAAATCTCTTAATTCCCAAGAAACTTCATCTCCAAAATAATCTTCCCAAACACGTACTGTCCATTCACATCCTTCTCCTGGTTCTTCAGTATCAGGACAGTTAACTTTTACAGTAACGGTTGTCGGTTCTGTTTCTGATTCATACAAGTCAGCAATCAGATAATAAGTAACACCTTCAGTTAAAGTGACGGTTTCACTGTCTGAACCAGTCCAATAGCCATCACTTAAATTAGTTGCAGTATTACTACAAGCATCCATTAGGAAGAAATCTGCGTCTTGCGTTCCTTCATCAACATCAAAGGTATATTCTCCGGTTGATGGTGCTGTGAATTCCCAAACCTTTTCAGATCCGGTATAATCCCAAGTCACATCCGTGTAATTCACCCATTGTCCTGCGTCCGGAACCAATTCGAAAGTATAAGTTTCCCCACATTCCATGATGGTTTTCTCATCACAAGGATCAGCAGATCCAACTGCAGTTACATTAACTAAATAGTCTTCAAATTCTCCATAATCAAGTGGTTCAATGTAGCAAGGGTCATCCATCGGTTGGTCACTCGCATAAACACTTACGCGCATTCTGTATGAACCGGTTGCAGTTAGTTCAGGGATTTCGATTGAATTACTGACAACGCTACCAGAACCTGTCCCAATTAGATAGAATTCATCATCTCCAAAACTTTCATTATTGTCAAAATCAATCCATACACCAACGGTTTCGAAGCTCCATCCGCTTCCCACCGTTACAAATATCGTATAACTTTCTCCCGCATCAACTTCTGCAGGCGCTACTGTAGCGGTATAGTCTGTATACCCACTAGCACTACAACCTGAATTGTTAACGATACCTTCAAAAGTAACATTGGTGATAACATCACCATCCGTACAATCAATTGCGGGCAAACAATAAGCATTTATCCCGTCTGTTCCATTTATAAACTGAAATGGGTTCAAATTGACTTTACCGGAATGTTGCAAATTTTTCCAGTAAAATTTTGAATTAGCATTCTGACTGTTTTCAGAATTTTTTAATTGCCCGAAACCCAATAAAGGAATAAGGCACATCATTAAATACAATGATAAAATTTTCCTCATAAATTATATTTTGTTGTTAAATCCGACGAAAATAAGGAAATTTAACTCAATGTTCAAAGCCGAATGGCATTTATAATTTTTTTATGATATATATCAACTCCTAAAAGGATGCTTAAAAAAAATGCCTTGCGAAAGCAGGCATTTTTAGAGACAATAGTTCTAATTCTTATTTCGAAATGCCCATATTATAGAGCGTAAAGGCAAATTTATCTGCCGTTTCGTTTATAATAGCTTCCGTCGATTTTCCTGCTCCATGACCGGCCTTGGTGTCGATTCGTATCAGGACAGGGTTTTTACAGCCTTGTTTGGCTTGTAATTCGGCTGCAAATTTATAACTATGTGCCGGAACTACGCGGTCATCATGATCACCCGTCGTTACCATTGTCGCCGGATAGCAAACGCCTTTTTTCACATTATGAACAGGCGAATATCCTTTCAGATATTCAAACATTTCTTTATTGTCATTGGCCGTTCCATAATCATATGCCCAGCCTGCTCCTGCCGTAAAAGTATGATAACGCAGCATATCCAAAACACCAACCGCCGGCAAGGCAACCTTTGCTACGTCCGGTTTTATGGTCATCGTTGCCCCCACCAAAAGTCCGCCATTGGAGCCACCTGAAAGTGCTAAATAGTCGGTTGAGGTATATTTTTCTTTTTTCAAATATTCTGCAGCTGCAATGAAATCTTTGAACACATTAAGTTTATGCAATTGGCGGCCACCGTCATGCCATACTTTTCCATATTCGCCACCACCACGCAAATTGGGAACGGCATAAATCCCCCCGTTTTCCATCCAAACCGCATTGGAAACACTGAATGAAGGTGTAAGACTGATGTTAAATCCGCCGTATCCGTATAAAATCGTAGGATTCTTACCGTCCAGTTTGATTCCTTTTTTGTACGAAATCATCATCGGCACTTTGGTTCCGTCGTGTGATGTATAGAAAACCTGTTTGGATTCATAATTATTTGGATCAAATTTAATGGCGGGTTTTTTATAAAGACCGGATTTTCCGGTTTCGACATCATAATCAAAAATGGTTCCCGGTGTTACATAATTACTGAAGCTGTAATAGATTTTCTTCTCCTCTTTTTTGCCTGAAAATCCGCCGGCAGAGCCCTGTCCCGGCAATTGAATATCACGGATTTTTGTGCCTTTATGGTCAAATTGCTGTACCAAATCCAATGCATCTTTCATATAGTGCGCAAAAATATATCCGCCTGCAGTTGAAATGCTTAGAACATTTTCGTTTTCAGGAATTACGTCTTTCCAGTTTTCAGGTTTTGGATTTTTTACATTTACTTTTACCAAACGGTTATTGGGCGCATTTAAGTTAGTGGACAAAAACAATTCGTCTCCTTCATTGTCCACAAAATCCGTCGAGAAATCAAAATTGTCCACGATAGGAACAATGGGTGCGTTGGGTTTTGTTAAATCCTGAATATAAAGTTCGTTTCCGGTAGTCGAAACCGCAGTTGAAATCACTAAAAAACGTTCATCCTCGGTCACGCCGCCACCGATGTATCTTCTCGGAGTCTTTTCTCCGCCGAAAATCAAAACATCGTCTTTTTGCGGCGTATTGAGTTTATGGAAAAAGAGTTTGTGTTTATCTGTCATTTCAGAAAGTTCGCTTCCTTTGGGTTTATCATAACTTGAATAATAAAATCCTTCGTTTCCTTTCCAGGATGTTCCGCTGAATTTCACATCGCGAAGCGTATCGCCCACCTGTTTTTTATCGGCCGTTTGCAAAACGATTACTTTTCTCCAGTCAGATCCGCCTTCCGAAATCTGATAAGCACAAAGCGAACCGTCTTTGGAAAAACTTATTCCTGCCAAAGAAACAGAACCGTCTTTGGAGAAAGAATTGGGATCCAAAAAGACTTCTTCTTTCCCCGATTTTCCGTTTCTATACAAAACAGAATGTTGCTGAAGACCGTCATTTTTATAGAAATAGGTATAATCACCTTCTTTAAACGGAGATGAAATTTTTTCATAATTCCATAATTCGGTCAATTCTTTATTCAATTTATCCCGAAACGGAATTTGATCCAAATACCCAAAAGTGGTTTTGTTTTGCGTTTCTACCCAGCTTTTTGTGTCTGCCGCTAAATCATCTTCCAGCCAGCGATAAGGATCTTCTATACTTACGCCGAAAAATTCATCCACTTGCTTTCCTTTTTTTGTTTCGGGGTATTGCCCATTAAAGTCCTGCGCCATAAGATTCATAGCCAATCCGATGTTTATAAAAATAAAAATTCGTTTTTTCATGTGTGTTATTTATTGTTTTTAATAATTCCATTCAAATTATTTCCTCGTAAATATACAGAAACACAATAAAAATAAGGCAAATCAAAGGATTCAAAATCTAAATAATTAAAAAGTATCTATAAAATTAAAAAAAGTCATTTTCATACATTTGTAATTTATAAATTACTCATTATCAATACAATACATAATTTAAAACATTAAGACATTTAGAATGTAACAACGATTAAGTTTTTGAAAGGAATCCGCCGCAGCGGATTTAAGAATTTTCTTAATCAACTTGTTGACCTTAAAACAATCTTAATGAATCGATTTTCAACATTAAATGACCAACATCGTTCATCATTTTCTTAATTCTTAATGTTTATAAAGTCGAACTCTCAGGTTAAAAAGTTATTTTTGGGGATGCTTTGGGAAAATTTAGTAGGACATAAGGAAATAAAAGAAGCATTAATGGCTTCGATTTCAGAAAACAGGATTAGTCATGCACAACTTTTTTCCGGTGAAAATGGTTGGGGAGCTTTATCATTTGCGATTGCTTATGCAGGGGAAATCCTTGCTTCGGAAAAAGGCGAAAATGCCCGAAATAAAGTGGCTTCACTACAACATCCTGACATCCATTTTTCATTTCCTGTTACTTCGTCTGAAAAATTCTCCAATCCCATTAGCAATCATTTCATCAAAGAATTTCGGGAGTTCATCATGGAAAATCCTTTTGGGAGTTTATATGACTGGCTGGAATTTTTAGAAGTAGAAAAAAAACAAGGCATTTTAAATGTTTATGAGGCGCAGGAAATTGTCAAATTTCTGTCTTTGAACAGTTATGAAGGAAGTTACAAATTTGTGGTTATTTGGCTTCCCGAAATGATGAACGATGCCGCAGCCAATAAATTACTGAAAATAATCGAAGAACCACCTCAAAAGACCGTTTTTCTATTGGTCACTGAGCGGGAAGAATCTCTTCTGCCGACCATTATTTCCCGATGTCAATTGGTGAAACTGAACCGCTTAAGCGATGATGAAATCGCCCTTTATTTGGAAGATAAAAAAGGACTGGAATCTCAAGAAGCCAAAAGGATTTCGCAGGCATCCAACGGAAATTTGAGGGAAGCCTTGAAAAATACTGATTCAGCTAATGAAGAATTTGAGTCTTATTTTGTGAGTTGGGTTCGAAATGCTTTTATGGCGGCTAAAAATCCTTCGGTTTTGAAAAACCTGGTCAAATGGGCAAATGAAATCAGCAGCTGGCCCAGAGAAAAGCAAAAACAGTTTTTGCATTATTGCTCCGAAATTTTCCGTCAGGCATTGTTAAAGAATTATCAAACAGAACAATTGGTTTATATGCAATTGGGAGCCGAAGGTTTTAATTGGGATAAATTTGCACCGTTTATTCATGGAGCCAATATTTCTGACATATTGGATGAATTAAATGAATCTTCTTATCACATAGAAAGAAACGCCAATGCGAAAATCGTTTTGCTGGATTTGTCTATCAAATTGACAAGGTACCTGCATAAAAAGGCGGTTTAAGCATAAAAAAACCCCGTAGAATGACGGGGCTAAAAGGTTTTAATCCTAAAGAATTCTTACAAAGTTTTAAAATTTACTTTCATTTTTACCGGCATATTTTCCACGGTCATATCCATGTTCATGGTTCCGTCTTTGGTCAGTCCGCTGTTTCGATCCAATTTATAATTTCCGTCAAACGTCCCGATTTTATTTCCGGCATCATCGGTCAGGTCGCCCGTTGTTCCGATTACAACATCATCCACCGTGATTTTTTCCACTTTCATGTTCATTTTCATAAGTCCCGTACCGTCCATGGTTCTATCGGCCGTCCATGAATCACCCACACCTACCGGCCCTTCCGGAAGTGGGATGGACATAGAGCCCATATCGCCCATTTGTTGAGCAGACATATTGCCCGGAAGTTTAAATTCCGAAACTTTTCCGCGCTCGTCCATTTTCATCGACATCGGATTGTCAAAAAAAGTTTTCATCTGTTCATGCATCATGGCACCCATTCCGGTATGTTCTTTGGCTTGGGAGTCGTATGAAATCTCCATCCCTCCCGCATTCATATCCATTTTGATGGAGTTGTATTTCAATTCGTAGTCATAAACAACCCCTTCTTTTCCGGTTACTTTCATGTCCATATCGGCGCTCATTTTCATGTTCATGGCTTGTGCTCCTGAAGAGTTCATGTCCATTACCATTAACATTTTTTGGTTATCGCCTACTTTGGGCTTTAGACGAAGCAGGACTTTATCGCCCGAATCCGTGCTTACCGTTTCGATGGATTGCTCTTCAGAAGGGCTTCCTTCCGGGGCATTTTTACAACTGTGAGTTAAGAGTAAAGAAGCACCAAATAATACGATGAAGTATTTTTTCATATTCTGTTGTTTTTAGTGGGAACAAGATACAAAAAAGAACGAAAAAACCCCGAAAGAAAGTTTCGGGGCTAAATTTGAATTTTTTAATAATTTATTTTTTAATCAATTTATGTAGTGTTTTTTTTGTGCCAATTTTAATTTCGACGAAATACATTCCTTTTTCCAATTGAGAAATGTCAATGGAATGATTGTTTTCGGAAACCGTTTGCATAACCAAACGCCCTGTGGTATCTACAATTCTCAATTCCAATTTGTCTTTTGTCCCTACGAAAAAATTATTTTTAGCCGGATTCGGATAAATTTTTATGGAAGCCGAAGAAACGTCAGAAACACTCATATCGGATTCGTTTATAACACCAACAGCATCCAAATCAAATCCGCTTGACCAAAATGGAGTAGGGAAAGGGTCGTTCACCGCATTTCCGTGAGAATCATGTGTTGCATATTGTGGATCTATGCTTCCCACCACGTCCACCAAACGAATATGGGTTATTGCATTTTTGTTGAGTAACGGGTCATCTTCCAGATCGTCCAAATCGAAAGGTGTCCCGAAATAGGCGCGGTATTTTCCTGCGAAATTATTCAGATACCTGGGGTCTAACAAATCAAATCCACCTACCTGTTCGTCTGTCTGTGTTTCGCTATGGGAAGGAAATCGGAAAAAATTTGTGCCGTCCGAACTTACTTCCACAAAAGCCAGTTCCAGAAAGGTATCGCTGAAACCGTTTTCAAAAACGGCAAAATCATATCCCGAACCGTTCCCGATTGGCATTTCAAAGGTCAAAACCGCGGTTCCGGCATCTCCTAAGCTGACTACGTCATTATCGGCAATACCCAAAGCAGATTCGGGTTGGCCGTATGAAGCATAGTTGCTGCCTTGGTCTTCGGCTTCCGGGTCTGCAATATTGATCAGTCCCCGTTCGATGCTTGAACCCGAAGCCCATGCAATGAATAAATCACTGTCATGCGGAATGGCTGTGGACCCTTCCTGCCCCGCCGCAGGCGGATAAGATTGTCCTATTGCCAGTCCGAATTGAACAAGTATGAAAAAAGAAATTATTATTTTCATCTGATGATTAATTTTTTAGTAAGAATAGATTTTCCGGATTGAACTTTCACGACATAAACGCCTTTTGGCAAATCGTTTACTTTGATTCCGCCGGAAACGTTTGAAGTGGATTTAAGAATTCTTCCCGTCAAATCATAAATTTTTACGTCTGAAATGTCTTTTGCATCCACGTAGAATATGTCAGAAGCCGGGTTAGGATAAATTTGAACTTGGGTAAATGGCGAGTCGGAAACGCCCATTTCAACGGCTTCATCAGTCGGTATGAACGGCCTTCTTTCTCCAAAGCTGAAACCTAACCATTGTCCGTTTTCTAGGTTAACATTTAATACGTCGGTCGCCGTAACCCAATTTGACAAATCGGTTCCGGTATAGGTTTTCCATGGATTTTCTTCGGTTGCAGTTCCGGTAAATCCGTTCCATGAAATTTCCACTACACCGTTTTCATCCAGTTCGTAGCTGAAATCAACTACATGGGTTTGAATCAGCTCCAAGGCATCCTGAATCGAAATCGAAGAGGCTCCGTACTGAATCCCAAAAGCAAAAGAATCCGCATCTCCGCTTGTATCGGTTCCAAAGTCCACGATGACGATGCTTTGGTTTTCACCTTCTCCTACCCAAGTTATCATGTCACTTGCCGAAAACCAAAGGGAATGATAAGCAGGAATCGGCGTAAAGGGATGTTCCGGCCCCGGATTGGAAAATCCGTAAGAAGTCCCGTACCATCTTCCATCCACCAGTGTTTCTGAAATCCCTGCATTCATGGTCATGGTCTCCGAAGTATCTCCCGACCAAGTACTCCACCAATCCGGGTTGGACGCAAGACCGCTATGGGAATTAAATATGATATCGTCCAAAAACCCGCCTCCAAAGCTGGTTTCATGTGAAAAATTGGGTTCTGCATCATCTATCGCAATCAGCATATCGGCAAAACTAAGTGTTTCTCCTTCGTCAAAATGAAATCCCCAAGCGTAAGAACGGTCATCAGTTCCGTCTTTAAAATCGACGATCAGGTAAGCCGTTTGGGTTCCTTCTCCCACAAAGTATTTTACATCTTCACCCGTAAACTGAGCATAGAAAAATGTGGAAATTAGAATTGAAAACAGAAATAAAACCTTTTTCATTTTGTTTGAATTATCTGATGATTAATTTTTTAGTAAGAATAGATTTTCCGGATTGAACTTTCACGATATAAACGCCTTTTGGCAAATCGTTTACTTTGATTCCGCCTGAAACGTTTGAAGTGGATTTAAGTATTCTTCCCGTCAAATCATAAATTTTTACGTCTGAAACGTCTTTTGCATCCACGTAGAATAGGTCAGAAGCCGGGTTAGGATAAATTTGAACTTGGGCAAATGCCGCATCGGAAACGCCCATATCAATGTGTTCGCTCAGGTAGAATCCGTTTGGAATAATGCCTACGGTATAGCTATCTATTTCTGCACCGTTATCGGCGCTATATGTATAAACGGTTCCGGGCGAAACATAATCACCGGCATCCGCTACATACGCCACTCCGTTGATCACATTGAAGCCATAGGCACCACCCCAGCCTTCTATGGGGGTCTGGATGAAATATTCTGCAGGAACTTCCGTTGCCGTTGTGTCCATTTTAAATACCTGATTTCCGGATGTATAGTAAAAAGAACTCTCTCCGTCATAACTTAAAAATGCCGGGCCTTGTAAACTGAAATCAAAAATGAGCTCCGGCTCAACTGTTTCTAAATTGATTTTATAGAAACTACTGTTTGTAGGATCGGGTGACCAAGACGGATTTCCCGCACATAAAACATAAAGTGTGTTATCCAATACAACCATAGAATTCGGCACATCGCCTACCGTTACGGAAGTAACTTCTTCGGTCGCAATGTCAATAACCGAAACGGTATTTCCCTGTCCGTATCCGCCTTTGTGCGCAACATAAAGCTTTCCGTCATGTTCCAAAATGGTTTCCGGACCTTCTGTGACCGAAATTGTATGATCTACAGCATTTGTATTCAAATCGATAACCGCAACATAAGAGGTACTCGGGTCGCCGGGATTTCCCCAGCAGGTCACATAGGCAAATTCATCTTTAAACGTAATGTATCGTGGGTTTTGAATACCTTCCGAAATGGTTGTGATGTGCTCCAAAGTTGTTTGGTCTGCGATTACAACCGTATGGGAAATGTTTACGGCAATGTAGACCTTTCCTTCATATACTCCCAGTCCCTGAGCCGTATCACCCAGCTCCAATCCACTATTGGCATTTGAAAAAGCATCATTTTCCAATTCGCCTTCCGGGTTCAAAAAGGAAAGAGAAGCATTACCGGAGCCGGCTCCTCCTTCATTGAGTATAAAAATTCCGGACGAATAATTCTGCCCGAATAAAATGACGGAGAATAACACCCCGATTATTCCTAATTTCGTTTTTAAGTAAAAATTTTTCATGCTCGTATTATTTATTATTATTTGTAACTAATTGTCAATCATTGAAATAAACGCCATTAGGGATGATTCCGCTTATTGGATATCTGCTTTCTAAATTTCCGCTTATGGAATACACAAACAACTCACCGTTGCTTACATAATCTTTGGCATCACAGGCATAAAGCCATCCGTTTAATACATTAAACCCATATAAAATCTGGAGTCCGTCTGCTGTAGTTGTAATGAAAGGAGAGCCGGAAGGTTCTATATTGTAAACATCGGTTCGGTAGATGTCGTTTCCTATGGTATAATAGACTTTGTCGTTTTCAATTTGCAAAAATGTCGGATGAACACCTTCCGGAAATTCGAATTCATCTACAATCTGATTATTGGAGAGATTGATTTTATACATTGCGCCTTTTGTTTCCTCTCCTGTCCAGCTTGCCTTTCCGGAACAAAGGACAAATAAAAACCCGTCTTCTTCCACCATCCCGGTCGGAACATCTGAAACTGAAATGCTTCCGGTCAGGGTATTTGTGTTTAAATCCATGATGGAAATGCTGTTTCCATAATCCCATCCGCCCTGATGTGCGATATACAAATTACCATCATTTTCTACCAAACGTTCCGGGCCTTCGGCAATCGGAATTTTTGATTCGATAGCATAATTGGACAAATTCACAACGGCAATGAAATCATCCGCCGTATCGTTTCCGTCACCCCAATTGGAGATATAGCCCTTTCCGTTGTGGGTTTCCATATAGCGGGGATTATGTAATTCTCCGGCGATTGTCGCCTGATTTTCAAACGTATAACGGTTTACGACTTCCACCGTATTGGAATTGTTTACGACGATAAAAGCCAAATCATCTTCAAAGGTGATGCTTTGCGCCACATCGCCCAAATTGACTCCGTTTACGGCTTCATAAATATTGTTTTGAATTTCTCCCGAGCCGGAAATGAAGCTCACCGAAGCATTATTGTACGTATAACCACCTTCGTTCAACACAAAAACGCCATTTTGAAAGTCACCTTCTATGATGGGGACATTTCCTCCGTCATCGCTGTTACAGGAAGCGGCAAAAACCGCAAAAGCGAGCATCAGATACAGATTTAATTTATTCATATCGGTTAAATTTTAATGTTCAAATAAACATGGAAATTTCTGCCGGGCATATACCTCTCTTCCATGCTTTGGTATTCATAATCCATCAGGTTCAGTACTTCTATACCGATTTTATAGGTGTTCGTTTTTCCGAAATTATAATCGAGCCCTATGTTGGATAAAAAATACTGAGGTAGTTGGTGTTCCTTTTCATTTTGGGTGGTCGTAAAGACTTTTCCAATAAATAAAAACTGATAATTCAGCGAGAATTTATTCCAATTATACCCCAAAGAAGCCGTTGCTTTATGATAGGGGATATAAATCAATTGTTTCTTCAAATTCTGGTCTTCCGAAACCGTATAGGCATAAGTTCCGGTCAGTGAAAAACGATGTTTTCCCAGCGTTTTTTCAGCGGACAATAAGGATTCGATTCCATACATTTTTACGTCTTCTACGTTTTCCGGCATCCAGAGAATTCCGCCGAGCGGATTGGCATTGGGAAGCCAGCGGATCAGGTTTTCGACCATGTTGTAATAAGCGGTAACGGAAAAGGTGAAAAACGGACTGTGAAATTCATTGCCCAATTCCGCCTGATAGGAAGTTTCCGGTAACAAACCGGGATTTCCCACTTCCGGCCAATATAAATCGTTGTAGGTGGGAATCCGAAAGTTTTTAGAAGCGTTGAAACGGATTTTATACACATCAGATACCTTCCAACTTCCGCCGAGCGAATACAGAAAAGGATTTCCGTAGATTTCGCTCAGTTCCTGCCTCATACTTAATTCGTAGTAAAATTTCGGATGGATTTTATGTTGAAACGAAAGCCCGATGGCTCCGAGGTTTCGGATTTTATCATCCATTTCTTCTCCGCTGAAACCCTCATTCCGGGTATATTCCCAAACGGAACGAACCTGCATTTTGGAATTGAATTTAAATCCTAAATCATATCTTGCGATGATGGAATTTACTTCTCCCGGATCAAAGTCCGGTTTGGAGATATTGGAAAAATACCGGTATTTTTCCGTGAGATAAGCCAGTTTCAGATCCGAATCAAATTTACGGAAACGACTTGTCCAGGCGACCATGCTTCGGGTATTATAATCCTCATATTTCTGGCGGGTAGCATAAGGCGTTACGACCGAGAGGTTTCGTCTGGACTGGTACATATTCCCGAAGAATTTCAACGTGTTTTTCGGATTTATTTTATAACCGGCCGAAACGCTCAGGTTGTTGTTGTAAAATTGGCCGTTTATATTTTTTGGGTTCAATTTGCCGTCGGGAAAATCAAAATCATTGTCGGAAGAATTCCTTGCCAGACCGACGTTTAAACTTAAATGATCATCGGAATAAACACTTCTGAAATCACCATTAAACGTATTGAAGCTGCCATAACGCAGAAAAACTTCGTTTGAAAATTCTTTTTGAAAAGAGAGTTCGTTGATCAATTCGATACTTCCTCCCACAGAGCTGTTGACTTCCGCCACGTTTCCGCCACCGCCTTTCACCCGGATTTTATCAAACCCGCGGACATTTACCGTGTTAAAATCGGTTTGGCCGGTGGTTTGGGAATTGATATTGATTCCGTTCCAGAGAACGACGGTTTGGGAGGCCGTTGTTCCGCGAAAAGAAGGCGAAGAAACCATTCCGGCTCCGTTTTCTTTAAAATAAATAGGGGAATTGAACAGAAGTAAATTCGTCAGCGAGGGCTGGCTTTTTTTTAGAACGGAATCGTTCAGTGTTATTTCCGATTGGGTTTTGTTTTTGGGCAATTGATTTTCAGCCGAAAGATTTGCTTCTTTCAAAAAAACCGTATCGTTTTGTGCGAGAACCAATCGAAAACCCGACAGCAGGCACAATAAAAAAAGTTTATTTTTCATCCTGTTCCTTGCTTTTCCACCGAAAGCAAAAATTTTTGTTTTCAAACCGGCAGGTCTCCTGGCTTGTTCCGCTTTATTCCTTCCCATGCACCGTAGCACACAGTGGATTGTAGAAAAGCGATGAAATGAACTTACAGTTGCGGGGACAGCTCCGGGGTTTCACCGGATTCCCTTTTCATCCACCTATGGCGGACACCGATTTGACGGCAAATATAAGAGATATAATTGGTTATTAACGATATGTTTAAAACTAAAAACTTGTAGAAGTCCGAAAAAATGTTAATTTTGTTAACATTAAATTTTTAAAATTATGGACGAAAAAACTACAGGAATTGTAAGCTATCTTACATGGGTTGGTCTTTTAATCGCTTTTATTACGCGTAAAGAAAAGACAGAATATACGAGTTTTCACATGAGACAATCACTTGGAATTACTATTTTTTCTTTTGCAATAGGAATTATAGTTTACATTCTTTCTGCTGCTATCGGAAATATAGGAGGAATGATTGGATGGGCTCTTTATGTTCTTGTTATAGTTATGTGGGTAATCGGTTTTATTGGGGCGGTTCAAGGCGAGAAGAAGTTGGTGCCGGTTCTGGGGGATAAATTCCAGGAATGGTTTAAAGGCGTATAACAATTAAAAACAATTAATAAATGGAAGTACATTCAGAAACACCTCAACCACAAAGTAATCCTAATTCGGACAAAAAAATGATTGCCGGAATTTTGGGTATTTTATTGGGTGGTTTAGGCGTTCACAAATTTTATCTGGGTTATACGCAAACGGGAATCATTCAGTTGATCATAGGTGTTTTAACTTGTGGAATAGGAGGAATTATCGGTTTGATCGAAGGAATTATCTATTTAACCAAATCAGATGAAGAATTTGAAGAAACCTACGTTCGCAACCAGAAACAGTGGTTCTGATTCTATTCAGATGAAATCATAAAAAAAGCAACTCTTTTCAGGGTTGCTTTTTTTTATTAGGCGTATAGTATCTTATTTCACCAAGAATTTTTTCACGAAATTTTTTCCGTTTTCACCTTTAAAGGATGCAACATAAACACCGGTAGGCAATGAACTGATGTTGATTTTTCCGGAAGAATTCAAATTGGATAAATTAATCAGTCTTTTGGCGGCGGTATCGATGATTTGCAAAGATTGAATCTTTCCGTTATAATTCCCTATTTCATAGATCAATTCTTTATTGTTCACAACCAATTGTACGGTAGGTTTGTCAACTTCAGAGGTGGAAAGTACTTCTCGTTTGGCTACTTCGATAAGGAATTCCAATCCCAATTTAGCAAAACGGGCTGCATGGTTGGAGTTACCACTTACCGAATAAACATCTCCGGTGGTGTGAATTTCCGGATTTGAGTCGTCAAACTCCGCCTCAAAAGGGAAAGAAGCCAAATATCCTCTCGCTTCCCAACTGGCGTGATCAGAACAAGCATAATTACAAGCTGAGCTGGTATAGCTGATGGCATGTGTTCCGGTTGCATTATAGTGCTCCATTAATTCTATCAAAAACACATTTAAATCAAGACTTGTATAATTATCCTCAATGATGGCGATATCGGCCGTGGAGCCTTTATAATTGGTCATGTCAAACTGAACATAGGCCACGACATTTTTTCCTTGGTTGAAATAATCTTCTGCAATTTCGTCAGACCCTACCAAACCGATTTCTTCGGCGGCATACGCCATGAATTGAACTGATCTTTGTGGTTTATAATCATTCTCCAATAAGACACGAATGACTTCGGTGATGGAACCAATACCGGACGCATTATCGTCTGCTCCGGGGGCATCATTTGGAAACCATGTGATAGAGTCAGCGTGTCCGCCTATGATCACATATTCGTCAGGATTTGTAGCACCTTCTATGGTCATGATCAGCGAAGGCATAGGCGTTCCAAAATGTTCCACGATTTCAAAAGTAACATCTGTTCTGCCGGCGGCGTTTGCCATGGCTTGCCATTTGTCACGTAAATCATAGATAGCTTGCTCTGCTTCATTTCTTTCGTGGTAACGCGTACCATAGCCCTGAAGTGTCAAAATGGTTTCTTCGATATTACTTGGGTTTACCAAATCCAGACATTCCTGTACAAATTCATCTTCCGTGATGGTAAATTCCATAATATCAAAAGTCTTTTCGAAATTAGTCTGGATAAAGGAAAGTGCATCTTCTTTTGATTTTTTATAGACAAATCCCGGACCGTGAATCACTACATTTCCATGCAGTTGATGAGCTACATTTTCTTTTACAAAAACAGCCGACTGATGACCGGTTGTAGCCAAAATATCAATTCCGTCAGGATTGGAGCTCTTTAGTGCTTCTGCATTTTCTTTCAGCATAGTGGCATAAAACCAGTCATCACCATGTTGGGCGAAAATTAAACTTGATATCGAAATGAACATCAAGGAAAGTATTAATTTTTTCATGTGTGTTTGTTATTTAATTCTGAAACGAATGTACGTAATATTTTTATTCTCATTTAAGAATTTCTGTTCGTAAAAGGTTTGAACAGAGGTTACTTCTTCCGGGATTTCATGGTTGTCCGGATTATAAATATTATGATTGGTAAGAAGGACTTCATGTCCTTCCAATTGGATAATTCCGTGGGTATATCCATATAAAAACTCACTATCGGTTTTCAGGTGAACGACACCTTTTTCATGCAAAACTTGTTTGTATTTCTGGAGAAATTCGGGGTGGGTCAAACGGTGTTTGGTCCGGCGGAATTTGATTTGCGGATCGGGAAAAGTAATCCAGATTTCGCTTACTTCATTTTGGCCAAATGCATAATCGATCAATTCAATCTGGGTCCGCAAAAAGGCAACATTTTTCATTCCGGATTCTACAGCTGTTTTGGCGCCTCTCCAGAATCGGGCACCTTTGATATCGATCCCGATGAAATTTTTATCGGGAAACTTTTCAGCGAGCGCAACGGTATATTCGCCTTTTCCGCAACCCAATTCAAGCACGATGGGATTTTCATTTTGAAAGATTTCTTTATTCCAAATTCCCTTGAGATCAAATCCTGAAACCATTTCTTCGCGTGTCGGCTGAAACACGTTGTCAAAGGTTTTATTTTCTGAAAATCTTTTGAGTTTATTTTTTCCCATAATTCTTTGTAAATCAGTCGGCGAATTTAGGCCTTAAAAATATTTTCCCCAAATTTGAAAAAATTATTTGCAGAACTAAAAAACGTACTTATATTTGCAGTCCTAAAATGAAGGGAGCATAGCTCAGTTGGTTCAGAGCATCTGCCTTACAAGCAGAGGGTCGGGGGTTCGAATCCCTCTGCTCCCACAAAACAAAATGCCTCGCACGACATGCGGGGCATTTTGTTTTGAATTCCCTCTTTCGGGGATCAGCGGAGCTAATCCCTCTGCTCCCACAGGTTAAAAGACACAAAAACAAACGGTTACATTCGATTAAAGAAAGTAGACGTTTTTTATTTGCATACAATTTGCATATGAAAGCACCTCTTATTTTTTTTTGCGCTTGATTTATGAATTCTTTTGTTGAGGTTTCCTGCGTTTCACATTTATAACGAATGTCCTACCTATGAAAAATCAATTATCGGAAACAAGATCAAAAACAAAATCAGCTTTTTTCATTTAATTATTGTTTTTAAAATCTTGATAAAATTCCAAATACTGGTCATAACCCAAGTCAAACAAATCCTGTAATCCTACTTTTTGAATTTCTTCAGAATCTGAAATTCTACCATCACTTAGTATGTAAGAAAATTCTTTGTCCAATACTTGTTTGACTTCTGAATGCTTTTTCTGATAGAAATCTCCTTCTTTTATTTCAAATAACCGCTTCAACCTTGTGGCATTTTGAATTTCTTCATCTGTTATTTTGTGATCATTCAATATTTCTTCTACATAATTTAACACAGCATCCATAAGTTGGTTCTTGATTTGAAATAAATCATTAATTTTTCTTGATTTTAATATCTCAGTAAACAATGTTTTATCAACTTTTCCCGAAATAATTAAATCTAACAATTCATTATCTATGTATTGATTTTTCATGAAAATTGTTTTAGTAATTAGATTTTTACGAATGTTCCAAAATAGTTTTCGGGTCTATTTTCAGTTTTTTGTATAGCTTTTTGGCTAAGCTCATAGACACGTTGCGTTTTCCGGTCATCACCTGGCTAAGTGTGTTTTCTTTTACTTCCAAAAGCTCCGCTGTTTGTCGTTGGTTCAGGGATTTTTTTTGCATTTCTTTTTCAATCGAAATAATGAGAGGACTTTTAAACTTCAGGTTTTTGAATTCCATAAAGAGGCTTTCGTAATCGGCAATCATTATACCTATACGCCCAATCTCACGGGTGTAATCATTGTCTGCATCCAATTCACGCAAATAACCGTTTTGAGTTGCGTAATTAATTAGTTCGTCATAATACCCCCTTACCTTGTCGAAAGTAAGACGGTCTTTGATTTCTGTAATATTTTCAAATTGCCTTTTCATATTTCAAATATTTTCAATGTCTTTAATTTTATCATAATCGGCATGTGTTCCGCAAAATCTAATATCCATCACACCATTGAAGAAAACAACCATAACAACCAACCTATAACTGTTTCCCTTTATGTCAAAAACATATCGTTGGTTTCCTACATAATCCGCCTTTGGAAAAGTTACTTTTAATTCATTGTGGTTTTTGAATTCAGTATTTTCTACCACCTCAACCCATTTACTTATCGGTCTGAGTGTATCAGCGTGTTTAACTGTAAAAGCGTCTAACGCTTCTTTATTTGTTATTCTCATTTTTTATACAATTACAAATTTACAAAAAAATTCACGCCTTGCGAAGTTTTTTATTCGAAATCCAATAATGTTTTTGCAATTATTCCATTATATCTCATGAGTTCGATTTAAAAAACAAAAAGCTTAGGTTTGATGTGTATGCTGTAACAGGAATTATGATGGTGTAAATGATTTTTCCGGCTCAAACATTCAATTTCTGTTGTTCGATCCCCGTCTTGGTTGTAGACCTTGTTTCATGGAAAAGTGAAATTAAGGGTATATCATATAACAGCCCCTCCACCCCTAAAAATTTGTTAAAAATTTGGGAATTAATAATATAATAAATATCTTCGGGTAGTATTATTCTTATTTAAGTAGGTATTTTTTATTATTAACCTTAAAATTATTTATTATGTCATTTAAAGCTAAATTCAAAGTA
>JAEWOD010000041.1 GCA_023461035.1 Bacteroidota bacterium | reverse complement strand
CTCGGACTCAACGAGCAGTCGACCGTCATGGAGAACCTCGGCGCCGGCCGCTACGGGCGACGCGCCCTCGCTCCCATCCCTTGGCGCCGACAACGACGAGAAGTCACTCGGATCCTCCGCGACGGCGGACTTCCCGAGGTCGGTCCCGACACGCTGGTCGGCGACCTCGCATCGGTCGAGCGCACCCTGCTCGCCATGGCGAGAGCGATGGAAGATCTCCGCCATGTCGACCGCGGACTGCTCGTTCTGGACGAACCAACCGCCTACCTGCCCCGTGACGGCGTCGACCGTCTCTTCGGTGCCGTACGCGCCATCGCCGCCCGCGGCTTCGGCATCCTGTTCGTCTCGCACGACCTCGACGAGATCAGCAGCATCTGCGACCGGGTCACGGTCCTCCGTGACGGTGTGAGCGTCGGCACCTACGACGTCGACGAGCTCACCTCCGACCAACTCACCCAGCACATCCTCGGATTCGAGCTCGAACAGCTCTACCCGGAGGACCGGCCTGAACCAGGCAACATCGTCGCCCACATCGAAGGGCTCGTCGGCGGCCTGCTCCATCCACTCGACCTCGAGGTGCGAGCAGGCGAGATCGTCGGCTTCACCGGCCTGCTCGGCAGCGGGCACGACGCGTTGCCCTATCTCCTCATCGGGTCCTCACCCGCGACGAGCGGGACCATCACGCTGGGCGGGGAGACCCATGACGCTCGCCGGATGTCGCCCCAGAGGGCCGTTGGAGCGGGGATGGCCGTCGTCCCCGCGAATCGTCAACGCGACGGCATCGTCGGCACCGCGACCGCCACGGAGAACGTCACCCTCGCAACCCTCGGCAACTACTTCCGCAGCGGCCTGCTCCGCCGACGAGCCGAGGTGCGGCGAGTTGCCCAACTCGCCATCGACTACGAGGTCCGTCCGCCCGACCCGCAACTTCCCGCCGCATCGTTCAGCGGCGGCAACCAGCAGAAGCTCGTGCTCGCGAAGTGGCTCGAGGCGAGACCGCAGCTGCTGGTCCTGCACGAACCCACACAGGGCGTGGACGTCGGGTCACGTCGTTCGCTCCTCGCCCGGGTCGCCCGAGCGGCCCAGGACGGCATGGCCGTCGTCATGTGCAGCACCGAGTACGAGGACCTCGCGCACTTCTGCGATCGGGTCTTCGTACTCCGACGAGGCGACGTCATCGCCGAGCTCGGCGGCACCGACCTCACCCACGAACGAATCCTGGAGCTCTGCTACGGGCAGACAGAGAGGAAGCCATGACCACCATCGCACCGGACCTTCAGGGGGCAGAGCCCAACCTGAGTCGACACAGGCTGTCGCCGCGCGACTACCTGCAACGCTACGGACTCCTGCTCGCGTGGGCCGTGGTGGTGATCGTCTTCTCGCTGCTGCGCCCCGAGACCTACGGCACGCTCCGGAACTTCCAGACCATCTTCAGCTCGCAGGCCGTCATCCTGACCCTCGCCATCGGGCTGATGCTCCCGCTGATCGTCGGCGAGCTCGACCTCTCCCTCGCCGGCGTCCTCGGCCTGTCGAACATGCTCGTCGGTTGGCTCAACGTCGAGATGGGATGGCCGATCGGCGCGGCGGTGCTCGCCGCGCTCGCCGCTGGAGCGTTCGTCGGGATCGTGAACTCGCTCCTCGTCGTCGGGTTGAAGCTCAACTCGATCGTCGTGACGCTCGGGATGGGGACGTTGCTCGCCGGCATCACCGTTGGCATCCACAACCTGCCCATCGGCGGCGTCTCGCCCGGTCTCGTGTCGTTCATCCGGTTCAAGCCGCTCGGGCTCCAGATGTCGTTCTACATCGCGCTCGCGATCGCCGCGCTCGCCTGGTACGTCCTCAAGTACACGCCTCTGGGGCGACATCTGTACTTCGTCGGTGACGGTCCCAACGTCGCTCGGCTGTCCGGGCTTCGGGTCGACGCGCTCCGGGTCGGTGCGTTCATCGTCGCCGGCGTGATCGCCGCGATCGCAGGGGTCGTCCTCGCGGGGCTCCTCGGCTCCGCAGACCCCAACTCCGGACCGAGCCTGCTCCTCCCGGGCCTCGCGAGCGTCTTCCTCGGTGCCACAGCCTTCATGCCCGGCCGCTACAACGCGGCCGGCACCCTGGTCGCGGTGTACTTCCTGGTGTCGGGCATCTCCGGGCTCGAGCAGCTCGGCTACTCGGGCTGGGTGTCCTCGGTGTTCTACGGCGCCTCCCTGATCATCGCGGTGGTCCTGTCCCGTCTCGCTGGGAACCGATCCGTCGCATGAAACAGAGCGTTCACGCGAATTGTTTGACCCAAGGTCGAACTTTGACTCAAAGTGGTCATCGATGGTCACCCACGATCACCGCTCCCTCGCGAGCGACCTGCACAGCGCCCGCCTCAGTGGGACGCGTCTGGCACCGCTGACCGCAGCGGTCGACCTGGACCTGCAGGGCGCGTACGCCGTCCAGTGGGAAGGCATCTGTCTTCGCCAGGGCGACGGCGACGCGATCGTCGGCGCGAAGCTCGGCCTGTCGTCGAAGGCGAAGCAGGCCGAGGTCGG
>JAEWOD010000040.1 GCA_023461035.1 Bacteroidota bacterium | reverse complement strand
CAGCAGGAAGGCGCCCTTCTCGGTCAGCTCGACCCCGCGGTGCCGGCGGATGAACAGCGCGCAGCCCAGGTTCTGCTCCAGCGCCTTGATCTGGTGGCTGATCGCGGCGGGGGTGACGTTCATCTCCTGCGCGGCGGCCTTGAAGCTCATGTTGCGGGCCGCCGCCTCGAAACAGATCAGCGCGGTCATCGAGGCGAAGTCATGGGGATTGGGCATGCCGGGCCGTATTCAGGTTACTTCACCTAATCCAGGATGAATTTTTATGCCGTTGTCAACAGGAAACGAGTCGGCGGAATATTAGGCCAGTTCAACCTCAGCGTGGAAGCCGACAATGACAGCCACCCAACCGAACATCCATGACCTGCTTGCGCGCCGCCGGCCCGGACATGCGCTGGAACAGCCCTTCTACACCTCGGCCGAGATCTATCAGCTCGACCTGGAGAATATCTGGTATCGCGAATGGCTCTATGCCATCCCGGCCTGCCAGCTGGCCAGGGCGGGCAGCTACGTCACCCTGAAGATCGGCGATTACAACGTCATCATCGTCAAGGGCCGAGACGGCGAGATCCGCGCCTTCCACAACTCCTGCCGGCACCGCGGCTCGATCGTCTGCAAGGCCCGCGAGGGCCAGGTGGCCAAGCTGGTCTGCCCCTATCACTCCTGGACCTACGACCTCGACGGCCGGCTGGTCTGGGCCGACAAGATGAATGCCGATTTCGACCCCTCGCAGCACGGGCTGCGCAGCGTCCATCTGCGCGAGGTCGGTGGCCTGGTCTATATCTGCCTGGCCGAGAACCCGCCGAACTTCGAAACATTCGCGCAAAAGGCGGCGCCTTATCTGGACGTGCACGACCTCGGCGACGCCAAGGTGGCCCATACCTCCTCGATCATCGAGAAGGGCAACTGGAAGCTGGTGTGGGAAAACAACCGCGAATGCTATCATTGCAGCGCGAACCATCCGTCGCTGTGCCGATCCTTCCCGCTGGACCCGGAAATGTCCGGCATCATGCCCGACGGCAGCGTCTCGGAAAAACTGCAGGCGCATTTCGACCGCTGCACCGCGGCGGGCGCACCCGCGCAGTTCTACCTGGGCGAGCACGGCCAGTTCCGCCTGACCCGCGCCCCGCTGGAAGGCGATGCGGTCAGCTATACCATGGATGGCAAGGTCGCGGTGCAAAAGAACCTGGGCCGGGTGCCCTTTGCCGACGCCGGCCCGCTGATGGTGTTCCACTACCCGACCACCTGGAACCATTTCCTGCCCGATCACTCGCTGACCTTCCGGGTGATGCCGATCAGCCCGACCGAGACCGAAGTGACCACCACCTGGCTGGTGCACAAGGATGCGGTCGAGGGGGTGGACTACGACCTCAAGCGCCTGACCGAGGTCTGGATCGCCACCAATGACGAGGATCGCGAAGTGGTCGAGACCAACCAGCTTGGCGTCAGCACGCCCGCCTTCGTTCCCGGTCCCTATTCGGACTATTGGGAAAGCGGCGTCATCCAGTTCGTGGACTGGTATGCGGATGCCATGGAGCGTGCGCTCGGCCCCAGCCGCATGGCGGCCGAGTGACGATGAACGCAGCACTGAAACCGACGCTGGCCTTCTGGACCGACGCCGAGGAGCTGGAATGCGTCTCGTTCCTGCCCGAGGCGCCGGAGGTGATGACCTTCTGCTTCCGCAGCCCCTCGGGCGCGCTCTTCAGCCATGAGCCGGGGCAGTTCCTGACGCTGGAGCTGCCCCTGCCCGGCGGGCCGCTGCATCGCACCTATACCATCTCGTCCTCGCCCTCGCGGCCGACCTCGCTGACGGTGACGGTCAAGGCGCAGAGGGATTCCATCGGCACGCGCTGGATGTTCGACCACCTGCGGCCGGGGATGCGGATCCGCGCCAGGGGACCGGCGGGCAAGTTCTCGATGATGTGGGATCCGGCCGCGAAATACCTGTTCATCTCGGCCGGATCGGGCATCACGCCGATGATGTCGATGACGACCTTCCTTTACGATTCCGGGCGGGCGCCGGACATCGTCTTCGTCAACTGCGCCCGCCGCCCCTCCGAGATCATCTTCCGCGAGCGGCTGGAGCACATGGCGACGCGCGTCGCCGGCATCGACCTGAAATGGATCGTCGAGGAACCCGACCCCTATCGGCCCTGGACCGGCTATCGCGGCATGGTCAACCAGCTGGTGCTGGGCCTGGTCGCGCCCGACTACCTGGAGCGCGACGTCTATTGCTGCGGCCCCGAGCCCTTCATGCAGGCGGTGCGCGACATCCTGCACGGGCTGGGCTACGACATGGCCCGCTATCACCAGGAAAGCTTCGGCGCCCCGCCGGCCGAGGCCGAGGCGGTGCCCGAGGACGTGGTGCCGCAAGAGGACGCGCTGGCCGAGGTCAGCTTCGCCGCATCCGGCAAGACCGCCCGCTGCGCGCAAACCGAGACCATCCTGGCCACGGCGCGGGCGGCGGGCATCCCGATCCCCTCGGGCTGCGGCATGGGCATCTGCGGCACTTGCCAGGTGCTCAAGCTCTCGGGCCAGGTCCACATGGTCCACAATGGCGGCATCACCGACGAGGATGTCGAGGCGGGCTATATCCTGGCCTGCTGCTCGCGGCCCATCGGCGACGTCACCATCGACCTGTGACGATCCCAGGGGGCCATCGGTCCCCTGAAACGCATCGCTCAAGCAATATGACAGGGACAGGCCATGAAGATTGCCGAAATACACGTCTATGCCCATGACCTGCCGGTCAAGGACGGGCCCTATACCATCGCCAGCTCGACGGTCTGGTCCTTGCAGACCACGCTGGTCAAGATCGTCGCCGACAGCGGCTTGGCGGGCTGGGGCGAGACCTGCCCGGTCGGCCCGACCTATGCGCCCAGCCATGCGCTTGGCGCCCGCGCCGCCCTGGCCGAGATGGCGCCGGGCCTGATCGGCGCGAACCCGTTGCAGCCGCTGGTCCTGCGCCGCCGGATGGACGGGCTGCTTTGCGGGCACAATTACGCCAAGGCGGCCATCGACATCGCCGCCCATGACCTGATGGGCAAGCATTACGGGGTGCGGGTGGCGGACCTTTTGGGCGGCGTCGCGGCCGAGCGCGTGCCCTC
>JAEWOD010000039.1 GCA_023461035.1 Bacteroidota bacterium | reverse complement strand
TTGCCGGGTCGATGTACTCCCAGGCGTGCGCGTTGCCCCACACGATGTCGGTTGTACCCGATCCGTCGATGTCCGCGAAGCGGATGCGCGGCGCGAACGCCGGCGTCGCCGGGGTCCCGCTCACCGTCGTGCGCGGCGTCCACCCCTGGCCCGCGCGGTTGAAGTAGACGTCGACGTTGCGGAAGCGGACCTGCACGATGTCCGCGGCCCCGTCCATGTTGACGTCCTGGAGGAACACGCCATCGAGGTCGATCGCGAGCTCGGGCGGCGGCGTCGCCATCTCGATGTAGCGGTTGGCGCCCTCGCCGCGCGCGCAGTCCCGCGAGCCCTCGCCCCACACGCCCTCGCCGCGGCCGGGCCAATAGATCACCCTGCCTCGGCGGATCTTCGCGATGTCCTGCAGGCCGTCGCCGTTGAGGTCCGCGATGCGCACCTCGGGATCCTCGAAGTCGATCGGCAGGCCCGCGTGCAAGAGGCAGCTCTCGAAGGGCTGGGTCGAGAGCGCGTACTCGTCGCCCGTCCACTGGTAGCTGCCGAAGCGGCCGTCCCCGCCCGGCAGAAACCCCAGGTTGATCCACGTCTGCATGACCGTGCCGGTCGTGCGCACCACGTCGATCAAATGATCGTTGTTCACATCCATGATGCGGATGTGCTGGCTGTCGCGGCCGAGATCGATGCGAGGATCGAGGTCCCCGGTCGGGAGGTCGACCTCGGCGTAGGTCCACTCCCAGCCCTGCCGGGCGGGAGAGACCTCGGCGACATCCGGCCCCGCCCGACGCGTCGGCGCCCACCACCCGTAGCTGTGCAGCCGCGGCATGTGCAACAGATCGCTGCGGCCGTCGCCGTCGATGTCCATTGGGACGACGTTGAGGTTGCTCAGGTTCATCGCCGACGCGGACGCCGGGTTGCTCATCCCCATCGGCACCGCGTCCGAGAAGTGCGCGGCCGCGCCGGCCGGCGCCGCCTCCGAGCCGCGGAAGCCGTTGAAGAACACTCCGACCGCAGGACCGCCGGTGGCGGTGCGATAGCGCGAGGGGTCGGTGACGATCAGATCCGGCAGGCCGTCGCTGTTGACGTCGAAGAGATCGCTCCGGCCTTCGTCGACCGAGTGCGGCGGGCTGCTGGCGACCGGGTGGACCGTCGCGTCGATGGTGCCGAAGCCGGGGATGCCGCCGTCCGGCATCCGCGTGTAGGTGAAACGCATCGGCGGGAGCAGCTCGCCGACGATCGTGTCGGAGAGCGAGCTCTCGGCGATGGTGGCGTCGCCCACCTGCACGCCCGCGAAGGCCTCGTGCTCCGCGCTCGGCCGCCCTTCGACGCGCACCTGCTCGAGCAGCGAGTGGAACGAGTCGCTCGCGTAGGTCAGGTGGTAGCGGCGCACCAGCGTGCGCGCAGCGACGCTGTCGTTGTACGCAGTGACCTCGACGCGCTTGAGCCGTTGGGCGGTCTCGATGCGCCATCCGGCCACGTAGCTGGTGAAGATGTCCTGGCGCGGCTCGTAGACGAGACGGACCCTGGCCGCGTACGCGCTGAACGGCCGCGTGCACTCGCGCCGAGAAGTGGGCGTCGAGCTGAGACCCGCGCAGGTGTTCGGCGACACGTAGTAGATGTCGCGCAGGTAGCTGTGCCCCTCGTGCTGGTCGTAGAGGTAGTAGACCGATGACCCGTGCGGGTCGCTCATCCGCGTGAGCGTCCAGCGGTAGACGCCGCCGGTCGCCATCTCCGGATCGCGCTCGAGGGCCGCGAGCGAGTTGGTGACAGCCTCGCTCGGTCCGTGACCGCTGGGCAACGCGCCGAAGTCGAAGCGCGTGCCGTCCTTGCTCTGCACCACCCAGCGCAGCGAATCTCGCGAGCGGAAGAAGCGCATGAACCCGCCCTCGACCCGGGCGCGGTACTGCTGCCAGCTCGACAGCTCGCTCGGGACCGCCGGAGGCGTGCCGTTGCTCGCCTGGCCGTCGACGACGCCGATGGCCGCGGTGTCGACCGGCACCAGCTCCTGACCGCCGTTGTACATGAAGCGGTCTTCTTCCGCGTGCCAACGCGGGCCGTCGATGTAGTGCGGCAGGCCGCGATCGGTCTGACGGCTGATGAACGGCGCGCCGACGCCCCAGCCGAAGCCGACTGGGCCGTTGCCGCCCGTCGTCGAGTAGCTGAGCGCGAGAGAGGGCTGCACTCCGGCACGGCCGGGCGCCACCGCGATGGGCACCGAGAACGTCGCCGTGCCGGAGCTCAGCACAGGCGAGAAGCTCTCCCCCATCCCTTCCACCGATCCCTCGGCGTTCGGGAGGCTGATCGCCTGCGGGGTGACCGCGCTCGCTTGCTGGCCACCCGGCAGCGAGATCGGCGTCGCCGTGGGGCTGTCCGCCGGCGAATCGGCCGGCGCATCCTCGACCGCGCGCAGCTCGCGCACGTTCAGCTCGTCGCGCAGGCTCTCGGGGATCTGCTCGTTGCGAAGAGCCTCGCGGTACTCCTCGCGGATCTCCACCTCGGTCCCCGAGTACGTGTACTCGCCCTCCGGATCCTGCGCGTACGCGACCTGGGCGGCCGGCGCCCAGAAGAGGAGGTTTGCGAGGACCGCACAGAGCAAGCGCGTCGCGAAGCGGCGAGGAGGCGGCGTCAACGGTCGATCATTCCAACGCATGCGCCGCTCCGTCAGTCGTGGGGAAGGAGGTAGGCCAGGACAGAGCGGTACGCGGTCGGGTCGGCGGGAGCCGCGTCCCGTGCGCCGCTCCATGCGAACCAGATCCCTTGCGGGGATCGGAGCAGAGAGACGTCGCCCTGGAAGCCGTCGAGCAGGAGGGCCGCAAGATCGCTGGACTCACTGGCCAGCGATCCGCCACCCACCGGGACGAAGCGAACGTCGCGACGCCGGCCGCCGTCCTCGTAGGCGACGAGGTACTGCGAGCCGGTCCGCGCCACGATGGCGGGTGCGCCCTGCGCGTAGGGGTTGGTCTCTGCGTCGCGCCCCGTGAGCACGGTGATCGTGCTCCCCGCGAAGGGATCGCCCGAGGCGGCGAGGGTGCGCGTCGCGATGTCGCCGAGCGGATCGGTCGAGCGCTGGACCCAGGCGAGCGCGAAGTCTCCGCTCGCTAACGCGGTGAGCGCCGGCTGCGCGCCATCGCCCGCAGCCGAGGCGAGGAGGGGGCCCGCGTCATCGCCAAGCATCGCGCCGAAGCGCCGGATCGCGATGGATGCGCCGCCGGTCGTCCAGGGGAGCGCGTCGGTCCACGCCACGGTCCAGCGATCGCCGGTGGACGCGAGCGCAGGCTCGCTCGCCACGCGTCCGTCTCCGGTGACTCGCCACGCATCCTCGACCGGAAGTCCGGCGGCGCTGAAGCGGCGGGCCTGAAGGAGCGACTC
>JAEWOD010000038.1 GCA_023461035.1 Bacteroidota bacterium | reverse complement strand
ACTTAGGGTGGTTATAGCGGCAGGGCTCACCTCTTCCCATTCCGAACAGAGAAGTTAAGCCTGCCAGCGCCGATGGTACTACGAAAGTGGGAGAGTAGGTCGCCGCCAGTCTTTTTTAAACCTCATTCATTTAGTTGAATGAGGTTTTTTTGTTTAAGGTTTAAAGTTTAAGGTTGACGCAATCACTCAATCACCCAATTACACTACTACTCTTTTACTCACCGAATGTCTACCGGACATTCTCCTTTTAATTTCAAATCTATTCCAATCCGCCGCGGCGGATAAGCCTGCCAGCGCCGACCCCGACGCTTCGGGCCGCCAGTCTTTTTTAAACCTCATTCATTTAGTTGATTGAGGTTTTTTTGTTTAATGTTTAATGTTTAATGTTTAAGGCTTAAGGTTGACGCAATCACTCAATCACCCAATTACTCCACCACTCAATTACACTACCAAACTACCTCTCCCGCACTCTAAAGTTGCGGTAGGGATCAAGGGATTTGTTTGAGCTCTTTTATCTGTTTCCATAAACAGATAAAAAGCGAGTCCCGAGAGCCCGGTTTCGTTGCAGACCAAATACTTATTATAAAATCTCAGAATTTTTACGCAACGAAAACCGCCCAAAACTTATGGGTACTTATAAAATCGTATTAATTATTGATAAAGTAAATATTTAGTACCTGCGCCATTTTGCTCTTCCTTAATATTGACCATGAAAACTTAAGTCAATGAAAAGACGGATTGCTTAGCTAAAACTAAATTATACTATATGAAAAATCTTTACTTATTAGGTGTGTTTACACTTTCGGGACTCTTTCTCAAAGCACAAGACAGCTCTATTTTATGGCAAAAAACCATAGGTGGAAGTACGATGGATGTTGTTTATTCACTCAAACTTACTTCTGATGGCGGCTATGTCTTGGGTGGTTATTCCAACTCCAATGCTTCTGGTGAGAAATCGGAAGACAGTCGTGGTTTAATAGATGCTTGGATTGTAAAAACAGACGCAAACGGGACTATCCTTTGGGATAAAACAATTGGTGGAAGCGGAGATGATTTTATGACCAGTATTTCCGAAACTTCAGATGGAGGATTTATAGTGGGCATAGGTTCCAATTCCAATATTTCTGGTGAAAAGACGGAAAATTCCCGTGGAGGACTGGATTATTGGATATTGAAATTAGATGATGCGGGAAATATAGAATGGCAGAAAACCTATGGTGGGGCACAACCGGATTTTGATGTACATGTTTTCCAAACTTCTGATGGCGGTTATTTTGTTTCCGGTTATTCAGATTCCAACGTTTCCGGTGATAAAACGGATCCAACCAACGGCCAACGCGATTATTGGGTGTTAAAATTAAATTCTTCCGGTGGTATCGTTTGGCAAAAAAGTTTAGGCGGTTCGACTCTGGACAGAGGTATCATCAGCATAGAAACTGCAGATGGCGGATTTTTAATCGGAGGACATTCCGATTCCAATATTTCAGGTGACAAATCGGAAAATTCCCGAGGGTTATTTGATAATTGGTTGGTTAAATTGGATGAAAACGGAAACAAATTATGGGACAAAACCTATGGTGGAAATGATAATGATGTAGTGCGTGACGTCATCCAGATTGGAGATGGCTTCATCATAGGCGGATATTCGCATTCGGGAATTTCCGGTGATAAAACAGGTGAACTTAGAGGGATAGTTGATTATTGGATTTATAAAATTAATGAAGATGGTAACTTGGTTTGGCAAAAAACAATCGGAGGAAGTCAAACTGATTACCTACGTACGGTTCGGCAGAAATCTGATGGTAATTTATTGGTAACCGGATATTCCAACTCCAATGTCTCTGGGGAGAAAGCAGATAACTCAAACGGAGGATATGATATGTGGTTTTTATTGTTGGATCCTGCCGGAGAAATTTTAGGTCAAAATACCATCGGTGGTTCGGCAGACGAATCAGCAGGTTATTCCGTTATTTTGGATGACGGATATATTTTTGCAGTAGCTTCCGAGTCTAACCAATCGGGAGATAAATCGGAAAATTCCAGAGGAGAAGAGGATTATTGGTTATTTAAAACTACAAATAATCTTTTAGGGATTACCAGTTTGGAGGAGCAGGCCTCTGTTTTGATTTATCCCAATCCTACAAAAGGGAATCTTACAATTGATTTAGGAAAAAACTATCGCAATGCGGAAATTTCGGTATATGATTTGGCAGGAAAGACCATTTTCAGTCAAAATTACACTTCTACCCAAAAACAGGACATTCATTTGTCGGTTCCGGCTGGCGTTTATTTGGTAAAAATAAAATTGGATAATCAAAAACCGATCACCAAAAAAATAATTGTGTGTGAATAATTAGAGCCAGTTTAAAAAATAAAATTTAAACAGGTTCTTAGTCATTTTCAAATCTGTCAAAATTTCTTCGATTTTTTGGCAGATTTTTTAATGGACCACATACGGGTTATATCGGATCAATTCCGGTTTTCCAAATTCAAAATCCATCAATTCGTAATCTTTATTGTTAAATGTATTGGTTTGGAAAATGTTTTCGCCACTTCCCGGAATTGTGTTATACCAGGCTATGGATAATTGGAAGTTGCTGAAAATCAGATAGTCATTTGTGAATAATATCCCCAAACCTATTTTGGCATACATTTTACCATCGGTCAAATTCTCACCTTCATTGCTGATTAGTCCCAAGGAAGAATTCAGAAAAGGAGAAAATCGAAAGCCAAGAAATTCATAAGGTGAATAGGATTGGATTTGAATTTCCGTCAGCCATTTATTGGCACCGATGACATCCCGACTATAGAAACCTGCAATACCTGATGGGTCGTTTTCGTTTAAAGTCAAACGATCACCTCTTGAATCAACGCGATTGTTGCCTATAATTAATTGGGATGAAACAAAATTTCGGAATTTCCATTGTCCCCAAGACATCAGACGTGTATAATAGTTGGCTCCTAGCGAAAATACAGACTGCTCTGTTTTGCCTTCTTTTACCAGAAAACCGCCATATTGCGCTTCAAATCCGAAATAACCCAATCGGTAATAATTTCCCCATTTAAAACTTCCGGCCAGATAGAATCGGTTTTCTTTGTTTTTGTTCTGAATCCCTGTTGTAATCCCATAAGAAAGCCCGATAGGAATGTCTTCCACGATGTCATAGTTCTGAATAAACCGATCCTGAACAAATCCCCGTCTTGAAACCCCGATGCCCATCAGATAAAAGTTTTCGTCCGCATAAAAGTTCACCGGATCTATCTCCTGAACAGGACTTTGGACATAATTTACCTGAAAATATCGTGCAGACAAAATCAGGTTATTAAGCCTTTCAGCAGTAGAATTTTCATTCTTAAATAGTTGAAATGAAATTGCTCCCCAATAGTCCTGAAGATTGTATTTAAAATTCTGCGTCATGATCCCTTCCGTATTGGGAATGGAGTCCCGATAAGTACGTTGTCCCACATACAAGCCACCAGCCCAGCGAGTTAGTGGAGAAAAGAAGCGTCTTTCCAGAGCTACGGCCTTTGTATATTCGTTTTCCTCAAAACTGGAATATCCTATATGAAAACCTATGAAAGTCTTTTGGATATTTGGGATGGAATATCGGGTTTGAAATCTGTATTTTCCATTTTCGAAATTTTGCCGGTATCGGTTATCAAAATCATGTCCCAATCCTAAAAAATTCCGGTCTCTTAATCTAATCCCTACTTTACTGCCGGAGAGCGTAGCATTTGGAATGATAGTCCATGCATCAAGCGTCCGGATATTTACATCCACACTATCTGTGCCTACCGCTTCTAAATCTATTTTAACACGTCGCGTAAAACGTTCACTCCTGATCAAACGTTCTGATTCTATGATTTTTAAAGAGTCCAATAGATCTCCTTTTTTTACCAAAAGATAATTACGTATTACATATTTTTTTGTTTTGATATGAACAGCATTTCCAGCTTTTTCTAAAAATGTATCGGGAATATCCATCGTATCATTTAGAGAAAATCCAAATGGATCTAATGTTGTTATCTGAATATTTCGGACAATTTTCCCTTCAAAATCCAAATAATTGGATTCGTTTTCTTTATATCGGTCGGTGGTTTTGGAGGCTTTTATGGTTCCCGGTTTTTTTACAAATATTTTATGAATCAGCCGGTTGAACTTATTTTTGTTTCGGTAGTTTTCCAAATTGTCCCGAAACTGATCTGATTTTTCCATGTTTTGATTGACAACCGCCGAATCCTTCTTTCCTTCGACTTGTGAAAAGCCTTGTGAAAAAGAAAATAAGAATAAGGAAAATCCAAAAATGACCTTGAGCGATCTGTGTTTCATTGACCCAATTATGCCAAGTAAAATTAATTGAATTTTGAATAGAAAAGAATTTTTAACATGATTTTCAAAGAAATACTGTTAAATAGAAAAGAAAAATAAATTGTATCTATAATTCATTTAAATTTGAATTAAAACTTTGACCAATGACTAAATACATCCCCAACAGTATTTTAAGACAAATATTTTTCATTTTGATAGGCATTTTAATGTTTGTTTTGATAGGCTATAATTTGGTATTGTTTATTCCTGGTTTTTTAGGTGCCTTTTGTTTGTATGTATTATTGATTCATCCACTGCGTTGGATGATGTATAAATGGAAGATGAACAAACTTTTATCTATTATTCTGCTCATGCTAAGTAGTATTCTGCTCATCGTTACCCCGCTTTTTTTTCTTATTAATATGTTGACTGAACGTGTGAGCGATGCGATAAACAGCAAAGACGAGATTCAAAAGAAAATAGAATTGGGGCTTGCTCAGATCAATAACGAATTCGGAATCGATATTTTGAAAGAAATCAATTTGGGAGATGTTTCTTCGGTTATCATAAAAGTCGTGCAACAAATCCTCAATACTTCTATCAACGGGCTTTTACAGATCGGTATAGCCTACCTGATTTTGTATTTTATGCTGATGAATTACCGGAAAATGGAAAACTGGTTTTATGACAACATTCCTTTGAAAACAGAAAATCTGGTAATTTTAAATAAAGATTTGCGCGATTTGGTCATTTCAAATGCCGTTGGTGTTCCGGTAGTGGCTTTGTTGCAATCCATCGTCGCCTATGTTGGTTATCTGATATTTGGATTGGATGGTGCATTTAGCTGGTTCATTCTAACTATTTTTGGAGCGATGCTTCCTGTGGTGGGTGCAGCAATTATTTATATTCCGGCTGTAATTTATATGCTAGCAAGCGGTGAAACGACCAATGCTTATTTATTATTTGCTTATTGTATGATCGTGGTAGGTTTTTCTGATAACTTATTTCGGTTATGGACCCAGAAAGTAATGGCCGATGTCCATCCTTTGGTTACTATTTTCGGTGTGATTATAGGTGTCAATATCTTTGGATTCATCGGAATCATTTTCGGGCCGATTTTACTTTCGATTTTTTTCTGGTTGTTCCGGATTTACAAATTGGAGTTTTCCAACCGCACATCCGAACCTTCAAGTCTACACAAAGAAAAACTTTAACAATTGAAAGATTAACACATTAGATTTCAAAATCGAATTATTTTGTATCTTTGATTCACTAAGAAATTGGATAATATTTTATATTATTATTCTATTTTGGGGGTCATTTTAGGTCAATTGCTTTTCTGCCACCGAATTTTAATTAGCCAATGCAATTAAGGTTCATTTGAAGTGCAACAATGCCTTTAGTAGATCCCCTTTTATTTTGGAATAAATCTAATTCATTAACATTCAGCTACATTCACAGCAATAGCCAACCCACCTTCCGATGTTTCCTTGAAGCGGTCACTCATGCTTTGTGCCGTTTCCCACATAGACTGAATCACTTCATCCAGCGTAACTCTTGCTTTTTCCGGATCGCTTTCTATTGCGATATTGGCTGCAGTAATTGCCTTTATGGCACCCATCGAATTTCTTTCGATACAAGGAATCTGAACCAGCCCGGCAATCGGGTCACAAGTCATTCCCAAATGATGTTCCATAGCGATTTCAGCTGCCATCAAAACCTGAGCGGGAGAACCGCCCATGATTTCGGTCAAACCGGCTGCTGCCATTGCCGACGAAACGCCTATTTCTGCTTGGCAGCCACCCATTGCGGCTGAAATCGTAGCATTTTTCTTAAATAAAGTCCCGATTTCGCCGGCAACCAATAAAAACCGGATGATGTTTTCATCTCCGGTAAATTCCGTAAAGGCTTGCGAATACATCAAAACAGCCGGAATTACTCCGCTGGCACCATTGGTTGGGGCAGTAATAATTCGTCCGAAGCTGGCATTTTCTTCATTTACCGCCAATGCAAAACAGGAAACCCATTTATTGATATTGACAAAAGTTTCTTCGGCATCTACGACCATTTGAAACCATTCATTTATATTTTTATAGATTTTATCACCCAATAATTTTCGATTGAGACCGGCAGCACGACGGCTTACCTTAAGGCCGCCCGGTAGAATTCCTTCTTTGTTAACGCCTTTGTAAATACATTCTTTTATCTGTTTCCAAATGAAAACTGCCTCGGCACTTGTTTCTTCTCGACTTCGCCAACTTTCTTCATTTAAATAAATCAAATCAGAAAACGAAATTTCCAGTTTGTTACAATAATGCAAAACATCCACGCCATGATGACAAGGATAAAGTGTCCTGATGCATAAACTTTCAACCGAAATTTCTTCACGTGTCGCTACAAATCCACCCCCGACAGAATAATAGTCTTGCGTCAATTCGGAGCCATCTTCAAATTTGGCTTTATAAATCATACCATTTGGATGGAAGGGGAGACTTTCTTGTTTGTTCAAAACCAAATGATACCCATATACAAAAGGAATTTCCTTTTCACCACCCAAAACAATTTTTTCAGAGGTTTTGATTGCATTTATTCTTTCGTCAATTTTGGTTGTATCAATGGTTTTGAAATTTTCACCAGCCAAGCCAAGCATGCCTGCAATGTCCGTTCCATGACCGATTCCGGTTTTAGCAAGCGATCCGTAAAACTCTACAAAAACTTCTTTTACTTCTGAAACAGCCTTTTTTTCACGGATTAAATTGAGAAACATTTCGGCAGCGTTCCATGGACCCATAGTGTGGGAACTGGAAGGGCCTATACCAACTTTTATGATTTCAAAAACGCTTATCGACTTCATGGATTTCTGTTTGCTTTCGGAGTGTGAAATTACACAATTATAGAGAAAGAAAAGAAAAAATAACTGGCTTAACTTTGGAGAAGTTTGTTAAAAGAAATTTAGGAAATCCCTGCGTTTTATCCTATTTAAATGCTTGGAAACCCAGACTTTAAATCGTAACTTCGCGGTTCTTGAATTTTTAAACTATGACAACGGTTTTTTATTTTGAAATTTTTAAAACGGGCATTTTGTCGTCGTTGTCATATCTGCTTGATGATATTTTTCTACAAGACTCCAAAGAGTTTATTTTATAAACCCTGTCCGGACTCAAGACAGGGGATTTTCAGATTTTAAAATTTATTAAATCCGGCATTTTCGCAATTGTTTCATCATTGAGTTGAAATAAATTGATTGAGTCTTTACGGATGCCGCATAGTAAAAAAAATAGAAATCATGTCAGAAAATATAATAGTTACAACAGGAATTTACGATTTAGTAAAAGACCAAATCAGAAGAAAAAAAGTTACAAAAGCCGAAGAAGAATTATTGACCGCCAAGCTTAAAAATGCAAAACAAGTACTCAGGAAAGAGCTTCCCGATGATGTGGTTACTGTAAACAGACAGGTGACTTTAAAAGATCATTCCACAAATACAGAGGAAGTATTTACTTTTGTAGATTCCAATAAGGAAAGAAAAAAGAAAGGAAAGTATTCCATAACTTCAGACATCGCGCTCGCAACTATTGGTTATAAAGTGGGGAATATCATCAATTGGCCTTTCAGAAATGGCCAAAGAAAAATAGAAATTTTAAAGGTCGAAATGGCATAATACTAAAAAAACCGAAACATTTACTGTTCCGGTTTTTTTGTGTAGAATCAGCCTCCTACGCGCTTTACTTTAAAACCTTTGTCTTTCAGGAACTGCATGATTTTATCACGATAATCTCCCTGTATGATGATTTTTTCATCTTTAAAACTCCCGCCCACACTCAATAGTTTTTTGATCTCCTTCGCCAATTGTTTGAAATCTTCATCGGCTCCGGTATATCCCTCTAAAATGGTTTGAGGCTTTCCGTTTCGTTTCTCATATTTGCAGATGATAGGTTCGTCCTGCATCCAGATTTCGTTTTCCGGTTCGGTTGTTTCTTCTTCAGAAGAAACATGGTCGGGAAATAAATTTTTCAGTTGATCTCGTAAATCCATAATTCAAAATTACTGAAAATTAAAATTCTATTTCTTCTAAATCCTTTCATCCTGATTTTTATAGTGAAAAGTGGAAATATCTTAGAGCCTGTTTAAATTTTACCGAAATATATTTTTAAGGCTCTTATTTTTTGGCAAGGATATTTTTTAAAGCTATTTCTATATCAATCGGCGGCCCTACAAATTCATTGTTTTTCATCAGATCTTCCAGAACTTCCGGCTCGAAATTATCCTTTAACATTTGTTCGTTCATATAGCCTAATTTACTGAAAACCGCATAGAATTTTTCCAAATTTGGAGAAATAGGGTTGTGAATGACTAAGAGTTCGCCGGGATTATTCTCTATAGGATTGGCGTATGTATGAGCAATTCCCTTCGGAACAAAAACAGTATCACCGGTTTTCCCGAGAAAATATTCTTCTTCAATCTGGAATAAAAATTCTCCTGATACGACATAAAAAATTTCGTCGTCTGAATAGTGGATATGCAAGCCGGGACCTCCTTTCTCTTTATAGCCGTTTTTAGTTCCTCCTGCTATGTAAAGCTGGTTGTCTGTGTCGGCAGAAGAAAGGATACAGCGCCCGAAATGGGCATCTGAAGTAGTGTCTTTGCCGAAAAATCGGCTTTCGCCGGAACGGACTATCAGAGATTTTTTTTGCTTTTTAAAAGAAAGAAGCTCTGTCCATTTTGCAAAAGTAGCAAAGGGTGCAGCGAGTAAAGATGCAGCCAAAAAAATTCGTCTTTTCATGTGGATAATTTTTCTAAATAATTCTCTATAAAGGTGTCAATATCCGGAAACGATTTGTCTTCATTGATTTCCTTTACCTGCTGAACGTCTTTCCGGAACAAAACTGTGATTTTATCCATTTCCTGTAAAGTCTGAAAAGAATTTTTTGTTTCAATAAACCGATAAATTACAGAATTATTCTGACCAAATACCATTTGACCCAAAACCAAAACAGAAAAAATAAGAATACGGATCGTTAAAATAAAGATAATGAAATGTTTTTTTTCTTAGTGTTAATTTATATGAAATGTAGATTTGAATTCACCAATGATTCTGTTTGGAATTTGAGTGGTAATTTGAAATTATCATCCTATTTTTGAAATAAATTCTTTCAGATGAACTTGAGTTACTGGGAACTGGATACGTATTTCCGAAATGTCGACTTTGTGATAGTGGGAAGTGGAATCGTCGGGCTGAGCACGGCTTATCATTTGAAATTAAAATATCCCGGTGCCAAAATACTGATTCTCGAAAAAGGGATGCTGCCCGAAGGCGCAAGTACCAAAAACGCCGGTTTTGCGTGTTTCGGAACCCTCTCGGAAATACTTTGGTATTTAGAGTCTAATCCTAAGGATGAAATTTATAAATTGGTGGAAAGACGGTGGAAAGGATTACAAAAGCTACGCAAACTTTTGGGAGATGAAAAAATCGATTATCATCAGTGGGGCGGTTATGAGATTTTCAGAAATCAGGATAAAGAAATGATGGAAAAAAGTTTGGACAAACTCGATGAAATCAATCAATGGCTTTTTCCCATTTTCAATGCAAACCCATACAAAAAATCAAATCAAAATTTTGGGTTCGAAAATACAATCGGAATGATAGAAACTCCATTTGAAGGGCAGATTCATACCGGCCAAATGATGAAAGCATTTATGCGGTTGGTGACTACTGAAAACATTAGTATTCTCAATAATGTTGAAGTTGTTAATGTGATTGATAATGAGCGCAATGTTGAAATTGAATTAAACAATAAATTTAAGTTTAATTCTGATAAAGTCTTTCTGTGTACTAATGCTTTTACGCGCCAACTTTATGATCTGGATGTAATGCCGGCAAGGGCGCAAGTGTTGGTAACAAAGCCGATTGAAAATCTTCCGTTCAAAGGTTGTTTCCACATGGATGAAGGATTTTATTTTTTCAGAAATATAGGGGATAGAATTCTTTTCGGTGGTGGGAGAAATCTGGACATAGAAGGTGAGACAACTACCGAATTTGCAGTAACTGAGCGTATTCAAAACAGGTTGGAAACTTATTTAAAAGAAATCATCCTGCCAAATCAGAAATTTGAAATAGAACATCGCTGGAGTGGAATCATGGGGATGGGCGCAAAACGAAATCCCATCGTAAAACAATTGTCAGAAAATGTTTATTGTGGTGTCCGGCTTACAGGAACCGGTGTTGCAATCGGAAGTTTGGTGGGAGAGGAATTGGCGGATCTACTCTGAACTATTTTAAACCAAACACTCTTGTGAATTAATTTATTTACTGTAATTCAATTAATTGTATAGTTTATTTAAATCAAAAATATAAGTGTAATTATGCTTCAAATTTCACTGCTGCCTCCAATGTTTTTTCGATTTCATCATTTCCAATTGAATCCGAAATAAACCAGGTTTCGTATCCGGATGGAGGTAGATAAATTCCTTCTTTCAGCATATGATGAAAGAATTGATTGAATAATCCGTGGTCGGCTTTTTGTGCTTCATCAAAATTCCGGACTTTGTCCTCTCCAAAAAAGAAAGAAATCATCGAACCAAAACGATTAACGCTATGAGCTATTCCTTTTTGTGTGAGAAGTGAGGATATTTCTTCGTGAAGGATTTTGGTGGTTGAATCAATTCGGTTGTAAATTTCCAAATCATCTTTCAAAATAGACAAGGTAGTTAAACCTGCGCGCATGGCAATCGGGTTTCCAGACAAAGTTCCGGCTTGGTAAACCGGGCCCTGCGGTGCCAGATAATCCATGATTTCACTTCGTCCGGCAAAAGCACCGACCGGAAATCCGCCGCCTATGATTTTTCCATAGGTCACCAAGTCGGCATCGATTTTCAATCTTTCCTGTGCTCCTCCAAATCCCAAACGGAATCCGGTCATTACTTCGTCAAAAATCAACAAACTGCCATTGGATGTACATAGTTTTCTTAATTCTTCCAAAAACCCAAATTCAGGAACTATGCATCCCATATTTCCGGCAATGGGTTCAATGATGACAGCGGCGATTTCTTCCGGATTATTTTCAAATAGATTTTTTACAGAATCGATATCATTATAACGCGCCAGCAAAGTGTCTTTTGCCGTTCCTTGTGTTACGCCCGGGCTGTTGGGGTTTCCAAAGGTAGCTGCGCCGCTTCCGGCTTTGATCAGAAAAGAATCGGAATGTCCGTGATAGCAACCTTCAAATTTGATGATTTTATCATGTCCGGTAAATCCACGTGCCAGACGGATAGCACTCATGCAGGCTTCTGTTCCGGAATTGACCATACGGATTTTGTCTACATTCGGCACCTTTTCCACGACGAATTTGGCGATTTCAGTTTCCAATTCGGTAGGCGTCCCAAAGGAAAAACCTTTTTCCAGTTGGAGCGTAACCGCTTCCAAAACCATCGGATGTGTGTGTCCCAGAATCATCGGTCCCCAGGAATTGATATAATCCACATAGCTTCTTCCGTCTTCATCATAAAGATAAGCGCCTAATGCTTTTTTGATAAAAACAGGAACACCGCCTACCGATTTAAAGGCTCTTACAGGCGAATTCACACCTCCGGGAATATAATTTTGCGCTTCCTGAAATAGGGCACTGCTTCTTTGGTAGATCATTTTATCGTTTTCGGGTTTTCAGATTCAGGACAGTTCCGGCTTTGGGCTGTTGTCCCGCATCCATTTTATTGAGTTTATATAATTTAGAAAGTTTGATTCCGGTTTTTTGTGCAATCAAATACATGGTTTCGCCTTGCTGGACTTTGTAATTTTTTGAAGCACCTTTGTTTTTCTTTTTTCCTAAAAACACGAATTGTCCCGGTGTTAGTTTTCCGTTTTCCGGAAGTTCATTGAAAGAAGCTAATTCTTTGGTTTTAAATTCATAAAGTTTAGCCAATGAAATAATTGATTCACCTTCAAGTGCAACTACATAATCGACTCCGACTGCATGTCGTTTGATGCGCATCAAAGGATTTTTGGCACGTTCTTCTACCTCGATTTTTTTGACGGGTTGTTCGATAGAAGTAATTACGGCAGTTGCAACCGGCTCCGGAACGGCGGCGGCAATCACATCGGTCGTGGTTTGAGTGATTCCCGAAAGAGCGATTACGTCTGTCTGACCGTATAATTCGAAGAGTTTTTGCTGCACTTCTTCGGGTTTTAATTTATCAAATTGATCTAAATTATATTTCTCAATTCTCGAAATCAGAATGCCTGCATATTTAGGATTGGTCGCATATCCTGCTTTTTTCAATCCATGTGCCCAAGCTTTGTAGTCTTGTAAATTTAATTTGAACAAATCTTTATAATAGGGTCTTTCTGCCAGAAATTTGGAATGATCTCGGTAGCTTTCCTGTACCGAACCATATTTCCGGAAACATTCGTTTGGGGCATCATCAGTATGGCTGATGGTGGGGCCGCTCCATTCTTTCGGGCTTTTGCATTTGATTCCGAAATGGTTATTGGCAATTTCCGCCAGCCTGCTTTGTCCGCCTCCGGTTTCCAGAATTCCCTGAGAAAGCGTAATGCTTGCAGGGATTTTGTACAATTCCATTTCTTCAACGGCAAGTCGAGCATGCTTCCTGATGTAATCCAAATCTCTTGATTCCTGAGCGAAAATTTGAGTGCAAAATAATAAAATGATCAATCCAAGTTTGCTTTTCATCATCTTATAATCGTTTTCTTTATATGTTTTAATTTCTGATTCATTCCGTCATTTCCCTGAATTCCGCCGGTATGAATGGCAAGAATTTTACTTCCTTCCTGAAAAAAGCCGTTTTGAATCAACTGATAGATCCCAAACATCATTTTTCCGGTATAGACAGCGTCCAAAGTTACATCAAATTCATCTTTGAAAACGTTAATGAATTCTAATAATTCGGATGTTGTTTTGGCATAACCGCCAAAATGGAAATCTTGAATGAGCTCAAAATTGGAACGTTTTGTATGTTTTTTTATTTCATCATTTAGAAAATCCGAATCTTTCAAAGCCGGAAAACCCAAAATTTTCTGATGATTTTCAGCTGAATTGATGATGCCTGAAATGGTTCCTCCCGTTCCGACCGGACAACAGATGAAATCGAATTCCTGAGTGTGTTTGCCCAAAATTTCTTCACATCCTTTGACCGCCCGTTCGTTGGTTCCGCCTTCCGGTAAAATGTAAATGTTTCCAAATTCTGATTTTAATTCGTTTAAAAAATCAGGATTAGCTTTGTTTCTGTATTGTTCACGCGAAATAAATTTGAGTTCCATGCCACAGTTTCGGGCAAAAGTTAAAGTCGGATTTTGGGTTGTTTTTTCTGCCAATTCTTCGCCCCTTATGATGCCAATGGTTCTAATCCCGAATTCTTTTCCGGCGGCTGCGGTTGCGGAAATATGGTTGGAGTAGGCTCCGCCGAAAGTCAGAATGGCGTTGTAATTTCCATTGGAAAATGCTTCCAGGTTGTATTTGAGTTTTCGGAATTTATTGCCCGAAATGCTTGGATGGATTTCGTCTTCGCGTAAAATGAATAGTTCGACTCTGTTCTTTTTCTGAAGGAATTCTATTTTTGATTGTATTTCGGGAAAATGAATCATGATTTGAAGGATTATTATTTCAAATTATTCGTATAGTTTTTACATAAACGTCATTTCGAGTGATTTTGATAAGGTACGAAATCAAAATTGTATCGAGAAATGAACGTTTTATTTAATCTAAACTCAGTTTTAAAATGAAAATTTACTTGTTTTCGATACAATTTTCTAACGAAAATCACTCAAACTGACGTAAACTTTCTTACCCCGAATGCAATTTATTTAAAATTTTTCTTAGCTAAATTGGGTAAATCTTCAAATCTTCCTTCAATTAACGCCAATTTTTTGTTTTGTGACCACTTTTTTATCTGTTTTTCTTTTTCAATTGCGATTTGAATAGATGTAAAGGAAGCATAAAAAACTAATTCAAGAGGTCTTCTGTTAAAAGTGTATGAATTTGGGTGAATTCCTTTGCAGTGTTCTTCAAATCTTCTGAAAACATCATTTGTAACACCCACGTAGTAAGTGTTGTCTTTGCAAAGAAGTATATAAACAAAAGATAGTTGCATAATTCATTACTCAAAATTTCGTCTTAGTTCTCGATACGTCCGCTAAGGCGGACACTCGAACTGACGAAATTCACTTAAATTCAATTTATAAAATCCCAATCATTTCAAATATTGAGTAAATGCCCATAATTTCCGGTTTTTCAAATAGTCCATATCGATTTCGTTTGCATATGCTTCTTTTTCAAAACTGATGTTGAAATAGGCTGTAAGCGGATTTTTAAACTGAATCCAGCGAATAAGAAATTCGATTCCGTACCACAAAAAGAAAAAGACCCAAAGCATTTCCAGCTGCTGTCGTAAATGAATTTTTTCATGGTTAATGACTTTTAAATTCTCTTTAAGAGCTTTGTTTCGTAAAAAAATGAAAGGATAAATCGCTAATCCGCGAAAATTTTTAGCAAACAACCATGTTACAATTACGACCATTTTGCGAAATTAAGGATTTTGAGGTTGTCTGTAATCCATTTTCAGATTGAATTCTACCGCAAATCTTTGTTGTTCGGCGAGCAATTTATTTTCCAGCTCCAAAAACTCGTTGAAACTTTGTTTGGTTTGGTCATATACGCCATCAGAAAGGGATTCCAGACGTTCGGGCGAATTGAATTTGTACAAAATACTATCAATTCCGGGCGTTTCGCCGAAATAGGTTTTTACATATTTGAAATAATCGACGGCTGATTTTTTAAAGGATTCATTTCCTTGATACGTTTCTAACGATTGGGTTTCTTCCCAACCACGTTCGGCAGTTTTAACCAATTGCTGACGGTGTATTTGGATATTTTCGTACGTGATTTCCGGATTGAAAATTGAATCCATTTGTGCTACGATTTCCAACTGTGGTTTGATGATGGTATCGTTGTACTCAATGGCGGTTTCGCCTGTGCAGGAAAATAAAAAAGCTGAAATTAAAATAAGCAAAATAAAACTTCTCATGTGTGGAGGTTTTAGTCAAAGATAAGAAAAGAGATGATTAGGATTGTTTTAAAAGATTAGAGAGTTTTTTAGGGTTTTGTTTACAGTGCCAGAAAAGTTTGATAATGATTTCATTTTTTTTGACTTCGTAAAATAATTTGATCTGTTTTTTACCGATTAAGGTGTATTTTATTTTTGGGAAATTGACCAGAGCCTGATGTTTTACTATTCCGTCTTTTAAAGTTTGTCTGAACTTCTTAATATCGTCTTTTAAAATGTCTATTTCTCTTTTCGTCCAGTTCCGTTTTAGAAACCGGATGATTTCTTCTAACGAAATTTTTGCAGTTGACGAAACTGTGATTTTCATTTTTCATCAAAAATTTCATCCAGCAATTCATCGGTCAATTCCTGAAAATTTCCTTTTTGGTATTCTTTTTCGCTTTGCGCCATTATTTTTCCGAATTCCTCTGAATTTTCGATTTCTTCCCAGGAATATGTTTTGTCTTCCTGTAAAATCTCAATATTTTTGACTCCTTTTATCTGCGATAAAAGTTTTTGGATAAATGGAATATCGGCATATTTGTCCAGTGTGATTTTGATTTCCATAAAATCGGATTTTTATCAAAGTTAAGGAATTTTGAGGTAAATGATTTTTTGAATCAATAGTTTAAACTCGCTTAATTATTTCTCTGCAATCGTTTCACAATAAACTTTATTCATACAATATCAATTCTTCAAAGATAGGAACTTCTAAATAATTTTAAAATCAATAATTCTTAATCCGCCAGGGCTTGGGATAATAATTATTGGAACGGTTTCCGATGAATTTCACAAATCCCAATCCGAGATTTTGATAGGTGAGAAGGTAGATTCCTTTTTGGTCTAAATCGAGTTGAGGGTCATTTCCCCGCAGAAACTGCAAGGCAGTTTCTGCATCTGTCTCCACTTCGGGAAAAATGTGTAAATGTTTATAAAAACTGGCCAATGCCTGCGCCGGGATAAAATCCTTTCCCTTTATTTCACCTAATTCAATACCTGAATAAATAATATTTAACTTATTGTAAATAAAATTTTTAACTTTTTTTAATTCATCGGCTTCCCAAATCAAATTTTCTTTTTGAAGAATGATATTTTCGTTTTCCACCAATTGCGGAACCTGAACGGATTTTACTTTTTTTACCGATTCCAAATGCAATAATCCATAACCGGAATTCTTTTTCATCACCGAAACAAAAAGTCCTTCGCCTTTCACTTTGTGCGGATAAAAATAATAACCAAAAACACCATTCCATTCGACTTCAGAAATACCCCATTCTTCCGGAAAATCAAATTTTACCGAACTTAAGTCAAATGCTTCACTTGCCCAGCTGACCAATTCTTCATTTTCTTTCGGATTAAAGGTACAAGTGCTATACACCAAATGGCCGTCCTTTGCCAAAGCCGGAAGCACATCGGCGAGAATCCGTTTGGAACGTTCAGAACAGAGATTACAATTTGCTTCCGACCATTCGTGTAGCGCAATTTCATCTTTTCGGAACATTCCTTCGCCACTACAAGGCGCATCGACCTGAATGTAATCAAAAAACTCCTCCAGTTTGGAAAACTGTTTCGGGTCGTTTTGCGTGATGATGAGGTTTTCCGAAATGCCTAATCGAATGTGATTTTCTTTCAGGATTTGCGCCCGGGGTTTAATGACTTCGTTGGCTATTAAGACCGAATTTTCATCCAATAAACTTTGCAGCATCGTGGATTTACCGCCGGGAGCTGCGCATAAATCCAAAGCTCTTTTTGGTTTTTCTTCCGGGAATATTCTTTTGAAGATTTCACCTAAAATCATGGAAGATGGCTCTTGAACATAATAAGCTCCGGCATGCCACAAAGGGTCGGTGATGAACTGTCTTTTTTCGTTCAGAAATTTACCGTCCCTGAACCATGGGACAGATGATAGGTCTTGAAATTCAGAAATTCTTTTTTTAGGATTTAAACGGATGCTTTGGGGTAATTGGATTTCGTAAGCAGATTGAAATAAATCAAATTCATTTTCATTTAATCGAGATTGCATTCGATTTAAAAAGGATTCGGGTAAATTTGTCATCAATTGCAAAATTAATTAAAACCATGAAAAAAATAGTAGTCCTGACCGGAGCCGGAATCAGTGCTGAAAGTGGAATATCAACCTTTCGTGATTCCAACGGATTGTGGGAAAACCATGACATCATGGAAGTTGCTTCGCCCGAAGGTTGGCGGAATAATCCCGAATTGGTTTTGAATTTTTATAATTTAAGACGAAAACAACTCAAAGAAGTTCAACCGAATTCTGCACATCATTTTCTAAAAGATTTAGAAGAAAAATACGAAGTGGTCATCATCACGCAAAATGTGGATGATCTTCACGAGCGTGCCGGGTCCACAAAAATCATTCACCTGCACGGCGAATTGTTGAAAGTTCGAAGTGAAAAAAATGAAAATTTGGTGATGGAATGGACGGAAGATGTGAACTTAGGTGATTTGGCGGATGATGATGCACAATTACGTCCGCATATTGTTTGGTTTGGAGAAATGGTTCCGATGATGGAAAAAGCAATTGAAGAAGTTTCAGGAGCGGATGTTTTGCTGGTTATCGGAACCTCACTGCAGGTTTATCCGGCGGCATCGTTGATTGATTTCATCGGGCATGGGAAACCCATTTATGTCATCGATCCAAATTCCGTATCGGTCGGAAATCCTAACCCAAATTTGATAATCATCAAAAAAACAGCTACGGAAGGTGTTAAGGAGTTGGATTTATAGAGAAATGAATGTTTTTTTATGAAATTATTCATTTGTTTTTCAAATAGTGGATATTGCTAAGCTTCAAATAAAAATTTTCGATGTTTTTGGATTTATTTTGCGGATCTACTTCTGCTGAAATCACCTTGGATTTATTTTTTAGGTAAAACAGATAGTTTTTCTTTTCGTCAGATATTATTTCTGATTTTTGAATCAACTCTTTTGGTTTGGAAAGATGGGAAATATCAAAACAGAAAATCCCAAATCCCTGTGCAAAACCCAATAAGAATTTCTCCTCGTCAAATAGCGTAAAAGCATCTATTAATCCGCTGATGGCATCTTCTCCTTCATATTGGTTCAGTCCTGGGATTTGTTTTTCGGAAAATGTAAATTCATCCAAATCAAATAAATAAAAAGCGTATCGGTTTTTGATGAGTAGGATTTTTGGGGAATTCAAATTTTCAAATTGGAACAAATCAACGTCGTACATCTCCTCTAAAGAAAAGTAGGAAGTTGTATTTTTTGTACTAACTTTTAGATAAATCCAAACCAATTGGTTATCATAAATGGAATTGGTTTTTTGATTTTCTTCAATGGGTTTATAAACAAATTCACCCGATTGATTTTGTAGGATTTTATGGTCTTTTATTTCAAACCGACCGATTTCGAATTGAGTGGAAAGATTTTTATCTTCATAAAATTGATAAGTAACGAAATCGTTTTCCGGATAGGGAATTTTCTTTTCAAGAGCTATTTGTCCGAATGTGAAAACGGAAACAAAGAAACCCGAAATGAAAAGAATTATTTTCATTTAATCCTGAATTTGGATGGTAAAAGGCAAAATGAAATAAGCTTTGTATTTGTGGTCGTCGATGATGTAGGGTTTTAAGACCGGTGCTGTTTTTATGACTTTTAGTAATTCCAGTTCGCAGGTTTTACATTCTACATTTTTTTTGATGATCTCGGGATTTTCAACACGACCTTCTTCATTGACCACAAATTTTATTTGGTAACTGATCCTATAAATGGTTGAATCATTAAAGGCTTCATGTGGAACGTTGTAATATTTAGAAATGTGGTTTCGGAGGATTTGGCTGTTGCTTTGATCCAAATTTCCAACGGCAATTGGTTCATTTTGAGCGCATAATATTCCTGAAATGAACAGCAGAAGCATACTAAATTTGATTTGCATAATGGATTATTTCGTTTGTATGTTTTTAAGATTTTTGGATAGAATTTCGGATAAGGAAGCAATTTTCGAACCTTCTTTTCCCTTTAAGTGGTAGGTTTTTCCTTTGGTTTGAACCTTGATTCCGACTGTATTTCCTGTTTCGTAAATTTCGTATTCGGCATCTGCATTTTGAAAATGTAGTGTATTCTTTTTTGAATCAAATTCAAAATCGTTAGATGAATAATCAATATTGAAAGTTTCTTTATTCAACAAAGGATAATAAAATTCGACTTCTTCGTCTTCACGGATCAATGCGTAGTTGAGGTTTTCATCAGATTTGTACAGAATGACTCTTTTTTTGTTTTTTTCCAACTCAAATGAAAAAAGAATTTGATCCGATAAATCCTCAACCGGGAAAAAGAGTTTCTTTAGCAGGGTTTCCTTACCGTTTTCGTAGGTAAATTCGCTTACGTCATAAAATGAGGTTCCCAATAAATAGGATTCTTCGGTGATTTTAATAGGTTTCGGTTCGTTGTTGATGACTGTGAATTCTGAAAACTGATGCCAGCAGCAACCGCTTTTGGTCATGGTGTGGATTGTTTTTGTGTCGGGGTCGGTTTGAAACATTCCGCAATAATTATTGGACAAATCAGAAAAGCTTTCACTATAATCTATTTTTTTGTTTTTATCAACCAAATAAACATCAAATGAAGGTCCGCCATAGCAACTGTTGTATCCATTCATCAGTGCGAAATCTTCGATTCCGTCAAAATTAAAATCCTCATAAATCAAAATACTTTGGCTGCCATACGGTAACTCCTGAATGTTGGGGACTGCTTCATTGCTTTCATTCAATAAATAATCGGGGAAGTCGCTCGTATAGGTTCTTAATGCCTCTGAATTTGTTTTTTTATCTATGATGCGAATGACGTATGGCGGCACATATTCATCGTATTGTGTGATGATAATTGTATCTTGATCATTGAGTTCAATTCTGCCTTCAAAATCTTCAGAAAAATCCTGAATTTTTACAGGGAATTCAATTTGTGCAAAGGAACTCGTAAAAAATAAGACCGATATAATTCTAATTAAAACGTTCATTCGTTTCAAATTTATTAAACATATTGTAAAACTAAATCTAAATTAAACTTTTCAAAACCCCTGATTTCAGGGATTTTTGGTCTGGGTCGCCATTTTTAATTTTGAATCAAATATTGATTGACTTTAAAATGAAAAAATTTATACATATAATTCTATTGATTTTCTTGGGAAGTCTGATTACTTCCTGTAGTTGTATGCGGGTTTTAAATGGGATTATTAAAGATAGTGAAACTCAAAAGCCGATTGTAGGAGCAACCATTTCGGTTATGAATGAAAATAATCGGCGTGATTTTAAATCTGATAGTTTGGGGAATTTTTCGGCTTATTTAAAAGGAGGAAGTAAATGTCCGAGAATTGAAGCAAATATAAGAGCAGAAGGTTATAAAACAATTCATATAAAAGAGCCTAAAAAATCTGATACAATTAAAATTTATTTAAACAAAATCAATTCATTATGATTTTACAAATACTTAGGTTTTTAGTCGGTTTTTTGTTTTTTACAAGTTTTTGCTTTTGTCAGGGACAAAATTCAGACTTGGAAAAAGAATTGACTCAGCTTCGTAAAGAAGTAAACGGCTGGATGAAACCATACCAAAGACAAAAAGCAGTTGATTTTGAACAATGGACACGCAGTGAGGATAAAAATCCTGATAATATGCTCAATCATCAGATTTATAAGTATATGGATGAATTCTATCAGTTTAATAAAGAGAGGTATATTGGTTTGAGAAAAGCAGATTTGGAGCGCTATGAGCCAGCACCCGAAACATTGCCCGGCTATCAAAAAGTTGAGAATTTAAATGCTGTTTTTAAAGATGCGGAGTTCAATATAGATTTAGATCTATTATCAGATTTAGTAAATATTCAAACATTTCAGCTAACGGATACCAGATCTTTTATCCCTACATTTTCCATTTTTAGTTACTTGTTAAATCAAAAAGGTATAAGTAATAAAGAGTTAAGTAGTAAATTGTTTTTTGGAGATTTATGGTTTGCAGATTTGATTCAAGGTGATGAATGGCAAATTACTTTGGTCAACCGGATCTTTGCTTTAAAGTTCAAATGGAACGTAGCTACTAACCGGATCTCAGTTTCCGATTTTTGGATCTATGAAGGCAAAAAACAAATTTTTGGATGGCTCAACAATCAGTTTCCTAAGACCTATACAAAATTGCAACAATTGACTAATGATTTAAATAGCTATCGTTGGAAATTATATGACCAAGAACCGGATACTGATGATTTTTTCATGAATGAAATTGAAGAGTTTTATAGGATTAATCAGAAAAAATATATCAAACTACGCAATCAGGAATTGTCTAAAAATCCACCTATTGACTTAGCATATTTTCAAACATTTCCTTACGAAGAACTGAACGTAAAGAATGATATCTTGTCTTCATTTCAAAAAGAGGACAATGGATATAAATTATTTCTGCCCGCCTTTGAAATTGACGGATTGACAAATATATCGCTCATATATTCAACCATTTATTTTTATAAAAGAAACGTCGGATACGATTTTGGAATAGATTATATATTGAATTCTATAGTAGCAGTTTATGGTATGCACAGTCAAAAATTGGATAAATCGAATTGGGAAATTCAGTTTTTCTTTCGGGATTATGCCGTGAGTTATCATTGGAATATTGTGACTGATGAAATCAGTTCAATAAAGGTTATGACCAATAAAATAGTAGAAGAGCAATACAAAGACTTTGAAGTTTTAAAGTAAAAGATAGCAGAACCTGACAATGATTTTTTTAACGGAAAATATTCGATTTGTCTCAAATATCCTCATCTTCAAAACCCCTGATTTCAGGGATTTCGAACGACTATTTTACTGCTTAATTTTGAAATAAATTAGAACAATGGAAAAAATAGATTACAGAATGTGGATTGCTTTGGGCATTCATACCTTGATTTGCCTGATCCAATTGGCTCAACCCGAAATATTTTTATTTTATTTCACATTGCCCTTTGTATTGTTGAATGTTGTAGGGATAATTTTAATTATTTCAGACAAAGTCAAAGCGGGTGCAATTGTATTTATGATAGGCAGTTTCGCTTTTATTCCCATAGGAATCATTGGCATTATTGGTGCGAGAAGCATATTGAATAAACTAAAACAAAAAGATTTTTTTTCAGAAATAAATACAATTGGAAATGAAAACAATTAAGAATTATCAAATGAAAGATTCGGCGATTGATTTACCTCTTTATGCCGGTTCGGCTTTGGCTCTTATTTCACTGATTAGTTTTTTGATAACTATGCAACCTATGTTTTTACCGGGTGTTGGAATATCCGTGTTTCTGGTTGTCATCAGTTTAATCAATAAAAACCGTGATACGATAAAATTGTATGAGGACTATATGGAACTGAAGTTTGCGCCTGCTGCGCCTCTTCATCTGATTCGATACAAAGATTTAATCCGGATCGAGGACAAAAACAAAAATATGAAGAGATTGTACTTTCTATCTGAAGAAAAAGAGAAGAAACTATGGATTCCACTGAATCAGCATAACAAAGACGATATGGAAGAATTCATAAAATTTCTGGAAGAAAAAATTCACTCAAAAGGAGATTAAAATTTAGCAAAGAGATCTTTAAGAGCCATAAAAATAAATTTTGGTAAAATTTAAACAGTTTCTAAGTTTAAATCAATCCAAGACTTTTTACCTTACTGATCACAGAAGTCATGCTCTTTACTTCAAATTTTTCCATCAGATTTTTACGATGGCTTTCTACCGTATGCGTACTGATGAATAATTTATCGGCTATTTCAGAAGTGGTTAGTCCTTCCGCAATCAAAAGTAGAACTTCCTTTTCACGGCGGGTTATTTTCGGGATTTTGGTCAGTTGTTTATCCAGTTTTTGGAGTGATTCACGGGTTCTTTTGCATAAATATTTTTCACCACGGAAAACAGATCGGATAGCGTCTGTAATTTCCTCGCTTTCAGCGTTTTTCAGAACATATCCCAAAGCACCATTTTGGAGCATTTGCGAAATGACGATTCCTTCGTCTTGACCGCTTATTGCAATGATACCGATTTCGGGGTATTGTTCTGAAATTTCCCGGCAAAGCTCCAAGCCATTTCCATCTTGGAGATAAATGTCTAACAACAAAATATCGGTAGTGTTTTCTGAAAGCCAATTCAGTAAATCCTCACCACCGGAAAAGCTGGCAAGGACATCAATGTCGGGTTCCGTAGATAAAAAATGTTTAAATCCCTGGGTGACAATGGGGTGGTCATCTGTGATTACAATTTTTATTTTCAATCCGAAATGAGTTTGAGTTAAAATTTATAAGTTTATAAAGTCAAATTAATGAAATTTTTTTAATTGATGAGGTTAGTTTATGTATTAATCTTTTTATGGGTAATTTTATTTCAAAGTCTAAATCGACTGGAAGCGCAAAGCATTTCAAACTTTCAGAAGGACAGTTTGGAACTAGAAGAGTTAATCAGCCGAGTTAAAAACATGAGAATTCAGGATTCGTTGCAGATTTTTGAAATGATTAAAGAGGCCGAACTGAAACTAAAAAAACATCCTTACCAATTTACAAAAGGTAATTTGCTCATTGCGAAATCAAATTATTATTTCGGAAAAAATGATTTGGAAACCGCAAAAAAATTAGTGGATGAAGCCTATCAGCGTTTTTCTGAAATTAAATTTCCAAAAGACAGAGAATGGGGAATGGCAAGGGCTTCTATGTTGAAAGCTTTACTCTCCGGATTGAATGGTAACAAGGTCAACGAACAAGAAGTTTACCTGAAAATCATTCCAACAATGGAAAAATACAAAGACACCATATCTTTGAATACCATTTATGGGAATTTAGGATTGATTTTTTATGACAACGGGCAATTTGAAAAAGCAAATGAGTATTTTCTTAAAAGTTATCACACTCAAATAGATTCCCGAAAGGAATCAAGAAATTTAGGAAATTCGGCACTTAATCTGGTGATGGTTGCCTATCAGCTTGAAAATCTGGATGAAATGCAAAAATACCTTGAGATTGCCAAATCCACTTTGGAACAACAAAAGGATACCTTGCGACAATGGGCACTTTATTACAATCTGAAAGCGGAATACAATCTGGCCAAAGGAAATTTTGACGCATCTATTCAGGACAATCAGTCGGCCTTGAAAGTGGCAGAAAAATACAAGGAATATACCTATAAAATGAATGCTGTTTCAGGTATTGCACATGCTTATTTTCAAAAAGGAGATTACCGGAACTCCCTTCATTACCTGAAACAATATTACGAAGATACCAAACGGTATAATTATCCTCAGAGCACTTTGAGTTCGTTGGAAAATTTAGCCGATTTGGAACATAAAATCGGAAATCCGGAACAGGCGTATCAGTACATGTTGGAATATTCCAATTTGAAAGACAGCATTGACCAAAAGACGATTGTACAGCGTTTACACACTTTGGAAGCCGAATTTCAATCGGCACAAAAAGAAACAGAAATAGCAGAACTTCAACATGATAACGAACGAAAAGACTGGAAACTTCGTCAGAATACAACTTGGCTTTTGGGTTCGGTGGCGGCTATCCTGATTTTATTTGTGCTGGCATTTTTGCTCTATCGAAACAGTAAAAACCAAAAGAGAATTAATCAGCAGGAAAAGGATTTGCATCAATACGAATTGTCTCAGCTGGAACATAAACATCAGATAGAAATGCTTTCTTCATTGATGAAAGGTGCCGAATCTGAGCGCCAACGATTGGGACGGGATTTACATGATGGTTTGGGCGGATTGCTTTCCGGAATTAAATTAAAACTAAACACTATTTTTCAAAATTCGAATTACGGAAGTTCGGAACTTGAATCTGAACTTAAGTCAGACCTGGATCATGCTATTACGGAGATGCGATTGGTCTCCCAAAGTCTTTTACCCGATCTTTTGGAAAAATATGGACTTTCTGAAGCTTTGAATCAATATTGTTCCCGTTTGTCGGGACAGGATTTAAAAATTGAGTTCCAGTCGGTGAATGTGAAAAATCATTCCGACAAAGAAAAAGAACTGATGTTCTATCGGATTGCGCAGGAACTTATCAATAATGCGATAAAACATTCCGAGGCGGAGGAAATCCTGGTTCAACTTCAGCAAAGGGAAAATGAACTCTTTTTAACTGTGGAAGATGACGGAACCGGATTTGACGAAAAAACAGAATCTCAAGGTTCCGGATTGACAAATCTCCGGCATCGGATTAATTATCTAAAAGGAAACCTGGAAATTTCTTCTGTGAAAGGAAGCGGAACTTCAGTCTATGTAATCTGCCCTATGTAAATTCCCTGATTTCAGGGATGAAATAGAAGAGAGGTTGGAAATATATTTGCGTTATGAGTAGAGCACCAAAAAAATCAGTTTATTTTATTGCTGCAATTTTATCTGTTTTTTCATTTTTAAATTATTTGAATTTAGAATTCGGATTTGGCGGCTTAGGCAAAGAAATGGCTTTGCTTTCAGTTTTTATACACCTATTTCTTCCGCCTTTGGCTTTGTTTTTTTGTATCCGAGCTTTGTTGAAATGGAGAGAGGAAGAAAACAATGCCCTGAGTCTGCTGGTGGTTTTCTTTTGTTTGTTAAATATTTTTTTGATTCTGAAAACCATTCTGTTTGTAACGGATTCTAGCAATTTTAATATCATGTAATCTTTGAAAATGAATTTATTTCATATTAAAATATCATTATTATTCTTAGGAAGTTTAATTCAAGCCCAAATCATCAGTGCCGGATTCAAATACGAAAAAAGAGGGATGTTTCAGGCAACGGTCAACTATCCTTTTCTGTTTGACAAGGAAAAGCCTTATGATTTTTATGCCGGAGCAGATTATACCACCAAAAATGAAGAAGTACCTTCAGGACTGGCTCCACAATTGGGATTTGCGTATTATTTGGTGGATAATAAAACCAAAGATTTTTTGGTTTCGGCCAATCTGAATGCAGGTTATTTATTTGATTTCAACCCAGAATTTGAAAACCAGTTTCGCATTACTCCGCATATTTATTTTGAACTTTTATCTCTTCTTAATTTAAAAGTCGGATACGAATATTTGATGCCGCTCAATCAAGGATTTCCATTTATTTCCGTCGGAATCGGCGGCGGATTTATGTTTCGACATTTTTCCGTTATGTGATGATTTTAGGTAAATTTATTTCTTTTCTGAGATAATCAGAACAGAAGGAATCTCTGAAAGCCAAATGCTTTTAGTCTCAATCAGTTTTTTCCAGCTTTCCATACTCACTATCATCAGGTCTTGGTCTTGTAAAAATTCTTTTTGGATTATTTTTTGGTTTTGAAGCGAAATATGATTTGGCGCGGTCTGCTCAATTGCTCTTATCTGCTCCTTGATTTCGGCAAATGATTTAATCAATCCAACCGAGTCATAAACTACGACCTGTGATTCTGCATTATGAATTAATTTCTGGGCATATTGAATTAGATTGGCATCATCACTTGTAAAGATGGGGATAAATACTTTGTCGGGTTTTTCAAAACCTTTATTGATAAAAATTCCAACAGTGGTTTCGGCTCTGTGAAGAATCATTTTTGTTCTTTCATCAAAAATGGACGTATCAAAAAGACTGTCTCTGCGGGTTACCGTTTGCAAAAGTTTTTCCGGGTTGATGATTCGTGTAGTAAAGCCCAAAACTCTCCCCAGTAAAGTGCCTTCATAAATGGATTTTCCTAGTTCAATCAATAATAAATCATAATTTCCTTTGTTGGCTACATCGGTTACATCGTTTTCAATTTCACTTGAAACTTTAAAAAGAGTGGTGATATTTTGCTGGATGTTATGAGTTCCGTCGGCAATAGGCTTGAAAATATTTTGTTCGTATTCATGTATATCGAAATTATGAAGTGTATCTGCCGGAGCCAGATGCAATGCGGTCAATACGGAATTACCATTTAATTTTTGGGTCAGACCGTTTGCCAGTTTTAGCAATGCTTTCCCCGAAGCAGCTGTATTAAACCAAAACAATATTTTGTATTTACTTAGCTCATTAAGTTCCGACGGTATATTTTCTTTTTGCCTGTTTCGTTTAAATATCCAGTTAATTAGATCCAGAGCCGGCCCCGTCATAAAAGTGGTTACAAGAGCCATGACGACCATCATAGCAAAAATTTCAGGGCCGAGGACTCCCAAATCGTAGCCGATGTTTAAAACAACGAGTTCCATCAATCCCCGAGTGTTCATCAGCGCCCCGATGGACAGGCTGTCTGCCCAGTTCTGCCCGACAAATTTAGCAGCCAATGCGCTGCCTAGGAATTTCCCGGTAACTGCCACAAGGATAATCAGGCCTGTCATTTTCCATAGGGAAGGATCGTCCAGCAGGCCGATCTGCGTCCTTAGCCCCGTAAATACGAAGAAAAGAGGCAGGAATAAAACCAGGGCAACGTCTTCTACTTTTTCGATAAATATATTCCGGAATCTTGCATTTTCCGGCATGATAGCTCCTGCCATGAAAGCTCCGAACAAAGCGTGGATGCCTATAATTTCGGTCAGATAAGACGAAATCACTAGCGTCAGAAAGAAAATAGCGATGATGGGTTTGCTTAAATGTGAAGTGCCGCCGCTGGAATCGGCGACCCTTTTAAGAAAAGGCTTTACAAGTTTGATCATTGCAAACACATACAATATGGCCAGAACGATGACAAAAATTGAGCTGCCGAACGAACCGGCTTTTGTAATGGCAATGACAGCTGCCAGGATGCACCAGGCAGTAATGTCGTCTGCTGCAGCACAAGTAATAACGATTGTTCCGAGTTTTGTTTTATGAATCCCTCTTTCCTGCACAATCCTTGCCAGGACAGGAAATGCGGTAATACTCATGGAAATCCCTATAAATAATGCGAAAGCAGAAAACTGGGTATCGGAAGGGGCAAATTGTCCGTAAATAAAATACGCCAGACCAACTCCCAGGAAAAAAGGAAATATTATGCTCGCATGGCTTACCACTACCGCATCATGGGCTTTATTCCTCAGAACTTTCAGGTCAAGTTCCATTCCCACTATGTACATGAACAAGATTAATCCTATCTGGCTGATGAACTGTAAATTTCCCAATGATTCTTTTGGGAACAGCATGGCCGAAAATTCCGGAAAATGCATTCCGACCAAAGAAGGACCAAGAACAATTCCCGCAATCATTTCCCCGATTACGGTTGGCTGGCCTATTTTGGTGCAGATCCATCCGAAAATTCTTGCCACAAAAATGATGGTCAGTATTTGGGCGAGCAACAATGCAAGTGGATGCCCTAAATTATGCATAAAAGAATCCAGGAATTGTTGCCATTGGGTTTGTTCTGTAGAAGGGGTAAGCACATTTCTCCCCGCTTCAAGTTTTGCTCCGATCGTTAACAGCCAGTAGATGACTCCAGAAAATCCTCCGATTGTGGTAAAATAAAAGATAAGATTCTTGTATTTTTTCATGTACATTAATATTTTAATCGGTTAATGCCATTGCGGTAGTTGTCCATCATTTCCCTGAAAAGTTCTTTGCTTGAGGGAGGGCTGAGTACTACTGCTTTTACGCCTGTTTGCACTGTATGTTTTACTGCATCCGGCGTATTTCCGGCAGTAGCAATCAAAGGAAATCCCGGAAGACCGTATTTTAAATGTTCCAAAATGGCAATTGTATTTATACCTCCTGTGATGTGAAAATAATCTACTCCAGCATTCATACGCGACTTGAAATCAAAGTCAGAAGTCGAAATGCTGGAAATAATAGGTATTGATATTTTCTTTTTTAGTTTTTCGATGTCCTTGTTTGGAAAGGGCTGGTTGACAACAACAGCTTCAGCACCCAAGCCTTCTGCCGATTCTGCCATATGAAATGCAACCTGCCCTTTTGTGATGCCACCACCAATTCCGCAGATAACAGGTTTTTGTGAAAAATCAATTAAGCTTTTCATAATTTGTAGCGAAGGCTTAAATGGATAAACGGCCAAAATAGCATCAGCATTACTGTTTTCGACCAAAGCTATATCAGTTGAGAATAAAAATGACTTGATAGTTTTTTTATTTAAAATGATCCCATCGCAGTTCTGTACAGAACGAGGCACGGAAAGGGAAGCATGTATATTTTGTTTTTTTTGACTTCGTCTGAAAAAGGAATTAAAAAAAGAAAGGTTTAGAGATAAGTTACGCTGCTTCATCAGCTCTTCTAAGTAAATATTACCTGTCATAAACTAATTTTATTCAAAGGTAAAACAGCTCATTTTCGATAAAAGAAGATGTGAATGTTTTAAATTAAAATTTGTAATATACCGTAAGAATTATGTAATGAAAATCAAATTTTCAATTTTTGAATGAATTCATTACGGAATGAGTCTCCGAGCGTAAGTTTTAAGTTGCTACCTGGTTCAGCAGGAATATTTGTAGTGATTTCATCGTATGAGAAAAACTGAACGGTTTTGATTGCAAGAATCTCCTGTTTATTGATGCGCGCAAAAAGAGTTTCGGGTAATCTTTGAATCAATTGATTAAAAGATATATTTTTCAGGACAAGTGTCGCTCCGTCAGCCATCAAAACCTCTTTATCTCTGCTGTCTCTTTCTGCGGTTTTTATATATAGTATCTGATCAAAAAAGAGGATAGATTTTCCTTTGTCAGTATTGAATTGAATGAACTGTTTCTTTTCTCCTTTTGCACCGAGGAAAATTCTGGCCTTATTTATGGCTTGCAACAAACGTTCTTTCTGAATAGGTTTGCGGATGTAATCAATTGCTTCTAAGTCAAACGCCTCAGCGGCATATTCCCGGTAAGCAGTGGTGAAAATCACCGGTTTTCCTTTCAGTAAATTTGCCACTTGCAGACCGTTCATCACCGGCATTTCAATGTCCAGAATGCATAAATCGAAATCCAGTAAGAACCATTCTTCCAGAAATTTTTGCGGATTATTATAAGCTCTCACTACTTCCAATTCAGGGATTTGCTCACACAACAATTTCAGGTAGGTCAATCCGGGAAGTTCGTCATCGAGCAGCAAGCATTTTAGCTTTGTGTTCAAGTAAATCTATTTTTAATTGTGCAATATAAACATCATGTTCCACAAACCTTTCCAGTTTGTAATTGTCTTCATAAATAATTTTCAGTCTTTGGTCAAATGATTCTTGTCCGATTCCGCTATGCTCTTTGTTAATCGGTGGTTTAGAAGAAATCTTATTGGAAACCGTCAGGTAAAATTCATAATTACGGAACTCAAAAATAATGGAAATAAAAGCGTCAGGACTTTGCAGATCGGCATGTTTGAATGCATTTTCAATCAGGTCGATGGTTGTAAGTGGCGCCATGATTTTTTGATCAAGCAGAGGATCATTTTCATTGATTTTTGTTTTGATGTTCAATTCAAACAAAGGACTGATTTTGATTTTATTGATTTCAATCAAATTCAGAGCAAATTCGATTTCCTCCCTTGGTGTCACCATTTTTTTTCGGCTTTCGTACAAAATATAATCCAAGATATTGGCGAGTTTGTCTAGTGCGAAATAAGTCTGATAGGCATGTGACTGAATTGAATTTAGAATGTTTTTGAATAGATGCGGGTTAAGTTTGGATTCCAGATTTTCAAGCTGTAAAAGATTAATTCGGCTTTCAAATTGTTTAAATTTGGATTCGGTTTCCTTTTTTTTCTTTTCAGACTTTAATAATTTGATAAGCAAATATGCGATTAAGATCAGTAAAATAATTGTTATACCGGAATATATGTAATGAAAGTCAATAAAATATTCCTGATTATGCCGCATTGTATTTTTTGAAGTAAAGTTAAGTAATAATTAAGTTTAGAGTTGCTCAATCGGTAGATTCTGTAATAAACAATTGAAAAATTGTAATGAATAATATCTTTTGAAATTAATTACTCCAGAAAGACTTCTACCACATTGTTTTGTTTAAAGTCAGTATTCAATTGAATTAATTTTTCAAATCCATTGCCATAAACCCTTAGTGCAGCAGTGTTGGGGGGAATTGTTCCAAGATTTTCAGCTTTGAAAAGAATTTCGTTTTTTCCTTTTTTTAATTCAATTTCTATTTTTTTAGGTTGATGTTTCACTTCTGTTCTTTCCGAAATTTGTTTTCCGTTTAAAAAAACAGAAACAATGTCGCCATCCTCTTTTTGCGAATCCCAAATCTCCAGAAAAATTTTGGACTCGGAAGTATTCATATACCCTACAGCCTTATTTTTTCTTTCATGAGGGGCGGAGGGAGAAATTGTTTCCGGCTTTTTTTTTGAAGTTTCTTTTTTAGCATCATTTGGCTTTTGATAAATAAAATGAGCGACCATCAACGTGGCATAAGCATTTGAACGGGCAGTAAAATCAAAACTGTATTGAGGTTCATCTCCGCCTTCGGTATAAACGAAGAAATTTGCAGTATTGGGAGGAAGACTTCCATAGTTTTCAGCAAAAAAAGCAATAAAATTATCACCTTCATCCAGTTTGATTTTGTCCAAAAATGCCACTTCTTCCACCAGTATTTTATCTGCGAGTATTTTGCCATTATGAACGATGGTAACCGAATCTTTGTCATAGCTTTCTTCATCCAGCATAGAAATTTCTATTTCGGGAGTTTTTACTTTTATCGGATCATAAATACCGTAGAAAACTTCTTGTGGTTCAATGATTTGCTTTTCCATTGGATGTCTTCCCTGATTTTTACTTTTTTGCAAAAGTGAAATTTCTACATTGTAGAGAAAATCCCGAAGAAAAACTTTTGTATTGGTCTGCATTTCATCATCATACAAACCTGCCATAAAAATTCCAAAATGATCAATCCACAAACGTTTAAGCTCCAATCGTTGTTTGCTGTCAAGTTCAAAATGTCCGTTCAGATACATCATCCATGGACCTAAGGAAAAAGGTTCTTCTTTCAACGGATATTTGTTTCGAGCAATTCCCAATTTGTTTTCTCCTTTTTTAACCATTACAAAATCATATTCACCTTTGAAATTTCCATAAGATAAATTCATTCTGGAAGGAAAAATCATTTCTTTTATAGGTTCATAAATTGTGATTTCAAGCTTAATTTCAGGTATGTGAGGCCAAGGTTTGTAACTCATTTCCCATTGGCCGGGAACATTTTTTAAATCCTGAGCAGGAACCAGGACGAATGAGAAAATTAAAAAAATGAAAACCCATAAATTCATATATCATCAATTTGAATCTGTCAATGATAAGCATAATTTTATTTTATTTATTTAATTGAGAATTAAATTCTGAAAATAAGATAAGGAGCAATAAATATTTCCTCCAAATTTTAAGAACTCAAATAATTTCCCTTTTTTTGGAAAGAAATTTGATTTCAAACTGAACTAAATTGAACATAAATGAAGAAGTTATTTGCCGTTATTACACTGATTATTTATTCCCCAATCCTTTTTGCACAGCAGAATTCGCCTCTATTTGTCGATTCTTTGCAGATGAAATGGGTCAACGATAAGTACAATGCTATGACACTGGAAGAAAAAGTCGGGCAACTTTTCATCGTGGCGGCTTATTCCAACAAAGATGCTGCGCATGAATCGGAAATTGAAAATTTAGTGAAAACAGAAGCCATCGGCGGACTGATTTTCATGCAGGATTTAGCGGTCAAACAAGCCGAACTCACCAACCGGTATAACAAAGTTTCCAAAATCCCATTGCTCATCGGTATGGATGCAGAATGGGGGCTTTCCATGCGTTTAAAAGACGTAAAGCGTTTTCCATGGGCGATGACAGTCGGAGCAGTAGAAGATAATAATTTAGTAAAACAAATGGGAAATGCCATCGGCGAACAAGCCCGGACGATGGGCGTGAATTTCAACTTCGCTCCGGTGGTCGATGTGAATACCAATCCTCAAAATCCCATCATTGGAAACCGTTCATTTGGTTCTGATGTGGAAAATGTTTCGCAAAAAGGCATCAATTATATGATGGGAATGAAGGAAAAAGGCGTTCTGGCTTCAGCCAAACATTTTCCCGGACATGGCGATACGAGTCAGGATTCACACCATACGACACCGGTTGTAAATCATGATTTGTCGAGATTGAAATCGGTGGAACTGGCTCCTTTCCAGAAACTGATTGATGCCGGCGTTCCGGCGATTATGGTGGCGCACCTGAACGTTCCGGCATTGGACAACAGCGGGCTTCCGACTACATTGTCTAAAAAAGTCGTAACCGATTTACTCAAAAACGAAATGCATTTTCAGGGTCTGATTATAACCGATGCCTTGAACATGGACGGTGTTGCCAAGGCTTATCCACCGGGCGAAGTGGATTTGAAAGCATTTGAAGCCGGAAATGATATTTTGCTTTTTTCGCAGAATGTGAAAACCGCTAAACAGAAAATCATCGAAAAAATCAATTCTGGCGAAATCTCCGAAGAACGTTTGGCGGAAAGTGTGAAAAAAATCCTGATGGCGAAATATTTTGTCGGATTAAATAATTATAAACCGCTTGATTCAAAAGATTTGGTGGCGCGATTAAATAATCCTTCCTATCAGATGTTGACTTCGAAATTGTATGAAAATGCGACAACGCTTATCAAAAATGAAGATAATTTACTTCCAATTAAAAATCTGAGCAATGTAAAAATAGCTTATGTGCCACTGGAAGAAGCTGAATATGAAGCTTTTTATCAGAATTTGAATTTTCATGTAATCACGGATTTGGTCAAAATCAAATCGTCTTCCGAAGTTTCCAAACTGAAAGACTACGATTATGTCATCATCGGTTTGCATAAATCCAATGAAACACCCTATAAAAGTTATAAAATATCAGACGGTTCAAAAGCCATTGTAAAAGCGGCAAGCGAGAACAATAATACCATCGTGGCAGTTTTTGGAAGTCCTTATGGTTTGATGAATCTGGATTTGTCATCCACCAAAGCGGCTATGGTTCTTTATCAAAATCTGGATATGACCCAAAATGCCGCTGCCGAAATCATATTTGGAGCGATTGGAGCCAAAGGAAAATTGCCGGTGGATGTAAATTCCGAATGGAAATACGGAAAATCCGTTCAAACAGAAGGAATCCGGCGTTTGGGATTTGGAACACCGGAATCCGTTGGGATGAAGCCCGAAGTTATCAGTCAGATAGATGAATTGGCACAAAAAGCGGTTGACGATGGTGCTACGCCCGGGCTGCAAATCGTTGCTGCCAAAAATGGAAAAGTGATTTACGATAAATCTTTTGGTTACCAAACCATAGAACGAAAAAAAAAAGTTTCTAACAAAGATATTTATGATGTAGCTTCTGTAACCAAAGTTACGGCGACTTTACCGCTTCTGATGGAAGAAGTAAGCAAGGGCGAACTCAATCTGGATCAGAATCTGGCGAGTATTTTACCGGAATCTGCCCGGACGGATAAAGGAAACCTGAAACTCCGGGAAATCCTGGCGCATCAGGCGGGATTGCCACCCTGGATCGGGTTTTATAAAGAATCGGTCAATGTGCAAAATGCAAGATTGTATCTGGACTATTATTCCCGAAAACAGGATGAAGAGCATCCGATCAAAGTGACTGACAATATTTACATCATTGGCTCCATCAAAGATACCATCATGACCGATATTTTGTATGCGCCACTTGGAGCGAAGAAATATGAATACAGTGATTTAGGTTATTATTTGTTTCAGGATTATTTAGAGAAGAAATACAAAATGTCGCTGGATTCTTTGGTTCAAGAGCGGATTTATAAACCGATGCAAATGTTCAGTACGTCGTATTTACCGAGAAAGAAATTTGATTTGGAACAAATCGTCCCGACAGCCCGTGATAAAACCTACCGAAATCAATTGTTACAAGGATTTGTGCAAGACGAAGGTGCTGCGATGATGGGTGGAGTTGCAGGGCATGCCGGACTTTTTGCTTCGGCGCAGGATTTAGCAAAGCTCATGCAGATGTACCTGAATGGCGGAAGTTATGGTGGCGAAACTTTTTTTAGTCCGCAAGCAATAGCCGAATTTACAAAAGACCAATATTCGGGAAATAGGCGGGGAGCGGGTTTTGATAAAATGACCGAATCTAAAAACAACGGATATGGGCATTATGGTTTTACGGGAACGATGGTTTGGAACGACCCTGATGAACAATTGGTTTTGGTTTTTCTATCCAATCGGGTAAATCCAAGCGTGGACAATAAAAAACTGGCAAATGGAAAGTATAGAGAAAATATCCGTCAGAAATTGTATGATGCGGTGGTGAAGTTTCATTGAGAAAAATAATTAAATCTAAACCTCCAAGATTATTTTCAATGCGCTGATTAACCTTGGAGGTTATTTTAAATCCATAGTAACAACTTTGAAAACTTATTTCAAAATTGATTTACCTTCGCAATTCTGAAATCAAAAATCTGAAATGAAAAGTATCTGTGTCTATTGCGCATCGAGTATAGGGAACAATCCCATTTACGGAGAAACAGCTTATGAATTAGGACAAACCTTGGCCGAATATGGAATCGAACTGATTTACGGTGGTGCTAAAGTCGGACTGATGGGAAAAGTTGCAGATGGAGCAATTTCCAAAAAAGGAAAAGTAACGGGAATCATTCCCGAATTCTTGAAAACAAAAGAAATTGAACACAACGGTTTGTCGGAATTAATCATGGTCAAAACCATGCACGAACGAAAAGCGTTGATGCAGGAAAAATCGGACGGATTTATTGCGCTTCCGGGTGGTTTCGGGACGATGGAAGAATTATTTGAAATCTTGACTTGGGGACAACTGGATTTGCATCGGAAACCGATCGGGATTCTGAATGTAAATGGTTATTATGATGCTTTGGTTCAATTGATAGAGTCCATGATTTCAGCCGGATTGCTAAAAGAAGAATACATAAAAATGTTGTTAATTAGCGATTCAATTGAGGATTTACTCAGTCAAATGAACTTGTACGAAGTGCCGTTCTCAACGAAATGGGATGGAAGCCGGATTATGTGAGGGAGTTGGAGAGTTGGAGAGTTAGGGAGTTGGAGAGTTAGGGAGTTGGAGAGTTGGATTGTAAAAAATAATTAAGTTTGAAAATGAAGAAATTATTGGTTTTTGGATTTTTGATTATAAGTTTTTGTGTTTCGGCACAACAAATATTGATTCCATTTAAGGTAGGGGATAAATTTGGTTTGGCAGATGAAACGGACAAAATGATTGTCGAACCGAAATATGATGAGTTGGTTTGGTTGGGAAATGATTATTTTCAGGCATCTCAGAAAATTCAATTAAACGATAAACTGGAAACCGAACCGGGAAAATGGATTGACAGAAATGAACCCATTTTTGTGAAAAGCTTATTGTATAAAGGAAAAGAGCTTATTCCGGCTAATCCTTTTAACGGGTTTCAAGTTTTTCCCGGGCTGTTTATTCAGGCAAGATTTGACGGAGAGCCGGGAAAATTAAGTTTAAACCAACACCAATTTGAAAACCTGAAAGGAAAAAGCCCGTTGTTTTTTATGTACAATATTAATGGGGAAAATGTCCATGAAGAAGGATACCGTCGATTGGAATTGGTTGACACGATTGGTACGGGTAAACAAAATCCAAATCATGCCAAATATGCTTTATTGTTTACGGAAAATTTTCAGAAGCAATTTCAAATGTGTGTGTTTGATGTGGACGAAGGAAAATTCAAAGAATGTTTGTTTAAAGATGTAACGGACTTTAAGTTATTGGATGCAGATTTAAACACCAAAACTTTTTATTTGGGATATAAAGATGCCGGAGGGAAAGAGCATAGGAAAATACTGAGCAGAAACCGGGATTATTTTAAAATGGAAGATATGATTGGGACAATTCCGGAAAGAAAGTCAGGGCAGGAAATTTTAAAGGAAAAAATGGAAAATAAGCCGGAAGTTGTTCAGAGAGTAGGCCAAAATCCTTTAAATGAAATTTCTTATATTTTGGGTAACGATACTTTGTATTATGATCTGGATGGCAAACGAAATGAAATCCTACTGCACCAAAAGATCCAACCGCTTTTCATTCAGCCTTATATGCCCAAACAAAAGGAAGATTTACTGTACAAAAGAGAGGGGAAATTCGGGTTTATCCGAAATGGGAAATTGACTGATGCGGAATATGATTCTCTGGCTTATTTTGGAACCAAACATTATCTGGCTTGTAAAAAAATCAGTTCCAAACTGAAATGCGGAACACTTGATTTGGCGGGAAAACCGGTTATTCCTATGGAATATGATTCTATTTTTGGACAAATGAAAATCTATGAATTGAACAAAAATTCGGGAAAGCTTCAGTTAGTAGTGGAAAAGAAGGAATCGCCTTTAATAACAAAGGAAAAACAGTTGTCTTATTATTTATGGACCTCTGCTAATATCACGGTTTATAAAGATGGAAAAATGGGAGTTTTGAAACCGGATAATCAAATGGTGTTACCATTAATCTATGATGAAATCGGGTTGAACGAAATCAAAACCAGAGGATTGGCCAATCATCGTTTCATGGTTTTAAAGCAAGGAGATCAGTATGGGGTGGTGATGTCCAACTTTGATTCTGAAAACCAAGCGTCTGTCACCGAAATCATCGAGCCGATTTTCCCAAACTTTCCGGCATTTTATTTCAAAGATTATTACGGAAAAAAAGGATTTCATCTTTTTGGATTGATGGATGAAAACGGAAAGGTGGTGAGTTATGCGTCAGAAATCGGAAGGGTTTACAGCAAATGACCTTATTTTATATTTTATCAATTTAACGAAATTCTAACGAAATCAATTCCTTAAAAAAAATTACCTTTATTGCCAAATAATTTAGGAATGAAAATAGGGATTGTATGTTATCCGACTTACGGCGGAAGCGGGATTGTAGCGACAGAATTGGGAATGGATCTGGCAGAGCGGGGACATGAAGTTCACTTCATCAGCACTAGTCTTCCGGCGCGTTTAGACATCACTTTGCCCAACATCTATTTTCATAAAGTCAATGTAGAAACCTATCCGTTATTTGAGGAATATCAACCTTATTCATTGGCTTTAAGTACCATTATAGTGGATATTGCTCAGTCGCAGGGATTGGATTTATTGCATGTTCACTATGCGATTCCTCATGCTTATGCAGCTTATTTCGCCAAACAAATGTTGCTCGAAAAAGGAATCAATTTACCGATTATTACGACTTTGCACGGAACGGATATTACATTGGTTGGAAATCATCCTGCTTATAAGCCTGCGGTAGAATTTTCTATCAATCATTCTGATTTAGTAACGGCAGTTTCTGAAAGTTTGAAGGAAGAAACTTATGCTTTTTTCAATATCCAAAACGAAATTAAAGTCATACCGAACTTTATCGATAATGAACAATTTACGCCCTGTTTTAATTGTGATTGTCGTGATAAAATTTCAGATGAAACAGAAAAAGTCATCATCCACGTTTCCAATTTACGGAAAGTGAAACGTGTAGAAGATGTCATCAAAATATTTTATTTAATTCAGAAAGAAGTCAATTCAAAATTAATCATAGTAGGTGAAGGCCCCGAATGGGATAATGCCAGTGTTTTGATAAACAAATTGGGGATTGCGCATAAAGTGAAAAGTTTGGGGAAAGTAAATGATTTATATAACGTACTTTGCTCTTCCGATTTGTTTTTATTGCCATCTGAAAAGGAGAGTTTTGGACTGGCAGCACTGGAAGCGATGGCAGCAAGGGTTCCGGTGATATCTTCCAATGCCGGCGGAATTCCTGAAGTAAATATTGACGGAAAAACCGGATTTGTATTGCCTATAGGTGACGTTGAAGGAATGGCCAAAAAAGGAGTTCAACTATTGTCGGACGACAAACTTTTGGCTGAATTTAAAGAAAATGCAAAGCAGCAGGCAGAGATATTTGATAAGAAAAATATCCTACCGCTTTATGAGGAATTATATTATTCTATCTTTCAAAAAGTCTGAAATTGGAGAGGGTGATTTATTGAGAATCATTCTAAACTAAACCCAGAGCGGAATTGAATGACATTTTTCATTGTTAAAATTTTTTAACTTTTCTACATTTGTTTTCATTCAAATCAAAATCTGCTTTATGGCAAAAGAATCTTTATTCCGGTCTTCTATCGGAAAGAAATTTGCAATGGCTTTATCAGCTTTATTCCTGCTGATTTTCCTTTTGCAGCACTTTCTGATCAATGCACTTTCTGTAATCAGTCCCAAATTATTCAATGAAGCATCTCATTTCATGGGGTACAATCCATTGATACAATTTTTAATGCAGCCTGTTCTGATTTTTGCGGTTGTATTTCATTTTGTGATGGGATTCGTTTTGGAAATCCAGAACAAAAAAGCAAGAGGGTCGGTAAACTATGCCGTGAGCAACAAAGCAGCGAATTCTACATGGATGTCTCGGAATATGATTTGGAGCGGAGCTGTGATTCTTGGTTTTTTGGTATTGCACTTTATAGATTTCTGGATTCCCGAAATTTCGCATAAATATGTTTGCGTATTACCGGAAGACCCCAACCGTTATTATGAAGAATTATTGCACAAATTTCACAGTCCATGGAGAGTGCTGGCGTATGTATTTGCATTTTTCTTGCTGATGATGCACTTACTTCACGGATTCCAGTCCGCTTTTCAGTCCATAGGAGCCAATCACAGAAAATATACGCCTTTTATAAAAGCATTCGGAAAAGTATTCGCAATCGTAATTCCTATTGGATTTATGCTGATTGCTATTTTCAATTATCTAAAAGTTAACGAAATAATATGAGCAAATTAGATTCAAAAATACCGGCAGGAGATATTTCACAAAAATGGAATGAACACAAAGCTCATTTGAATTTGGTTGCTCCGAACAACCGTGACCGAATTGAAATTATCGTTGTCGGAACGGGACTGGCCGGAGGTTCGGCCGCCGCAACTTTGGCAGAATTAGGTTACAAAGTAAAAGCATTTTGTTATCAGGATTCACCGAGAAGAGCGCATTCGATTGCTGCACAGGGTGGTATCAATGCTGCTAAAAATTACAAAGGAGATAATGACTCTGTTTACCGCTTGTTTTATGATACTATAAAAGGAGGCGACTACCGTGCGCGTGAAGCAAACGTACACCGTCTGGCGGAAGAATCAGCCAATATCATCGACCAATGTGTGGCGCAAGGCGTACCGTTTGCGCGTGATTACGGTGGATATCTGGACAACCGTTCATTTGGTGGAGTTCAGGTAAGCCGTACATTTTATGCAAAAGGACAAACCGGACAACAGTTATTGTTAGGTGCTTATTCGGCCATGAACCATCAGATCGGTTTAGGTAGAATCCAGATGTACAACCGTCACGAAATGCTGGATCTGGTCATTGTGGACGGAAAAGCAAGAGGAATCATCGCCCGGAATTTGGTAACGGGAGAAATCGAAAGACATTCGGCACACGCAGTGGTGATAGCTTCGGGTGGATACGGAAATGTTTATTTCCTATCAACCAATGCCATGGGGTCCAATGTAACCGCTTCATGGAAAATTCACAAAAAAGGAGCTTATTTTGCCAATCCTTGTTACGTACAGATTCACCCGACTTGTATTCCGGTACACGGAACCAACCAGTCCAAACTGACTTTGATGTCCGAATCCTTGCGTAATTCCGGACGAATCTGGGTGCCGAAAAAGAAAGAAGATGCCGTAGCGATTCGTGAAGGAAAGAAAAAAGCGATTGATATACCGGAAGAAGACAGAGATTATTATTTAGAAAGAAGATACCCGGCTTTTGGAAATTTAGTGCCGCGCGACGTGGCTTCCAGGGCGGCGAAAGAGCGTTGTGATGCCGGATTCGGAATTGAAAATAACGATACGCAGGAAGGTGTTTATTTAGATTTCTCAACTGAAATCAAAAAGAAAGGAAAAGAAGTTGCCTATGCCCAAGGAAATCATAATCCGAGCGAAGCGGAAATTGATAAATTAGGAAAAAAATGGGTGGAAGACAAATACGGAAACCTTTTCCAGATGTACCAAAAAATCACGGACGACAATCCGTATGAAACGCCGATGAAAATTTATCCGGCCGTTCATTACACCATGGGTGGCGTTTGGGTGGATTATAATCTGATGAGTACCATCCCGGGTTGTTATGTATTGGGAGAAGCCAATTTCTCCGATCACGGAGCCAACCGTTTGGGAGCTTCGGCATTGATGCAGGGATTGGCAGACGGCTATTTTGTGATTCCATATACCATCGCCGATTATTTGTCATCTGACATCCGAACCGGAAAGATCCCAACAGATTCTCCGGAATTTGTCGAAGCGGAAAAAGCGGTGAAAGACCAGATCAATTTCTTCATGAACAATAAAGGAAAACGTTCGGTGGACAGTTTCCATAAGGCATTGGGACACATCATGTGGAACAAAGTAGGAATGGCGAGAAACGCAGAAGGACTGAAAGAAGCCATCCAAGAAATTGCCGAATTGAGAGAAGAATTCTACAAAGATGTATTCGTTCCGGGAAGTTCAGACGAATTGAACCCTGAATTGGAAAAAGCAATTCGTGTAGCGGACTTTATGGAATTGGGACAATTGATGGCGATGGACGCTTTGCAGCGAAACGAATCCTGCGGTGGCCATTTCCGTGAAGAATATCAAACCGAAGAAGGAGAAGCATTGCGTGACGACGAGAACTTTACGTTTGTAGGTGCCTGGGAATACAAAGGCCCGGACATCAACCAGGAAGTGATGCACAAAGAAGAACTGAAATATGAATTCATTGAATTGAAAGCGAGAAGCTACAAATAAGGGTTAGTGATGAGTGAATGGTAATTAGTAATTAGAAAAACACATTATGGGAGAAATTAAATCATACAAGGATTTATTGATTTGGCAAAAAGGTTTTCAAATTGTAATTGCTGTTTACAAATTAGTTCAATCATTTCCTCAGGAAGAACTGTATGCTTTGACAAGTCAAATCAAAAGAGCTTCTGTTTCGGTTCCGTCAAATATTGCCGAAGGTTACGGAAGAAATAAGGAAAAGTCATTTAATCATTTTATAGACATTTCGAGAGGATCATTATTTGAGCTCGAAACCCAATTATTATTAGCAAAAGAGTTAGATTTCGTGGCGGATGATATATTGTTTAATCAAATTTTAAATCTGATAGAAGAAGAATCCAAAATGATAAATTCATTTTCTAAAAAATTAAAAGAGAACCACTAATCACTATTTACTAATTACTAATCACTAATTATTATTTACTCAGAAGAATATGGCCTCAAAAAATATAAACATCACTTTGAAAATCTGGAGACAGAAAAACTCCAAAGCCAAAGGACAAATAGAAACTTATAAATTAAATGAAGTTTCTATCGACAGTTCTTTTCTGGAAATGTTGGATCAATTGAACGAACAATTGATAGCAGAAGGCAAAGAACCGGTGGCATTTGACCACGATTGCCGGGAAGGAATCTGCGGAATGTGTTCGCTGTATATCAATGGTCGTGCGCACGGGCCGGACACCGGAATTACCACTTGCCAGTTGCACATGCGTATGTTCAAAGACGGCGAAACCATTTATGTGGAACCTTGGCGTTCGGTAGCATTTCCGGTCATCAAAGATTTGATTGTAGATCGTTCGTCCTTTGACAGAATCCAACAGGCAGGAGGTTTTGTTTCCATCAATACTTCCGGAAATACGATTGATGCGAATTCGCTTCCCGTTCCTAAATATGACGCAGACCGCTCGTTTGACGCTGCAACCTGTATAGGATGCGGAGCCTGCGTTGCAAGTTGTAAAAACGGATCGGCTATGTTGTTTGTAGGAGCAAAAATTTCACAGTTTGCCTTATTGCCACAGGGTAGAGTAGAAGCGGCTCGCAGAGCGCAGAATATGGTAGCGCAGATGGATGAAGAAGGATTTGGAAATTGTACCAATACCGGAGCTTGTGAAGTGGAATGCCCCAAAGGGATTTCCTTGGAAAACATTGCCCGAATGAACCGCGAATTCCTGAAAGCAAAAATAGGATCAGAAGAATAATTGGTTTTTATAAATTAATCATTACTTGGCCGGGAGAAATTTCTTCCGGCTTTTTTTATAACACAGAATCTCTGGTTTATAGGAAAACAAATTATATATTTGTAATTAATTTAATAGTCATTAAGTTAATATTCATTAAGTTAATATTCATTAAGTTAATATAATTATTTAAAATGATATGCGATTTTATAACAGGGAAATAGAAATAGAAACGCTTGCACAAATTAGAGAACAATCAAAAGAAACGGCTTGTTTCACCGTGATGATCGGAAGAAGGCGAATAGGCAAAACGGCTTTGCTTTTACATGCTTTTGAGGGACAGAAATTTCTTTATCTTTTTGTTTCCCGAAACAGTGAAGCCGTTTTGTGCAGTCAATTCCAGAAACAAGCAGAGGTAAAACTCGGCTTGAAGATTTTTGGTACCGTAAACCGTTTTGCTGATTTATTTGAGCAATTGTTGATTTTTGCGGAGAATGAGCATTATACGTTGATTATTGACGAATTTCAGGATTTCAGCAGGGTCAACGAAGCGATATTCAGTGAAATTCAAAACCTTTGGGATCAGTATAAAGACCGTATCAAATTGAATTTAGTAGTCTGTGGTTCAATTTATTCGCTGATGATGAAAATTTTTGAAAACAAGAAAGAACCTTTATTTGGCCGCCTGACTTCCAAAATGCTCATTCAGCCGTTTAAAATTGGTACTTTGAAAGAGATTTTAAATGAAAATAATCCGAATTATACAGCCGAAGATTTGTTGTTTCTGTATGCGGTTACAGGAGGTATTTCCTATTATGTTGCTTTATTAATGGATTCAAAATCGACAACACGAAAAAAAATGCTTGATTATATAGTCCGGCCGGATTCGCCTTTTTTAAATGAGGGCAAAGAACTGCTCGTTTCTGAATTCGGAAAGGATTACAGCATTTATTTTTCCATTCTTCAACTGATTGCTGCGGGAAAAAATACCCAAAGCGAAATTGATTCTATCATAGAAAAAAATACGGGAGCTTATCTGGCAAATTTGGAAAGCGAATATTCGCTGATCAGAAAAGACAAACCGATGTTTTCAAAGCCCGGTAGCCGGAATGCGCATTTGTCAATCGGGGATAATTTTCTGCATTTTTGGTTTCGTTTTATTTATCCCAATCAAATGTGGATTGAGATGGGGCGACATGACCTTTTGAAACAATATATAGTGGGTCATTATGAAGTATTTAGCGGCTATTTATTGGAAAAATATTTTCGTAGAAAATACGCTGAAGAGGAAAAAGTTACCGCAATCGGTAATTTTTGGGATCGAAAGGGCGAAAATGAAATTGACCTGATTGCCTTGAATGATTTTGATAAAACGGCAACCATAGCTGAAATAAAGAAGAATCCTGAAAAAATCAAACTCAATACACTTGCCGTAAAAACGACGGCAATTCAAAGTGATTTAGCTCAATATGAAATCAGGTTTAAAGCGTTGTCTATGAAGGATATGTAGAAATTCGGAGTTTCCGGTTTCTGCCATATAGTTAGAGAAATTTCTTCCGGCTTTGTTTTTTACACTAAATTCGTTGAATGGACTTAAACAAGATTTTTGAAAACAATCAAAACTGGATCACAAGCAAATTATCGGTAGATCCTGATTACTTTAAAAAATTATCAGACGGACAAAGCCCCGAAGTGCTTTACATCGGTTGTTCTGACAGTAGAGTTTCTGCAGAAGAATTGATGGGAGCCAGCCCGGGAGAAATATTTGTTCACCGGAATATAGCCAATATGGTCATCAGTGTCGATTTAAATATGAATTCGGTAGTGGATTATGCGATTAATTTTTTAAGAGTAAAACATGTTGTCATCTGTGGTCATTATTTTTGCGGTGGAGTGAAAGCAGCCATGCAGGCAAAAGATTTGGGGATTTTGAACCCTTGGCTGAGAAATATCCGTGATGTTTATAGAATTCATAAAGAAGAATTAAATGCTATCCAATGTGAGAATGAACGTTATAATCGTCTGGTGGAACTAAATGTCCAGGAACAATGTATCAATCTCATCAAAATCGCATCAGTCCAAAAAGCTTATAAAGAAAGAGACTTGCAGGTGCATGGTTGGGTATTTGATATCCACTCGGGACAATTAATTGACCTGAACATAGATTTGCCTGAAGTTTTGAAAGAAATCATGGAAATTTATAATTTAGGAGAATGAGAAGATCAGATTTGAAAGAAAAGCCCGTTCACTATTGGGATTACATAAATTTAGTGGAAGATTTACCTTTGAAAGCCGCTATGGATAAGCATTTGGCGAGTATTCAAAATCTAAATCTGACTGCATTAAAAGAATTAGGAAATCAAACCTATGCGCCAGGAAAATGGACGGTGCAGGAAATCATCCAACACATCATTGATTGGGAACGGATTTTTGCTTACCGCGCTTTGATTTATGCAAGGTTGGAGGAAAATCGTCCACCGGGACACGATCAGGATGTGATGGCAGCGAATTCCAAAGTGGATTCCCGAACTTTGGAATTTCTTCAAGATGATTTTATTTTTACCAGAAGTTCAACCATTTCATTGTTTCAATCTTTTGACAAAGCGGATTTTGAAAAAGCCTATTTTTATGGTGAAAATCATCAAAACCGGATGAGTATTTTAGCTTTGGGTTATTCGATCATCGGACATCAGGTTCATCATATGAACATCATTCAGGAAAGGTATTTACCGATCTTAGGGGATGATGTGAAATTGATTTTGGGGAGTAGTTGTTAGAGAAGAATGAGAATTTTGTTTTGTTACAAACTTAGATTTCAATTAATAATTGCAAGGTCACTGTGATTGTATAATCTACTCATTTTATCAAATAAAAAAATCGAACTTGTGCCAATGCTGCACAAGCCCGATTATCAACCTAACCTAAATTTATTTACTAAGAGCTTGTTTAAATTTTACCGAAATTTATTTTTATGGCTCTTAAAGAATATCTTTGCTAAATTTTGATGCTCTTTTTGAGCGTATTTTTCACTTCCTATTCTTGATTTATCCCGATAAATCTTCAAACACGAAGCAAAAAATCCATCTCAAAATAGCTATAA
>JAEWOD010000037.1 GCA_023461035.1 Bacteroidota bacterium | reverse complement strand
CAGTATATGTATCAATTTTATTGCTGGTTGGTTGCTCCTCAGCAAAGCCAACTTCCTCTTCAAACTGATGCTACAGTATATGAATTATTTTTCAATAATCCACCAACCATTTTTCAGTACATTACCTCAACTTTTCATTGACCGGACAATAATATTTTTTTGAAAAAGAGTATGAATGTTTCTTTTGTCATTAGAAATTAATTCGATTTCCATAAATAAGGCGTAAACAAAATCAGAATTGCAAAAAGCTCCAGACGCCCCAAAATCATCAGAAATGCACAAAACCATTTGGCAAGCGGTGTCAGGCTGGCGGCTGTGTCGGTCGGTCCGTAATCGCCCAAACCGCTCCCGATGTTGCCCAGCGAAGCAGCCGATAAACTCATCGCCGAAATAAATTCTTCATATCCCGGATTCAGCCCTTCATTGATCAGTGCCAGAATGATGGAACTCGCAATCCAGATAAACATATACATCACGAAAAACGCCAATATGTTATAAACGATGTTCTGAGAAATACTCTTTTTGTTATAGCGAACCGGTAAAATAGCATTGGGGTGAATCAGTCTTTTCAGTTCCAGAACGCTGTTTTTTAAAAGGATGACGTGCCTGATGATTTTAACGCCTCCCGAAGTGGATCCTGCAGAACCGCCCACAAATAACAATGCAAAAAACAACATCGAAACAAAAGGTGTCCATAAAGTATAATCAGCGGAAGTAAATCCGGTAGTAGTAATCACGGAAATTACCTGAAAAAAGGAAGCCCGAAATGAATTTTCAACCGAATATTGCATTACGGAATCGGTCAATTGAGCATCCGGAATGCTGTTATGCAAAGGATTTGCGAAAAAATAAATAATCAATCCAACGACAATTGAAAGCGTTACAAATGTTCCCAAATACCATCGGAATTCTTCATTTCTAAACATTTTTCTCAAATCTCCTTTCAGTAAAAAATGGTTCAGAACAAAGTTTACACCCGATAAAAACATAAAAAACATCAGGATGTACTGAATCGCCGGAATCGAATTCCAATATGACGTACTGACATTTTTGGTAGAAAATCCGCCGGAAGATAAAGTGGTGAGCGAATGATTAATCGCATCAAACCAACCCATTCCGGCAAAATAAAGAAGAAAGATTTGAATCAGGGTAAGAATCACATACACCACCCAAAGACGTTTGGCAGTGTCGGTAATTCTCGGATGGATTTTATCGGCCGAAATGACCGGTGCTTCCACCACAAACAATTGCATACCGCCGATTCCCAAAAGCGGTAAAATGGCAATTGTCAAAACGATAATCCCCATCCCGCCGATCCATTGTGTCATGCTTCTCCAGAAAAGAATTCCCTTTGGAAGAATTTCTACATCATCAAAAATGGTAGAACCCGTTGTCGTATAGCCTGCTACGGTTTCGTAAATCAGATTGGTAGCGTTTATGTCATTGTACAAAAATACTTCAGCCGGCAAATAAGGAACTGACATAAAATAGGGGAGGGAACCAGATAAAATCAGGAAAACCCATCCGGCACCTACGATGAGGTATCCGTCTCTGCGGTTCAATTTTTTCTGTGCATTTTTTGTGCTGAAATAACAAATGGCTCCAAAACCTGCGGTGATTAAGCTGGAGAGAAGCATCGGAAGAAAAATGCTTTCTCCGTAAATCAGGGAAACAATCACAGACAAAAGCATAAATAACGCATTGATAAGCATCAGCATACCTATGAGGTTAAAAATGACTTTGAAATTGATGTTTTTCATTTATTGAAAGTACTTTCCGATTTTTCCTATCGCAGAGGGTTGTACAAATATCACGACGTGGTCGCCGCTTTGGATTTTGAAATCAGCTGTCGGGATGACCCCTTCATTTTTCCGAACAATTCCACCTACGATGGATTCTTTTGGTAATTTGATTTCTTTTAAAGTCTTATTGACAATCGGTGAAAAATCATCTACTTTAAACTCCATCACTTCGGCATCTACATCTGAAAGTCCGGTTACGTCCACGATGTCTCCCTGGCGGATATACCTGAAAATGCTGTCGGCCGCCAGAAGTTTTTTATTGATAAAGGCACTGATCCCGATTTCCTGACTCAAATGGATATAGTCCATGTTTTCTACCAGCGCGATGGTTTTTTTTACGCCTTTTGATTTGGCCAAAAGACAGGACATGATATTGGTTTCAGAGCTTCCCGTCACGGCTATAAATGCATCGGAATTGGAAATTCCTTCTTCTTCCAGCAAATCTCCGTCGCGTCCGTCTCCGTTGATAATCAAAATATCACTTAATTCATCTGCTAAATCAAATGCTTTATTGCGATCTCTTTCCACCAATTTGACATTGTGTTTACTCTTTTTCAAAAGCATAACGGTCTTTTTTCCAATGCTTCCTCCACCTAAAACAATTACGTTTTTATAGAATTCCTGTTTTTTTCCAAGTATTTTATAAATTTCTTCTGTTGCGTGTTTGAGAGCGATGAAATAAACCTGATCGTTCAGTTGGTAAACCGTATCTCCTCTGGGGATGATCGTTTCATGTATGCCGCGCTCATTGTTTCGGATGATGGCAATCGGCATAAAAAAAGGTTTCTGTTTAGAAACGTCAATTACATCCCGTACTTGTTTGTCCAAAACTTTACAATCTTTGTCCAATACGGTTCCAAATAATTTCAATTCGCCATTGGCAAAAGAATGCGTTGTATTGAAAGCGGATTCTTCCACCAATTGATGAATTTCAGTCGCGGCCAATTGTTCGGGGCTGATTAAAACATCAATCCCGATTCGCTGCACGGGAACGGCATTTTCCCTGCGTAAAAATTCCGGGTTGGTGATACGGGCGATGGTACGTTTGGCACCCATTTTTTTGGCAATCAGGGCACTGGTCAGATTCGTATTCTGTAATTGGGTGACGGTAATGAAAATATCGGCTTCATCAGCTTTGATGGCACGAAGCGAATCAAACGACGTGATGTCGCCTCTGTGAACCAAAACATCCAGATTGCTTTCGATATTATGCAATTTGTCTTTGTCGGTATCGATGACGGTGACATCCTGCATCTCTTTGGAAAGCCATTTAGCCAAATGGAATCCGACTTCTCCCGCTCCGCCTATTACGATTTTCATATTTATTCGGTTTCTTCTTTTTGCCCCATCAGCATCAGAAATGCTTTCAGGAATTCATCCAAATCACCGTTCATCACAGATTGCACATCGCTGGTTTCAAATCCGGTTCGGACATCTTTGACCAATTGATAAGGATGCATCACATAATTCCTGATTTGGGAACCCCATTCGATTTTCATCTTATTGGCTTCGATTTCACTTCGTGCAGCCATTCGTTTTTCCAATTCTATTTTGTACAATTCGGATTTCAGCATTTGCATCGCGCGTTCCCGGTTCGCCAGCTGTGAGCGTTCCACCTGACAGACCACTACGATGCCGGTTGGTTTATGGGTCAATTGTACTTTGGTTTCTACTTTGTTGACGTTCTGTCCGCCGGCACCTCCCGAACGGGAAGTTTGCAATTCTACATCGCTCGGATTGACGTCGATTTCGATGGTGTCATCCACCAACGGATAAACATAAACCGAAACGAAACTCGTATGGCGTTTGGCGTTACTGTCAAACGGAGAAATCCTCACGAGACGATGAACGCCGTTTTCTCCTTTCAGATATCCAAAGGCAAATTCACCTTCGATTTCCAGCGTCACGGTTTTCACGCCGGCGACATCACCTGCCTGAAAGTTCAATTCTTTTACTTTGTAACCGCTTTTTTCAGCCCACATCAGGTACATACGCATCAGCATACTCGCCCAGTCACAACTTTCGGTTCCGCCGGCTCCTGCAGTGATTTGAAGAACGGCACTCAGGTTATCACCTTCTTCTGAAAGCATATTTTTGAATTCGATGTCTTCCAGTAATTTTAGAGTTGTATCGTATTGGTTTTGAACTTCTTCGTCTGAGATTTCTCCTTCTTTATTGAATTCGACTAAAACTTCCAAATCGTTAAAAGAATTCTGGATAGTATTATAGTCTTCCACCCATTTCTTTTTGGATCGAAGCGTTTTCATAAAGGTTTCAGCTTCTTTCGGATTGTCCCAAAAGTTGGGAGAAGCTGCACGCTCTTCTTCGTTTGCGATTTCTATTTCTTTCTTTTCGATTTCCAAATAGGTGTGTAAGTCCTTGATTCTTTGACTTAAATCCTTTGTCAGGTCATTATTAAACATAACGGCAAAGATACGATTTATCCCCCAAAATCTAAATTAACTTTATATTTCCATTCGATGAATTTGAAGAAATTATAAAGTTTATATTCGAGTTTTAAACCATAATTTGTTTTGGGATCATAATCTATGCTGACGGCATATAAATCAGGGTCAAATCGCAAGGGTTGTGCATGGCGATTGTTCCAAACATTGACATATTGCTGGTTTTTCATTTTGTAATAATTCTCCGAATAAAAACTTTCCGGTCTCGCAATGGTCATGAGATAGACATCATATTGCGTATCAAATACGATGATGTCGTATTCGTCTTCTTCATTTTTTTCAAAGTTCAAAGATTGATTTGTATTTTCAGCAGGAGCAGGGATTTGTGTCTGGCAACCGACCAATAGAATTGTCGTTAGTATTGCTAAAATTGAAAATTTCATAATCATGAATTTTATATCTAAAGATACAAATTCTTCATAAAATGTATTTTCAAATTATTTATAAATCAAACTGAATCAGAAGATTTAGAAAAAATTTTCTTACTGCTTTCAATTATCAGAAAAGCAATCAAGCCGACCAAAACTGAGCAGGTAATTTCTTTTATGATTGAAGGTAAATTGGGAAATAAATGATGTAAATAATCAATCTGATGCACAAAAATCTGACCTGATACCAAAAGCAATGCGATGGTTCCGACAACTCCCAATACTTTTATAACGATGGGCAAAGTTTTTACCAACAGGTTTCCAATCCAATTCAGAATTCCTTTTTCACCCGATTTTTTGATGAGTTTATATCCGGCATCATCCATGCGTACAATCAAAGCGACGATTCCGTAAACGCCGATGGTCGCCAAAACGGCAACAACCGAAACGGTTAGGATTTGTGTTGCCAATGGTTCTTCCAGAACTGTGCTGAGTGCGATGATGACGATTTCGAGAGAAAGAATGAAATCTGTAATGATGGCTGAACGGACTTTTAGTTTTTCGGCTTCGCGATCATCAAAATTATTTTCGACAATGACTTCTTCTCCTTTTTTTTCTCGGTGAAAAAGAAAATGGATAATTTTTTCGACTCCTTCGTAGGCGAGATAAATTCCTCCGATGATCAATAAAACTTTGGTAGCAATGGGAAGAAAAGCATTTAATGCCAGTATGATAGGAACGATGATGAGTTTGTTCAGAAAAGAACCTTTGGTGATGGCCCAAAGCACAGGGATTTCTCTTGATTCGAGAAAGCCGGTTGCTTTTTCTGCATTTACCGCAAGGTCATCCCCGAGGATGCCCGCGGTTTTTTTGGTGGCCAATTTACTCGCCATCGCCACATCATCCATTAATGCGGCTATGTCATCCAATACTGCAAATATTCCTGATGCCATTTTTTTGTTTTAAGTTGTGCAAAAATAAAGTTTAAAGTTTAAGGTGATAGGTCAATGTAATAAAAAAATGTTGGTTCAGAATTTCAAACCAACATTTTCAAATTGTCTCATCTTCAAATCTTCAAATCACTTCGTAATTCCTTCCAACTTGAAGATAAAAGCATATTCGAGTGCCACTTCTTTCAGTGCTTCAAATCGTCCGGAAGCTCCGCCGTGTCCGGTTTCCATATCGGTTTTCAGAATCAGAAGGTTTTTATCTGTTTTCAGGTCACGTAATCTTGCTACCCATTTAGCCGGTTCCCAATATTGTACTTGCGAATCATGTAATCCGGTGGTTACGAGCATATTTGGATAATTTTTCTTTTCGATATTGTCGTAAGGAGAATAAGATTTTATGTAATCATAATAGGTTTTATCGTTTGGATTTCCCCATTCGTCATATTCGCCCGTAGTCAATGGAATACTGTCGTCCAGCATCGTTGTCACAACATCTACAAAAGGAACTTGTGCCACAACTCCGTTATAAAGTTCCGGTGCCTGGTTGATGATGGCTCCCATCAGAAGACCGCCCGCAGAGCCACCCATCGCGTAAAGATGTTTGGCTGAGGTGTATTTTTTATCAATTAAATATTTGGAAACATCTACAAAATCGTTAAACGTATTTTTCTTTTTCAGCATTTTTCCGTCTTCGTACCAAGGGCGTCCCAATTCTTGTCCGCCTCTGATGTGTGCAAGGGCATAAATAAATCCTCTATCCAATAGACTTAATCTTGATGAGCTGAAATAGGGATCCATCGTTGCGCCATAGGAACCATACGCATAAAGCAGGAGCGGCGTTTTTTCATTGATTTTTGTGTCTTTTCTGTAAACGATGGAAACCGGAACTTTCACACCATCACGAGCTGTTACCCAAAGACGTTTGGTTTCGTAATTTTCTTTTTTGAAATCGCCCAAGACTATTTGTTCCTTTTTGACTTCGCTGGTTTTGTCTTTCATATTGAAATCAATCGTGGAATTGGGAGTAGTCATGGATGTATATCCGTAGCGTAAAAGCTGTGAATCAAAATCAGGATTATAGGAAATATAAGCCGTGTAAACTTCTTCTTTAAACGGTAAATTGTAATTAATTTTTCCGTCCCAGCTTCTGATGTTGATTTGGGTCAAAGCATTTGTTCTTTCTTCCAAAACCAAGTAATCATTGAAAATTTCGAAGTTTTCCAAATAAACATCTTTTCTGTGTGGGATGACATCTGTCCAGTTTGCTTTTCCGGTTTTGGTTACCGGTGTTTTCATCAGTTTGAAATTGGTGGCTTTGTCCTTATTGGTAAGGATATAGAAATCGTTTCCATAATGTTCGATGCTGTATTCCAAATCCCGTTCGCGCGGTTGGAGGATTTGCCATTTGGCATTGGGTTCGTTTGCGGGGATGAAACGATATTCGTTTGAAACGGTACTGGAGCTTCCTATGATGATGTATTTCCGGGATTTGGTTTTGTAAACATAAGTGCCAAAAGTATCGTCCGATTCTTCAAAAATCAATTGGTCGTCGCTTTGCGGTGTGCCCAATGTATGTTTCCAGATTTGGTAAGCGCGAAGTGTATTGTCTTTTCTGGTGTAGAAAAGCGTTTTATTATCAGCCGCCCAAACAGAGCCACCTGTAGTATTTTCCAATTTATCAGGGAGGATTTTCCCTGTTTTCAAATCTTTGATTTGGATGGTATAAATCCTTCTGGAAAGCGTGTCCTGCCCAAAAGCTACCAATTGATTATTCTCCGAAACATTGAGTCCGTTTAAATTATAATAACTAAAAGGTTTGGCCATTTCGTTTACATTGAACATGATTTCTTCCGGGGCATCCAAACTTTCTTTTTTACGTGTATGAATCGGGTATTCGCCTCCTTTTTCGAAACGTGTGATATACCAGTAACCGTTAAATTTATAGGGAACAGATGTATCATCTTCTTTGATTCTTCCTTTGATTTCTTCAAACAAATTTTTCTGAAACTGTTCGGTATCTTTCAGCATGGCGTCCGTGTAAGCATTTTCTGCATTCAGATAATCAATGACTTCCTGATTTTCTCTTTCGTTCAGCCAATAATATTCGTCAGTTCTGATATCACCGTGTATTTCTAATTTTTTATCTATTTTTTTGGCTTTTGGGGCTTGCATAGTTTGTGCATTTAAGGTCGCAAATGTACTCAAAGTTAGGAGTACCGTAAAAGTAGTTGGTTTCATATTTTGTATGTTAATTTGTTTTTTTGAATTCGGTTGGGGTAAAATAACTATCGGTGTTTTTGAATTCAACGATCAGGTTTTTACCGTCATAAAAACCGATGGTATGGTAATTTCCTTTTGGATCTGAGACGGTTACATGGTAAATACCTTCTTTGGAAGAAGACTTCAATTGTCCGATGATAGAAGAAGTCTTTTTATCAATCAATATAAATGAACCGTCTTTTTGTTCGGTTAAAATAACGGTTTGGCTTCCGCTTTTGAATTCAATTCCGCTGTCTATCCAGCTGTTTTCCGAAATATTTCCTTGTATTTTGATTTCGGGCGTGTTTGCAGAAATAATCTGGGTTGATTTGGGTTGATAATCCAATTGTTTTGGGTAGGAAATTCGAAGCATTTGTATAGCACTTTTTAAAGCATCGGGATAACCTGTAGCATAATCTTTTTCATTTGAAATTCCTTCCAGTCTGTCGATTTCTTTTCCCTGACAATCGGTAAAAACCAATTCGACTTTATTTTTTAAAAATTTTTTCCCTTTTAGGATGTTCGAAGTCAAAGCTAAACAAGAATTTTCCTTTACCTCTTGCGGCCATTCAGATGTGTTGGTTTTTAAAACTTCATATTTTTTTTCAGCCAAAAGCCGCATGAGATGATAATTCATCCGATATTGATTGTTTTCAAAATCCGAAAATGAATCGGGGATGATGACATATTTGAAGTCGCTTATGTTTTGGGCGAACGAGATGGATGTGCATAGCACAAAAGATAGTCCTAAAAGATATTTAAACATAGATTCAAATTTCTTCAAAGATAAAAAATTGCCTTGAAGAAATGATGGATTTCAACAAGGCAATTTTATTTCGGAATTTGGTTTTATTTTTTGATGATTTTTTCGGTTTTCAAAATTCTATTGTCAGAGATAAATTGTATGAAATAGATACCATTTGAAAATGAATTTAAATCCAATTCTATTTTTTGGGAATTTATTTTTTTGGATAATACCAATTTTCCGTTTGCATCTATAATTTTGATTTCATCAAATTTTAAGTGTGGATTTTCAATTCCCAGTTTTTCATGAAAAGGATTGGGATAAACGTTAAAGGACGTGAGATTATTTTCTGCCGTGTTAAGGGCATCATTTCCATAATATGCTTTATTTCCTTCCGGATTGGTAATGATAAGCTGATGAATATGGGACCATTCCGGATCCGTTGTGATTTCATACTGAAAAGTAGTATTTTCCTGAAACCAAAAAAGAGATGCATATTTTGCTTCAAAATCATCTACACCCGGCTGGTCAGGACACTCCATTAGCGTGGCCGTAAATCCGGTCAAATAGAAACTGTTTTCCGTCAGTTCTACATATTCCATTGTCAAAGAATTGCAAATTGAAGTTTCTGAATAATTTTGATAAAAATTGGCAGGATAGCCCAAAATGGTGTTATCGGGTAAAGGAAAAGTCTCACCATCGATTTCAACTTGATTCAAATACCAGGTTTCTCCGATGATCTCCTGAGCATGTATCTGAACAAACATGGAAAGTCCAAATAGTAGAAATAATTGTTTCATAAAGAAAGTTTTAGCTAATTTAAATATATTCAACAAATTGTTAATAATTCATTTTGATTAATTTTTCGTAATTTTCAATTCGTTGTAATTTTAGGCTTTCAAAAATAAATTCACGCAAAACAAACTACGAAATGAAATTTTTTATAGACACGGCCAATTTAGCAGACATCAAAGAAGCCCAGGATTTGGGGATTCTGGACGGAGTAACGACCAATCCATCGCTGATGGCAAAAGAAGGAATCACCGGACAGAAAAATATACTGAAACACTATAAAGACATCTGTAAAATCGTGGACGGAGATGTAAGTGCGGAAGTGATTTCCACTGATTTTGAAGGAATGATCAAAGAAGGAAAAGAATTGGCGAAGCTAAATGAACAAATCGTCGTAAAAATCCCGATGACCAAAGACGGCGTGAAGGCTTGTAAATATTTTTCAGACAATGGAATTAAAACCAACGTTACTTTGGTTTTTTCTGTAGGTCAGGCACTTTTGGCCGCCAAAGCCGGAGCGACTTATGTTTCACCGTTTTTAGGAAGATTGGACGATATTTCTACTGACGGACTCAATTTGATTGAAGAAATCCGTTTGGTTTATGATAATTACCTGTATGATACACAGATTCTGGCGGCTTCTATCCGTCATACCATGCACATTGTGAATTGTGCCAAAATCGGAGCAGATGTGATGACCGGGCCGTTGAGTTCCATCATGGGACTGCTCAAACATCCATTGACCGACATAGGATTGGCGCAGTTTCTGGCTGATCATGCAAAAGGAAATAAATAAATTAAGAAGAAATTTAAATGTAAAAACCTTGTCAACTTATGGGCTGACGAGGTTTTTTATTTTTGAGAATTTAATACTACTTAATCAATTTGCTCTTCAAATCAAATTAATTTTCTACATTTGCCTCACCTTATTGAGAAAGGTGGAGGGATTAGGCCCTGTGAAACCTTAGCAACCCGTTGAGCCGGGTGCTACATCCTATTCTGAGTTAGTCGGAAAAAGATAAGGGAAGAAAACTTCGCATATTTCTTTCATAAGGTCAGATTAAGTTTAGAATTTTTGAAAATCATTTTCAAATCTTCCAATTACCTAATTTTCAAATTGAATAAAATGAATTTGACCGAAATCATAAAAGACAGAATCCTGATTCTTGACGGAGCTATGGGAACTATGATTCAGCGGCATAATCTGACTGAAGAAGATTATCGTGGTGAACGATTCAAAGACTTTCATCAGTCGCTGAAAGGAAATAATGATTTGCTTTCCATCACCCAACCCGAAATCATCAAACAAATCCATCTTGATTATCTGAATGCCGGAGCCGACATCATCGAAACCAATACTTTCAATGCCAACCGGATTTCCATGATCGATTATGACATGGTAGATCTGGTGGAAGAATTGAACATTGCTTCTGCCAAATTAGCACTAGAAGCAGCCGCTGAAATTACGGCTCAAAATCCGGAAAAGCCAAGATTTGTCGCGGGTTCCATTGGGCCAACCAACCGGACGGCTTCCATTTCGCCTGACGTGAACGATCCTGCTTTTCGGAATGTGGATTATGACGAATTGGTGGAAACTTATAAACAACAGACAATTCCTTTTCTGAAAACCGGAGTCCATGCGATTCTGGTCGAAACAATTTTTGATACGCTCAATGCCAAAGCTGCCTTTTTCGGTATCATGGAAGCCATGGACGAAACCGGAATTCAGGTTCCGCTCATGGCTTCCGGAACCATCACCGACCGAAGCGGGCGCACGCTTTCCGGACAAACCACCGAAGCATTTCTCATTTCGCTGTCGCATATTCCCTTGTTGAGCATTGGATTGAATTGTGCTTTGGGAGCGACCGATATGATTCCCTATGTGGAAACACTTTCTGATCATTCGCCATTTTATGTAAGTGTTTATCCAAACGCCGGATTGCCCAACGCCTTTGGCGGATACGATGAATCGCCTGAAATCATGTTGGAGAATGTAAAACCAATGATTGAAAACGGTTGGATAAATATCATCGGCGGATGCTGCGGAACTACACCTGAACATATAAAAGCAATTGCGGATTTTGCAAAAGATTTTCAACCGAGGAAATTGAATGAATTGGTTTAAAAAAGACCTGACAGGTTTTTAAAACCTGTCAGGTCTGAATAGAATTAAAATACATTGTACTTTATACATTTTACATCGTACAAAAAGAAAAAATGAATTTAAAACTAACTTTAAGCGGGCTTGAACCGCTCTATATACGGGATAATTCCAACTTCATAAACGTCGGAGAACGAACTAATGTTACCGGTTCCAAACGTTTTTTGAGTTTGATCAAATCCGGGGACTACGAAGCTGCTTTACAAATTGCCCGAGATCAGGTGGAAGGCGGTGCGCAGATCATCGACATCAACATGGACGAAGGAATGCTCGACGGCAAAGAAGCCATGGTAAAATTCCTGCGTTTGATTGCTGCTGAACCCGATATTTCCAAAGTTCCCATCATGATTGATTCTTCCAAATGGGAAATTCTGGAAGCCGGATTGAAAAATGTACAGGGAAAAGCGATTGTCAACTCCATCAGTCTGAAAGAAGGCGAAGAATTATTTATCGAACACGCAAAAAAAATCCGCCGATACGGAGCAGCCGCCATCGTGATGGCATTTGATGAAATTGGGCAAGCGGACAATTTGGAACGAAGAATTGAAATCTGTAAACGTTCATATGATATTCTGGTGAACCAAATCGGTTTTCCAAAAAACGACATCATTTTTGATGTCAATATTTTTCCGTTGGCGACCGGAATGGAAGAACACCGCCGAAATGCGCTCGACTTTTTTGAAGCTACCAAATGGATCAAAGAAAACTTGCCGGGAGCAATGGTCAGCGGAGGTGTGAGTAATTGTTCGTTTTCATTTCGGGGCAACAATTTGGTGCGCGAAGCCATTCATTCCGTTTTTCTGTATCATGGTATCAAATACGGAATGGACATGGGGATCGTTAACCCCGAAATGCTGGAAGTCTATGACAATATTCCGCCGGATTTATTGGAATTGGTGGAAGATGTGGTACTGGATAGGAGAGAAGATGCGACCGAACGTCTGATTGACTTTGCGGAAAATGTAAAAGGAGAAGCCAAAACCAAAAAGAAGGACGACGAATGGCGGAATTGGTTGTTGGAAAAACGAATTGAACATTCGCTCGTAAAAGGAATCACCGAATTCATAGATGAAGATACCGCCGAAGCATTAGCCAAAATCGAGTCACCTTTAAAAGTCATCGAAGGACCACTCATGGACGGAATGAATGTAGTAGGTGATTTGTTTGGGGCGGGGAAAATGTTTTTGCCGCAAGTAGTCAAATCCGCGCGGGTAATGAAAAAGGCGGTGGCTTATCTTACGCCATATTTGGAAGAAGAAAAACGCAGAAACAAATCGGACAAAGAACCTTCAAAAGTGCTGATGGCGACTGTAAAAGGAGATGTTCACGACATAGGGAAGAACATCGTTTCGGTGGTTTTGAGTTGTAACGGATTTGAAATCATTGATTTAGGAGTGATGGTTCCGGCTGATAAAATTCTGGAAGAAGCCGTGAATGCAAAGGTAGATATGATCGGATTGAGCGGATTGATTACGCCCTCACTGGACGAAATGGTTCATGTAGCCAGAGAAATGAAGAAACGTAATATGAATCTGCCGTTGCTGATCGGAGGTGCGACGACTTCTAAAGCGCATACGGCAGTAAAAATCGCGCCGGAATATCCATCTGTAATCCACATTCTGGACGCTTCCCGTTCAGTTCCGGTGGCAACCAAATTGATCAGTGAAGGACAAAATAGTTTTTTGGTCGAAACCCATAAAGAATACGACAAAATCCGTGACGGATTTCTTTCGAGAACCGTAAAAAAAGAATATTTAACCATTGGCGAAGCAAGAAAAAATAAATACAAAGTTAATTTCGAAGTCAATAAACCATTCAAACCAAAGCAATTAGGGGTTTTCACGCACGAAACTTCCGTTTCCGAATTGCGAGAGTTCATAGACTGGACGCCGTATTTTAAAACCTGGGAACTGCATGGGAAATTTCCGGATTTGCTGGAAGATGAAATCATCGGTACGGAAGCAAAAAAGTTGTATCAGGATACGTTGGTTATGTTGGAAAGAATTGAAAAAGAGGGAATTGCAAAGCCGAAAGGAATTTATGGTTTATTCAAAGCCAATACAGTCGAGGATGATGTGATTGAAGTTTCGGATGCAGAAGGGAATTATTTGAATCAATTTATTTCGCTTCGCCAGCAATCCAAAAAATCCAAAAACCTGCCGAATTTTTCATTGTCCGATTTCATTGCCCCGAAAGAATCGGGCATCGAGGATTACATCGGCTGTTTTGCAGTTACGGCCGGACAGGAAATTTCGGATTTTGCGAGGAGCTTTGAAGAAAAGAATGATGATTATAATTCGATTATGGTCAAAGCACTGGCAGACCGTTTTGCAGAAGCCTATGCCGAATATTTGCATAAAAAAGTCCGAACTGAGTTCTGGGGTTATAGTGCCGGTGAGGTTTTGTCCAACGAAGAATTGATTAAAGAAAATTACAAAGGAATCCGGCCGGCACCGGGTTATCCGGCTTGTCCCGACCATCTGGAAAAACTGACTATCTGGGAGTTATTGAATGTAAAAGAAAGAACGGGAATCGAATTGACGGAATCTCTGGCAATGTTGCCGGTGTCCTCGGTTTCAGGATATTATTTCGGGAATCCGGAAGCGAAATATTTCGGAGTAGGAAAAATTAAAATGGATCAGGTGGAAGATTTTGCGAAGCGAAAAAATATCGAATTGGAATTGGCAGAGAAGTGGCTGTCGCCTAATTTAGCAGAATATTAAAAGCCAGCCCAACCTCTCCAAGGAGGGGAGTTGAATTTTGAAATATTGAATTAAAATAAAAAATAGTGTTCTTCGTGTAAAAAAACTTCGTGTTCGTTGTGGTTGGAAAAATAAACTACAAAGTTTACAAAGAGTAAAATTACCCGTAGTGCATTATGTTACAACAAATAATTTACTGACAGTAAATAGGATATAAAAAGCATGACTCCATAGGAGTCAACTATTTATAACCCCGAATGAAATTCGGGGAAAGAAAATAAAAAGATTTCAGTTTTGGCGCATATTTTTGTATCGAAACGGAGTGTAGTAAACAAAAATTGTGACAAAATTGTCTTTTGATTGATAATGCACCACGATTTAAAATATATAAATAGATGTTATGGTGGAAAGTGAAATAGATACAGCTTCCATCATCCATCATCCAACATTTAAAGTATGAAAACATCACAACTCTCTGAAAATCTGAAAGGCTCGGAAATCATCAAAATTGCCGGTGAAGTTAAATCGCTTCAGGCAAAAGGTGAAAAAATATACAACCTGACAATTGGTGATTTTGATTCGAAAATTTTTCCCATTCCTCAGGAATTAAAATCGCTTATCGTAAAAGCATACGAAAATGATTTGACCAATTATCCGATGGGAAATGGGGAAGCTATTCTCCGCCAATCCGTTTCGGGATATTTGAAAAAACATTTGGAATTGGATTATTCTGAAAATGAAATTCTGATTTCGGGAGGTGCACGGCCTTTGATTTATGCGGTATATCAGACAATTTTGGATTTGGATGATACGGTTTTGTATCCGACTCCGTCCTGGAATAATGATGCGTATACCTATTTGGCAAGAAATAAAGAAATCGTTCTCGAAACGAAGCCGGAAAACAAATTCATGCCTACTGCTGCCGAAATTGAACCCTATATTCAAGAAGTAAATCTGATTGCGGTTTGTTCTCCTTTGAATCCGACCGGAACTACATTTGAAAAGGATGATTTAGAGAAAATATGTGCATTAATTGTGGCTGAAAATAAGCGAAGAAATGAATTGAGTCTAAAGCCTCTTTATTTGCTTTATGATCAGATTTATTGGCAGTTAACTTATGGAGAAACCCGGCATTATAATCCGGTTTCACTGAATCAGGAAATGCGCGATTATACGATTTTCATTGACGGAATTTCCAAGGCATTTGCCGCAACGGGTGTGCGTGTCGGGTGGGCGTTTGGGCCGGCTGACATTATTAATAAAATGAAAGATATTCTTGGACATATCGGTGCTTGGGCACCCAAGCCGGAACAAGTGGCAACAGCGCATTATCTGGAAAACTCTACGGAAGCAAAAAATTATTTGACCCAAATCAAATCGGAATTGTCTTATCGTTTGGATGAATTTTATAAAGGATTTTCCGAACTGAAATCGGAAGGTTTTCCGGTGGATGTGATCGAGCCGGAAGCGGCACTTTATCTGACCGTGAAATTTGATTTGATTGGCAAACAAACCCAAGGCGGAATTGTGTTGAATTCGGTGCCGGACATCACAAATTATCTGTTGAAAGAAGCCGGTGTGGCATTGGTGCCTTTTTATGCTTTTGGTACGCCGAGTGATTCCACCTGGTATCGCCTTTCGGTTGGAACGACTTCGCAATCAGATATTCCCGATATATTATCTAATTTGAAAAACGCATTGAATAAATTATTTTAAATGATTGGAATTATACATCTCGTAGTTATGAAGTTTAACCATGAAGTATCCAATGAAACCACAAAGTTCACAGAGAAAAATTAAAGAAGAACTTCGCAAAGCGAAAAAATATGAAAGTAACCCAACACATAGAAAACGCAAAAGTAAAGAACAAACCGGCTTTTTCGGTTGAGATTTTACCACCCGTAAAAGGCCAGAATATTCAGCATATTTTTGATACGCTTGATCCTTTGACAGAATTTAATCCGGCGTTTATTGACGTGACCTATCACCGAGAAGAATTTGTTTATAAAAAACACCCAAACGGACTTCTGGAGCGCAAAAGCGTTCGGAAACGTCCCGGAACGGTAGCGATTTGTGCGGCGATTCAAAATCATTATAAAATAGATGCGATTCCGCATATCATTTGCGGCGGATTTGACAAAGAAGATACCGAAAATGCTTTGATCGAATTGAACTTTTTGGGAATTGATAATTTATTGGTTTTGCGTGGCGATCCGGTTAAAACCGAAACGACTTTTATGGCGGAGCCAAATGGTCATCGGTATGCTTCTGAATTACTGGAACAAATTGTAAATTTGAATCAGGGGAAATACTTAGACGATGATTTGCTGAACAGTTCGAAAACCGATTTCTGCATCGGAGTGGCAGGTTATCCGGAAAAACATTTTGAAGCTCCTAATCTGAATATCGATTTGAATTACCTAAAAAAGAAAGTGGATTTGGGAGCGGAATATATCGTTACTCAAATGTTTTTTGACAATGAAAAGTTCTTTGATTTCGAATCCAAATGTCGCAAAATGGGAATCGAAGTCCCTATTATTCCAGGGTTGAAACCGATTACAACACAAGCGCAAATCACGGCATTGCCCAAAACCTTTCATGTGGATTTGCCCGATGATCTGGCAGATGAATTAGTCAAGGCCAAAGACAACAAAGAAGTGCGGGAAATCGGGATCGAATGGACGATCAAGCAATCCAAAGAATTAATTCAGAATGGAATTCCGCTTTTGCATTTCTACACGATGAGCAAACCGGATGTGGTGGTGAAGATTTTGAAAGAAGTGCTTTGAGGGAGTTGGGGAGTTGAGAGTTATGAGTTGGAGAAATTAAATGAAATACTCGGAATAAAAAAGGTTCAAGTTTTATAGAAACATAATCTCTGTAAATTCGGAATTATTATTCAAATGAATGTGGTGAACTTTTCGGTTTATTTATCGCGCATAGAATTGTAGTATTCATATAAAATAGGAAATTCATCCTCAAATTTTGTATTATCCATCTCACCATCATAGTCATTGTCACCATATTCCAAACCTACATCAATATAACTCAAGGCATTTAGTTGCTGTTCATAACTTAAATTCAAAAGCATTGATTTGAAATTTTGTTCACCAACTTTATAAATAATCTGAGTGATAATATATCCCATTTCATATCCATGAGCTCCTCCGGTTGGAATTTCAACCAGATAAATCAATCCATCTTCATTATGATTTAGCACTTTTTTTATATTATTTCTAAAAATTAGATTTGAATAGAAATTTTGATAATCCGTAATAATATTGCCGAATTTAACGCCACTTTCTTCATTCTTAGTGCAAAAAATAAAAGCATAAAAAAGCGAAATGCAGAGAATGAGGACAGCAAATATTTTTAGAATTAATTTTCCGGTCTTCATTTGAATTCAATTTATATTAACCTCCAAGGTTATTTAAAATGCCAAGTAATAACCTTGGAGGTTTAGTTTGCTAAAATAGGAAGTTTAGAATTTTAAAATTGTTTTTCATAACGAATAAATTAAGCAATTTGATTCTTAAATATAACCTTATCAAACTCAATTCTAAAATCTGAAATCCAGAATCTGAAATTCTATTTAAATCCTTACCTTTGCAGACCAAAATTTTTTAGACAGATGAACATTACCCAAAACAGTATCGACGATTTAAATGCTGTACTTACCGTTTCGATTGAAAAAAACGATTATCAGGAAAAGGTTGAAAAAGCCTTGAATAATTATAGAAAAAATGCTTCCATAAAGGGATTCAGAAAAGGCCAGGTGCCGATGAGCTTTGTTAAAAAGCAATTTGAGAAAAGCATCATTTTTGACGAAGTAAACCAACTTCTTCAAACAGGAATCAACGATTTTATCCAAAAAGAAAAAATTTCACTTTTGGGAAATCCGCTTCCAAAAGCACAAGATGATATGGATTGGGATGCCGATACGTTGAACTTCGAATTCGAATTGGGACTGGCACCCGACTTTAAAGTGGATTTGAGTAAAATTAAAGCTGACACTTATAAAATCGAAGTGAGTGATGAAGAAATCCAAAAATACATCGACAATTTTGCAAAGCGTTTCGGAACCATGAAAACTTTGGAAAAAGTAGAAGATGGAGCCAACGTTAAAGTGTTGATGAAAGAACTGGATGCTGATAAAAATGCAGTGGAAGGAAGCGAAAAAGAATCCTATTTGTTTGTGGATGAATTGGCGAAGCCTAAAAAATTCATCGGTAAAAAAGTAGGAGATATTGTAGTTGTAAAATCAAAAGAAATCTCTGAAGACGCTGTTAATTTGGAACAAATCCTTAATTGGACAGCAGAAAAAGCAGCCGAGTTTGACGGGCAATTGCAATTTGAAATTTTGGAAATTACGGCTATGGAACCATCGGCTGTGGATCAATCTTTATTTGATAAAGTATATGGTGAAGGTGCAGTGAGTTCTGAAAAAGAATTTCGTCAAAAAATAAAAGACGAAGCGGAAAAAATGTACACACGTGAAACCGACAAACAAATGATGAATGAGGTGGTGGAAGAATTAATCAAAGAAACAAAATTTGATCTTCCGACTGACTTTTTGTCTCGTTGGTTGGTTTTCTCCAATGATAAAATTGATTCTGTTGAGCACGCTGCCGAACAATTGAAAAAAGAAGAAAGTGGTTTGCGTTATCAGTTGATCGAATCCAAAGTAGCAGAAGCTTACGATCTGAAAGTGGAATTTGCAGATGTGGAAGCCGCAATGCGCAATATCATCAAAGAACAATTGGCGATGTACGGCCAGACCAATATGCCGGAAGAGGATTTGGAGAGAATCGTTCAGGGTTCATTGCAAAACCAACAGGAATTCCAGCGCATGGCCGATCAGGTGTTTGCTGACAAAATGATGCAGACATTTAAGGACAATGCCAAATTGAAAGAGAAAAAGGTTACATTTGATGAGTTTGTAAAGTTGATGGAGGAAAAAAATAAACACCATCATCATGATCACGACCATGATCACGACCATGATCATGCACATTAATTAAAACTGGACAATTCGTCAGTAAAATAAGATTTGTATTATTTTTGAAATGTTTACTATCATTGTAACAAATACGAATTATGGATTTAGGAAAAGAATTTAAAAAATACGCAACGGGACATCAGAATATCAGCAGCCTTCATGTGGACAGCTATGTAGAAAGCATGACGCCATATATAGTGGAGGAACGCAAACTGAATGTTGCTCAGATGGATGTTTTTTCCCGATTGATGATGGACAGAATCATCTTTCTGGGAACACCGATTAATGATGAAATTGCCAATATCATACAGGCGCAGTTATTGTTTTTGGAAAGTGTAGATGCATCTAAAGATATTCAGATTTACATCAATTCTCCGGGAGGAGGTGTTCATGCAGGTTTGGGGATTTATGATACGATGCAAATCGTAAAACCGGATGTAGCGACGATCTGTACCGGGATGGCAGCTTCTATGGGAGCCGTTCTTCTTTGTGCCGGAGCAAAGGGAAAACGTTCGGCTTTGAAACATTCAAGGGTGATGATTCATCAGCCGTTGGGTGGAGCGCAGGGACAAGCGACTGATATGGAAATCACATTGAAACAGATTTTGATGTTGAAGGATGAATTGTACAGTATCATTGCACATCATTCCGGACAACCATTTGAAAGAATTCAGAAGGACGGAGAGCGCGATTACTGGATGACTTCTGCAGAAGCAAAAGACTATGGAATGGTGGACGAAGTTTTGTTACCGAGAAAATAATCATTTTTAAAATGAAACCGAAAAGGTTACTTTTTACACTTTTTCTGCTTTATTGGGCAGGAGTGTACGGAGTAACCTTTTTTGCTGGAAATCAGTTAAAGACTCAATTTCGGGAAACAATCCCGACGGGTTACCGGATGTTTGCACCGGTTACCAATACCAATTATGATGTTTACTACGAATTTTATGCAGAAGGAGAACTGAAGGGAAAATTCTACATTTCGGATTTTATAGAAAAGGAAAACGAAAAATCGGTCATCTTTAAAAAATCAGCTTTTGTAAAAGAGCGACTTTTTGGAGGATTGATTAAAAAGTTGGATTATAATTACCAGAAATCTTTGTACAACGAATTGTACAAACAGAAAGTAAACGATTTTGAGAAACAAGTTTTAACCAATCAGGAATTGATTCCGATCGTGGAGAACCTTAAAAATTTCCCACAACTTTATTTGCTGGAAAATCCCGAAATCAAAGCGGATAGCGTTTCGATTTCCGTCATGCGCAAACCGATGGTAATTCCCTATGCACCTGATTATGGTGACGATTTCACTTATAAAGTAGGTGAAAAAACATTCTTTCAAACATCCTTAATTATCAACCCATGAAAGAGTTTTGGATGGCAGAGCGAAGGATTTATCCTTCCATTTTCAGGGTTTTGATCGGATTGGTCTTATTGGCAGATTTGGTTTCTTTTATTCCTGCGACTGATGTTTTATTTAATCCGGAGTTCAATTCTTTTTTGCCGCAAACCGGTTTTATCGCTCAGTTAGCTGAGCATTCAACTTTATTTTTATCGGTCTATGGTTTGATTTTGATGCTGTTTATTCTGGGAATCGGAAAAAACATCAGTAGTTTTTTGGTATTTGTTTTTCATTTTTTAATGTTGCAATTGACGCTTCCTTTGATGACTTGGGGTGATACTATATTGAAATTCAGCTTATTGTATTTTGTTTTTGCAGACAGTTTTCAATATTTAGCCGTGCATCGATCAAAAGGCCGATTTCCATTTGTCTCCCAATTGGCAATTTGGTCTATCATTTTACATGTGTTTCTGATTTATTTAAATAATGCTTATTTCAAGATTTTGGACAAGGACTGGCAGCAGGGAATTGCTGTTTTTTATAGTTTTTCACAATATCCGGGATTTCAGGAAAGCAATTGGTATTCAATACTTTCAAACGAATTCCTTGCAAAATCGGTCAATTATTTTATCATCTTGCAACAATTGGCATTTGTTCCGATGGTGATTTGGAAAAAGACGAGAGGCATAGCTATTTTGCTTTCGATTCTCATTCATATTTTGATGTTGGTTCAATTTGAGTTGTGGAAATTTGAACTCATCGTGATGCTGTTATATGGTTTTTTACTCAATGACAAAGAGATTAGAAATTTAATTCCCAAGCGGATTCTACAAAGGTTTATCCCAAATTAGACTTTAGATAAAAATATTTTATTCATACCTTTGTGAACTTAAATTTATTTCAAATTGGAAGAGAATAAATGTTCATTTTGCGGAAGAGGAAAGAGTGAAGTTAATTTGCTGGTTGCCGGAATTGACGGACATATTTGTGATCAGTGTATAGAACAGGCTCACGGAATAGTGGTAGAGGAGGTTTCGTTTAAAAATAAGAGCAAGCTGGTAAATCCTTTACCGCTTAAATCGCCTAAAGAGATCAAGAAATTTCTGGATGATTATATCATAGGTCAGGATCATGCCAAAAAGATTTTATCGGTTGCGGTATTTAATCATTACAAACGGATTTTAAATCCGACGCGGGAAGAAAATGAAGTAGAAATCGATAAATCCAATGTCATTTTGGTAGGTGAAACCGGAAGCGGAAAGACATTGCTGGCCAAATCGATTGCCCGTATGTTAAATGTTCCGTTTGCCATAGTAGATGCAACGGTTTTAACAGAAGCCGGATATGTGGGTGAAGACGTGGAAAGCATTTTGACACGACTGTTACAAGATGCCAATTATAATGTGGATTTGGCGGAGCAAGGAATCGTGTTCATTGATGAAATTGATAAAATAGCCCGCAAAAGCGATAATCCATCCATAACAAGAGATGTCTCGGGAGAAGGCGTTCAACAGGCGATGTTGAAAATCCTGGAAGGAACCATAGTAAACGTTCCACCGAAAGGAGGCAGAAAACATCCCGATCAGAAATTTGTAGAAGTAAACACCAAAGATATATTGTTTATAGCCGGTGGTGCTTTTTCAGGTATAGAACGTCACATCGCCAACCGACTCAATACACATGTCATAGGGTTCAAAAATGAAGAGGATGCTAAACATTCGCAAGATTTACTGAAAGAAGTGAATGCCATGGATTTAAAATCTTTTGGATTGATTCCGGAATTAATTGGGCGTTTGCCTATTATAGCCAATCTTACACCGCTTGATGAAAAAGCAATGAAACAAATTTTAACGGAGCCTAAAAATGCTTTGATCAAACAATACGAAAGGCTATTTGAATTGGATGGAATTGAATTGATCGTTAAGGAAGATGCGCTGGACTATATTGTAGAAAAGGCTGACGAATTAGGATTGGGAGCCAGAGGTTTACGATCGGTTACAGAAGAAATTTTTACGGATTTGATGTATGGTATAGATGAATTGCCCGAAAAATTCATATTGACACGGGAAAAAATTGAAAACCATGCGAAAATTAATAATGACCTTAAGAAAGTGCGAAAAATAGGTTAAATAGATTTCGTAAATAGAAAAATTGCCTATATTTGTATCAAATTTTGCAAAAGCGAAATTTTAAATTGAATAAACCAACCCTAAATAAATCATATGAAAAGTATCAACTACTTCTTATTAGCCACGTGTATGGGATTAGCTTTCGGAGTGTCCAATGCACAAGAGACCTATGTAACCGGAACAGCCAAAGTGAAAGTGGAACCAAACACTTTAGTTTACTTTGGTGATAATCTGAATGTAACTTCAACCACAAATGCTGTATTAGAAAACGCCGGGAACATTATAGTTGAAGGTGACTATGTAAATGCAAGTGCCACCGGTGCCAATTTTGTAAATACTTGGGATGTTCCTAGTAACAATACCAGCTATGGACAGGTAATCATCAATGAAAATAGTGATGCCGGGAGACTTACGATGGAAAAGGGAATCATTGACCCGGCTGTATTTAACTGGGGTCAATTTGCCATCCCATTTCATTTTGCTAATGTAGATGAGGCTATGACCAACCTTTTCGGAGCCACTTATTCTACATCAAATAGCCGATATTATAAATCTATGATGGTGTGGGATAATATAGATAAACCGGAATTTGATCATTTTAACGCCGGTGCTCCATTGGATAACAATAGCCCTACCGCTTACTATATTCTGAATTTAGAATATAATTCAGCAAACATCAAACCTATCATGGAAAGCAATGTAAAACTTGCGTACAAGGGTGTTCCTTCAAATGAGGCCTTTTTAAACATCCCGATGAATACTAATATGTACAATTTTGATGGTGCCGGATGGAGTAGCTGGAAAAATTTAAAAAATAATTACAACGAAAAATATTCAACTTATATAGACGATAAAGTTAGAATGGTATCTGATGATGCAGGTTATGGTAGAAATTATTTCCAATTTGGAAATCCATATACTTCCAACATCGATTTAGCTTATATCGGTTCTCCTGCAACACCCGGATATGATGATGGTAATGATATTGACGGACTTTTAGCTGTTGCTAGAGTTGCAGATTTGAATTATACAGCACAAGGCGGATCCGCCTCTTCAGGTATGATTGTGGCTACTTACAATGAATCTACCAATGTATGGGCGGGAGACGCCAGCGCATTATTGGTAAAACCTTTTGAGCCGTTTATCATCGTGTTGAATAATGCTGCGACTAACACAGGTAATCGTGTGATTAATTTCAGTGATAAACTGAAAACATTTAGCATGACTCCAAACTCATTGGGAGGAGGTGTCGTTACACCGAAAAATGAAGATTTTGAAGGAGGAAATATTGATGTTTCAGAGGACGGTTTCGGATTTTTTACATCATCTTCTGCTATCCCTAGATTTTATCAACTCGGACTAAGTTTATATCATAGCAATGGTGCGCCAACAGGAAATAAAGCCTATGTAGTCGTTACGAATGCAGGTGTGGTAAATGGAGTGCCTAATGCTTTGGAATCAGAATATTCTGATTTTGGATCCAGAACCGGATTTTATTTGGTGCAAGAAGGAGAGTCAACTGGTGCTATTCCTACACGAAAAATGCACATCAATACGGTAAATACAGGTTATATAAATAAGCCTATTCCTATGTTTTTCAACAGAAAGGCCGGAGATCTTCAGGGATATTACATAAAAGCTGATTTATTCTATAAAGATATTTTTACTCAATTAACCGAAGAAAATAATTATGTAGACGGAAATTCCTTCTTTTTCTATGATAGAACAGAAGATGTATTGATGCCGATTACAACTGACTTCAATTATTATGTAAATGTTTCTGAAAAAGCATTGGATAATAGATATACAATTTACTGGAATGGTGGTCCGGTATTTAACAAAGGCGAAATGGAAGAAACGCTAATTGCCGGTTCTACTGTAATTTATAAAGATCAGCAAACACATAAAATCCGATTTAATGCCCAATGGGATTCTGCAAATATAAAAGTATATGATATGAGTGGAAGAAGTATTATGTCTTTTGAAAATGTAAATACACATAACGATTTCGAATTAAAATTACCAACATCCGGAATTTATGTAATAAAAGCTGAGTCCAATACAGGAGAAGTATATACTCAAAAAATCATAAAATAAGACTATCAACCAAAACCAAAAACCCAATTTGATGAAAAATATTATATTAACCCTTTTGACTTTCCTATTACCTGTCATCAAAGTCCTATCACAAGTTCCACCCCCACCAGATCAAGGTGAAGATGCGGGTGGTCCGGGAGCCCCAAGCACACCTATTGATCAGTATGTATTCGTTTTATTGATGATGGTTGTGATTTTAGCCGCTTATTTTGTATGGAATCAAAGGAAATTAATTAGATTATAATTTTACTGTTTTTATATAATTCAAACCCTTTCCTATCAGAAAGGGTTTTTTTACATTTGAAAAAAAATTAATAGAATGAAGAACCTTATCGCCGTATTGGTATTTATTTTTACCTGTAACTTAAATGCTCAATTTAAAATTACAGGTGAAATAAAAAATTATCAGGAAAAATATGTTCAGGTCAGAATTTTTGACGGGCCGACAGATATATTAATAAACAAAGTAAAAACAGATAAGACTGGAAAATTCTCTGTTCAGATTCCGCGTAAATTTAGTGGGATAGTTCGTATTGCAGATGCTTCCAGACATGCTTCACTCGATATCTTGAGTGACAATGAAAATGTTGATTTTGTAGCAAAATTGGAAAATAATGCTTTTGTAGAAATAGAATTTAAACAAGGAAAAACGGCAGCAGGATTTCAGAATTATACTTCCTTACAAGGACTTATCGATTTGAAAACCAATGTTTTTCCTGTCATCAAACCATTATATGGTGAGAAAGACGAATTCTATCAAGCTATTTTAAAAGAAGAAACCAGAATCGGTAAACTGAATGCTTCTACAGATTTACCGCTTTTAAAATATTATGTGACCATCAGTGATTTAGCCAATACTACATTTGATAACAAAGCTTCGGCTAGTATACATAAAGAAAATATCCTGACGCATTTGGTCAATGACAATACCTATCTGGAAGGCTCCGGATTTATGTTCAAACTCGTTTTGGATTATCTCAGAGCTTCCATAGTGGACGCAACTTCTCAGGAACAGGTAAATGCAACAATCGAAAAAGAAATCGATGAGCTTTTGGTAAAAACCGACCTGGAAACGCCACGTGGTCAGAAAGTTCTTTCTACCGTTTTTCTGACATTGCCGTCTGAACAATTTGAGCCGCTTTTGGAAAAATACTATGCAAAAGCTAATGCACTTACCTGTGAAATTACGGATGAGTTAAAATCAAATTTAGCTGCCCATAACAGCACGACAGTTGGCAGTGTTGTGCCAAACATCACTTTTGATAAACCGGTGAAAGGCGCCAAATCACTTTATGATGTGAAGGCCGACAAAAAAATCATCATTTTCTGGGCTTCCTGGTGTCCAGCTTGTAATGAAGAAATGCCGTTTGTAAAAGAATATTATCGGAATTTTAAACTCTCAGGTGGTGAGATTGTAAGTATTTCTTTGGATTTTGATGAATCCGCATACAGAGAAGCTACCAAAGATTTTGAATGGTTCAGTTATTCCGACTTTTTACAATGGGACAGCAAACCGGTGTTGGATTACGGGATTTCATCCACACCGACTTTATTGTTGGTCGATAAAGACAACAAATTGATTAAAAAAGCAAGCCATATTTCAGAACTTGTGGAATTATAATCTAAATCAAACGTTATATTTAGAGTATCCATGAAATAAAACAGCCACTTAATCACATAATTGATATACTTATATAGGCTGACATATTTGTCAGCCTATTTTTTTTGAGGTTGATGAATTGGAATCTTAAAGTTTAAAGACAGAAACAGTCAATTTGAAAGACATAAATATTTAAATTAAATATTTTTACGTATTGATGCGAATTTATCATTTTCATGAAAATGATAAGAATTGTTTTGAAATTCCTGAAAATAAAAGCTTTCGTTTTATTATCAGACTTTTTAAAACAATACCTTTGGGATATCAACTCTTACCTAATTGACATTAATTATAGTACTAACTAGGTATTAGCTTAGCACATGAATAGATATTTATTTATTGTAGTTGCATCTTTTTTATTTATACAATTAAATGCGCAAAATGAGGAATCATTTAATTTCATTTATAACAAAACCTATTTAGAAACATCGCAGAAAGATTTCCCGAAAGCCATCCGGATTGCTGATTCTCTTTACAGGGTCTCAGAAACACCCATTCTTCAAACTAAAAGTTTAATGCTTTCTGCAACACTGTACCAGCATTCAGGAGATATACAATCGGCCATTGATTATGCTTTAAGAGCTGAAGACATTATAATAAAGTCGGATAATTATTTTTGGATTTCCAGGGTTTATGGATTTTTAGCAACACAATACCGCATAACAGGTTTGTATAATCATTCCAAAAAATATGCAGATTTGGCATTTGAAAATACTGAAAAAATAGAAGAAGGAGAAACCAAATACAGTACACAGGCTATGCTTCTTCAAGAAATGGCTTTTCGAGAGATTACTCAAAAAAAACATATCCAAGCGCTTAAATATTTGGAATTGTCTCAGAATTATTTTGAAAAGGTAAAAATAGATAAAGATTACTTTCTAGCTCAAAACGAGCAATTGATGGGCGCGTGTTATTTAAAATTAAATAAAAAAGAATTGTCTCTAAAGCACTATGAGAGAGCTTTGGAATTATATGGTGATTTACCGGACAATTATGTTAAAGGATTAATTTTTGATGGTTTAGCAAGAAATTATTTAAAAAGAGAAGAATTTGAAACAGCAAAATCATATCTGGATAGTGCAAAAACAATTGCGGAGAGTTCTAATTATCTTGAATTGAAAAATGAGATATACAATACTTCTCAAGAATATTTTATGCTCATTAAAGATATGGAAAGTTTAACAGCTGCCAGAAAAAAGCAAGATGCAATATCAGAAGAGATAATTAAAAATAAAACCACATTTATTGATAATTCGTTTAACGAAGTAAAAGAAGAAAATACTTTCTATAAGCAGGATGTGAGTTTTAAAAATAAAATTCTGTTGATTTCAATCTTATTATTTTTTTGTGGTATCTCCTATTTTTTCTATTATAGACAAACCCAAAAGAAAAACATCCTTAAGATTAAGCAAATCATTAGCGAACTGGAAAAAAAGCAATCTGAACCTATTAAGTCTGTGTCCTTAAAATCATCTATTTTAAATGAATTCTCAGACAATGAGTTGAAGGATTCTGAACGTTTGGGAATAATGACTTCAGGAACCGAAGAAAAGCTTTTGGCCAAATTAGAAAAATTTGAAGCCTCGGGACTATTTACCCAAAACAGCATCTCACTCTCCTCATTGGCCACCTATTGTGAGACAAATACCAAATACCTTTCCCATATCATCAATACTTATAAAAAGCAGGATTTCAATAATTATATAAATGAGCTTCGTATCAATTATATAATCAAAAAGCTAAATGAGAATCCATTATACAGGAAATATAAAATTGCTACGCTTGCCGATGAATCGGGTTTCTCATCACAAAATAAATTTGCAACCGTTTTTAAAAAAGTAACTTCTATTTCACCTTCCTCCTTTATTAAATATTTGGAGCAGGAAAGTGTAGAAAATGTGGTTTAAATGTTTAAGGTTTCTTGGTTTCTCTCTAAGAAATCCAATCAAATTTACCTTCTTTTTTAATAAACAGTTTAAACTGCTCTGCTGTATAAAATGAAATTTTAAAAGAAAAATAATATTATAATCATTTATTATACAGGTTTTTATGTGTTTTATTAGGGTTATCATTTTAAAGAAAGTGATAACCCTTTTCCTTTTTAATTGATAAATGCGCTTATACTTTCGCATCAAATTTCTCGGAATCGGATGCGGGCATTTATTGACCAACATAAAATTAAGAAACAGAACTCTCAAATATATTTGCGACTCATCTGGTCTTTTTGCTTCCTCGTTAGTTGGGTTTCCTTGTCAGGACAAGTCATTATAAAAGGAGGAACTTCTTTCTATATCCATGATGATGCTGATTTTCATGCAGATACTATTATTTACGAATCTAATGAGACTCTTCCACAAACAGGTGTTAGCACTCCGAAAGTATATATCGTAAAAGGAACTATAACGGCCAATTTGACTGAAAATGCAGAAGTTGAAATTCTGTATACAGAAGTGGCCAAAACTACTCCAAATAAAAAGAAAAACTTTTTAGCTAAGTCCATAAAATCGGAAAAGATAGTCGCCAAATCCCGAATTACTCCTATCGTAGAAAAAGAAGATTTTACAATCAGTCATATGCCAGATGGCAATTCTGATTTGAAAACAGGAAAAAAGAAAATGGCGGCAGTAACCGATATTTCATATAACAAAAAAGACTTATCAAGAGAAAGAAGTGAAACAACTTACGTCATAGCGGGCTTAGGAAACAACTCCTTTAAAAGCTACTTCAAAGAAAAGACTTACTGCAGTCTGTACATAGGCTTCTTTAACGCAAGACCTCCTCCTTTCAGTGTATGACTTCTGAAAATCAGCTTGGTTCTTTTGATCTTTCAATTGATATAAGCTCTCAAAATTTATTTTAAGACAGGTCAAATTATCTATTAATGAAAAAATATTTACCAAACATACTTAGATTACTATTTTTTACCTTTTTTGTTCAAATAAGTAATGCACAATCTATTTCTCCCACCAATTTAGAAGGAAACAAACCAATGCCATGTTGGGACTGTGCTCCTGCCAATTGGTTTGATTTTGGAGGAACACCTGATATGTCCAATCGAAATACGGCAGCTGCCAGTGGGACTACAGGAGGAGGAGCAACTTGGACATCTGCTCCTCTGCCACTCCCGCCAAATGGTCATACAGATTGGATCAGTATCCGTGATATTGGTTCCGCCGGAACAGAAGAATCAGTTGGGACAAACATTACCGGATTAGTATCCGGCAGAGAATATGAAGTAGTTACTTATTCATTATCATCATTAGCCCCTTCCTATAGTCCTAATTACATCGATGCTTTTGAATTTCAAGTAGGAGCCTATCCTAGAGTAAACGTTACAACGATAAATCGGGATACGGACAATGCTTGGGGAGTTAACAGATTAAGATTTACAGCAAATAATGCTACTATGCAATTTGCTCTTTTTCCGGGAAGTAATGTCGTAGGATCTTCATATGAATCTGTCAACATTTCAGTTTCTCTGAATGCAATAAATACTATTCCCATTGCGGAGGATAAAACCGCAACAACCACTGATCAACCGGTTCTGGTTGATCTTATGGATGGAGCAATGGATTATGACCTTGGTCAATCTGTCGTTTCAAATAGTATAGACTTGGATCCTTCCACTCCCGGAGTTCAAGGAAATATCACTACTACAGAAGGAACATGGTCTGTGAATCCCACAACGGGTGAATTGACTTTCACTCCGGCTATCGGTTTTACAGGCATTGCAACAATTTCCTATACTATACAGGATAACTTTACTTTGGATGGTCAACCTTCACCTGGAACTTCAAATCCCAATACTATCAGCATAACGGTTACCGGTTTGGATGACTTGGATTCGGATAATGACGGAATCCCGGATTGCGTAGAGAAAGGACTGAATGATGCCATTTTAAATGATCTCTTTGCCCTTGCCGGAAATGCAGTAAGCAATGTTCCGGGCGTGCCGGATAATGAAGTAAGACTTACGGAAGCAGTTGGAAACCAAAGTGGTTCCATGTGGTCATTGGGGAAAATTAATTTTGCAGATAACTTTGTCATTCGGTTTCAAGCTAATTTAGGTAATTTGGATGCTTCGGGAGCAGATGGAATTGCATGTGTTTTTCATAACGATCCGGCAGGAACATTAGCCGTAGGTGCAGTAGGGGTGGGAATTGGAGCAGCAGGTATACTCAATGGTCTTGCGCTCGAAATGGATACTTGGGAAAATGGAGCGACTTCAGAAGATATACCAAATGATCATGGAATGATTTGGGATACAGATGATTCTGTCGTTACCTCCGGTGAATTTTCAACATTTGTTAGCTTAACAACTGCTGCCGATTTGGGGAATTTGGAAGATGGAAATTGGAATGATGTAGAAATTATTTGGGATGCTTCGACACGAACCCTTTCCTACACAGTAAATGGGATAAATGGGGGTTCTTATACACACCCCGGCTCACTTGATGAATTCTGTGAAGAATATTTCGACATCCCATCGACAGAAATCAATAAATTGGTTTATTATGGTTACACCGCTTCTACAGGTGGTAGTTTTAATGATCAGAGAATACGATTTAACAATCTTTGTGAGGACTATCCGATATTCGTAGATACGGACGGAGACGGAATTCCTAATGAATTGGATCTTGATTCTGACGGAGACGGTTGCCCGGATGCCATAGAAGGAGACGGATATATAAATCAGAATCAGTTAAATCCTGATGGTAGTATAATGGGAGCCGAAGATGAAAACGGAATTCCGGTTTTGGCTAATGGAGGACAAAATGCCGGTACAGCTTATGATGCTACTTTTAGCGAATGTGATGATATATGTACACAGCAGGTTGCCGGGCAAAGTTTCGTCTGGACATATCCGGGTGATACTCCATCGCCCGTTACCGAAACTTTTAATCAGCCACCGACAAACTATGGATTTGTACTGGACATATATGAATTGGACAATTCATTTAACATGGAGATTAACGGAACAAGTATCGCTGCTCAGGAAATTGAGTTTCAATCTTCCGGAACTTCCGGGATAAATGTGCGTTTTATAGATGGTGACGAGTATGAGACAAATACAGAAGGCGATATATGGGAAATGACGGGTACTGAAGACAATCCATTGATTCGAGTTATCATTAGTCCTTCTGGTACTATCTCTCTTTTTGGAAGTAAAACCTCTGGAGGTATTTTATTTCCACTCGAGCTTATCAATGGCAATTCTTTGAATACCATCGCATGGAATGACGGTGCGCCTAACATTATAGTAGCTACTCAAAATGTTATAGGTGTCACAAGCATTTCAGGAAATGGTTATGGATTGAATATCGTTGCCTGTCCTTGTGTGAAATTAGGAGCAACCGGAGCACCTGCGGGATTTAGTAAAGTAGGAGTACTGACAAAAGAAAAGCCTACATTCTCCAATTGGCCGGAATCTGTTCCAAACGGATATTTGGTTTTAGATGCAGCAAAAAAAGGAATGGTTTTGACACATATGACCACAGCCCAAAGAGACAATCTCGATGCTCTTGAAGGCATGGTAATTTACAATACGGATGAGGGTTGTTTGCAATTGTACCGTGGAACATCTCCCGGAGTAGACGGTGGCCGTATCGGATGGAACTGTATCGAAAGAGGATGTAACGAAGAATAACAAAATTGAAAGTTTGAAAACAAGGAAACTAAAAACAAAAAAATGAATTTAAATAAAAAAATATTCTTAATAACCGTCATTTTAAATGCTTCATTTATGGCAAATGAAGTGCTGGCACAAGTGGCAATAGGAAAATCTTCTGTAACCAATAATAGTGTTCTGTTGGAGTTCGGGTCAGAGGCAAAAGGAATCATTCTTCCTTCTGTTGATTCTGCACCGGGGGCTGTTGGAGGTACTCTGCTTTTTGATATAACTAACAATTCTGTCAAAGTACTGGAAGAAAAAAACGGAGGTTTGAATGATAATTGGACTAACCTAACCGAGAACGAAGAACCGGGAGTTGCCCATCCTTTTATAAATGCAGGACCCGATGTGGGCCAAGGTGTAATAATCGGAGACGATACATCCATCAAAGATGGTGTTTTAGTATTGGAGTCAACCACACGTGCCATGGTTTTACCAAAGGTTGCCAACCCGCACCTAACCATGCCGGGAGTAATAGCCGGAACGATTGTTTATGATACAGCAGCAGCTATGCTGGCTGTATATGACGGAGCTAACTGGAGTTATTGGAAATAACTTCAAAATTTCAACCAACCTTGTATTGGCAGGATGCACTTGATTTCAAAATGTGCATTCTGCTGTTTTTTAACTTAATGTAATTTTTAACTTAATTCTTTTATCTATGATCATTAATAATTATAAAAGTATGAACTACCTGACATGGGGATTGATATCCTTTTTAGTAGTTCTGATCAGTATCAGTTTTATTGGTTCTATCAGTGCGGAGATGAAAATCTTGTCTTTATTATTGTCCCTAGGATTGAGTGTTTTATTTATCCATATCGAAATAATTGAATACAGAACTTCCCTTCATTCTATTATCATCAGAAAAACTCATCCATTCCGATTTTACAACATGAAAAATGAATTGATAAAAATTCAGAAAGAACATTTGAAAATGTATTCGCTCAATGAAAATTTATTTGATTATGACTTGCTTTTAATTGAAAAAAATGAAAATGGAAAAGAAAGAACAACCAAAATTAAAATAAGAGGATTTAGTTGGAAATTGATGATAAGAATGATAAAGTCACTGGAAAATGCTAAAAGAACAAACCAATTCGCTTAAGAATTATAAAAACATTCACATTGGAAAATATATAAAAGAGTTAGTGAAAGAAAAAGGAATTCACTCAAACCGAATTTGTAAATTTTTGGATTGTAACAAGTCGGATATTCTTGCCGTTTATAATTCTAAAAGTTTGGATGCGGAGATTCTGTTGAAATTAAGCAAACTTCTCGAATATGATTTTTTTAGGATATACAGTCAGCATCTCATATTGTATGCGCCGCCATCTTCCGGAAAACCCACTATAAACAGTAAAATTCCGAATTTTCGAAAAAATATTTATACCAAAGAAATCATCGATTTTATTCTGGAACAATTGGCCAATGGAGAAAAATCGAAATTACAGATTATTGAAGAATACGGAATTCCAAAAACAACTTTGTACAAATGGATATCGAAATATGGAAAAATTAACACAAATTCATTATAAAAAAATCTTTACAGAAATCATTAAAAAAAAGTTTCCGGAAAAGGCAATTGATTTAAAGGATTTTTTAAATAAAAACAATTTTTCACGGCTGGATGTTATTGAGCTAAATGAAAGAATATTTGGCAAAAATCAAAAGGAAAGTTTTCGGATCAACCAAAAATTCAAAGCCTATGAGAAGTCAGATATATTAGAAATTCTTCATTATCAAAAAATGCATGGGCTCAATAACTCCCGGCTGGCAAAACACTTTAACATCAGCCGAAATACAGTTACGGCGTGGAAAAGAAGATTTTCAGAACCTAAATAATACCTCGGGATTTTATTTCGAGGTATTTGTTTATCGTATTGACCGTGAGATCTTCCGGTCGTGTCAAAACGGTTTGGATACCGTGTTTGTTTAGTTCTAACACGATTTGTTGTTTTTCATAAATGAATTTTTCTACCAATGTTTTTTCGTATAAATCATTTTTTTCTGTCGGATTTTGAAGAAAATTTTCCAATTCCGTATTCCTGAAAAACACAACGACAAGCAAATGATTTTTATTGATTCCTAACAAATAGGGGAGTTGTCGGTGAAGAGAATCCATACTTTCAAAATTGGTAAACAGCAGAATCAAACCTCTTTGGGTGATTTTATATTTGATATAATTATACAATTTCCCAAAATCGCTTTCCATAAAATTACTCTGAATTCCATACAGCGTCTCCGAAATTTTATGCAGTTGATTGGTTCTTCTTTCCGCTTTTACCAGATTTTCCAATTGATTGGAAAACGTAAAAACACCGGCTCTGTCATGATTCTGTAAAACCACATTGCTAAAAATTAAACTGGAATTAATCGAAAAGTCCAATAAAGTCTTGCCATCAAAAGGCATTTTCATCATCCTGCCCTTATCTATCGCACAATATACCTGTTGCGATTTTTCATCCACATATTGGTTGACCATTAGTTTTTGATGTTTGGCAGTGGATTTCCAATTGATGGTGCGGAAGTCATCTCCTTTTACATAATTTTTTATCTGTTCAAATTCCATGCTGTGACCGATACGGCGAATTTTCTTCTGCCCGATTTCGTTGACATGTGCTTTAAAATTTTGTAAATCAAAATGATTTAAACGCAAAAAAGACGGATATACTTTAATCTGGCCGGAGGAATGCAGGACAATTTTTCTTTGAAGAAATCCAAGAGGTGTACAGACAAAAACATTGATATCCCCAAATTTATAAACACCTCTTTCAGAAGGAATTAAATCATAATTCAATTCGATTTCTTTTTTGGAAGAAAGAAAACCTTTTAGTTTAAAATCAAAAATTTGAAATTGCTCCGGAATTTCGTCCAAAACGGTGTATTTAATGCGGAAAGGAAAATGATTTTCCAATTCAATTTTCACCGGATTTTTATCAAAATTGGACAATTTATCCTTCAGAATTCTCCTGCCGGAAACCCCTGTTTTATTCAGATACAATAAGACGAAATCGATTAACGTCAGCAAAACAACGGCAAATAACAGCAATTGGGAAATCTGGATCATCACCGGAAAATAAAACCCAAAGCAAAATCCGACTATCACCAAAAGAAAGGAATAGAAAAAGGATTTATATAAAAATATTTGCTTGAAAGGCTTCATCAACGCGGAATTTCTATGCTTTCGATTATTTGGTTGATGATTTGAGTGGATGAAATTCCTTCCATTTCTTTTTCGGGCGAAACGACTATTCGGTGTTTCAATGCCGGAACTGCTACGAATTTGATATCTTCCGGAATCACAAAATCCCGTCCTCTGACAGCTGCAACCGCTTTTGCCGCATTTAAAATCGAAATCGAAGCTCTCGGCGAGGCTCCCAAAAATAAAAACGGATTATTTCGGGTGGTATTTACGATGCCGGCTATATATCGAATCAATTTGGGCTCTACCAAAACATCCTGGATGATGTGCTGAAATTCCGAAATTTCATCTGCTTTGAATACCGATGAAACCAAATTTGTAGGGTCTTCATTTTTACGGCTATTGTTTCCTTCGATGATGCTGACTTCCTCTTCCAACGACGGATATCCCACTTCGATTTTAAATAAAAAACGGTCTAACTGGGCTTCCGGTAGTCGATAAGTTCCTTCTTGTTCCACCGGATTTTGTGTAGCAAAAACCAAAAATGGCGGTTCCATTTCATAACAAATTCCGTCCATAGTGATTTGTCGTTCTGCCATCACTTCAAAAAGAGCTGCTTGTGTTTTGGCAGGTGCACGGTTGATTTCATCGATCAGGATGATATTGGAAAAAACGGGTCCTTTTTTGAACTCGAATTCATTCTTTTTAATATCAAAAACCGAAGTTCCCAAAATATCTGAAGGCATCAGATCCGGTGTAAACTGAATCCGGCTAAAACCGACATCCATGGTTCTTGCCAGTAATTTGGCGGTGATGGTTTTCGCAACGCCCGGAACTCCTTCTATCAGCGCATGACCATTGGCAAAAATGCTGACCATCAAAAGTTCGATGAATTCTTCCTGACCTATGATTACTTTCCCCAGTTGGTTACGGATTTCCGCAACTCCTTTTTGGATTTTTGTCAAATCAATACGGTTGGTAAAATCCAGTCCCGAACTGTGTTGTGATTCGGTCTCGGGTTGATTTTCATTGAATTTTGGTTCGTATGAGGAATTATTTTCTTGAGGTATCTCTTCCATAATTTTTTGATTTCAGTTTAAATGATTCGATTAAAGTATGTAATGAAAAAAAATCTTCTTTGTCCAGATAATTTTTGCTTTTTAATATATCCATTTTTACTACCAATTTCCGACAGGTTTCAAAATATACGCCCGATTTGGCACTTAGGATTTCGGAAAAATCCTTTTCGGTGTCTTTGGATGTAATATAATAATGTAAACGCAATTGTTCCAAAAAATAATTGATTTTATATCGTACCATGGCAGTATGGTCAGCATTGTAACGGTATAATTCGGAAAGGGTTTTGGCAAAATCCAACGTATAATTGGGATAAGGAAGCACAATCGGTACCGCTCGCTGCCTGCGTTTGGAATTGAAAATTAAATACATGATTCCCATGACGGTCAATAAAAAAAATGCCCAGCGAAGCGCTTCGTGCTTCATGATGAAACTCAGTCCGTTAAAAAACCCGCCATCGTTTCGTTCACCGGATTGGCGTCTGAATAAACGGTGGTTGTCCCACATGATGTTTTCAGGACTTAAATATGAAAAAACATCCGTCACATATTGAGCATGATTTTTTTTCAGCATATGATAATTGGTGAAAGCAATCGGTTCGCAGTGCAATAAAAAATATCCTTCCCCATGATAAACCTTTACGAAATTGGGTTGTTTTTCACCTTTATATTCCAAATATCCCAGAATTTCAGTTGTTTCTTCGTTCAATTGAGAAAAATAAACCGTGTTTACTCCCTTTTCAAAAATGTATTTCTGTTCTTTTTCGGGTAATTTTACAGAAAGCGATACCGCCGGAGATTTTACATCAAATGACAGTTCGGAAGTTTTCGTTCCTAAACTTTGTTCCAAAACAGGATTGGGAGCCGAAAGGGAAATAAAAGCAGAGCCACCGTTGTTTACATATTCGAGGATTTTTTCCCAAGTGGCATCATCCCAAAGTGGTTTGTCATAAATAAAAAAATAATGATCACTTCTGTATTCGTATTGAATATCTTTAAAATGATCATAAGTAGGCATAGAAATATTTCGCACTTTGGATTCGGGAAAAATTTCTGTCAATTCCTGACGGAGTATATAGGTTCCAAATGGAATCGTATCTTTTGAATCAAACGTCCGGCTCCAGTTCACCGGTATTTCACCACAACTCCATAAGAGAAATGAAAACAGAAAAACAGCAAATTTTATATATCCGTTTTTCATCTCAGTTTATTTAAGGTGCGTTGAAAAATGTGTTCTGCGATTGAAAATTCGTTGGCGCTCAACTGGAAATTTCCATACCAGGTATAATCGTAAACATACATGCCGTTTGAAAAATCTTCTTTGATCAGATGCTGCCCTAATTCTTTATAATAATCAAAATCGGTCTTGTCTTTGTTCCAAACAATCAGTTTATTGTCAGCCAATTTTTGTAAAACCCAAAGATGATAATACCGGACTGCTTTACGGAAATCGTTTTCCGATTTGGCTTTTTGGATCAAATGAGGAAAATCATTGTTTTCGATATTTTCTTCATCTTCCAATGATTTTTCATCTGAAGTTTCAAATCGGATTTTTTTTCCTTCTTTTCCAAATGAAAATCCGCCTGCATTTTTGATGATAAAATAAATCACCAAAAGGACAATTGCTCCCAACACAGCATACATGAGAATCTGAAATAATCCTGTCGGCAAATTGAACATTGGTCCGGAAGGTGGTTTATATTCCTTTTCTTTGACCACGCGGTCATAATTATATTTTTTGCCTTTATAATTATCTTTAAATTCAGGATCTAAATTTCGTTTTTCAAAATATACTTCGCCTATTTCTTCTTTGGAAGGAGTCGGGTTGGGGGCATTATAGTCTTCGTAATAGGCTTCAACAGGTTCCGGCGGAACGATTGTTTCCTCATATTGTTGACCGATGGAAAATTGAGAAATCAACAAAACCGGAAAAATTATCTGCTTAAGATTTTTCATGACCGATTTCTTTTAATAGATAGGAAAAATCGCGTTGATTTCGGTTGAATACAGTTCGCGGATAAATTAAATAATACCAGGAAATAAACCACAAAGTCCCCAAAACAATTAAGCCGGCTACCGGGATGGGCATTTCATTGGCATATTGTGTCAGATAACCTTCAATCAGAGCTGCCGAAATCGTAAAAGGAATCGTGCTGATGACGATTTTTAAGGCTGCTTTTCCTTTTTGAAAAAAGGCTTGTTTCCGTGTAAGAATTCCTGGAAAAAGATAACTGGTTCCCATCAGGATTCCGGCACCTATTTCTATGCACATTCCAAACATTTCCATGGCTCCGTGCATCCAGATGGTGCGCAGAGAAAGAAAAAAATGTCCTTTTTCAAAAAACATATACTGGAAACTTCCGACCATAATGCCGTTTACCAGCATAAAGTAAAGCGAGCCGACCCCACCAAAAATCCCGTATAGGAAAGACATCAGGCCGACACGTAAGTTGTTCAGAGCTATGCGGAAAAAACTGTTGAAATCGCCAAAACTTGTTTCGTTATTATAAACGGCCAGCGGATCTCCGTTTTGGATATTGTCTTCCGTCATGTCTACGTATCGGTCTCCCAGAAAGGATCTGACAAATTCCGGTTCATAAATGGAAGAAAAAACGCCGATTAAAATCATCAAAAAGAAGACTAAAAACGAGAAATAAAAATATTTCCGGTATTGGTACATGATCATGGGGACTTCATAAGTCCAGAAACCCATGAAACCTTTGCCCGATTTTTTCTTGCCGTAAATTTTATGATAAGCCGTTGCGGTAATGGCATTCAGGTATTTGATGACATTGCTTTTTGGATAATAGGTTTGGGCGTAAGCTAAATCATTGTTGACCTGGATAAACAGTTCTGCCAATCTTTCCGGTTTATTTTCGGAAGAGTTGTACAATGATTTTTCAAATTCCAACCATTTTTCTTTATTTTGTTTGATGAATGCCGCTTCTCTCAAAGCAAATAATTTTACGAATTTTAAAGAGTTGTAAATATAAAAAGTTAGTCGATATAATAGTAGCTTTGGAGAAACCTTTATTAATCGGGAGTTAAAAAATATGGATTTCATTAAAATAAAAACACCTTTAAATGTCAATGTAGCTGTCCAACATGCGGGAGTGGGTTGGCGTATATTGGCATTTATGCTGGATATTTTTTTTATAAGTGTTTATGTGTATTTGCTTTCCCGTGCATTTTTTGATCTTTTTGGCGCGAGTACTTCTTTTTATGAAGACGCTGAGTTACACTATGATGTTCAGGAATTTTTGGGAATGGTGTACACCATTCTTTTGTTTCCCGCCATTTTTTATTCGCTCTGGACAGAATTCCTGTTCAACGGACAAACATTTGGCAAAATGATTTGCCGTATAAAAGTGGTAAAGCTGGACGGATATAAGGCAGGATTTTCCGAATATTTCACCCGATGGGCATTTCGGTTCATTGATTTTTGGACCGGAAGTTTTATGCTCCTGTTTTTCATCCCGATGTTTGGCGAAGAAACAGCTTATATTCTTTCAGGATTAATGATGATGATGACCGGCATAGTGGCTTTTATTTTCATCCTGCGCACCCGAAATTCCCAACGTTTGGGAGATATTGTAGCCGGAACTACCGTTTTAAAGGTCAAAGAAAAACATTCTATTGACATTACGATTTTGGAAGAAATACAAGACACCTATGTGCCACGCTACAGTCAGGTCATGCGGTTGACCGATAACGATGCCCGAATCATAAAAGATACATTTGTCCTGGCCAGAAAAAACAATGATCAGGTAACGCTCAAACGACTTAGAACCAAACTGGAAACCGTGATGGATGTTCAGGCAGACCAGCCCGATTCGGAATTCATCGATACCGTGATGAAAGATTTTAATTATTATACGCAAAAATTATAAACGGATTGATGAAGTACGAGGTAAGAGGTACGAAGTTCGTCCAAATAAGATTTTTGAGATACTTGTTCCGTAGGAACAATTCGTAGGTAGAAAAGCAAAGATTCCATCAATCGTTCCGTAGGAACGTTTCGTGGGTAGAAAGAACAAGAGATTCCATCAATCGTTCCATAGGAACGTATCGTGGGTAAAACGTTTCGTGGGTTGAAAAAAACCAATTGTATTTTTGATGTTGCGGCAACCTTACATACATTTGTTTAAAATTTGAGAATTTGTATTTAGACGATTTACAATTGAAGCTGGAAAACTACGAATCCGAACTTCCCGGCTGGGATGCACAATCCTTGCTTTCACCTCCATACAGGGAGAAATACGATTTGGAAGAAATCAAAAAGACCAATCCCCGTATTGCGGCTGTGATGATTTTATTGTACGAAAATGAAGAAGGCGAAATCGTTTTTCCCGTCACGCTCCGTCATACTTATGATGGGGTTCATTCCAACCAATTTTCGCTTCCGGGTGGTTCCTTTGAGCCGGAAGACATCAATCTTTCATACACAGCAATCAGGGAGACAGTGGAAGAATTGGGAGTAGAAGAGGAAAACATCGAAATCCTGAAACAATTGACGGAATTATACATTCCGCCCAGCAATTTTGTGGTTTATCCGTTTATAGGAATTCATCACGGAATGCCTGAATTTGCACCGCAAGAAATGGAGGTTGCCGAAATCATTCCACTGGATTTAGAAGCTTTTTTACAGGCAGAGGCTGTTCCTTTTGAACGGAAATTCGGAGAATACACGGTAGAAATTCCGGGTTATCAACTGGGAGAAGATGCCTATATCTGGGGAGCGACCGCGATGATTTTAAGCGAATTCGGTGCTTTGCTGGAAAAACTGGGATGATATGGATGTACGATTTACGAAGTACGAGAAGTTGTTTAAATTTTATTCAAAATTGAAAGTACTCATCAACTCACTACTCTACAACTCAGACCTAAATCTTCCATAAATTTATGTATTTTTGTATTCATTTTTAATAAAGGAAAAAGGAATGGCGAAACAAAAGGCAGTAAAGAAAAATGTATACAGAGATGCTTTTGGTCATTTGTATTTTCTCAAAAGATCGCTGATTTTTCTTTTCGGGGGATTTACATACAACCGGTACAATGGTTTTAATAAATTAAAAGTTTCAGGCACAAAAAATCTGGTGAATTTACCCAATACCAACGTTCTTTTTGTCTCCAATCACCAAACGTATTTTGCAGATGTTTTTGCAATGTACCATGTGTTTTGTAGCGTAAAAAACGGATTTGTGGATACAATCAAAAATCCGGTGTATCTTTTAAATCCCAAAACCGATTTCTATTATATCGCGGCAGAAGAAACCATGAAAAATAATTTTCTCACCAAATTATTTGCTTATACAGGAGCCATCATGGTAAAAAGAACCTGGCGGGATGCCGGAAAAGACATCAACCGCAAAGTAGATGTTTCGGAGATTACCAATATCGAAAAAGCATTGGAAAACGGTTGGGTTGTAACCTTTCCGCAAGGAACCACCACCGCTTTTGCTCCGGGAAGGAGAGGGACAGCCTTATTGGTAAAAAAAACCAATCCTATCGTAGTGCCGGTCGTAATCGACGGATTTCGAAGGGCATTTGACAAAAAAGGATTGAAAATGAAAAAAAGAGGTGTAAAAGCCACGATGCGTTTTAAAGAGCCATTGACTTTTGATTTTGAAACCGAGGATTATGATGTCATTATGAAAAAAATAATGGATGCTATCGAACAATCTCCCGAATTTTTAAAGGTGAAACCTATACAGGAAATCATGGAAGACCGCGAACCTCAAGATTTTTTTAGTTGATGAAAAAAGTACACTTCATTGCGATAGGCGGGAGTGCCATGCATAATTTGGCGATAGCACTTCATGAAAAAGGATATAAGGTGACCGGTTCAGATGACGCTATTTTTGAGCCGTCAGCCACCCGTTTGAAACAAAGAGGTTTATTGCCCGAACAAAACGGTTGGTTTCCTGAAAAAATAACAGCCGACCTCGATGCGGTTATCCTTGGTATGCATGCGCATGCCGATAATCCCGAAATGATAAAAGCGCAAGAATTGGGATTGAAAATTTATTCTTATCCCGAATATTTATATGAACAATCCAAAGATAAAACGCGTGTTGTGATTGCCGGTTCGCATGGGAAAACCACGATTACTTCTATGGTTTTGCACGTTTTGCATTTTCACGGAAAGGAAGTGGATTATATGGTGGGTGCGCAGTTGGAAGGATTTGATGTCATGGTAAAATTGACAGAAGAAAACGATTTCATGGTGATGGAAGGAGACGAATATCTTTCTTCCACGCTGGACAGAAGACCCAAAATCCTTTTATATCAACCCAATATCGCTTTGATCAGTGGAATCGCCTGGGACCATGTGAACGTTTTTCCGACGTTTGAAAATTATGTACATCAGTTTGAATTATTTGTCGATTCCATCACAAGCGGCGGTGCTTTGATTTATAATTCCGAAGACGAGAATGTGGTAAAAGTCGTAGAGAATTCGGAGAAAGCATTTAAAAAATTCCCCTATCAAACCCCGAAATACGCCATCGAAGACGGTATTTCTTTTTTAGAAACCGAAGACGGTCCTATTCCGTTGGAAGTTTTCGGGAAACACAACCTGAATAATCTGGAAGGAGCCCGTTTGATTTGTAACCAATTGGGTGTGATGGATGATGACTTTTATGAGGCCATCCAAACCTTTAAAGGTGCTTCCAAACGTTTGGAATTGATCAACAGAACTTCTGAATTTGTGGCCTATAAAGATTTTGCGCATGCGCCCAGCAAAGTGGTTTCGACGACCCATGCGGTCAAAGAGCAATTTGACCATAAAAAACTGATCGCTTGTTTGGAATTGCATACTTATAGCAGTTTGAATCCCGAATTTTTATCGGAATACAAAGGCGCACTGGATAAAGCCGATGAAAAAATCGTGTATTATAATCCCGAAGCCGTTGCTATCAAACGCATGGAGCCGATTTCTCCGTCCGACATAAAAGAAGCTTTTGGTGATCCAACCATTCAGGTTTTTACTTCTTCCAACGAACTCAAAGCGTATCTGGATTTAATAGACAAATCCGGGAAAGTTTTTCTGATGATGAGTTCGGCTAATTTTGGAGGAATGGATTTCAAAGAGGTTTTTGATAATTGAAATTGGATTTTGGTCAAAGCTTCTTTTTACCGCAAAGAATCCCAAAGCAGGCACAGAGAATCCCAAAGCAATTGATTTTTAGAGTTTTGAGTTGAGGAGTTTTGAGTGTTTTAGAGTCATAAGGTTTGTTATTACGAGAAATGAAGTGCAACGGAATGACGAAGCAATCCCGGTATTTATGAGTTGGATTGCCACGCTCCGTTACACTATGCTCGCAATGACGGCCACGCTCCATTTATTCTACTCGCAATGACCAGTGGTTAACAAAAAAATCCGCTTCATTTTCAGAAACGGATTTTATACTTATACAGTTTTTGGTTTTCATTTGAGGAAATAGCATCCGATACCTATCGCTGCCAACGGCAAAAGGAACAACCAGTTGTCGATGGGAGCACGAGGATCTCCTCCATTCCCCGGTCCATCCAAACCCTGATCGGGCTCTTGGTATCCGGAAGCCGGCTGGAAAACAGAAGTATTTGTTTCTCCGCCTTCCCGGTATTCCGGCTCATCGCTTTCGAAAAACTGCTGTCCAAATCCAATCGGGCTGAACAATACTACAAACATTAGGATCTTCTTCATTTTTATTTGTTTACCAATTTTTTGGAAACGACTTCTCCGGTTTCGGTCTGTACTTTTACTATTATGATCTGGTTGTTGAACAACTTAGCCGGAACTTTTAAACTGTTACTGTTTACCTGGGTATTTTTGTAAACCGGCCAACCGGAAAGATCAAAAATTTCCACTTCCGTGATTTTATCAAGTGACGAACTGATTTCGATTTGGTTATCGCGTTTCAGGATATTGATTTTATTTTGGCCGGAAGTAGTCAGAATAGGGCCGGAAGTGATAGAGCCATCCTTGAATACGATTTCAAAACGGTCTTCATGTACACCTTCCGGCGCTTCAAATTCATAAGCACCGTCTTCTGATAAATTATGAATGACGTTTAGAACTTTATCTTTCAGATAGATATCCTGATAGCTGATAAAAATGCCTTTGATTTCTTCCAATTGGATTTTGTATTTACCATGTTCAAATGATTTCACACCGAGTGGAATCTCATCGTCATCATGGAAAATTCCTTTTCTACCTTGGATCGCCAGTTTGACATTGTCATGGCTGAGGGAATAGATATTATCAGAAACTGATTCGCTCATGATTTCGGAGTCATAAACTTCAAATGTATTTTCCGCCTGTTCAAAATAGCCGACAGCGGTTTGGATGTGGAGTTCATTTGGATTGATGAGCTCCAGCCAGAATTGATCGGTTCTTTGCATTTCATCATTTACTTCAAAAGAATTTCCGTTTTTAAAATAAGGAGCATAATCGCCGTTTCGCTGAATGTCTGAAGTGCGCATCGCATTGTTTACTTCCAGGAAGTCGGCTGTTGTAGCCGCCTGAACGATAAATCCTTGTCCGGGTTTGATGATGCCGTTTGGCTTTTTACCTGTCGTCCCAAATCGGGGGGCGCAAATTCCGGTTCCGATTCCGCTGGCGTTGTAAATGGCAAAGTTTTGGTTTTCATATTCAGAACCCTGTTGGTACAGATCATCATTGTCCGTATTGTCCCAAAAATAGAAAGTTGCCTGTGCTATTTTTTCCGCATTGACAGCTGCATCATTTAAGAGTTTCAAATCGAGATTAGACGGATAGGGATTCCCGATCAGATTAAAGCCTTGACCTGCAGTTGAAAGGGAAATTCGATTTTCCGCAGGGTTAATAGATTCGTTATGCGGCGTTCCGATGAAAGTTGCGGTAACATCGGTGTTTCCATCTTCATCTTCCGGAAAATTGGAGGAAGGACCTTTGATGGAATATCCGACACCGAATTGGAATTTTGGCGGATTGCCGGGATTATGTGGGATGATGTCATAAAAATCGGTTTCTGTATTGTAAACCATCACGCGGTTATCCGGAATGTCGGGATACAAATCATACAAATTCTGATTGGAAACCGGCGAGGACCAGAAATTATATTGGATGGATGGAACGATGGCATTTCTTAGCTGTGTGATGTTTCCGGAATTGACAGCTCCCGGATTCTGCATCAGCAGGGCGTTGTTTTCGAGCTGTAATATTCCATCGGGTTCGACAGAAATGCCGTTGAAAACATTTAAAACAAAAGGAGTTTCGGTGTCGGTGGAGGCCGGAATGGTAAGTTCTCCGCTGGATGTAACAAAAAGTTGGTTGAGAATCCTGAAATTTCTTCCGCCGGGTGATTTATTAGCTCCGGAAATAATGATGTTATTATAAATGGGAGAAACTTTAATGTGAGTATTGGAATTTCCGGTGAATTCAATTTCGCCACCCGTGATGGAATAACTGGCGCCGGGGCGCGGTTGGGTTCCGCTGGTTCCGATGATTAGTTTTCCGCCGTCCATAGTGAAATTGGTATTGTTGTATTCTGTTAAACCCAGATTTCGTGTTGAATAATCCAGAATTGGCGTTCCGGTGATGGTTATGGAACCATCGGTATGGACATCGGTTTGGTTTTGAGGTGTTTTAGTTCCCGATCCGGAAAAAATGAGGTGATAATAAGTTTTTCCGCTGCTGATGTTTTGATTTTGTGTAGCGTAATATTCGACTGTACTTCCGTTCTGCAACATAAGTTTTGCTTCATTCACTATAGCAGATCCGCCACCGAATAATCCGCCTATATTTCGGGTTCGGATGGTGCCGCCGTTGTTGACAGAAATTTCGCCGTCAGCTGTGTTGGTAATACGCAAATTGGTGATGTCGAGTGTGCCGTTGATTTCCAGATTATTAGCAGTTCGTTCGATAGTATTGGGAGTTGAGGTTCCATTGCTTGAAATGCTGACATAAGCATCAATAGGAACTTCTATGTTTTCCAGCTCCAGTTTATTGTGCGGAACATTCAGAATTAAATTTCCGTTGCTTCCGAGCGTGGCTGTTGGAGAAGAACTATATCCGAAAACAAGTTTTCCGTTACCGGTGTTATATATAATATTCAGAGTCCCTTCTCCTCTGATTCCGCCTTCAAAAATTTTGTCTCCATCACCTTGCAGCCTCAATTCTCGGTCATCCGGTAAATCAAGCAGGGCATGAAAATGATTAGTAGTTCCACTGCCATAAGGTGTTGGGGAGAAAGTTTGTGTCATTTTAAAAATAACCAAATCACCCGGATTGAGTACATCGAAAATTTCATTAAAGTCAGATGAACCTAAAGTATTGTTTGAGTCCCAGTCAAAAATGGAATGATGTGCAAATTTGAATTTATTACTACTACTACCAACGTGTAGATAATTGGACACCAAATTATTTGAGCCGGAAAATGAAATCACTTTAAAAATACCACCGGTTTCAATCAGTGCTTGTCCCGTACTTCCTGAAGTAGGTTTTGCGCTTCCGTCGACGACAAATGTTCCGTCTCCTGCTATAGTCAAAGTATAGTCAATGCCATGAAGTTCAAAATCATTGTCTTTCACTACCAAATTTCCAAATACGTTTGTGTTGTTAATCGATACATTCGGACTGTTAATTTCTATTGTATGTCCTGAAATTATTTCTACACTTGCGGCATCGGCATCAGGAAAAAGTGTTGCATCTATCCAATTGGTAGATCCATCGGATGATGATTCCCAGGAAGAACTATCGTTCCATCCGGCGGGCCCGGCGGCTTTGCTACGGAAATAGTCGATAGGTTGTGTTTGTGCCCATGCAGCGCAGAATGTCAGTTGAAATATCAGAATCAAGTAGTAATTTCTCATATGGGTTAGGTTTAATTAATTACACTTAATAAGCAAAACTATCTATTACTTCTTTCTAAATGATTAAGAATAGATTATGAAATAGTTAGAATTAGGGGTTCACACTATTTAAAATTCCGGATAAGATGGAAAGAGCAAGAGAAATCTACGAATTTTAGTTGGATTTTTCTCAATTTTAACAATTGATTTTTGCTGAAAATGAATAAATTTCAAATGAAAATAAAAGAAAAAAACAGAAAAAATGGGGGAAGTTGATTAGGAGAAATTGAATATATAAAAGAGAGGTGAATTTGTTTCAGTCGTATCTTTCAATTTTAACCGGAACAAATGTAATCAATTATTCATAGTCAAAAGCAAATCTTTTTTACCAAATTGTTAAAGAATTGCTATCAGACATAACTCATTGAAAGACAGCGTTAAATTTCTTTTTCGGTAAAAAAATTACGGCTTTTCTTCCAAAGCCGATATACCAAATAAAGCGTGATCAACACCAAAATAAAAGCAAGCGGAGCCCAGATAAATGAAGTAACACTCAGAACGGATGCGGCGGCGGTTTCGCCTGTGTTAACCAGAAAATTTCCCGTTCCTCCGGTGGTTCCCGTCGAGACGGCTCGTGTAGCGGCTGTAGTCCCACTCACGGCGGCGGCTGTTCCGCCTCCGGCGATGATAGCGAGCGCCCAGGTAGCTACTTCGCCCATGTCCAAAAGGGTAGAGCCCATCAAAACCGTTCCGGCAATCGCTGCCAGAGGTACGGCTATCGAATCCAATAAATTGTCCACTACCGGAATATAATAAGCAGCGATTTCAATCAAAGTAGCCACGCCCAGCGTAATCATCGCCGGCCAGCTGCCTACCCATTGCCAACTTTCATTCAAATTCAAGATATCTGCTCCGAAATGCGCTCCCAGACTCAAAGCAAAAAGAGGTAAGAAAACGCGGAATCCTGCTGATGCAGCCAGTCCGATTCCCAAAAAAAAGGACATGATGGTTGAAGTATCAAAAAATTCCATTGCGGATAATTTGTTTAAAGTTTAGAATAAAGATACATTTTTTTATGTTAGTTTGTTTTTTAATTTTGGAGAGAGGATGGAGTTGAGGAGTTTTGAGTTTGTGAGTTTGTGAGTTTTGAGTTTGTGAGTTTGTGAGTTTTGAGTTGGAGAGTCATAACGTTTGTCATTGCGAGAAATGGAGTGTAACGGAATGACGAAGCAATCTCGAAACGTATGAATTGGATTGCCGCGCTTCATTTTATTACGCTCGCAATGACGGCCGCATTCGTTTCTGAACTACGTTCGCAAATTTCAAAACAAGCGTGCTTGCTTTTCATTTGTGCCCGGAATGACCAATTTTACAATGAGAAAACCCACCCATCAAAGGAGGTTTTTAGACAGGTTGAAAAATGTAATACATTAAATTTAGTGAGTACGAACTTCGAAAAACGAACTTAGCCAAACGCAATAAAAATGAAAACGATACTTAGAAGGTTTTGGAAATTATTATTGGGAGGGGTGATTATCTTCACTTCTCTTTTGTTGTTTGCCAACTATTGGGTGGGGCACGAGTCTGAAGGAATGACCTATGATGACATCAACCAAATTCCTGAAAATGCTACGGGATTGGTATTGGGGACAAGTAAAAGAGTACGAGGAGGAGGTGAAAATCTCTATTTCAAATACCGTATGCAGGCGGCTGTGGATTTATTCAAATCAGGGAAAATTAAATTTATCATTGTCAGTGGCGACAATTCCATCATGGAATACAACGAAACAAGGGATATGAAAAATTCCCTGATCCAAATGGGAATCCCGGAAGATAAAATCGTGGAGGATTTTGCAGGTTTTAGCACTTTGGATTCCGTTTTACGCGCCAAAGAAGTATTTGGACAAGATTCCCTGACCATTATTTCCCAAGAATTTCATAACGAACGAGCCATATTTATCGGTAAAAATCACGACATTTACAGCCTGGGATTTAACGCCAAAAATGTACCCAAACGATATGGTACCGTGACGGTAACGAGAGAATATTTTGCTAGGGTAAAAGCCCTGATAGATGTTTACATTTTGGAGTCTATGCCCAAATTTTATAAGGATAAAGAACCTTTTCCAAACGAAGAATAATATGTTGATAATTGGAATAGCCGGAGGAACCGGATCAGGAAAGACCACCGTAGTCCGCAATATTTTGAAACACCTTAATACAGAAAGCGTATTGGTTGTTTCACAAGATAATTATTATAAGGACCACAAAGAACTTTCATTGGAAGAACGTCAGAAAATCAATTTTGACCATCCGCGTTCCATTGATTTTGAGCTTCTGACCGATCATATCAACAGTCTTAAAAACGGTGAAGTAGTGGAACAACCGGTTTATTCGTTCATCACCCATAGCCGTACCGACGAAACCCTCATCACCCATCCCAAAAATGTCATCATCGTGGAAGGAATCCTGGTGCTGACAGATCCTGCGCTCCGTGAGCTATTTGATGTGAAAATTTATGTCCATGCCGATTCAGATGAACGGCTCATCCGCAGAATTCAACGTGACATCACCGAACGGGGACGTGATTTGGAAGAAGTTTTGAATCGTTATCGGACGACTTTGAAACCCATGCACGAACAGTTCATAGAACCGTCAAAAAATCATGCGGATATTATCGTTCCCAATATGAAAAAGAAAAACGAAGCTGCCATACGGCTTCTTTCGACTTTGATCAAAGACAAATTAACTTCAACCACAGAATCATGAATCCGGAAAAAGATAAAATAGAGTCCTCAAAATCAGGAAGATGGTATCGGTTTTTTCTGAACAAATACTTGATTGTTACCGTTTTATTTGTAGTTTGGATGTTCTTTTTTGACCAAAATTCGTATTTTATTCATAAAGAATTGGATCATGAAATAAAAGAATTGGTAAAAGATAAAAAATACTATGAGGAGAAACTTGAAAAAGAAACGATTCAGATTCATCAAATGAAAATGAATGCGTCTGAAATAGAACGGGTTGCCAGAGAAAAACACTATTTGAAAAAGGAAAACGAAGACGTATTTATCATAGAAGAACAAAAAGTAAAAAAGCCTGAACAACCATGATGCAAAAAATGGAGGATTTTAAACAATTGACACCACAAGAATGGAAACTAAAAGTTCAGGCCGAATTAGCAGGTTTGGACTATAACGAAATTCTGGTTTGGGATACGGCAGAGGGAATTCAGGTAAAACCGGTTTATACGGCAGAAGATATTTTGGAAGAAACACATCCGGTCGAAACCACCAAAGACTGGAAAGTCATCGGGGATTTTCTGGACATTTCCGGTCAGGATTTTTCCTATTTGTACGGGTTCAAGGTTTCCGATGAAAAAGCCGGTAAACTCAATTCTCTTCCGGAATATCTCGATTTGTTTTTTGAATGCAATGATCCGGAATCTCTTTTTTCTACTGTAAATTTCCGGTCATTTAAAAATCTGAAATATTTGGGGTTTGATGTTTTGGGCCACTTTGTTCAGACGGGAAATTGGTACAAATCAGAAGAAGATGATTTTCAGTGGATGGAAAAAGTTTTAGCCAAAGGCGAATTTGAAAAATCCGTCGAAATAAATGCTTCCCTTTACCAAAATGCCGGAGCCAACCATGTGCAGCAGATAGCCATCGCCCTTTTACACGGTGTGGAATACCTGGAGAAATTTGGGAAAGAAGCCGCTTCCCAACTCTATTTCAAAGTTGCCGTAGGTGGAAATTATTTCTTCGAAATAGCCAAACTGCGTGCATTGAGAAATTTGTGGAATTTGATTTTGAAAGAATATAATTTGCAAGCCGAAACCTTTATTTACGCCGAAACTTCACTTCGAAACAAATCCCTTTTGGATGTACATAACAACATCATCCGGAGCGGGCTTGAAACCGCAGCTGCCGTTCAGGGAAAAGCAGATGTGGTGAACGTATTGCCTTATGACGAAATGAACGGCGGAACACCTTTCAGTGAAGAACTTGCTTCTAAACAACAATTATTATTACAAAAAGAATCTTATTTTGATAAATTTATGGATCCCGTTTCAGGCACCTATTTTGTGGAAAACCTGACTTCGCTGATGACCAAAAACGCCTTGGAATTATTCAAAAAAATAGAAGGAGAAGGTGGATTTTTAAAAGCATTGCACGAAGGAACCATCCAGAAAATGATCAGGAAAAGTGCCGAAAAAGAACAAACCGCTTTTGATGAAGGAAAACTGATTTTGATAGGAGTTAATAAATTCCGGAATCCGGCCGATACAGTGGAAATTCAGCAAAGAAAATCAAATGAAATCCGTACCCAAATCCAACCGATTTTCCCCAAACGTTTAGCCGAAAAATTAGAAACCACATGACACCCAAACAGCTTTCCTACGGAATTTTAAGGGCACTCGGAATAGCTGCTTTGATTTGCCTTGCCCTGTATTTTCTGTGGTTGATCCGTTCGGTTTTTGCCTATCTGGCGATTGCGTTTGTGCTGGCGATGATTGGCCGTCCGCTTATGAATCTGATGCACAATAAATTGCGTATTCCTAATGCCGTAGGTTCCATTTTGACCATTTCTTTATTTAACTTTTTGATTTTTGCTTTTGTCAGTTTGTTTATATCATTGGTGCTAAATGAACCTTATCGGTTGTTTGGGAATTTTGCCCATTTGGATCGTTTTGAAGATGCGGTATCCAACCAGGTGAAATTATTGTCAGATTCCTTAGGCTTTTTGAATATTCCCTACCTCGAAACCTTTTTTAATGATGCCGTGAAAAATGTCAACATGAAAAGTTTTTCCGGGATGTTTGGCGATTCCATCACGACACTCGGCGTGCTGATGATCGACGCTTTTTCCGTGATGTTCATTACGTTTTTCTTTTTGAAAGACAGGGATTTAATCAATAAGATGATTGTGGCTGTTGCACCGAAAGGCGAAGAAAGCCGTTTCGAATCGGTTTTGGACAAAACCAAAGATTTACTTTCCCGTTATTTCATCGGACTGACGCTTCAGGTACTGATTATGTTCACGTTTTATTTCATCATATTACTTTCCTTTGGGATTAATTATGCAGCGGTGATTGCACTTTTATGCGCATTGCTAAATCCGCTTCCGTATATAGGACCACTGTTGGGTGGCGTGATCATGGCGAGTTTGTCTATGAGTGATTTACATGGATTGGGACTGGATTTCCGTGCCGAAATTGTACCGACTGTTTTATGGATCATGTTCTGGTATACGCTTACGCATGTTTGGGACAATTTCATCAACCAGCCGTTGATTTATTCGCGAAGCGTAAAATCCAACCCGCTCGAAATATTTTTGGTCATCTTGATCGGCGGAATTTTATTTGGAGTCATCGGCGTTGCCGTTGCCGTCCCGGCTTATACGGTGCTGAGGGTGGTGCTGAAAGAATTTTTCTCCGAATATAAATTGGTACAAAGCATCACGAAGAATTTGTAAGTTAAATTTTCCAGATGAATCAATTAAATTCGGAAATTTTAAAGGAAGTTGTCCAAATCTACGTTAGACAAAACGAATCATCTGACATCCGAAAAATTTCCCTCCAAAAATCACTTTTTCCGGAAGTTTCTTCTGTCGAATTAGCGCAGCAAATCAAAGGTTTACAAATTGCCAAATCTAAATTTCCTTTTTTGTACAATCAGGAAGGAATTTATTTTCCGCCATCCCTAAATTTGGAACAAGCTTCTTCTTGGACAACTTCGAAATATAAATCGGATATTGTCAAAGGAAAATCCATCATCGATTTGACTGCCGGAATGGGAATTGATGCATTTGGATTTGCACAAAATTTTGAAGAAGTGACGGCTTTGGAAAGAAATTCTGAATTGGTTGAAATCTCAAAATACAATTTTAAGACATTGAATCAGAACAATTTAAATTACATTAATTCTGAATTTGAAAATTATTTCGAGGGAAATCCGGATTTGAAATGGGATGTGATTTATCTCGATCCGGCGCGGAGAAAAGATGCGCAGAAAAAATTCTTATTGAAAGATTTGGAACCGAATATTCTCGATTGGATGGATGAATTTCTGAAAAGAGCAGAAACGGTTATGATCAAACTTTCGCCTTTGCTCGATTTGAAATCCGCTTTGGATAAAATCAATCCAATTCATGAAATTCAAATCGTTGCGGTTAAAAATGAAGTAAAGGAATTATTGTTGATTTGCCGAAATAAAATTTGCGACAATCCTTTGATAAAAGCCGTAAATCTGGAATCCGGACAACCGGTTTTTGAATTCGACCGGAAGGAGGAAGCATTGGCCAATTCGGAGTTTTCTGAACCCAAAAAGTTCATCTATGAACCAAATGCCGCAGTTTTAAAATCGGGTGCTTTTAAGTTGACAGGCGGAAGATTCGGATTAAAAAAATTGCATCAAAATACCCATTTATATACAGCAAATGATGTGGTAGATTCCTTTCCGGGAAAGGTTTTTAAGGTTTTGGAAGAAATTAAAAACCCCAAAAAAGAAATCGAAAAAGGAAGTTTTCATGTGATTTCAAAAAACTATCCGATGACGGTAGAATTAATTCGGAAGAAATACAAACTCAAAGAATCGGAAACCCAATCTTTAATTTTCACGCAGAGCATTTCGGGAAAACATATTTTGTTTTGTAAAAGAATATTGTAAACAGCTCAAATTTCTCATCCACGAGACGTTCCAACCCACGAGACGTTCCTACGGAACGAATGTCGCAAATTCCCATTTTTTCTGCTACCTACGAGACGTTCCTACGGAACGAAATCCGGAACATTTATTTTTTTTTTTACCCACGAATTGTTCCTACGGAACAAGTTTTTCAAAGTCTTATGTTTGCATACCTCGAACTTCGAACTTCGTAAATCGTACCTCGTAAATCGTACCTCGTAAATCCTACACAGACTTTATCCATAATACTTTGACAATTCTACTTAAAATAATACCTTTGGGAAGCAAAAAGAGAATTCATCATAAATGATAAAGTATTTAGCTTCTGCTTTTATATTGAGCCTCCTGAATCTTTCAGCACAAATGAAAATCGATACGCTGGATATCGAAAACTATCAAATTAAAACCTTGAAAATTTCCGAAAAATTGGATGAGATTTCTTCTTTGGAAATCATTGACGGATTTTATTGGGGGCAGAATGACAGCGGCGGAAAACCTGAGATTTATAAAATCAGTCCTGAGACCGGGAAAATCGTCCAGACCGTAAAAATTTCAAATGCGGAAAATAGGGATTGGGAAGAATTGGCCGTGAGTGAAGACTTCATATTCATCGGCGAATTTGGCAATAACAACGGAAACCGAACGGATTTGGCGGTGTTGTATTTTCCCATTTCAGAATTGAATTCGACAAAAGAAGAAATTTCGGTTGAAGTTCAAAAAATTGACTTTTCTTTTCCCGAACAAAAGAATTTCAACCCCGGAAACAGAAAAACCAATTTTGATTGTGAAGCCATGTTTTATTACAACGGAAAATTGCATTTGTTTACAAAAGAATGGACCAATTTGTCCACCACACATTATACGCTCGAAATCAAACCCGGAAAACAATTGGCCAAAAAAATCGAAACATTTCAAACCAATTATTTGGTGACGGGAGCGACTATTGATACCAATCCGATTTCCAATACGCACGGATTTTATTTAATCGGCTATACACCTGACGGTGTGTCATTTATCTCCGGATTTTCATTGCAAAAAAATGAAAAAGACTTGCTGTTTGGCAATAAATTGAATACATTTAATTTGCCGCTCGGATTCACGGCACAAGTGGGACAAACAGAAGGAATTTCCATAAAACCAGACAAACCCAGCGTAATTTGCTTTAGCAATGAAGATTTTAAATTCAAAACTTTTCATGTGGAGCAAAGTGTCCAATGCATTCATTCCTTAGCCGAATAAAGTGAAAAAAGCCGTCGAAAAAATAAAAGCACCGATTGCCGAAGAGATGAAACTTTTCGAGACGAAATTTTATCAGTCTATGAAAAGTAACGTCCCGCTTCTGGACAGGATTACCCATTATATAGTCCGCAGAAAAGGAAAACAGATGCGGCCGATGTTTGTATTTCTAACTGCTAAATTAACAGGTCAATTTCAGGAAAGAAGTTACAGGGCTGCCGCTTTGATTGAATTGATTCATACCGCTACTTTGGTGCATGATGACGTGGTAGATGACAGCGATATGCGTCGCGGATTTTTCTCGCTAAACGCTCTTTGGAAAAACAAAATTGCTGTTTTGGTAGGTGATTATTTATTGTCCAAAACCTTGATTCTCTCTACGGAAAATGAAGATTTTGATTTGTTGAAAGTCGTTTCGGTAGCCATCAAAGAAATGTCGGAAGGCGAATTGCTTCAAATCGAAAAAGCACGAAAATTAGACATCACCGAAGAAGTTTATTTTGAAATCATCCGCCAGAAAACAGCGACTTTGATTGCGGCTTGTTGTGAAGCAGGAGCAAGGTCGGTAGGAGCGGAAGAAGAGGTTTGTAAAAAAATGCACAGATTTGGGAATCTGGTGGGAATTGCTTTCCAGATAAAGGATGATTTGTTTGATTATACCAGTTCGGATATCATAGGAAAACCGGTCGGAATCGACATCAAAGAACAGAAAATGACGTTGCCGCTGATTCATGTTTTAAATAAAGTTTCGAAAAAAGAAAAAGATTGGCTCATCAATTCGGTGAAACGTCATAATCAAAATAAAAAACGGGTGCAGCAGGTAATTCAGTTTGTAAAAGACAACGGCGGAATTGAATATACCCAAAAAACCATGGAAAATTATACGGCAGATGCACTCCAAATTTTGGACGAATTTCCTGACAGCGAATACAAAGAATCGTTACGCACCATGGTCAACTACGTGATGGAAAGGGAGAAATAATTCAGGAATTTTATTTTTTGATAAACTTAGCGGTTTGCTTACCCATTTGTAGAAAATAGTTTCCTGAAGGAAGAATTTTTAAATCAATGACTCTCTGTAAATTTAATTGTCCGGTTAGAACTATTTCTCCGTTTACCGAATAAATTTGATAAGTAGAATTTGGTTTTGCGTTTTCAATTCTAATGATATCCAAAGCCGGATTTGGGTAAAATTTGAATGAATTTATTTCTATATCATCTAAACCAAGAATTGGAGATTTAGAAAAGTAATAAGTTATTTGATCGGTAGAATTACTGCCGAAATTTAGTTCCAGCTCTCCGGTTTGGTTGTTTTGATAAAACCACATTGGAAAATGTTCCTCACTTAAAAATAAATAGGCATAATAGGTCTCAAAGTCATTTAATTCCTCAGTTTCGCAACTATTATCTGTAGAATTAAATTCATCAAAAAACAAATCATCATCTACAAAATGGAAGTTCCCGGAAAAGCTATTGCAAGCCATAAATCCTTCATAAGTGAAATCTTCATTTATCGTTAAAGTAGGAGAAATGCTGGGTTGATAGTCAGCGATAAGAATATCGGGTTGCCAACTGGGTTGGATTTTATAGAGATACCAAGTGTCGTAAATATCAGGATTTTGCGCTTGAGTCAAAATTCCTGACATAAAAAGAAAAAAAACGAAATAGAGGTTTTTCATGGTAATGGATTTAGAACCATGAAGTTATGAAAAAAAATAATTAGCTCTTGATTTTTTTACTCAAAACCCAATATCCCAAAATACCTCCGATGATAGAAGCCGTAAAAATCCCGATTTTGGCCTGGGTTACATATTCTTCGTGCGTAAAAGCAAGTGAAGTGATGAACAGCGACATAGTAAATCCGATGGCCGCCAAAAGTCCTAATCCAAAAAGATTTTGCAGATTCATTCCTGTTGGAAAAGGAGCTACCTTTAATTTTACACTCAACCAGGTAAATCCGACTACGCCGATTACTTTTCCTGCCAATAATCCCAAAGCTATACCCAGCGCGATGTTTGTGTTAAATAATTGATCAAAATTTATATCGATCACGGTCACACCCGCATTTGCCAGAGCAAAAATCGGCAGAATCAAAAAGGTTACAAACGGATGCATGGCATGCTCCAGTTTTTGAAGCGGCGGAGTAGCGCCGTTGAGGTCGGTTTTGATTTCTTCCAAAAGATGAAGTTGCTGATTGGTCAAAGTCGGAATTTTATCATTGGGATCAATTTTTCTGAATTTTTCAATTGATTTTTCGATTTTTTGCACGAGATAATTCTCCCGGATTTTAACATCGGCCGGAATCATAAATGCGGCCAAAACCGCTGCTATCGTTGCATGAACACCTGAAAGCAAGAACGAAGTCCATACGCCGATGATGCCGAAGACCGCATAAAATAAAATATTTCTCACGCCCAATTTGTTACCGGCATACATCACAGCCAAAAAGGAAAACCCTGTCAGCAGACTCGTGACGGAAATATCCGAAGTATAGAAAAAGGCAATCACCAAAACTGCTCCCAAATCATCTACAATTGCCAGAGCGGTCAGGAAAACTTTCAGCGAAAGTGGAATCCGGCTGCCCAATAAATACAAAACACCCAGCGCAAAAGCGATGTCGGTCGCCATCGGGATTCCCCAGCCTTTGCTCATTTCTCCGTTGGAATTCAATGAAAAATAAATCAGGGCAGGAACCAGCATTCCGCCAATGGCTGCTATAATCGGGAGCATTGCCTTGCGGGGACTGGAAAGTTCGCCAGCCACAAATTCGCGTTTCAGCTCCAGCCCGACGACGAAAAAGAAAATAGCCATCAATCCATCATTGATCCAATGATGAAGGCTGTATCCCAAAAAATGATTGCCGTCAAATGTAAACCCCAACTGATGTTCAAAGAAATGATGATAGCCCTGCGACAAAGGGGAATTGGCCAAAAACATAGCAAGGATAACAGTTAAACCCAAAACCAAACCGCCTGATTTCTCTTGTGCAATAAAACTTTGAATAGGTTGGATGACTCTGTCAATGTGGTATTTTCGGCTGGGACTCATTTTCAAATAAAGATAGAATATTTAAGGAATCTCAATATATAATTGACTATAAGCTGAAAATTTTAAACAATAATTCTTGCAATAAATCTCCCTGATTGGTATTTCCGGTAGCACCTACACCTTTGCTTTTGACATCGGCCTCGCGTAAAAGAGAAATGATGCGTGTGGCTTTTTTTAAAGGATAATTTTTTGCCGCCATTGCTGCATCTTTCACAAAAAACGGATGAATTCCGAGTTCTTTGGCAATATTTCCTTGGGATTTATCGGTCAGGGCATGGTAAACGATGATATTGGAAAAAGTCTGATAAAGAACGGAAAGTGTGACTACCAATGGATTGTCTTTCGGATTCTGGCTGAAATATTTGATGATGCGGAAAGCTTTTTCGGCGTTTCGGGTTTCGATGGCATTTCTCAATTCAAAATTGTTGTAATCTTTGCTGATCCCGATATTTCGTTCGACAATTTCCGGTGTGATTTTTCCGTCTTCCGCTACGATTTTCAGTTTTTGCAATTCGTTGTAAATCCTTCCTAAATCGGCTCCCAAAAATTCCGCCATCATAAACTTGGATTTGTTTTCCAGTTCCAGCCCCAATTCTTTTGCGGTTGATTCGATCCAGTCCGGAATCTGGTTGTCATAAAACTTTTTGGTTTCTAATAAAACAGAATTTTTCTGTAAGGTTTTATACAACTTTTTTCGTTTGTCAAGTGTTTTTCCTTTGTAATTAAAAACCAAAACGGTCGAAGGTTGCGGATTTTCGGCATAGGACTCCAGCTGGTCAATGGCACGGGAAAGATGTTGCGCTTCTTTGACGATGACTACCTGACGTTCCGCACCCATAGGGAACTGTTTTGCCATGCCAATGACGGCACTCATTTCCACGTCATTTCCATACAGAATGCTTTGGTTGAATCCTTTTTCATCTTCCGTTAAAACTTCGTTTTCGATGGTTTTGGAAACCTGATCGATGAAAAACGGTTCGTCGCCCGACAGAAAATAAATCGGAGCGATTTTTTTGTTTTTAATATCTTTGATGATGCTATTGGACTGACTCATGGATGCGTTGCAATTACCTCAATTAAATTTTTCCGAAAATTACCAATTTCGATTCAAACAAACCGAGAATTCTGTTTACATCTTTTGCACAATCCGTAAAAAATGGCTGGTTTTGACTCCCGAAGAATGGGTCAGGCAAAATGTAGTTCAATTTCTGATTCAGGAAAAAAAATATTCCAAATCCGCTATCAATACCGAATTGATAGTGGAAATAAACGGAATGAAAAAACGAGGCGACATCATTGTATTCAAAAAAGAAAAACCTTTTATCATCGTCGAATGCAAAGCGCCATCTATCCAAATTACTCAAGAAACTTTTGATCAAATCGCCCGGTATAATTTACAAATAGATGCTGATTATCTGATGGTTTCCAATGGTTTGAATCATTATTACTGTCAAATGGATTTTGAGAATGAGAAATATGTTTTTTTGGAAGATATTCCGGTGAAGGGGAATTTACGATGAATAGTGTCTTTTGTTTTTTTTAATTGCAGTTTTCTTTCATAAATTGCCCCATAGGTTTGTTAACCAAATCATAGCTAGTTATTTTTATTTTTAGTTGGTATTCATTTTTTAGTTGTATGATTTCTTCATTGCTTAGTTCACAAATTTCCTTTTTTGTCTTATTTTCCAAATACTCAAAGTAATTAGCTACAATTACAGGAATAATGTTTTTTGAATCCTGAAATCGATCATTACTAATCAGAATAGTGAGAACCCGATAATTATTGTTTTTTATTATCCGGGTTGGTTCTTCAAAAAGATTCCGAACAACTGTTTTTATTGTGTCAAACTGATTAGAATAATCTTTTCCAAATGCAATTGTTTCGGTTTTCGGAAACGGTATCGTAGCCGTTGAATAGGTTAATTGTAATAGACTAACATCAATTCCATCAATATTGATATAGGGAAATACTTGTGGCTGAGTATATTGGAATGGTATATTTCCATTTCCGTATTTTAAACGAAGAGAATCAAAATTTTTTTGGCTAAATTTATTATCACTGTCTTTCATTTTATCATATTTTGAGCAAATGAACTCATTTGTACTTTTAATAGAATCAAAATCAATTAGCCAATTATCATTATCATCCTTTATTAGGAATTCCTTATTTTGACAATCAACAATTTTCCTTAATTGCAATCTTTTGTCATCAAACTTGGAAGTACAGCAATGAAACAGAAAAATTAAAAAACAAAATTTTAGTATTTCTCTCATAAAAAAATCAAACTATCCGCCAATCACCGTTCCGCTTGGGATGACCGCATATTTTTTGACAATTACAATTCCATCGGAAATCGTATGCGTTTCAAAATCACTGTCTTCCAGTCCTTCATGTCCTTTTATGGTTACATTATTCCCGATGGTACAATTTTTATCGAGGATCGCATTTTCGATATAACAATTTTCGCCCACCCCCAAAAGAGGTTTTCCGTATTTCACATAATCCTCAAAATCTTTGGGTTTGGAGAAATAATCGGCCCCCATCATGTACGTGGTTTTCATAACGGTTCCGCTGTCGATTCGGGAACGGACTCCGATGATGGAAGACTCGATTTGTTTGGCGGAAACGATACAGCCGCCACCGAAAATCACCCGATTGGTCTGGGTTCCCATCACTTTGGTCGGAGGGAGCATACGCGAATTGGTGTAAATCGGATGTGGCCCATACATATTGAATTGTGGTAAATCCATGGTCAAATCCATATTGGCCTCAAAAAATGAACGAATCGTCCCGATGTCCGTCCAGTAACCGTCATATTGATAACTCGAAGTTTTATATTTATGTATGGCATTGGGAATCAATTCTTTCCCAAAGTCATTTCCGGGATCTTCGTCAAAAATCTGTTTCAAGATTTTTCGGTTAAACACATAAATCCCCATAGAAGCCAAATATTCTTTTCCTTTTTGCTGGTTGGATTCGCTTACTTCCGATTTCCAGTTGGGCAAAAGTTCCGCTTTTGGTTTTTCGATAAACGATGTGATTTGATGATTTTCATCGGATTTTAAAATTCCGAATCCGGTTGCATCACGGCTGTTTACGGGAATCGTAGCGATGGTAATTTCGCTTTCACTGTCTATGTGGAATTGAACCAATTCGTTGAAATCCATTTGGTACAATTGATCTCCTGAAAGAATCAGCAGATAATCATAATCAAATTTATTGAGATGTTTCTGGCTTTGGCGCACTGCATCTGCTGTTCCCTGGTACCAATTGGTATTTTCAAAATCCTGTTCGGCAGCCAGAATTTCCACAAATCCTTTGCTAAAAATATCGAAATGAAAAGCATTTTTGATGTGCGAATTCAGCGAGGCCGAATTGAATTGAGTTAAAACCAAAATTTTATTCAGCCCCGAATTCAAACAATTGGAAATAGGAATATCCACGAGCCGGTATTTTCCGGCAATCGGCACCGCAGGTTTGGAACGGGAATGAGTCAAAGGATAAAGCCGGGAACCTTGTCCGCCACCAAGTATAATTGCTAGAACATCAGGATTCATAATTTATTTTTTTAGGTTTTCGTATAATTCTATATATCTCTTTGTTGATTTCTCCCAGGAAAAATCGATTTTCATAATTGTTCTTCTCAATTTCTGAGCTTCTTTTTTATTCGTTTCAAAATCAAGCGCACGATGAATCGCCCAGCAGGCACCGTTTACATCGGCATCATTGAATTGGAATCCCCGCCCGTTTTCTTCAGAAAAATCGGGGACAGTATCGTTCAGCCCGCCTGTTTTTCGTACAATGGGAATGGTTCCGTATGTCATCGAATACAATTGATTCAATCCGCAAGGTTCCACTCTCGAAGGCATCAAAAGATAATCAGATCCGGCATAAATGATATGTGAAAGCGGTTCGTTGTATCCCAAGTCCAACCCGAAATTTCCGGAAAAGCGGTGTTGGAGTTCTTTCAGTCGGTTTTCGGTATTGGAATCACCGGAGCCTAGCACAAAAAAGTTGACATCTCCGCTTCGTTCCTGTATGATTCTGTCTATGATTCCCGGCAATAAATCGGCACCTTTTTCTGTGGCAAACCGACCGATGAAGGAAATCAGCGGTAAATTGGGATTGAGGCGGTAGCGCTCACAGAGCTCTTCTTTGTTTTTCTTTTTATTGGAAACAAAATTAGTCAAACCATAATTGGCAACCAGCATTTTATCGGTCTTAGGATTCCAGACTTCCTTGTCTATTCCGTTTATGATCCCAAATGATTTGAAGCTTTCCTGCTGGTATAAACTTTCCAATCCCGCTCCGGAATTGTTTAGTAATTCGTATAAATAACCTTCTGAAACCGTGGTAAATACGTCAGCACATTTCACCAATGCTGCCATAGGATTGATGATGTCGTTCCAGTCGAGCAGTCCACCGTGTGCGATGTCAAAGTTTGGAAGATAGTTGACCATTTCCCATCCCATCCAGCCTTGGTATTCGCCGTTGTGGATGGTTCCGACGGTTTTGATTTGGCTGCTCATTTCCTGAAAAGTATAGGCATATTTCAGTAAAAAAGGTACCAATCCTGTGTGGTGGTCATGACAATGAAGGATGTCGGGAAAATTTTGGGTTTCCTTTATCCAGTGGAGAGCAGCGATCTGAAAAGCGATGAATTGCAAGGCTGCATCCTCATAACCATACACATTTTCACGATCCAATAATCCATTGATCCGAACCATATAGAGTGGAAACCCAAGTGTGTCTTTGGTTTCTTTGAGGATTTGAAAGGGAAGATGAAGCTCGCGCAATTGGATTTCGCTTTCATAAACCGTTTCAAAACTATGTTCGCGCGTAAATGGGCGGTTGTACCAAGGCATGACCACGGAAGCATCCAGCCCCAGTTTGTTTTGATATTTGGGTAGAGCTCCGACTACGTCGGCCAATCCGCCGACTTTTGCGACGGGGTAACATTCGGCACTTAAATGAAAAACTTGCATACAGAAAAGTATAGGTTTTGCTATTCCCTAAATATAGAAAAAACTATTTTACTTTTTTGTTGTTTTTTTAGAAACCGGAATTAATTTTTCGATTTTGAAAACCAACCCCGAAAGCAGAGGTAAATTGACTTTTGCGGAGAATTTATGTCCTTTGTAAATTTGCTTTTGGGTTTTGACTGATTTTACTTCCATTCCGCTTCCCCAATAGGTTTCACTATCGGAATTCAGGATACATTTCCATTGGGCATGATGTGGAAATCCTATGCGGTAATTCTTCTTTACGGTTGGTGTTAAATTAAGGATAACAACCAGATTGTCTTTTTTCATGCCCGATTTCCGACGATAAACATAGACCGAATTTTCTTCATCATGCACTTCAATCCATTCAAATCCCTCGGGATCAAATTGTTTTTTAAACAATGCTTTTTCGGTTCGGTACAATTGATTCAAAGCCGTAACAAACGCCATGAGTTTTTGATGCGCTTCGTATTCGAGCAAATGCCAATCCAGCGAATGATCAAAGCTCCACTCGGTTGTTTGTCCAAATTCTCCGCCCATGAAAAGCAATTTGGCACCGGGATGTGTAAACATATAGAGATATAAAGCTCTCAGATTGGCGTGTTTTTGAAATTCATCGCCGGGCATTTTAAAGAGAAGCGAACTTTTTCCATGCACCACTTCATCGTGCGAAAGCGGCAACATGAAATTTTCGCTGAATGCATACATGATGCTGAATGTCAGTTTGTGATAGTGGTATTTACGGAAAAACGGATCGATTTTAAAATAATCCAAAGTATCATTCATCCAACCCATCATCCATTTCATCCCGAAACCCAAACCACCATCCGAAGTCATTTGGGTTACGCCCTGCCAGGAAGAGGATTCTTCTGCTATGATTTGTATATCCGAATAATTCAAATAAACGGTTTCGTTTAATTCTTTTAAAAATGAAATCGCTTCTATGTTTTCATTTCCGCCGTATTGGTTGGGAACCCAATCGCCGTCTTCCCGCGAATAATTCAAATACAACATAGAAGTAACGGCATCCACACGCAGTCCGTCCACATGATAACGATCCAGCCAGAACATGGCATTGGAAATCAAAAATGATCGGACTTCTGCCCGGTCATAATTAAAAATGGAGGATTTCCAGTCTGGATGAAAACCTTTGCGTGGATCTTCATGTTCATATAAATAAGTTCCGTCAAATTTATAGAGTCCGTGCGGGTCTTGCGGAAAATGGGAGGGAACCCAGTCGAGAATCACTCCGATGTCATTTTTGTGTAATTCTTCAATCAGGTACATCAATTCCTGCGGCGTTCCGTAGCGGGAATCCGCCGCAAAATAACCGGTAATCTGATAGCCCCAGGAAGGCGGATAAGGATGTTCCATTACCGGCATGAATTCTACATGGGTAAATCCGGTTTTTTTAATGTGGTCAATTAATTTATCGGCAATTTCTACATAAGTCAGCCAACGGTGCGGATCGTCAGGATCGCGTTTCCAAGAACCTAAATGCATTTCGTAAACGGAAATCGGAGCTTTGTGCGAATTGAATTTATGGCGTTTTTTCATCCATCGATTGTCCTTCCATTCATGCCAAGTAGAAGTTACGACCGAAGCCGATTTCGGAGGAATTTCACAAGAAAAGGCAAAAGGATCTATTTTTTCCAGGGTTTCGCTTTTTTGGGATTGGATGGAATATTTGTAGATGATTCCCAAATCCAATTGGGGAATAAACAATTCCCAGATTCCGCTTTTGTCTTTGCGGATTTGCATTTTATTTTTATTTCGGTTCCAATTATTGAATTCGCCTATGACCGAAACCGATTTAGCATTGGGTGCCCAAACCGCAAAATAGATACCGCTGACACCGTTGAATTCGACCTTGTGCGAACCCAGTTTTTCATATAATTTGAAATGCTTTCCGTATTTGAAAAGCTGGATGTCAAATTGGGTGAAAAGTGAGAACGGTTTTGCCATTTTTTACTGTATAATTGTATGTTGTATAAAGTAAATTGCTTGTTATTTTTAATTCCAATTCTAATAATTATTTTACTTCGTAAGTTGTCAATTATTCTATTTCTAATTTAAGAAAATCTTTTGGAACCGCACAGCAAATTCTTCCTTTATGGTTTAATTTAAAATCAATTGGTTCACCGTCTGCTCTTATGTTTTTTGGCTCAAATGGTAATCCGACGAATTCCATTTCGTAGTATTTATAGCGCTCATAAAACAATCCTTTTGAACTTTGTTCGATTTTAAAGCTGTTTTGAGTTCCTTTTGTAACAAATTTCTTCTCTCTGTAAATATCCTGTTGGTAGGCAAACGTATCGCCATTGTCCTCATAAGTAAATGTGGTGCTCTCATAAGGAGCATAAAATATATTGAGCTTCAGGGTTTTTAAATTGATTTCTTCCACATTTTGAACGACGGGATATTCGGACAAAACAGTTCCGGCTTTGATGAAAATAGGCATTTCATCTAACGGTGTTAAAATATTATAGGTTTTCCCACCTTGAACCGGAAGGTCTGTCCAGTAGTTGTACCATAATTTATCCGGATTTGGTAAATAAATTTCCGTTTGTTTTACGCCTGCATCTGTAATGGGATGCACCAGAATTTTTGAACCAAATAAGAAGGTTTCTTCACGTTGGTTGTTTTCCTGATTTTCCTGCTCCTCCATCGCCAAGGGACGAAGTATAGGAAATCCAAATTCGGATTGCTCCCAAAAGACCGAATAGATGTAGGGCAATAATTGATACCGGAGTTCGATGAATTTTTTATTGATCGCTTCGAATTCTTCTCCGAAGCTCCAGGGTTCGCGTTCAGCTGTATCTCCTGCCGAATGCGCCCGCATGAACGGAGAAAATACGCCGAATTGAATCCATCTGGAGAAAAGTTCGCCGTCAGGCTCACCGGTAAATCCGCCTATGTCTGTTCCGCAAAAAGAAATTCCTGAAACGGAAAGTCGTTGCAATTGTAAAACTCCGATTTTCAAATGCTCCCAAGTGGCGATGTTATCACCTGTCCAGACACTCGAATAGCGTTGTGTTCCGGCATAAGCGGCTCTTGTGATTGTAAAAGGTCTTTTGTTTTTGAATAATTTTTCCAATCCGTCATAAGTTGCACGAACCATTTGCATACCATACACATTATGCGCTTTCCGGTGCGAACCTCTGTGTCCGTCAAAATTATGGCGTACATCGTTTGGAAAAGTTCCTTTTCCAAACACAGCGGGTTCATTCATATCGTTCCAGACTCCGGCTACACCGTCGTTTACGAGTCCTTCAAAAAGCCCTCCCCACCATTTGCGTACCTTTGGATTGGTGAAATCCGGAAAACGACAAAGTCCCGGCCAGACGTAGCCTTCCATGAAATAATCATCGCCGCGGCGACAGAAATAATTGTTTTCCTTTCCTTCTTTATATACCCAATAATTGGGATCTACTTTAATTCCCGGATCTATGATAACGACTGTTTTAAAACCTTCCTGTGCCAATTCCTTTATCATCCGTTTGGGATTAGGAAAACGATGTCTGTCCCAGGTAAAACAACGGTATCCGTCCATATAATCTATGTCCAGATACAGCGCATCACAAGGAATTTGTTTTTCCCGAAATGTTCTCGCTAAATCCTGAACTTTACTCTCCGGATAATAGCTCCATCGGCACTGGTGATAGCCCAAAGCCCATAACGGCGGTAAATAGTGCGTTCCAGTGAGTTTGTGATAGCGACGTACCACATCAATCATATTGGGACCATGGATGTAATAATAGTTGAGTTCTCCACCTTCTGACCAGAAACTGGTTTTGTCTTTTTCCTCCGCAGCGAAATCAAAATGAGTTTTGAAGGTATTGTCAAAGAAAATTCCATAGCAATCGCCTTCATCATTTCGGCCAATGTAAAAAGGAATGCTGCGGTACAACGGATCTTGTCCAAATGCATACGAATATGTATCTGAATTCCAATTGACTACGCGCTGTCCACGCAAATTAAGGTGCATGGCTTTATCGCCCAGTCCGAAATAGGATTCTTTTTCCTGCGCTTTTTTGGTACAATACACATAATAACCGCCAAACTCATCATTTTCTTCCCAATGCATAGGCGAATGATCGGCGACCGTTTGGATTCCTCTTCGGTTTTCAAAAGAAATCAGAAAATCTTTTTTGGAAATGACACAGGTTGTGGTATTGGTTTTCACTTTAAAATGATCCGGTTCTTCTTCAAATGTAAAAACAGCAGGATGCGGCTTGGTTTCAGAAACGGCATAAGAAAAATCATCCAGAAATATGCCCTTGGATGCCATTCTCACGCGTATGATTTCATCGCTGATGACCGTCACGGCAACTTTTGAAATTTCATCTGAAAAATAAAAAACATTGTCCTTCTGGCTATGGGAAATGATTTCTTTCAGATAGCTTTTCTGAATGACGGGAAGGTCTAAAACCGGATTATTGAGGTGTTGTATAGTTTCACTTAATGTGGTGGGTTTATGATCTGTTTCGCTTTGCGAATTTAGGTTTGAACTAATTTCTTTCTTCATGGTTTAGCAATTTCATACACAATATTAAATTAAATTCTTATTATTTCAGAAAGAATGTTTGTAAACTCCAATTAAATTATCAAATCATCGGTTTTTTTATTCATTCTTTAAATAATTGTAAATTTTTAAAATCTTCTAATTTTATTATGCACGCATAATAAAAATTTATTATATTTGTGAGACTCTAATCAAAAAGTATGAGTAATAATGATTTAACGATTGACCAATATCTACGTTCCACTTGGTTGACGGTTCAGAAGATGTACAATGAGCAAGCTTCCAAATTTAATTCGACCATGGTTATGGGTTTTACATTGTTGTCAATCGACCCGAAATCAGGAACACCGAGTACCTCTTTGGGGCCGAAGATGGGAATTGAGCCAACCAGTTTATCCCGTACTTTAAAAAATTTGGAAGAAAGAGGATTGATCATCAGGAAACCTAATCCGGAAGACGGAAGAAGTGTTTTGATAATATTGACAGATGAAGGATTGCAAATGCGAAATGTATCAAAAGAAGTTGTTTTGAAGTTTTACGAAGTTATTCAACAAAAAATTTCGCAGGAAGAAATGAATGTTTTTTTTAACGTTTTGCAAAAAATAAATGCCATCGCTTCAGATAAAAGAACATTTGATAAAAAGAAAGAAGTATCATTAAAATAGAACAAAAAATGAATAGGCACATAAGAAAGGTAACCGTTTTGGGTTCCGGAGTGATGGGATCAGGAATTGCCTGTCATCTTGCCGGAATCGGTGTTCAAGTCTTGTTGCTTGATATGCCGACAGAAGGTTCGGATCGTAATAAAATAGCAAGAGAGCATTTGAACAATGCTTTGAAGTCGAATCCGTCTCCCATTTATGATAAAAAATTTGCTTCGCGAATTGAAGTCGGGAATTTTGACGACGATTTAGAAAAAATTAAAAATTCCGATTGGGTGATTGAAGTCATCATCGAACGTTTGGACATCAAAAAATCCATGTTTGAAAAAGTGGATCAATTCCGAAAAGAAGGAACTTTGATTACGTCCAATACTTCCGGAATTCCGATTCATCTGATGTCGGAAGGACGTTCGGAAGATTTCCAAAAACATTTCTGTGGAACGCACTTTTTCAATCCGCCGAGGTATTTAAAATTATTTGAAATCATTCCGGGTCCGAAAACCGATGTTTCCGTGATTTCATTTTTTGAAAATTTTGCAGAGAAATTTTTAGGTAAGACAGCTGTGCTTTGTAAGGATACGCCGGGATTCATCGGAAATAGAGTTGGGGTTTATTCCATGGCAAAAGTGATGGAACTCGCACAGGAAATAGGTTTGACCATTGAAGAAGCCGATACCATGACCGGGTCTGTTTTAGGTCGTCCGAAAACCGGAACTTTCAAACTGGCGGACTTGGTCGGATTGGATACTGCGGCCAATGTAACCAAAGGTTTGCAGGAAAATTGTCCTGATGATCAATTGATTCAGGATTTGAAACCATCCAAAGTGATGGATTTCCTTTTGGAAAATAAATTTCTGGGTGATAAAACCAAAAAAGGATTTTATTATAAAGAAATTGACAAAGAAGGAAACACCAACCGTTTTGCATTGGATTTAAATACATTGGAATATCGGCCATTGGAGAGAGCTAACATTCCGGTTTTGGAAATGGCCAAACAGGCGGGAAGCACCCGAAATAAATTGGGTTTAATTTTAAAAGACAATTCCAAACACGGTGAATTGCTACGGAAACATTTTGCGAGTTTATTTGCTTACGTTTCCCGGAAAGTACCCGAAATTTCCGATACTCTTTATCGTATCGATGATGCGATGAAAACCGGTTATGCCTGGAAATACGGACCGTTTGAAACCTGGGATTTAATTGGATTGAAAGAAGGATTAAAATTAGTGGAATCGGAGAAATATGAAGCCTCTCTTTGGGTAAAAGAAATGGTGGAATCCGGTAAGGAAAGTTTCTATCAGATTAAAGACGGAAAGAAATATTTCTATGATATCACTTCCAAAGAATATCAATTGATTCCGGGACAAGATGCTTTTATCATTTTGGATAACATCCGTAAAACATCAGAAGTTTGGAGCAATCCTGAAGCGAGTATTCAGGATTTAGGAGATGGAATTATCAATTTGGAATTTAGATCAAAAATGAATTCCATCGGCGGTGGCGTGATTACCGGAATCAACAAAGCCATTGATTTGGCAGAAAAAGATTACCGAGGATTGGTCATCGGTAACCAAGCCGATAACTTTTCGGTTGGAGCCAATTTGGCGATGATTATGATGATGGCCGCAGAGCAGGATTGGTGGGATTTAAATATGGCGATTAAAACTTTCCAAGATACCATGATGAAAGTTCGTTACAGTGCTATTCCGGTAATAGTAGCACCACATGGAATGGCTTTGGGAGGCGGATGTGAAATTTCGCTTCATGCCGATAAAATCGTGGCTGCAGCTGAGACTTATATGGGATTGGTAGAAGTTGGAGTAGGGGTGATTCCCGGCGGTGGCGGAACCAAAGAGATGACACGTCGGGCTTCTTTACATTTGATGAATGATGATGTAAAAACCAATCATTTGCGAGAAGCTTATCTGAATATTGCTATGGCAAAAGTAGCTACTTCTGCCTATGAAGCTAAAAATTTAGGATTCATCCGAAGCGAAGATATCATAGTCGTAAACAAAGATCGTCAGATTGCAGAAGCCAAAAAGCATGCGATTATCAAGGCGGAAGCAGGTTATACGCAACCTGTTCCTGAGAAAGTAAAAGTTTTAGGAAAAGAAGCAATGGGGATGTTCTATGTTGGTTCTGATCAAATGGTAGCCGGAAAATATATTTCTGATCACGATAGATTGATTGCCAATAAATTAGGTTATGTAATGACCGGAGGTAATTTGTCAGAAGCGACAGAAGTTTCCCAACAATATTTGTTGGATTTGGAAAGAGAAGCATTTTTATCGCTTTGTGGAGAACGTAAGACATTGGAACGAATTCAACACATGTTGAAAACGGGAAAACCACTGAGGAATTAGTATTAAGACAAAAGTATTAAGTATTAAGATGTTGGAATATGCACAATTTTGAAAAATTAAAAATATGGCAAAAGGCTATGGATATAGCTGTTGAGGTTTATGAAATTTCTTTGCTTTTGCCGCAAGATGAAAAGTTTAATCTGATTCATCAGATAAAAAAGTGTGCAGTATCTATCCCTTCCAATATAGCGGAAGGTTCGGGTCGGAATTCAAATAAAGAATTTGTTCAGTTTTTAGGAATTGCAAACGGCTCAACATTTGAATTAATAACACAACTAATACTTGCTAAAAGATTAAAACTAATCAGTGAAAAAATTTTACAACCTGTAATAAATCAACTAGTAGAGGTTTCAAATATGAATTTCTCTTTTCAGAAGACATTAAAGAATAATTATGAATGAATTTGGAGTAAAAGTCATAATACTTAATACTCTAATCTTAATACTCTAAAAAATGAAAGACACATATATAGTAACAGGATACAGAACCGCAGTTGGGAAAGCTCCACGCGGAACGCTTAGGTTTACAAGACCGGATGAATTGGCGGCGAGAGTCATCGAAAGAATGATGCTTGATGTACCCAATTTGGATAAAGACCGAATCGACGATGTCATTGTGGGATGTGCGATGCCCGAAGCTGAACAAGGTTTGAACATGGCTCGTTTGATTTCTTTGATGGGATTAAACACCGACAAAGTCCCCGGCGTAACAGTAAACCGATATTGCGCTTCGGGTTCGGAAACCATTGCAATGGCGGTAGCAAAAATCCGAACCGGAATGGCTGATTGCATCATCGCCGGAGGAGCGGAAAGCATGTCGTATATCCCGATGGGCGGATACAAACCGATTCCCGATACTGATGTGGCTAAGCATAATGCTGATTATTATTGGGGAATGGGATTGACGGCAGAAGCCGTTGCCAACGAATTCAAAGTTTCCCGTGAAGACCAGGATTTATTTGCTTTCAATTCCCATCAGAAGGCGATCAAAGCAATTGAAGAAGGTAGATTTGATAGTCAAATTGTTCCTATTGATGTAGAGATAAATACATTGGATGATAAAGAAAAAATCCAAACAAAAAAAATAACGTTCAAACAAGACGAAGGGCCAAGAGCCGATACTTCGGTGGAAGTTTTGAGCAAATTAAAACCAGTTTTTGCAAACGGAGGTTCCGTGACAGCGGGAAATTCATCCCAAATGTCAGATGGAGCTTCTTTTGTTCTGATAATGTCAGAAGAAATGGTCAAAGAATTGAATTTGAGTCCGGTTGCACGTTTGATGTCTTATTCGGCAGTGGGAGTTCCGCCGAGAATTATGGGAATCGGGCCGCTTTATGCCATTCCGAAAGCATTGGAACAAGCAGGATTGAAACAATCCGATATAGAAATGATCGAATTGAACGAAGCTTTTGCTTCACAATCATTGGCAGTTGTTCGAGGATTGGATCTGAATCCAGATATTGTTAATGTAAACGGAGGAGCCATCGCTTTGGGGCATCCGCTGGGATGTACAGGGACGAAATTGACTGTCCAATTATTTAATGAAATGAAACTTCAGAATAAAAAATATGGGATGGTAACCATGTGCGTTGGAACCGGTCAGGGAGCGGCGAGCGTGTTTGAGATTTTGTAATAGAAAATAGAAAAAAGAGGATAGAAAATGGACTCTAAAAAAAGGCATAATTATAAAAATATGAAGATTTAGCAAATGGGAATTGAAATAGCAAATCAAATATCAGATATATTAATTGATTTTCCAATTCATGAAAAGTATGATTTGAGTTCTCAAATAAGTCGTTGCTCCGTTTCGATTCCATCCAATATTGCCGAAGGCTCTGCACGGACTAATAAATCTTTTAGTCATTTTTTAGATGTTTCATTAGGTTCTTCTTTTGAACTTATAACTCAATTAATAATTGCAAACCATAGAAATTATATAAATCAAAATACTTATAATAAATTAGAAAATAAAATAGAAGAATTTCAGAAAATGACAATGTCATTTCAAAACGGACTGGAATAGTCTATTTTCTATATTCTATTTTCTTTTCTCTAATATTCAAATACATATGAAAAAAAATAGACTAAAAGGAGGAGAATTCCTGATAAAAGACCTGAATTGGGAAGATATATTTACGCCGGAAGATTTCAGCGAAGAACAACGCATGATGTTGGAATCAGCCAAAGAATTCATCGACAGAGAAGTCTGGCCAAAGAAACATCAGATTGAGAAAAAAGATTATGCTTTGATTGAAGATTTGATGCGTAAATTGGGTGAACTTGGATTTTTGGGGATTTCTGTTCCGGAAGAATATGGTGGATTGGGAATGGGATTCGTCACAACGATGCTGGTTTGTGATTATATTTCCGGAGCAACAGGGTCGTTAGCAACAGCTTATGGAGCGCATACCGGAATTGGAACCATGCCGATTACACTGTATGGAACGGAAGAACAAAAGAAAAAATATTTACCAAAATTAGCAACGGGCGAATGGTTTGCTTCTTATTGTTTAACCGAACCGGAAGCGGGTTCTGATGCGAATTCCGGAAAAACGAAAGCCGTTTTGTCGGAAGATGGAACGCATTATAAAATTACCGGACAAAAAATGTGGATTACCAATGCCGGTTTCGCAGAATTGTTCATCGTTTTTGCCCGAATTGAAGACGACAAAAACATTACTGCTTTAATTTTGGAGAAATCACAGGCAGGGGAAGGTTTTTCATTGGGTGAAGAAGAAGATAAATTGGGAATTGTTTCGTCCTCAACACGACAAGTGTTTTTCAATGATGTACAAGTTCCGGTTGAAAATATGCTGGGCGAACGAAACGGCGGATTTAAAATCGCAATGAATGCATTGAATGTAGGTCGAATCAAATTGGGAGCGGCTTGTTTGGATGCACAAAGAAGAATTGTTTCTAATGCGATTAATTATGCCGGAGAAAGAAAACAGTTCGGAGTGTCGATCAATACATTTGGGGCGATTCAGGAAAAGCTGGCCGATATGGCGGTTGCAACTTTTGCATCAGAAGCCGGAGCTTATCGGGCAGCAAAAAACATCGAAGATGCCATTACAGAAAATATCGAAAGCGGAATGCCTCACAACGAAGCTGAACTGAAAGGAATTGAAGAATATGCCATTGAAGCATCGATTCTGAAGGTTTGGATTTCTGATATGGCACAAATTTCTGCCGATAAAGGAATTCAGGTTTATGGCGGAATGGGATATTCAAAAGAAATGCCAATGGAAGCTGCTTGGCGTGATGCACGGATTTCCAGAATTTATGAAGGAACCAATGAAATCAATAGTTTGCTTTGTGTGAGTATGTTAGTGAAACGTGCTTTTCAAGGGAGAATTGATTTAATGACACCTGCGATGAATGTAGCAAATGAATTGATGAGCATCCCATCGTTTGACATTCCGGATTATTCTGAACTTTTTGCTCAGGAAAAAGAAATTTTAACAAATCTGAAAAAAGCATTCTTTATGGTTGCCGGAGCGGCTTTGCAAAAGTTTGGTGCCGATTTGGAAAAACATCAACAATTAATTTTACGAGCTTCGGCTATTTTAATTGAAATTTATATAGCCGAAAGTGCTATCTTGCGAGCAGAAAAGATTTCCAAAACAAAATCGGAAGCAGATGCGGCAATTTCAATAAAATTTGCTAAATTGCAGTTGTTTGATTCCGTTGAGGTCATCAAAAAGAATGCGACTGCAGGAATTGTTTCTTTTACAGAGGGCGATGAGCAGCGTATGATGTTATCAGGTTTAAGAAGATTTACACGATATAATGAATTTCCAAATGTCGTAAAACTTAAAACAGAAGCAGCTGAATATTTAATTAAAGAAAATAAATACGCTTTTTAAATTTTTGGCACGGTATTTGGAAATAAAGAGTTAAGTACTATTCTTTTCATAAGGTAGTTGAGTTTTCATGGTACTTAAGTTTTAGTAGAGAGGGTCCCGGCAGAAATGCCGGGGTTTTTTTATTTGATTTTCTTACATTTGCACCCTAAAAAAATTAAAAATCAATGAAAAATTTAATGCGAGTATTTCTGATGCTCTTTGTGGTGGGTGCTTTTATTGCATGTTCATCAGATGATGATTCGACTCAGGAACAAACGTCAACATTTAAAATTGACGGAGTCGAATATGATATGGGACAGGCTCAGCCCAATGGTGGTGTCATCCAAATCATAAGTGGTTTTAACGAAGACGGATCTTCGAGTGCACAAATCGCGCTTTCCGGCAACAATGGAAACAAGATCGGAACAGTACGCTTCCTTATAAACTTTATGGAATCCGACGGTATTTCCGGAACTTATCAAGAAGGAGATTTTATGGATGATATCGGAGTTTTTGATTCGGAAGCTTCTATATATATGATTAGTGAAATTGTTGACGGAAGTCAACAAATAATATCTTCTGAAGGAGCAGAAGGCACTTTTAAAATTACCCATAATGCTAATGCCAATTATACCATTGAGTATAATGTGACTTATGATGACGGAACAGTGTCTGAAGCGTCCATTACACAGGATTTTGTAGTTCAGGAAATTTAATCTGAGAATATAGATTTACATAAAAGCCGCAGTTTAAAGCGGCTTTTTTATTTTTTATTTTTAAACGTATCTGTCTTTTTATCGTAACCATACGGACAATGCCGGCAGCCGCTTTTGCAGCAGTAACCGCGTCTAAGGTGGTATTTTTCTGTAAAGACAATATATCCTTCCGGAGTTTTGTAGAAATCACCTTCCTGGAGTTTTTTTGTGTTCATTTATCTTAGTCTTGTGAAGATTTTTTGTATTGAGAATGAACTTTGATTCCAAATATTAAGACTGAAATTTACTCCGGATTTTCCAATTTTTTGTAGGCAGTCAATATTTTTCCGACCAATTTATGTCTTACCACATCTTTTTCGGTCAGTTTTACCATGCCGATTCCATCCACATTATCTAAAATAGACATCGCTTCTTTCAATCCGGATTTTTGTTTGGGAGGAAGATCGACTTGGTCGGGATCACCTGTGATGATAAATTTGGCATTTTTACCCATTCGGGTCAGGAACATTTTCATCTGCGAATGAGTGGTATTCTGTGCTTCGTCCAGAATAACGAAAGCTTGGTCCAAAGTCCGTCCGCGCATAAATGCAAGCGGCGCAACTTCTATCACACCTTTTTCATAATGCGAATTCAATTTTTCAAAATGAATCATATCTTTCAACGCATCATAAAGAGGTTGTAAATAAGGATCCAATTTTTCTTTTAAATCACCGGGAAGAAATCCCAGACTTTCACCGGCTTCTACGGCAGGTCTAGTCAGGATAATCCTTCTGACTTCTTTGTTTTTTAATGCTTGAACTGCCAGAGCTACACTTGTGTAGGTTTTTCCGGTTCCGGCAGGGCCTATGGCAAAAACCATATCGTTTTTAAAAACTTTATCTACGAGTTCGATTTGACCCGGTGTATGTGCTTTTATGAGTTTTCCGTTTACCCCGTGCACCAATACTTCTTTTGCGTTGGTCATATTATTTTGCGTGGAATTATCGAGTTCCAATATTTGTTCTACATCTTTTTCCTTTAACTGGTTAAAATGCTGAATGTGAGAGATGATTTGCGCAATTTTATCATCCAATTTCTGGAGTAATTCTTCATTTCCGACAGCTGAAATATTTCGTCCCCGGCCTACGATTTTTAATTTCGGAAAATGAGATTTTAATGCTTTGAAGTTTTCATTGTTGGGACCGTAAAATTCCTGAATGTTTACATCAACCAATTCTAAATTTAATTCTGTCAAATGTCTTGTGTTTAAATTTGATTCAATACAAAAATACGCAATATATTTGTTTGCCGAATTGATTTTTCATGCCGATTATTACTTTAACAACTGATTTTGGAATCAAAGATGCGAACGTTGCTTCTGTGAAAGCTCGAATTTACAATGAGCTTGCGGATGTTACGATTGTCGATATTTCGCATGAAATTCAACCCTTTGATATTGCAGAAGGAGCTTTTATCGTCAAGAACAGTTACAAGGATTTTCCTTCCGGAACCATTCATATTTTGGGAGTTGATGCCCTTGTCAATCCTTCAAAGATACCTATTGCTGCGTTGATTGACGATCACTATTTTATTGCCAGTGATAACGGTATTCTTTCTTTAATTTGTTCTGAGGTAGCTCCAAAAGAATTAGTGGAAATCAAACTTCCGCATGTTCAAACCAATTCTGTGTTTCCAACCAGAGATGTATTTGTTCCGGTTGCTTGTCATCTGGCAAGGGGTGGAAAACTTTCGGTAGTAGGACAAAAAATGAAGGAATATAAAGAGCTCTCCACTCTGAAACCTGTAGTAAAAGATGATAAAACGATTGTTGGTTCCGTAATCTACATTGACAATTACGGAAATGCGATTACCAATATTTCGGAGAAAATTTTTGAAAAAGTAGGTAAAAAGAGAAAATTCAGAATATGGCACCGGAATCATGAGTTTACCGAACTGTATAGAAATTACAGTGATTTTGTAAAAGATTTCGAAAACGAATTTGAATATATTGGAAAAGGCCTTGCTTTAATTGGTGCTTCGGGTTATCTGGAAATTGCCATTTATAAAAGCAATCCCCAAACTGTAGGTGCAGCCAGCACTCTTTATGGGCTGAAGAAAGGGAGTGAGGTTTATGTAGAATTTAGTTAATCCAATCTTTTTTCAGGATTGGCATAATACTGAAAAATGGTTGGTAAAACCTTTCGAAAGGCTTTCTGACAAGGGGATAAGTGAAAGTTTTATGAAACGCGTTTCATAAAACTTTTTCTTTGTTTGAAAAATGACAAAAAAAGCG
>JAEWOD010000036.1 GCA_023461035.1 Bacteroidota bacterium | reverse complement strand
AACGTTTTTTTGTCATTTTTCAGACAAAGAAAAAGTTTTATGAAACACGTTTCATAAAACTTCCTCCAACCGACTTGTCAGTAAGGGTTTGCTGGAATTTTACCAACTATTTTTCAGTATTATGCCTTAAAAAATAATTATTGATGTTATTCAATTGATTTACAATGAATTAATTTAAAATTTAACATTCATCATTCAAAATAATTAAACTTCACCCAACCTTTTTCAAATCCATTGCATCAATGTCTATAGAAACCAAAATTTTATAGATATGAAGACGTTAATTATCAGTTTGGGAACATTATTTTTTATGAGCCCTGCCATTCAGAAAAATGAAATCAAAGTTGAAACAATTCAACCGATTGAAATAAAAGAAGAAAATTTAGCACAGGAAAAAATCCAGATTGCGCTGCTTCTCGACACTTCCAGCAGTATGGATGGTTTGATTGACCAGGCGAAATCTCGTCTTTGGAACATCGTCAATACTATGACAACTTTACGTTATGACGGTAAAAAACCGCAGATTGAAATCAGTTTGTACGAATATGGAAACGACGGACTTTCGGCTGACGGCGGATACATCCGTCAGGTAACGCCGCTGACTTCCGATCTGGATTTGCTTTCCGAAAAATTATTTGCCCTGCGCACCAACGGCGGTTCGGAATTTTGTGGACAAGTAATCCGTACTTCGACCAACGAACTGAAATGGGACGGAAATAAAAACAGCATGAAACTCATTTACATAGCCGGAAACGAACCGTTTACACAAGGTTCTGTCAATTATGTCGAAGCGATTTCCGATGCGGTTAAAAAAGGAATTTATGTCAACACAATTCATTGCGGCGATGATTATTCCGGTCAGAGCGGAATGTGGAAAGACGGTGCGGACAAAGGAAAAGGCGAATATTTCTTCATCGATCACAACCAAAAGATCCGATACATTCCGACTCCTTATGATGTACGGATTGACGATTGCAACACAAGACTCAATAATACCTACATCTATTACGGTGTACAAGGCGGAAACATGAAAGCCCGTCAGGAAGAACAAGATATGATGGCGGCCGAAATGAGTGCTGAAAACAAAGTAACACGCGCTGCTGCCAAAGCCAATTACGGATATTCAAATGCCGGTTGGGATTTAGTGGATGCGATAGAACTGAACAGTGCCAATCTGAAAGACATCGACAAATCGACTTTGCCTGAAAAATACCGGAATATGTCCGATGCTCAATTAAAATCGGAAGTTGAAAAAATGACAAACGAACGCAAAAAAATCCAGAAAGAAATTCTGGAATTGAACACCGTACGAGAAAAATTCATCCAAACCGAATTAGCCAAAACCGGCGAAGGCGAAACCGATTTGGGAGCTGCCATAACCAATGCTGTCCTGAAATTCGCCAACGATAAAGGATACGTTCAGGAGAAATAATATAATTCCGGTGGCTTCGAGAACCTCAGCCACCGTTCGAGAGTTTTAGTCATCATTGAAGAACAGTTTCCAAGTGGTGGCTGAGGTTCTCGAAGCCAAGATTCCACTTTTTTCTTTATACCTCGGTTGGGCGAAAGTCCGTCGGGGTATTTTTATTTTCGAATTCAAATGAGATTATAAAATAACTTGCTCATTCTAAATATTTTATTTTTTTTTATAACTTTAGAACAATCTATATAATTCAATATCATGAAAAAAAATCTAATACCTTCTTTGATTTGGAGTTCTATGCTAATTCCAATTTTTGGAGAAGAAACCCTTTCAAAAAACCTAATCATTCAATAAAATGAAAACCTATTTTATAACCCTGTTTTTTTGTGTGGGCAGTTTGATATATTCCCAGTACACATCCATTCCCGACCCCAATTTCGAGCAGTATCTGGAAGATAACGGTATGGGAGACGGAACAGAGGGAAACGGTTTGGTGCTTACGGCTAATATAGAAAATGTTACGTTTTTACAAATAATCAACATAGGTGCATCCGATTTTACGGGTTTGGAAGATTTTGCAGCTTTGGATTCTCTTGCCATATCCTTTACAAATGCGACGGAATTGGATGTTTCTCAAAATACAAATCTAAAAGTATTTGGTTTGGGTTATACTACCATATCTTCTGTGGATTTATCCAATTTGGAACAATTAGAAGAAATTTACTTATATAGGAATTCTACATCTTCCGTTATTCTGGGAGAAAAACCAAATCTGACATATATTGAAGCTAATGAAAATGAATTAATGTCCTTTGATGTTTCTGAATGTCCGGTTTTGGAATACCTGAATTTACAAGAAAATAGGATAAACAATATAGATGTAACCCAAAATCCGAATTTGGAATTGTTGTGGTTAGGGTTAAACTGGATTACCGAATTGGACACCTCTCAAAATCCACATTTATTTTCATTGGGTTTGGGAGAATGTGCAGTTCCATATTTGGATTTAACCCAAAATTCGGAGCTTGAATTTTTCAATATAGCATTAGATGATACGATAGAGCATATAGACCTGAGAAACGGCAATAACGAAATAATGCAATCTTTTGGTGCTACTCAATGCGATAACCTCAAATGTATTTATGTGGATGATCCCGATGCGGAATATATGGATGAATGGTATTGGTACATAGAGCCTGGAATGCACTTTGTTGCAGATGAGGAGGAATGCGATGCTTTGGGAACAGAGGAAATTTTTGCAAAGAAAATCCTTATGTATCCTAATCCCGTCAAGGATAAATTGACAATACGAAACACCGGATTAAAAATTGAAAATATTTATATAACCAACACAACAGGGCAGATTGTATTTAGCAAATTTGTAGAAAGCGAAAGATTAGAAATAGACATGAGTTCTTTTCCGGCCGGGATTTATTTCCTGAATGCTGAATCCAAAAACGGAAATTTCAAAACTGAGAAATTGATTAAAAAGTAATGATATTTTAGATAAGATATATTTTATACATTTTTGATTATAAGCAAGTCCGTCGGGGTATTTTTTTGATGTTGGGTGATGGAGGATGGAAGATAGATGATAGAAGATTTCTATAGTTATTTGTGCTCTTTGGGGCTTCATTGTGATCTTTGTGGTTATTTTTTTCCACAAAGGTCTCAAAGTAGGCACAAAGCTCACAATTATTATCTAATGAAACATAACATTGTCAATATAAGTTTATTACATTTATCGTTATCCATTATTCACGTTAAGGGAGTTCAAACTTCGTTTCAATCCACCCGAAATTTAAACCCGATTCCATGTAGGTTTTCGATTTTTACCGAATCATCTTCGGCAAAAATTTTCCGCAATCTTGAAATGAAAACATCCAAACTCCTTCCCATGAAATAATCATCTTCACCCCAAAGTGCCTTCAGGATTTCTTCGCGTTTCAGCACTGTATTTTTATGGTCAATGAAAAAGCTGAGGAGCTCGGCTTCGCGTTGTGTCAGCGAAACGGTATTATTTTGACAGGTAACGGTATAATTTTTTGAATCAAATTCACAATTCCCCACTTTATGCAGGTGTTGTTCGATTTGCGATGTGTTTTTCTGCGAACGTTTCAGAAAGATTTCAATTTTCAGCATCAATTCTTCTATGCTGAACGGTTTCACCAAATAATCATCGGCCCCGATTTTCAGCCCTTTTATTCGGTCTTCTTTCAGGGTTTTAGCCGAAATAAAAAGGATGGGAATTTCCGAATTCAGCTTTCGGATTTCCGTTGCCAATTCAAATCCGTCCATTTTGGGCATCATGATATCGAGCAGGCAAATGTCAAATTCACCCTTTTTAAATTCTTCCAAAGCCGATTCTCCGTTTGCGCAATGCACCACTTCATATTCCGGTTGCAAACTGTCCTGCGTGAGAAACGCAATGGTTTCATCATCTTCTGCGTATAAAATTCTGCATTTCGCCATGGATTGTTTTTGTTTAGTTGGGAATAAAAATAGAAATATTGATGCCTTTTTCCACATTATTTCGGGCAGAAATTTTCCAGCCGTGCTGCTGGACAATTCGTTTTACATAATAAAGTCCCAATCCGAAACCGTTTACTTCATTGTTTTTTTTGTCTGAAACCCTGTAAAATTTATCAAATATAAATCCTAAATTTTTGGGTGGAATTCCGATTCCGTTGTCGGAGAAATCCAGCTGGATTCCTTTTTTGTTTTGCGAGGTAATTATTTGTATTTCAGGTGTTTCATCGCTGTATTTGATGGAGTTGTCGAGCAGGTTTTGCACCACATTTGTAAAATGAAATTCGTCTGCACGGATGCTGATATCCGGATTGGAATCTATCGAAATCTGAACTTCCGGATGTTTGGTTTGAACCGACCGGCTGACCTGATGCAGGATTTCATTCAAATTCAAAGAAACCGGATTGAGCGCCATGGCAAATTCATCATTCCGTGCAACATTGAGAATTTTTTCGATGTGATGGTTCAGTTTTTTTCCTTGCTGGCTGATGATTTCCGCATAAGTATTCAGCTTTTCGTTTTCCCGCACGGAGGATTGGTTTTGTAAAGAATTGGAAGCGAGTAGGATAGAGGAGAGCGGTGTTTTGAATTCGTGGGTCATGTTGTTGATGAAATCCCGTTGCAATTCCGAATATTTTTTTTGTTGGATCAAAGTATAAATCGAATACACATAAATCACGAGAATCAGCATGAGTACAATCGACAATATCAACCAAAATTTCAATGAACTTAATAAATAGGTCTTTTCCTGTGGAAACCGAACCGCAAAATAATAGACGAGGTCTTTGTATTTTTCAAATCTGATTTCTTTATTGGGATCGGCTTCATCGTTGACCGAAATGTATTTTCCATACATCATATCGTCGCTTTCGCAGTTGTAAACCGCATATTCAAAATCGGTGATGATATTGAATTTGGTGAATTCCGTTTTCAGGAAATGTTCCAAAACCGCCGGGTCTATGTCGTCATTTACATTGACCACATAATAATCGTTGGATACTTTTTGAATCAAATCTTTGGTGGAAATTTCATGCTCATTGTTGGCATAAATTTCCCTTGCGACTTCCAGAAGTGCGATGTGTACTTTTTGGGAGAATTTTTTCTCTTCCAGCGTAAAAGCTTTGTAGGTCCAAACCAATTGGGCAATCAAAATCCCGATGGTTCCCACCAAACCCAATAAAATGATACTATTTAAACGGTTGATTTTCAATTCTTAATTTTTATTTTGAGTTGGGTGTTATGTGTTATGAGTTGGGATTTTTTATTTTACTTCTATAGTTCGCCTGGTTTATGATAGGTGCAAAATGTTTAGCTCAAAATTCAAAATCCTTCTTCATCCCGCAATATTACTTAAATCTGCCTGAACGCATTAACGCTTAACAACTCGTTAACAAACCTTTGAGAGCGGTTAACAACGGGGTTTGTATTTCTCCTATACATTTGCTTCATAAAATTAGAACAAAAAAATTGAAACTATGAAAACACTTAAAATTTCGTTCTTAGTATTGATTCTATCTGCTGCCGCGATGTCCTTTACAAATTTTAATTCAATCCAAACCACTGTCAATCATGTATTGGATGATTTGATAACATGGAAATCGGATACCATAGAAGTAGGTGAAATACCACAAGGAACGCCTTACACCATCAAATTTGAATTTAAAAATACCACGAAAAAACCCGTTGTCATCACAAACGTAAAAGCACAGTGCGGATGCACGGCAACTGATTACAGCAAAGAACCGATCAAACCAAAGAAAAGCGGTTATGTAAATGCGATTTTCAATGCTGCCCACGCCGGAACTTTTACCAAAACGGTAACAGTTACCACCAGTGACAGTGACGCTCCTAAAAAACTGACTTTCAAAGGAACGGTGATAGAAAAGAAATAGATTTTCCTAATTTTAATTATTCAACTGAAAAGAGAAGCGTTTTTTTAATGCTTCTCTTTTTTTATATACTTCATATTTGGCTTAATGAATTTTTATTGATGTAGTTTTATTGTCTTTGTAAGTTATTTAATTCATTCTGAAGAATCATGTTAGTTTTAATAGTATCGAAATTTTTGAATAATGAATTATTTAAGCTATCAATTCTTATCCAAGATTTCCCATCAATTTTTTCACTAATATTTTTTAGATCAGTTAAATTTTGTGGAGATTTGTTGTTGTTTTTTAAATTATTTGCTTCTTTAATTGCTTCTATTTCAAATATTTGAAGCGATTTATTGACTAGATATAAGTTTTTCATTAATAGATCTTTGTCCATATCAATAGGAATAGAACTTTCATTTTTTGAGAAATAAATTTTATAGTATAGTTGGGGATCATTTTTACTCATTTTAGACACAATTCCTATATAGTATCTAAACTCTCCAATATTTTTAAAATCATTTTCCTTTATCATTTTGTCTGGAGAGTAAATTATGAATTTATCTGAATTTGAAATCTCATTATAAAAGACTTCAGAATTTGATGGTTCTGTTGAACAACTTATTAATAAAAAGAATGAAGGAATAACATAAAAGTAAAATGGTTTCATGAAATCATTGTAATTTCTCAAATATACAAACTATAATAAACTCCTATTTAATTAAATATGAGTGAATTAAAAAACGGATCTCTTTTCAGACATCCGTTTTGTATTTTGAAAATGTAGAATTTTAATTCTCTACAAGCACCCATTCACCGCTTTCGATTTTGGGTTTGGCTACTTTGAATTTCATTTCCTGTTTTTCTCCTGTGCTTACGTTACGTATGGCAACTTTATCGTTAGGAAGGATTTTCACGACGTTTCTCGGAGCCGTAACTTCTGGTTTTTGCATCGGTGCGCCGGTCGAAGAAGTGGAGTTACCATAATAACCGTTGTTTTTGTTGGAAGAGGAAGAAGAACTTTCATCTGCTCCACGGTTGGTTTCCACTTTTTCCTGTTTCACCTGCTGGCGGGCTTGTTGGATTTGTTCCGGATCGGGTGTTGGTATTTCTCCTTTAAACAGGAAAGAAATGATTTCCTTATTCACGCGGTCAAGCATTCGCTGAAATACAAAAAAGGATTCCTGTTTGTAAATCACCAACGGATCTTTTTGTTCGTAAACCGCATTCTGAACCGAACGGCGCAAATCATCCACATCACGTAAGTGTTCTTTCCAGTGTTCGTCGATCAAACTTAAAACGATTCCCTTTTCAAAATCTTTGACCAATTTTTTTCCTTGTGATTCATAAGATTCTTTCATGTCCGTCACGACCATCAGCGTTTTCATGCCATCGGTAAACGGAACCTGAATACGCGTAAACTGATTCGTCGGATTTTCATACACCTGCGCAATCAACGGATAAGCCTTTTCTGCTTGTCTTTCCACATGACGTTGATAATCAGCGATAGCAGCTTTATATACTTTTTCTGTCAGGTCACGGGTAGAAGTCGATTTGAATTCGCTTTCCGTAACCGGCGTGTCCATGGTGAAATATTTGATCAGATCAAATTCCAGTTGTTTGTAATTTTCGTTGTTTTTAGCTTCTCCCACTATGGAGGCTGCCGTATCAAAAATCATATTGGCAATATCCACATCCAAACGATCTCCAAACAAGGCATTTTTACGTCTTCGGTAAATCACTTCCCGTTGTTTGTTCATCACATCGTCATATTCCAACAAACGTTTACGGATTCCGAAATTGTTTTCTTCTACTTTTCTCTGTGCACGTTCGATGGATTTAGAAATCATCGAATGCTGAATCATATCGCCGTCTTTATGCCCCATTCTGTCCATCAGTTTGGAGATTCTTTCCGAACCAAACAAACGCATCAGGTTATCTTCCAGCGAAACATAGAAAAGCGAACTTCCCGGATCTCCCTGACGGCCGGAACGACCTCTTAACTGACGGTCCACACGACGAGAATCGTGTCTTTCCGTACCTATGATGGCCAGACCGCCGGCTTCTTTTACTTCCGGTGTCAGTTTGATGTCGGTACCACGACCGGCCATGTTTGTAGCAATCGTTACCACTCCGGAACGACCTGCTTCGGTTACGATATCGGCTTCTTTTTTGTGCAATTTTGCGTTCAATACGTTGTGCTGGATTTTTCGAAGTTGTAGCGCACGGCTTAGCAATTCGGAAGTTTCCACATTGGTTGTACCAACTAACACCGGACGTTTTTGATTTTCTGCCAGATCGACGATGTCTTCGATCACCGCATTAAATTTCTCCCGGTTCGTTTTATAGACTTTATCTTGTAAATCGGCTCTTGAAATCGGGCGGTTGGTAGGAATCGCAACTACGTCCAGTTTATAGATTTCCCAGAATTCGCCAGCTTCGGTTTCTGCCGTACCGGTCATACCGGCCAATTTGTTGTACATACGGAAATAATTTTGCAACGTAATGGTCGCAAAAGTTTGCGTAGCGGCTTCTATTTTTACATTTTCTTTTGCTTCGATTGCCTGGTGTAGTCCATCCGAATAACGGCGACCGTCCATGATACGTCCGGTTTGTTCGTCTACGATTTTTACCTGACCTTCCATTACCACATATTCGTTGTCTTTTTCAAATAGGGTATAGGCTTTCAGCAATTGGGTCAACGTATGGATTCGTTCAGATTTGATGGAGAATTCACGGAAGAATTCTTCTTTTTCCGTCACTTCTTCTTCTTTCGGAAGGTTTTTCGCTTCGATTTCACCGATTTTGGTTGCTACGTCCGGTAAGATGAAAAAATTCGGGTCTTCCATACCTTGAGAAAGATATTCGATCCCTTTATCGGTCAAATCGACCTGATTGTTTTTCTCATCAATTACGAAATACAAATGTTGATCCACTTGAGGCATTTCGCGGTTGTTATCCGCTATATAAATTCCTTCTGTTTTCTGTAATTGGGTACGGATTCCTTCCTGACTCAGGAATTTGATTAAAGGTTTGTATTTCGGTAATCCACGGAATACTTGGTACAAATTAAATCCACCTTCTTTTTTATTTCCTTCGTCAAATAATTTTTTGGCAACGTTGAGGGTTTTACCCAATTCTTCACGTTGAACGTTGAACAATTTTTCAACTTTGGGTTTCAACGCATCAAATTCCTGGCGGTCGCCTTGAGGAACCGGACCTGAAATGATGAGTGGAGTTCTCGCATCATCAATCAATACGGAATCGACCTCATCGACAATTGCGAAATTCAGTTCACGCTGAACCAATCCTTCGGGCGTATTGGCCATGTTGTCACGCAGGTAGTCAAAACCAAATTCGTTGTTGGTTCCATAAACGATATCGGCTTTATAGGCTTTTTTTCTTCCTTCTGAATTCGGTTGGTGATAGTCGATGCAATCCACTCTCAAACCGTGGAACTCAAATATAGGAGCCATCCATGCGGAGTCACGTTTGGCAAGATAGTCGTTTACCGTTACCAAATGCACACCGCGTCCGGTCAAAGCGTTCAGGTAAACCGGAAGGGTTGCCACGAGGGTTTTACCTTCACCAGTTTGCATTTCGGCAATTTTTCCTTGGTGAAGTGCCGTACCGCCTATCAATTGGACTTCATAGTGCACCATGTCCCAAACAACTTCTTTTCCGGCTGCGTCCCAAGAATTTTTCCAAACCACGTTGTTTTCATCAATTACTTCGATATAGTCTTTGGTAGCGGAAAGTTCACGGTCAAAAGGCGTTGCGGTTACTTTTATTTCCGGGTTGTTTACAAAACGTTTGGCGGTTTCTTTTACTACGGCAAAAGCTTCGGGAAGGATTTCCATCAGGATTTTTTCCTCGATTTCGTATGCTTCTTTGTTTATTCTGTCGATTTGTTCGAAAATCGCTTCTTTTTCATCAAAATTTTCCAGGCTTTCCGCTTTGGATTTCAGTTCGGCGATTTCGTTTTTCTGCGATCGGGTTGCTTCTGCCAATTTGGATTTGAATTCAACTGATTTTTCTCTCAATTGGTCATTGGACAAATTCTCAATCTGTTTTTCTGCCTGTAAAGCTTTATCGGCATATTTCTGTAATTCTTTTACGTCTTTTTGATTTTTGTCGCCCAAAAAACCTTTTAATACTTTTTCAATAATACTCATGATTCATTTTTTTCATCAAGGACGAAATATTTTGCCCATATGCAAATATACGTCATTGAAAAGGTTTGCTTTTATTTGAAATTAAAAAAGCCCTATTTCGGGCTTTGGGTTTAATATTCATCTTCGTTCCATAGGAAATCATCATCTGTTGGATAATCAGACCAGATTTCTTCTATGCTTTCATACGAATCTCCTTCATCTTCTATGGATTGAAGGTTTTCCACTACTTCCAGCGGAGCACCGGTACGGATGGCGTAATCAATCAATTCATCCTTTGTTGCCGGCCAAGGCGCATCACTTAAATAAGATGCTAATTCCAAAGTCCAATACATATTTTAAACTGTAATTTATAAGTTAGTTCTCACTATTTTTTCTCTTGCACTGATTGAAAATCAGGCGTTTTTCCCGAATCAAATAATTTGCCAAAAATAAGGTTGTCAGTTTTTGATTCTAATTTTTTTATTTTTGGGCAAATGTATCGAAAAAAATGACAAATAAAATAAGGAATTTATTCAAAGTTAAATATCCGATTGTACAAGCCGGAATGATTTGGAATAGTGGTTGGGAACTCGCTTCGGCAGTAAGTAATCAAGGAGGTTTGGGATTGCTTGGTGCAGGGAGTATGTATCCTGATGTGTTGAAGGAACACATCCTCAAATGTAAAAGAGCGACTGACAAACCTTTTGGTGTCAACCTGCCGATGCTGTATCCGGACATTGATAAACATATTGAAACCATTCTGGAATATAAAGTTCCCATCGTATTTACATCGGCCGGGAATCCGAAAACTTGGACGGAAATCCTTAAAAAAGAAGGAATTACGGTGGTTCATGTGGTGAGTAGTGCAAAATTTGCGCTAAAAGCACAGGAAGCCGGCGTGGATGCAGTAGTGGCAGAAGGTTTTGAGGCGGGCGGACATAATGGCAGAGATGAAACCACGACTTTTTGTCTGATTCCAGATGTCAGACGTAAAATTGAGATTCCGTTAATTGCAGCCGGAGGAATTGCAACGGGCAGGCAGGTTCTCGCAGCCATGGTTTTGGGTGCAGATGGTGTGCAGATCGGAAGTCGTTTTGCTGCAACTTATGAATCTTCCGGTCATAATTTGTTCAAAGAAACGATCGTTGATACCCAAGAAGGAGGAACGGAACTGACTTTAAAAGAATTGGCTCCTGTCCGGTTGATTAAAAATAAATTCTACGAAGAAGTAAAAGATGCGTATCAAAACTGTGCTACGAAGGAGGATTTGATAGCACTTTTAGGAAGAGCCCGTGCAAAAAAAGGAATGTTTGAAGGAGATTTGAAAAACGGAGAACTTGAAATCGGTCAGGTGGCTTCTTTGATTGATGAAGTTCAATCTGTAAAAGAAGTATTTGATATGATTTTAAAAGAGATTCATCAATTGGATTTTAATTATTCGTCCTATTTTCAGTCATAAATTCTACATATAGTAACCCTTAGTGCATAATTAATCAAAAGACAATTTTATCAGAATTTTTAAAACCCCGAAGTCTTTTTATTTTCTTTCCCCGAATGAAATTCGGGGTTACAAATAGTTGACTTCATAGGAGTCAAGCTTTATATATTCTATTTAGTTTTAACCTGAGACTTAAAAACATTAAGAATTAAGGGTGTTATTCATTTATTGTTAAATGTAATTTACAATAATATAGCACTTTAAGATTGATTAAGAATCAACAAGTTGATTAAGTTTTTCTTAAAACCCGCCGCAGCGGGTGTCTTAGAGCCTGTTTAAATTTTAGCGAAATATATTTTTACGGCTCTTAAAGAATATCTTTGCTAAATTTTGATGCTCTTTTTGAGCGTATTTTTCACTTCCTATTCTTGATTTATCCCGATAAATCTTCAAACACGAAGCAAAAAATCCATCTCAAAATAGCTATAA
>JAEWOD010000035.1 GCA_023461035.1 Bacteroidota bacterium | reverse complement strand
TACTTTGAATTTAGCTTTAAATGACATAATAAATAATTTTAAGGTTAATAATAAAAAATACCTACTTAAATAAGAATAATACTACCCGAAGATATTTATTATATTATTAATTCCCAAATTTTTAACAGTTTTTTCTGTGTTTTTATTTCCGCTTCTGTCGTTAAGCGGATATGGAAACAAAATTTCGACATTCAGTTAATTTGATGTTTTTTCCATAAGAATTAGGTGTTAAAAACACTAAAATGGTTCTTAATAATTAACATTTAAAACTTAATCTATAAAAGCAGTAAATTTGCAATCTAAACGTCATTTAAAAAAATGAGATCACGAAAAGACTTTTCAAATTTAACATACAAATCGCCCACTGTTTTAGTAAATAAAGCTGCTGAGGAATTTGAATTGGATAGCCTGAATGTTAAAGATTCTTACACTGAGAAAGATGCGGAAAAGAACCCTTATCGGATCAATCTTCCCGGGATTGCCCCTTTTTTACGCGGGCCATATACCACTATGTATGTCCGAAAACCCTGGACCATTCGCCAATATGCCGGATTCTCCACTGCCGAAGAATCCAATGCTTTTTACAAACGAAATTTAGCCGCCGGACAAAAAGGTTTATCCGTTGCCTTTGATTTGGCGACGCACCGCGGATATGATTCTGACCACGAAAGAGTAGTAGGCGATGTGGGAAAAGCAGGTGTGGCCATTGATTCGGTGGAGGATATGAAAATTTTATTCAATGAAATTCCACTCGACCAGATTTCGGTTTCCATGACCATGAACGGTGCGGTTTTACCCATTTTGGCATTTTACATCGTGGCGGCAGAAGAGCAGGGCGTACAGCAAAACCAATTGAGCGGAACGATTCAGAACGATATTTTGAAAGAATTCATGGTTCGGAATACCTATATTTATCCGCCGACGCCTTCCATGAAAATCATTGCCGATATTTTTGAATACACTTCTCAGAATATCCCGAGATTTAATTCGATTTCCATTTCGGGTTATCACATGCAGGAAGCGGGAGCAACACCGGTTTTAGAGATGGCTTATACGTTGGCTGACGGATATGAATATGTAAAAACAGGATTAGAAGCGGGGTTGAACATTGACGATTTCGCACCGAGGTTATCCTTTTTCTGGGCAATTGGGATGAATTATTTCCAGGAAATAGCCAAAATGCGTGCGGCAAGAGTCATTTGGGCCGAAATGATGAAAGAATTCAATCCAAAAAGTTCCAAATCATTGATGCTCAGAACGCATTGTCAAACTTCCGGTTGGAGTCTGACCGAACAGGAACCCTACAACAATATCACGAGAACAGCCATCGAAGCCATGGCAGCGGCATTGGGTGGAACTCAATCTTTGCATACCAATGCTTTGGACGAAGCCATTGCTTTGCCAACTGATTTTTCGGCTCGAATTGCAAGAAACACACAGTTAATCATTCAGGAAGAAACCCAAATTTGTCGTACAGCAGACCCCATGGCGGGAAGTTTTATGGTAGAAGCCTTGACCGGAGAAATGATGGAAAAAGCTTGGGAATACATCCGTGAAGTTAAAGAATTGGGCGGAATGACCAAAGCGATTGAAGCCGGAATTCCAAAAATGCGGATTGAAGAAGCAGCTGCTAAAAAGCAAGCAAAAATCGATATTGGGGAAGATGCAATTGTAGGAGTGAATTCGTATAAATCCAAATTAAAACAAGAAGAATTAGACATTCTGGAAATTGACAATACGGCGGTCAGACAAAGTCAGATTGCGAGATTGAATAAGATCAAATCCGAAAGAAATTCGGAAAAAGTAAAAGAAATTTTGGCTCAACTGACCGAATCGGCGAAATCCGGAAACGGAAATTTGCTGGAATTGTCGATTGAAGCTGCGAGAAGACGTGTAACTTTGGGTGAGATTTCCGATGCGTTGGAGAGCGTTTTTGGTCGTCATAAAGCCCAAACAAGAAGTATACAAGGAGTTTATGCTATGGAAGCCAATCAAAATAATTCGTTTGCAGAAGCCAGAAAATTAGCCGACCGGTTTGCTGAAAAATTTGGAAGAAGACCGAGAATCATGGTTGCCAAAATGGGGCAAGACGGACATGACCGTGGTGCAAAAGTCGTGGCAACGAGCTATGCCGATATGGGATTTGATGTGGATATTGCACCGCTTTTCCAGACACCGGCTGAAGTAGCCAAACAAGCGGTGGAAAATGATGTGCATATTTTGGGGATTTCTTCATTGGCTGCAGGACATAAAACTTTGGTTCCGGAAGTGGTGGAAGAACTGAAAAAATATGGTCGAGAGGATGTGTTCATCGTAGTAGGTGGAGTTATTCCGAGACAGGATTATGATTTCCTGTACCGGCACGGAGCCCATGCAATTTTCGGACCGGGAACCAATCTGGCCGACTCGGCGATTGAGGTTTTAACACAATTCTTAAAGGATTAGGCTTTTATGGATGAAGAGATGAAAATACCATTGAGTATGAAGAAGTCAATATATTTAATTATTGGTTGTCTGATCTTCATCGGCCTTAGCATTTGGTTTATTATAGATCCTCAACAATTTCTGAATTTTAGACGTCAAAATGAAACGACTATATTTATTGTTGGAATTATTGGATTAGTCACATTTTCATTTTTTTTATTTTTCATTATTTACAAATTATTCCAAAAAAGAACCGGGATTCATTTCGATAAAAATGGTTTTTTCGATAATTCAAGTGGCACCTCGGCAGGTTTTGTAAAATGGGAAGATGTTATGAAAATTGATGAAGCAAAAGTTGCAAATCAAAGATTTGTCTTGGTAGTGGTTAAAAATCCTGAAGATTATGTAAAAAGACAAAAATCGTTTATGAAACGCAAACTGATGACCTCCAATATGTCTTTTTATCATTCTCCAATTATGATATCCGCAAATCATTTGCATATAAATTATGATAAACTATTGGAACTAATGAAAAGTCAATTTGAAAAATATAATTTAATAAACACTTAATTTCTAGGAATTTGTTTAGATTATTTACTAATACCATAAAATTTCTCTGTATAGTTTTCATAGCTTGGTTTGTGGTGTATTTCCTTTTTGGAGAGCGGTTTTCATTGGAGTTTACCGACCGGGTTTTTGCTTCCTGGTTTCCGCAAATCCTTGTTTTTCTGGCGGCGGCCTCCCTTTACGGATTGTTTATTTTGGCGATTAAATCTTCCCGAAAAAAATGGCAAAATATCTTGTTATTTGTTGGCGGATTTATTTTTGCTTTGTTGCCTTTTTTGGCGTATCATGGTTATTTTCAGTATCAATGTAATTTCTGGAATCATGAAATTATTCAAGAAAAAACACTTTATATAAATCGCGTAGATAAATCTGAAACAATTAAGGAGGTTATTTCTTCTTGTAAAGTAGACAAACCGGGAAAAATAGATACGGTTTTCTCCAAACAAATTACTCAACTCTTCGAACTTCAAAATCCGGTAAAAATCCAAAAAGCGGAGAAATCGGATTGGACGATTAAGAAATAAATCAGCAAAAACAGTCGTGAAAATCTCTGAACTCAAAGAAATAAAAACCATCCGAAGGCCGACACAAGTATTTGATGAAAGCGGAAACCGGATTTATGAAAGGAAGGATTTTGAATTTAAGGTTAGTTCGTCTATAAAAGAAAAAGGAGTTGAACGGTTTTTTGCCAAATTAATCGACATAACACCGTATTTTCTGATATTATATTTTTTACTGAATATCCATTGGTTCAAAGCATTGCTGATTTCAGTTCTGCTTGTTATTGTAACAGGAGCTGTATTTGAAGCGCTTTTGGGAACAACATTAGGAAAATATTTGTTTAAGCTAAAGGTTTTGGATGACGATGGAAAGAAACCATCTTTTTTTAAATCTTTAAAGCGAAATGCTCTTGGTTTATTGAACCTTTTTCCCGGCCATTCTGATTTTACGGACGATTCTTATGGTCTTTATGGAACCAGAGTTGTTTTCAGTATGCATTTAAATAACAAATGGAGTCAAACTTATGTAGTCAATAATTTTGAGCTACAGAAAATAAAGGAGTTATTACTCAATACTCAATAATACTTAACGTCATTTCGATATAATTCTTTTTGTAATTTACTGATTACTTGTCATCTAAAGCCTTTTAAACATTAAGCATATTTAGATTTTAATTTGTAATTATGATTTAGGAAGTGTCTCACATAGGCGGATTTGAGAATTCCTTCATCAACTTGTTGATTCTTAATATGTTCATTTATAACTAATTACGAATGAAGTGAATACATAACATACTTAATTCTTAATGTTTTTTAATCGAATTCACATTAAATGATATTTACTGTCAAACCTCACAGGTTTTCAAAATCTGTGAGGTTTTCTATAAACAGCTTTATCGAAATCTCCTTAGCTTTATCATTCAAACGCCCAAATGGCCACAACCAAAAAGATACAACTTCGCAAACATAAAACCATAGCCACCGGATTATTTTTTCTGATGGCGTTGATTTATGGATTGATGGTTTATTTCCGGCATCAAAATCCAAATACTTTCTTTTTTGTACCTTTACTTTAAAAATTGTGGCGATGGATATTCAGGCAACAAAATTGGAATTAATTCAATATTTATTGGATTCCAAAAAAGAGTCTTTTATATTGAAAATGAAAGAATTAATGTTTCAAGACAAAAGTGAAACTATCGGTTATACGACAAACGGAGAAATCCTAACGGCCGAAATGCTGAATTCAAAACTCGAAAGAGCGGAAAATGATTACAAAGCCGGAAGAATTACTACAGACGAAGATTTAGAGAAAGAAATCCAAAACTGGTAATGACTGTTCCAACCTATAAAATCGTTTGGACAGACGAGGCAAAAGCTGACCTGAAAGACATTTACGATTTTATCAAAAAGAAATCTCCAAAAGGTGCAAAAAATGTTATTTTCGATATTTGGAATGCACCAAAATCCATTCATTTTCCTTTTCAGAATGAAGAAGAATGGTACAATAATCAATATTTCAGAATTATTGTAAGGCACTATAAAATTCTCTATAAAATTAATCAAGCCAAGAAAGAACTCGTTATTTATGTCATTTTTGACACGAATCAATCTCCCGATAAATTATCAGAAAAATAACCCCAAATGCCCACCCAAAAAGAAATCCAGCTTCGCAAACATAAAACCATAGCCACCGGATTATTTTTTCTGATGGCTTTGATTTATGGATTGATGGTTTATTTCCAGCATCAAAATCCACAAAGTTGGATGGGTTATTTGGAAGCTTTTTCAGAAGCGGGTATGGTCGGTGCGCTTGCGGACTGGTTTGCAGTAACGGCTTTGTTCAAACATCCGCTTGGGATTCCGATTCCGCATACCAATCTGATCGAGCGCAAGAAAAACGATTTGGGAAGGAATTTAGGTTCCTTTGTGAAAACCAATTTTCTCAGCCCGAAAAACATTCGCCCATATATCGAAAAGCTGGATGTAGTAAAATTCGTTTCAGATTGGTTGAACAAATCCAGTAGTCAGGAAATTTTAGAAACCGAAATTCTGAATTTGCTCAAAAAAATCATCCATGATCTGGACGATAACGAAGTCCGTAATTTTCTGGCAAAAAAGGGTTCTGAAATATTAAAAACAATTGATTATCAGAAAATTGCTTCTTCCGGAATTCATTATATGGTGGAAAAGGGCGAACACATCAAACTGTTGGAAACGCTTTTGCCTCAGTTGAGGGAATATGTGGAAGAAAGCCAACAGATGATACGCGAGCGGATTTCAGAAAACAAACCTTTCATCGCATTTCTGGCCGGGAAAAGGATTTCGCGTGAGCTGACCGATGGAATTACAAAATTTATCGAAGAAATTGAATTAGACAAAGAGCATTTCGTCCGAAAAAAATTGACTGAGAATCTGGAGAGATTTGCCAAAGATTTATTGGTTTCTCCCAATTGGAACAAAAAATTTGACCAATTAAAAACCGATTTGATATCGCCTGAAAATTTAACTGAATATGCCGATGACGCTTGGGAATCTGTGAAAAACATGTTGGAGCAGAACATAGAAAATCCCGATTCCGGACTGAATCATTATCTGAAAAAAAACATTCAAAAGCTGTCGGAATCGCTTCAGAATGATGAAGATTTGAAAACAAGGCTGAACAAATGGATTCGTCATTTTCTTTATCGGATGATACTGAAAAACAGCGAAGAAGTTCAAACACTGATCAGCAAAACCGTCGCCGGATGGGAAGGTAAAGAGCTGAGTAACAAGCTGGAACTGGAAGTTGGGAAAGACTTACAGTTCATCCGTATCAATGGGACTTTGGTCGGCGGTTTGGTCGGTTTGGTGATTTATACCGTGACACATTTAGTTGTTTCTTGAAAACTTATCGCCTTAAAACTTGCGTATATGCAGGTAAATACTATTTTTGTAGACCTTAAAATTAATTTTAAAGAAAATATTATGAAAAATTTAGTAGACAAAATTCATGCAGAATTTGAATCATTTAAAAATGAAGCTGCAGCCCAAGTAGAAAAAGGAAACAAAGCGGCAGGAACAAGAGCACGTAAATCAGCTTTGGAATTGAGCAAAATGTTCAAAGAATTCAGAAAAGCATCTGTAGATGCTGCAAAAAAATAATCAGAAACCGCTCTCAGAGCGGTTTTTTTTCTTCTTTATTTCCCGTTTTCATTCCGTTTGCTTATTTGTATCTTTAGCTCTTAATTCTTTGGAGTGAAACGGAAACGACATATTTGGTTTATACTTTTATTTTTTTTATTTGGAATCACATTTTCTCAGACCAAAGAGGAATGCGATGAATTGCTCGTGAAAGGCATCCGCGAGATGAATGAAAAAAATCATGAAAAATCACTAGAAACCCTTACTAAGGTTAAATCCATAGCCGAAAAAAACAATTGGCAGAAACAAAACTTTTTGGCCGTTAATAACATAGGCGCCAATTATTATTGGATGTTGGATTATGGAGAAGCTTTGGAAAATTATCTCGAAGCTTATAAAATAGCAGTTAAGGATTTGGATCAGAATTTTGAAATGATTGTGCTCAATAATATCGCGATTCTCTATTCTAAAGAAAAAAAGTATGAAAAGGCGGAAGAATATTTTTTAAACGCCTATAAACTTGCGGAAGAAAGTAAAGATTCCACAAAGATAGGTTTGTATGCTGTGAATTTAGCGACGGTTGCCAATGAGAGGAACGAACCTTCAAAAGCTGAAAATTATCTCAAAACAGCATTTAAAAATTTAAATAAAAATTCACCGATTCTAGCTCAGGCCTATGTTTCGAAAGTGCAAAATTTAGTATTGAAAGATCAATTGATTCAAGCAAAAGAATTAATAGACAGCATTTTACCGAGTTTGTCAACTCCGGAATTAAGCGAACCGAGAATTTCTGCCCGGATGTTACTTTCCCAAATTTCTGAAAAGCAAAATCAATTTATAGAAGCAATTGAATATACAAAACTGGCGAGGTTTGATCCGCAATCGAGTTTGGAAAATAAGATTACGGCGTATGAAAAATTGTCGGAATTGAACCGGAAATTAAACCGAAATGATTTGGGATTTTTGTATAAAGATTCGGTGATTTTAGCAAAGGATTCGTTGAACGTTATTAAAAACGGGAAACAATTTGAAAACAGCAGGATCAAATTTGAAATTCAGAATTACCAAAAGGAATTATTTGAAAGCCAAAAGCGGTTAAAAGATGAGCGTAAGATTTTTTATCTCATCATCGGAGGCATTATTGTATTGATAGTCATATTATTTTGGGCGTTACGAAATTATTTTTTGAAAATGAAGCAACGAAAAATTATTGCAGAACGAAACCAGAAAATTGCCGAATTAGAACTGGAAAAGCAAAGCAGGATTTCCTCTATTGAAACCAATAAATTAAAGAATGAAATCGAAACCCAAAACCGAAAACTCGCTACCAAAGCGCTTTCATATTCTGCCAGAAATGAACTTATTGAAAATATTTTGATTGCTTTGAGTCAACAGTCCGGGTTGTCAGAAAATGATCAATTGCGCAAGCAAATTCAGGAATTGAAAATGTATTTAAAAAAAGAGTCGGACTGGGATGAATTCTTTATGCATTTTGAGGCGGTCAATCAAGGATTTATTCAGAGTTTAAAATCCAAACATCCGGAGCTCAATTCCAATGATGTCCGGTATCTTTCGTATATCTACATGAATTTGACGACAAAAGAAATTTCGTCCTTATTAAACATTACAGTTGAGGCTTGCAGAAAACGAAAAGAACGAATTGTCAAAAAGATGGGCTTAAATGAAGAGATGGATTTATATACCTATCTTTCAGCCATTTAAAAACATTGTCACGTTTTTTCTGGTCAACTGTCCGACTTATTCTTTTCTAAATTTTGGTCAAGTACAGCGAGAAATCAATATTCGTAAAAACAAAATCAGTTATGTATAAATTTATTTATTTTTTATTCCTTTTTCAATTTCTGTTTCAAACCGGATATTCGCAGATTGAAGCAATCGGTTCAGAAGAATTTGGAAGGATTTTCGATTTAACTTATGATGGAATAGTCGAGGACAGAGTTTATGCTGTCACGCTGGGAAATCACATCATCGTTTCGGACGACAATGGTGAGAATTGGGAAATTTTATATTCATTGCCCAATGGATACCTTGAAAACTTAAAGTATATAGAATCTTTAAATGCTTTGGCTTTTCAATCCAAATTCACCAGTCAAGCCCAGATTTATGTATTGGATTTAGCGACGCAAGAGATAACAAAAACCTATACTTTGCCTTCTCAATCGGGTGAGAATGAATGGGTAAGCGACTATTCAATATGGGATCAGGATACGAATTATATATTTGCGCTTCAGGGATTTAAAATCGGATTGTCCAATTATGCCAAAGCTCAGTATTCAAGTGATGGCGGAGCGAACTGGAGCGAAGTTTATTATACAGTAAACAACCTGAATATTTTTCCCGAGAAAGTGCTGATTCACCCGGATAATAACCAAAAGTTATTGATGACACTTGGTAATGGTGATACAGACACAGACGGAGGGCTTTGGTTTTCTGATGACGCAGGACAAAATTGGGAAGATAAAATACCCGGAATTGTTTTAGATCCTATGGAAGTCAACCCAGCCAATACAGATGAAATTTATGCAGGTACCGGAATCAGTTTCGGAGGAAATCCTGAAAACCTTTACAGATCAGTTGACGGTGGAGAAACCTGGAACATCATTCCGCTGACATGGACAGATTATTTATTGGACAACATCATTTCCATCAAAATTAATCCAAATAATCCGGATCATATTTTGGTTTTGGAAGACAACGAAATGGTGATTTCAAATGATGGCGGTGCCACTTGGGAAACCTTTGTGTATGAAAATGCTGCAGATGAAATCGAGAATTATTATTACGGACTCAATGCTTCTTTTAATCCATTTGATGAAAATGAAGTTTTAATCAGTGCCAACTATTATCCGTTTCGCTCGTTGGATAAAGGTGAAACGATGAGCCGAATTAAATCCAAATATTTTGTTTGTGACGGAAATGTGAATTTGTTTGTGGGTGAATCATCCGATCAATTGTATTATGGAGCCCAATTTGGATTTGCTCATCGTGATATGAATTCCGGCGTTGAAAACCATCACAACATCATGCCACTGAATTTTGTCTCCAATAATCCGGGTACAACTTTAAAATTGGATCCAAATGTAGAAGGAAGAGTATTTACTTTTTCGGGCGGATTTATGGGAAGCACGCTTTCCCTAAGTATAAATCACGGTGAAAATCCTATATCATTATTTACAGATTTTGTCAATAGTTTTGATGCGCTTGATTCCTTTATTGGAACTGAAAATACGGTTTTGGCTTCTTTTTCTTCGTTTGGTGAAAATATCCAATTGAAAAAAATTGATTTTTCTGATTTAGGAAATATCCAAACTACCGATTTAAATAAACCGGAAACGATAGGTGCAATAACCAATATTTTGATTGATGAATCCAACGAAAATAGGATTTTGATTGCTCAGGGAGCCAGAATATATACTTCCACGGATGGCGGGACGACTTGGTCGGAAACCAGTACAGGACTTGAATCTTTAGGATTTGACTCCGATTTAATCGTGAAATTGGATCAAAATCCTTTTAATGCACAAGAATTAATCATCGCAACATCTGGAGGAATTTTCAAATCAATTGATTTTGGTGCTAATTGGACTTTGGTCAACCCTGATTTTGCGCACAATGTTGCTTTTTCAACAGAAGTTGACGGACAAATTGTCGGAGCACTTCATAATTCCCAGATTTCAGAATTTGGATTGTATTCTTCGATAGATGGTGGAGAAACCTGGGATTTTATTTCCAATGATGATTTGTTTGAAATCAGATCCAATCATGTCTTTACATCAACAGCGTTCAGATTTCATGAAGATTCGGCCGATGTTTACATAGGAAGTTCCGATTTAGGTTTGGTGAAATATGTATTGGATTTGGAAACCCTGTCTGTGGGAGAACCGGAATTTATTTCGCAAAATCAAACCCGGATTTATCCAAATCCGGCTCAAAATGAAATTCATTTGGCGAGTAAATCAACAATAGAAAAAGTAGAAATCTATGCGATGACCGGACAAAAATTGATTACATCCCATGCGCTTTCCATTCCGATTTCACAACTGAACAAAGGAATTTACATTGTTAAAATCCAATTGGAAAATGGTAAAACAGAAACGCATAAGCTGATAAAGAATTAAGATTCAATCCAATAAAGCCCGATTTAAAAAATCGGGCTTTTTTATGCATGTCACAGAATGTCTTTACTTATTATTTTGATATAAAGAGTATAGTTATAAACTTGCCAAAAAAAACACACACTATGAAAACAACACATTTATTCTTTTGTTTTGTATTAATTTTTGGATGTGCTCAAATGAGTCAGGGACAGTTTACCCAATCTGCAAAAATCGTAGGAGACAGAGAAACCCGTGCCGAATTCGGGACATCGGCTGGATTAAATAGTCAGTATGCTGCGGTGGGAGCTTCCCGTGAATCTATTGCTGCGGGAGCTGTCTATGTATATGGGTTAAATGATGAAGACCAATGGGAATTCTCCCAAAAAATAGTTGCAGATGATGCAGTTGAAATGGCAGAATTTGGCGGAAGCATCAGTTTGGAAAACAATTATTTAGCTATTGGATCGGGAAGGGCCGACATAAACGGAGTCCAAAGAGCCGGAGCGATTTATATTTATGATTTAGTGGGAACCAATTGGGTTTTTGTACAAAAGTTAATTGCTTCAGATTTTAGCGATACCGGGCTTTTGGCAGTAAATCCTACTTCATTGGACTCGGAAAACATGACCATTGTCGCAGGAGCGCCGGGGACTTCAAACTGGGAGGGAGCTGTTTATATTTTTGACAGTGATGGCAGCAGTTGGAGTGAATCCCAAATTATACATTCTCCGGAAGTTATTCCTTTTAGTAATTTCGGGATAGGAGTCAGTATTTCAGGAGATTTTCTGATTGCAGGAGCAAGTGGTGAAAATAATGGAGCCGGAGCAGCATACATTTATGAAAAAAATGGAAATGGAATTTGGGAATTTGTACAGCGAATTGAGGCGTCTGATTCGCAAACCAATGCCTATTTCGGAAATGCGGTTAGTATGGAAGGAAATCAATTGGTCGTAGGGGCTTATGCCGAAGGAAGCGTTGGCGGAAATATCGCAGCAGCTTATGTTTTTGAACGAAATGATGCGGGCGAATGGACGGAAATCCAGAAAATCCCAAGTCCCGTTTCCGGTGAAAACACTTATTATGGTTGGATGGTTCAGATGGAAGGAAATCAAATGGTCATCACGGCTCCGCATGTTTTTGGACTTGAGGTGGGACAGGTTTTCATTTATCAAAAGCAAGAAAACGGACAATGGCAAGAAATCCAAAATCTAATGCCGGAGGACGATATCTTGGAGGATTTTTATGGATGGAGCATTGATCTGCATGAAGGAAATTTGATTGTGGGTTCAACACGTGACGATTTTGATGAAAACGGTGAGAACGAACTGCAAGATGCGGGTTCTGCCTATATTTTTAATAATCCCAATCTTTCCATAGTTGAAACAGATAACTTCAGTTCTGTGAAGATTTACCCCAATCCGGTTGGGAACATTTTAAATATCCAATCCTATGAAAAGATAAATTCCATTCAGATTTTTTCACTTACAGGACAATTGTTATTGACCACTCAAAAGAATTCTTTTGATGTATCTTTCTTAACCGGTGGAATTTATGTTATAAAAATTCAAACAGGAAATGGAAAAGTCGAAACCAAAAAATTGATAAAAAAATAAATTGCGACGAGATAACTTTGTCAAAGTTCCGAACTTTGACAAAGTTTTTTATACATCAATTTGTACATAAAAACCCTCATGTCCCCGTACATTCCAAACGGTTCCATCAGCAAAAATCCAGTATTGGCCTTTGATTCCTTTTAAAACACCTTCAAATTCGCTTTGCTTTTTCAAATTGAGTGATTTTAATTTTTTGGGAAATTCAATTACAGGATATTCAAACGTATAAACCGAATTATCAGGCAAATAAAATTTTGACTCTTCTTCCGGAATATAGATTTTAAACAAATCTTTTTGTTGGATCAAATCAATTTCCGGCACATCGTTTTTCAGCATTTTCTGCCAATTTGTTTTGTCGGAAGTATGATTTTTCAACGCAACTTCTATCATACCCGCTTCATATCGGTTATCGGTTTTGGCAAGAATCGTGGCATAAGAAGCACCTTGGTCAATCCATCTTGTCGGGATTTGAACAGCACGAGTAACGCCAACTTTTAAATCAGAGGAAACGGCTAAATAAACAATGTGCGGTTGTAATTCAAACTTTTTTTCCCATTCCAGATCCCGCTGTTCAATTCCTAAATGAGCTGTGGATAATTCCGGCCGGATGATGCTTTCATTGGCCTCAGGCAGGGAAAAAAAACAAGTTTGGCAATAGCCCATCCGGTAAATTTCTTTGTCCAAACCACAACCCAAACATTCGTAATGCAAATGTTTGATTTTAATCTTTTTCTCCAATTGCTGATTCACATCGATGAAATCATCTTTTAAATTCAGATAATAACGAATCGGATTCCCGTTTTCTGTCAACATCTTACGAATCTGTCCTTCAAAAGTCATTGTCTTTGATTAATTTTGTAATTAAACTGAAATTTATGCCGGCACAAGGTTTGGTAAACAAAGTTATGGAACTTCTGATGAGCAAACGAATGCGACAGATAGAAAGTTTCATGCTGAATCCCATCGAAACCCAGGAAAATGTATTATTTGATATTTTATCCCATGCCCGAAATACCGAATACGGGAATCTTTACGGTTTTAATGACATCAACCATTACGAAACCTTTCAAAACCAGGTCCCTGTCGTTACCTATGAGGAATTTGAACCTTTTATAGAAAAAGCCCGAAAAGGAGCAGAAAATGTTTCCTGGCATGGTAAAATAAAATGGTTTGCAAAGTCTTCCGGCACTACAAATGCCAAAAGTAAGTTCATCCCGATCAGTGAAGAATCATTGGAAAACGGTCATTATGCGGCAGGAAAAATGATGTTTGCGCTGTATCTTAACAACCATCCCGAAACCGAAATTTTTAAAAATAAAAATCTCAGGTTGGGTGGAAGCAGCGAGATTTACCAGAAATACGAAACTTTATTCGGTGATTTATCGGCGATTTTGATTGATAATCTTCCTTTTTATGCCGAACTGAGAAATACACCCAACAAACAGATTTCGTTGATGAGCGAATGGGAAACCAAAATGAAAGCCATTGCGGAAGCTGTTGTTCCGGAAGATATCGGTTGTTTAACCGGCGTTCCGTCCTGGATGCTGGTTTTGTTGAATTATGTTTTGGACAAAACGGGCAAAACCCATCTGGATGAAATCTGGCCCGATCTCGAAGTGTTTTTTCACGGAGGAATCAGTTTCAAACCTTATGAAGAAAATTACCGTTTGCTCACCCAAAAACCATTGAATTTCTATGAGATTTATAATGCTTCGGAAGGATTTTTTGCCATTCAGGATCAGAAAGATTCAAAAGATTTATTGTTGCTTTTGGACAACGGGATTTTTTACGAATTCATTCCTATGAACGAATTTGGAAGTGGAGATGCAAAGGCTGTTCCGCTCCAGGAAGTAGAAATAGGAAAAAATTATGCGATGGTGATTTCTACCAACGGAGGACTGTGGCGGTACATGATTGGAGATACGGTAAAATTCACTTCGAAATCTCCGTACAGGATTTTGGTTTCCGGCCGCACCAAACATTTTATCAACGCATTTGGAGAAGAATTGATCATCGAAAACGCAGAAGAAGGAATCCGCCGTGCCTGTCAGCAAACCGGTGCCATCGTCAAGGAATTTACAGCCGCCCCGATCTATATGCAGGGCAATGAAAAAGGAGCGCACGAATGGCTGATTGAATTTGAGAAAATGCCGGAGGATGTAGAAAATTTCGCCGAAATACTCGATCGGACTTTGCAGGAAATCAATTCAGATTATGAAGCTAAACGTTATAAAAGCATCACACTGAACCGATTGAAATTGAACCTCGCCCGTGAAAATTTGTTTTTTGACTGGATGAAAGAACGCGGGAAACTCGGTGGTCAACATAAAGTACCGAGGTTGGCCAACAAAAGAGAATTTTTAGAACCTTTATTGGAAATGAATCGTTAATGAGTCCGGAACAATCTACCCAAAAGTATCATCAAATTGTTGAAAACAAATACCAGATTTACAACAGTTTGTTCATGAGTTTGCCTTATGACAAGATGCTCAACATAGGCGCATTGATCCCTTTCCTGTATCAGGAAAGCCAAACGGGATTTCCTATAGGAAAAACTCCCACCGAAATCATCGAAACCTTTTTTAAAAGACATACCGATATTTCAGATGAGGAAGAAAAAATTGATTTGTTATTTAGGATTGTACAATATATTGAGCGTCAGGTAGTTTTGTTTGACAGCATCGAAGATGCGGCATTTGGTAGTTTTTACGGCAAAACCGACGAAGGAACGGTGGAAAATTTGTATCAGATAGCCAAACAACAAGATAAACTGGAAGAAGTCCGGAAAAAATTGGAAGATTATGCGGTACGGATTGTTTTCACGGCGCATCCGACTCAATTCTATCCCAATAATGTCCTGCATATCATTCAGGATCTGCGCAACGCAGTGGAGGTTGACTCCATCAGTAAAATTGATTTGTTGTTACAACAATTAGGAAAAACGCCTTTTATCAATGCTGAAAAACCAACGCCCTATGACGAAGCGATGAGTATCATTTACTATCTGCGAAATGTTTATTATGACGCCGTTGGCGAATTGGCTTCGCAAATTAATTCCACCTTTTTTGAAAAGGAAGGAGCAAAACTGGAAAATCCTTTTATCCAATTGGGATTTTGGCCGGGTGGTGATCGTGACGGAAACCCTTTTGTAACGGCCGAAATTACTCGAAATGTAGCGGCTGAGCTACGCATTGCGATCCTGAAAAGTTATTATAAACATCTGAAAGAAGTCCGAAGACGCCTGACTTTCAAACAAGTTTCCGAACCGTTGGGGAATTTGCATGATGCCATTTATAATGAAATGTTTACCAATGAAGGAAAATTGACGACAGAAGAAATCCTGAGTTCTTTGTTGGAAATCCGAAAGGTTTTAATCGAGCGTCACAACGGTATTTTTCTGGATGTTCTGGATGGGTTTATCCAGCGGGTACGGATTTTCGGGATGCATTTTGCCTCACTGGACATACGCCAGAACGCCCATGTTCATGACCGGATCATACGTGAAATTGTTCAAAAAGAATTCAACCTTGATTTTGATGAACTTCCGGAAGATGAACAGATTAAAATATTGACCGAAAGAGAATTAAATATAAACGAAGATAATTACGAGGATGAATTAACCAAGGATACTATCCGGAACATCAAACAACTCCGGGAAATCCAGCAATTAAACGGAGAGCGAGGTGTACATCGTTACATCATTTCCGACAGTGAAACGATATTTGATGTGCTGAATGTGTATGGTTTATTTAAATTCTGCGGATATAAAGACGATGAAATCCGGTTTGACATCATTCCGCTTTTTGAAACCATTGTAGGGCTGGATGAAGCGGAAAGAACCATGGAAAAATTGTACAATCTTCCTGTTTACAAACAGCATTTGGAACGAAGAAAAAAACAACAAACCATCATGCTCGGTTTTTCGGACGGAACCAAAGACGGTGGTTATCTGAAAGCGAATTGGGAAATTTATCATACCAAAGAAACCTTAACGCGGGTTTCCATGGAAAACGATGTAAAAGTCATTTTCTTTGACGGCCGTGGTGGTCCGCCGGCACGTGGCGGTGGAAAAACGCACCAGTTTTATGCTTCCCAGGGAAGGACTATTGCTAACAATCGGATTGAGTTAACCATTCAGGGACAGACAATTACGAGTATGTATGGTGCAAAACCGCAGGCAAAATATAACTTTGAACAATTGCTGACGGCAGGTGTCCGTTCAACCGTAATAGATGATGCGAGAGCTAAACTAGATACAAAGCAACGGGAGATTTTAGATGATTTATCGGAAATCAGCCTGAAGAAATACCGGGATTTAAAAGCGCATGAAATGTTCATTCCCTATTTGGAAAACCGGAGTACGCTGAAATATTATGGTATGACCAACATAGGCAGTCGCCCGAGCAAACGAAATCAGGATTCCGGGCTTAAATTCAGTGATTTACGTGCGATTCCATTTGTAGGAAGCTGGAGCCAGCTGAAACAGAATGTGCCGGGTTATTTCGGATTGGGAACGGCTTTGAAAAAATATAAGGAGGAGGGCAGAATAGAGGAATTGAAAGAATTGTTTGAGCGGTCTTCATTTTTTAAGACGCTGATTCTGAACAGTATGATGTCTATGCAGAAAACCTATTTTCCGTTGACCGATTATATGAAAAATGACAAGGAATATGCATCGTTCTGGCAGATTTTGTTTGATGAATATGAATTGTCTTATGATCTGACATTGGAAATATCCGGTTATAAAACGCTGATGGAACGAGAGCCGCTAAGCAAATCTTCGGTTTTGATGCGGGAAAAAATTGTGTTGCCCCTTCTGGCTATACAGCAATATGCACTGGAAAAGATTCAAAAAGACTCGCCCAAAAAAGAAGTGTATGAACGGATGGTGATGCGGTCGCTTTTCGGGAATATTAATGCGAGCCGGAATTCGGCTTGATTAAATACAGATCATAAAAAAATGCCGTCTTTGTGACGGCATTCTCATTTTTATCAATGGATAATTATTTCTTGATAATCTTTTTGGTAACGGTTTGTCCATCCAGCTTTAACGAAAGGATATAAGTTCCTTTTGGCAAATGCCCGATGTTAATCGTTCCGTTTGTATTTGAAATTTTATGCGTCAAAACTGTTCTTCCTGCAGTATCGGTCAGCATTACAGATTCAATTCTCGCATTTTGCGAAGCGATGTTCAGCACATCAGAACTTGGGTTGGGATAAACCGTAATGCCATAGGAATCGCTCATGTCTTCGATTCCCAAAGCAGAACAATCTACTACCGCTTCCCATCCATAAGTAGCTACCGTAGCATTTGAAACAAATTCAACTGTAATAGCTCCGGAAGCATCTGTAGAAACGAAGGTAGGTCCGGGATCATTGTTTCCGGTGATGGTTCCTCCGTCAAAAAGAGGTGAATCCGTACTATCTCCATTGTAAACATACATAAAATCCTGGTTGTTCTGAAGTCCGATTCTTTGGAAAGTCAATTTCACCTTATCGTTAGTTGCCGGATAGAAAGTTTTTACGATATGCTGGTCATTTCCATATGATCCGGATTCCCCGCCTGTATCTGTAAACAAAGTTCCGTCACAGAAATCTCCGGCAAGCAAAAGTGCCGTTTTTCCTCTTCCCACAGCACCGTCTTCACAAACATTGATGATTTCAAATTCATAATATTGATTTCCGGTTAATCCTGAAATAACAAAAGAATTGGTATTTGAAGGAGTCCAGGTTTCAGGTGGAGTAGTCCCAAATGGATAAACGCGGTATTGCCATGCATCAGAGGTCTCATCCACGACATCAACCTGATAGCTGTCAGCTGAAGCCTGCGCAATGGTTAATTCTTCTATGGAAATATTACAATAATCATCCTGATCGATACATCCGGTTTGTAAACACGGTTTTGCATCGATGGTGTTTCGGATCAAAGCAGCCGGCTGGTCGCCAAACCCAAGATTAAAGTTGATTCCGACGCCGGTTAAGTGACAATAACTCATGATGGTACCTCCTTCCGGCGGAATAGGGCCACTACAACCTTCGCTGTATCCGGCTGAAGGTCCGCAACCGTCAATAGCCGTATTGTTTCCGTTCCAGGCACAAGCGTGTGTATGCGGAGAACCAAATCCATGACCCATTTCATGCGTCATCGCCATGATTGTCCAGGAATACGTTGGAACGTTTGCGTAGCTCATGGAAATTCCGGAGTAAGCATAGTTATAATCACCACATAGTGAATCTAAAAAAGCTACACTGGTGGTAGTGGGATAATTGACCAAATGCGCAATGTCGCCCTCAAAATCTTTTACCGTTTCCTGAAATTGGTAAAGATTATCGGAATAACTTCCGTCATAAGGATCATCATACGTCCATACTTTTACCATGTTCAGCGCAACACTGATGTCGTCATTGTTATAAAGTGTCCCGATGTTATTCTGGATTCCGGTTAACCAATCCACTGTTTCTTCTACATTGGAACTGTTCAAGACATAAGGACGGTAAGCTACTTCATAATAGATTTTTACACATTGAGTCGAATTGGGCGTGTATTCCATGTTGGGGTCAAACTGGATTTGTTGTTCCATTTGTTTGTTATATTCCACATCATCAAAACCGCAAACAAAAGGATTTTCTCCCAACAGGTTTTTATCGGAATAAGAAACATAATCCGCTTTATCAGTTGATTTTCCTACCACCACATTTCCTTTTTCGGTAGTGGAAATCACACCCATCACATTGTCATCAAAAAAGCTGATGGCCACGATGGAATTATAATCTCCGGCTACGATTCCACGGTAATATTCACCCGGTTGATAATCATAAAAATTCCCGTCTGCGTCTTTTACTTTGAAATCATCTGTCAAAATGTTTTGTTTATACATCTGAACTTCAACCATTTCATTTTGATAAGGTACTGCAATCGCGATAAATTCCGGTGCATCTGCCATGATTTGCCCCAATTGTTGCTGGTTGATGTTTAAAACAGTCACATCTGTAGCAGAAGTAAGAAATTTTGAAGCCTTTTGTACATCATTGTTTTTTGAAAACAAATCATACCCGGTAAAGGGTTGGCTTTTGGCATTGAGTTCCTGAATTTTTTTTGCTACCATGTGGTTTTGCCCAAAAGCAAAACTCACAAAAAGCAGCAGTGTCATTACATAAATTTTTTTCATTTTGTGTTAATTATTTTAGTTATTGTAGCCCAAATATAATTAATTTTGAAATGCTTAGAGCCGGTTTAATTTTATTACTAAAAATTTTATAGCTATTTTGAGATGGATTTTTTGCTTTGTATTTGTAGATTTAGCGAGCTAAATCAAAAATAGGAAGTGAAAAATAGGTTTAAAAGAGCATAAAAATTTAGTAAAGATAAATTTTAAGAGCGATAGTAAAAATTTCGGTAAAATTTTAAACAGGCTCTTAGGGTATTAATGATTTTTTCATAAGAAATGCGGGATTATATTTTAGTAGGGCAAGGGGTCGCAGGGAGTTGTTTTGCGCTGAAACTTTTACAAGAAAAAAAATCATTTTTAGTCATAGATGAAAATAAAAACAAAGCTTCTTCCATAGCCGTTGGGATTTATAATCCGGTTGTTTTAAAACGTTTTTCTTTGATTTGGAATGCGGAAGAACAGTTGAGACTGATGTTTGATTATTTTCATTCATTTGAGAATTTATTGAACGAAAAGTTCATCGAAGAAATCCCAACTTACCGGATTTTTAAAAACCTGGACGAAATCAAAACCTGGCAAAAAAAAGCAGCACAACCTGATTTGCTACCCTATTTGAATCCTGAAATTTTCACGTCAAATTAACCATAAAAAATGCCGCCACAAAGACAGCATTCTCATCTTTATCAATGGATAATTATCTCTTGATAATCTTTTTGGTAACGGTTTGGCCATCCAGCTTTAACGAAAGGATATAAGCTCCTTTTGGCAAATGCCCGATGTTGATCGTTCCGTTTGTATTTGAAATTTTATGTGTCAAAACTGTTCTTCCTGCCGTATCGGTCAGCATTACAGATTCAATTCTCGCATTTTGCGAAGCGATGTTTAGCACATCAGAACTTGGGTTGGGATAAACCGTAATGCCATAAGAATCGCTCATGTCTTCGATTCCCAAAGCAGAACAATCTACTACCGCTTCCCAACCTTGTAATGTATTTTTATGAGAAATAAATTCTATGGTTATCGCTCCTGAATCATCAGTAGAAACGAAAGATAGATTTAAACCATAACCCGTCAAAATTCCACCGTCAAATAAAGAAGATGATGTACTCGTTCCATTATAAACATATATAAAATCCACAGTATTCACTGTCATAAATTTCTGGAAATCGATGCGAACTTTTTCTCCTTCCGCTGATGGATAAAAAGTTTTTACTATATGTTGGAAACTTCCATAATTTCCATTTTCTCCCCCAGTATCTATAAACAATGTTCCGTCACAAAAGTTGCCAGTTAGAAATAATGAAGACAAATGTCCACCTCCTACAATGCCTTCACAGACATTTTTGACGATTATTTTATAGTATTTATTTTGAGTTAGTTCGGATTCATTAATTGTAAAAACAGGCAAATTTGTATGTATCCAATTATCGTTTATAACATCTTCATATTCAATAAGCTGATAAAGCCATTCGCTCGAGGTTTCATCTGTAATATGAACTTCTCTAAATCCGGGAGATTGTTGAATTGTCTTTAACTCCTGAATAGTAAATTCACAATAGGCAAAATCTGTTAGACAATTCGTGTCTAAACATTCTTTTGAGTCAACAGTATTCCTAATCAAAGCGCCGGGTTGGGGCCCGAATCCTTCATTAAAATTTACTCCTACTCCTTCTATCCAATGACAATAGCTCATGATTGTTCCTCCATTTTCAGGATATCCCGGATTGCCACAGTTTTCACCCCCCATCCATCCACATTCATCTATTGCAGTATTATTGCCATTCCATACACAATCCTGTGTATGAAGAGAACCTAAAATATGACCCATCTCGTGCGCCAAAACATGAATTGTTTCTGAAAAAACGGGAACATTTTCATATCCGATAACTAAACCGGAAATAGAATAATTGTTGCCGGTACATAATCCATCAAGAGGGGCTAAACCACCTGCGCCTTCTTCACGATAACTAATATAATTGCCAATATCTGCTCCCATATTGGATATCGACTGTAGAAATGAATCTACATCCATTGGTGGATTGTAAGGATCTTGAGTAGTCCAAATGCCTATTGAATGCAACCCAATGTTAATTCCGTCATTATTATAAAGCGTTTCTACATTGTTATGGATTCCTGTCATCCAATCCAATAAGTCATCCGAATTAGATTCATGAGCTAAATACCAGTCATAATCAAGTTCATAATAAATTTTTACACAATTTTCAGTTTCTGCTTTAGAAAGCATAAAGGGTTCAAAAACAGGTAAATTTTCATGCTTAAGTTTTGACCTATCAAATTGACAATTAAAAGAATCAAGCATCAAAAGATTTCTATCAGAGTAAAGAACATAATCTTGTTTATCAATAGATTTTCCAAGCACTATATTCCCCAGCTCAGTAGAAGATACGACACCTATAACATTGTTTTCAAAAAAACTGATAGCAACTAATGAATAATTATTCCCTTTGATTATTCCACGATAATATTTACCGGGGTTGTAATTAATCTTATTGTCCTTTTTGTCCAAAACTTCGAAAGAATCGGTAAATATATTCTGTTGATATAGCTGAACATCAACTATTTCATCCTTGTAAGGAACTTTTAAAGAAATAAACCCGGGAGCATCGTTTATTATTTTTTGCAATTCAGACTTATTCAAATCCAGAATTGTGACATCAGTTGCTGCCTTAGTATATTTTTGTGCTTTTTGAACGTTTTTACTTTTACTAAATAAATTAAATTCTACAGCCTGTTTGTTGTTGAGAATAAATTCATTAACTTTTTTCGCAACGATTCTGCTTTGTCCAAACGCAAATCCCATAAAAAGCAATAGCACCAATACATAAAATTTTTTCATTTTGGGTTAATTATTTTAGTTATTGCAGCTCTAATATAGTTAATTTTGAAATGTTTAGGAGCGAAAGGTTTTTTATTTGAAAAAAATGCGGGATTATATTTTAGTGGGACAGGGTGTAGCGGGGAGTTGTTTTGCATTGAAACTCCTACAGGAAAAAAAATCATTTTTAGTCATAGATGAAAATAAAAACAAAGCTTCTTCCATAGCCGTTGGGATTTATAATCCGGTTGTTTTAAAACGTTTTTCTTTGATTTGGAATGCAGAAGAACAGTTGAGACTGATGTTTGATTATTTTCATTCTTTTGAGAATTTATTGAACGAAAAATTCATCGAAGAAATCCCCACTTACAGGATTTTTAAAAACCGGGACGAAATCAAAACCTGGCAAAAAAAAGCAGCACAACCTGATTTACTACCCTATTTGAATCCTGAAATTTTTACTTCAAATTACCCCGAAATTAAAGCTCCGTTTGGATTTGGTGAAGTCAAGCAAACCGGAAGGATTGATTTGGGAAATTGTTTGGAATTATTCCGGAATTATTTGACGGAAAAGAACTTAATTCGAAATGAAAAATTCGATTATTCCGAAATCCAATTTCATGAAAACCATGTTCAGTATAGGGATATTCAGGCTAAACGCATCGTTTTTTGTGAAGGTTTCGGCGTACTTCAAAATCCATTTTTTAATTATTTACCGGTCATCGGTGTAAAGGGTGAAGTGCTGAAAATCAAAACGGAAACCCCTATCCAGAAAGCGGTTTGGAAAGCCTATAATTTTTTATTGCCCATGGGTGATCATCTGGCTTTGACGGCTTCAACTTATGACCGTGACGATTTGACTTATGAAATAACGGAAAAAGGAAAGACCGAAATCCAAAATTATCTGGAAGAAATTTATAGCGGCCAATATGAAATCGTCCAACAAACAGCCGGAATCCGCCCGACTATCATTGACCGTCGCCCTATTTTAGGAAATCATCCTCGCCATCAAGATCTTTGGATTTTAAACGGAATGGGAACTCGCGGGACGTTGCTTGCACCGCAAATGAGCCAATTTTTATTTGATAAAATCGAATTTGAAAAAAAATTACCGGAAGAAACCGATGTGAAAAGGTTTGAAAAGTATCTGAATTGAATTATACTTGCACAAACTTTTTTCTCATGAACACTTATTTAGATCCTGTTGAGCATTCTATTGCTTCAAAAGGCTTACGTTTTGTAAATTATCTGATTGATTATTTTATAGCCGGCATTATCCAGTATGCGGTAATATTTATCCCTATGTTATTAATAGAAGATGCGTATTATAATTCCCCGATTTTAAGTTTGGGATTGTTGGGTATTTCACTTTTGGTTTATGTCCTGTATTATGCCTTAACAGAATATCTGTTTAAAGGAAAAACCATCGCAAAATTTATAACCGGAACCAAAGCGGTGACTGTGGAAGGTGAAGATTTAAATTTTAACAAAGCGCTTATCCGTTCTTTATGCCGGTTTATTCCTTTCGAACCCTTTTCCTTTTTGGGAGAAACCGGATGGCACGACAGTATTTCTAAAACCCGAGTAGTGAATCAAAAGGATTTTGAACAAAACAAAGCAAAATTCAATTTCATCGACCAAATCGGTCAGATTGCAGAACCGGCTTAATTCTCCAATACAACTTTTAGCCAGAAAATTATGATTAAATTTACTTTATGAACTCTTTTCTGAATCCGGTTGAATTATCAATTGCACCAAAATTATTGCGTTTTGCAAATTATTTGATAGACATCCTTGCCTTTTTATTGTTCTTTTTAATCATCATGATTATCCTCGTTTTATTTCAAGTTGATGTGGTAACATTTTTTGACGAAAATCCGTTGTTAGACCGGATTCTTTCGGCGTTTTTTTATTTTGCATTTATGTCTTTTCAAGAATTTATATTCAAGGGAAGGAGTATAGGAAAATTTATAACCGGAACCATTGCTGTTACGGAAGATGGAAGCCAAATGGAAATTGGAAAATTATTGAACCGAAATATCTGTCGGTTAATTCCATTTGATGCCTTGTCTTACTTTGGAAATACGGGCTGGCATGACAACATCTCAAAAACCCGTGTGGTCAATAAAAAAGAATTTGAGCAAAACAGGATGAGATTTAACACAATTGATCAAATCGGAACAAATTCTTAACACTTTAAAACCCTAAACGGTACGAACATTGTAAAATGGCTTGTGTAAAGGGTATTAATTTGTTTGGAAAATAATTTGGGAGTTAGTTTTCAGACAGTAAAATTGTTGAGGATTTATGCAGAAAGTGAGGACACTGATTGTTTCCATTCCGTTATTTTTATTTATCAGTTTTTCTTCTCCGGTTCTGGCTGGAGGTGGTTTTTTCTTTTTTCAGCAGGAGGAGCATCCAAAAGTTGATTCCATTTTGGCGAAAGCACGTCAGCTTTTTGAAAAAGACCAATACGATGAATCTTTGGCAGCATATCTTGTCGCTATAAAAGATTCTGAGAAAGAAAACTATTCAAAAGGACTTGCAACTGCTTATCTGGGGATTTCCGGTGTTTATTATATGAAAGGCAAATTAGATCTTTCCACTTCCTATATTGTAAAAGCAAAAAAAGAGCCATACGCCAGACAGAATCCCGAGATGCTGTATTCCATCAGTTTTCGGGAAGCATTAAGCCTGCATATTTTAGGGCTTTATGATGAAGCGATAAAGCGTTATAAAGAAGCTATCCAATTTTCCGGTCAAATAAAAGAGGAAGAGAACAGAGTCAATAAGCTTTTTGGTGTTTATGTAAATCTGGGGGACGTCTACCAATTAAAAAATCAAAAGGATTCTGCCTTATATTATTACAAAGCGGCTTATTTTTCGCCTACAACGAATCTTACTAATAAATTTACAAGTGCTGTAAGCATTTCTGATTTGTTTGTTGATAAGGGAGAACTTGATTCCAGTAAGATTTATCTTGGTTTTGCAGAAGAATACTCCCGGAAAATGGATAGTAAATACTCAGAAGCACTTTTAAATGAGATTACAGGAAAATACTATGATGTTTCAGGGAACTTTCAGAAGGCCATAGTCCATTATCAAAAATCTTTGGAGTTAAATAAGGAGATAAACAATACCAAGGAGAAATTGTACAAACTACTGTCTGAAGCATATTACAAAGAAGGACACGAGGATATTTCAAATATTTATCTGAAGAAATATGTAAAAGTCAAAGATAGTCTGGAGATAGTCCGAAAGCAGAACGCAATTGTACCGGCGATACTTATAAAAAGCGATACTCAGATCAAGGTTCAAGAAGCGGAATCCAACACCCGATTTATATTTTTGGCTTCCGGTTTGGTTATTTTAGGGGTCATTTCCGGCACATATATTTTTATCAAATCTCAGCGCAGAAAAAGTTTAAAAGGGAAAAGAGAAAACTTAGAGTTGAAAAAGAAATTGAACAATGCTTTTGAGGAAATCGTTTCGCTTGCCAATGAGAATTCCCCCAATTTCCTATCGCGTTTCATAGAGGTTTACCCTGAGTTTTATAACCAATTGGTACATGACTATCCGGATTTGACTTCCGCCGATTTAAAACTTTGCGCCTTAATGAAGCTGGATTTCTCTACTAAAGAAATCGCCGAAATGACATTCAGTTCACTCCGGACGGTTCAGAATCGCAAATACAAACTCCGGAAAAAATTCCGTCTTTCTTCAGAAGAAAATCTAAATCAATGGGTTCAAAACTTGCAAGCAGAATTATGGGTATAAAAAAGGAAGCCGCTAAAAAGCGGCTTCTCATTTATAAAACAATAAATCCGTATAATATATTTACTATTGATAATTTGGATTCTGAACCATTGAGGCATTTGTATTCATTTCATTTAAAGGAATAGGAAATACCCGTTTGTAATCTGCAAAAGGAATTTCACAGTTTACGGTACAGTTTGCATTTTTCTGGAGGTCTATCTGATATCTGTTCATATCAAAATAACGGTGACCTTCAAATGCAAGTTCAATTCGTCTTTGATTGAGGATTTCTTCCAACAAGGATTGTCCTGAACCGCTGAAAGCATATTGAGGGTTTCTATTTGTTTGTACCCAATTCACCAATTCGGTTAAAGCTCCTGAAGGATCTGTATAATACAATGCTTCGATTTTATTCAAAAGAACTTCTGAAGCGCGGATTACAACGACATCGTTATCAACAGCACCAAATTTCAAAACGCCATAAGGTTTTGGATTGTCGGTTGTATCCCATTCAGAATACAATGTTTTTCGGGCATCTGTAGCCGGAATCAGGTTATAAAAATCAGTTGTGGCGGCCGTATCTTCATATCGACCTCCTGTGGCTTCTGATGACCAGGTTGCAGAAAGTGCATCATTGGAACCGGGGTTGTCAAGGGCAGTAAAATCAAGTGCAAAAAGTGTTTCGCCAGACCCAAGAGGATCCAAATAATAATTGCGAAGCGCATCTGTATCCACGACAACTTCATTATCCACTGTAGTTAATCCGGAAATCAATTGTGTCCCGGACAATGCTAAATTGGCATAATTTACTGCTTGCTGATAATCTTTTTTGTACAGAAGGACTCTGGACAAAATTCCATAAACAGCTTCCTTCGTTAGCCTGGATTTATCTCCACCGCTTGGAAGGTTTTCGGCTGCTAATTCCAGTTGGGAAATGACTTCATCATAAACTTGGGCAACTGAACTGCGAGGGATGTCTAAATCTTTTTCAAATTCGACAGGAACCGGAATTCCTAAATCCTGATCCGTTGTTCCATAAGGTCTTGCATAGTAGTTCACCAAATTGAACAATTCCAATGCTCTTATCGCGCGGGCTTCTGCAAAGCTACGATCCACGTTAGCCCCTTCAATTTCTCCTTCAAAACTTAAAACGAAATTTGCTCTGGCTATCGCCCGGTATCCGATTGTCCACATATTGGAAATAGACCCGCCTGAAGACAAAGCATGTTGGTAACGGTAGAAATCCGTAAAACGGTTAGAGTTATCCAAAACTACAAAACCATTATCCGTTAATATCTCCTGAGCAGTTATGTAATAATTTCCATAAGCAAAATTACTCTGAATCGCATCATAAATACCAAATACGGCTGTTTGTAATTGTCCTTCGTTTGTAATGGCTCCTTCCACTTCTACTGAATCTGAAGGTTCATATTCCATAAAGTCTTCTTCACTACAGGAAGTCAATCCCAATAGCCCGATCAGACTTAAACTAAATAATATCTTTTTCATTTTTAATTCTTTTTTATAATTAGAAATCCAATCTTACCCCAAAAATGAACTGTCGCAAGTTGGGTTGGGTCATATCGTACAATCCCATTCTTTCAATTCCGTAAATCAAATCGGCATCGTTGGAAGCGGTTTCCGGATCAAACCACAAATCGTCGTCAAATGTCCAAACCACCAAGTTGTATCCTTTTACATAAACATAGATGTTATCCAGCCCTACTTTTTCGCCCAACATCGTTTTTCCAAATCGGTATCCGAACTCAGCAGATCTCCATCGGATATTATCCGCATCGTATAAGTATCTCGTAGAAGCAGCGTTACTTCCGGAATTACCTCCATAAATCACTTGTGGTAAAGTAGCACTTCCGGCGTTTTCCGGCGTCCAGGCTCCATTTGCCCATTCTTCTCTTGTATTTAAATTGGCATAAGCTCCGTCACTGTTGTATACAAATCCCCAACGGTCGTAGACTGAATGCCCTCCAGCGTAGGAGAATTGTGAGGATAAAACAAATCCTTTATATGTAAGGGATGTTGACAATCCGGCTGTATGGATAGGTAAAGCCTGTTTTCCGGTAAAAGACATAGCCGCTTCACCTGCAACGCTTGTGGTTGTCGTTCTGGTTTCGTCAGTGTACCAAAGCGGAGCACCATTTGTCTGGTCAACTCCTGCCCAAAGTCTTGTATAAAACTCGGTAGGGTTGTGGCCGTCCATCCATGCTTTGTTTCCGTTTCTTACAGCTACCGTCCCATCGTTTATGCTAGTGATTTCAGAGTCATTATAGGCATAGTTACCGGTAATTGTCCATTCGAAATCCTCTGTTCTGACCGGAACGACTGTCAAACTACCTTCGATTCCCCGGCTTTTCATTTCACCATCATTTGTCCAATAGCTGGTAAATCCGGACGAAGAAGCATTTGTAGGTACAGTGTATAATAAATCTTCAACATTTTTCACATAATAATCCACGGTACCTTTTAATCTGTTTTGGAAGAAGCCCAAATCCAATCCTACGTTCAATTGTTTGGTTGTTTCCCATTTCAAATTGGAATCTCCTAATTGAGTAATGGCACCTGCTGGTACACCTAAAAATGCACCGTTCGTAGCTGTATATAAGTTCATGGAAGCATAGTTCCCGATTTCGGCATTCCCAACCGTACCGTAAGAACCTCTTAGTTTTATGGTATTAATCGCATCTGCGTCAATAAATTTATCCACGTTTACAGCGGCTCCAACTCCCCAGAAAGTTCCCCAGCGGTTATCTTTACCAAATCGGGATGAACCATCTCGTCTTATGTTTCCGTTCAAAGAGAATTTACCATCGAAATCATACGCCAATCGTCCGAAATAACTCATAAACGAATAATCCTGCCCACCTGAATTTGTCAAATCGGAAGCATTTACAGCATTGTCCAGCGTTGGTTTAGTGTTTCCTGCCGGATATCCTCTTTTTTCTGCAATTACAAAGCTGTAATCATATTTAATTGCCTCTGTACCGGCAGTCAACGTCAAATTATGAAGGTCAGCAAAGGTTGTGTCATAACGTAGTGCGTTACTCCAGTTCCAAGTGTTAAAATTTCTTTGAGAAGCATAACCATATCCGTTTCCAAGCGGATGGCCATTGTTTCCGTCTCCGAAATCAGGATTCCAGTACAATAATTCATCGTAGAAATTATAATCTACCCCAAATTTAGTCTCAAAATTTAAATCTTTTGTCAGATCATAATTACCTCCTAAATTGATAATTGCTTTATAAAAATCGGACAATGTTTTATTGCGGTCTTGAAGAGCCAATGGGTTGAATTCAGGATTCAAAAAATACAGATTCAGGTTGTAACTGCCATCAGCATTGTAAATCGGCTGGGTCGGGGACATCAAATTTCCGGCAAAAATCGGATTGGAATAAGACGAACCATCAGTCGGCCCGGTTTGTTTTGCTTTGCTCACACTTACATCAAAATTCAAATCCATTTTGTCGTTAACCGTCCAGTTCGCCCCCAAATAACCAGAAATACGGTTGAAGTTAGCATCACGGGCAATCCCGTCTTGGTCGTTATAGCTCAAGGAAGTAAACAAACGAATTTGATCTGTACCTCCCGTATAATTAAATACATATTTTTGAGAACTGATTGCATTGTGACGTACAGCATCTCTCCAGTTATAATTGGCTTTTCCATCCCATCCAAATTCTGAAACGGCAGTATCGTAAGCGTCTTCATACGACCATCCAAAACCATTTGCTAAAGCAGTTGCAAAATAATCTGTATGTCCTTGAGCGTCCAACCAATCATCTTTTTCAAAAGCAATGTCCCCGATTCCAAATTCAGAGTTGAACATGAATTTTCCTTTTGAGTGAATTCCTTTTTTTAAGGTCACCAAAATAACACCGTTTGCACCCCGGGAACCATAAAGGGAAGTTCCTACTGCATCTTTTAACACCGTTACGTTTTCAATAGTTGACGGATCGATGTTTGCAAGGGGATTGGAAGTTGCAGCAATTCCGGACATATCATTTGTGGAAACCGGAACTCCATTTACTACTACAAGTGGCATCGTGTTTCCTGTCAGGGAAGTAATACCCCGTACAAAAATAGGTGTGTGCGCTCCCGGTTGCCCGCTTCCGGCTCCAATACTAACGCCGGCAATCTGCCCTTGTAAGGCTTGGTCAAAAGAAACAGAGCCTATTTTTTCAATGTCTTCGGCTTTTACAGTCGTATAAGCCCCTGTTTTTTGTTCATCTGATTCCGAAATACCATATCCTAAAATTACCGCTTCGGCCAGAATCTCAGCACCCATCGTTAAAGTCCCCAGATTTTCACCTGATACATTGAACTCTTTGGCTGTTCCAAACATATCGGTAATTTGCAGTACATCTCCCACCTGAGCATCTATTTCAAAGTTTCCACTCTCGTCGGTTAAGGTAGATGTTTCTGTACCCATTACCACCACTTCTGCATCTGCAACTGCAAATCCATCTTGGTCATTTACCGTCCCTTTTACCTGCGCATCCACAAATTGGAAAACTGCAAATAAAAAGAGAAAACATAATAACACATTTCTCCTCATTTCTCTAATTTTTAAAAATATTTAGGCCACAAATCAATGAAAGAATTGCCAAAATTCTTTGTAGAATTGTCAAGGAAACTTAAAATGAGTAATAGGTAAGTTAGTGGATAATAGATACTCACTTACTACTCTTATTTCTTTTAATTGTTTGTCTAATAATGTATTAGAATTGGTTTTTAGAAACAATCAAAATAACAAAATGTTAAATCATATCTTAAATCAACGTAAAACCGTTAAAGAGATTTTGCAATGATTTTTCAGATAAAAAAGCAATTGAGTAGTTTATAAGTAATTTGAAATTATTTTATCTGCAAGAACTATAATTTCTTTGCAAAGAAAGATCAGTAAACCCTTGTTAATTAATAATTCCTCATAAATAAACTACTACTGATTTTTTTATAACATTATATTAATTTGTGAAAGGAAGAATTTACGTTCTTCCTTTTTTTATTTCTTTCACCATCCTAAATATCCTATTATTTTTGCAAAATGTTATTAGTTCAGAATTTAGGCGTTCATTTCGCAGGAAATTATTTATTTGACAACGTTTCATTTCGTATCAACAAAGGAAACCGAGTTGGTTTGGCCGGAAAAAACGGTGCGGGAAAATCGACACTTCTTAAAATTTTAGCCAAAAAACAAGATTCCGATGAGGGTGATGTGGTGCACGAAGGCGAAGTCAGCGTCGGATATCTGACACAGGACATCGATTTTGAAAAGGGAAGAACTGTTTGGGATGAAGCCGGAAGAGCATTTGAACAACTCAATGAAATTCAGCAAAAAATTGATTTTACAAATGATCAACTTTCCACCCGAACCGATTATGAAAGCGATGAATATCATCAGTTGATTGAAGACATCACGCACCTCACAGATCGTTTCAACATTCTCGGCGGATATACAAAAGACGCCGAAATGGAAAAAATCCTTTTTGGTCTGGGTTTCAAAGCCGAAGATTTCCACCGACAAACCGATGAATTTTCCGGTGGATGGCGCATGCGAATCGAATTGGCTAAATTATTACTCCAAAAACACGATGTTTTATTATTGGACGAACCGACCAACCATTTGGATATCGACTCCATTCTTTGGCTGGAAGAATTCCTGCAGGATTATCCCGGTGCGGTGGTTTTGGTTTCGCATGACAAACAATTTTTGGATAATGTTACAAACCGAACGCTTGAAATAGCCAACAAACAAGTTCATGATTACAAAGCGAATTATTCCAAATACATCGAACTCCGTCAGGAACGGCGTGAAAAAATGGAACAGGCGCAGAAAAATCAGGAGCAATACATCAAACATACCGAACAGTTAATCAACAAGTTTCGCGCAAAAGCATCCAAAGCAGCAACTGCGCAGTCTTTGATAAAGAAATTGGATAAAATTGACCGAATTGAAGTGGAAAATGAAGATGTTCACAAAATGAACATCCGGTTTGCATCGGCAGTTGTTCCCGGAAAAATCATTTTCGAACTGGAAAATGTCGGGAAAAAATACGGGGAGAAACAGATTTTTGACGGGGTTAATTTCTATGTAAATCGTGGCGAAAAAATCGCTTTTGTCGGACAGAACGGACAGGGAAAAACCACTTTGGCGCGTGTGATGGTGGACGGGCTCGACCATACCGGAATCATCAAACTCGGGCATAACGTGGAAGTCGGATATTTCGCACAAAACCAGGCCGAAGTTTTAAATGAGAAATGGACGGTTTTGGAAGAAGCAGAATATGCTTCTACCGAAGAAACGAGAAAACAAGTTCGTGATGTTTTGGGTGCATTTTTATTTAGCGGCGAAACGGTGGAAAAGAAAGTTTCCGTTCTTTCCGGTGGGGAAAGAAATCGGTTGGCGCTCGCAAAATTGCTACTGAAACCGTTCAACGTTTTAGTGATGGACGAACCGACGAACCATTTGGACATCCAGTCAAAAGAGATTCTGAAACTTGCTTTGCAGAACTTCGACGGAACTTTGATTCTGGTTTCTCACGACCGTGAATTTCTGGACGGATTGGCCAAAAAGGTTTTTGAATTCCGGGACGGAAAAGTAAAAGAATTCCTTGGCGGAATTAACGAATATCTGATCGAAAGAAAAGCACAGGGATTCCGGGAAATTGAAGCCTCCTCCAGCTTCTCCAAAGGAGGGGAGCATTCTGATTCTGACAAAAAGGAAAAACCTCAACTTTCTCAGGAAGAACAAAAAGAACAGAAACGCATTCAAAACAAAATCAGCAAATTAGAAGGAGAAATTGCCGAACTGGAAACGGAAATTTCTGGTTTGGAAAAGAAATTTGAAACCTCTCATTCCGATGAAGATTTGAAAAAATATGATGAATTAAAACTTCAGTTGGAAGATAAAATGCAGGAGTGGGAGGAGTTGATGTTGTTGATTTGATTACTCCCTAAAACCATTTTTGTCCCGGCTTTTTGACAATAAACCCAACAATTATTAAAAAAACGATTGTGACTATAAGAGAAAGGATGCTCATTGTTCAAATCTATTATCTTTCTTCAAAATAAACCAATTCTCCTTTCACTTTTTGAATTTCATCTGCATCCTTCAATCCTACTGCAGAATCACATTTTTTCATGAGTGCGGCTATCATTTCTTTTTTGGTTTTGATTTTCCGGTTCAGCATTTCACAGTAAAACTCCCGCCCGATTTGGTTGTTGTGCAAATCCATTTCATGGTCAAACGGCTCGTTTGGGAAAACTTCTTCGTGCAGATTCGTGATGTATTTTGCCCAAGCAACGGCTTTTGTTTCGGAAGTGAAAAACGAACAGTTTTTGGCAATCAGTAGGTTCCATGCAGCATGGCGAAATGCATTTGAGACACCTCTTCCGCTTGAGCTTTCGTCAAAATTAATTTCTGAAAAAAGAAAGGATTCAATCGTCCCCCAAATGGTTGGAATTAATAAAATCGGTCTGGAAAACAATGCACGGAACATTTTCCAAGTCATATTGACGGATAGTGTGCGGAGGATTTTAAAAATTTTTTTCACCGCCCAAATTTAATCAATTCCGAGCGTCTTATCATTCCTCTTTTTTCTTCTTGTTTCTTTCTTTCATCTTTCGTTTTCGCTTCTGTTTTTCTGTCAGTATATAGGAATCTTCCGGTTCGCTCAGTAAAAAACCATAAGCTGTAGTGGATGGCATCGCATCAAAAATAACTTTGAGCATCGCCAATAAAGGAAGAGCCAAAATCATTCCCGAAATTCCAAATAACATTCCGCCGAGGAAAAAGGAAAGAAGCGAGACCAGCGGATTTAAACTTGCTTTTCCGCCCACTATTTTGGGTGTGATGAAGTTTCCTTCCAAAGTTTGAACGGCTTGAAACCATAGGACCACGCCCAGAGCATACCAAGCACTGTCTTTTGTAGCAAGTGCAAACAAAGCCGGAATCAGCGAACCAATGAAAATTCCGATGTATGGAAAGATGGTTAACATGGCTGCCAATACGCCAAAGAACCAAGCGTATTCGATTCCGAGAATCATCAATCCCACAGTATTCAGAACAGCAACAATTCCCATTACGGAAATCAATCCGACGAGATAATTCCGCAGCACATCATAAATTTTGCTTAGTACTTCTTCAATTTTTTCTTTGGGAGTAGATGAAAATACCCGAAAGAAAAATCCTTTGAAAAATTCCCTGTAGTACAAAAAGAAAAATATCATGATAGGAACCAAAAGTCCATAGGCCAAAGAATTCCCTATGGAGTTAAGGATGGAGGTAGCATAACTTCCAATGGTCGTCGCGCTGTTGCCTAATTCAGATTCCACCCGATTAATTATTTCGCCCTGGGACATTCCAAATTTATCTGAAGCCCAGTCCAGCACCCGCATCACCAAAGATTTTATTTTGTTGACAATGTCTGAAGCGTCCTGACCTATGTTGATGGTCTGCGAAACAACAAGATAACCGATTCCTGCCAAAGCCAGAACCGCCAGAAGTAAGGCGGAAATTGAGGCAAATGCTCGATTAAATCCCCATTTTTCAAATCTTTCACAAAGCGGCAGCAATAAAACCGACAAAATCACAGAAAAGAGAATCGGAACAATTATGCTTTGCAAAACATAGCAAATCAATATGATTAGTACCAGCATCAGAAGTCTGGCGGCGTTTCTTATGCTACTTTCTTTTATTTGTTCCAGCATTTGGTTTTTTGCTTAAATATAAGTTCGAATTATAAGAAATCAAAAAACTGCTTAATAATAAACTTGAACTCCAATTAAACAAATGAGTATCTTTTATGAAAACTTCTCTGAAATTCTTTTCAATCGGCTTAAAACCTCTTCTTTGCCCAATAATTCCATGATTAACGGAACGTCAGGCCCCTGTAAGCTTCCTACCAAAGATAATCGAATCGGCATCATCAGTTTCCCGAAACCAATTTCTTTTTTACTGACGAAATTTTGAATCGCATCATGAATGTTGTGATGATTGAATTCTTCAATTGAATTCAAATCATTTGCAAATTCTTCAATTAATGCAGAAGAATCCTCTTTCCATGCTTTTCCTACCGCTTTTTCATCATAATTTTCAGGCGAATGGTAAAAGAATTTCCCTTGATCGTAAATGTCACGAATGAAATTCGCTCTTTCTTTTAGTAAACCAATGATTTGTAAATTAAATTCATCGGAGAATTCCCCTCCTTTGGAGGGATTAAGGGAGGATAATACTTTTTCATATTCCGGCAAAATCTCTTCTGCTGTTTTTTGTTGGATATATTGATGGTTAAACCAAATGGTTTTTTCCGGATTGAATCTCGCACCTGATTTACTTACTTTTTCCAGACTGAATTGCGAAATCAATTCATCCATTGTAAATATTTCCTGTTCCGTTCCCGGATTCCAACCCAAAAGTGCGAGCATATTGACTACTGCTTCCGGCAGATAGCCTTCTTCTCTGTATCCTTTTGAAATGCCTTCTTCAGTTGTCCATTCCAACGGAAACACCGGAAATCCGTGTTTATCGCCATCGCGTTTGCTGAGTTTTCCTTTTCCTTCCGGCTTCAAAATCAACGGCAAATGCGCAAATTTCGGAGCTGTCCAGCCAAAAGCTTTGTACAGAAGTTCGTGTAATGCCATAGAAGGCAACCACTCCTCGCCGCGGATTACATGCGTGATTTCCATCAAATGGTCGTCCACAATGTTCGCCAAATGATAAGTCGGCATACCGTCTGATTTGTATAAAACTTTATCGTCTAACGTATTGGAGTCAATCGAGATTTTTCCCCGAATCAAATCATCCAATAAAACGGTTTGGTTTTCAGGGATTTTAAATCGGATGACGTAAGGAATTCCGGAATTGATTTTCTGTTGAACTTCCTCTGAATTTAAATTCAATGAATTATTCAGTTTATGGCGATTTTGGGAATTGTAGATAAATGTTTCGCCTTTTGCTTCAGCTTCCGAACGCAAAGCATCCAATTCTTCTGCCGTGTCAAATGCATAATAACCGTTTCCGGAATCAATTAATTCTTGTGCAAATTGGGTATAAATTTCTTTTCGTTCAGACTGGCGGTAAGAAGCATGAGGTCCACCAAATCCGACTCCTTCATCGGGAATTAAGTTCAGCCATTTCAGCGACTCGATGATATAATCTTCAGCTCCGGGAACATAGCGATTCTGGTCGGTGTCCTCAATTCGCAGTAAAAATTTTCCTCCGTGATGTTTGGCAAATAAATAGTTAAATAAAGCGGTACGAACGCCGCCGATGTGCAAAGGCCCTGTCGGGCTGGGTGCAAATCGAACTCTTACTTCTGACATATTCTGAAACTTTTTGCGAAGATACTAACTTGAAACCTGAAACCTGAAACTTTAAACATCCAATTTGGCTGAATTTTTGTAAATTGGTTCGGCATTATTTTAATTATTTAGTAAAATGAAAAATTCGATATGGATTTTGGGTTTGTTTTTATTTTCTCTGAATCTTTCTGCTCAGGAAGCACCAACGGAACTAAAAACAGAATTTGATGAAACAGCACTGAACCAGCCAATTCAGGATTTGGATGGAAATAAACTGACTGTTGGAGAAGTTTTGAAAAAATATGAGGGAAAAGTGATTTTACTTGACATCTGGGCTTCCTGGTGTCCGGATTGTATAAAAGGTTTGCCAAAATTAAAAACGGTTCAAGGCCAATATCCGGAAGTTGTTTATTTATTTTTCTCTCTGGATAAAGTGGGGAAAGAAGATGCCTGGAAAAATGGAATTGAAAAATACGGAATAGAAGGAGAACATTATTGGTTCAATTCGGACTGGAAAAATGATTTTACCAATTATATAGGTTTGAACTGGATTCCCCGATATATGTTGATTGATAGGGAAGGGAACATTTCGCATTATTATGCTATTCATGCAGATGATGCCCAAATGATGGAAAATTTGGTAGAATTGATGCAGGTGCCGAAAAACGAAAATTCAGAAATGAATTAAAATGAAAAACCACTCATCACGAGTGGTTTTTTTATGTATGATGAATAAATTTATTGGTTGAAGTTGATCGTGTCACTACTTGAGCTGGAACTACTGTTTACTCCTTGCAGCGGATCCACATAATCTACAGCGCCCGAATAATCATAATCAAAAGTTCCGCCCATGCTTCCATAACTGTGGAATCCGGTCAAAGAAGAACAATCCCATTTTTCGTCAATGTCTTTTGGTTTTTCAAATTTATCTGTGGTATTAACACCAAATTCTTTTCCATTTTTATAAACTGATTGCATATAATAAGACCAAATTGGCAAAGCCGTAGCGGCACCTTGCCCCCGTGCAATTCCCTGAAAATGGGCAAATCGGTCTTCACAACCTACCCACACCCCGGTAACCAGATTGGGTGTAATCCCTATGAACCAACCGTCTGACTGATCATTTGTAGTTCCGGTTTTGGATGCTACTTCGCTGTTGATTCCATATTTAGTACGAACCCATTTACCGGTTCCACGATCAGTAACTCCTTTCATCAGATCTATCATGGCATAAGCCACATATTCATTCACTACTTCACGTGCAGCGGGTTGATAATCTTTTATGATACGACCGGTTTTATCTTCTATACGGACAATCAATTCGGGTTTGATATAAATTCCCCCATTGGCAAATGTACTCAGGGCTCCTACCATTTCGTAAACAGTTAAATCTGCCGATCCCAATGCGATGGTATAATCTTTTGGAATATTGCTCTCCACACCCAACTCTCGAGCCAGTTGAATTACGGGTTCTACACCTGTTTGAGCGATTAAACGGGCTGTTACAACGTTGGTTGAGAAAGCAAGAGCAGTGCGCAAATCCTGACTTCCACCATATTTTCCGTTGGCATTTCGCGGTTTCCAATTCCCGATTTGAAAGGGTGCATTTGAAACAGTATTACATGGCGTATAGTTCATCTGGTTGATGGCGGTAACGTACACAAATGGTTTGAAAGTAGATCCTACCTGACGTCTTGCTTGTTTGACATGGTCATATTTGAAATAATCCCAATTGATTCCACCCACCCAGGCTTTAATCGTTCCGTCTTTTGGATCCATAGACATCATACCGGATTGTAAAATGTGTTTATGATATTCAATCGAATCCATAAGTGACATATTTTTTCGGTATTCAATACCGTCCCAGGTGAAAATTTTCACAGAATCTCTTTTTCTTTTGAATTCGGCAAGGATTTCCTCATCGGTTTTATCTAATTCTTTCCAATGACGATACATATCCGTGTTTTTCATGGCTCTTTGAAAAATTCTTTGTCTTTTGTCTTCGGAGAGCCCGTAAAAAGGAGCTTTTGGATTGTTTTTCTGTTCCGCAAAGAATGTCTTCTGAATGGATTTAAGATGTTTGGCTACCGCATCTTCCGCCAATTTTTGCATACGGGAATCCAGTGTTACATAAATTTTCAGACCGTCCTTATACAAATTATATTTCTTTCCGGTTTCTTTTTCCAAATCTTTAAAATATTGCTGAATCTCTCTTCTTAATTCGTGCTTATAATAAGCTGAATAGGATTCGCTGATGGTGTTGATCTCCTGTTTGTCGATTTTAACAGGTTTCGCTTTTGCAGCTTCTGCTTCTTCTTTTGTTAAGAATTTATATTCGACCATTTGGTTTAACACCACATTTCGTTCGTGTTTGGAATCATTTGGATTTCGAATAGGATTGAAAGCTACCGGATTTTTGAGCATGGCAACAAGCATGGCTGATTCTTCCAATGTCAATTTGTTGGTGGTGGTATTGAAATAAACTTTGGATGCCAATTCGATACCGTTTGCATTATAAACAAAATCAAATTTGTTCAAATACATGGTCATGATTTCCTCTTTTGTATAGCGTTTTTCCAATTCAACGGCTACCACCCATTCTTTGATTTTCTGTTTGACGGCTTGTACTTTATTTTGGGCTCTGACACCTGTAAATAATAGTTTTGCCAATTGTTGGGTGATGGTACTCGCACCACCTGAACCACCCATAGAGGTGATGGCGCGTGCCGTACTGCGCGGATCAATTCCGGAGTGTTTCTCAAAACGAATGTCTTCTCTCGCCAAAAGGGCTTCAACCAAATGTTTGGGTAAATCCTTATAAGTGACCGGAACTCTTTTTTCTGTTTCAAATCGGTCGAGCAAAACACCGTCTGACGAATAAATTTCTGAAGAAACATAAATGTCAGGATTTTCAAGTGCCTGAACGTCGGGCATTTCCCCTAAAAGTCCGTGGGAAGTTCCCCAAAATAATAGAAAAATCCCCAATAAACCGGTGAGAAAAATTCCCCAAATGAGGAGAAGCATTCGCTTTACAGAAAAGGGTTTGCTTGGTTTTTTAGCTTTTTGAGTTGATTTGGTTTGTGTACTCATTTCCTTTATTTTTTGTCCACAATTAAACTGATGTCTTCAATTCCGGATAAATTCTCTTCACGCATACCGTGCCAAACTGAAAGTTGATAATTTCCGGTATCTTTAAGTGAAACGTTTTCTCTGTATAAAAGGTATAGTTCCTTTAAACTATTGCCTTTTCCTACCCATTCGCCGTCTTGAAATGCCAAATAATATTGTAAAGTGTCCGTATAGGTTTCTCCTTTTGGAGTGGTCAATTTTGTAAATAAATAAAGATTACTGTAAGAATATTCATTGTTATTTCTACTTAACAAATAGAAATCATATTTCCCGACCGTGTCTTTTACTTCGAAATCAAATGTGACCACAGCATCTTTATTCCAATGGTTTTGAGTGGAAACCTGTTCCTGATAAAAATGGGGCGAATCGCATTGTATAAAAAATACAAAACCAGCCAAAAGCATCACCCAACTATGAATTTTCATCGTTTTTGTTTGGATTATCACGGTTGTTTCTTTTTTTATTTTTACGAGGTTTATGGGATTTGGACTTATTTGGGTTTCCTTCCGAATCCTGATTTTTGGATTGATTTTGCGGATTGCTTTTTTGCTCCGGTTTACGGTTATCGCTTTTTGGTTTTTCCGGCCGGCGGGATCGATCCGGTCGGTTCTGTTTCTCTTTGATTCCTGATTTTTCCGATTTTTGATTTCTTTCAGGACGGTTATTTTTGTCTGACTTTAAATCGGAATGAGGTTTTTGTTTGTCCTGACGATTACGGTTTTTGTTTCTATTGCGGTTTTTTCGTTCAAATCTTTCCAAAGAATTCTCTTCAATCACATCAACAAAATCCTTTTTGGTTTCTACGATTGTATCTTTTTCCAGCTCTTCCAGTGTAGCGGTTTTACCACCATTTTTACTGACGGCAATAAAATCTTTTACTTGATCCAACGAGAATTTGTGCCAATTAAAACCACCCTCTGTATAGGCAAACCACATTTCTTTTTTAAATACATCGATTTTCATACAGCTCGCCGAACCTTTTTCGGTTTCAAATGTACTTTCGAGCGAAGGAAATTCATCCAAAGCATCCAGATAAGTGTCCAGCTCGTAATTCAAACAACATTTTAGTTTTCCGCATTGTCCGGCCAGCTTTTGAGGATTGATGGACAATTGTTGGTATCGCGCTGCCGCCGTGTTGACAGAACGGAAATCGGTCAACCAGGTGGAACAGCATAATTCACGCCCACATGAACCGATTCCACCCACTTTTGCGGCTTCCTGGCGATAGCCGATTTGTTTCATTTCGATGCGGACAGAAAAAGCAGATGCATATTGTTTGATTAATTCGCGGAAATCGACACGTCCTTCTGCCGTATAATAAAAAATGGCTTTGATTCCGTCGCCTTGGTATTCGACATCGGTAATTTTCATTTCCAAACCTAAATCCACCGCAATTCTGCGTGCGCGCATTTTGGTCTCCTGTTCTTTTTCCCTGAAGGATTGCCAGGTTTCGATGTCTTTTTCGTTGGCTTTGCGGTATATTTTTTTAACATCTTCCGAATTTTCCGTCAGGTTTCTTTTCTTCATTTGAACTCTGACCAATTCTCCGGTAAGGGTTATAACACCGATATCGTGCCCGGATTGGGCTTCGACCGCTACAACATCACCAATCCCCAATGGGAGATTATGACTATTTATATAGTATTGTTTTCTATCGTTTTTAAATCGGACTTCTACGCAATTGAACGCCAATTGACCGTTTGGTAAACGCATATTGGATAACCAGTCAAATACAGGCAATTTCCCGCATCCGCTGTCTATTCCACATGCACCATTATTCTTACAGCCTTTCGGCAATCCGCTTGATGAAGTTCCACAGCTTCCACAACTCATATATCTACATTAATTCTAACGTACAAAGATAGAAATTTTTAATGGTTGCATTTGGAAATAATTAATTCCCAAAAACTTCTGAAAATGAATAGGTTGAGTCCAGAAGTACTCCTTTTTCTGTTTTGGTTACGGTGGCCAATTCTCTGTAAGGATCGTGTTCAAAGAAAAACAGGTATTCTTCCGCTGCTGCTTTTTCCAAAAAATCACCTTTTTCCTGCATGGTCAAAAGCGGCCTTGTGTCGTATCCCATCACATAAACCAATGGAATATGCCCGACCGTCGCTACCAGATCAGCAACATAGACGATTGTTTTTCCTTTGTATTTGATGACGGGAAGCATTTGTTTGTCGGTATGGCCGTTAACAAAAATGATGTCAAAACCAAGTGGAGAGTCCTTTAACCAATTTCCTTCTGTCGGAACGTCAATCAGATTTAAATTCCCCGACTCTTTAATGGAAAGAAAATTCTCCGGAAGAAAGGAAGCTTTTTCACGCGGATTGGGCTTTGTCGCCCATTCCCAATGGTTGGAATTACTCCAGTATTTTGCGTTTTTAAAAGTCAATTCATAACCTCCGTTTGTCATGTCCATTTGAACGGCGCCACCACAATGGTCAAAATGAAGATGTGTCAAAAACACATCGGTTACATCATCTTTTGAAAATCCATATTGTGCCAAAGAAGTTTCCAGATCATAATCGCCCCATAAATCATAATAGCCGAAAAATTTGTCGGATTGTTTATTTCCGATTCCGCAATCGATCAAAATCAAACGGTCTCCGTCTTCGATAAGCAACGCGCGCATGGCCAGCTCGATTTTATTCTGACTGTCCGCCGGATTTGTTTTTTGCCAGATGCTCTTTGGAATCGTGCCAAACATGGCGCCACCATCCAATTTGAAATTTCCTGTTTCGATAGGATAAAGTTTCATTTTGTAGTGAAAAAAGATTTGTTCTGCAATTATACGAAATTCGAAGTTGAGAATTCGAAGTTGAAAAAAAATCCTTATAAATTTGTCAAATGCAAAAATATTTAATCGTCGGGCTAGGAAACATCGGTGAAAAATATCGGTATACACGACATAATGTCGGTTTTTTGGCGATAGAAGAATTGGTAAAAAAAGTAGAGGCGAAATTTGCTGCGTCCAATTTCGGCGAAGTTGCTCAATTCAAATACAAAGCCCGTCCTGTAACGGTTTTGAAACCTAACACTTATATGAATCTGAGCGGGGATGCCGTAAGGTTTTGGATGGTGAAAGAAGGAATCCCGATTGAAAATATTTTTGTGGTAACAGATGATTTGAATTTGTCTTTCGGTACTATCCGCATTCGGGGAAAGGGAAGCGACGGTGGTCATAACGGACTGAAAGACATTCAAAATAAATTGCAAAATCAAAATTATGCACGGCTAAGGTTTGGTGTGGGAAACGAATTTGAGCAGGGAAGACAAGTGGATTTCGTATTGGGAATGTGGAGCGAAGAAGAGGTGGAAAAATTGCCCGAAAGGTTAAATTTTGTCGCCGATGCTATTTTAAGCTTTATCTTTAGTGGATTGAATAATACGATGAATGCATTTAACGGGAAATGAATTAGTTGTATAAAGTAGAATTGTATAATGTATAAAGAAATAAAAATCATGAAATCATTTTTGTTAATTATAGCTTCTTTGATATTTCTGACGAGTTGTCAACCAAAAAATGAATCCACCGAAATAACTTCGGTAAACGATTTAAGCCAAATTGACTTCAATGATGTGAACAATGTTTTGCTGGATGTCAGGACACCGGAAGAATTCAAAGAAGGAAATATTCCGAATTCGGTCAATTATGATTTTATGTCGGAGGATTTTGATTCGATGATTCAGGATTTGGATCCAGAAAAAACCTATTATGTGTATTGCCAAGCAGGTGGTAGAAGTACCGAAGCCAGCACCAAAATGCAACAAGCCGGATTTAAAAAGGTCGTGAATCTGAAAGATGGGTATTCGGCGTATAAAAAATAATTCCCCTTCGAGAACCTCAGGGAACGCCTTCGAGAACCTCAAAAAAATATTCATTTTCGATGGCTGAGGAACTCGAAGCCGGAGTATATAAAATTAATGCAGCAACCCAACCCCGAAATATTAAAAGAACTCATCACAGCCAAAATGCCTTTTGGGAAATACAAAGGCCGGAAACTTTGTGACTTGCCGGTTTATTACCTCGAATGGTTTGCAGCTAAAGGTTTTCCTCCGGGTAAACTCGGAATGCAGTTAGCCACACTTTTTGAAATCAAAACCAATGGGTTGGGAGAGATTCTGGAAGGGTTGAAGAAATTGGAAAAATAAAAAACACCGGAAGCATGACTCCCGGTGCCGGTTTTAGAACAAATCAAGTTTACTTGCGAATTATTTTTTTTGTGAGAGAGGTTCCCTTTTCCGGGGAAATTTTAATCAAGTAAACTCCTTTGTTCAGGTTATTTAGGTTCAATTCGGTGGTTGAGTGTTCTTTTTTAAGCAATTGTCCGGTCAAACTAAAAATTTCAATTTTTTCAATCGCCACATCGGACTGAATATGCAGGATTCCGGAAGTTGGATTGGGATAGATAGAAATAGATTGTGTGTTGAAATCATTTATACCTGCTGTATCATCCTCCACAAATATGTTTTGCGCATAAGCTTTGGATGCACCATCGCGAAGTTCCGTCCAAACAGCTACACTCTGCCCGTCCACATTTCGGGTAAAATCAAAACGGCCTTTGTTTCCCGGACTTGTCGCAATCATTTTATATTCTTCATCCCAGGCAAATTCTCCTTCTTCATCCAGCAAAGCCACGCCCAGTTGTATGGAATTTACGCCGTCACTGATGCCGTTTGAAAACAGAAATAAGGGTTTGTCATTCACCAACTGAAGATCACCTACACTGATCCAGTTATCAGCATTTACCGGAAAAACAGTTTTTCCGAAAGTATCCAATAGCGGCTCTCCGGTTTCCTTATTGAATTTCTGAACCGATTGCCCGTACTCTGACTGATTGCTGTTGGTAATATTGGCTGTTGCCCATATATGGTCTGAACCTTCTTCCATTGCGATACTGGTGGTCATTTCATAGAAATTATCATCTATCCCGAAATCAGAACCGTCTATGCCCCAAGGCAAAGTTCCGTCAGGATTAATTCGCTGTAAAAATGAATCAAAACGAAAGCCTGTAGAACCATAATATCCCAGATAAGTAACATCACCATCCTGCAGGACAGGATAACGACGATTACTCATGGTAGTTTGTGTAGAAATTTGTACCGGATCAGCCCAAATTGCAGCTCCGTCGGCATCATATCGTTGCGCCCAAAAAATGGAATTTACACTCCAACTTGTACCCTTTGTATGAATCAATGTAATGAAAGATCCGTCAGATAAACCAACCAGTTCACCAATTGAAGCAAAAGGATTGGAGGAATCAGGTGATGCTACCTCAAGCGGTGCATCCCAAACTTCGTTTCCGGATGCGTCATAGCGCATCAGCAAACCAACGCCTGTCCCAACCCAGCTTGCGATAGCGCCTCCGTCGCTCATAGGGAGGATTTTCATATCCCATCCGTCCGTGACGGCTATTCCGCCAGCTCCAAATAACTGTTCGCCGTCGGGAGAGATTTTATTGATATAACCTTTGCTGTCATTGGTTGCTGTAAATGCAATGTATAGATTTCCTTCCTCGTCTACGGCCTGTGATCGTATGGCCGTCCAGGTTCCGTTATCTGCCGTGTCATTGGCAAGAATGCCGTTAGATCCCCATTGCTGATTGCCATCGGCATCTAAAAGTTGAACGCGTAACTCATATCCGTCAGTTTCATCCCAAAAAATCACATAGGTTTTTCCGTCATTTGTGCCGATGGATTGAATATCGCCTGTGGGAGCATCTGCTACCAGCGTGTTGACTTCATAATCTTCCGTCCATTGTCCCATTAAAATTCCGGAAGCGATGATAGTAAATAGTAATGTAAATTTTTTCATGTTCAATCGAAATATTTAACCCAAATTTCATATTTAAGAAAAATATTTCAAAATAAATGAGCATTGTTCAAACACTCACTATCTTTATTTTAACCACTCATTTACCACTCACTTTGTTTTTAATGGATTGATAATAAAGTATTTATAAATTAGAAAGATAAGTGGTTAAATCTATTTTACTGTTGGTTAGTCCTAATTTCTTACGAAGCCGGGTCCGGTTGTTTTCAATCGATTTCAAAGAAGTTTTGGTAATGTTTGCGATTTCTTTTGTGGTAAGATTTAATTTGATAAGGGCACAAATCCTTTTGTCATGTGGACTTAAATTCGGATGAAGTGTATTGAGCTTTTCATAAAAGGATTCATAGACATGAGAAAAACGAAGTTCGAATTCTTCCCAGTTATTTTGGGAAGCATTGGATTTTATTTTATAAACCAATTGGTTTAAAGCGTGTTTGGTTTCGGATTGCATGGCTTTTGACTGAATTTCTTTCAGATCTTTCTGCACAATATTGATAAGTTCGCTTTGTTCGGTTTCCCGGATGGTTTTTGATGCCAGTTCTCTATTTTTCAATTCGATTTCGAGTTTCAATTCTTTCTCTCGCAATTCTTTTACTTCATTTTCGAGTTTAATTTTGACCAAACGGTTTTTATAACGGATCATGAAAATGAATAAAACGAGCAGCAAAATGACCAATCCGCCCATTGCCAAAAGAAGATTTGTCCGTTTTCGGGTTTGTGCTAATTCGTTTTGCTGTTCCCGTATTTTATAATCATATTCGATTTTGAGCTTTTCGACATTGACCGCTTTTTCTTCTATATTCAGATTGTCCCTTACCTGATCAAATTCTTTGAAATAATAAGCAGACTTTTTATAATCTTCTTTTTCATAATAAGCCCTGTAAAGGACTTTTAAAATTTCGGCATAAATAAAACTATTTTTGGAAGGTTCTAATTTTTCTGCTTTTAATGCAAATTCGATGGCCTTATCTATGTTTTCAGTATCGTAAAAGAATTTTGCACGTTCCGTAAGCACCCAGCAGAGAATGCCATCATTTGAGGTGTCGGAAATCAATTGAGTAGCTTCTTCAAAATTTTGTTCCGCCTGATCATTCTCTCCCAGTATTGCATAACAACGCGCAATATTGGCTTTCAGGTGTACTTTTACCTCCAGATTTGGCGTTTTTTCAATTTCAGTAATTCCCTTTTTAAAATAGAACAAAGAGGAATCCGCTTTTTCCAGATTCAGATAAGATAATCCGATGTTATTGTAGGTTTTGCCTATGAGATCAAATTTTTTTTCTTTTTGATAATAAGGAAGAATTCCTTTGAAATAGATAAGCGCTTTTTCCGGATTGTTAAGTCGGGCATTAATAATACCGAGTTTATTTTCAAGTTCGAATTTTTTTAAACTTTCCGTATTTTTATAATAATCGTATTCTTTCAGCAGATAATTCAGCGCAGCATCCAGCGCATCCATATCCGAATAAATCTTGAACGCTTTTCCGTAAAACTCCTTCCAGACCTTTTCCGAATTGATGTTTTCAGCGTTTTTTTCCGCAAGATTGATGTAGTAAGAAGTACGGGATTTGTCCCGGAACTTTAATTCTTCTGCAATTTTCAGGTTGAGGTTCAGGATTTTTTCTTCATTTTTTTCTGCGGCCAAACTATCCAGTAATTCAGCAACTCTGTCCTGAGCCTTTACTGAAGGAATTGCATACAGCGTAAAAAACGCTACCCATAAAATTCTAAAAATGTAAACTTTCAAACCTAACCAAATTTGAACTCTAAAGATAGGATTTATTATGAAAGTGAGAGATTCTTCAAAAGCACTGAGAAAGCATAAAATTAGGATTTTAACCTTTTGATTTCTTCTTTCAGCATTTTTATTATACCGTCCTTTTCTCTTATTCGCTTTTGAGTTGAGCATCTATTTTCATACCCTGAATTTTATGTAGATGGGTGTAAGGGATTTATAATTTCGAAAATGTAATCCAAAGCCGGTTAAGAGAAATCTTTACCGGTTTTTATTTATACATGGAACTCCCGTCCGGTTAATCCAAATTTCTTGTATGTCTGCGACACGATTAAAAATGTAATGAATAGGGATTTGTGAATTCATTAAAAGATTGAGTATCTTTGGGAAAACAGGTATTATTATGAAAACCATTTACTCGATCTCTTCATTGTTTTTTTTCATATTTCTTTTAGGCAGGGTTCAGGCGCAGTGTCCTGAAGGTGACGTCACGTTCATCTATCAACAGGATGTTGATCATTTTTTGATCGCTTATCCGGATTGTGCACATATAACGGGTAATTTAAACATTGGTGAATTCGGTAATGTTAATACAACCGTATCTGACATATCAGGACTGAATAGTATTATGGCGATTGACGGTAATTTAAACATTTCAAATACCTTGTTGACGAATCTACAGGGACTGCAGAACCTGACAAGTTTAGAGGGAAGGTTATTTGTTCATGAAAATAATGACTTGACTACTTTAGAGCAATTATCAAATTTGACAGAAACAGGGGGATTAGAGATCTACTCTAATGAACAATTATTGTCATTAACAGGACTGGAGAATATTTCAGGGGTTTACGGGAATTTGAGATTAGGTTATAATCAGTCTTTACAAAATGTTTCACTTACAAATATGGAATTAGTATCAGGTTATTTGGAAATAATTAATAATCTATCCTTGGTATCTTTAAGTGAACTAAATAGCTTAACCTTTATCGGATCCAATGTTTGGATAGGACAGAACAGCCAATTGGTAAATTTAGAAGGACTGGAAAGCCTGACTACTGTTGATGGAACTTTTGTACGTGTTTTTCAAAACCCTCAACTCGTCTCTCTCCAAGGAATCGAAAATCTTAATCTTGAAACTTTTGAAGGCTCCGGTTTTGGATTGATTGTGAATAATAATGGATCACTTACCGGCTGTAATTTGCCGAATGTTTGTAATTATTTAAGTTTAGACCCTGTAAATTATCCCAGAGAGATTATGGGAAATACAGGGAATTGTGTAGACGAAAATGCGGTTTTAGAGGCTTGTAATTTAGGCATTTCAGACATGGAAAATTTGAATGAAAACTGGCAGGTCTACTATCAAAAACAAACAAATTCTTTAATAGTCAAAACGGAAGGTTTTCAGTTGTCCGGAATCCAAATTTATACTTCAGGAGGTCAATTACTAAAAGAATTAAAGGGGCTTTCTTCAAATCAGGAGCAGTTTCAGCTTATTTCTCCCAATTCAATTCTCATCATAAAAGCCATTTCTAAAGAAGGGAAGACTTTCGCTAAAAAGGTTATCATAAAAAATTAATTTCTTGGTCAGATTTTAAGTCCAATTTTATTTATTGTTTGAATATTCTGAACGTTTCAACTTGACCATTCCCTAAAACTAACCGGAAAATATAAGTTCCAGAAGCCAAGGAAGTAAGATCAATCTGATCTTCAGTTAGTGAAAAAGCAGGATGATTTAGTTTTTGCCCTGCTAAATTATAAATGGAGGCAGCCAGGACTTTTTCAGAAGAAACAATATTTAGGAAATCTTTTACAGGATTTGGATAATAAAGAAATTCAAATTCATTTAAATCATTAACATTTAACTCATTACAAATTAAATCAAATACATAATTCACTTGTGGATTTACAATTGGAGTCCATTGGCCGGTAAAAAAATCACGCTCCACATCGGGTAGCCCCAAACTTCCATAATCCGAAGATAATTCCCATCCAATTGCATCTGTGTCTATTTCAACCCAATATCTTGTGTTTGGGTTAAATTCCATGGGAGTGTCAAATATTACGGTATATTCCTTAATTTGAAAATTACCATCTATTGTTCCCATGGGTTCCGAATCCAGTATAGTTCCGGTTCTGGAACTAATCTGGTTACCGGGTACTCCCGAATTGTCATCGTAAAAAAGAAAATTTACCACAGTAGCAACAATTCCTATGTCGCTAATTAAATTAGGCTTCATACCATAAGCTGTCACACTATTATCTCCTATTGGTAAATCAGTAGCTAAATCTCCAAAAACACCAAAATAATAGTTAAAACCATTTGATAAAACTTCAAATTCATCACAATCTTCCGGTGGAGAAGGTACATTTGAGCAGGATAATTCATACGTAAAATTTCCAAAATACTCTTCATCATATCCTTCGACCAATATTATATAAGTAGAAACTCCATCTGATGCAAAAGAAACCAATGATCCGTAGTTATCACCACAACCATAATGACTGTAAGCAATTTCATTTGTAAGAGAGCAATCGGAATAAACATGAATAAAAGTGGAATAGGATGACCCGCAGAGTGACATCGTTACATATTTAGGGGTTCCGTCACCCGTATAGGTAAAGAAAACATCTCTCGATGGATTTCCCCCGGAATCATTTGCAGAGTATGTCTGTCCCTCTCCTGTATCTCCGCAGCTCAATGCGATCGCGTCTTCACATTCGTCATTTATCGGAGTTGGAAGTTCATCACCACATTGAACTCTTCTTGCGCGACTTGTTGTATTACTACCCGCGCAGGAACTATCCAAATGGGTATAAAACCGAATGGTTCCGTTAATGTCGGAAATCCAAGTAACAGAGCCAGTTCCGGTTACCAATACTTCATCTCCATTATTATTCCCTATGGTGATATAATCTGTGGAAACTGAGCTCGAGAAAATATATTCAGTTCCTTCTGTAACGTTGACTTTTGAATATTCTCCCGCCCAACCCATTGGGGTAATATCTTGAATAACACCTATACATATCGGATAAAATGTATCAACAGGATATTGCCCGAAATCGGCATCCAAACATCCGGTACCCATATCCATAAAATAAGGACTCGGATTCAATTCATAAGTTAAATTCGAATTTTGGCTATACAAGTTGATATTTAAACAAAAACCAATGAAAAAAAGTAAACAACGATTCATAAGCGGAGAATATTAGTTTCTCCTAAAGATAGAAATTATTCCTTACTTTCAAAGAAATAGGTTGGGTTGTTTGATTGGAACTCTAAAATTATCTATACATCGAACTCCCGTCCATATATTCCCAAACTTTGTCCGGTAACATCGGATTTACATTTTTTCCTTCTTTGATCGCGTTTCTGATAAAAGTGGAAGAAATTTCCATGATAGGCGCTTCCACAAACTGAAACTTTTCATGCGTTGGCCATTCGCCCGCCTCAGAACCAATTCTCGGATATACATAAACAGAATGATTTTTCAAAATCAAGTCATAATTTTTCCATTTGTGAAAGGATTTCAAATTGTCCATTCCCATGATCAATGCAAATTCATGTTCCGGATATTTCTCTTTTAATACCACAAGTGTATCGATTGTATAAGAGGGTTTCGGCATAGCGAATTCTACATTGGAAGCCCGTAAATGCGGATAATCTTCGATAGCCAGATTCACCAAATGCAAACGGTCATAATCATTGGCCAGCGAGGCTTTATCCTTGAAAGGATTTTGCGGCGAAACCACAAACCAAACCTGATCCAGATCCGAATATTGCTGTAAGTGATTGGCAATCACCAGATGCCCGATGTGAATGGGGTTAAACGAACCAAAATACAAACCGATTTTCATGTTACGAAGTTAAAAAGATTTCTCGACTTCGCTCGAAATGACAAGTTTCAGTAACCCATAAATTCCCTTCCTTTGGAGGGGTTAGGGGAGGATTTTTGGAATCGCATCAATCAATTCTTTTGTATAGTTCGTTTTAGGATGGGCATAAATCTCATCCGCATCGCCCAGTTCTTTCTGTTCACCATGCTGCATCACGAGAAGCTGATCGCTCATGTATTTCACAACCGCCAAATCATGCGAAATAAAAATATACGTCAATCCAAATTCTTCTTTCAGATCATTCAACAAATTCAACACCTGCGCCTGAACCGAAACATCCAGTGCCGAAACACTTTCATCACAAATGATAAATTTAGGATTTAACGCCAATGCCCTGGCAATGCCGATTCGCTGTCGTTGTCCGCCGGAAAACTCATGCGGATATTTTTTTAAATCAAATCGGTCAAGTCCCACTTTTTCCAGCAATTCCCCGGCTTTTCCCAATCGTTCTTTTTGGTTTTTACCGATTAAATGAACTTTCATCGGAGCCGTTAAAATTTCGCCTACATTCATACGCGGATTTAAGCTGGAATAGGGATCCTGAAAGATAATTTGTATTTCTTTCCGCAGTTTTCGGATTTCATCTTTGGATAATTTTATGATGTCCTTTCCCCTGTAAAAAATTTCGCCCGCAGTGGGTTTCTCCAAAAGCAAAACCGTGCGGCTCAGTGTGGTCTTTCCGCTTCCGGACTCTCCGACTAATCCCAAAGTTTCTCCCGGAAAAACTTGAAAGCTCACGTCATCCACCGCTTTGACCGAAATTTGTTCTTTCCCGAAAATGGTAGGTTTCGAATAAAAATATTTGGACAAATTTTTCACTTCCAAAATAGGAGTTTGGCTGTAAATTTTTTGATGGAATTCTTCTCGTTGCTGCGAAGTATAAATTTCCGATTGATGATTTTCGTCTTTCAGATAATCCGAAATAGTCGGCAGATTATGAAAGCGAATATCCAAACGGGGACGACAGGCGATAAGTCCTTTTGTGTAATTCTGTTTCGGATTTTTAAAAATTTCCTTTACGTTTCCATTTTCCACAACTTCGCCTTTGTACATTACCACAACTTCATCGCATATTTCGGCAATCACACCCAAATCATGCGAGATAAAAATGCAGCTCAATCCGATTTCTTCCTGCAATTTTTTGATCAAATCCAAAATTGTCCGTTGAACGGTGACATCCAGAGCTGTAGTAGGTTCGTCGGCAATGAGTATTTTCGGATTGCAACTGATAGCCATGGCTATCATCACCCGTTGTCGCTGTCCGCCGGAAAGCTCGTGTGGATAAGCTTTATAAATGCGTTCAGGATTGGGAAGCAGGACTTTTTCAAATAATTCGATTACCCGTTTTTTGGCTTTTTCTTTATCCAATTTTAAATGCATACGGATAGCTTCTTCTACTTGTTCTCCGCATCGGATACTCGGGTTCAGCGAAGTCATCGGTTCCTGAAAAATCATCCCGATTTCCTTTCCACGGTATTTCCGTTTTTCTTCAACCGTTAATTTTAATAAATCTATCGCTTTTGAATCATTCTCAAAAAGAATTTTACTCTCGTTCGGGATTTTGGCGTTTTTTGGCAGTAATCCCATAATTGCCAGTGAAGTAATGGATTTTCCCGAACCCGATTCGCCTACCACACCTATGATTTTTCCTTTTGGAACATCAAATGAAACGTTTTTCAGAATTTCATTTTTTCCAAAGGAAAGCGATAGATTTTTTATTTGGAGGACACTTGGGTTCAAAAAGTTTTTTTTACAAATTAAAACAAAATTTACCTATTTGTAAATCAATGAAAAAATTCTATTTTTGCTTGAAAGGTTTTTGACAAATTTTCTGAAATTATTTTTCATGTCAAAAGTAAACATAGTTTATAAGTTTCTTAAAGTAAAGAAATTGAAACTTGCCTTGTAAAACATTTTAAATGGACGCAGACCCGTTACTTTCCTTTATTTTTGCTGCCGGCGCGCCCGGTAGCGGAATTGTTTCTCACGATATTTCCGGTTGGAAAATTTTTCTCACGATTCTTTTGGTGCTTTTAAACGGCTTTTTTGTGGCGGCGGAATTCGCCATCGTAAAAATCCGTTCCTCTCAGATTGATGTCCGAACCGACCTGAATCCGGGAGTTGCCAAAACCGCTAAAACCATTGTTAGTAACCTGGACGCTTATCTGGCGGCAACCCAGTTGGGGATTACGTTGGCATCGCTTGGTTTAGGTTTTATCGGGGAATCGGCTATTTCTCCTTTGATTGTCAATATTTTTGACAGTTTAGGGTTGACAGGTGCGGAATGGGAAAAAGTAGCTTCCAATACCGCAATTTGGGGAGCTTTTGGTGTGATTACCGTTTTGCATATCGTATTTGGTGAGCTGGCTCCCAAATCTCTGGCAATCCGCTATCCGACCAATACGACTTTTACGATTGCCTGGCCGTTGCGTATTTTTTATGTGCTGTTCCGTCCGGTCATTTGGTTGATGAACGGTTTGGCCAATTTTATTTTGAGACTAATTGGAATCAAACCGATACATGGTTCGGAAATCCATTCTGAAGAAGAATTGAAAATGATCATTACGGAAAGTCAGGAAGGAGGAGCAATTGAGCAGACAGAGCGTGATTTGATCCAAAATGTATTTGAATTTGATGACAGAAGGGTGAATAATATTCAGACACTCCGCAAAAATGTATCGGCCGTTGAGATTGGAACCAGTGTGCGGGAAGCAATTGATTATGTGATAAATGAAGGCTATTCGCGTTATCCGGTTTATGAAGAATCGCTGGACAATATAAAAGGAATTCTTTACACCAAAGATTTGGTGAAACTGACTTTGGACAAACCGGAGGAAACGAGTTTTATAGGGATTTTGCGTAAACCTTTGTTTATTTCTGAGAGTTCGAAAATTAAAAATCTGCTTAAACAATTTCAGAAAAAACGTATCCAGATGGCGGTTGTGACAAATGAAATCGGTGAATTGACCGGAATCGTCAGTATGGAAGATATTCTGGAAGAATTGGTTGGTGAAATTCAGGACGAATATGATAATGAAGATCCTATCGTTGTGAATTTAGGAGATGGAATCTATTCTGTTGATGCCCATAGTAACCTTTCGGACATCAATCGTTATCTGCCTTATCGGTTTGAAGAAAGCGAACATTTTGATACGCTTTCCGGTTTACTGGCCGAAGAATTTCCTGACCGAGAATTAAAAGCAGGCGATGTGCTGGATCTGAAAGATTATCAGGTACGTATCATCAAGATGTATAGAAATTCAGTGGAGCGTGCAGAGTTGACTTTGACACATCTGACGGAAGAAGAGGATGCTATCGATTAGGTTTTTGTAAAAGAATCACTCCGTTTTCCATGTCCAAAATGATGTCTTTTTGTGTCATGGTGGCCATATATAAAATCATTCCGCCAATAAAACCTCCGGCTACAGTGCCAACAATCAACAAACCGCTGCTTCCAAATTGGGCTTTGGTAGAATAAACTCCGTCGTTCAGATTTGCTTTATAAAAATCCTTGCGATTACCGGTATAAGAAAGGCCTTTTTTGTTTTGCTGATGTTTTTTAATTCCTCCCGGACGAACATATAGGACGCCGTCCTGTATAAAAGCCAATGCTTTTTTGTTCTTTTTCCCATTTTCATCTACTAAATAATAGACTGATTTATGGGGATTGGGTTGTATGATTTTAAAATTCCCTTGTATTGGACGATTGAATTTGAAATCGTCCATAGTAGTATAGATGCCGTCTTTCAAAGAATTGAGTCCTGATTCCTCTTGAATTTCCGTCATAGTAATCCATTCCTCTTCTCCTTCATCTATTGAAGAAATACTTTCTATAAAAAGATGTTCTTCCTGTTGGTTATCTAAATTGGTGTATAAAACCCTGTCATTTTCGTATCGTAGGTTGCTAAATGAAATTTGAGAATTGTTTTTTAAAGTCAACTTTCCTTGTTTGATAAATCGAATTTCATCTGCCGAATTTTGTGCATTTAAAATCAATGAGGAAACCATCAATAAAGCAACAACCAATTTTTTCATAGGGTTAAATAATTTGGTGCAAAAATAACGGGATAATTGTATTTACCAAAATTAATAGCCCTGCGGTTTTTTGTCATTATTCTTTCTCCAATAAAGGTTCATTTCTGAATTTCCTGAAAATCTGCGCCACGGTCAGGACATCTTTTTCACAATAGGTTTTGATCCGTTCCAAATCATGGTCGTCATAGTAAACAGAAGCAACCTGCGAACCGTCTATGTCGTCCTTCGGCGTAGGAATCCCCAAAACTGCCGCCAGCAAATTAAGTGAAGTATAATGTTTGTAATCCCCAAACTTCCATAATTCCATCGTATCCAGATGTGGAATTTCCCAAGGTTTTTTACCTTGTAAACTCAGGGCAGACGGCAATTCGATTTCGTTGATGATCATTCGTCTTGCCATAAAGGGAAAGTCAAATTCTTTTCCGTTATGGGCGCATAAAATGACATTTGAATTGAAGTATTTTCCGTTTACTAATTCGTTGAATTCTTTCAGAATTTTTCTTTCATCATCACCATAAAAACTTTTGAGGCGGATTTTATTATCTTCCGAAATTAAGCCACAGGAAATACAGATGATTTTCCCGAATTCGGCCAGAATGCCGGCTCTTTTACCGTAAAATTCTTCGGGCGTTTCACTTTCACCTAATTGTTTATCAACCTTTTTCGTCCAAAGCGTTTGCCATTCCGGGTTTAACTCATTCCAGTTTCCAACCTCGGGAACGGTTTCAATGTCCAGAAACAGGACTTTCTGTGAGGGAATCTTTTTCAGCATTTTTTTGTTGATTTAAGAGGTTGTTTTCTTTGAGCATCTTCATGACTTCATCTACAAAATAATAAGTATCGTTATCCAGAAATCCTTTTTTGGTAAAGCGTTTGTCTTTTTCATGCCCCAGCCTTACGATGACCAGATTTTCACTCGGCACGACGATTACGCGTTGTCCTAAATGTCCCATCAATCCATAAAAATTAGGCTGATGTTCATAATCGGTCCAGATGGAATAGCCGTATCGGGCAGGTTCATTTTTTGCAAATGCTTTGTAGTTGGGCGTAACCATTTTTTCCACAAAGGCAGAATCGAGGATTTGGCGACCGTTCCAGTTTCCATTTTGTAATAATAATTGTCCGAATTTAGCAAAGTCCCGCACATTGGAATTCAGGCAGCAGTATGCTTTTTCCATTCCGTCTTTGCTATCTTTTGACCAATAAGCGTCGTTTTCCATTCCCATCGGTTGCCAGAATTCTTCTTGTAAATATTGCGACATACTGATGCCGACCGCTCGTTCCAAAATGATTCCGAGAAGCTGGGTGGTTCCGGAAGTATAATCAAAATGTTTCCCCGGCTCTTTGTTAAATCCTTTGCCCAGCATTTGTTTTTCAATGTTGCTTCCATAGTAGGCTTTGGCGGTATCATCAAACGGATGGTAATAATCTTCCACCCAATCAAATCCGGATGTCATCGCCGAAAGATCACCTATGGTACATTTCTTTGCAAATTCGTCGTCTTTGAATTCCGGAAGAAAATCGGTGATGGGCTGGTCAAGGGATTTTATATAACCCTGTTCTATGGCTTTTCCCAGCAACATGGTCACAACCGATTTGGCCATGGAAAATGAATTGGTGTGGCTTTCGTCAGAATATCCGTCCCAATAATATTCCCACAATGCTTTTCCGTCTTTGGCAACAAAAAAACCAATGGATTTAAAACGTTCCAATTCGGAAGTCAAAGTATCGGTCAGCGGAATTTTATTGTACAACTCATGTTCAAACCAAGGTTGAGGTTTGTTTGAAAGAACCGTATTGTATTCGAAATCTTTGTAATCGTCGATATTGGCGGTTTTCTTTCCTTGCAAATACACCAATTGAACACCTTTGATGACGTGTTGGTTGCCGGTGAGATATAATAAACCGATGATAAGGATGATGAGTCCTAAAATTATTTGTAATGTTCTGGTCAGAATTTTTCTAAATCTTGTCATAAATCATGAATTCAACTGCAATTTAGAAAATTTATGGACGAATCAGAAGTTTTAATTTAATCTTCACATTTTTTGGGAAAATGCATCTTATATTTGAACTAAACATAAATATTAACATTTAAAAAACCAGAATCATGGCATTTGAATTACCAAATTTACCGTATGCATTTGATGCATTGGAACCGCATATCGACGCAAGAACGATGGAAATCCATCATGACAGACACCATAAAGCCTATACCGATAATTTAAATAAAGCTATCGAAGGAACTGAATGGGCAAATGCTTCCATCGAAGAAATCATGAAAAGCGGCGTAGGAGTTCCGGCCATCCGTAACAACGGTGGCGGATATTTTAACCATAATTTATTTTGGGAAGTGATGAGTCCAAACGGTGGCGGTGAGCCAAACGGAGAGCTGGCAGAAGCCATCAATTCGGCATTTGGGTCATTTGATGCATTTAAAGAAGAATTCTCAAAAGCAGCCACGACTCGATTCGGTTCGGGATGGGCATGGTTGATTAAAAAAGACGGGAAGTTGCAGATTACTTCTACACCCAATCAGGACAATCCTTTGATGCCGGTTGCAGAGGTGCAGGGAACGCCTATTTTAGGACTGGATGTATGGGAACACGCTTATTATCTGAATTACCAGAACAAAAGACCCGATTATATCGCTGCGTTTTTTAATGTGGTGAATTGGGACAAAGTACAGGATTTGTTCAATAGTTGATTTGTACAAAGTAAAACGTATAAAGTAAAAAGTAGAAGGAATTTCTTTCTGCTTTTTTCTTTTTGTTTAACAGGAAAAAAGAAATTTTATTTATAAGTACCAATTGATAACTGTATATTTGCGATATACAAAGCATGATCGTTTCGTTTAAACATAAAGGATTAAAATTACTATGGACAAAGGGCGATAAAAGCAAAGTCCCTGCAAATCTGGCAGATAAAATAATAAGAATGCTGGTTATGATAGACAATGTTGAAATGATCCCGGATGATTTGGAAGGTTTGCAGTATTTAAGATTACATTTATTAAAAGGAGATTTAGATGGTTTTTGGTCCATTACCGTAAATGCAAATTGGAGGATTATTTTTCAATTTGACAACAAAACACACGAGGCAAGTGTTTTAGATTTTTTGGATTATCATTAATAGGTTAAATTATGAAAAAGCACGAAAGTAATATCATCCACCCGGGCATCATACTGAAAGAAGATGTCATAGTCCCGGCAGAAATAAGCATAACGGAAGCGGCTTCGCTTTTGGGGATATCCCGACTGAGTTTGTCAAAAGTGATAAATGGGAAAGGCAGCATAACTCCAAATATTGCATTGAGACTCGAAAAAGTGTTTGGTGGAAAAGCTGATTTTTGGTTGCGTCTGCAAAGAAATTATGATCTTGAAAATGAAAGGATTAATTTCAGGAATCATCCCCCTTTGATAAAATCATTTAAATATCCTGAATCTGTCTGAGCAGATCTTTAGTTAAAGGTGTTAATCATGGGAAAAATCATTTTAGAAAACATCCGCATCTATTCCAATCATGGATGTCTGGATGAAGAAGCATTGATAGGTTCGGACTATGTGGTGGATTTGGAAATCGAGGCTGATTTGTCAAAATCAGCAGAAACGGACGAATTGTCTGATACGGTGGATTATGTGCATCTGAATAAAATTGTAAAAGAAGAAGTCGGTATTCGTTCCAAATTATTGGAAAAAGTAGCCGAAAGAATTTTACAAAGAATTGGAAATGAGATTGATATGGTGAGTTTTGCCCGCGTAAAATTGTCCAAAATGAATCCGCCGATTGGTGGAAATGTAGAAAAAGTGAGTATCATACTTGAAAAGAAATTTTAAGTTTAGCCGAATTTTATATCTTTGCAATCCTGAATAAGGAATTGGTTCCGTGGCCGAGTGGCTAGGCACCGGTCTGCAAAACCGTATACAGCGGTTCGAATCCGCTCGGAACCTCTTGATTTAAAAGCAATTAACTGAAGTTTAGTTAGTTGCTTTTTTTGTTTTTAAACCCCACACGCCATCGTCATCACAGAGATTTTCAAATCAGGATATTTTTTGTGGATCAAATTTACACAAGTCGAAATCGTCGCGCCGGTCGTCAGTAAATCATCCATCAGGATGAAATGTCCTTCCAGCTTTTTGTCTGTCAGCGCAAAAGCATTCTGGATGGAATTCAGCCGTTTTTCACGGTTTTTGAAAACCTGAGAGGGATTATTTTCCACTCGGATGAGAAAGTTTTCCACCAGAGGAATGCCGGATTTCTCCGCCAGCGTTTTGGCATAGGGAACGATTTGATTATAGCCCCTTTTTTTCAATTTTTTCGGGTGAATCGGAACGGGAATGATTCCACTAAACTCACTTAAACTCAAATCTTGAAAGGTTTTTTCTGCGAGAAGAATTCCGATTTCGGGATGGTTCACATATTTGAGGTTATGAAGCAGTTTCTGCGTGACGTTTTCATGCCGGAAAAACAACAAACTATGGGCGGAATGCAGTTTGCAAAGCGGTTTTAATTTATTATAAGCCAAATTATTTTTATCCAGATTCCAATGCGTGAAAGGTAAATTGGCTGTACAGGAAATGCACAGCGGATTATCCTGCGAAATGACCGAATCACAGTTCAGGCAGCGTCTGGGGAAAAATAAATCAAAAACAGACCGTCCTATTGAGAGTATTTCCATTAACTTTCTTCTGTGTATTGATAATTTCTTTTATTTGGTCAGAAGTAAACTCTGTATAAATTTTTTCATGGTGTTTTATGTATATTTGCAATGAAAAAATTTATGTCGTTTTGCACCCTGGTTTAGACCTTTAAATTAATGAATAAAATCCGTGTAACCAAATCGTTCAATTTTGAAACCGCACACGCGCTGTATGGCTATGACGGGAAGTGTAAAAACATCCATGGGCATTCGTACAAACTTTTCGTGACGGTAAAAGGGACACCGATTCAGGATAGTTCCAATCCTAAATTTGGGATGGTGATTGACTTTGGCGATATCAAAAAGATTGTAAAAGAAGAAGTCGTTGACAAATTTGACCATGCTATTTTGCTCAATGTCAATTCTCCGCATAAAGAATTAGGAGAAAATTTATCTGCAGAAGGCCATAAAGTGATTTTTACGGATTATCAGCCTTCCTGCGAAAATATGTTGATTGATATGGTAAATCTGATTGGGCCTCGACTGAATTCTTCGGTGGAACTGCAATCCATACGACTTCATGAAACCGAAACATCTTATGCTGAATGGCTGGCGGAGGACAACAAATAAATATCCAACTTCTAGAAGGAAAAAAGGTCTATTTTGCTTCAGACCAGCATTTGGGTGCGCCAAATGATGAAGAAAGCCGCATCCGCGAATTGCGTTTTGTCAAATGGCTTGATTCTATAAAAAATGATTGTCAGGTTTTGTTTTTGTTGGGCGATTTATTTGATTTCTGGTTTGAATACAAACAAGTGGTGCCGCGAGGATTTGTGCGGGTTTTGGGGAAATTGGCCGAATTATCCGATTCCGGAATCAAAATATATTTCTTTACGGGAAATCATGATTTATGGATGAGAGATTATCTGGAAAAGGAAATCGGAGCCACAGTTTTTCATGACCGCAGGCATTTTCAAATTAACCGGACCCAATTTTTCATTGCACACGGTGATGGTTTAGGGCCGGGCGATAAGGGCTACAAACGCATGAAAAAGTTGTTCCGAAATAAATTGGCGCAATTTTTCTTTTATCTGCTGCATCCTGATTTTGCGGTTTGGCTGGGAATTAATATGTCACGGAAAAACAAATTGATTTCGGGTGATGAAGACGTGAAATTTCTGGGAGAAGAAAACGAATGGCTGGCGCAGTATGCCCGAAGAAAGTTGGAACAGGAGCATTTTGACTATTTCATCTTTGGACACCGCCATATGCCGATGGAAATTCAGGTTGGGGAGAATTCAAAGTATGTGAATTTAGGAGATTGGGTCAACCATTTTACTTATGCGGTTTTTGATGGAAATCAATTAAAATTAGAAGGCAACATTTCCAAGTAAATCATTGTAAATTTCAATAATTTCTTCTCTGAAATAGAATCCGCCCATCGTCAGAAGAAAAACCCACAATAAGATTTCTTTTAAGGTTTCTGACTTTTGGTACTGTGTAAACCGCGTCAGGAAAATAGTCAGGGGAAGTCCTAAATAGGCCAATGTTTCTACTTTTTCACCTGCAAATAAAATCAGGATTATTACCCAATTGGCAAAATATAGAAAAGCCAGAAAATATTGATGCCTTTTATTGATGTCTTGTGTAGCGGATTGGGCCAAATGATCCAACCAACTCAAAATAATAAGTATTCCAACCGGAATCAAGCCCCAAACGGGAACCTGCCAAAGATCCAGACAAAATGCGTACTGATAGGAATTCAGCCAATCGATCTGGTCTATTAAGTACAGCAATTGGATGCCGACAATCAAAGGTAAAGTGATGCCGATCAGAAATAAAATGAATCCTTTCAGATTGACGGAACGCATATAAATAAAGAGAAACAGTAGAAATCCAAATACCAAAAAGCTCGGTGGGAAAAAAAATCCGGAAATGCTTAAAAGTATGCCTATATCAAACATGAATTTGATGTTTTCCTGACTTTGTTCGGCGACAAGTAAACGCCAAAAAATGAGGGTACACATCAAAAGGGAAGCAGATTGTTTGAAATCAAACGAGATTTCAGTAAAACAAAAAAGCCAAATCAGAAAATAAAATACAGCTAATCCTTTGGTTTTTATTAGGGGTGAACTTTGAAAAAATAAAAGGGTTACAAATGCAGAGGCAACAAATAGAAAAATTCCCGTAATGGCTTGCCAGTCAAAGTTTAAGGCATGTATTTTTATAAGAAATAAAATGATAAAAAGAATTCCAAGAATTATTTGAGCGAAAAAAGACTTTCCGGAGAGTAATTTTACCAACATTTTTATAACTTTGTCCTCACTTATAGAAACAAAGATATGGGATTAATTACAGATTTTTGGTTTGGTTTTGCGAATTTATGCAGATGGTTTTTTGAAAACACTTTAGTGCCGATTGGTCACGCATTTGACTGGATACTTTTTGTAGTCGGTATGGTGTTGATGGGCTGGTGGCTGATGAAACTGAAACAGTTCGGAAACGACAACGAGAAAGATTACGAGGGCTGGTAGGCCTTTGATATTTAGTGATTAAATTTCGTTAAAGATATTTCCTGCAATAAGTAATATGCTTTTTGCGGGATTTTTTATGTAGTTAAATAGCGTATTCATTATTCATAACTATTATTTTGCTTTTTAAAGAAAGCAATAATCTATTAAAAATGCTTTTTAAAATTAACAATAATTTTTATATTTGGTTTCTAAATAAAGCAAAATGGAAGCATTATTGTTGGAATTTCAATCCAAAATAGCAAGTGTATCAATGGATATCCAACGTTATTTGGTTCATAAAATCGACTTAAACAACCGATTGATAGCGGTAAAAGGAGCAAGGGGAGCAGGAAAAACCACCTTGCTTTTACAGTTGGCAAAATTGTATTTACCCATGGAGTCAACTTTGTATGCAAGTTTAGATCATATTTATTTTTTTGAGAATAAATTATACGATTTGGCAAAGCAATTTGTTCAATTTGGAGGAACGCATTTGTTGCTTGATGAGGTTCATAAATATCCGAATTGGTCCAGAGAAATAAAATTAATTTATGATAATTTCTCTGAGCTTCAAATCATTTTCACTTCATCATCGGCATTGGAAATCTACAAATCTGAATCTGATTTGAGTAGAAGAGCGGTAATGTATTCACTTAAAGAATTATCATTTAGAGAATTCATTCGATTTGAGATAGGAAAAGAACTTTCCGTTCATTCGTTTGCTGAAATTCTGGAAAATCACAATTCCATTGCGACGAGTCTTTTGGGGGAAATTAAACCTTTGCCATTGTTTGAAAAATACCTGAAAATCGGTGTATATCCCTATTACAAGGAAAACGAAGGTTTTTATGTTCAAAAATTACAAAATACGATTAACCTCGTCATAGAAATAGATATTCATGCGGTGGAAGATTTGCAGTACGATACGTTGGTGAAGTTGAAAAAATTACTCATTGCAATTGCGTCAAGTGCTCCGTTTACGCCCAATATCACCAAGTTGAGCGAGAAAGTTGGTCTTTCGCGCAATATGTTGGTGCGAAGTATCAAAATTCTGGAACGTGCCGGGCTGGTCAGTGAATTATACAAAGACACTTCCGGAATCGGAGTGTTGACAAAGCCCGAAAAATTGTATTTGAACAACACGAATTTGATGTATGCTTTGGCGAAAGAAAATACCAATATCGGGAATGTACGGGAAACGTTTTTCTTGAATCAATTCAAAGATTTGTATGAAACAAATCTGCCGGAAACGGCTGATTTCGTGATTGATAAAGCATATACGTTTGAAATCGGAGGCAAAAACAAAACGAAAAAGCAAATTACCAAAATGGAGAGTGCTTATGTGGCAAAAGATGGGATTGAAATTGGCTTTGGGAATATAATTCCGGTATGGCTTTTTGGGTTTATGTATTGATTATATGGCGTTCTCGTCACCAAAAATCATCAATTTTCCGGTTTTATAGATGATAAAAAGATCCAATAAAAAGGACCAGTTTCGGACATAATAAATATCGGTCCGGATACGCATTTCCATGTCTTTATCGGTATCCACGGCCCCACGGTAACCTTTTATCTGGGCAAGTCCGGTAATCCCGGGTTTTACATAATGGCGCAGCGAATAGCGTTTGATGATTTCCGCATAAGCTTCATTTTCGGAAACCATGTGTGGACGTGGTCCCACGATGGACATTTCGCCTTTCAATACGTTGATGAATTGCGGAAGCTCATCCAGACTGGTTTTTCGCAGGACTTTCCCCAATTTGGTGACACGCGGATCATTGCGTTCGGTCGGTTTTTTATTGTTCAGCTTATCAGGGCGCATGGTTCGGAACTTCAGACAGTCAAATTCTTTTCCGTTCAGGCCGTTTCGTTTTTGTTTATAAAATATGGGGCGACCTTGTGAAATAAGGACTAAAATTGCTATAGAAGGTAGTATCCACCATAATAAGATTATAAAAATTATAAGTGAAAATACAAGATCGAAAATTCTCTTAAGAATTCTGTTTAGAAGAAAGTCAAGCGGAAACTTTTGATAGGTGAATATAGGAAAGGTATCAACAAAAGTTAAATCAAGATTGGCTTGGTTGTCAATAAATGAATCAAATAAATACTTTATTTTCAAATAATTTTCCTCGGCAAACTTTAAAATCAAATTGATTTTTTCAGTATCTAGGTTTCCTCCGACTGAAATATAAACAGTATCGATTTTTTTCTTGCTTAATTCTCTGGTTAATACTGAATTTAATGATTGTTGAGCGTTATCTCCTAAAACTATGAAGGGTATAATTCCCATGATTGATATACCAAGTTCCGGTTGATTATTTAATAAAGTCAGGAATGAATCAGTATATCTGTTTTCTCCTAAAATGAGAATTCTTTCTTTCACAATTTTCCCGGTCCTCTGAAAATATTTTAAAGTATAAAAAATAATAAGCTTAGTAACAAACATCACACTTGCCAGAGCTAATAAGAAATAGAGTGATTCCTTATTTGTGTAGAGGTTTTCCGTCTTAATACCTGAAATAGCAAATAAAATAATAGCAAATAAAAATAGTTGCAAGAAGAACCTTCTTATAAAATCAATGAATCGCTCTTCCGAAAATTTCGTGTAAAGTTTAGTATAGCTGGAAATCAAAATCCAGGAAATAAAAATTAAAATAAATGCTTTATAATGATCCTTTGAAAATAGAATTAATGATTCTAAAGTTCTGGATATATCTGGGAAATGTATAAATAAAAATACATAGAAAAGCATCGCCAAAATAGAGAAGTCTATAAACAACTGTAGCAAATTAATAATAATGCTATGTTTATTAATGCGATTCATTTGGATAGGGATATTTTTGACTTTAAAACAAGGGTTAGAAATGAAAAATTACCGATTAAATATCTTTTCCACATTTTTTTTGGTTCCTGAATTAATCGATAAAACCACTCCATTCCTATTCTTTGCATCCAGAGGGGAGCTCTGCTGACTTTGCCGGCTAAAACGTCAAAGCTGCCTCCTACACCCATTATGAAATTAATTTTTTCTAACTCTTTTTTGTATTTGAAAAGAAAATTTTCTTTTTTTGGAGAAGGCATTGCAACAAATAAAATTTGAGCTTCTGAAGCCGCTATTTGACTTACAATTTCCTTTTCATTATCGTCTGTGAAATATCCATTTCTATGACCTGCTATTAAATGATCAGAGAATTCATTACTTAACTTATCTACTAATGCCTGGAGAGTTTCTTCTGCAGCTCCTAAAAGATAGACTTTGTAACTATTCTTATGAGCCAGTTGTAAAACTTCCATCATAAAATCAATACCTGTTACTCTTTCTTTTACAGGTTTACCCAAAAATTCTGCAGCCCATAATACCCCTTTACCGTCTATGTTAATAATATCTGCAGAATTGACACTGTTTCTTAATTCTAAATTTTTTTGTAATAATACTACTTTATTCGCATTTATAACGGTATGGTGAATTTGCCGTTTGTTTACTATAGCATCATTAACAATAGCAAGTGTTTGTTGAGATGTCAGGTTGTCATAAAATGTATTTAATAATGGAATTCTGCTGGTATTCATGAATTTTTTGCATTTAGTTTAAACCAATAAAACGTGGAGAGTAAAAGAAAAAGTTGTTTCTCTTTGTTATAACCATCTTTATGAGCCCTCAGCAGGTACCTAATTTTATTTAAATCGAAAAAATCCAAAAATTCATTGTCTTTTTTCTCTATTTCATTAATCATTAGCTCTCCTAATTTGTCTTTAAACCATTGATTTGTAGGGGATAAAAACCCTTTCTTTTTTCTGTTGATTATTTTTTCCGGAAGAATGGTTTTGGCAAATTCTTTATGGAGATATTTACCTTCTCCATTTTTTATTTTGAATTCATAGGGTAAAGATTCCAAAAAATACATTAAATCATGATCGAGAAAAGGAACCCTTGTTTCTATGCCGAAATGCATTGAAATTTTATCTGTGTAAAGCAGTAAGTCATCTGCTAAATTCATCCTGCTGTCAATTGACATCATAGCTTCAACCGTTTTTTTGTTCTGACATTCCAAAAGATTATAGAAATAACTGATTTTTTGATAGTTTTTCTTATCTTCAGTCTTTATGAGCTCTATTAGCTCTGAATCGGTGAACAGCATATAAGCATTTTCCAACCTTTTGATTATATCTCTTTCTCCAAAGGCATTGATTGCTCTTGAAATTTTTTCATTCTTTATGAAATGACTAACTGGTTGGAGCGCCTTGAAGAATAATTTAGGAATTCTTTCTCCCATAACAACTCCCTTGTATCTTTGATATCCTCCTAATGGTTCATCCGCACCTTGTCCTGTTAATACAACCTTTAAATGATTTGCTACTTCCCGATTTAAAAAATACATGGGGATGGAAGAAGTTGTACCCAAAGGTTCTTCGATGATGTTTATCGTTTTTTCAAAAACTTCCTGAAAATTATCTTCGTTTATAATTATCTCTCTGTGATCAGTCCCCAAAATTTCAGCAGACTCTCTTGCATCATTTAATTCATTTTCCTCTGAATTCCCTTCAAATCCGACTGTAAAGGATTTAACCGAGATATTCAAATGTTTTTGCATGAAATAACCCACAACAGCAGAGTCGATGCCACCACTTAACAAAATCCCGATTTCAACATCTGACATGAGTTGTCTTATTACTGCATTTTCAAGCAATTCTCCATACTGATCTATCGCTTTGTGAAATGCAGCATTGGGATTTATATGTACCGGTTTTTGAAATGAGCGGATATTTATGGCGTGAGAAACCAAATCATACTCCAAAATATGACCCGGTCGTAGTTTCAGAATATGTGAATAAATGGTATCGGGAGAAGAAGAATATCGGACTTTCAGCAGTTGAGCCAACTGGTCTTTCGTAATTTCTGCATCAATAAGACTTTTGATGGGTCTTATTTCTGAGGCAAACACGAGTTTCTCTTGATTATGATAATAGTACAACGGCTTTACCCCAAACGGATCTCTTACCAAATACAACTTTTTCTGAGCAACGTCTAAATATGAAAATGAAAAAATCCCATTAAATTTTTCCACCGAATCGATTCCGAATTTGCTGATGTAGTAAAGAATGGTTTCTGTGTCGGAATGTCCGTTGAATGTATATTCCGACAGAGATTCTTTCAGGGACAAATGATTGTAAATTTCTCCGTTAAAGATAATTTGACTTCCATTTTGATCATTACGCATAGGCTGGTTTCCTGATGCGGAAAGATCTACGATGGAAAGCCTTCTGTGTCCCAAGGTTATGGTAGCGTCATTACATCTGAATGATTTTATATCACCGAAGTCAGGTCCACGATGCTTCAATAGATCCAGCGTTTCGTGTCCAAAATTTATATTAACAGCACCTAAAATTCCACACATTCTTTACTTAATTAAATCTTTTAACACTTTTAATTCTTTTTCCCCTATATTATCGATACTAATTTCCTCCATAGACTTTCGTGCTGATTTTGTTATTTGTAGATATAAATTTTCATCGGAAGTAACCTTTACTATTTTTTTTGCGAGGTTTTCCATGGAATTGTCGAGCAGTCCGTTTTCACCATCCCGTATAAATTCAGGAATGGCAGTCACAGGATTGCTGACGGTGAGAAGTCCCGCTGCCATAGCTTCGCACATGGTAACACCTTGAGAGTCAAACCTAGTCGTAGCAATGAACACTCCAAAATTTGAAAAAATTTCGGGAATATTGTTTCTTTCGATAAATGAATGTATAATGGTCACTCTGTTTGTTAAATTGTATTTATCTATCCATTTTTTACAATCATTTTCATATGATCCTTTTCCATAGATGGTCAGAGAATATTCGGGCGGTAAATATCTCATCATTTCTATTGCCATGTCAAAACCATATTTCAGGTCTGACAAAGGACGAATCATCATTAGTTTAAATCTGTTTTCGTAATGATTGGAAAATTGAAATAATTCGGTATCAATGCCATTTGGAATTATTTCGAAGTTCAGAAGCTTCTTGTTTAAAACAAGCTCAGTATGATTTTTCATCCAATGGGAAGGAAACAAAAAAACTGAATTTTTTGTAGGTATGGTTTGAGAAAAAAAGGATTTCATTTTAGCATGATTCCAATAATTTGTGTAGAAATACTTTAAAATCCCCCGTAGGTTAAATTTAAAGTCAAATAAATAATTCGGGTATTTTAAAATTTCTGAACCATGTATGTAAATGGCAAATGGTCTTCGTTTTTTGATGATGCTTTTGTAAATACGATTCCCTCCATTTTTGATAAAAAAGTAGTTGTTTACTAAATGTAAATAAGATATATCAAATGCGGATGTTTCTTCTATAATCTGCTTGCTGGTCATCAAATTCACTTTTATACCTTCATGCTCATACACAGAGTTTGTAGTAGATAGTACAAATACCTCAACGTCCACATTCTTTTTTTTGAAATAGGTTGCTCTTACGTGTACAAACATATGATTATAAGGGTTATCTTTTTTAGGATATCTTGTGGTGATAATGGCAAGTTTCATTTCAAGCGTTATTGCGAAAATTTATATAAAAAAAGGTGTAAAAGAATGAGAAAAAGATTAACCCAGAACTTCTTCCAAAAATAGTTTCATTGATGCAAAAAATCATTACAATCAAAATAAAGCATACCGGCAATAGTGATTTGTATGTTTTAATAAAAAAATAGAAAAGGGCGATTATAAAAACCAAAAGTCCGATGATGCCGTTGGACACAAAAAAGTCCAGATATTGATTGTGCGCATTGTAATTCTCATTTAAAGCCTGGAGAAATCCATTATTAAAATAGGCTTCATTGTAAATAAACTGCGATTTTTCTTTACCAACCCCAATCCATTTATTGCCCCAAAAATTATTTTCCTGAAGAATGGCAACCCATCTGGGCCATCGGTCAATAACTACTGAGCCATCATTCTTTAATACACTTGTCAGCTTATTGTACAAATAATCAAACTTAAATGATGCTATAATTAAAATGAGGAGTAGAGAAACGTATTGGATGATGGATTTTTTACTGTAGGATTTGAAGAAATGGTAGGAAAGATAAATTAAGAGAGCTAATAAGGAAATTCTACTACTGGTTTGTAGTGTGAAGAAAAACATTATTGCAAGCAAAAATCGGTATAAAAACTTTTCTTTTCTGAAATTTTCAAATTCTTTATAAGACATCAAAATAATAATGGACAAAACTACCAAAACCCCAATATAACTGGGATGGGCATTGAATGGTTTTACTAAATTAAAACCCGCATAAATCCATTCAAAAAAATAAGTGGACTGATCTATCGGGTCTCTTTTTGAGAGAATGTCCAAGAAAATTCTACCCCAGCAAATAAACATCATGACCACAACTCCCGCTATAAGTGAAGTAAGGATTTTTCCGACCTTATAATACTTTATAGGAGTGCTTAAAAATATAAGAGAAAAAACAATTAATGGAAGGGCTTTTATAGCTATTGAAAGTGATTTCTCAAAATTATCGGAAAACAAAAAATTTGATAAAAACAGCAGATAGAGAGCTGTTAAAACCAGCAATGGAAATTTATTCTGCCTTAGCAACTGAAGTTTCTCATTCCAGTTATTTAGTAAAAGCCAGGAAAGAATTATAGGGTAAACAGTAATTGTGTTCAAGTTGTTCCACATGGAGATTGTGAAAGCAAAAAGGCAGATGGTATTTCCAAAAATAACGTTTTTATTAGTTTCCAACAATTTCATTGTACCGATCTTTATAGGTATTTCTTTTTGCAATATCGTTCAAATAACTTAGATGAAAATTTCTGTTAATGGTTGCGTTATTTGTCTTGTAAATTATGTCATCCAAATTGTTCCAATCTACAAAAAGTTCATATTCTTTTCCCATGAGTTGTTCAATAGGGATATGTTTTTCGCTTAAAAAAGGAATTTGATAACGTATAAAATCCAAAGCTTTAATAGGAAACGTAATATCATCGTAAAAATTTCTCGGGCGTGTGTGATAGGCAACGCCTATGTTGTTTTCTTTCATGAAATTAACAATATTTTCTCTTTTTACATATTGGATAACCAAGTGCGAAGGGATAGAGAAACGTTGGTTTAAATCTTTATCTGCGGTCAAGACAAAGAAATTAAACGTGTCGTTTAGTTCTTTTGAAATTTCAAGAAAGCGTTCAATTCCCGAATTTACATAGTGCGTACCTCCTAAAAAAAGGATTCCTGTTTTTTTGGAGGGCGATAGCACATAAGAATTATCGGTATCTGTCGGGATAGTTGCGGGTGGCAACGCAAAATATTCTTTTTTTGGATATTTTGGATGTTTTTCAAAAAAGGTCTTGCCCATTTGTTCAGTCGGAAAAGCCATCTGGTCTGAAATCAGCGTTAAAAACAAATTACTAAGTTTATTTGAATAGCGTGTTATCGATTTTCTGAAACTCTTGTACTCTTCAGGAAATAATTCGATGTAAATATCCCGAACGAATACTATTACTTTTCTACTCTTTAGTTTAAGAATCAAAAGTGCAAAGAAATCCGGAAAATAGATCCGATTGCTGCCGGACTCCACATACACAATATTTAGTTTTTCAGAAGTCAGTGCAAACCAGATCTTATTTGTTTGTATGGCAATGTCTTGATTTTCAAGGAACACTTTTTTAAAATCTGAAATTCTGGATGCAGGACCTCCCGTTATCCTAACATTTGGCACGATATACAACAGATTTTTTCGCTGTCTATTTCTCATCTTTAGACAAGATTATAAATGGAATTAATAAATAGAAATAATAAGTAAAATAATGTATAGACAATAAGTTGGTTATAAAGAAAAATAAAATAAAGGCAAGCTTCGCTTTCAGATTCGGGATTTTAAGCATCAGGTAAAAATGGGACAAAAGAAAAATCAAAAGTAGGGAAAAACCACCTCTATGAAAGATGTAATAAAATCCATTATCTATTTCCTGAAAACGGTAAAATCCTCTGAAACTCCGTGCTACTTTATTCTCTCTGAAAATTTCCGTGCTTGCCCCAAAGCCCTTTCCAAATATAGTTTCTAAAGTAGTATAGTTTTCACTCGCAAAAGCCTTTTGCAGATCTGTAATACGGATTTTCAAACTACTGTATTCCCAAGGCCTGAATACGTATTTTAATTTCGTTTGAACCAAATCCGGAACCAAAGAGGATTGCAAATAAACAATCCCTGCGATGATAAATATGCCAACAATGGAAAGATAAATAGGATTGAAAAACTTCTTTAAATTGATGATAATCAGAAAAATCAGCCCAACGACGACTCCTAAATTCATAAAATTGGTCGTAATGGCAATATAAGAAAGTGCAAGAGCAGCAGAAATCCCAAATTTCCAGTCAAATTTCAATCCTCTGTACAAATAATAAAACCCAATAAAGATGAATGCAGTTATGGAAGGTCCGTATACCCGCCCTTTGAACCCGAAGGTGTTCTCGTACCAAATGTTGGGGATGAGGTTGAAATAGAGCGATAGATAGATTAAAAACACTATCACATTGATAATAAAAAAGAGATTGAGAAAATCAATCTTATATCTCTGGTTCAACAACCAGAAGTAAAAAATAAAAAAATAGATTTGGAACTTTATATCAATAGTTGGATTGATATGCCTATGATACAATCCAATTCCTAAATAAATTAAATAAATGAATATGGCAATCGTAAAATAATTGGGCAGTTTTACTTTAAGAGATTTTGTAGAAAAACTACTGATCAATAACAACAAAAAAGCAAATGCTACAAAAATGTTGTATTTGCCGGTTGCCTGCAAAAGAAAAAGTATGACAAATAATATTTGGAGAAAAAGTTTCAAATATTTAAAAGCTTTATTCCTAATCAAGTTTTGTTTCTTACTATGAAAGAAATTTAATTTTGCAAATGTAGTGTTTAAATATAAATTTTATTGTTCAATGGCTCGAAATAATATAAAAACGGAAATGAAACTATAAGTGAGTAAACGAAAATCCTATATTTGTTAAAAATACAAAGTTATGGCTTTAAATGTATTAGATTTTGGGGCAGTTGGAAATGGGGCAAATAACGATCAACCTGCTATTCAGGCAACTATTAATGCGCTGCCGCCAAATGGAGGTGAAGTCTATATTCCGGAAGGAAATTATAGATTAAACAGTTTGTTGAAAATAAATGAAAATACAACTGATTCCCAAAACCATTTTCCTCAAAATAATATAAAAATTTATCTGGAAGAGGGAGCCAGATTATTTACCGAAAAGTATGGTTGGGGAATTCTTGAAATAAATAATGTACATAACATAGTAATTACGGGAGGCAGACTCTCTGGTCCTGGAAATTTTCTGTCGAAAAATCATAATACCCCTCCTATTCCAAATTGGCAAAATGAAGGCGGCGGAGAGAAGGATTATACATTAAAAAAAGGAATAGGCTGGGGACATAATAGAAACTCCACTCAAACCAACCTTGGAACTCATAATGGTGGGATTATCGGAAATTCGGGGATAGGTATTCTTATAAGAAATGGATGTAAAAACATCGACATTTTAAATGTAGAAGTAGACGGATTTAATTACACAGGTATTCAGGTGCAGTTTCTTGGTGATTCCTCAGCTGTTCAGAATAATTTGTGTGACTTTATTAGGATTGAAGGCAATTTTGCTCATGATATTTATGATGCAGGTATATGTGTTCATGGTGTAAACAATTGCTTAATCACAAATAATACGGTCAGGAATATAGGCCATCCTGACGCTGTTGAAATTGATGTAGAAATAAACCCGGGATATGGCATAATGATGAGAGGTTTAAAATACCCTTTAACACATGCCCGTAATATTACCATAACCAATAATATTATATTTGAAGCAAATAGGGTAGGAAGTGATTCTCATGCCAGCGAAAGAGCGTTAATAAGCGACAATATTGTAAGTAATGTAATGGTTCACGGAATCGCCTTTGCAAATGTTGACAATATGCAAAGCAAAAGAGAACTTATTGTCTCCAATAATTTGATCAGCGATTGCGGAACTGCCTCCGGTAGTGCAGTTGATGCTAAAGTAGGAATCTTAAATAGACGTGCAAATGCTGTAATAGAGGGTAATATAATTAAGAATAGTGGTATCACTTATGGTTTGTATAGTGAAGATAGTAATGTTAATATTTCCAATAACAATATTTTTTATGACAATTTAATAGTTGGTGGTGATCATCCCCGCGCTATCTGCATTTTCCGGAGGGAGGGAACTATAAAGAATAATATCATAAGCAACAATATTATTCAAGGAAATCATATTAAATCAGCTATTTATTTAAAAGACACATCAAATAGTTTGATTGAAAATAATGTTTCGGATGTTCAATACGCTGATGAGGAATTGAAAATGATAAATTGTTCAGTTACTTTAGGTAAAAATAAATGGACAAATTTTGTTCATAACCATGGAAATACGGGTTATATGGAACCGGAAGTATTAGATTTTACTTTTGAATGGAACGGGACATCAAATCCTTACATAAATTTCATTAACAATAATGTCCATTTGCTTGATACGCCATACCTAACAGCGGGAGGACAGGGGCCTGCTCTTGTATTCGCATCCGGGACGAAAAACCCCTTCATTACGTCCCCTGAAAAACTAATATCCGTTTCTATGTCATACATTAACAAAAAAGGGGTTGATTATATAGCCATCTTTCCAACCGATAATATTCTACAAGGCAGATTTTATTGTCATCTATCACCAAGAAACACTACCAATAATGTAATATTCACTAGCAGCCCTGATATAAATGGTTTAAAGATATATGTTTCCATTAAAGTTTTTCTCCAAAAATAAGATTATGAAAAAAGGTTATTTATTATTGCTATTGTTTCTTTTGATTGCCGCTTGTGCTTCTCCGCAGGAAAAGAAAGAAAAATTATTAAAAGAAACTACTGTAAACATTTCCATAAATGATTCCGTGAAGTATTCCATCAGTCTTTCAGATATTAATAAATCCATAAAGTTTGTTGAAATCCCCCGAACGGTTCCGAATTTTTCATCGGAACAGATCAAAGGGTACTCGGATAAAATTCTCAAAGACACCATCGTAGTATTGCATACGTTTAAACCTTTCTATAAACCTTTTGATGAAATAACCTGGACAGAGAACCCGGAAAACAATAACACATGGCAACTGTATTTTGAAAATTTATTGTTTGTCTCTTTTTTAAATCATACGTATCAGGATACAAAAAACATAGTGTATCATGATCGTGCGAAAAAATATATAGACAGCTATATTTTGCATCATCCTTCTTTGGATCAAAAAACTTCAGAATACACATGGTATGATCATGCAACGGCGTTCAGAACCCTTCATGTTTTGCAAACAATTGCCAGTGAATTGGAACTGGAAACGCCTGATATTGATTTTATTAAAAGGGCTTTTGACCATGTTTCTCTCAATGTCATTTTTATGACTGATCCGGCTCACTATTCTCCAAACAATCATGCTATCATGATGGATCGCTCGTTGCTCTATCTTGCGAAAATAACAAAGCCCAATGCCAATTTGTCAAATTCATTGCGCGATATTGCGGCAACCCGATCGCTGGATAATTTTAATAAAATTATCGACCCGACGGGATTAGCCAGAGAGCACTCGACCACATATCATGTTTTTAATCACAATCTTTTTAAATCCATCTTTGACCTTGTAGGCAAAGAGAACATAGACCCTTCCTTGACGGTAAAATATTTGAGGATGAATGATGCTCTTTTACAATTAATAAAACCGGATTTGAAATTTCCGTTGTGGGGAGATAGTCAGGTTGAAGTAGTTAATCAGGAAATGATAGAAAAATTTGACAATGATAAACGGCTTGTGGATTTGACAAAAAACTATTCTCTCCCTTCCATGGTGAGTTTTGATAACAACATCGCTACTTTCAGAACCGGCACACCTGATAAGAGTTATCTATGCCTTTTTGCCAACTATTATTCAAAAGTGCATAAACATAACGATGATTTATCTTTCATTTTTCAAACTTTCAAGACAGATATTTTTACGGATCAGGGATATTATGGCTATGAACAAACCTATCGGCCTCAGTTGGCTTCTGCATTGGCGCATAATACGGTGGTGGTCAATAATTCAAATTACTCACTGGATGGTAAGGATAAATACTCAAAACTTACAAGTTATACAAGAGAAGATGATTATGAGATAGTGGAAGCTGAACACAATTTTTATGATGGCATTCATCTGAGGAGAAAATTAATCTATATACATCCAAACGTAATTATCGTAAAAGATAAGAGCGACAATGTGAGTTTAACAAAATCCTTAACCCAGATATTTAATTTGGGAGAAAATGCAACGGATATTTCGGTAAATGCTAATATAGCAAAAGCTTCTTTTCCCGATCAAATTTCGTTAACCATCAAATCATTAAATGATGGAGATAAAGCATCGGTAAAGGACTTTTTCAGAAGCACAGTTCCCTATAACAAAACAGATACTAAACAAATAAATTTACAAACAAATCTATCTGAGATTACCTCAATTATTACCATTAAATCCCCTAATTATACAGATCCGGTTGGAAATGTAAGCGTTCAAGGAAATACAGTAACCTATTCTAAGAACGGTGTGAGCAAGAAAATATATTTTTAAAGTTCTTTTCTGAATTTGAAAAAAACGCTAAATTGTGTTGGGTAAAAATGTAATGATTATGAAAAAGATTAGCTTATTGGTTGTATTTATCTCTTCTTTTCTGGTATATGCGCAAACTGCGCCTACCATTGAATGGGAAAGAGCATACGGCGGAAGTAGTAGAGATTCAAGCTCCACTATTACACAAACCACCGATGGTGGTTATATTGCAGCGGGTTATACTTTTTCTGAGGATGGTGATGTAAACGGAGATCAGCCCGGAGCGTCCAATTATTGGATCGTAAAACTCGATGAAATTGGCTCAATCCATTGGCAGAAATCAATTGGAGGGATTGGGCAACAAATGGCAAATTCCATTAAGCAAACTATAGATGGTGGTTATATTGTAGCGGGATTTGGGCATGTTGAAAATCACGTCCGTCGTCATGATTATTGGATTGTAAAGCTAAATGAGATTGGGGCTATCGAATGGGAAAAAAATTATGGTGGAAACGATACTGACCATGCATATTCTATACAACAAACTACAGATGGTGGATATATTATAGCAGGATTAACTGATTCAATTGATGGAGATGTAACCGAAAATCAAGGAAGTGTCGATTATTGGATTGTCAAAATAGATGAACTTGGTACTATCCAGTGGCAGAAAACCTATGGTGGAAGTTCACTGGACTTAGCAACGTCTATTCAACAAACTACAGATGGCGGATATATTATAGCAGGATATTCTGATTCTAACGATGGCGATGTAACCGGAAATAATGGAGATTATGATTATTGGATAGTGAAAATTGATGAGTTTGGCGCTATCCAGTGGCAGAAATCACTTGGAGGTAGCGGAGAGGATAGAGCAGAATCTATTCAGCAAACTACTGATGGTGGATATATTCTAGCAGGATATTCTAATTCAAATGATGGGGATGTGACTGGAAACCACGGATATTTTGATTATTGGATTGTAAAACTGGAAGAAAATGGTACAATCCAGTGGCAGAAATCACTTGGAGGTGGCGGGGAAGACAGAGCAAGGTCTATTCAACAAGCTACTGATGGTGGATATGTTGTAGCGGGAGAATCCTATTCTTATGATGGTGATGTAACCCAAAATAATGGAGATTATGATTTTTGGATAGTGAAGATTGATGAAGTTGGAACTATCAAGTGGCAGAAAACTTATGGTGGCAGTGCAAGAGACGAAGCAAAATCTATTCAACAAACGACAGACGGCGGATATATTGTAACAGGAGATACTCGTTCTTATGATGGGGATGTAACAGGATATCACGGTGGTTGGGATTATTGGATTGTAAAGTTGTCTGAAGAGGGAATGTCAACACAGGAATTTCAAAATACAAAAATCAATATTTATCCAAATCCGGTAAAAGATATCCTTTACTTTTCAGAAGAGGTTTCCAACATAAAAATAACGGATGTTTCCGGCAGAATGGTTAAAGAATTTTCCGCTTCCGTCAAATCTTTTGATGTTTCTGGTCTGGCAAAAGGCATTTATATGATTACGGCATCTTCAAAATTAGGAAAAGTGGTTTCGGAGAAATTTATAAAAGAATAAGATTATATCAGGTACTGATTTTTTGATATGCAAATATTCATGTTCTTTTTAATGTGCCTACTTCTTAATAATTTTCTTTGTTATAACCGCGGAAGTTTTTAAGTGTATTTTAAGTAAATAAGTTCCAGGCATTAGATTTGTAATATCTAATTCTTTAAAATCAGAGGTAAATTCTTTTAGGGTTTTTCCAGAAAGGTCGGTCAAATAAGCTTTGTCAATATTTATATTATGTGATTTTTTTAAAAATATTATACCATTATTTGGATTGGGGTAGGCAATAATTTCATTATTAAAATCTAAATCATTAATACTTAAAGGAGCACAAGAAGTGTCTCCCTCATTTTCAATAAATATTGTTCCGGAGTCAACATTAGTCCAGTTATTCGTACTATAATTACAATCATCTACAAAAATATAATCTAGATTTGGATTATTTAGAAAGGTTACAAAGTTTATATCTTGATTAGTTCCATTTCGTAAATCTATGCGTTCAAATTGACCATCGTTTAGCCGTAGCTCATTTAAATTAGGATTGTTAGATAAATTAAGTTCTTGTGTTTGGGTGTTTATACAAACTAAATAACTTAAATCTACGTTATTAGACAAGTCAAGTTCTTGTATTTGAGTATCTGAACAGTTCAATTCGATTAAAAGAGGATTATTTGATAGATCAATTTCAGAAAGGGGTGTATTAGCACAATTAAGATATCTCAGAGTAGGATTATTGCTTAAATCTAAGTTTGATATGTTTGTATTGGCTATGCTGAATTCAGATAAATTAGTATGTGATGATAGATCTAATTGTGATATAGGATTATCATTCAGAATAAAGAACTGTAAATTTACATTAGGGTGAAAATTGATTTCAGTAATTTGGTTGTATGGCAGATTTAATTGAGTAAGACTTTCAAAATCTTGAAGTCCTGTTAAATCTGAGATATTTGCACCAGACATAAATAAACTATATATACTTGCGATGTTGGCAGTTTGCACATAATTGTCTAGTATGTCATCATATCCCAAAACAATAAGTCTTTGTTCAAAATTATCATCAGGAACATAGGTTGTTTGAGAAATAACAAATTGACCAAAAAAAGCAGAAGTTAGGATGATAAATAGCTTATTCATTGCGAGAATTTATGATATTGCATCAAAGTAAAGAAAAAAACTTTTATCTAGTGTAAACATTCTCCTTATTATCAACTACAACGATTTGGTAAAGTTCATTTTTAAACATAGATACGTCCAGTGTTGTTTCCTTTGAGCTGGCGGGAGATTTGAATAGAATTTCTCCTGTATTGCTTATCAGATAAACATTTTTTTTCGGATTTCGATTTGATGAAAATACTTTTACAGAAGCGCAACTCCCTATAACAAAACAGATACTAAACAAATATATGTAGAAACAAAACTATCTGAGATTACTTCAATTATTACCCTTGAATCTCCTAATTATACAGATCCGGTTGGAAATGTAAGCGTTCAAGGAAATAAGGTGAACTATTCTAAAACGGTGTAAGTAAAAAAATACAGCTGTAAATGATTGTTTTAATTGAGGCTTGTAGTCAACTTCAACCGTTTTAAATTTGATGGTTAGATCAAAATCTATCCAAAATGAATGAAGTTTGGTAGCAGAAGTCGTTATTTGATTGATTTCAAATAAGTCTCAGGTGTCATTATTGATAATTTGCTAGTTTTATAATCCTTGATATTCCTCGTAACAATCACCTTTATTTCTTCTGAATTTTCCGCAGAAAAATTTTGAAGGGCATCTTCAAAATCATTAAAATCAGAATTTAAAGCCTCTAAAACACTTTTTTTGCTTGTTGTAGTAACATCAATAAATTTCATCAGCATTTTCAAGTTTGAAATTACTTTTTCTTGAGACGCAGTTTTTTGTAACAAATAAGCAATATTGCTTAAAATTATAGAAGTTACAAAACCTTTTATTTCTCCTTTCTCACATAAATTTATGATTTTAGTCGATTCTATAGAAAAAGGCTTTCTGTCAAAAAAGAAATCCAAAATTACATCTGCGTCAATTAGAATTTTATCCATTACAAATATTTTTCAGATAAAATATCAGTCAATTCTTTTTTGTAATCAAAGTTTTTCGGCATCTTAAAAGAGCCTTTCAAAGACTTGGTTGTTGGCAATAAATCTTCGTCCATAATTTTTTCTGACTCATTACTTGTCAAAGCTTTCAAATAATTTTCAATCAAATCTGAAAGGCTTCTTTCCTTCTCCTGAGCATATTTTTTTGCTTTTTCAATTACAGATTTTTCTATCGATAAAGTCAATTTTGTATTCATCTTCTATAATTTGAAAACAAATATACAACGTATTTTTTGTTACGTACTACTTATGTGTAATTTAGTACGTGTAGTTTTTTTGTGATTTCATCCTGACTATTGGACAACATAATTTTACTACCAATAATGAGCTTTGTGATAAAAAATAACCACAAGGCACACAAAGAGATCTCAAAATCACACGAAGAAATTTATCAAAAACACTGTTTGTCAAGGATTTAAATTGTCCCTTTCAGTTTGTTTTAATTAAAAACAATCAAAGACTTTTTGAAAACAAATAGCTTCTCAAAAGTTAATTTACTATTTGGGAATAATTGCTTTATTTCTTTTGCAGTAAGCAGAGCGGCATAGTCAATATAGGATTGAGCTTCTTCTTTATTTTTTGCTTTTTTGTACCAACCTAAATTGAAACGCATCAATATCGCTACTCTGACGCTATCAGGTAACCAATGAAAGAAAGGCGACATGAAATGAGGTTCAATAGGAAACCAAAAGTTAGGCGTTTGTAAATAATGCTTTTTGGCAACTCTTTGAGATTCTTTGGCGAAAAGTATTTTATTTTCCCAGCTTCCCACATGTTCGATTACAGAGTTGGAGTGGGACAAATGAAAAGAATTGGTTTCATAATTTACCAAATTACATCCGTCTCCGTCTTGGTATGTAAACATCTCGTCACTTTCAGATTTGTCAACAGAGTCAGGAAGATTAATCAACGTAATATGCACATTTTTTTCTTTCAAAAACTCATGAGGAATAATCTTCCAATAGGTTTTTGTCCCTCCGATGTCGATGATTTTCACTTCCCCGAATTCGTTAAAAATTTCGCTGATGATTGTTTTTATGCGTTCAGATCTTTTCTTTCTGAACTTAAATGCGATGGAATTTTCAGAGTTATAATTAGCAATTTTCTTTGTTATATTTTTAGAAATACCCATTAGTTAATAATAATTAGGGACAAAAGTACTGAAATTTTATTGTCTTAGTTAATATTAAATAATCGCCATTTCCTATCCATTAGAGTAAGTTGGTAATAATCATTTTCTATCTTGAGAAAAATCAATATTGAAAGACAATAAAAAGTAGATTATAAAGAAACTTTTGATTTGTGAAAACATAATTCTCTATTGTTTTTTTACAACCTGTAAATTTCCTATTTCCGCATTTCTTTTTAGTGTAATACTTAAGGTGCCTTTGTTTATTTCCTTTGATTCAACTTTTTCATCATTCCAGTAAACATCGTAACTGAAATTTGGATTTAAACAAAGAATAACAGAAAAAGGTTTGTCATTGGTATCAAGCAACCTGAGTTGAGCTTCAAATTCGCTGAAATCCTCGTTGAAATGCTTTTCCATTACCCATACGTCAAATCCTGCAGTAAAGGTTCCTATTTCATAGTAAGAAACAAACCACGAAAGTACCGGAGTCGAAAGTCCGCCGAATTGGTACCATCCTTTTCCTTTTCCGGTTTCAATTGAAAAATATTCGTTACAGTTGTAAGTATCTTCTGTTTCTTTCTTCCAGAGACTCAGGGCAGTATCGGAAATTTTATAAGCAAAATCACTTTCTCCTAAATCAAGCATTGCTTTCCAGATAAACCATTGGTGGGGCATCCATACATGGCCGTTCCAATAACCGTCTTTGTTATAATAAGGAGCGGTTTGATCTATTGTTGACAGCCCAAAATCAGACCATATTTTTCCTTTGGTGGTTAAATTGGACATCATTTTTTGTGTCTGCTTCTCATCTGAAATCCCTGAAATAATCGGGCTAATGCCGTCAAGCCCCATATTATAATTCAACGTGTTTTCATATTTCAACTTTTCAGTAGGAGTCCCACTGTCCGTATGTAAAACATAACTGTAATAACCCGTTTCTTCGTCCCAGGAATATTGATTTAAAGCATTCGCCCAAATGTCAATGTCTTTTTGATAGGCATCAAAATCTTCTCTTATTTGAAGATGACGAGAGGCCAATTTCATTATCTTGGCAATCCTGATAAGATGGGCGGTACTGACAGCCGGAGTAACGTTCTTAGTTAATTTTTGCTCATGTATGAATTTTTGTGCAGGATAGTCATCCCAACCACCCGTGTTGTAAAAATAATCCCAGGTACGTATAAGCCCCGACCTTAAGTTGTTTGTGGTGGAGGTTTCTATTTTTCCTGAAAGAAAGTTATAATAGTATTTAAGTTTTGGATATACTTCTTCCAAAAATTCTTGGGATTGAGTTTTGTTCCATATTTCCAGAAACTGATAAAACTGAACAGGCAGAGGAGTTCCGTGATCAATAAAAGCAGATTGCTCCTCAGGAGAATTTAAATATGCATTTAAATTCTCTATGCTTCTTTGAGCGTCTAACTGGTTGAGTCCGATCCCGATAAATCCTGAGTCCCATGTGTAAAGACAGTCCCATTTTCTTCCCGGTGCCGAATGTCTTATATATTGGTTTTGTGTATAAATCGGGTAAACAATGTTGCTCAATGTAACGGCAGTCATTCTTTCCTGACTGAAAAGATATTTTTCGCCGTCTGGTAAAATATTATATACGTGAAGGTGCTTTTTTGCATCTTCCTGAATCTTTTTGAAATCAAGATTTTTAACGTTTGCTAAATCTTGCCTGACTTGCTCCAAGCTCCCGGAACAAACAAATGCGTGAAGAATTTTATTTGAATTAGGTGATAACTTAATGGGAGTCATCTGCATATCTTTTAAAAATCCATTTTTGGAATTGTTCTCTGCTGATATATTATCGTTATGAGAAAGCGTTTCTGTATTAAAATTATCAGGTAAATCTTTGGAATAGAAATCCTTTACATCAACATTTGGTTGATCCCAATAGAGTCCATAATAAACATCTGTATTCTCATATTTTAAGATGATAGAATTAGGTTCATTTGGGTTTTCTATTATTTTGGGAATAGGATTCCAATTAACATCTGAAACCTTTACTTTGTCAATTTCATTTTGATTTAATATGGCAAAACCATCAATCAACACTTTATTGCTTGATTGTGTTTCCAATTCAAGCATCATAGTTTTGTTTTTTAGTTCTCCAATTTCAACTTTCTTAAACTTAAACTGACTCGTATGCTCCAAATCAAATGATGTATTTAAAGAGCCTGAAACTTTGATTTTGGAATCTTTATCTCCTATAGATTTATAGCGAATATATAAAATGGGATTTTCTAAGGATTCTGGCAGGTCAAACTCATATGTCACTTTATCTCCTCTATGATTTGCAAATTCAATCGCATTCCCATTGATTAGTCCGTTTTCTCTCACTTCTCCTCTCAGCATCCCGTCATATGCCAATTGGTTTCTGTGTCCCGGATTTTTATAGGTATAAGTCTTGTAGCCCAGAGCTTCTATCCAAATTGCATTTTCGGGTAATGCTATTTTCTGAATTTGAATTTCATTATCAGGTTCATGTGGTTTCAATGGAGGAAAATGCATTGATGAGATCATGTGGACTCCCAAAGTTTTTTCATTATCTGTTTTATTTATCAAACTCATAGTAATCAACCTCGAGTTTTTTTTGACGAACGAATAGGAAATATCGGCATATATTCTATCTTTCCACTCTAGCTCATGCCTATATGAATAATATTCAAGGTTAGGAGAAGCTTCCCAGATATAAAAATTCCCTCTTTTTAAAACATCAGGGGGAGCAGATTTTTCATTGTAGAAAGTTGGGAAAACGCTCAAATCGAACCGTATTCCCTCTTCAATTTTTGGAATGTGGGAAATACCAGCATATTTTTTGGTATAAGGTCCCCAACTGGGAAGGTTTAAGTCGTGTGAAAATTGTGAATCTAAATTTACAGCATAGTCAATGTTGATTTCATCTTTGTTTTGACAGTTCAAGCAACTTAACCCAAATATTAATAAAAGATATATATTTAAATGTAGTTTCATTGTTTCATTTTTTTTGTAAGATAGTTACGAAATTCCTTAAAATGAATTTTGGGTACTAAAGATACTATAAACTCATTTAATGAAACAGGAATCATTTTTCTGACGAGAAAATACCAGTTAGGAATAATAAGTAAAAACATCCCAAGTGAAATACAGATAGCAACCCATTCAACAGAGCGTTGTGCACCTAAAAATATTAAGATCGGCATGATTGCCAGTGTAAATACATTCCAGTAAAATTCCAAATAAGTTTTTCCGGTAGCAACGACTAAACTCCCGATAGGATTTCCCAATGCCCTGATATACATATAAAAACACAATATCCTAACTATAGGTACAATCAGAGAATAGTCATCACCATAAAATATCTGAACTAAATAAGGGGCAAAAACAAAAATTGCCAGGTAAGCAATGAAATTAATAGAAGAAACTAAATTGATGAGTTTCAGATAATTAATTTTTAAAACCATTAAATCATTTTGCATCTTGGCCAAAGTAGGAGTAGCTACCTGAGTCAAAATCGGGTTGATAATTTGCGCCGGTCTGAATACTAATTGTTTAGCCAAACTATAACCACCCAATATTTCAGGTCCGAAAAATTTTCCGATTAACAAAACATCCAAATCACGGTTACAGTAATTAACGATCTGAGAGCCCACCTGGAAAATCCCAATTTTTAAAAAACTTTTGGTCTCTCTGTATTTAAAGTGAAATCGAACCGGATGACTTCTAAAGCCTAATAATAAAAATGTGAAATTAGAAAGTGTATAATTAATAAGCAGAGAATAAATAAGAGAGTAAATCCCAAAACCTTTTAAAGCCAATATAATGGCAAAAATTAATGATATAACCGCAGCTGAAATTTCAATTATAGCAATTTTTTTAAAGTTTAAATCTTTTTGTAATATGGTTTTGTATTGCCGTCCGATTGCCACAATCAAAATACTGAAACCGGTGAGAGGAATCAAAATATTTAAAATATCTTCCTTATAAAATATGGCTATAAGCGGAGTAATGGCCAATATGATGAGGTAAACGACAATAGACAAGAAAATATTTATCCAATATAAACTGGAGTACTCATTTTTTGAAATTTTCTGTTTGTGTAAGATGGCAATACTGATTCCCATATCCATAAATAAGTCCACAAATCCCATTACAAACGTAATGATGGCCATTAAACCAAAGTCCGATTTGTCTAATAGCCTGGCGAGAATGGAAATCTTTAACAAAGTACACAACGTAAGCAATACAGTGCTAAGCGTTGTCCATTTGACTCCTTTTATTGCTTTTTCATTCACAGACATTAAAAGCCAATTAGTTTATTAAACTTACTTAAAAAAGTGCTTTTTGAGTTTATATTTTCATTTTTATTAAGATTCATTTTTAATTCATATAAGATAGAATCATTTTTTAATAATTTCAATAAGTTTCTAAATAAAGATTCACTGCTATTTTCTGTGATGATGCCATTTATTCCGTCTTTTACAAATTCATAAGAAGCAGGAAAGTTAGTGGTGATAACTGGAGTTCCTAATAATAAAGACTCACTTAAAACCATTCCTTGGGCTTCATAGGATGATGTTAAAACAAAAATGTCTGCATTTTTAATATAGGGGAAAGGATTGTGCTTATACCCTTCAAAAATAATGTAATTGTCTAATTTTAAATTCTTTTGTTCAATTTTTAGATTTTCCAAATCAGGACCGTCTCCTATGATATGCCACCTGAAGTCAACTTCATTTTCAAGGAGATTTTTTGCAATTTTTAAAATTCGATCTATTCGTTTCTGCTGGTTATCAATTCGTGCAACAGTAACTATAATTGACTCTTTTCTTTCTCTCTGGTAAGGATTAAATTCATTAGCTTTTTTTTGTAGAAGTTCCTGATCTATAAAATTCCCCAATAAAAAAGATTTAAATTTATATTCAGGAGCCAATGCTTCAAAACGGCTTTTACAACTCTGTGAGACATTTACAATTTGGTCAAAAAGGGCATACTCACTCAAAATATAATTTCGGGTCATACCTAATTTATCTAAATCATTATGAATCCAAGCAATTTTACTTTTTGCATTTACTACTTTTTGAACAAAGTAATTTGAACCTAAAAAAACATTGTTTAAGGGGATATCATTTGAAAATGAAATAACAACATCATAATGATTTTTAAAATTCGTATTACGAATCACTAATTTTCTCAAGAAATTAGTTCCGGTAATTTTTTCCAGTACTTTCAAAAAAATATAAATCACCAACTTAGGAAGCTTATAAAAAGTCTTAGCTTCTTTAAAGTTTATAAATAAGCAGCTTAATAAAAAGGAATAATGGATTTTCGTCTTAGTATCTAAGTCTTTGTACTTATCAATTAAAATGGGGTTAAACAAAAATAATTCTATTTCGTGTGTCGAGTTTTCTTTGTGTAAGACATCGACTAAATTATACAAAGAAGCCGATATCCCTCCGATTTTCATATGAGGATTTACAATTAGTACTTTCACACGAAGAAATTTATTTTTTCACCCCACAAAAATCTAAAACCACTTTTTCCTCAGAAATATTTATTTCTGAAAACTCCTTATGCGCTACCAAAAAGGCGATAATATCCGCCTTTTCAACCGCTTCTTTATAATCCGTTAATTTGAAAACATGATGTTCTTCAATGTTTGGTTCTACGATGAAATATTCTTCATCATTGGCATCCTGCAAAACTCTTTGTACAATATATTTCGCAGGCGATTCACGCAGATCGTCAATATTTGGCTTAAAAGCAAGACCCATCAGCGCGACTTTGGCTTCCCGGTTGTGCTTCAGTTGAAATTCCTTTTGAGCTTGTTTGATTTTTTCCGCGCACCAGAAAGCTTTATAATTGTTCACTTCACGCGCTTTCCCTATGATACGCGATTCTAGCGGGTAATCTGAAACGATGAAATACGGATCCACTGCGATACAGTGTCCACCAACACCGCAACCCGGCTGTAAGATGTTGACCCTCGGATGTTTGTTCGCCAACTGAATTAATTCCCAAACATTGATTCCGGCTTTGTCACAAATCAACGACAGTTCGTTGGCAAACGCAATCTGTACATCCCGTGAAGAATTTTCCACCAGTTTACACATTTCGGCTGTACGTGCATTGGTTTTATGAAGTGTTCCTTTTACAAATCGACTGTAAAAGGCGATGGCTTTTTCGGTTGAATTTTTGTCAATCCCACCAATAACACGGTCATTGTGAACCAATTCATACATCACATTTCCCGGTAAAACTCTTTCCGGACAATAAGCCAAATATAACTTTCCTTTCAGCTCCGGGCGTTTGGAATAAATCAATTCCTGCATCTTTTCTGTTGTCCCGACAGGAGAAGTTGATTCGATGATGTACAAATCACCTTCTTTCAATAGGGGAATGATGGTTTCAGTTGCCGCTTGTACATAAGAAATATCCGGCTCGTGATCTCCTTTGAACGGAGTCGGTACCACAATCAAATATACATTGGCTTTCACCGGACTCAGGCTTGCTTTCAGAAAACCGCTTTGGACTGATTCGGCAACTGCTTTGTCCAATTCAGGTTCTACTATGTGGATTTTGCCTTCATTTATGGTGTTGACCACATTTGGATTGATGTCAATTCCCAAAACCTGAATTTTATTTTGCGCAATCAATGCGGAAGTGGGAAGTCCTATGTACCCCAACCCGATGGTTATAACTTCGGGATTAAATTTTTCTTGCATTTTCTTCAATAAATTTTACAATTCTCTCACAGGCTTTTCCGTCACCATAAGGATTATGTGTTTTACTCATTTGCTGATAGGCTTCAGTGTCTTTTAATAAACGGGAAGCTTCCGATATTATTTTTTCTTTATCTGTTCCGACCAAAATAACCGTTCCGGCACTAACTGCTTCCGGCCTTTCCGTTGTGTCGCGCATCACCAAAACAGGTTTGCCCAGACTGGGTGCTTCTTCCTGCACGCCCCCGCTGTCGGTTATAATTAAATGTGATTTTTCCATCAGCCAGATAAAAGCCGGATAGGCCAGAGGAGAAATCAGGGAAATATTGTCAATCCCCGACAAGATTTTATAAACAGGTTCTTTGACATTGGGATTCAAATGAACCGGATAAATTATTTGTACATCCTTATTTTCCTCTGCAATCTGCTTCAATGCTTCGCAAATTCGTATAAATCCTTCACCATGGTTTTCCCTTCGGTGTCCCGTTACCAAAATAATTCGTTTTCCGGATTGAATTAAATTCTTTAATTCTTCAATCTCAGGGTCTTTAAAGTCAGTTGATTTAACCCGTTCAATTCCAAATAGTAATGCGTCAATCACCGTATTCCCGGTTACACAAATTGAATCCGCCTGTTTTGCTTCTTGGAGCAGATTATTTTTTGATTGTTCAGTTGGTGCAAAATGATAATTTGTAACGATGCCTGTAACCTGCCGGTTCATCTCTTCCGGGAAAGGAGACTGCAAATTATGTGTTCTCAATCCGGCTTCCACATGACAAACTTTTGCCGAACTGTAAAAGGAAGCAATGCTTGCCGCCATCGTCGTGGTCGTATCGCCGTGAACATAGACATAGTCCGGATTGAATTCTTCGAGAATCGGTTTTAACCCCAAAATGATGTCAGATGTAAGATTAAACAAATTCTGATTGGGACGCATGAGGTTCAGGTCATAATCCGGTGTGATTTCAAAGAAATCCAAAACCTGGTCCAGCATTTCCCTGTGCTGCGCCGTTATACAAACTTTCGTTTCAAATACGGAGGAACTATTTTGGAATTCGTGTACGAGTGGTGCCATTTTGATGGCTTCCGGCCGGGTTCCGAAAATGATGAGATTTTTAATTTTCATTTCTGTTTAAAACAAATGATTGGCAAATGTAAGAATTTGTTTTGGGATGGTTTGAATGTAGTTTATTATCATTCGTGATACATTTTATTTCTGATTTTATAGATTCATACAATTCAATTATATTTACGCAAAATTTATATCTTATGAATCAGGAAGCACCAAATAGCAAAAATCCAAATGAAGAAGTAGATCTGATAAGGTTACTGGACTATTTCAAAAATGGGATTAAATCTATTTTCAGAAAACTCTGGCAACTGATAGAAGTCTTTCTGCGCTTTTTTGTTTTGTTGAAAAAAAATTGGCCTGTTGTTTTGGGACTGACGATTGCAGGTGCTGCGTATGGATTTTATAAAAACTTCACCAAAAGTGAATCCTACAGTTATGAAATGGTAGTGCATTCTAACCCGGTCAGCAATATAGAACTATATGCATTTTCCTCTGAATTAAACAGGACTGATTCCTTGATAAATAAAAGTGAGGGAACGGATTTAATTAAAAAATTAGGTGTTAAATCACTTTCTGTTGAGCCGATTGAGCGCGAAGAAGATGTAATCAATAATTATTTCGATCAAATTGAAATGGCTGCTCTGAGAAATGACCAAACAGATACACTTTATTATCAATCTTCAGAGATCGGTGCCTATAAAAGTAAAATGAAAAGCGAAGATTATTCATTGCAAAAATTGAAACTAAAAATAAATGGCAATACCTCTTTGGGGAAAGTACAAGAGAGTTTATTGGGATATTTAAATAATTTGCCCGGACCAAAAAGTGAGAAAGAGAGAAAACTGGCCATTTTGACTTCTTATGAAAAAATATTGGGTCGTAGTATTCAGAATATTGATTCTATATTGGCGTCCAGAGCCACCCTAAACAGAAATTCCGGACCTTCGGGGACAGAGCAGTTATTGGTAAATACGGCATCTCGGGGAAATGTTGAAGCAGATTTATTAAGATATTCAGAGCTTTTTTCAAGAAAATTATACGGAACGCAAAAGAAAATTTCTGATTATGAAAATGGGATTTTCGTTGTTTCAAATCTTAGATTAATTGAAGATAAGGGAGTTCTGGACAATTCAATTTTAAAATATGCTTTAATTGGATTGGTCGTTTCACTATTAGTTGTTTTGTTATTGGAATTCAATAAGTTTTTATCCCGTTATGCTGTAAAACAGTAAACAGAGTTAAGATCATTGGCTCTGTCACGCCCCCAAAACACTCCACATTGGCCTTCTGGCCGGAGTCGGATATTGAGAGGTCAAAATCGGGTTAATTTGTGTTTTGAAGCCATTTTCCTTGGCAATTTTCTGTGCAAATTCAAACCAGGACATCTGTTCCGGTCCTGAAAAATGCTTGATACCGTAATCTGTATCATTGGAAAGAATAAGTTCGTAGATGTATCGGGCCAAATCATTGGCATCTGTGGGTTTTCCGATTTGGTCTGAAACGATGTTTAATTGGTCCTTCTCAGCCATCAAACGTAGCATGGTCGTATAAAAATTCTTTCCGTACTGCGAATAAACCCAGGAAGTACGTATCACAAAGGTTTTCGGATTCAACTCCACAGCCCAGCGTTCTCCTTCCAGTTTGGACTTTCCATAAACATTGATAGGATTGGGTTTATCATCCGGTAAATAGGGTTCTGAAGCATTACCGTCAAACACATAATCAGTGGAAATATGGATCAAAGTTGCACCCTGTTCGGCGCATTCTTCTGCCAGATATTTCACCGCATCGGCATTAGCTTTGAAAGCATTTTCAGCATTGGATTCTGCCAAATCAACTGCTGTATAAGCCGCACAATTCACACAAAAATCTATTTTATTTGTAAAGAAAAAAGTTTCTACCAATTCTTTTTGGGAAACATCCAGTTGAGCACGATCCAGAAAGAGAAACTGAAAACGGGAAGACGGATTGGCCGCCACGAAATCCTGTAAACATTTCCCCAATTGTCCGTTTGCGCCCGTTACCAGAATTTTTTTCATAATGAAAAAGGGTTAAAATCCGCAAAAGCCTTGGCGTTTTGATCTTTTTCGGAAAGAATCATCTTTTCGTGGGGTATTTGCCAGTCGATATTTAAACCGGCATCCAGAGGATTTATGCCATCCTCAGAATCCTTATCATAAAAAGCATCACATTTATAATAAACGATGGCTTCTTCGCTTAATACGGAAAATCCGTGCAGGAATCCAGCCGGGATGAAAAGCTGTTTTTTATTTTCATCGTTCAGTTCGACAGATATGGATTGGCCAAAGGTTGCGGAATCTTTACGTACATCTACGGCAATGTCCAGAATCCTTCCGGAAAGTACGCGTACCAATTTGGCTTGCGCAAATTCGCCTCTTTGCATATGCAGTCCACGCACGACACCGTATTTGGATTTGGACTCGTTGTCCTGAACAAATTGGATTTCTTTTCCTGTGTTTTCCAGAAACTTTTTCAAATGGTAACTTTCATAAAAATAACCGCGCGCATCCCCGATTATCTGCGGTTCTATTTCAAAACATCCTTTTAATATAGTTTCTTTAAATGTCATTTTTTAAAATTAAAATCCGAATTTAAAAAGAAAAAGCCGTTTTGCAGAAACAAATACGGCTTTTTAGCTTTTATCGAAATTAAATTATTTAATTCCTAAATCTTTTTTCACATCTGCGGTGATATCTACTCCGTTTGCATAAAGCAAGATAGATTTTTCCATTACATATTTTAAACCTTTTGCAGAAGCGACTTTGCTTATTGAAGCTTTTACTTTATCTTCAATAGGTTTCAATAACGTAGCTTCTTTTTCAGACAATTCTTTGGCAGCAGCTTGCTGATAGGTCACCAAAGCTTGTTGTTTGGTCATATAGTCCTTTTGCTTTCCTTCTAATTCAGCCATCATGCCTTGGATTTCTGCTTGTGATTTTCCTTCTGTCTTGGTCTGAACGTCTTTTTCAATCGCCAAAAGTGCATCTTGCTGTTTTTTAATTTCAGTTTGATGTTTTGTAACTAATGCATCTAACTGCGCATCAGCAGTCGTTTTTTCAGGAAAAGTAGAAAGAACTTCTTCTACGTTTACAACGCCGAAATCCTGTGCGGAAACAGTGAAGCTCCCCAATAGTATAAAGCTGAATGCTACAAATAATTTCAAATTTTTCATTTTCTGTTATAATTAATTTTAAGTTTTTATTTATTTATATTATTTGATTTGGTTCCGGATGATCTGGAATTATTTGACTTCTTAGGGGAAGTGGAACTGTTTGATTTTTTAGTGGAATTAGTTGTTTTTCCACCTTTATTGTTACTTGTATTCCCGGAAGGTTTTTCTTTTGGTTTTTCTACGGCATTTGGATTCAATTGTAATAAAACTTCACGACTGATGTCAAATTTAGGATCTGTATAAACCATAATCAAATCACTCCCTTTATCAAAAATAAAACCGTAATTTCTTTTTTCTGCTACTTCTTTTACCGCTACCCAAACTTGATCCTGAATAGGTTTTACCAATGATTTTCTTAACTTAATCAAATCTCCGTCCTGTCCGTATCGTTTTTCCTGAATTTGTTTGATTTCTCTGAACTCTCGGTCTATTTCTTCTTGTTCTTTGCGGATTTGATCCTCCGTTAAAAGTACTTTTTCATTTAAGAAATCGGCTTGTCTTTTATTGGCATTATTTTGACGGTTTTGGATTTCTTTGTTCCATTGTTCCGTTTGCGTTTTCAGCATTTGTTGTGCATCGTTATAGGATGGAAGGTTTTCCAGAATATAGTCAGTGTCCACATAACCAAATCGTTGCGCCGACAAAGACATAGTAGCTCCTAAAAATAAAATAGTCAATATGAAATTTTTCATCGTGTTGTCGTTTTATCGAAAATTATGCCATAAAAGATTTGGCAAAAATACGTTTTTTAAAATTGTTGTCCAATTATAAAATGGGTTTGCCAGCCGGATGGTTCGTTTGAATAAATCGTGTTGTCAAATCCATATCCAAAATCAAATCCAAGCATACCAAATGCTGACATAAAGATACGTACACCTACACCTGCAGACCGTTTCAACTCAAATGGTTTGAAATCTTTTGTGTCTAACCAAGTATTTCCGGCTTCTGCAAAACCAAGTGCAAATATTTTGGCTTGTTGTCCCATTGTAATTGGATAGCGTAACTCCAAAGTGAATTTGTCATAAACGCTACCACCACCCGTTGGTGTAATGTCATCTCGTGTCCCTCCCGATTGGGTAGAATCATCATATCCGCGTAAAGGAACAATTTCACGCCCGTCAAATCGGTTACCCATCAATCCGGTTCCTCCCAGATAAAATCTTTCAAATGGGATGGTTCCGATTTTACTGTTATAGCTTCCCAAATAACCAAATTCTCCTCCAATTTTTAATACCATCTTACCGGCCAATTCTTTGTACCAATATGCCCGTGCTTTTACTTTATAATACTCCAACCACTCAAATTTTTCCAAATCATCCATGGTAGAATAATCCTTTCCGTTTAAGATGGAATAAGGTGGTGTCACAGTCAAGGACACACTCATATCCGATCCGTTTTGTGGGAAAATAGGGTCTGGCCCGGAAGAATTTCGGGTGAGACCTATGGTATAATTAAAGTTATTGGACGAACCGTTTTCATATTGTAAATCACCCACAGTAAGAGCGTAATTGTCAAAATTATATCTTTGATAGGATAGGGAATGGGACAAACGGAACCAGTCATCCGGCCAAGTCAGCAATTTGCTTAAACCAACTGATGCCCCGATGATATTTAATGCCGCTTCTTGTCCGTAGATATCCCGATAATTATAGCGCGAATAGTAAACAGAAGTCGAAAGAGCAGTAGGTCTTTTTCCACCTATCCAGGGTTCTGTAAAAGATAGACTGAAGTTCTGATAGCCACGGCCGGCTTGAGCGCGAAGGGAAAGAGATTGTCCGTCACCCATAGGAACAGGTTTCCAGGCATCTTTTTTAAATAAATTCCGAACGGAAAAATTCCCAAAAGTCAACCCAAGCGTACCCAAAAATGTTCCGGCTCCATATCCACCCTGTAATTCCACCTGACTGGAACTTTTATGTACCAATTCCCAATTCAGGTTAACCGAATTGGTTTCCGGGTCGGGCTGAATGTCAGGATTGATTTGGGTAGGTTCAAAATATCCTAAAGCTGCTAATTCGTAAAGTGTTCTTTTGATTTCGGTTTTGGAAAATAAATCACCCGGTTTGGTACGTAATTCTCTTGCAATCACATGGTCATAAGTGACATCATTTCCACTGAAAGTAACTCTGTTATAAGACGCAGGTTCTCCTTCCATGATTTTGATTTCCAAATCGATGGTGTCGTTTTTTACATTTTTTTCGATAGGAATCATCTGCGAAAATAAATATCCTCTATCCATGTACATGGTTTGGATATCATCATCTTTTTCAGATCCGCTGATTTTTTTCTGAATTCCCACCGCATCATATCGGTCTCCTTTCTGATAGGAGAAAACACGCTGAAGAACTTCAGTCGAATAAACCGAATTTCCCGTAAAAGTGACATCGCCTAAATAATATGGTTTTCCTTCTTCTACCACTATTTTGATGGCTATATTATTTGGATCGACTTTTATGACGGTATCTGAAATGATTTTAGCATCACGGAATCCTATGGATTTATATTCGTCGATTACCTTTTTTAAATCTTCCCTGTATTTGGTAGGATTATATTTGGAGCTTTTGAAGAAATTGATGGATTTTTTCTTGGTTCCCTTCATTGCTTTTCTTCTTAATTGTCCATCGCGAAGTTCATTATTTCCTTCAAAATCTATGCTTTTGATGCGAACCCGGTTTCCTTTGTCCACATTGATTTGCAGATCAATTTTGGAAGGGTCATCTTCATGTTTCTTTTCGATGAAATCTACTTTTGCTTCCGGATAACCTTTTTCAAGAAAATGGCCTTTAATGGAATTTCGGATTTGGTTTTTTAGGTTGTTGGTGATTTTAGCGCCCGGATCCAATTTATGTTCTTTGGTAAAATCCTCTCTTTTTCCTTTTTTGAGTCCGGTGAAATTGGCTTCGACCAATTCCGGAAGCCCTACTAAATTTAACCGAAGATAGATTTTATCTCCTTCTGTTTTGGCTACATACAGATCGACATCAGAGAAAAGATTGGATTTCCATAATTTCTTTAAAGCATTGTTAATTTTTGTTCCCGGAATTTCCAGTTTTTCACCCAGACGAAGTCCTGTAAAACGCAGGATTTGGTTTTTGGTGAATTTTGTTTCTCCGCTGACTTCTAAATCAGCCAACATATAAGTTTGCGGATTGGTGTATCCGGCCTGGGAAATATCCTGACTTGGCAGGCTCGGTAAAACCGGCATGTTTTCACTCAATATAGAATCATTTCTTACCTGTAAAGAATCTTCTTGTGCATATAATATTCCGCTCAAACTCAAAAGGATGATTGCATATAAGTTCTTCATAATCACTTCTTTTCGCATAATTCTATTACTCTGTTTTGATCTGTTCTCCAGTTTTCCCAAATCTTCTTTCTCTTTTGGAAAAATCGGAAATGGCATCTAGGAAATGCTCTTTTCGGAAGTCCGGCCATAAAACGTCCGTGAAATATAATTCTGCATAGGCAATTTGCCATAACAGAAAATTACTGATTCTGAATTCGCCGCTGGTACGGATGAGCAAATCTACTTGGGGTATGTTATAAGTATATAAATTCTCTTCAAAAATCTGGAAGTCAATGGAATTTGGATCTAATTCGCCGTTTTGTACTTTTTGAACAATTTTTTTTGTTGCTCTTAAAATTTCAGCCTGCGAACCATAATTTAAAGCAATGGTAAGCGTTGCTTTTTTATTGTCCTTCGTTAAATCCAGTGCTTTTTGTAAAGGATTTTTTACGTAATCCGGTAAAGGATCCATTTCGCCAATTACCAAAAGACGGATGCCTTTTTCATGCAATTCCCGGATTTCGGATTCTATGGTTTTGGAAAGCAATTTCATCAAAAAGGAAACTTCCAATTTGGGCCGGTTCCAATTTTCAGTCGAAAAAGCAAATAACGTCAGATAAGGAATCCCCAGATCCCCACAGATTTCGATGGCAGAACGTACCGATTTGATGGCATTTTGATGCCCAAACGTCCTGTCCAATCCTTGTTTTTTTGCCCAACGACCATTGCCGTCCATGATGATGGCAACGTGTTGAGGTAGGTTATGAGAATCTATGGTATCTGTACGGGTTTGATTCATGTATAGGTTTAATCACAATAACATGGAGGTCGTCCAAATGTGTAGGTTAACGTTATGCCTGTAAAGACATACCAGTCGTTATTGGACATATTTCCAACTTGACGGGACTTGATGATATTTGAATTTAGATTAGTAACATCTTGTTCATCCAACCCCGGTTCTGAATTAAAGGTGAAATCGCTTTCGTTTGCAAAGCTGTGGTCGAGGTTGTCGGTCTGTGTATATCGAAATCCAACTTCTCCAGAAAGAACAAATTGACGGTATTTGTATTTATATCCCGCTCCAAACGGTACGACAAATTTGGTTTCTTTTTCCGTGCGGCTGCTGATTTCTGTTGCGATGGTTGGAGGATCTAAAATCACTCCGTTTTCATCTCTTGCAAATGTTTGGTTTACAGTATACAATGCTTTGTCATACATCATCGCACCCACTCCTCCAAATATATAAGGGGAGTGTTTTCTGCCATCTTCATTGTTGATGTCAAAAAAGTTGTATTCAAAAACCAGAGAACCTTCTATTATGTTGTTTTTGTAAGCGTAATTACGCTTCTTTTTGTACTGTTCCGGAGCACTGGCGTCTGCACCTACCACACGGCTGTAAATCCCGTTAAAACGCACACCCATATAAGGATTGAAGTTGAATCGGTAAATGGCTCCTATTGCAAATGGAACTCTGTCCATTAATTTTTCTGAGCCATAAGAAACAGGAAAAGGATTGATATAATTGGTTTTGCCTATATCTCCGATTACATTTGCTCCTCCTGCAAATATTCCGATTTCATGTCTTTGTGCAATTGACAAAGAAAAAAACAGTCCGAGTGTTAAAATAAGTAGATTCTTCATATTTTAATTAAGAATAGATGTGCAAAAAATTGAACGGAAAAATAACAAATTTGTTGCACATTTTTTCTAATAAGCGACAAATATAATCAAATATGCTCGGTGGGTATATGCTTTAACAAAAATTATGAAAAAATTCTAATTTTTTAATTTCTTCTGTCTGAACCCCAAAACATTTTTTCCCGTAAGGTCATCAAATAGGTTTTGTCGTTAGGCTCGACAATTTTTATTTTGAATTTGGCTTTTCTTAACTGCAATTTTACATCGGTCGAAAGTGGTTTGTTACGCGCATCCAACGATAGGAAATATTCGCCAACACGGCTTTTAATCTTTAAATCCAATACCGACTGATCAGAAATAGTAAACGGTCGCACATTCAAATTATGCGGTGCGATGGCTGTTACGATCAATGTATTGTTTTCCGGATGCACAATTGGCCCGCCACAACTTAACGAATATCCCGTGGATCCCGTGGGTGTCGAAACGATCAAACCGTCTGCCCAATAAGAATTCAGAAATTCTCCGTTTACATAAGTATCTACCGTAATCATACTGGTGGTTTCCCGCCGTGTAACCGTAATTTCATTTAAGGCAAACGGAAATTCGATTTCGGTATCATCCGAATGAACTTCGATAAGCGATCGGCTGCTTATCCTATAGTTTCCCGACAATATATTTTCCAAACTTTCAAATAAAACTTCCAGATTGATGGTTGCCAAAAAACCCAATCTCCCTGTATTTACGCCCACTACCGGAATGTTTTTGTCCTGAATGATGGTCGCCGCGCTCAAAATCGTTCCGTCCCCGCCAAATGTGAAAAACAAATCGATGGCACTTTGCAAATCTTCATAGGAAGTAAAGGTTTCGGAATCTATATGGAGTGAAAGTTCGTCTTTCAGTATTTGTTGGAATTCTTTTTCTATGGTGTAATGAATGTTTCGGCGGTTGAGTTCTGCAAAAAACTCTTCAAATGATGTTTTTTGTTCTTCAGAAGCTTTCAAACCGTAAACCGCTACTTTCATCTATAGAAATTAAATATCCAAATATTTCATTAACATATCAAACCGGTCTTTCATCAAATCTTCTTTTTCATCATTGAAAAATTTGAATAAAACATCATAGTTAAACCGCTCAAAGGTTTCGCTTACGGAAGCCAGATTGTCTGAAATCAACTTGATGGCTATCTGGATTTTATCGTCTTGATAACCGGTTATAAACAAACCGATAATCCTCGCATTATTACTTTCTGCAATCTTAGCTATTTCACTGATAGAGAATTGTTTCTGCGAAACTTCCACAATCATGATCGCTCCCGGTTCGGAAATAAACGGCAAAGTAGAAAGCCCCGAAATCACATCATCCATCATCAATAATCCAGCATATTGATGTTCCGAATTTAAGACCACCAGAATATTGGTATTATAATTATGAAAATTCTGAACGGCATCGAGAAGCGAACCGTTTTCCGTCATATAAAAGAATTCGCTGAAATCCCTTAATTCGGAAAGTTTTTCATCCATACCAGATTCCTCCAGTGTCTCTCTGGAAATCATACCCACAAAATTCAGTCCTTCAAAAACCGGAATATGTGTCAACCCGAATTCCCTTATCAATTCCAAACCATGCCCTACCTTTTGGTTGAGTTTGGCAGGAATAAAATCTTTACTAATGTAGTCGGTTACGATCATCTTTTACAAATGTAGAAATTAGATGTTAGATATTAGTGATTAGAAATTATAAAATTCACACAATCAAAATTCTTGTCCATTTCAACCCTATCAGTCAGATTTTCATTTTCATAATTTTTAATTGATTGCTTTTTCATTTTTTCACATCTCCTAAAATCTTTTCATTCCAATTTGTCCTGACCAAAACTCCCTCTCCTTTGGAGAGGGCTGGGGTGAGGATTATTTTTTCTTCAATAAAACCGTAAAATGTCGCAAAATCTCCGATTCCCAGACAATTTCCAGTCCTGAGGTTATTTCATTTCTTCGGTCAAATATATTTTTCAACGCTACGGCGACATAATCCAAATGTTTGTACGAATACGTTCTTCTTGGAATCGCTAACCGCAAAAGTTCCAATTTCGGGAAACGATCCAATCGCGTTTCAGGATCTCGGTCTGCCAGCAACGTCCCGATTTCCACACCGCGCACGCCGGCCTCTTTATACAGTTCGATTGCCAAAGTCTGTGCAGGATATTCCTCTCTCGGCACCTGCGGTAAAAAATTCAAAGCATCTACAAAAACAGCATGACCACCGATGGGTTTCTGAACCGGAATGCCAAATTCGATTAATTTATTTCCTAAATATTCAACCTGATCAATTCTCGCTTTCAGATAAGGATATTCTGTAGATTCCATCAGTCCTTGCGCCAAAGCACCCAAATCACGCCCCGCCAAACCGCCATAAGTGATGAATCCTTCGTAAATAATTCCCATATTTCCACAAGCACGGTACAGCTCTTCATTCCGCATTCCCAAAAGCCCGCCTATGTTGACCAATCCGTCTTTTTTGGCTGACATCGTAAATCCGTCGCTATAAGAAAACATTTCTTTGACGATTTCTTTGATGGTTTTGTCTTTATATTCCGTTTCACGTTCTTTCACGAAATAAGCATTTTCGGCAAATCTTGCCGCATCAAAAAACACCGGAATTCCATATTGGTCAGACAAAGCTTTTACGGCCTTTATGTTTTCCATCGAAACGGGTTGACCACCCGAAGAGTTACAAGTAACCGTGATCAAACAAAAAGGAATATTTTCTTTTGGATGCGATTTGTAAATTTCTTCTAATTTTCCTAAATCGATATTTCCCTTAAACGGATGCAGGTTGTTGATGTCAAAAGCTTCGTCAATCGTGCAATCCACGGCATGCGCTTTCCGGAATTCGATATGTCCTTTTGTCGTATCGAAATGCGAATTTCCCGGGACGACATTTCCTTCTTTTACCAAAATGCTGAACAACACATTTTCAGCTGCTCGTCCCTGATGCGTCGGTAAAAAATAGGGAAATCCCAAAGTGTTTCGGACTACTTCTCTTAGTTTTAAATAAGATTGAGAACCGGCATAACTTTCATCGCCCATCATGATTTCCGCCCATTGACGATCGGACATGGAACCCGTTCCACTGTCGGTTAAAAGGTCAACGAAAACCCGGTCGCTCGCCAGATTAAACAAATTATAACCTTCTTCTTCTATCCATTTTTCACGTTGTTCACGGGTGGACATAAAAATTTCCTCCACCATCTTCACTTTATAGGGTTCTGCCCAGGGTAATTCCATTGTTGTTTGTTTTGAGGGCTAAAATTAAGAAAGTTTAAGGTTTAAAGTTTAAAGTTTAAGGTTTTTTCATGCTGGCCATGAATTTTTTCCTATATTATAGATGTTTATCTAATTCGTATATATTTGTGTTAACTGAAATTATAAATATTGAATGTGAAAAAAATAAAAAAAATTGTAATCTATCTTCTAATTATAATTTCGATATTGTTTTGTATTAAACAAATTGTTCCGAGCTTAAAGCTTGATGGATATTCAGGACTCTTATTAAATATTTTATTATTAACCGACGATACAAAATATTCTAAGAATTATACAGGAAGAAAATTCTTAAAAGTTAAGAAGGGAATGACTAAACAAGAAGTCATAAATATTTTAGGAAATCCATTAGCTGAATGGGAGTCAGAAGAAAATATTGAGCGTTTAGAATATTCTGAATCTCCAAAAGATACCCATTATAGAATAAGACAGGTATATTTAAAAAATAATATAGTAACTGAAAGGATCTCTTTCTTCTATGTGGATTAAAATAGTTTCAAAACCATTTTATCGACATTAAGACTTTAAAAATGAAACAGAATAGACAAGCGCAAAGCCTTCGCTCGCTGACTGAAATTTACAAGAACAAACCAATGAAATTAAAATCAACTCTTTTTTTTCTTTTGATAACTTATTTCGCATTTGCTCAAACCACAGAAAAAATAGCAATTCCCAATGGTGTTGTTTATAATTATGTGGATGATAAAACAAATGAAAAAGCAAAAATAATAATCAGGGAAAGCCTTTCTCAAAAGGATAATTTTAAATTGTTGGATGATATTTTAATGATTGGGCCAACTTTGTGGAAGAGACTTCAACATATCGAAACTTTACAAGAATTTCTAGGAAATGTTGTCTTTCATATTGATGATCTTCAGGTTGATGGAAAAATGAGTCAGAAATTTGAAGATTCAAAAAAATTATGGAATGAAGTCAAAAAAGAAATTACAGGAGATTATAACATCCGAAAGGCAAATGAAGACGAACTGAAATATTATTGGTCAACTATTTCTTTTGACATAGAAGAACCTTTATTCATTATCGAAACAGAACAACATACTTATATTTTCAATTTCTCGAAAAAAAGAATGAAATTACTTTGGATAGATGAATTTCCGTTAAAAAATTCCTATCAAAACCCCATTGATAACGGAACTTACACAACAGATGGAACTTTTAAAAAATATAGAAATGGAGAAGAAGTTTATATAACTGAAAAAGGAAATAAAGAAACAAAACTGGAATCCATAATTTTTTTAAGCAGTGATGCAGACTTAGAAAAAAACTCCTCTGTTGAAGATATAAATTTGATTATTGATAAGGCCAATAAAATTTTTAATGATTTATTTAAAAATTCAGAAAAATCGGGCAAAATAATGGTTCAATTTGATTTAGGTAAAAAGAAGAATGAAATTCAATTTGCAGTTCGTGATGATTTGGATTTAGAGATCATGAAAGAATTTGAAGAGCGGGTCAATGCGGAAAATTATCCAAATTCTAAAAAAGATTCGGTTAAATTCCAACTGATTTACAAAGTGAATTCTTATGATGATACGGAATAAAAAACTGATAATACCACATTAGCAAAACAGTAGGCTCAAATTATTAAGAACTACCTAATTCTTATTGGTTTTTTTTGAACCTGTCACAAATTCTTTCAAATAAAAAGGTTCGAAATAAGCCACATCTTCAAATTCTTTTTTGTTGAATTTTTCTTCGGCTAAATGAATCATTTTTTTGGCGGAAGGATGGATTCCCAATTTGAATTCGGCATTGGGTAATTTCAAAGTTTCTTGGCTTTTTTCAACACCGTCTCCGATGAGGACGATTTTCTTATTGACTAATTCTTCAAATGAATTTTCATCCAGAATTTTAGCTTCTATTTCAGAAATCATTTTTCCGTTTCCGTCAAAAACGGCCGTATAAACTTCCATACGGCGTGCATCAATCATCGGAATGATGCAATCAAAACCTTGGTCAATCTGGCTTTGCGCCAGAATTTCCAGAGAATTCAGCGAAAGCAAAGGGATATTTAATCCGAAACAAAAACCTTTAGCCGCCGAGACACCGATTCTAAGTCCGGTGTAGCTTCCCGGGCCTTTGGAAACACAAACGGCATCCAGTTCGCTCAGCGAAATTTCCGCTCCTTCCAGCGCCCAGTTGACAAATTGATGAAGCTTTTCCGAATGCCCATAATTCTGATCAAATTCCTCGCACAAAGCAAGTAGTTCGCCGTTTCGTGAAACAGCAACCGAACAGTTTTTGGTGGAAGTTTCTATATGTAGGATGGTCATTTTTATCAATTATTCATAAATATCTTTGCGATGTCCAACTGCGATAACGTCTATGATCAATTCGTTGTCAATTATTTCATAAATAATGCGATAATTTCCAACTCGGATTCTGTAACCCTTGATTCCTTTTAATTTTTTATAACCCTGAGGACGAGGATTGTCGGCAAGACTATAAATTGCAGATTTTAGATTTGAATAGTAAGGTTCATTGATCTTAATCAAAGCTTTAATCGCACCCTTTCTTAACTTTACATCATAAGTCATTGTCAAGCTTTGCGTTTAGCTTCGATTAATTTAAAAGCTTCATCAAGCGAAATTCGCTCTCCATCATCTTCTTTTTTGGCTTCATTATAAAGACGGATGTCTTCTTGCTCATCCAGTTCCTCCAAAATTCTTTCATATTCTTCAATTGGGAGAATCACAGAAATGCGTTTTCCTTTTTTGTCTGTTATGAATTTTGGATTATAGGTTAACATAATTGAACATTTGAAACAAAGTTAAGGATAATTTGAATGCATTGAATTTTCTGAATGAAATCAATTACAAACCCTCTGTTAAAGGGATTCCGGCATAGAAATCCAGTACTTTCATTCGGAAAATAAAATTGTATTTGGCTTGAGCCATTTGAGATTTGGCCACAACCAAATTATTTCTTGCGATGTTCAAATCATAAATATTGAGGATTCCGGCATCAAAACTCTTTTGGGCAAAATCGGCTGAAATTTCAGAAGAACGAACGCTTTCTTTGGCGGCTTCATAGGATTGGAAAGAAGAATTCGCATTGAAATAAGCTTCCTGCACATTTTCTCTGATGGTTTGTTTTTGTTGTGCCAAATTATTTTGCGCCATGGATTCGCTGATTTGGGCTTTTTGGACATTTAATTTATTGTTGAATTTTTCAAAAATCGGGATGTTCACGCTCACACCAAATACGTTGGTGATGTTTTCATACCATTGGCTGAGCCAGGCATCCGTCGCCAAACCTTTGTTAAAATAATCGGCATAACTCGTCCCCAAATTATAGGTTCCCGTGATAGTGGGTAAAAATCCGGTTTTGGCAATTTCAATGTCTTTTCCTGCAGTCTCCAAATCCACTTCGGCTTTTTTGACAGCCGGTTGTTCTGAATATGCGGTTTCCAAAATTTGGGTTAAATCATAAAGCCCCATCGTGATATCGTCGGGAATGGAAATGGTTTCGATGTCAAATTCACGGTAATCGGGCAATTGTAATAAGACGGAAAGATTAAACAAAGCACGTTCTACTTCTATTTTGGCATCGGCCACATTTTTCTTTTCCTGAGCCACATTGGCTTCTGATTGCGCCAAATCGGCTCTGGCTATACGACCGTTGTCAAATAATTTTTGGGAGCGATCCAGTTGTTGTTCGGTAACAGCGAGATTTCCTTCTGCGATGGACAATAGTTCTCTGTTGAGTACAATATTCAAATAATAATTAACGACCAATAAAGAAATGTCGTTAATCGTTGTTTCGGTTTGAAATTTATAGGAATCTACTACCAATCCGGCTTTTTCTTTGTTTAAATTTAAAAGCCCTCCGTTGTAAATGGTTATTTGCGAATTCAAACCCAAACTGTTGCTGTATTGCTGATATCCTTTGTCGATGGTCGGATGATGCGTTCCTATCGACAGCTTATTGTCTAAATATCCGCTTGCGGTAGGCAACCATTGGTTATTGGCGTATTGTAAATCGTTTTCAGAAATTTTTTCGTTGATTCTGTTTTGTAAAATGGTCAAATTGTTTTCGGCAGCATGATTGACACATTCTTCCAAACTCCAAGTTTTTTGTGCGAAAAGGTTCGATACAAATAAAAGAGACGATAAAATAATAAGATTCTTCATATTTCATTCAACTATTCCATTTGTCCAACTAAAAAAGAAAATGTTACACAAATCTACTAAGATTTGGAATGATTCATTTAACTTTAGGTTTCTTCAATTATATTCGTATAAAAATTAGAAGCAGGAATGAATGAAAAAATGGTGGCCGGAAGCGAAGAATGGGTTTCACTTCCGGATTTGGAATTACCAACGATAAAGGTACGTGTCGATAGTGGTGCCAAAACTTCGGCACTACATGCGGTCAATATTCAACCTTTTCAACGAAATGGAGAAAACTGGGTATCTTTTGATGTTTATCCGCTGCAATTTGACGGCAAACGGGTAGTGCATTGTGAAGCTCCGGTGGTGGATAGAAGGATTATCAAGAGTTCGACAGGTAGTCGGGAGTCGCGCTATGTGATTCGTACTTTTTTAAGAGTAAAAGAAGAAAATTGGGAGATTGAGATTTCGCTTACGGATCGGGATTCGATGGGATATAGGATGTTGTTAGGAAGAGAAGCGATGGTAGGAAAGATCCTAGTAGATCCTGAAAGCCGTTTTCTGTTTGGTCAATTGGCAAAAGATGAGGCAGAACGGTTTTACACAAAGGCCGACGAAAATATCAAAGGTCTGAAAATAGGACTGCTTGCCAGTAATCCTGAATTGTACAGTAATCAGCGAATTGTTGAAGCCGGAGAACAATTAGGACATCATATCGAGTTTTTCAACATCAGCCAATGCTATATGAAATTGGATGCGAAAACACCGGAAGTTCATTACCGGGGCGGCCGCGTCTTAAATGAATTGGATGCGGTAATTCCAAGAATTCGTCCGAGTATGACATATTATGGTTGTGCTTTGACAAGACAATTTGAGTCATTGAATGTGTATGCTTTGAATAATTCTTCGGCCATTACGCATTCGCGTGACAAATTATATTCTTTACAATTATTATTGAACAACGGACTGGAAATTCCAATCACGGGTTTTGCCAATTCGCCTTTGGACACTAATGATCTGATCAAAATGGTGGGCGGATCACCTTTGATTGTGAAACTACTCGAAGGTACACAAGGAAAGGGAGTGGTTCTTGCCGAAACCAAAAAAGCGGCCGAATCGGTTATAAATGCATTCAAAAGTTTGAATGCCAATATTTTAGTTCAGGAATTTATCAAAGAAGCGAACGGTAAAGACCTTCGTTGTTTTGTGATCAATGGGAAAGTGGTGGCAGCCATGCAGCGGGAAGCTCCGCCGGGAGAATTCCGGGCGAATATCCATTTGGGTGGAACGGGTTCCATCGTCAAAATCACAAAGGAGGAAAAGCGATTGGCCGTTCAAGCCGCAAAAGCAATGGGGCTGGATGTGGCCGGAGTGGATATGATCCGTTCGGCCAAAGGGCCTTTGCTTCTGGAAGTGAATTCATCACCCGGACTGGAAGGAATCGAGGGAGCTACCGGTAAGGATATTGCTTTGGAAATGATAAAGGCCATTGAAAATAATGTGGCGAAGCGGTTTGTGAAAAAGGCAAGAAACAGGGTTTAGGATAAAATAAAAAGGAACTTTCATCTGAAAGTTCCTTTTGTACCCGAGGCCGGAATCGAACCGGCACGTCCTTGCGAACACAGGATTTTGAATCCAGCGCGTCTACCAGTTCCGCCACTCGGGCTGAAATGGACGGCAAATATAAAATGTTTTTACAATTAACTCCAAATTAAATTTCGATTTCTAATTCATCATAAGCTAAAAACCGGTTTTCGGGTAATTCTTGCTGAACTTCGTCATGAAAACCAAGTGTCAGACTGATATGTGTAAAATACGCTTTTCCGGCATTTACCTCATCAGCGATTTCAATGGCTTGTTCCAAAGTGAAATGCGAATGATGTTTTTCTGTTTTGCGTAAAGCATTCAAAACCAGAATTTCTACATTCTTAATTTTATCAAGTGTTTTATTTGAAAGAAAACTGGCATCTGTAATATAAGCAAATTTATCATCCACTAAATAACCGATAATCGGTAAATCTCCGTGTTGGATTTCCAGAGGTTCAATTCTAAATCCGGCTACTTCAAATGGATCATTTCCGACAAAATGTAAATTTAAACTGGGTGCTCCCGGATATTTTTCCTCAGCAAAAACATAAGGAAACCGGATTTTAATTTCATCGAGCGTCCGCTTCAATCCATAAACATCCATAGGTTTTCCGGCAAAATGACTATAAGAACGCGTGTCGTCTATCCCCAAAACATGGTCATTGTGTTCATGTGTAAATAAAATCGCTTCTAGTGTACGGGCGCTGGCACGAAGCATTTGTTGCCTGAAATCAGGGCCGCAATCTATAACTATGTTTTGGCCGTTTTTGGTCAATAAAACCGAAGACCGAAGACGTTTGTCTTTGGGGTTTGTGGAAAAGTTTACCGGATGGTCACTTCCTATCACTGGAATGCCTTGTGAGGTGCCGGTTCCCAAAAACTGAATTTTTAGCATTGAATTCGGTTTAATTGTGGTAAATTTACACCATTAAAATAAAAATGAAAGTATGAGTTTTGACCAGGTTTTGTCGGCCAAACAAAAAGCCTTAGAAATTAACTTAGACCCAAATATTTACGGAACCTTCGCCGAAATCGGAGCCGGACAGGAAACCGTTCGGTTTTTTTACAGAGCAGGAGGTGCTTCCGGGACATTGGCAAAAGCCATGAGTGCTTATGATAAAGATTTTTCTGATGCTATTTATGGAAAGGAGGAAGACGGGAGGTATGTGACGGAAGAACGTTTGAAAAAAATGCTGGATCATGAAATGGCATTAATCGAGCAAAGGCTAAATAATGATACCCATAAAGACAAATTGTTTTTTACCTATGCCAATACGGTTACAACCATAGATTTTACCAAAACTTACAAAGGTCATGGCTGGGTTGGGATTCGTTTCCGAAATGACCCGAACCAAAAGGAATATAACGAAATCATATTTCATGTAAGATTTAAAGAAACCAACGCCCAATTGCAACAAGAAACATTGGGTATGATGGGCGTGAATCTTATTTATGGAGCTTATTTTTATAATGATAATCCTCGTAGATTGTTGCGTTCGCTTTATGACGGGCTGGATAAAGATCAGGTGGAAATCGATATGGTTAATTTCAGCGGGCCACGTTTTGCTTATGTGGATAACCGTTTGATGAGTTTGCAGTTGGTTAAAAACGGAATGACTGATGCCGTGATTTTTGGTCCAAACGGGAAGAATTTTTTACCTGCAGCCATTTTATACAAGAAAAACATTTTTGCGATGCGTGGAAGTTTTCGGCCTGTGACGCATGTTAACCTGGATATGCTTCAGTCGAGTCTGGAAATGTTTATGAATCAGGAGGATGTGGATGAAGATAATACCGAAATCCTGTTTGAAATCACTTTGAGTAATCTCTCGTCCGATGGTGAAATTGATGAGCGTGACTTTTTAGATCGGGCGGATATCATAGGAAGTTTGGGGTATAATGTAATTATTTCCAATTTTTCAGAGTACTATAAACTCGTCCATTATTTTACCGAATTCACCCGAAATACAACCCAAATCGGTTTGGGTATGGGCGTCAATAATTTGTTGGAAGTATTTAATCCGAATTATTATGAAAATCTGCCGGGCGGAATCATGGAGGCATTTGGAAAATTATTCAAGAAAAATGTTATGGTTTATTTGTATCCTTATCAAAACAGAGAAACCAATCAGTTGTTAAATGCCGAGAATTTGAAAGTAAATGAAAATCTGAAAGAACTTTACAAATTCTTTAAATTTAACCAAAGAATTAAAGACATAGAAAACTATAATCCTACTTATCTGGATATTTATTCAAGAAAAATTTTGGAACAAATCGGTAAAGGAGAGGAAGGTTGGGAAAACTATGTTCCGGAGGGCGTAGCAGAGATGATTAAAGACAGAGGGATGTTTGGATATACCAATACTTATGCTTTAAATTGACTGACAGAAGAATTTTTTATATAAACGGGAACTCTTTCTTTTACAGGGAAGGAGTTTTTTTATGGGTTTAGATTAAAACCTTTTTCTTTAGATAGTGAAAAGATTTAGATATTTGTAAAAATTAAAAAATGGTTTGGGAGATATTTATTGGAGTTGTGATTATTTTATTGGCGCTGGATTTAGGTGTTTTTAACCGCAAAGCCCATATTATTTCTCATAAAGAAGCCGCCAAATGGACTACTTTCTGGGTTGCTTTGGCCATGCTTTTTTCAGGTGGTATATTTTGGATCTATGCCAATGGTCATGTGGAAAATCCGCTTAACTACACTCCTCACACCGCTTTTTCCAAATATTTGCAAGGATATTTGCTTGAATTATCACTTTCAGTTGACAATATTTTTGTGATTGCCGTGATCTTCCGTTCTTTCAGTATTCCGCAAAAATACCAGCATAGGGTATTGTTTTGGGGAATCATTGGAGCCATTGTATTCCGCGCATTGATGATTTTCTTTGGGATTTGGTTAATCAACAAAATTGATTGGATAACTTATTTGTTTGGGGCATTTTTAATTTATACGGCTTTTAATATGGTGACCTCAAAAGAAGAATCAGAATTCAACCCGAAACAAAGCCGTATTTTTAAATTGGTGCGAAAAGTGATGCCGGTAACAAAGGGGATTCAGGGACAAAAATTATTTGTAAAAAAAATGGGAGTTTGGGCTGCAACGCCGCTTTTCTTAGCATTAGTCATCATAGAATTCACGGATGTATTATTTGCACTGGATAGCATCCCGGCTATTTTGGCGATAACGGAAGATCCTTTTATTGTGTTTTCATCTAATATCATGGCCATATTGGGATTGCGTTCCATGTATTTCTTTTTGGCCAACATCATTGATAAATTTTCTTATTTAAAATATAGTCTTGCCATTATTTTGGTATATGTAGGAATAAAAATGATGTTGCACCATTACTTAAAGACCCATCAGTTAGAGATCCCGGAATGGCTTTCATTTGGGATTATTATCATGTCGATTGGAGGCGGGATTTTATATTCGCTGTATAAAAATAAACAGGAGAAAATTGTTAAAAACAAAGATTCTTAAAAAACTTCTTGAAAAAAATGTGAATTTTTCGTTAAAATTGAATTACTTTTAAAATCGCAAATTAACACAGGTATTTAAAATAATTATTTTACTTATGAGAAAAACTTTACTCGTAATTTTTTTCCTTCAATTTTTGGTTTTTGGTCAGGCGCAGAGCATCATTGTAAATGGTGCCTCTGATGCAGAATCAGGTTTTGGAGCGGAACAATTACTTACAGATGTATTACTGGACGGAGGACTGTGTTCGTCTACTTCAAATTTTCAATTAGACGATAATCCCGAAGCTCAATTCCCAAGTGGAAATAGAAGTTGGGGGTTTTTCAAAAAAGGAAGTTCTACTTTTCCATTTGAAAGAGGAATCGTTTTAACATCCGGTTTTGCCGTAAATACCCAAGGCCCGGATACAGGGATTGTTTCAGACGGAGACATGGGTGTTTGGCTTGGGGATGCTGATGCAAATGTTTTGGTAGGAGGAAGTACATCAAGCTATAACGTGACCATATTTGAATTTGATTTCGTTCCGCAAGGAAATGAAATTTCTTTTAACTATATCTTTGCTTCAGAAGAGTATCCGGATTATGCATGTAATTCTTCATACAATGATGTCTTCGGATTTATCATCAGCGGCCCGGGAATTGTAAATGACCCCGGATTAAGCGGAAAAAACATTGCATTATTGCCAAATGGTGAATATGTGACGATTAACAATGTGAATGACCAGGGATGCGGGGATGATACTTTTTATGTAGCCGGTCCATTTACCTCTATCCAACACGGAGGTCGTACTATTCCTTTGACAGCTTATTCGGCAGTTACCCCGGGAGAGACTTACCACATCAGATTATTGGTAGCAGATGCAGGAGATGGATCTTATGATTCAGCCGTATTTCTGGAAGCTGGGTCTTTTAACTTAGGCTCTACAATCGTAGATGAAAACGGAATAGATATAGGAGATAATTTAACCGTTTGTGGAGAGGATTATACGTTACATGTAAATGTGGATGATCCTGAAGTCGAATTACAATGGTATAAAAATGATGAGATCATCGAGGGAGCCACAACCAATTCATTGGTCATAAATGAATCTGCAATATATAAAATAGAGGTAATCAGTGGAGATTGCTCTGCAAGTGATCAGGTAAATGTCAATTTCACGGAATTAGTAACCAATGGGAGTACTTTCACTTTGGAAGAAATCGATTTTGATGATAATGGAGTTGAAATTTTTGATTTGACAGAAGCAGAAGAAGCGATCGTTGATGATTCAACCGGAATTACATTTACGTATTTCGAAAATTTGGCTGATGCAGAAGCAGAACAAAATGCAATTGCAAATCCAACTGCTTATCAAGCAGCTGACCAAACTGTCGTATATGCAAGAGTAGATAAAGGAGAAGGATGTTTCAAAATTGTACAAATCTTATTGAAAGTATTAGAAGACTGTATAAATCCGGAAGCTGCTTGTCCGGGTCCGGAATTTGGGTTGAATATTCCGTTCTTGAACGATGGAGATATACCTGCGTCAGCACCAGATGGACCTGATTATGGTTGTTTGTACAGTCAACCTTACCCAAGATTCTATTATTTTCAGGTAGATGAGCCGGGAACTTTGAATTTCTACATGAATCAATATACGGAACCAAATATGGAAGGTGAAGGAATTGATGTAGACTTTATCATTTGGGGACCATTTGAAGAAGTGCCTTGTGATTATGAAGAGTTACAACAAATAGTAGATTGTAGTTATTCTGCTGATTATGAGGAAAATGCTACTATACCTAACGCTCAATCTGGCGAGATTTATATCATGATGATAACAAACTATGCCGGAACATATGGTCAGTTTGGGTATGTAAATTTGATATTTGAAGAAGAAACTTCAACAGGTACTTTTGACTGTTCAATTATAACAGGAGATGAAAATTATGAAGCATGTGACGATGATCAGGATGGGCAAGTTCAGTTTGATTTAGCTCAAATAGCTATTGACATTACCGACGGTAACCCAAATCAAACAGTTACATTCTATTCAACTGAAGATGACGCTATCAACGACACCGGGTTAAATACAATCCCTACAGAACCATATACCGTTACAACGGCAACTTCACCTGACACCATTTATGGTCAAATTAAAAATGCAGTTGGAGAAGTAGAGGAAGTCATTTCGATAACGCTAAGTATTTTGGACGGCGTTGTCGGAGCACAAAACGCTTCTTACTTTGTATGTGATCTGGGAGAGGATGGAACGGAAGCAATAGATTTAACCGGAATAGATGTAATTGATAATCCGGGTGATTACACCATCCGTTATTATGAAGATGAGCAAGCTGCTATCGATGGCGATGCCACTTATATTCCTAATCCAAATAACTATGTAACCGGAACAACTACTATTTATGTGAGAATCGAAAATGAAAACGGATGTTTTGTAATAGTTGAAATAAACATAGAGGTAAGTAGTTTACCGGTCGATTTAGGAGATGGATTCTCTATGTGTGAAGGTGAATTTGAACTGACTGCCAGTGGAGATTTCTCCGGATATACAAACGTAACCTATACATGGACCTTAAACGGTGGTATAATTGAGGGAGCAACTACTCAGACTATTACTATTTCAGAGCCGGGAACTTACGGCGTAACTGTAAATACTGACGAAGGATGTTCAGGATCTGATACCGTAACAGTAACTCCGGGAGAGTCCCCAACCATCACAAATGTAATCGTTGGACCTGATTATGTGATCATCGAAGCAACCGGAGGTGTAACACCTTATCAGTATTCGATTACCGGATATGTATGGCAGGACAGCAACCAGTTTAACTACTTACAACCCGGCATTCACACCGTATATGTAAGATCCGCGGAAGGATGTATTGTATCCCAACAATTCGCAGTATTCTTTATCCCTACCATGTTTACACCAAATGGTGATGGAATCAACGATACCTGGAACATTCCGGGATTGGAAATCTATCCGGGATCAAATGTTACGATTTACGATAGAAACGGAAGATTGGTACACCAAGCTAATTTGGAGTCCAATGTGATTTGGGACGGATTCTTTGTGAACGGTCAGAAAGCACCGACTCAGGATTATTGGTATGTAATAAACGTTTCAGATGGACGCCAGTTTACCGGTCATATTACTGTGAAAAGTAGAGGTGAGAAACAATAAAAAAAGAAATGATGAAAAAACAAAATATAATCTTAACATTAGCAATTGGCTTAATTTCCATTTGCACCTATGCACAGTCAAGTTTACCGTTTGATGAGCAGTATTTTATAATGGATAAATTTCTTGTCAACCCTTCTTTTACCGGTGCAACTGACGATATCGTTTTTAAAGCTTCTCACAGAAGACATTGGGACAATATGCCTGATGGACCTGTGACTACCATTGCCAGCGCACATGCAAACATCGTGGACCGCGTCGGTTTGGGGGTTTATTTTATGAACGACCATAACGGAAATACAAAGACCAATAGTTTTAATCTTTCTGCCGGATATCACATCCCACTCGGAGATGGAAACAAAAAACATCCGGAACAGAAAAACCAGTTCTCTTTCGGTACCTCATTGAGCTTTGCCGGAATGCATTTCCAGGGAATTACGGAAAATCCAAACGACCCGGTTTATAACGATATGGAAACACGCGTTTATGTACCATACATTAACTTTGGTGCATCGGCAACTTACCAAGGCTGGATGTTAGGGTTGTCCGTTTTGGATATCCCGTTGAGTTATAACGACCCGATTGTAAACCAGTATGAGCCAAGTCCTATTTTTTACTACGGGATGCTGGGTAAAACCATCAATGCCTCTTCTCAAATCGAAATCGAACCGATGATAGCTTATCGGTCTAATTTTGATGAAGACAGCCGTTTGGATGCTAATTTACGCGCAAAAGCAAAATTTGAAGACAATGCCGTTTGGTTAGGAGCCAACTATCGTATGGATTTCTTCAATGGTGAAAGCCAATCCTTGAGTATTTCGCCTATGTTGGGAGCGGAAATAGGAAGATTAAATCTTGCTTTTTCCTATAACATCGGCCTGAGCGATATCGCTTTTGATGGAAGCAACGGATTTACAGCGGTGTTAGGTTATGATATTGAGAATTTTTTCAAACCGGCACCTGAAACTGAATAATAAATCATTTATTTTATAAATAAAAAGGACGGCATTGCTGTCCTTTTTTTATGTCATTCACTTCTCATTACTCATTCTAAAATTGTAATTTTGGAATATGTTTCTTCAGACCATTACCCTTAGAAATTTTAAAAACTTCAATGAATCTGCATTTGAATTTTCACCCAAAATAAATGCATTTGTAGGAAGAAACGGCGTAGGGAAAACCAATTTGCTGGATGCTGTTCACTACTTGGCATTGACCAAAAGCTATTTGAATTTCTCTGATGTTCAAAACATCCATTTCGGAGAAGATTACTTTTCAATTGAAGGAAATTTCAGGAAGAATAATCAGGAAGAAGTAGTTTTTTGTGGCGTTCAGAAAGAAAAAGGAAAAGTGTTTAAGCGAAATGCCAAACAGTATGAAAGGATTTCTGATCATATCGGGCTCGTTCCGGTTGTGATGATTTCGCCTTATGATTTGGATCTGATAAAAGAGGGAAGCGAGGTACGAAGAAAGTTTATGGATAACATCATTTCCCAATCCAATAAAGAGTATCTCCAATCTTTGATGCGCTACAATCGTGTTTTGAATCAACGAAATTCCTTATTGAAGTATTTTTTCCAGAACCAGACTTTTGATAAGGTTTCACTTGAAATTTATGATGAAGAATTGATCGAATTGGGAAATTATATTTTTGATCAGCGTAAAAAATTCATTGCTGAATTTCTACCTATTTTTTCTCATTATTATCAAATTATTTCGCAAGGAAATGAATCGGTTCAAATCCATTATGAGTCTGATTTGGAAGAAACACCATTGGATACTTTATTAAAAACAAGTCTGTCAAAAGACCGGTTGGCGCAGTTTACGACCAAAGGTATCCATAAAGATGATTTGAAATTTACCCTGATCAATTATCCGGTCAAAAAATTTGGTTCACAAGGCCAACAAAAATCCTATCTGATTTCGCTCAAACTGGCACAGTTTGAATTGATGAAAAATTATCTGAAGACAACTCCGCTTTTGTTGTTGGATGATATTTTTGATAAATTAGACGAAATAAGAGTGGAACAATTGATTAAATTGGTGAACGAAGAAAAATTTGGACAAATTTTTATTTCAGACACTCATCCGGAACGTACAGAAAATGTAGTTCAGCAAATCAATTCAGAAAGTAAAATTTTTCGGTTGTGAGAAAGGATAACAAACAAACATTGGGCGAAGCCATACGGGGTTTGATTTCAGATTTTGGGATGGAAGAAAAATTGAATGCTGTTCAGGTTGAAGAACTTTTTACCGACATGATGAAAGGAGTCGTGATGAAGTATGTTCAGAATATACGGGTGTCAGACCGGATTTTATATGTCAAAATGAATTCGCCTGAATTGAAAAATGAATTGCAATATGGAAAAAGCAAAATCATTGTCCATATTAACGAAGGAATGGGCAATAATTATCTGAAAGACATAAAATTTTTATAATGCCGCTTATTGAAAATTCGCATTACAAAGCACCTTCTTTTTTTTATAGAAACCCGCATGTTTCGACTATTTACATAGGTCGTTTTAAAAAAACAATTCCTCCTGCTTATCAGCGTGAACGGCTGGAATTAAGTGATGGTGATTTTCTGGATATCGACTTTCAGTTAAAAAGTAAGGAAAGGGTTGTCGTACTTTGTCATGGATTGGAAGGTGCTTCAAGCCGGACTTATAACAATACGAGCGCCCAATACTTTTTGGAAAATGATTTTTCTGTATTTGCTTGGAATAATCGCAGTTGCAGCGGAGAATTAAACCGCCTGCCCAAGCTTTATCATCACGGAGCTGTAGATGATTTTGAAGAAATGATAAATTTCGTATTGGATAAGGGATTCAAGGAAGTTTATTTACTGGGTTTTTCGATGGGCGGAGCCCAAATCATGAATTATTTAGGATCTAAAAAAATTGACCCGCGCATAAAATCGGCAGTGGCGGTTTCGACGCCAATTCAATTAAAGTCCAGTGCTGAAACGCTAAAGAAGGGATTTAATCGGGTTTATCTTAAAAATTTTACGCAAAAGATTTCCAAAAAGTTAAAGTCCAAATCAGAACAATTTCCTGAGGTTCTGGATTGGACACATCTGAAATCGATTAAAACTTTTGATGAAATAGACGAATATTTTACTGCGCCACTTCATGGATTTGAAAACAGAGAAGATTATTACGAAAAAGCTTCACCCGGATTTGTGATGGAAAACATTAAAACGCCCACTTTGATTATCAACGCGCTGGATGATCCGTTTTTAGGTGAAGAATGCTATCCTGTTTCATTTGCCCGACAACATGAATCCGTGTATCTGGAAATGCCAGAACATGGAGGACACTGTGCATTTCCCATAAAAAATTCAAATTATTCTTATTCCGAAATCCGCGCTCTGGAATTCTTTTATGAACAAAGAAAAAAGCCATAGGTAATTATAAAATTCACTATGGCTCTCATTGGGTTTGTTATAGAAAGGTTAATTTAAAGCGCCGGCTGGAGCAGGCGTGGTGCCTGTTGAGTTCCCGCTCATATTTACCATACGGGTGGTGTTGGTCTGGGTTAAAAATTCTTTATAGTAAACTGATACGTTTAAGTAAATATCTACCTGACTTTCAAACTGCCGGTTATTATTCAAATCAAATTTTAAGTGCCAGGTTCCATTTTGAATAAATGCTCTTGCGGAATACAATGGAAAATGGCTTGAATTTCCGTCTACAAAAATGGAGGTTCCTCCACTCTCTGTCAAAACAAAAAATCCTCCGATGGTTAAATAAAATTTTGAAGCATCAATCTTTGTATCATAATCATGTAGTCCATGCGCATTCACATTGTCAAATTGATAGGGTATAAAGGTTACCGCAGCAAAAGGCATAACTTCTGGGTCAAATTTATTAAGTGTATTGGTGGTTGTGTTTTTTACCATCAATATAGAGTTTCCGGAAGCCCCGGTATAAGCGCCTGCATTTTCCAAAAAGAGTTCATTTCCCTCATGCATTTGAAATATGCCGTTTACTTCAAGTGATTCGGTAGGGGTTTGATTGGCAGGAAGCCCAATCCCAACTTGTCCAAATACAGCGAATCCTAAAATTCCATTTATTATTATAAGTATTGTTTTCATAAATTTAGTTTAGTTGTTAGCAATTAAATTCCCGAAGGAGCTGCTGAAGCGGCACCTGTATTGGATCCGTTTAAATCATATGATATTTGACCTAAGTTTCGGAAAAATCGTTTTGGAAATAATACTATGTCAAAGTTATATTGATAAGATCCTGTTTGGGGGTTTGCGTCCCTTGCTCTGATCTCTACGTGCCAGGTACCCGAATTTTCAAATGTACGGATGACAAAATTATCATATACTAAATCAGAACCACTGCCGCTTTTTCTGTAAATTCCCAATGCACCACCTACGGGAATCGCTTCAAAATTGGATAGCGCGATTACATATTTGGCAGTTGAAATATTTAAGTTTAAATCGGTAAGGTTATCTGCATTTAGATTAGAAACATTATATGGTTGTATGATGATAGGCATGAGTTCTTGGTTTCCGACAAATTCCATCAATCTTCCATCAAGTTCAGACCCATGAGACTGACTATCAGGATCCACAGCAATAATCCTGAAATTATCAGGGCCAAGGTTTACACCATCATAAGCCGGTAGGTTGTTTACATAGAATTTATCTGCGACATAGACGTCGCCTCCATCTACTTCCAACATATTGACAGGGTTAGAAACTCCGATTCCAACTTGTCCTTTGGCAGAAATAAATATGACAAAAAATAAGCTAATAAATAAATTTGCTTTCATATAAAGTTAGGTTTAAATAGGTAATTAATAGGAAATAACAGGAGTTACAGCCGCAGCTGTACTTGTGTTATTCATATCTACAACTTGTAAGGGGAAAATTTTAGCATAAGTCTTTGGGTAGACCGCACAGGTAATATACCACGCTCCGTTTACGTCAGATGAAATAGCGGAATAGTCAGCCTCCAGATGCCAGCTACCACCAATTTCTTTTGCCCTTGCTACGGGCGGAGCCGGATTATCTCCATTCAAATCTTGATCAAACCATGCAGAAAGAATGACAAGCGCATAATTGGTAGAACTTATTTTGGTGTCAAAATCCAAAACCCAGTCACCGTTTACACTCTTTAATTGATAAGTTAAGATGGAAGAAATTCCTCCTGAACCGGACACGGACAAATCAAGATGCTCAATGGCTTTGGTCGATTGATCTTGAACCATGTAGAAAAATGATTCTCTTTCCGCAGTGGAAATTGCCGGTAAATTTGCCGGAAACAGTACGTTGGCAGATTTCATAGACCCATTGATGTCAATGGCTGATCCTGCTCTAGGGGCTTCTGTGTTAATCCCAACTTGGGCAAATAATGAAATAGAGGAAAATAACAGAAATAGATCTAGTAGTCTTTTCATAGAATTAGTTTAGGTGCCACGAAACTACAAATTATTACCAGATTATCAAAAATAATTTTGATTTTTATCTAAATTTTTCTGTAAACTAGGGTTGAATCAGATGAAAATTTAGTTTTCAGCCATTTCTTTAATGATTTCAATCGGATCTTCAGCACTGAATACTGCGTTTCCGGCAACGAGCACATCTGCACCTAATTGAGAAAGTTGAGCTGCATTTCCGGGACCCACTCCGCCATCGACTTCAATCAATACATCTGTATTCTTTTTATCAATTAATTCAGTAAGCTGAACGATTTTTTCATATGTATGCTGAATGAATTTTTGTCCTCCAAATCCTGGATTCACACTCATGATTAGAACCAGATCGATTTCTTTTATGATATCTTCCAATACATGAACAGGCGTATGCGGATTTAAAGCAACTCCGGCTTGCATTCCATCATTTTTTATAGCCTGAATGGTTCTGTGAAGATGAGTGGAGGCCTCGTAATGTACCGTTAAAACATCTGCACCAACTTCTTTAAAGGCAGAGATGTACCGTTCCGGTTGTACGATCATCAAATGTACATCAAGTACTTTATCGGTCAACTCATCTATGGTTTTAATGATAGGCATTCCGTAGGAAATATTGGGAACAAAGACCCCATCCATCACATCGAGATGAATCCATTCGGCAGCGCTTTGATTGAGCATTTCGATATCTCTTTGAAGATTTCCAAAGTCGGCAGCTAAAACGGATGGAGCAATGATTGGCATAATGAATTGTTTTTCAGAATTAGCACAAAGATACTATTCTATTGGTAGAAAATATATCTTTCACATATAAAAAAAGCCCGTTTAAAAACGGGCTTTAGGGATTAATTTATATTTTTTATCGTCCGATATAGGATTTCAAGATTTTGCTTCGTGATGTATGTTTCAGTCTTCGGATAGCTTTTTCCTTGATTTGGCGAACGCGTTCACGTGTCAGATCAAAAGTTTCACCGATTTCTTCCAACGTCATCGGATGTGCACCATTTAACCCGAAATATAAACGGATTAAATCTGCCTCTCTCGGAGTTAGGGTTTGCAAAGCCCGTTCGATTTCGATGCGCAATGATTCTGTCATCAAAGTTCCGTCAGGACTTGGAGATTCCCCCGTGTTTAAAACATCATATAAATTGGAATCTTCACCCTCTACCAAAGGAGCATCCATCGACACATGGCGTCCGGAATTTTTCATGGACTCCTTTACATCGCTCTCTGACATATCGAGCAATTCTGAAATTTCTTCGGCTGATGGAGCTCTTTCATGTTCTTGCTCCAACGTAGCATAAGCCTTGTTGATTTTATTGATGGATCCGATTTTGTTCAATGGCAAACGCACGATACGTGATTGTTCTGCCAATGCCTGTAAAATGGATTGTCTGATCCACCAAACGGCATACGAAATGAATTTAAAACCACGGGTTTCATCAAATCGTTGTGCGGCTTTAATCAATCCCAAATTTCCTTCGTTGATCAAATCCGGCAAACTCAATCCCTGATTCTGGTATTGTTTAGCCACCGAAACCACAAAACGAAGATTGGCTTTGGTTAATTTTTCCAAGGCAACTCTGTCTCCCGCTTTTATTTTTTGTGCTAATTCTACCTCTTCGTCTGCTGTGATGAGGTCTACTTTTCCGATTTCTTGTAAATATTTGTCTAGTGATGCAGTTTCCCGATTGGTGACCTGCTTGGTGATTTTCAGCTGTCGCATTCTCTTTCTCTGTTCTTTTTTTTATTGAATAATGTGTGGTTGTTTTCTATATACGTAAATTTGTCCTAAAAGGTTACAAATCCGACAAATAATTATTTGAATGTTTTGTAGAATAGTCCATTGAAAACGAAATTTTTTTATGAATATTGAGCAATTTCGAACGTTTTGTTTGCAAAAACCTTTGGTAACGGAAGAATTTCCTTTTGGGCCTGAGACTTTGGTATTTAAGGTCGCCGGGAAAATGTTTGCACTGACAGGTTTGGACAGTCCGGAATTTACAGTCAACCTGAAGGCAGACCCTGATTATTCGGTAGAATTAAGAGAAAAACATTCCGAAATACAGCCGGGATACCATATGAATAAACTTCATTGGAATACTGTCAGTTTTGAAGGAAGTTTATCTGAAGGCCTTTTGAAAGAATTGATTGATCATTCCTATTCGCTTGTGATAGCGTCATTTAGTAAATCAAAAAGAAAAGAATTGGGAATTTAATTTTCACCCAATTTAAAATGGAATAAAACATTGTTTTTTAATACATGAATTGTATCACTTTCTGCATGTTTCCAAAGTAAATACGGTTTTTCCATGTCTTTAAGTGTGCTCTTTTGGTCAGGTTTTGAAGAAATAAAAGATTGGATACTATCCGAAGTTATATCAGATTCCTCTAAAATCAATTCACAATCGGTATTTAAAAAATAAGGTTCATTGATACGAAGCGACCCATCTCTTTCCAAACCCCATTCAACCTGCATCGGAAGGATAGCAATGTCTTTACTTACAAAAACTTTTGAGCTGTTCAATACAAATCTCACCATAAAAATAAGTGCGACAAAAATGGAGACAACCATTATCCAATAATAATATTTCCATTTTGATTTGTATTTTTTATTTTTTGCCAAATTGTTTTTAATTATCAAGAGAGCAAAAATAGAAAATTTCGGTTGTCTAATTCCATAGGTTTTTAGAAAAAGAATTTCTAAACTGAAATAGACCATCAAATCCTCAAAAAATGGCTAAATTTGCAGCTCCAAAAAATGAATCAGATGCAGTATCATCACAGAGAAATAGAGAAAAAATGGCAGAAATATTGGGCGGAAAATAAAAGCTTCAAAGCCGAAAATAATTCGGTAAAACCCAAATATTATGTTCTGGATATGTTTCCTTATCCGTCCGGAGCCGGTTTGCACGTAGGACATCCGCTGGGCTACATCGCTTCCGATATTTTTTCGCGTTATAAACGCCTGAAAGGTTTTAATGTTTTGCATCCCATGGGATATGATTCATTTGGTTTGCCTGCCGAACAATATGCGATTCAGACCGGACAGCATCCGGCTGTAACGACCAAAGTAAATATAGAAGGAGGCGAAGATAAACAAGGAAATAAAATTGAAGGATATCGCAAACAATTAGACCGAATCGGATTTTCGTATGATTGGGATCGGGAAGTCAGAACCTCTGATCCGGATTATTACAAATGGACGCAATGGATTTTCATTCAATTGTTTAATTCTTATTATGACAATGATTTAGACAAAGCGGTTTCGATTGATGAATTAATTCAAAAATTTGAAAAAGAAGGAAACCTGAAAGTAAACGCAGTTTGTGACGATGACACGATTCATTTCACGGCTGAAACTTGGAATAAACTTTCCGAAAAACAACAACAGGAAATTCTTTTAAAATACAGATTGACTTATCTGGCGGAAGCCGAAGTAAACTGGTGTCCCGCATTGGGAACGGTTTTAGCAAATGACGAGGTTGTAAATGGCGTTTCAGAACGTGGCGGTCATCCGGTAATTCGCAAAAAAATGACGCAATGGATGATGCGCATCACGGCTTTTGCAGAAAGACTTTTAAATGATTTGGATAAAATCGATTGGCCACAACCCATCAAAGACGCACAAACGTATTGGATCGGGAAAAGCAAAGGAGCTTCCATCAAATTTGGTGTGAAAGACCATGCGTTGGAAGTGGAAGTTTTTACCACAAGACCTGATACGGTTTTCGGAGTTTCGTATGTGACTTTGGCGCCGGAACATCCATTTGTAAAGAAAATCGTGACCGAAGATAGAAATGAATCTGTTTTCAATTACATAGAACAAACATCAAAGCGTTCGGAACGTGAACGTATGGCAGACGTGGCCAAAATTACCGGAGAATTCACTGGTGCGTATGCGGTTCATCCGTTGACCGGAAAAGAAATTCCGATTTGGATTGGCGATTATGTTTTGTCGAGTTATGGAACGGGCGCGGTAATGGCGGTTCCGGCAGGCGATGAACGCGATTATAAATTCGCGAAGCATTTCAATCTACCGATTCCAAATATTTTCAAAGACAAAGACATTTCAGAAAATGCTTTTGCAGAAAAAGAAGGATTTGTTTTGGAGAATTCTGATATTCTGAACGGATTGGATTATAAACATGCTACCGAAAAAATCATTTCCGTTCTGGAAGAAAACGAAATAGGCAAAGGAAAAGTAAATTATCGTCTGCGTGATGCGGTTTTTTCACGTCAGCGTTATTGGGGCGAACCGGTTCCGGCTTATTACAAAGACGGTGTTCCTTATATGATTGAACCTGAGTATCTGCCTTTGGTTTTGCCGGAAGTGGACGAATATTTACCAACCGAAACGGGAGAACCACCTTTGGGACGCGCAAAAGATTGGGCTTGGGATACTTCCAAAAACGAAATCGTAAGCGTTGATGAAATCGACGAACAAACTATTTTTCCTTTGGAGCTTAACACCATGCCGGGCTGGGCGGGAAGTTCATGGTATTTCATGCGCTACATGGATGCACAAAATCCGAATGAATTTGCATCGAAAGAAGCGATGGATTATTGGCAGGAAGTGGATTTGTACATGGGCGGAAGCGAGCATGCAACCGGACATTTGCTGTATGCACGTTTCTGGCAGAAGTTCCTTTTTGACCAAGGTTTGGTTCCGACAGATGAATTCGCAAAAAAACTCATCAATCAAGGAATGATTTTGGGTTTTGTTGAGTCTATTTATGTAGAAAAAAGTAAAGGAAACTTTTTCTCACATCATGGAGATAATAAATTTATTACCACTTCCAATGAAAAAACCTATAGCATATTTCGTTCTTCAGATTATAAGTCAATAGAGGCTAGATTAGATGATTTAGCTCCATTAAATGTTCCTTCAGATATAGTTAAGAACTCTGGAAGTGATAATGCTTACTTAGATATATTTGGAATTAAAGAATATATTTCCCAAAATCAAGAGTTTAAAAATTCAGTTTTTGTTACAAATGAAGGTTATCTTATTTGCGATGAAGGAGTTTCTTTTGAATTTTATGATTTTTCAAATAATTTAATCGCAAATTATAGTTTATTAAATAATGATGCAGATATCAATACAAGCATTAAATTAAAATTTATAACGAAGTCGGAAATTGGTAAAATGTCAAAAAGATGGAGAAACGTTGTAAATCCCGACGATATATGTGAACAATATGGAGCCGACACGCTTCGTTTGTACGAAATGTTCCTCGGGCCGATCGAGCAGGCAAAACCCTGGAATACGCAAGGTTTGAGTGGCGTTTATTCGTTCCTGAAAAAATTATGGAGACAATACCACACTCCCCCTTTAGGGGAGCCGGAGGGGGCTTTTTATGTTTCGGACGAGGAGCCGACCAAAGCGGAAATGAAAGTGCTTCATCAGACCATCAAAAAAGTAGATGAAGACATTCATAATTTTTCGTTCAATACTTCGGTTTCCAACTTTATGATTGCGGTCAATGAATTGACGAAATTGAACTGTAACAAACGAGCGGTTCTGGAACCTTTGGCAGTTTTGATTTCACCTTATGCGCCGCATATTGCCGAAGAATTATGGCAAAAATTAGGTCATAACGAAAGTATTTCATTTGCTGAATTCCCTGAATTTGATGCGAAATGGTTGGTGGAAGATGCCAAGGAATATCCGGTTTCGTTTAACGGGAAAATGCGTTTCAAGTTGGAATTACCGATGGATCTGACCAAAGATCAAATTCAGGAAGCGGTAATGGCGGACGAACGGACACAGAAACAATTAGAAGGAAGAATACCTAAGAGCGTAATTATAGTTCCCGGTAAGATCATCAATATAGTGGGTTAGAACAATTTAGGAGAAGCTGAAAATATTTTTGAAATTCGCTTATTAGTTGGATCAAAATTTGTTTAAATTTATCCTAATAAAGGTAGTTATGGAAACAGTAGAATTAATCCAAAAAGAAGAAGTGGTCAATTATCACTTCATTCCGGTAGATAAAAAAGAAAGTAATATAACCAAAGATAAATTGGAAAGAGCATTGCGATTGGGAAATGAATATAAGTCAAAAACCATCATCTCTTTCTTGACCGATCAGGGACCTAAAAAAATTGAAACAACTGTTTGGACGTTGACCGAAGACTATATCCAGATAAAAGGAAGTGTTTCAATTCCGTTAAAATCCTTAATTGATATTGCTTAGGATTTAGAAACCTAACTTTGGGATAGGATTTTCTCCAGTTTTATCTGTAGGAGCTGGTCTTGTTTTACCCGTTCGGCAATGGCTTTATAATCTTGTTTGCTCAGATCGTGTTTATTGTAGGTCTTTTCTACGTCTTGCTCCAATTTGTTTTGTATTTTCTCAATTTCAGGCTGGACGCGGTCGTATTTTTTAAAATCTGAAGCAGGAACATCCGGTTCGTATTCTGAATCTTTACTTTCATTGATGGCATGATATACTTCCAAATCCAAATCTTCATTTTGGATGACTTCGGCCATTTTCTTTTGGGCGACACTGTTTAAATGAAGCATTTCCTTATAGGCGCGAGCAAAATTTTGTAAGTCATAATCAGTAACTTCTTGCGCATGCAGTTGGGTGAAAGAAAATATTCCCAACAGTATAATCAAACTTTTAATCGAATTCATTTTATGGATTTTAATTCAAACGTAGGATTTTCAAAAATATTGCCAAAATAAATTCGCACATAAAAACTTAAATGTCTGTAAATCAGACGCTAATAAAATTGGCACAATTGTTTCATAAATTGGTCTTGTTAATTTAAAAAATGAATTTATGAAAGTTAGAGGAAAAATGCTAGGTTGGATATTTGCCGTATTGTTTGCATCTTCATTTATGGTTGCATGTAGTGATGATGACAGTCCGGCGGACAGTGATATTTTTATAGGAAAATATGATGGTCGTGTTACATATTCGAACGGTGAAAGTTATACAGAAGAAAATGAAGGTTGGGTACAGGTTGTAAAAGTTGGAAATAACTATAATTTCTTGTTCTCCAATGATATTCCAGAAATAACAGGCGTAGAATTTGAGTCAGACGGAGAAGTATTGATAAATGTTGGTGCAACGGAAACACAGTTAATCCGTGTAACAGCCAACTCGCTTCAGATTATTTTTACGGAAAATGAAAATGATGTTTGGACAGCCACTTGTACGAGATAATTATTCCACACTTAATAACGAAAAGCACCCGATGAGAAAGTCAAAGGGTGCTTTTATTTTTTATCTATCAAATCTATCCTAAATAGAAGTCAAACAAGCCAAAAGCATCTTCAATAAATCCGGATAAACTCCCAAAGCAATTGTCAGAACCGTTCCCAGAATCAACAAAACTTGTGAACTAAGCGAAAGTTTGATTTTCTTTTTACCGGACGAACGGAAATACATTGCGATGATGACTTTCAGATAATAATAAACGCTCAACACCGCCAGCACCAAAGCCGCAATTACCAAAATAAGGTTGGAAGGCTCTTTCATCGCCGAACTCAAAATAAAGAATTTGGCCAGAAATCCGGAAGTAAAAGGAATTCCGGAAAGGGAAAGCAAAGCAACGGTACTCGCAAAAGCCAGAAGCGGAGATCTTTTGGAAAGCCCGTTAAATCCTTTGTATGAAACATTTTTAATCTGTGTCAAAGTATAAAATAAGACGATGCTCGCCAATCCATAACTAACTGTGTAGTACAATAAAGCATATTTGGACTCCTCATTGATTTCAAACAGGGCAAACATCATAAATCCGGCTTGTACGACCGAAGAATAAGCCAGCATCCGCTTTACACTTGTTTGTTTCAGCGCAGAGAAATTCCCCAAAATCAACGTCAAGATAATGATGAAACTGAGTAAATATTGGTAATTATGCGCTACAACCTCCGAAGTGATTTTAAAAGCAGCCATTACCGTAATGAACGTCATAAATCCGGCTCCTTTTACAATGGTAATCATATAAGATGAAAAAACCGTAGGTGTTCCTTCATATACATCAGGTGCCCAAAAATGCATGGGAGCAACAGATACTTTAAAGCAAAATGATAAGACCAATAATATCCAGCCCAAATAATAAATAGACTGAAAATCAAATGCATAAGTAACGATTTGCTTCATCATGAAACTGCCTGTCGCGCCATAGATTAAAGTGATTCCGAGCAACATAATCCCGGTGGAAAAAGCACCCATCAGGAAATATTTTACAGCGGCTTCCGTACTTTTCATTTTATGTTTGGCAGATCCCGCCAAAGCATACAGCGGAATGGAAAGAATTTCAATTCCTAAAAATAGAAGTAAAAGATTATTAAATGTCGCCAAAACCGCAATTCCGACAAAGGATATAAAAATCAGTGCAAAATAATCCGAAACATGACTCCCGGGTTTGGAAAAATTATACCGGTTGACCAATGTGTAATAAATCCCTATCAAACAGAGAACGATAAAAAACGAAATCCGATAAGGATCTGTTTCGATCATGTTGGGATATTTCCCTTGAAAAACTTCGCAGCCCTGTAATTGGAAAATCCCAGAAACGATCATGGCGATAAAAAGAAGAACTGCCAAAATGTTTAAATGGCGTTTGTCTTTTAATACAAATCCACTGAACATAAATAGGATTCCTGAAACTGCCGATGTCAATATGATATTCATGAACTCTCTTGTTTAATTTTGAAAAAGATTAAATAAGACATTTGGATAAATACCCAAAACCAAAATTAAAATGGAAATAATACCAAATAAAATCCATAAAGTTTTAGGGAATTTTTGTCTCTTTTCCGGTAGGTTTTCCCGCTCTCCAAACAGTAAAGTCGTGGACAAACGCAATGTATAGGCCGCTGAAAGAACCACACCCGCACAACCGATTACACATAAAATCGGGTTGTAAGAATACAACGCATTGAGCATCATAAATTCGCCGATGAAACTGCTGGTAAGCGGTAAAGCAACGTTAGCCAAACCAAAGAATGTAAAGAAAACAGCCAACCATGGGTCGATATGTGCCAACCCACCGATGGATTTAATATCTTTCATTTTATATTTTCGTTGCATATAATCTACGCTCAACCAAAGACCTAAAACCACAATTCCGTGACTGAACATTTGGAAATAGGCACCTTTTGTTCCTACTTCAGATTGAGAAAATAAACTCATAAATATCAGTGCCAAATGCGCAACGGATGAATAAGCAATGATTTTCTTTACATTATTAGTCGTAAGTGCAATTAGCGAAGCATAAATTAACCCAAATCCAACGATGTACAACAAATTGTCATAGACCTGACAGGTAAATGGAAACATATTCATATACCAATTCACAACTGCAAACAGACCCATTTTGGCCATCAAAGCACTCAGAATCACTGTAACCGGTGTAGGCGAAGTTTTATAAACCGCCGGCTGCCAACTGTGCAGTGGAAACAATGGAATTTTGATGGCAAAAGCGATTAAAAATAACCAGGCCAATGTCTGAAGTTTCCCGAATTCAGCCGTAACTTTCATTACGTCAGTCAATAAAAAACTTGCGGGTCTCAATTGGAATCCGATGTAAATGATGCCGGCCAACATTAAAAACGAACCTAAAATCGTATAAATGAAAAAGGTTGTATTGGCTGATATTCTTGTTTTTTTCGAACCCCATATTCCGACTAGGAAGTAAATCGGGATTAAAACGATTTCCCAGAAGAAATAGAATAATAATAAATCCTGTGCGAGAAATACACCATTTAAACCACCAAATGCAATAAGCAATAAACCATAAAACGAATTGGAATAATTCTTTTTAACCGTATAGAAATACACAAAAAGTATGGCGTAAACCAAAGTGGTCAGCAAAACCATTGCAGCTCCCAGTCCTGTCAAACTCAAGGCAATGGATGCCTGAACATCTCCGAGTTTAAACCAAGGAAAAATAATGGTTAAATCTACAGGAGTGTTGGTGAACAACAAAAATAAAGTGTAAACAAAACAATAGATGCTCACTGCCGTTCCCACAAATCCCAATGGTCGACTGTGCTTGATGACCGTTAAAATAAGTCCGGCAATAAGTGGCAATAAAATCAGTAACGATAATAACATTCTTCTGTATTTTTTAGTATCAGGTATTTGGTATCAAGTATCTGGTACTTTTTTATTTTAAATTATATTTTGAATTCTAAATTCTTGATTCTTACTTCTTTCGTCTTAATACTTGTGTCTTAATACTTATGTCTTAATTATAACATTCCAAAAAAGAAAATTCCCAATCCTGCGACGACTCCTATCACCATCAGAAGAATATACATCCCGATGTTTCCTGTTTGAACCGTCTTTATATTTTTTGATATGATGTAGGATAAATCTCCGGTTCCGTCCACAATCCGGACAATTCCCGATTTCTCCACATATTTTTTAAATACATTTCCTAAACCAAGTAATGGTGAAACAACGACTGCTTGGTACAATTCGTCTACATACCATTTGTTCTCCAATACTTTTGCCAATCCTGTCGCTTCTTTATCCACTTTTCCATTGTAGAATTTGTTTGCAAGGAAAATAGCAACTGCCACACAACTAAGCAAAGCTCCGATTAACAACCATTCGGTCGCATGCGAAATATGATGCGCTTCGCCGTACGGTTTTACAACTCCAGACAGGAATCCGTTTAAACGGTGCGCTCCTTTCATAAACAATTCCGGGATACCGACCCATCCTCCTATGATGGATAATACCGCCAAGATGATAAGCGGAATCGTCATCGATTTAGGGCTTTCATGTGGATGATTATGTTCATCTCTTAACTTCCCACCAAATGTCATAAAATACAATCGGAACATATAGAAAGATGTCAAAACCGAAACGATAAATCCTATCGCATAAATCGCTTTATTGCCCAGAAACATACTTAAAAGCATTTCGTCTTTGGAGAAAAACCCGCTCAACGGCGGAATTCCCGCGATGGCGATACATCCGATCAACATGGTAATATGTGTCGTCGGCATATATTTTTTCAATCCGCCCATTTTGGTCATGTCCTGTTCGTGGTGCATACCATGAATCACTGAACCTGCACCCAAGAAAAGCAATGCCTTAAAGAAAGCATGTGTCATCACATGGAAAACTGCTGCCACATAAGCACCCATTCCCAGCGCGGCGAACATTAATCCCAATTGTGAAACAGTAGAATAAGCCAGCACTTTTTTGATGTCGTTTTGGCGCATGGCAATCGTCGCCGTTACCAATGAAGTAAGGATTCCGACCCAAGCGATAATTTCTTTTGTATATGGAGCCAATTCAAATAATTCATTACATCTTGTAATCAGGAAAATACCGGCTGTTACCATCGTAGCGGCGTGGATCAAAGCCGAAACAGGCGTCGGTCCGGCCATCGCATCAGGAAGCCAAGTAAATAAAGGAATCTGTGCCGATTTCCCGGTGGCGGCAAGGAATAACAATAAGGTAATTCCTCCGATAGCAAATGTGGAAATATGAGTTGTATTGATTAATCCGAAAACTTCGGTGTATTCTAAAGTTCCAAATTCCCTGTAAATCCAGAACATAGCCAGCAAAAATCCTACGTCCCCGATCCGGTTCATGATGAATGCTTTTTTGGCAGCACTTACATAATCCCGGTTTTTGAACCAGAATCCGATCAATAAAAACGAACAAAGTCCTACACCTTCCCAGCCAATGAACATCATAAAGAAATTGCTTCCCATGACCAGAATTAGCATAAAGAAAATGAACAGATTCAAATAAGAAAAGAATTTGCCAAAACCTTCATCCTCATGCATATAACCTGCACTGTAAACATGAATCAGAAATCCGATTCCGGTGATGATGAGTAAAAATAAACTCGTTAAAGCATCAATTTGGAATGAAAAAGGAATTTGAATTGATTCAAAATTCAAAATATCAAATGCGTGGAAAATCAACGGTTGTGTACCTTCTCCCGAAGGAACGTTCATAAAAACCAATACCGATAATAAAAAACTGATGAAAACCATACCGGAACCGATGATGGAAATCAAGCTTTTGGAAAGTGCATTTCTTCCCAAACCATTGATAAAAAACCCTAAAAGCGGTAACAAAGGAATTAACCAAATATATTTCTCCATAAATCTTAATGCTTTAATCGGTTCAGGGATTTAATATCCACGTTATACTGTTTTCTGTAAAATAAAATCATGATGGACAATCCGACGGCTACTTCGGCTGCCGCTACTACCATGATAAAGAGTACGAGCATTTGCCCGTCAATTCCCGCTTCCGAACCTATGTTTTTTGCCTGATGCATTTTTGAAAATGCTACCAATAGGAGATTAACTGAATTAAGCATCAATTCCACACACATCAGTACGATGATGATATTTCTTCGCGTCATCACGCCGATCATCCCGATGGAAAATAGCGTAAGTGACAAAAACAAATAGTAACTAATCGGTATCATTCTTTTTATTTTTTTGTTGGATGTTGGAAGATGGAAGATGGATGTTTTATAAACTTCTCAAAATTCAATCATCTACATTTAACCATTTTTTTCTTTTTAATTTATTTAAACTAATTGACTTCCAGCATCAAGCATCCATCTTCCAGCCCCTTAATCTTTCACATGCAAATCATCTGTCCTTTTGGAAAGCAAAACGGCTCCGATCATCGCTCCCATAAACAGGATACTCGCCAGTTCAAACGGAATCACATAATCTGAATATAAAACCGAACCTAAGCTTTCCGTTAATCCTATATCGCCTTTTGACAATAACGCCTGATTGTTTTCCTTTACATCAGACTGTATAAAAATCCCAACCGTCAGTGCAAAAAACAAAGCGGAAACTATGGCTCCTGAAAGGATAATAAATGGTTTGCTAAAACTTTTGTCCTCTTTATTCAAATTCATCAACATCACCACAAACAGAAATAAAACCATAATTGCTCCGGCATAAACGATGATGTTTACCACCGCCAGAAACTGGGCGTTCAATAAAATATAATGACCGCTGATGCTGAAAAATGTGATGATCAGATACAAAATCGAATAAACAGGATTTTTGGTCGTAACGGTTAAAAATCCGCTTAAAATGGTCAATCCTGCCAAAACAAAAAATAGTATTTCCTGTGTTTCCATTATTGATTTGATTTTTTAGGAATTAACAAATCCTCTTTTCCGTAAATGAAATTTTGACGCTTATAACTTGCCGGAGCCACGGTTTGAGAAAGATAAACCGCATCTTTCGGGCAGGCTTCCTCACAAAATCCGCAGAAAATACAACGCAGCATATTGATTTCATATTTGGCGGCATATTTTTCTTCACGGTACAAATGTTCTTCTCCCGGCAATCTTTCCGCAGCTTCCATAGTGATGGCTTCAGCAGGGCAGGCAAGCGCACAAAGTCCACAAGCGGTACAATTTTCACGATCTTCCTCATCACGGTTCAAAACGTGTAAACCACGAAAAACCGGACTGAACGGCCGTGTTTTTTCAGGATAGTTAACCGTAACTTTTTTCATGAAAAAGTGTTTCAGCGTAATCCACATTCCCTGGAAAATTGAAATCAGGTAGAGTTTCTCCCAGAAATTCATCGGGCGGCGGTCAACCTGTTTCGCTCTGTTTGTTAATGTATTCATTTTATATTTTTTTAGTACCCGATTCAGATACTTTTCTATTTTAAATTATAAATTTTGAATTTTAAATGAACTCTAACTCATTTTCAAATTTCCAAATCTTCAAATTATCAAATCAACATTTAATTATTCATCCACAAAATCACCAATCCGGTAATCAGCATATTGGCCAAAGCCAGTGGCAATAATCGTTTCCATCCCAAATCCATCAGTTGGTCATACCGGAATCTCGGGATCGTCCATCTTACCCACATAAACACAAATATGAAGAAACAGGCTTTCAGGAACAAACTCAGGAAGTGTAAAACCGCCATCGTGTTCATACCCAGACTATCGGTCAATTTCGCATCGTTTACAAACGGAATGTCATATCCGCCGAAATACAAAGTGGATAAAATCACCGAACTGATAAATACGTTGATGTATTCTGCAAACAGGAAAAATCCTAACTTCATGGACGAATATTCCGAATGGTATCCACCGATCAGCTCGTTCTCTGCTTCCGGTAAATCAAAAGGTGTACGGTTGGTTTCGGCAAAAGCACAAACCAAAAAGATAATGAATCCCACAGGTTGTAAAATGATGTTCCAGTAACCATCCATTTGGCCTTCGACGATTCCGCCTAAACGAAGTGTTCCGCTGATCATCAAAATGGTAATCAAAGCAATACCCATCGGTAATTCATACGAAATAATCTGCGAAGCGGCACGTAGTCCACCCATGAGTGACCATTTATTATTGGAAGCCCATGAACCCAGCATGATTCCGTAAACGCCCAAACTCAAAACGCCCAAAATATATAGAAAACCGACATTGATGTCTGCAATTTGTGGAACGATGACACTATCTCCGATTTCAAAACCGGTACTCCACGGAATGACGGCTCCGGTCATACAAGCCAGAATCATGGCGATGGTCGGTCCTAAAACAAACAGGAATTTTTCTGCATGACGAGGTGTGATTTCTTCTTTAAAAAACAACTTTCCACCGTCTGCCAATGGTTGTAGCAATCCTCCCCAACCGGCGCGGTTCGGACCGCGTCTGTCCTGAATGTAAGCCGCAACTTTTCGTTCTGCCCATGTCGAATACATCGCTACTACAAGCGAAAACCCTATCATCGCTCCGGCCAAAGCCGCTTTTTCACCAATTAAACTCCAAAATTCCGGGTTCATATTTTTTTATTTTGTAAAAAGTATCATTGTATGATGTACAAAGTACACTTTTCTTTATTTACTTAACTTTTTTAAATACATCGATTAATCCTCGGTTGTCTATATAAATCTTACCGTCTTCAATTTTTAAGACCTTATCTTCAATCAATTCGTAATAGTTTCCATCTTTTTTCTTTTCTGCTAAACCTCGTTTAATCAAATCTTGACCAACCCAAGTTGTGCTATCAATGAATAAATCATGTTCGATTGTCATTGTTTTTTCATTAAATCTCCATTTTCCTTTGTCGGTGTTTTTAGGTGTAAAAACTTTATTATAGGTTGAATCTTTGTTATATATAAGTTTCGGCCCGATTGCATTCACAGTACCGAAGCTGCCTTCATAACGTTCTAATTTATTCCCATTCAAATCTTGTGTTTGTACAAATTCCCAACTGCCAATTAATTGATCCCTGTAATTTGAGTTTTTAGCACCAACACAAGAAATTATTATTAAAGCGGATGTTATGAGTAAACTTTTTTTCATTTTCAAATCTTCAAATTATCACATTTTCAAATTATTCCTTATAATCCTTACTCGTTGCCGGACCGTCAATTTTACTCAAATCTCTTTCCGGTTCATTCACTTCACTCACATCATGTATATTCAACAATAATTTTGGGTCGCGGCCTTTCATTACATGTTTAAAAGTCTCGTTGGGTTTTACTGTTCCGACTTTTCCTTCATAGTGTCCCTGACGAATTACAGATGTTCTTAAAACATGTGATGGTTGTTCAATTACCCAATCTTTTGTTTCTTTTTTGTCATAACGACAAGTGTTACAAATCCATCCGGGTTTACCGTCGGGTAATTCTACCACTTCATTCCATTCATTTTTTCTTGAAGTCACACGAAATACTTCATCTCCACGATACCACAGCTGAACTTTTCCCGAACAAGTGGGACAATCTCTGTGCGCATCCACAGGATTCAGAAACCAGACACGGTTTTTAAAACGGAAAGTTTTATCGGTCAATGCGCCCACCGGACAAACGTCAATTACGTTTCCGATGAATTCATTGTCCAATGATTTCCCCAAATAAGTAGAAATTTCGGCATGATCTCCGCGGAACATCACGCCATGTTCTCTTTTTCCGGTAACCTGATCGGCCAATTTCACACAACGATAGCACAAAATACAACGGTTCATGTGCAATTGGATTTTGTCTCCGATGTCTTCCGGCTCAAAAGTTCTGCGTTTGAATTCGTATCGGGTTTCTTCTTTTCCGTTTTCGTAACTCAAATCCTGAAGCTTACATTCGCCTGCCTGATCACAAACAGGACAATCCAGCGGATGGTTGATCAATAAAAATTCGACCACACCTTCTCTTGCCGTTAAAGCTCTTTCTGAAGTTTTATTTCCTACCACCATTCCGTCCATCACCGTTGTGCGGCAGGATGCTACCAATTTAGGCATGGGTCTTGGATCGGCTTCACTTCCTTTTGTCACTTCCACCATACAGGTACGGCAGTTTCCACCGGTATCTTCCAGATTCCCATAATAACACATAGCCGGAGGAGCCACTTCTTTTCCAATCATCCTTGCGGCTTGGAGAATCGTTGTTCCGGCGGGAACCTGAATGGTTTGCCCGTCAATGGTTACGGTGAACAAAGGTGTTTCTTTTATTTCTGACATAATTAAGCCTCTTCTTTAATTTCCAGTGGATCAGCATAACCGGCCAATCCGTAATTTCTCGTCAGGCATTCCTCCGGATTCAGGACATGCCATTCAAATTCATCTCTGAAATGTCTGATGGCGGCTGCAACCGGCCAAGCGGCGGCATCACCCAACGGACAAATCGTATTTCCTTCTATTTTTCGTTGGATGTCCCACAGTAAATCGATGTCGGACATTTTTCCTTGTCCTTCGTCAATTCTTTTCAGGATTTTTTCCATCCAACCGGTTCCTTCACGACAAGGCGAGCATTGTCCGCAACTCTCGTGACGATAAAATCTTGCCAATGTATAGGTATGGTAAACCACATCCTGGTCTTCGTCCAAAACGATGAATCCGCCCGAACCCATCATGGTTCCCGTTGCAAATCCGCCGTCTGCCAATGATTCATAATTCATATATCGCGGTGTTCCGTTTGCCGTAGTCAACAATAAATTGGCAGGTAGAATCGGAACGGAACTTCCACCCGGAATACAGGCTTTCAATCTTTTTCCATTTGGAATTCCACCACAGAATTCATCCGAATAGATAAATTCTTCCACGGTTTGGGTCATGTCTATTTCATAAACGCCCGGTTTGTTGATGTTTCCGCAAGCGGAAATCAATTTGGTTCCGGTGGAACGACCCACACCGATTTTGGCATATTCGGCTCCGGTCATCATGATAATCGGAACAACTGCCGCAATCGATTCAACATTATTGACCACCGTTGGTCTTCCCCAAACTCCTTTTACAGCCGGGAACGGTGGTTTGATTCTCGGGTTTCCTCTTTTTCCTTCCAGTGACTCCAACAATGCGGTTTCTTCTCCGCAAATATAGGCTCCGGCTCCTCGCTGTACATAAATTTCGCAGTCAAAACCACTTCCTTTTATATCTTTTCCTAACCAACCGTTGGCTTTCGCTTCGGCGATGGCTTCTTCCAGAATTTCGGCAATCCAGGCATATTCGCCACGGATGTAGATATATGAGGCATTACTTCCCAAACAAAAGGATGAAACGATCATTCCTTCGATCAATAAATGCGGAATGAACTCCATCAGATAACGGTCTTTGAAAGTTCCGGGCTCTGACTCGTCAGCATTCACCACCAAATGGCGGGGCACACCTTCGGGTTTTGCGAGAAAACTCCATTTCATTCCGGTCGGGAAACCTGCTCCACCACGTCCGCGCAAACCGGAAGTTTTGACTTCTTCCAGGATTTGCTCCGGAGTCATATTAAATGCTTTTTCTACCGATTTATAACCGTCATGCTCCCGATAGGCATCGTAATGACGAATCCCGGGAACATTAGCGTGTTTCAATAATAATCTTGTTTCTCCCATTTCCTACTTTGTTTCGGATTTATCGGTTAACTCATTTTTTATTTTTTCAGCTTCGGAAATTGTAAAATTTCCTGAAATACTGATTTTTCCTTCTGAAATTTTTTCATTGACATAGGGTACTGAAATTATTTTACCATTACTGATAATTGCTAATTTCTTTCCAAGGCTTTTTTCTGTAGCTTCACTAAATTTTTTTGCTCCGTTTTGATACAATTCTATTCGAACCACAGGTTGACTTGTATAACCCGAAATGTCAAAATCTACTTTTTTAAAATCTTTTTTTGTGCAAATTGCAACGGTATCAATATTTAAAATCGAGATTGAATTAGATTCTTCAAATTTCATTTGAATAGTAGTGGCATTAGTATTGTCTTTTACATAATAAATCCCTGTTTCCAATTTTTTCTCAGGTATGAGAAGAAAGGAAGCAGAAGCAAGTGATATGAAAAGAAACTTTACCATCACGCCAATTTTCTTAATTCTTCCAACAATTCATCTACTTTCTCAACCGTCAAATTCTCTCTGTATGTTTTTCCCAACTGCATCATGGGTGCATATCCGCAAGCACCAAGACATTCGGCAGGTTTTAGCGTGAAAAGTCCGTCCGGAGTGGTTTCACCTGCTTTTATGTTCAGTTTTTGTTTGATATGGTTAATGATTTTATCGGAACCACTCAGCATACAAGGCCCTGTTTGGCAAACTTCCAATACATATTTCCCTACCGGATTCAAATTAAACATCGAATAAAAAGAAGCTACTTCATAAACTTCCACCGGTAAAATCCCCAAAGTTTCCGCTACATGATCCATCACGGGAACATCCAGCCAGCCGTTGCATTCTGCCTGCACAATATGCAAAACCGGAATTAACGCACTTTTTTGTTTCCCATCGGGATAGTGCGTAATCAGCTCTTTTATCTTTTTATATGTTTCTTTCGAAAATTGAACTGTTGTCATTTTTCTTATTGTTTAAAGTTCAAGGTTTAAAGTTTAATGTTGTTTTTCATTTAATTCTAAACACTTAACTCATTTAAAATTTATAATTCATCATTCAAAATCTAATCAAGCATCCAATTCTCCTGCAATCAAATTCAAACTACTCATCGTCAAAATCGCATCACTCAGCATCGATCCTTCCACTAATTCCGGAAACGCCTGATAATAAATAAAGCAAGGTCTTCTGAAATGTAGTCTGTATGCGGAACGACCGCCGTCACTGATGAAATAATATCCCAATTCGCCGTTGGCTCCTTCTACTGCATGATACAATTCTCCGGCAGGAATATCGACTTCGCCCATGATGATTTTGAAATGGTAAATCAAAGCTTCCATTTTGGTGTAAACATCTTTTTTCAGCGGCAGATAAAAATCGGGAGCGTCAGCATGGTATTTGGTTGCTTCTTCCCCTTTTAATTCTCCTATTTTCTGAATGGCTTGTTTGATCAAACTGATGGATTGCCACATTTCTTCGTTTCGCACCAGATAACGGTCATAACAATCACCTGTTGTACCAACAGGAACTTTAAAATCAAATTCTTCGTAGCGACAATAAGGTTTCTGTACTCTCACATCATAATCCACTCCCGCAGCACGTAAATTCGGGCCGGTAAAACCATAAGCCAAAGCTCTTTCAGCGCTGATTCCGCCTACGCCTTGCGTACGCTCCATGAAGATTCTGTTTCTGTTAAATAAATCTTCAAATTCTTTTAGCACTTTTGGGTATTCATCCAGAAATTTATGGATTTTCGCCCATGCCGTTTCACTGAAATCCCTTTCAAATCCACCAATTCGGCCAATGTTTGTCGTCAATCGGCTTCCACAGATTTCTTCATAGATTTCATAGATCAATTCGCGGTAGCGGAATACATAAAGAAATCCGGTAAAGGCACCGGAATCCACTCCCAGAATGGAGTTGCAAATCAAATGATCAGCGATTCTCGCCAATTCCATGATGATGACGCGTAAATATTGTGCTCTTGCCGGAATGTCAATTCCTACAAATTTTTCAACGGTTAAATGCCAGCCGATGTTGTTAATCGGAGCCGAGCAATAATTCAATCTATCTGTAAGAGGTGTAACCTGATACAAAGGTTTTCTCTCCGCAATTTTTTCAAATGCTCTGTGTATGTACCCAACCGTAGGTGTCGCTTGGATAATCCGCTCTCCGTCTATTTCCAGAATATTTTGGAAAACTCCGTGAGTTGCCGGATGCGTGGGTCCGAGGTTGATCGTTTGAGTGGTTTTCTCAAGTGATTCCTTGGGTAATTTTATATTTTGTTTTACTTCTGCCATTTTGTTCCAATTCTTTACACGGAAAAATTCCCGAAGTTAAAATGCCCGCCGCGCCCAAACATCTCATCGTCTTTGTCGGTTCGGGTTTGATCCTCAAGAGGGAATTCCTTTCTCATAGGGAAATAATCCATTTCGTCCACATTCATCACCCGGATTAAATTGGGGTGGCCTACGAAATTCACACCATAGAAATCATAACACTCTCTTTCCAACCAGTTAGCGGTCGGATGAACTTGCGAAGCCGTATAAATGTCGGGTTTATTGATATCCAAAGTAAATTTCAAACGGATGTGAAAATTCTTTGGCATGTTATACAGTAAATAAGTTACCACCAATTCTTCTCCTTTATTGTTTGGATAATGAATGGCAGTCAAATCGGTCATGAACCGGAAAGCCAAATCTTCTTCATCATATAAAAACTGAAGAATTTTCAGGTTCAGTTCTTTATCGGCATAAATGGCCATCATATCAAACTGTTCCTCATAGCCGAAAACAGATTCCCCAAATTTCTCAATCAGTTTGTCTAAAACATATTTGCTGTTCAACATATTTTTCGCTTATGAAATGCCGTAGCTTTTTAATAATTCCACATATTCAGGACTGGTTCTTCTGCGCAGACTTTCGTTTTCGACTAAATCCTGTATGCGCAAAATACCGTCAATGATGGCTTCCGGCCTTGGAGGGCAACCGGGAACATACACATCAACCGGAATTACCTGGTCGATTCCTTGTAATACGGAATAAGTGTCAAAAATCCCTCCGCTACTCGCACAAGCTCCTACCGCTACTACCCAACGCGGTTCTGCCATCTGTATATAAACCTGCCGTAAAACAGGCGCCATTTTTTTTGAGATAGTTCCCATTACCATCAAAAGGTCACACTGACGCGGCGTAAAAGCCAATCGCTCGCTTCCAAAACGGGAAAGATCGTAAGTCGAACCCATCGTCGCCATGAACTCGATTCCACAACAACTTGTTGCAAATGGCAACGGCCAAATGGAATTTTTCCTCGCCAACCCGATTACTTTCGATAATTGCATCGCCATGAAACCTTCTCCCTGAACTCCTTCCGGCATATCCACAATTTTCACGTTGGTATTGTGGGTGACCGGTCTTTTATTGTGAATCATTTTTTATCTTATTTATTTTCAACATTCAGCACTTTATTTTTCCCAATCCAAAGCACCTTTTTTTCTCACATAAAGATACATGATTAAAAATAAACCGACAAAAGTGGCAACTGCGGCAAATCCTTCCCAACCCAATTCTTTGAAATTGACGGCATAAGGGTAAAAGAAAATGACTTCCACGTCAAACAACACAAATAAAATGGCAACCAAATAGTATTTGATGGAGAAGGGTTTTCTTGCATTTCCTACCTGTTCAATTCCACTCTCGAAATTGTCCAGTTTTTCGTCCGTTTCTCTTTTTGGCCCCAAAAAGTGGGTGATAATGATGGTGGAAACGACAAAACCTGCCGCTAACAGAAAAAGCACCAAAATCGGTATATAATCAAATGATGTATCCATTTACCTTAAAAATCAGCGGGTAAATTTACGAACTAATAATAGCAAGCAAAACTTAGAGAAATTTTATTTCTGAATTTTTATGGAAATTCTTTAATTTATAACGATTATAAATAAATCTAAAGAAATCGTTCTGAAAGTTTTAATTAAACATATCGGTATCTGATATTTTCTGAGATCTTTGAATAGCTGAAAGTTGAATTGAATAAATTAACAGTCCTTGGAATACCTAATCCTGCTAAAATCAATACATTTGAGTAGAAGGTTTAATTTAAATTTAGATTTAGCATGAAAAGAATTTTATTTTTTATGATTCCTATTGGATTTGCGGGAATCAGTTTTGGTCAAATCAGCGAAGGGGTTCAAACTGATGAAAATGGAAAGATTTATTTTCAACAAAACATTCCTGAGGCATCTGTTCCCACGTCAAATCCTTTTGGTCCAAATGAATTGATGTTGGACTGGAGTGAGCCGGACGTTAATTTGTCCAATAATCCTGATTATGACAGTTGGGATGTGCGTTTGGTCACTGAAGGAAATGATGTTTATGTCGTATATAATGACAATCACACAAATGGCTTGCAAAAAATCATATATCGTAAAAAACTAAGCGATGGCCAGTGGTCTGAAGTAATTTTTGTGGATGCAGGTGGTGAAATTGGTGAACGCAACAACCATTTACCTGCCATTGACGCAGCTTCCAACGGAGACCTGCATGTGGCCTATAACGTTTGGGCGTATGAGAACGGGAGAAATTATATAGGATATTCCCATTATGATGCAGCTACTGATGCTTGGGCTGATGGTGTGAAAATTTCCGATTTAGGAGGAACGGTAGATCACTTTAACAGCTATAAAGATGTGTATGTTACCGATGATAATCTTCCTGTGGTGGTTTGGGGATTTGATTTCAGAGAAAACCAAACCAATGAGGAAATCTACATGACGTATTTTGACGGGACTGAATGGTCGGCCGATATCGCGGTTTCGGATTTGACAGACGGACAGAATGCGGGTGTTCCCTTTATGCGTACCATCGGAAACCAAAAAGCCATGATTGTTTATTCGGAGTACAATTCAGGAGGGACCATGGATCTGAAATACAGAATTTATGATGAAACCACCCATGAGTTGAGTGAGCCGACCATCTTGACTTCTGAAAATGTGATGTTTTCAAATTATACTTTGGTTTCGGCCAACGGGCAAATTAAAGTTATGCAATATTTCAAAATGACCGGGCCGGATAGAGATGCCATCATACTGTATGATTATGATGTGGCTACAGATACTTTTACGCTTTCACCCAATACATTTGAAATAGCTGCCAATGCAGGAGGATTGTTAAAAAGAATGGACATGGATTGTAATATGGAAGGTGATTGTGGAGTTGTTTTTACAGACTTTTTGGCACAAAGCATTTCATTTTTGGGTTATGATCAAAACACAGGATTTGGAACACCTTTGGTCATTTGCGAAGAAGACCCTCAATGGGACTATCCTTCTGTTAAGTTTGATGAGAATGGTAATTTTCATGCTTCCTGGTCTGATATGCGTAATGATCCAGGAGCTGGATGGGTGCAAAGAGAGGTGATTTATAAAATGGGCAGAAATGAATTGGTTGGTACAAATGAATTTTCAACTGAACCGATATCGATTTATCCTAATCCATCCAATGGTCAATTTACAATTCAAACCAAAGATTCCTATAAAGTAGAAATCCTTAATGTTGCCGGGAAATTGGTAGATAATCGCATGATATCCGGAACGACACAAATTCAAAAAAACCTTCCGCCGGGAGTTTATTTTATCAAGTTGACCAATGAAAAAGGTACAACTGTAAAGAAATTAATCATAAGATAAGCAGTTAAGAGCCTGTGTGAAATCCATTATAGGCTCTTTATGTTTAAATTGAAAATAAATCATTTGTTAAATAATTCAGTTGCAATCAAATAAGTTGGAATAAATAATTATGGGAAACAGTTGGAAGTAAAAGAAAAATTCCTATATTTGCCGTCCGAAAAATTATTTAAAAAGTATAACTAATGTATGCAATTGTAGAAATAGCAGGGCTTCAATACAAAGTTGAGCAAGACCAGCAGTTGTATGTAAACCGTTTGCAAGGAGATGCGGGAGTTGAAGTTTCTTTCGACCGCGTATTGTTGACTGACAACGGTTCCGTACAAGTTGGCGCCCCGGTTATAGACGGTATGTCCGTCGTAGCAAAAATCGTGGAACACGTAAAAGGTGATAAAGTAATCGTTTTCAAAAAGAAAAGAAGAAAAGGATACAAAAAGAAAAACGGTCACCGTCAGCAGTTCACAAAGATTGAAATTGTTTCGATAGGAGCAGGTAAAGCAAAAGCAGCCAAAAAAGAAACAAAGAAAGAAGAGGTGAAAGAAGAAAAAGCACCTGCAAAAAAAGCAGCCAAAAAAGCAGATGACCTTAAGATAGTTGAGGGAATCGGTCCAAAAGCGGCAGAAGCTTTGGTAGCGGCAGGAATTGATACTTTCGCAAAATTGTCAAAAGCATCTATCGAAGAAATCAAAGCGGTTTTGGAAGCTGGAGAAAATTTAGCGCATTTGGATCCAGAAACCTGGGCAAAACAAGCAGAGCTTGCGGCTGAAGGAAAAATGGATGAATTGAAAGCTTGGCAGGACGAACTAAACGGAGGGAAGACTGCTTAATCATAAACTGAAAAAATAAACTAAAATGGCACATAAGAAAGGAGTTGGTAGTTCCAAAAACGGTCGTGAGTCGCATTCCAAAAGATTGGGCGTGAAGATCTTCGGTGGGCAATCTGCAATTGCAGGAAACATCATCGTTCGCCAAAGAGGTACAAAACACCATCCGGGTGACGGAGTAGGAATCGGTAAAGATCACACTTTGTTTGCATTGGTAGACGGAACAGTTGTTTTCCGTAAAAAAGCAGACAACAGATCATACGTTTCCATTGATCCGGTAGTAGAGTAACCGTCTTAAGTTGAAAAATTTATAAAACAGCTTTCTGAAAAGGAAGCTGTTTTTTGTTTTTGTGGTTTTTAACAGGGATTGCTTTGTCGTCGTGCCTCCTCCTCGCAATGACGGACTGACCGTCATTGCGAACCCGACTGAAAGGAGAGCAAAGCAATCTCAAGGGTTGATCTCGCCAGCGCACAACTTTCTTGTAAGCTGACAGTATTGTATTTCGTTCTATTTAAAGAATATAAATTAAACTAAACGAATTAAGAAATTTCCAAAATCTTCATTTCCCGTTTGAAAAATTCCAAACTCTTTTTATATTCGCTGAAAGTTAAGATTTTAATACTCCAATGAAAACGATCAAATTCTTCCATCCGGAAGAGACCTTTACTTACCACATCGAAAAGTGTTTCTGCAAAGTGGTGTATTCGGGAAAACAGCATCAGCTTCTTATTGAAATTCATTCGACAGATGGTCTCGACCATGTAGAGGACGACTCTCTGCAAAATGATTTTTCACAAGTTATTTTATCGGTAGATGATTTTCCTGTTCATGTTTCTTCACATGAAGAATTAGCGGGGCAGAACTTTGAAATCCCGGAATCTTATGTAGAAATCGAAGATGAAGAAGGCGAAATCGATGAAATCTTTTACACCAACGTCAATTTTTCCGATGAAAATTTCGAAGCCGATGAAAATCATCTCTCTTTTTTCAAGGACAATTCAGGCACGCTTTGTCTGAAATGGAAAGGAAAAGTGCAGGATTTCACCGAAGAATCGGACGAATTGATTCCATTTGAGCTGGAATGTTGTTTCAGTCCTGCCTCTTTTGAGGATAGAGATTAATTCACCCAATCATTAGATTCCTGTTTTCTAATTCCGTACTTTTGCGCTCTTGTCTAAAGTTGATTTAAGCAAAAAGAAATGAAAACGGAAAAAGATGACAAATTACGGATCGACGCCTTGCGTTACCATGAATCAGGACGCAAAGGAAAAATAGAAGTCGTTCCGACTAAACCCCATGATACTCAGAGAGATTTGGCACTGGCTTATTCGCCGGGAGTAGCCGAACCTTGTTTGGAAATCGAAAAAAATCCCGAAGACGTTTATCGCTATACTGCCAAAGGAAATCTGGTCGCAGTCATATCAAATGGTACAGCCGTTTTGGGATTGGGAGACATTGGGCCGTTAGCATCCAAACCCGTGATGGAAGGAAAAGGATTATTGTTTAAAATATTTGCCGATATAGATGTATTTGACATCGAAATCAACGAAAAGGATCCTGAAAAATTTATTGAAGCCGTAAAAGCCATTTCCCCGACTTTTGGAGGAATCAATCTGGAAGACATCAAAGCGCCGGAAGCATTTGAAATCGAAAGACGTTTAAAAGAAGAACTGGATATTCCGGTGATGCATGATGACCAACATGGAACGGCGATTATTTCTGCAGCCGCTTTGATTAATGCTTTGGAATTAGCCCATAAAAAAATTAACGAGGTTAAATTCGTAGTAAACGGCGCCGGTGCCGCAGCAATTGCCTGTACACATTTATATGTTGCATTGGGGGCAAAACCGGAAAACATTTTGATGTGTGACAGCAAAGGAGTCATCAATCATTTACGTGCCGATTTGAATGAAGAAAAAAGACCATTTGTCAGAAATACAGATTTGAACACATTGGAAGAAGCGATGAAAGGATCGGACGTGTTCATAGGTTTATCCAAAGCGAATGTAGTTACAACTGAAATGTTGTTATCGATGAATGAAAATCCGATTGTGTTTGCGATGGCCAACCCCAATCCAGAAATCACCTATGATTTGGCAGTAGAAACCAGAAAGGATGTGATTATGGCAACGGGACGTTCCGATTTCCCTAATCAGGTAAACAACGTTTTAGGATTTCCGTTTATATTTCGCGGAGCGCTGGATGTGCAGGCATCCAAAATCAATGAAGAAATGAAATTGGCGGCGGTTCATGCTTTGGCAAACTTAGCAAAAGAGCCCGTTCCGGAAATGGTTCAAATGGCGTATAAGATTGGGAATATAAGTTTTGGAAGAGAATATATCATCCCGAAGCCATTTGATAACCGACTGATAACTACGGTTTCTATGGCAGTAGCAAAAGCGGCGATGGAGTCGGGAGTGGCCCGAAGACAGATTTACAATTGGTCGGCGTATGAAGAGGAATTGCTCAACAGAATGAGTAGCGAACAGAAATTGATCCGTATGCTGCAAAGCCGGGCCAAACAAGATCCGAAAACCCTCGTATTCAGTAATGCTGCCGAATATAATGTTTTAAAAGCAGCGCAGATTGTAAATGACGAAGGAATAGCCAAACCCATATTATTGGGAAATAAAGAAAAGGTTGAAGAAGTCAAAAAAGAGTTTGATATCCAATTGGATGTCCCTATCATAGACCCAAAATCAAAAGAATCGGAAGAGCACGTCAACCGTTTAGCCGAAATGCTTTGGAAAAAAAGACAGCGAAAAGGAATGACTTTGTATAACGCCAAACGTTTTCTGACCAACCGGGACTATTTTGGTTCCATGATGGTGGAAGCAGGAGAAGCCGATGCTTTTCTAACGGGATCCACGCGGAGTTATGCCAGTTCGCTGAAACCGGTTTTGGAAGTGATAGGATCAGCAAAAGGAGTTTCAAAAGTGGCAGGCCTGATGCTGATTCTGACCAAAAAAGGACCTCTGTTTTTTGCAGATACAACGATCAACGATAACCCCACAGCCAAAGAATTGGCAAAAATCGCCCGAATGACCGAATATGTAGTTCGCGGAATCGGAATACGTCCAAGAACAGCGATGCTTTCTTTTGAGAATTTCGCAGCGAGGACAGAAACTTCCAAAAAAGTAAGCGAAGCGGTTTCGATTTTACATCGGATGTATCCGGATATGGTAGTGGATGGAGAAATCCAACCCGATTTTGCATTGGATGAAGAATTGATTTCCAAAACTTTTCCTTTTTCAAAACTGAATGGAAAGCGTGCTAATGTGCTGATTTTCCCTAATTTAGCATCCGGAAATTTGTCTTATAAAATTCTGCGTGGAATTGAGAATTCGCAGGTTATAGGGCCGATTTTGATGGGGCTGAACAAACCGGTTCATATATTACAAATGCGTTCCACGATAGATGAAATTGTCAATTTGGCGACCATAGCTGTTTTGGACGCCCAACAACGAAAGAAATGATTGCACATTTAAACGGAAAATTGACTGAAATCTATCCGACTCATCTCATAATTGAGTGTAATGGCGTGGGTTACCATGTTCATATCAGTTTGAATTCTTATTCGAAATTCGGAAAAGAAGAAAACCTGAAAATTTTTACACATCTGATTGTGAGAGAGGATGCGCAGATTTTGTATGGATTTTATTCTCAGCAGGAAAGAGAAGTTTTTTTGAGACTGATTTCGGTAAATGGAGTAGGTCCGTCTTCAGCGATGATGATGCTTTCATCTTTGGAGATTGATGAGATCAGAGCAGCGATAGAATCGGCCGATGTGAAAGTCCTGCAAAGTGTTAAAGGAATCGGTGCAAAAACGGCTCAGCGAATCATTATTGATTTGAAAGACAAATTGGAAGGTGATATATTTAATTTTAACATAAATTCCGATAATTCTAAAAATAAATCTAAATTTGAAGCGTTATCAGCATTAGGTGTCCTTGGTATACCAACTAAAACCGCAGAAAAAGTATTGGAGATCGTTTCAAAAGACTTTCCCGATGCGGAGGCAGATGTTTTGGTAAAAGAGGTGCTAAAAAGAATTTAGTTTTTGAAACAGCTTTATTTACACATGAGGAGGATGAAGAGCTTGTTTCCGATAATTTTTTTACTATTAATTATCGGTACGGCATACGGGCAGGAGCCAGAGGATTCAGATACATTAAAATATCCTTTTAACAATCAGGAAGGAGGATTGTATTTAGATGATCAGATTACTTACGACATCGTGTACGATCCGGTACGTGATATGTATGTGCTTTGGCCGAAAATCGGAGAAATACAGGTAGGGCAGCCTATTTATTTGTCCAGTCAAGACTATTTGGACATTATCCTGAACCGCGATATAGATTCTTATTATCGTGATAAATCCCGGGCTTACGATGAAATGTATCGTTCCAATGCCTTTGGAGACGCAGAGGGCGAATCGGGAAATATACTCCCGAGTTTACGCATCAAGTCCCGTGCATTTGAAACTATATTTGGAGGAAACGAAATCCAATTGATTCCGCAAGGGTCGGCTCAATTAGACTTGGGCGTTTTCATTCAGAAAATCGATAATCCGCAATTGCTTCCGCAAAACCGGAATACATTGACCGTTGATTTACAACAGCGTATCCAAATGAGTGTTTTGGGGAAAGTGGGAGAAAATCTTCAGTTAAAAGCTAATTATGATACCCAAGCAGGATTTGGTTTTGAAAACCAAATGAAGTTGCAATGGAAAAACATGAAGGAAGGTGGTGAAGACGACATCGTTCAAAACATAGAAGTCGGAAACATTTCCATGCCGCTGAATACTTCCCTGATCACCGGTGCCCAATCCTTATTTGGAGTACGTACCGACTTACGGTTTGGAAATACAGATGTAAGTATGGTGTTTTCAGAACAGCGTTCCGAAACAAAAAACATTACCGTTCAGGGAGGTGGAGTCCTAACAGAATACCGCGTTTTTGCCGAGGATTATGATTATAACCGTCACTTCTTTCTGGGACAATTTTTCCGCAACGGATATGATAATGCACTTGTCAATTATCCGCAAATTTCCAGTGATATTGTCATCACTAGATTGGAAGTCTGGCGCATAGATAACGGAGGAGCCAATCAGGCACAAAGAAGAACGATTTTAGCCCTTCGGGATTTAGCAGATAACGGTGCCAATGCCCCAACCAATGGAGGCGTAGGTTCACTTTATAATACCGTAAACAATATTCCTGGAATTCGGGTGGCGAGCACGGCAAGGTCTGCTATGAACGGATTTGCTTATGGCTCAGATATTTATCAGGAAGGCGAACACTATTTGGTAAACGAAAACGTACGGAAATTAGATCCGTCTGAATATACCTTCTATCCATCATTGGGATACATCTCATTGAACCAACCTTTGGTTGATGGTGAGGATTTATTGGCGGTTTCATTCCAATATACGCGAAACAGTACGCCGGGTGTTTTGTATAAAGTCGGAGAAATGTCTGACGAACAAAACGAACTATTAATCGGAAAATTAATCAAACCCAATACGACGGTCAATACCGCTTCTCCAATGTGGGATTTGATGATGAAAAATATTTATTCGCTCAATGCTTTGACGATTTCACCGGACGATTTTATCATGAATGTCGAATTCAAAGACAATAGTGCTAACTCATCCGGAATCATCAATTATTTACCAAACACTCCGGTTCAAGACCAAACTTTATTGCAAGTCATGAACATGGACCGTTTGAATCTGAACGGAAATCTTCAGATGAGTGGAAATGGTCATTACGGAGACGGATTATTTGACTTTGTAAATGGTGTGACGGTCAATCCTAATCAGGGAACCATCATATTTACAACAGTTGAACCATTTGGTGATCATTTGGCTGACGTTTTGGGAGATCCCAATTCACAATATGTCTTCAACGAATTGTATAACCAATTGCCCAACACACTGGACGCAGAACGATTGGCACAACGCTATAGTTTGGCAGGACGATACAAAGGCGAAGTGGGAGGCGGAATTCCATTGGGAGCATTTAACGTTCCGGAGGGATCTGTGACAGTTACAGCAAACGGAATGGAATTGGTGGAAGGAGTGGATTATACAGTGGATTACCAATTGGGACAAGTAACCATCATCAACGAACAATTAAAGAATTCAGGTGTTCCGATCAACATCAGTTTGGAAAACCAATCCACTTTCAACATGCAGAAAAAGCGATTCATGGGATTGAACGTGGATCATCATTTCTCGGATAATTTCTTGGTGGGAGGTACCATCGTGAATTATCAGGAGCGGCCATTGACTCAAAAAGTACAATTTGGAGCTGAACCTGTGAGCAATACCATTTTTGGATTACATACTGAATATACGGGAGAATCAGAATTTTTAACGCGATTGACCAATAAAATTCCGGGTATCAAGACCGATCAGATTTCTCAGATTAACTTCAGCGCTGAAGGCGCTTATTTGATGCCGGGACAAAATAAAGCAGCCGGCGGAGATTCCTATATTGATGATTTTGAAGACGCACAAAACAGAATCAGTTTGATGGATGTATCATCCTGGCGTATGGCAAGTGTACCGGGAAAACCGGCCGGTCTGACAGGAAATACCCACCCTTTCTTTCCAAATGGAGCCAATAATGACGACCTAACTTATGGTAATGGTAGAAAATTAATGTCCTGGTACAGCATTGACCCAAGATTCTATGGAATCGGAGGAAATGCACCGTCCGGAATCAGTGATGCAGAACTTTCTCAGCACAGAGTACGTAGAGTGGAGCTTCGCGAATTATTTGACCAACGCGATGTCATGGCGGGAACTGCGACTTATATCAATACTTTTGATATGACTTTTTATCCGACCATCAACGGTCCGTATAATGTCAATCCAACTGCAACAGATACACAAGGATGGGGTGGTGCAATGCGCCCGATATCCGTGACCAATTTTATCGATTCAAATGTCGAATATCTGGAATTTTGGATGATGGATCCTTATGCAGACGGAGTGGGAGGAAACGGAGATTTATTGATCCAATTGGGTAACGTTTCGGAAGATATTTTGAAAGACGGCCAAATGATGTATGAAAACGGAATGCCGCATTCCGGAAACGGAGAAGCAACTTCGACCTCACTTTGGGGAAAACAACCGGAAAATTATCCGATTATTTATGCTTATGATACAGAAGGTGCTGCCCGTAAAGAACAGGATTTAGGATATAATGGATTGAATGATGCAGAAGAAGCCGCTGCTTATCCGAATGCCGCTGCCAATACGAATCCGGTGACAGGTCAAAATGACCCGGCTTCTGATAATTATGTATTCTATCTGGATGACAGATGGGGACAGTCTCCGGATGCCGGCTCTATTACTGGACGATATAAATATTTCCAGGGACCACAAGGAAACAACTCTACGGATGATTTGTTACATGCATATAGTATGCAACCGGATGCAGAGGATATCAACTTGGATTACAATTTGGATCAAACCGAAATGTATAACCAGTATACGGTAAAATTGAGTCCTTCGGATTTACAAAATAATACCAACAATTTTATAGTTGCGACCAAAGAAGCAGAAGTAACACTTCCAAACGGACAGACACAAACCGTAACCTGGTATCAAATGCGTATTCCGGTTGATAATTTTGATACCGATATCGATGGTGACGGCGTGGATGACTTGCAAACCGATGAACAACTATCGGCTGCAAAAAGCGTATTGACATCTGCCCGTTTTATGCGTGTTTTGATGCGCGGATTTAGCGAAGAAACAACGCTTCGTTTTGCAACTATGGATTTGGTACGAAGCAATTGGAGAAGATATCCGAAAACTTTATTCCCGATTCCGGGATCAACCGGTCCGGAAGAAGGAGTGGATCAGGACGAATTTTTGGCAAATTTGGAAATAGGACAAGTAACCATTGAAGAGAACTCTACAAACGTTCCTCCTTATGTATTGCCTCCGGGAATTCAACGTGAGGAAATGCAGGGAACTACAGGTTACCAAAGTCAAAACGAAGCTTCCATGTTGCTGAAAGCAAAACTAAATGGTAACAGCCCGACCAAAGCGGTATTTAAAAATACCAATTTGGATTTGAGAAGATACAAACGTTTGGAAATGTTTGTTCATGCGGAAAATCTGATGGATGTGACCAGTCAGGCAGTAGATGAAACAACCAAATTATTCATCCGTTTGGGTAGTGATTACTCTGACAACTATTACGAATATGAAATTCCACTAAAATATACTGCCAAAACACCGGATGGAAATCCTTCCCGTATCTGGCCGGACGAGAACTTAATTGATATTTTTACCGATTATTTTGTAGAAGCCAAAAAAGCAAGAGATTTAGATGAGGGAACCAATACTTTGGAACGATATGCTTTTGTTCCTGATGAGGAAAACCCACTGAAAATGATTTATGTAAAAGGACGCCCGTCTTTAGGTGGCGTTACTTCGGTGATGATAGGTTTACGTTCAACCAGTTCGCAGGATAAAGAAGTTTTGGTTTGGGTAAACGAATTGCGTTTAAGCGAAATCGATAATGAAGGCGGATATGCCGCAATGGGAAGTTTAGGATTTACCTTAGGAGATTTTGCGCAAGTGCAGGTTTCAGGTAGTGTGAGTTCGGCAGGATTTGGCGCCATAGATCAAGGGCCAAGTCAGCGTAATCAGGAAGATACAAGAGATTATGCCCTAAATGCACAAGTGAAACTGGACAAATTCATGCCTAAAGAATGGGGAATGGAAATTCCGTTTAATGTTTCTTTGAGTGAACAGTTTGCAGATCCAAAATACAACCCGCTTGATAATGATGTTCTTTTTGACGAAGACCCGAGAAAAGAAGAATTAAAAGATGTGGTCAGAACTTATGCCCAACAAAAATCTTTTACCTTCAGCAACATCAGAAAAGTCAAAACGAACAATAAACCGGCAAGGTTCTATGACGTTTCCAATTTTGCTTTGTCTTTTATGTATGCCGATACTTATAACCGTGATGTTTATACCGCTTATAATTTGACCAAAAACGTAAAAGCATCCTTAAATTATACCTACGGATTTCCGATAAAAAGCATCCGTCCTTTGAAAGATTGGAGAGCAGTCCAAGACACAGCCAGATCGGCTAAATACCTGAAATTCTTAAAAGAATTCAATGTCAATCCATTGCCGACGAGATTGTCGTTCCGCACGGACATAGACCGTGTTTATACCGAAAGACAGTACCGTGATTTGAATCAATTCTTTGGTGGAACTTCTTCCTACCTTTTCCCGGTTGCTTTCAGTAATAATTTCTTGTTCTCATGGCAGTATAACGTCGGATTTGATTTAACCAAGTCTTTGCGTTTGGATTATACTTCCGCTACGCGAACTTTAAACGACGGAGCATCCTTTGAATATGCAGACAAAGCTTTGATTTGGAATAATTTATTCAAAGTCGGGCGTCCGGTCAATTATGATCATCAGATACAATTGAACTGGAAGACGCCGATTTATATGTTCCCTTATATGAGTTGGGCCAATTTGGAATTGGGTGTAAGCAATAATTATAATTGGCAGGCGCGTTCCACCGTATTCTTAAACGCGCCAAACACAAACGGACAAGGACTTGGAAATATCGCCCAAAATGCAAGTAACTTTACGATGATAGGTGATTTTGACATGACCAAATTATATCCGGAATTCAGAGGATATGGCAAAATGGACTCCATCAAAAGAGGAAGAAAAAGAGAATTGGATTCGTTGAACAGAGCTTATGAAGGCATGACTTTTAAAGCGCTTCGCAAAATTAAAAAGCCATATAAATTCAAATCCAAATACCGTGGGCAGGATTATATGTGGATGGTTGTTTCCAGCATCAAACGTTTCCAATTTAACTATAACCAACAAAACGGAGCTGTGATTCCGGGTATTTTGGCTGAGCCTAATTTCTTCGGATTTGGAAAAGACGGAGGACCGAATGCCGGATTTATTTACGGAACCGAATTTGACATCAAACGGAAATTCATCGAGTCAGGAAATGATTGGGTGACCAGAAGTGACCAATTATTGGAACCGTATGTGATAACCCGGGGAACTAATTTTACGGCGAACTCCATGGTGGAGCCGTTCCCCAATCTGAGAATTGACCTGAATGCCAAACGTTCCTCTTCCTTCAGAAGTTCAGAAAACGGATTCAACCTCAGGACTTATGAAAATCCGAATGTCAATACTTATCTGGATAGGCAACAAACCTTGAATAGTAGTAATATTTCGATTTCGACTGCATTTATGGATCCGGATGCCATGTATCAATCCTTTTTGGACAACACAAAAGTCATTTCCGAGCGTTTGGGTATGGCCAACGGCATGGCACCGACCGGAGACGGATATTATGACGGATATGGATTGTCCAATTATGATGTATTGATTCCGGCATTTGTATCGGCCGTTGAAGGTCGAAATGCCAATAAAACATCCTTGGGTTATAACCGTAAAATTCCGCTTCCAAACTGGTCGATTACTTATACGGGGATGAAGAACATTCCTTTGATTAATCGTTATTTTGAAGTGTTTGAATTGTCACATAATTATTTGTCATCCTATACGGTAAACGGAATTCAATCCAATCCGAACTATTATTTGAACCCTGAGTCAAGGGATTTGAACAATAATTTTTATTCTGATAATATTTACGGTACTGTCAACATGATTGAGTCATTCTCCCCGTTGATTGGAGTAGATATGACCTTTAGAAACAGCTTCCAGTTCAGAGCGCAATATAACCGTGACCGATTGATGACAATGAGTTTGAGCAATTATACGTTGACAGAAGATTATGGTATTGAATATGTGTTTGGGATGGGATATGTCATCAAAGATTTAAAATTTAAAATGCGTTATCAGGGAAAAAATAAAACCTTTACAGGTGATATGAATTTCCGAGCTGATGTGCGTATGAGAGATAGTGAAACACGTATCAGAAGAATTTTGGATGGAGATTCTCAGGTTACGGGAGGACAAAAATTGATGTCTATCCAGTTTTCTGCCGATTATGATTTCAGCAAGAACTTCAATTTGCGTTTCTTCTGGGATCAGATGCTAACCGAATATAAAATTTCGACGGCTTATCCGATTTCGACCATCCGCGCCGGATTAAGCTTAACTTTGTCGTTTGGAAATTAATAAAATTTAGAAAAATAAATAACTATGAACGTTCCACAAGAATTAAAGTACAGTCAGGATCACGAATGGATCAGAGTTGAAGGGAATACCGCTTATATAGGAATTACCGACTATGCGCAGGATCAATTGGGTGACATCGTTTATGTAGATATTTCAGCTCAGGAAGGAGATGAGGTGGCTTCAGGTGAAGCATTTGGTTCTGTTGAAGCTGTAAAAACAGTTTCAGATTTGTTTATGCCAGTTACAGGAAAACTGATCGAAATCAATGAAGATTTGAATTCCGAACCGGAAAAAATCAATTCAGATCCTTTTGGAGCAGGTTGGATTATCAAAATCGAACTTTCCAATGCTTCTGAATTAGACGCCTTGTTGGATGCAGCAGCTTATCAGGAAATTACAGGATAATTTCGGAAATAAACCAAGCCGGTTCCTCTTTGGGATTTATACGCTGATTTTATTGGCTATGACTCTATTACCTATGAGTGTGATCCCATCTGATGGCGAAAGTTGGTTATCCAAAATACAAATAGAAAATGGAGACAAAGCGGTACACTTCGCCTTGTTCTTCATTTTCACTTTTCTGGGATTTGCCTCCTATTATTTTAAAAAGAGTTACCAAATTTGGCTTTTTCCCATTCTGTTTGGGTTGATAATCGAAATCCTTCAGCATTTCATTGGGTGGGGAAGATCTTTTGATATTTGGGATTTGGTGGCGAATTCTTTGGGAGCATTTTCGGCTTATTTCTTAATCAGAAAATTATTTCCGGCCGAATTTCAGAACCTAAATCTGTAAAATTTGCATCTTTGCACGAGAAAATTGAGTTATGGCAATCCAGAAACCTTCCATCCCAAAAGGAACAAGAGATTTTTCACCTGAAGAAGTAAGCAAAAGACAATTCATTTTTGATTCTATACGGCAACAATTCCAATTATTTGGCTTTTCGCCCATCGAAACACCTTCCTTTGAAAACCTTTCCACGCTGACAGGAAAATATGGAGAAGAAGGCGACCGATTGATTTTTAAGATTCTGAATTCGGGTGATTATCTGGAGAAAGCAGATGAAAATTTACTGAAAGAAAAAAACAGCCAAAAATTAACTTCGCAGATCTCCGAAAAAGCACTGCGTTATGATCTGACGGTTCCGTTTGCGCGTTATGTAGTTCAACATCAAAATGAAATTACGTTTCCGTTCAAACGTTACCAGATGCAGCCCGTTTGGCGTGCAGATCGCCCACAAAAAGGACGTTTTCGTGAATTTTATCAGTGCGATGCTGATGTGGTAGGGAGTGATTCACTGTTGCAGGAAGTAGAACTTATTTCGCTTTATGATGCCGTTTTTTCGGGATTAAAAGTTCCGGTAGAAATTCATTTTAACAATCGTAAAATCCTAAGTGGATTAGCAGAAGTAGCAGATATTTCCAATCAATTGATTGATTTTACGGTGGCTTTGGACAAATTGGATAAAATTGGTGAAGAAAAAGTAAAAGAAGAAATGCTTCTGAAAGGAATTTCCGAATCAGCGATTCAGAAACTTTCGCCCTTGTTCAGTATGTCCGGTGATTTTAATTCGCAATTGAATGCATTAGAAGAAATTCTTAAATCATCCGAAACCGGGATGGAAGGAATTGAGGAAGTTCGTTTTGTGTTTGATAAAATTGAAAAATTAGGATTGAAATCAGCAGATTTGGTTTTGAACCTGACGCTGGCACGCGGGCTGGATTATTACACAGGAGCTATTTTTGAAGTCAAAGCCAAAGATGTCCAAATGGGTTCAATCGGTGGAGGTGGCCGATATGATGACCTGACCGGAATATTTGGGTTGAACGGCATTTCCGGTGTCGGGATTTCATTTGGGCTTGATCGGATTTATTTGGTTTTGGAAGAATTGAATTTGTTCCCGGAATCCGTTCAGAATACTTTGGATGTTTTGTTCATTAATTTTGGTGAAACGGAAGCCGAAAAAGCCATGGAACTCGCCAAGCAATTAAGAGAAAATGGAATCCGTTGCGAAGTCTATCCCGATAACGCCAAAATGAAAAAACAAATGCAGTATGCTGATAAAAAAGCAGTGAAATTTGTAGCCATCATAGGTGAAGAAGAATTAAAAAACTCAACCATCACACTTAAAAATATGCAGAGTGGAGACCAAACTTCCCTTTCTTTTGGAGATTTAGTTGAATTTAAATTCTAAATACAAATCGTATTTTTCAAAGTTGAGAGCTGTATTTTTCAAAGTTGATAGTCGTATTTTTCAAAATTAGTTCTATATTTGTTTTTATAATCAGTTGATTATGAATGTAAAAAGAACCATAAAAAAAGAAATTGATAAATATTGTGAAAAATATCCTGTAATAGCAGTAACGGGGCCTCGACAATCAGGAAAAACTACTTTTTTGAAAGAAGAATTTTCAGATTACAGATATGTAAATCTGGAAAATCCGGAAGTAAGAAATTTTGCAGAGAACGACACCAAAAACTTCCTGAAGGAATTTGATAAATATGTCATCATAGATGAAGTACAGCGGATTCCGACTTTATTTTCTTATTTACAGGCCAAAGTAGATGAAGACAAAATAATGGGGCAATACATTATTTCCGGTTCTCAGAACTTTCATTTGATGCAGAATATTTCCCAAAGTCTGGCGGGAAGAGTAGGGCTTTTCAAACTGTTTCCATTGGATTTTAATGAAATGAAATCTGAGAATCTTTTAGATGAAAATTACAGTGTAAATCTCCAAAGAGGATTTTATCCGGCCATTTTTGATCGTAATATTCCTTCCAAAACATTTTATTCAAATTACATCCAAACCTATGTGGAAAGAGATCTTTCTGAAATCATCCATGTAAAAGACCTGAAAACTTTCAGGAACTTCGTTTCGCTCTGTGCGGCCCGTGCGGGGCAATTGCTGAACCTGAATTCTCTGGCAAACGAATGCGGCATCTCACAACCTACGGCAAAATCCTGGGTGACGGTTTTGGAGACCAGTTATATCATTTTTTTATTACAGCCTTACCATTCAAATTTGAACAAGAGAATCACAAAAAGCCCGAAACTTTATTTTTATGACACGGGATTATTAAGTTTTTTAAAAAAAATAAATGACCCGAAAAGTCTGATGATGCACCCTCAAAAGGGCAGTTTATTTGAGAATTTTGTGATTGCGGAATTTGTTAAAAGCAATTATCATCAAAATCTGTTGCGTGATTTTTGGTTTTGGAGAGATGTTCAGGGACATGAGGTAGATATGATTTGGCAGGATGATTTTTTACTCAATTTAGTTGAAATAAAAGCTACCGAAACCATTATGACAGAGATGTTTAAAGGGTTGAGCTATTATGAAAACTTAGATCCAAATTCAGTAAAATCAAAAACACTGATACAGACCGGAAATTTCTCACAAGAAAGAAGTTTGGGAAAAGTGGAAACTTGGTGGAATATAGATGAGATTTAAGAGTTGAATTTTGCGAAAGTTAAATAAAACCTAAACTTTCCCAAATTTTTCTATCTTTGAGTTTGCTCAGAAAGCGAAACACAGAGGATGAGAAAACTAATTTTACTGATTTGCGCAGTTAATGCGTTGATTGTCAATGCGCAAAACATTTCACTTGAAAACATTTGGGGAGGAAAATATTATGCCCAAGGACTTTGGGGAATTAATCCTATGAATGACGGAAAACACTATTCCATCAACGAACAAACCGGAATTTACCAATATTCTTACGAATCATTTATCAATAAATCCAATTCGCAATCACTCATCATTTCAGGAAGTTTTGACGACTATTCTTTTAGTTCCGACGAAAAATATATGTTGCTCGCGACTGATTCTCAGCCGATATACCGTCATTCATTTACCGCAAAATGGCAGGTTTACGATGTAACTTCAAAGTCATTTAAACCGATATTTGACGGAAAACCCGTTCAGGAACCGACTTTTTCACCCGATGCGGCAAAAGTAGGTTTTGTGTTTGAAAACAATTTGTATTATCAGGATTTGTCAAGCGGAAAAGTAACCCAAATCACTACGGACGGAAAGAAAAACGAAATCATCAACGGGATTTGTGATTGGGTATATGAGGAGGAATTCGGGTTTGTACGGCATTTTGACTGGAATGCAGACGGTTCGGCTTTGGCATTTGTAAAGTTTGACGAAAGTAAAGTGCGCGAATTTTATATTCCGGTTTATGAAAACAATTTGTATCCGTATGAAATGCGATTTAAATACCCGAAAGCGGGAGAAGATAATTCAAAAGTCAGTTTGCATATTTATGATTTGAAATCGGGCAAGACTTCACCCGTCAATTTGAATTCGGTTGAAAATTATTATATCCCCAAAATCAAATTTACCAACGATAAAAATACGCTGGCGGTTTTGACATCCAACCGTCATCAAAATAAAGTCGATGTCAATTTTGTCGAAATTAATTCGCAGAAAGCAAATAAATTATTCTCCGAAACAGATTCCAAATGGATTGATACTGACAATTTCACCTTAGAATTTTTGGATGACAATAGTTTTCTATGGACTTCGGAGCGTGACGGAAACCGTCATATTTACCATTATGACAAAACGGGAAAACTGATCAATCAAGTAACCAAAGGTGACTGGGAAGTGACAGATTTTTATGGATTTAACCCAAAAGATAATTCGGTTTATTTTCAATCCAATTCTTTTGACGGAAAAAGAATTTCAACTGAAAGTCAAATTCAGAAAATCGGATTAGACGGAAAAAATATGACCTATTTGACCGATAAACACGGCACAAATTCAGGTGAATTCAGCAAAACATTTGACTATTTTATCAATTCGTATTCGTCTATTTCTCAGCCAACAACTTATTATTTGCGCAGCGGAATTGACAAAAAAGAATTGGCTGTAATTCGGGAAAATTCGGCTATTACGAGTCAACTTTCGGCGGACGGAATTGGCACGAAGGAATTTTTCACCATGAAGGTAAACGGTTCAGATTTGAACGCCTACATCATCAAACCAAAAGATTTTGACAAGAAAAAGAAATATCCGGTTTTACTGTATCAATACAGTGGACCCGGCTCGCAAGAAGTAACGAATTCCTGGTACGATATGAATGACCAATGGCATTTTATGTTGGCACAAAAAGGCTATTTGATTGTTTGTGTGGACGGGCGTGGAACCGGTGGGAAAGGAGCTGCATTTAAAAAGCAAACCTATATGGATTTAGGGAAAATGGAAGTGGAAGACCAGATAGAAGCGGCAAGAATTATTTCAAAATATGAATATGTAGATGCTTCGCGAATCGGGATTTGGGGATGGAGTTATGGCGGATATATGTCGAGCAACTGTATTTTCCGTGGAGGCGATGTTTTCAAAATGGCGATTGCAGTCGCTCCGGTGACGAACTGGAGGTATTATGATACCGTTTATACCGAACGTTTTATGCGAACTCCGCAGGAAAATCCGAACGGATATGATAAAAATTCGCCCATAACCTATGCCGGACAATTTAACGATAAAGAAGACAAATTTTTATTGATCCACGGAACGGCAGATGACAACGTGCATGTTCAGAATTCCATGGATTTAGCTTCTGCACTGATTCAAGCCAACAAACAATTTGACATGATGATGTATCCCGATAAAAATCATGGAATTTATGGCGGAAAAACCCGAATCCAACTTTATACACTGATGACCAATTACATTCTTAAAAACTTATAAATTAAAACATTAAACCTTCAAGGTTAATAGCACGAATGAAAAATTAACCTAGGAGGTTAGAATAATAAAAAAACTAAAACCTATGTGGAACAAACACCCGAAAGCTCTTCCTTATCTATTCCTTTCCGAAATGTGGGAAAGATTTGGGTATTATTTGATGATTGGGATTTTCACGCTTTACCTGAAAGATGTGGAAACCGGATTTGCGATGACAGAAAAACAAGCATCAGATTTATACGGAACTTTCATTGCTTTGGTTTTCCTGACTCCTTTCATAGGTGGTTTGGTTGCAGACCGGTACTGGGGTTATAAAAAATCAATCATCATCGGTGGGATTCTGATGGGAATCGGGTATATGATGATGGGGATTCATGACATCAAGGCACTTTACGTAGCGATGACGCTCGTAATTCTCGGGAACGGATTTTTCAAACCCAATATTTCAACTTTATTGGGTAATTTTTATTCGGAAGAGAAATACAGAGACAAAAAAGATGAAGGCTACAACATTTTCTACATGGGAATTAACATCGGTGCATTTGTCTGTAACTTTTTCGGGGCGGCACTTCAGATTCTGCTTGGCTGGAGTTGGGCTTTTATGGCGGCCGGAATCGGAATGTTCATAGGAGTTATCATATTTGTTTTGGGAACAAAATTCTACAAAGGCCATGATCATAAAAAAGGAGTTCAGCCGGGCGATATGCCTTTCTGGAAAATCGTAATGTTTATATTGGTTCCTTCCGCTGTGTTTGGAATGATAGGTTGGCTGTTGAAAGGAGTAGAATCTGTCAATAATCCCAATAGTTCGATTTTTGGTTCGGACAGTACAGATGCATTTATATTTGCCTGTATCCCGATTGTATTTTTCTACGGAAGTCTTTATTTCAAAGCCAAACAGGAAGAAAAACGTCCGATCGGAGCATTGCTCGCTATTTTCATGGTTGTCATTCTCTTTTGGGCGGTTTTCAAATTAAACGGATCGGCGCTCAACACTTGGGCAGACCGCTACACAGACCGGGAAGTGACAGGAACGACGGAGCAGGTTTTCAATTCGCTTAAACTGGCGCAGGAAGTTACCTATTCAAAGGATTCAGTTGCACTATATGATCATGCTTTCCGGATTCAAAAAGAAGGAGATAAAGTGTTGAAAGAAGTCAATTATCCGGTTTATTTCCGAAATATTGCTGCTGATAAATTGCCGGCAGAAGGATCAAAAATCTATTTATGGGCAACCAATCTGAGCCAATCCATAAATCCGGGTTGGGTTATCATCCTCACGCCTTTGATCGTAGCGTTTTTCACGTTTTTGCGGCAAAGGCAGCGAGAACCGACCACGCCGACGAAAATCGCATTTGGATTACTCATTTCGGCACTTTCGGTTTTGGTCATGGTGGCAGCCGTAAAAGCCGGAGCCAACGGAACGGAAAAAGTCAGTGTCTGGTGGCTGGTCGCTAATTATGGAATCATCACCATCGGGGAATTATTCCTCAGTCCGATGGGGCTTTCTGTCGTTTCCAAACTGAGCCCGACCAACATCACCGCACTTATGATGGGCGGATGGTTTTTATCGACTTCCATCGGAAATAAAATGTCCGGCGTTTTGGCGAGCTTATGGGATACTTATGATGACAAAGCCAATTTTTTCTGGATCAATTTCGCTTTGCTGATGTTTGCAACCTTGCTGATGTTTGCCTTGCTGAAAAGTTTGAATAAAGTAATGAAAGAAAAAAACATACATTAAATTAATCTTAATTAAAACACTATGACGACGAATGCAGATATAAGTACAGCACAAGCCGGAAACACAAAACATCCGAAAGGGCTTTGGGTGCTTTTCGGTACCGAAATGTGGGAGCGTTTCAACTTTTATGGAATGCGTGCTTTGTTGACTCTTTTTATGGTCAACGCTTTGATGATGAAAGAAGCGGATGCCTCCATTATTTACGGAGGATTTCTGGCACTTTGTTATTTGACTCCTCTTTTGGGTGGATTCATAGCCGATCGGTTTTTAGGAAACCGATATTGTATCATCCTGGGTGGAGTTTTAATGGCTGCTGGACAATTGCTTTTGTTTTTCAGCGCATCCATTTTCAGTGAAAACTTAAGTATGTCCAATACTTTACTTTGGTTGGCATTGGGGGTTATTATATTCGGAAACGGATTCTTTAAACCCAATATTTCATCGATGGTGGGAAGTTTGTATCCGAAACAGGAAAAAAGCAAACTGGATTCAGCTTTTACGATTTTCTATATGGGAATTAACATCGGTGCGTTTTTAGGCCAATTTATCTGTCCATTTTTAGGAGATGTAAAAGTTGATGGCGTTAGGGATTTATTTGCATTTAAATGGGGATTCTTAGCTGCTTCTATGGCAATGATGATAGGAACACTGACTTTCATTTTATTAAAAAATAAATATGTAGTAACGCCGGAAGGCAGAGCCATAGGAGGCTTGCCCAAACACAATACAAAAGATGATTTTGAAGAAGGAGAAGCAACGGCAGCGAAATTCACATCCAAATCTTTGGGAATCGTAGTGGCTTTGTTTATAGGATTATTCTTTGTATTCCAATATTTATTGGTCGATACAATCGGGTTTTCCGGAATGGATGCGGCAGGAATGATCAAAGGAGTGATTTATCCGATTATTTATGCCTCGGGGATTTCGCTTGCGGTGTTAATCGTTTCCGATTCGGCGTTAACCAAAATCGAACGAGACCGTATTTTTGTTATTTACATCATTTCGTTTTTCGTCATCTTTTTCTGGGCCGCTTTTGAGCAGGCAGGTTCATCGTTGACTTTTATTGCCGATAATCAAACGGATCGCAATATATTCGGATGGGAAATGCCTCCGTCCATGGTTCAGATTTTTAACGGGATGTTCGTTGTCCTGTTAGCCGTTCCTTTCAGTATGCTTTGGGACAAATTGAGAGCAAAAGGAAAAGAGCCGGTTTCACCGTTTAAACAGGCCATAGGTTTGGCAGTGATGGCATTGAGTTATTTTATCATAGCCTATAATGTTAAAGATCTGGGAAGCACAGGAATGTTGGCAATCAAATGGTTGATTTTATTATATTTCATTCAGACTTGTGGTGAACTTTGTTTATCACCGATTGGGTTATCACTTGTTGGGAAATTATCTCCTAAACGTTTTTCATCTCTTTTATATGGTGTTTTCTTTATTTCCAATGCGGCAGGATATGCGCTGGCAGGAACTTTGGGGGCTTTGTTGCCGGCGACGGGCGATAAATTCCAGAAAGCCAGTGAGTTGGGGGTAGATTTACAAGGCGTATTAGACAAATCGGTTGCTTTGACTCCTGAAATTGAAAGGACACTGACCGATAATCAATTACCGACACATAATCCGGTTTTTGCAGGATTTGAAATTGGAAATTTATTTGAATTTTTTATGGTATTTGTGGTTCTCTGTGGAATTGCAGCCGTTATTTTGGCAGCCATCACACCGTTTTTGAAGAAAATGATGCATGGCGTGAGATAATTCTTGGTCAGAACCAATTAATTTATAATTTAGCGAGGATGTTTTTAAAGCATCCTCTTTTTTAATTTACACACATGAACACACTTGAACAAATTCAAAACTTCAAAGGAAAATACCCTAAACAAATCTGGTCGCTGTTCTTCTCCGAAATGTGGGAACGCTTTTGTTTCTACGGGATGCGCGGGATGCTGGTTTTCTTTATGATCAGCCAACTCAATTTTGAAGAAACCCAAGCCAATTTGCAGTATGGAGCTACACAGGCATTTGTTTATGCCTTTACATTTGTAGGTGGATTATTTGCCGATAAAATCCTGGGTTTTCGTAAATCACTTTTTTGGGGTGGATTGCTGATGATCGTTGGGAGTTTGATTCTGGCAACAGATCCGCATAAGTTTTTCTTTTTAGGAATTGCATTTACGGTGGTGGGAACCGGTTTTTTCAAACCCAATATTTCTACGATGGTCGGGAAATTATACAAATCAGATGATTCGAGAAGAGATGCCGGGTTTTCCCTTTTCTATGCCGGAATTAATTTGGGTGCGCTTCTGGGAGGCTATCTTTGCATCGCCATAGGAAAAGGTGAAATGCTGAGCAGTGTGATTCCGGAAGGGTTGAGATGGAATGTGGCTTTTGGTTTAGCTGCAATTGTGATGGTCATCAGTTTGATCAATTTTGTTTTTACCCAAAGAAGTTTGGGGCCGATTGGGTTACAACCGCAAATTGAGAATATAGATGGTACGTTTAAACCCATTGAAAAGTGGAAAGAGTATGGCGTATATGCCTTGACACTGGTTTTTGTTCCTATGATTATGACCATGGTTGCACAGACGGAATACACCGATTATTTTATGTGGACTATCGGACCGCTCACCCTGATTTATTTGTTTTATGAAATGTCCAAAGTGAATTCGGCAGAGCGAAAAAAATTATTGGCAGCGCTGGTGTTCATTATATTTTCCATTTTGTTTTGGGGGATTTATGAGCAAAGCGGAGGTTCACTGAGTATTTTTGCGGCTAAGAATTTAAATAAAGATTTGTTGGGATTGGATCCAAACGGAGTAAACAATTCGGGAGGAGCATTTTTCATCATATTTTTGGCGCCACTGATAGGGCTTTTATGGATTTGGTTGAGTAAAAGAAAGATTGAGCCTAACACAGTCATCAAATTTGGTTTAGGATTTATATTCTTGGGATTAGGTTATTATGTTTTATTTGCAACTAGATTGTTTGCTGATTTACAGGGTGTAACTTCATTGAATATATTCACGATTGCCCTTTTGGTAATTACATTGGGAGAACTTTGTCTGTCGCCGATTGGTTTATCTATCATGACCAAATTATCCACTGAGAAACTTCAAGGAATGATGATGGGGCTTTGGTTTCTAGCAAGTGCTTACGGGCAATATGTAGCCGGAATCATAGGAGCAGGCATGGCGACATCCAAAACCGGAACTTCAAATTATGATGCTTTGATCGCCTATACCGATGGTTACAAACAATTAGGTCTGTATGCCGTGATAGCGGGCGTTTTATTGATATTGATTTCCCCAATCGTAAGAAAACTTATGCAAGAAGTAAAATAAATTAAATAGAAATGACAGAAAACAAAAAATCATTTTTCCAGACCATCGGTTCTTTAAATAAGAATTTTTGGATAGCGAGTAATATGGAGCTTTTCGAAAGATGGGCGTGGTATGGAATGTTTAATATTTTAGGGCTTTATTTAGTGGGTTCTACTGATAGTGGAGGATTAGGGTTTAATCATATAGAGAAAGGCAGTATTATGGGGAATATTACGGCTATTCTTTATTTGCTTCCGGTATTCTTTGGTGTAATTGCTGACCGGATTGGCTATAAACTGTCACTAACAATTGCCTATGTAATTATGATATCCGGTTATTATCTGATGGGTGAAGTAAATACGTATTGGAGTGTTTATATGGTTTTTCTTTTTGTTGCGATAGGCGCCGCTTTCTTTAAGCCGGTAGCCTCTGCCATTGTTGCAAGGAATACGGATGAAACCACCGGGACACTTGGTTTTGGGATTTTCTATATGATGGTCAATATAGGAGGTTTTGTAGGTCCATTTATGTCATCTACTCTTAGGAATAACTATGGATATAAAATTATTTTTATTCAAGCGGCCATAGTAATTGGAATCAACCTATTGATTTTGTTGCTGTTTTATAAAGAACCAAAAGTTGAAAGACCAAAGGATTCAATTGCCAAAGCGATTGGTGATTCATTGAAAGGTATCGTTGAGGCTTTAAAAGATATTCGCTTGAGCATATTATTGTTATTGATGATTTGTTTTTGGGTGATGTTCAATCAGTTATTTTATACGTTACCCAATTTTATAGATGATTGGGTGAATTCAAGTGCAATCAGTAATTGGATTATAGAAAACATTCCATTTCTGAAACAGTCGTTTGTTGACAAAGACACCGGGCTTATAAAACCGGAGCAATTCTCCAATTTGGATGCTCTGATGATTATACTGCTTCAGATTCCTATTTCCTATTTAGTAACTAAAATGCGTCATATAAATGCGGTAATTCGTGGTGCAATTGTGGCTACAATAGGAGTTGGATTGACTTTTTATACGCATAACGTTTGGTTTACCATCATCGGGACTATGATTTTTGCCATTGGCGAAATGATGTCCAGCCCTACGGTTTCTTCATTCATCGCTTTGATCACACCCAAAGGAAAAGAAGGATTATACCAGGGAACCTATTTTTTACCTGTAGCTGCCGGAAACTTCTTTACGGGCTTCATTGCGGGAGATTTGTATCAGGCGTGGTCCGATAAACTTTCATTGTTGCAAAAAGAAATGGCAACAAGAAACATTGCGATGCCCAATGTGGTCTCTAAAGAACAATTTATAGAAACAGGCTCGAAAGCCCTCAATATCTCCATTTCCGATTTTGAGAAGAAATTTAACCTGAAATCCGAAGAAATAGATTGGAATTCGGTTGGAACAGCTTTTAAAGATTTTGCAGTAACCAAAGGGGCTGATGTTTCAAACGTGCATTTGCCGTTTTCAAAAAACGAATATTTTGCTCTGGCAGAACAGAAATTAGGCATGGATCATTGGCAAGTCGTAGATATGCTTTGGAATACCTATAATCCAAACAAGATTTGGTATGTGGTTTTCGGAATCGGATTATTTTCTGTCATAACTTTGACCATTTATGACCGAATGATCATTCGTCCGAGAGAAAAAAAGCTGAAAGAAGCCGAAGAACAAATTGAAACCAATAAATTTTAAAATAATTGAAGGCCCGTTTTTTATAAGCGGGCTTTTCATTTCAAATAATCTTAGTATTTTGCGGCCTATAAATGAGAGCTATGCAAAATCAAACAAACAGCAATTTTTTCGATAAACAAAATCAGGTATTGGGACATCCTTCGGGATTATTTGTTTTATTCTTTACCGAAATGTGGGAACGATTTTCCTTTTATGGGATGCGTGCTTTGTTGGTTTTGTTTTTGGTAAGTGCCGTCGGAATCGGAGGATGGGACTGGCCGCGAGAAAACGCCATGGCTCTATACGGAACTTATTTGGCATTGCTTTATTTGACACCGATCATAGGCGGGCAACTTGCTGATAAATATTTGGGCTACCGGAAGGCCATCATCATCGGAGCTATCATTATGACACTGGGTCACGCCAGTATGGCCATTGAAACACCGTTTTTCTTGTATTTGGGATTATTTTTATTGGTCGTTGGAACTGGATTCTTCAAACCCAATATGACCTCATTTATTTCGGTATTGTATCAAAAACATCCGGAGAAAAAGGATGGTGCCTATACGATTTTTTATATGGGTGTAAACGCCGGAGCCTTTTTGGGAATCATGCTTTGCGGATATCTGGGTGAAAACGTCGGATGGAGTTGGGGCTTTGGACTGGCCGGAATTTTTATGCTTTTGGGCTTGTTGCAATTTACGCTGGCACAAGGGATATTTGGAGAGGTTGGTAAAAAACCCAATAAGGACAATGATGAAATCGAAAGCGATGATCATCAAATGATTCACGATCAAAAAAACCCATTTACGCTGATTGATAAAATATTAGTTGGCGTTGTGTCGGTTTTAGGCCTGACCTGGGTAATCAACGATCCATTGTCCAAAATTTCCAAGACAAACATATTTGAAATAGCAGGCACTGACTTTTCTAATTATGCGATTTCCATCGCCTTGATTTCATTTGTTGTGTTGCTGATAACCCGGACGCTGCGTTACAGTAAAATCACCAAACACAGGATGTTTGCTGTCATGATCATCGCCTCATTGATTATTTTCTTTTGGGCTTCATTTGAACAAGCCGGAGGATCCATGAGCATCTTTGCTAAAGACTATACAAACAGGGTTTTGGCGGGAAATCACGCCTTGATTTTTAATATAGTCGATATCATCATTACTGTCGTTCCGGTAGCAATAATTTCTTATGTATTATTTCTTTTATTTCGGAAGACCTATAAAAATTATTTGACCTCCAATTTAGTTCTGGGATTCAGTTTCTTGGTAATTTGGGGATTGATTATTTGGAAAATTTATGCCAATTTCAATACGTTTTCATACGAAATCAATTATCCGACATACGAAATCACTTCCAAAAATGATAAAGGTGAAGAAACCAAAGCCTCTTTCGCTGTCAACTCCATAAATGTTGCACCGGAAGGAGTGGAGATTCTGGAACAAACAACGGTCATCAGAGCACTGGAGGATTTCAATCCGGGACAAGAAATTCACATCATCGATATCGATAAAAAAGGAGCGGATTTCAGGTTCGTGGAAGAAGGAAAAGCAGCAACGATTAAAGAAAGTATCCAGGCTGAAGTAGTTCGAAAAAAGGAAAACGAAATTGAAATACCGGCGACTTGGTTTTTAATTCTCAACTCCTTATTTATCATTGCATTGGCTCCGTTATTTTCAAAACTTTGGGAAAGCAAACTGAATCCTTCTTTGGCAGGAAAATATGCATTGGGATTGTTTTTATTGGGAATCGGATTTGCATTTTTGGCTTTTGGAGCCAAAGATATTCCGCAAGGAGCTAAAACAGCTTCGGTGAGTTTTGTCTGGTTGATTCTGGCCTATCTTTTTCATACGATGGGAGAATTATGTGTCCAACCCGTCGGGCTTTCCTATGTCAGTAAGCTGGTTCCGGTTCGTATGATAGGCTTCATGTTTGGGGTTTGGTATCTGGCATTGGCCATCGGAAATAAAACTTCAGGTGTTTTGGGAGGTCAGATTGACAAAGTAACAGATCAGTATAACCTCACTACATTCTTTTTGATTTTTACGGTGATTCCTTTTGTGATAGGGATTATTGCTTTATTATTAAATGGCACCCTGAAAAAATTGATGCACGGAATCAAATAAATTGTAATTTTGTAATCCTCTGTTGAGGAACTAATTGGTTGAATTTCAATATGAAAAATTTCGCATTATTTATAGTTTTTATTTTTTCGGTCTCGCTTTCAGCGCAGGACATCAACTGGATGTCGCTGGAACAGGCAGAAGCCGAAATGAAAAATTCACCCGAAAAACCATTGTTCATAGATTTTTATACCGACTGGTGTGGTTGGTGTAAAAAAATGGATGTTTCAACTTTTAAAGAAGCAGAAGTTGTGAAACATATAAACGAAAATTATATTCCCGTGAAATTTGATGCGGAAATGAAAAACGAAGTCAAATTCCGGGGCAAAACCTATAAATATGTCCGTCCTCAAACCGGCGGCAGAGGCGTGAATTCGTTTGCCTATTTTTCGCTTCGCGGAAAACTTTCCTATCCGGCCTATGCAGTAATCAGTCAGGAAGGCAGGCTGGAGAAATTAATGCTGGGTTTTATGCCCAAATCGCAACTTTTAGAGAGCCTTAATCAAGTTCAATAATTCTCGCGCCCTTTTCGCGGGTTTTCCAAACCGGAATTTCTGAATCATTTAAATGATTGGGATAATTGCTGCCGTCCAGGATGATTTCAGTTTCGGATGAAATGGAATCCAAATCTAAATCAGCATTATTCTGGATCAATAAATAATCGGAGCCGATGAAATTTTTGATAGAATTCCCATCGGTCCAAACCAAATGTTTCCCTTCGAAATAAATAGAATGATTTGATTTATGATAATTTGAATTCGAACTGTTTTCCAAATTTTTTAGTTCCAATTTTTTAATTCCTTCGTTGATGACATAAGGATGAATTAAATATTTTTTCAAATTAATTGAATCCTGAATTTCCTGAACATAAACTTCCAGTTCAAATCCGTTTCGTACTCCAATCACCGAATTTCTCGTCTGATGAAAAACGATGATTTCCTTTTTCTGAGCGAATTGTTGGGAACGAATGATAAGTTGGACTTGAAATATAAACAGGATGAAAATTCCTGATAAAACCAATTTGAATTTAGGTTTCTCCCAAATGACCCTGATGAAAATGATGCCAATCAGCAATAATATAACCTCCAAAAAGCGAAAAGAAATATTCTCGAAAACCAAGGAATCAAATGATGAGAGCCATTCCACATATTTGTTGCAAATTTTTATAAACCAATTGAACAGAATTATCCAAAAGGAAAATCCTACATGGATTTCGAGTAAGATCAAAGAAAAAATTCCACCCCAAATCATTCCGTAAGACGCTGCAATCATGACCAAGTTTCCGGCGAGAAATAAACCTGAAGTCTGATGGAAATAATAAGCCGCAATCGGAAATGTCCCTAATTGTGCGGAAATGCTGGTTCCGATAAATGCGACCGACCATTTGCCAACTTTTGTTCTTGGATGAAATAATTTTTGATAAAGAGGATGAAGATAGACGATAAAGAAAACCGCTGAGAAACTAAGTTGAAAACCGACATCAAATAAAAAATTGGGATTAATCAAAAGTAAAATGAAGGCAGAAACCGCAAGCGTATGATAAACATTGGGTTTCCGTTTAAATGTAATGCTGATGTAATAAACCGAAATCATCACTGCCGAACGCAATACAGGAGGTTGAAATCCGACAAAAACCACAAAACTCCAGATCAAAACCAAACTCAACAAAATCCGGATGATTTTCCCGTTTCGCAGAAAAACAAGCGGATAGAGCAAAATCATAAAAATGGAATAAACCATCATGACATGTAAACCGGAAATGGAAAGGATGTGAACGACACCTGCTTTACGGTAACTCTCCTCAACTTGGGGATTCATTTCCGTGCGGTCGCCCAGAAGCATAGCGCCTATCAAATCGGCTGAAGATTTGGAATAGCCTGAATCCAACAGTTTTTGATGGACTTTTCTTTTGTATTTGGAGAATTGAAAATATGCGGCATCAGAAACAGGTTGATAATAAACTGTATCTGAGAAAACGGTGTAGTGTATATTTTGTCTTCTCAACCATTTGGCATAATCAAATTGATGCGGATTCAGCGGTTTTGGGGTTGGGATGATTTTTGCTTTCAGCCAGACTTCGTCTTGCGGAAATAATTCGGCATTTTCCCGCTTCCAGTAAAGTAAAACATGATTTTCATTTCGGGTAGAATCAATCTGTAAGATTCGGGCTTTGTATTTCCGGAATTTCACCGATGGTTTATAGATTTCATTTATTTCTAATTTGACAAAAACTTCGGAGTTGAGCTGAGATGCTGAAAGAGTTTGAAAGGAATTGAACCGGGAAGAATGAAGCCAGCCGATCAGAACAAAAATCCCGAATATCCAGACGGAATCCATTCGTTTATAAATAAAATAAAGCAGGAAAGTCAGCAGAACCAAAAAACACAAAATCTTTTTGATATCTGCCAAATCGGGAATTGGGAAAAATTCAGCAGACAGGATACCGGACATCAGCCCGGCAAGTGGTGCGATGAAGGGCTGATTTTTCATCTAAATTGGTTAGTGACTGAAAGATACAAAAAAACGCCTTCAAATCGAAGGCGTTTTTGATATAAATTAAGAATTGTTTATTAAGGAATCAGAATTCCCGGATAATTATTCGGATTGACAGTTCGCAGTGTAGAACCGTATTTCTGGTTGATAGCATCGATGAAATAGTTCGCCACAACCGCATATCCTTTTGCCGTCAAGTGAACCGCATCCAGCGAAAACGCGCCACCACTCACATAAGTGGTATTGTAATTATTTCCAAAATAGGTAATACCCGAATCACTGCTCAAATCCTGCATTGCCTGATGCGCATCTACAAAAGCCAGATTATAATTGGCTGCCAATTGAGCAATGGCGGCGTTATAGGCATTGGTAGCGGCAATGACTGATTGTTTTTCAGAATTGCTTAAAACCCAATTGTCAGCTAAAGGTCTTGTGATACCGTTAATGGATAATTGAGCTGCCTGAGCTTCCGGCAAACCATATCCCAATAATAATTGATAACGTTCATTGTCTATTTGACCAATTACGGTTTGGGAAGTAAATACCATTAAATCTTGGTCATTTGCTTGTCTTGCCTGTCCAAATGCATATCCAAAGAAAGCAGCAGTAACAGGATCTGCTCCGCCTTGTGTCATAGCTTGTGTAATTTGCGAAGAAAGATTAGTTAATGAGTCATCTTCCATTACGACAGGAGTATTTCCGTTTTCGTTAAAATAAATTTTTCTTTCAGGAACACCCAAAGCATCAAATACTTGATTTAAACCAGCAAAAGTTTGGTTCAAAGTCGTAATAGTTCCTGATCCGCCTAAAAGTTCTGGTGTAAATGGATCAACCGGAACCGTCGTGAAATAAGGAATATCGGTAATGCTTGGGATATTGGCAATCGCTCCTTTTGCACCACCTTGATTAGCCAAGGTTTCCAAAACCATCTGAATAGAACCTGCTACGACTTGCGGGTGTGAAATATCACTTCCACCATAAGTTGTAACATCGGTATTGTTGGCAGCCATTTGGTCAGTTCCAACTCCGCCTCCTGAAGCATAGCTCAGCACATCATTGTTCCCGATCCAAAGGGTAAAGAATGTCGGTTGTTGTGCTGCAGCATCTGCCAAAACTGTAGTGGTGGATGAAGAAGCAAAACGCACAAAATAAGGATTTGCATAACTTCCTATTCCCGCAGGATCTCCATATCCGGGAGCCAGCAAATGATAGGATTTAGCACCCGGAACCCCCATATTTCCAAAAGGTCCGCCGCTTGCCGGCGTAAGGGGTGATTGAGCAGGAGTTGGCACAGGAGCTAAATTTCCATCAACCAGTTGAAGTGTAAGTCGTCCTGCAACTCCCAAATTGGTGAATCCTCCAATCTCATCCGGCATCAGCGGTTGTGAAAAAGCGCCTCCGCCTGTCATGGCAAATTGCGTGGCAAGCATATTGGGATAGGAGTTTTCCTGTCCGCTTATAAATAAAGCGTTGTCTGAAAATCCGGAAGTCAGTGAATTCCCCAATGCGATATATTTGCTGAAATCGGCATCGCCTGATGTCACTACGATATCTTCAATCGGTTCGTCAAATTCCGGCTCGCAACCTGCAAAAACGACCAATGTAGCCGCTATAAATATTTTAGATAAATTTTTCATTTTTCTCATTAATTAAAGTTATAAGAAAGACCCAATCCAAATGAAGCTGCACGCAATGCAATATCCCCTTCAAAACCGGTTTCCACATTATGAACATAACGTTCTTTTCCTATGTTATACTGACCAAACAGATCTACATTAAATCCGCCGAAAGTCAAGCCCAAACCTCCGTTCAAAGAATGACGGCTTGTATCGGGCGTCTCCGGAGACCAGTGCTCAGACGGAGAAACAAATTCGTCGAAATAATATCCTAAACGGATGGCAAGCATATCAGTTGCTTGGTATTCGCCTCCTACTTTCCAAACAGCACGATCGATGAAATTTTTGGTTGCTTTTGAATCATAGGTTTCACCTGAAGTAGTGTTATTTAACTGGATATCCAAACTTTTATATTTTCCCCAACCATGTACTGAAACCTCACCGGCCAACATTAATTTAGAAGTAGCTTGGTATGAAAAACCGGCTAAAAATTCTGAAACCAATGGTAACATTGCCGAAAATTCATTGGACGAAAAAGGCATGGTCGTTGTCAAAGCTGACGGGACATCTGTCCAAGTAACCTCGCCATAATTGGCTTTCATATCAATCGGTGAGCGGTAAGCCAAACCTACATTCACTTTGGAGCTCGGACGGAAATACACTCCGACATTAAAGCCCAGTCCATGTGCATCCGTGTCTTCGATTTCCAGCCCTATGTCGTTTCCGGCTACGCTCATCGTTCTTTGTAAATTTACAGAACCCATCGCATAGATAAATCCGGCACCGGCACTGAACCAGTCATTGAATTTCACCGCAACCGTTGGTTGGATAAAATACGATTTCATGGAGATTTCGGTGATATTGGCTTTTCCTGCCCAATCCTCAGGCCAACTGACAGTACTTCCAAATGGCGTGGTAAAACTTACTCCGACGGTCAAGTCTTCAATTGGACGATAGGAAGCCGCAAAATAAATAGGTGTTCCCAACGGACTGTCAGTTTCAGCTGATTCCAGGGTGCTGGGATTTTGCCATTTTACATTGTTTATGATTCCAAATCCACCTGCCGCAATGCTTAATTTGCCCTCTACAAAGGCAAGACCGGCTGGATTATAAAAGGCTATACTCGCATCTCTAGCGTGCATTACACTGGTAAGCCCCATAGATGCCTGACGGACACCTTGGAAGGCTACACGGTACCCACCGGCAAAAGCAGTCGTACCTAACCCTAACAGCAGTGCAATTAAATAAACTCTTCTCATGTATTGATTCAATTTTAAATTGTTAATGTATCGTTAACAAATGTAGAAAAAATTATTTGCATTGTTATGCATACATAATAAAATTTTCAAAACAGCTTTTTAAAAGATTTAAGACAATAATTATCAGATGTGTATTGGGTTATTTCACTAACAAAGGAATTGTATGGATTTCCTTTTCGGTGGTTACTGATACAAAGTAGGGACCGGGAATTAAATGCCGGATGTCCAGTTTTATGATTTTTTCAGAATAAAATTCTCTTTGGATAATCAGTTTTCCGGCAGCATTATAAACATTTACCTTCCGAACAGGTTCGCTTGAATTCATATAAACAAAACTTTGAGCAGGGTTAGGATACAGCCAAACAGACAGGTTTTCCAAATCACGGGTATTCATCTGCCCCGGCGAGATTAAACCAACCCAGGCTTTTGAAAAATAATCAGAACCTTTACTTCCTGTAATAACGATTTTATCGTCATTATTGAAAGTTAAATCGTACGGATAAAAGGAAGGTTTCCACCAACCGCAATAACCGACTTCATAACTCCATATCGTTTCCCAGTCGGAATTGACTTCTTCCGCAAGAACACGGAAAATGAGAAATTCGCCGCCTATCCCGGAATCTTCCATAGAGGCCCATATATAATTCGGATAATTTCCCAAAGCCATATTTGTGATAAATTTTTCAGAATCTGACTGCCATAACAAATCCCCTTCATCGTTAATTTTGACAAGAAAGCCGTGAATTACTTCTAAATCGTCATATTCCGTTCTGCCAAATACCAAATAACCGCCTGATTGCGAATGGTCGGCAATCATTCCGTAGTTCCAGTTGTCTTCTGCATCTCCGATTGATTTTTCCCATAACAATTCTCCCCCGGCATTGACTTTGATTACCCAAACATCCCGTTTTCCAAAAGGATTGGAAATATCGCCGTCCGTTGAAGTGGAACTGCCGGAAACCAGCCATCCTCCACCGTTTGCGGGAATCAAGCTATACGTCCAGTCAGATGTAGAACCACCGTAGGTTTTTTCCCAAATTAAATCCCCGGTTTCAGAAATTTTAAACAACCAATAGTCCGAATATCCCTTGTTTTCAGAAACATCCCCATCACTGGAATTAGACATCCCTAAAACGACAAACCCACCTTCTGTGTCTTCTGCAATATCTGCGGCATTTTCAGCTTGGGAGCCACCATAATTTTTCTCCCAAAGAATTGTTCCGCTTTCGTCAATCATTACAATCCAGATATCAAAATCGCCATAATTATGGCTCAGATCCCCATCATTTGATCTTGAGTGACCCAAGAGCACAAAATTCCCTGTCGCGGCTTTCAGTATCTTTACTGGTGTGTCGGAATTATTCCCCCCGAAAGTTTTAACCCACAGTTCTTCTCCTTCTGGCGAAAGCCTGGCTAAACCGTAATTGGAATTTGTTTCACCTTCCATATCATCTTGCATATACAATACAAAATATCCGCCATTGGAAGTTTGAACGGTATTCTGCGCCCATTGATGATTTACCTCGTCACCGTGTTCATATTCCCAAATCATATAAGGCACTTCCTGAGAATAGATGTTGAGAAATAGAAGTAAGGCGGGAAATAAGCAGGCAGATTTCATGATAAAAAGAGTTAGTTAGTTCAAATATAAGGAATTATGTCGAATTTTTCAAGTGCTCCGAAATCAGAAAAGCTTCACTCCAGCAAGCCTGAAAATTAAATCCGCCCGTGATGGCGTCAATATTTAATATTTCGCCCGCCAAAAAAAGATTGGGAACGATTTTGCTCTCCATCGTTTTGAAGTCAATTTCCTTCAGATCCACACCGCCCGCCGTTACAAATTCGTCTTTAAAAGTGCTTTTTCCTTTTACTTGATAGATTCCTTCGGTCAGTTCTTCAGAAATTTTTTGGAGTTGAAATTTATTCAAATGCGAAAAAGTCAAATCTTGAGGGAGTTTGGATGTTTCTAAAATCCGATGCCAAAACCTCTTCGGGAAAGAAAAAGGATTGATTTTATAAACCGATTTTTTTGCATGTTCCAATTTGAATTCGTTTAAAAAATCGATACAATCTTCTTTTGATTTTTGAATGAAATTAATCCGGATTTCAAATTCATAATTCAACCTGTTCAACTCCAAAGCACCCCAGGCGGAAAGCCGCAAAATGCCCGGTCCGCTCAGCCCCCAATGCGTGATGAGCATCGGGCCTTCGGCTTCCATTTTCAATTGAGGAATGGAAATTTCTGCCCATTCAAAACTGATTCCCATCAAATCTTTCAGCCGTTCATCTTTTATGTTAAACGTAAAAAGCGAAGGAATTGGTTGCACGATTGTATGTCCTAAATTTTTAAGGATTTCCATGGATTTTACACTGCTTCCCGGCGTAAAAACTATCTTTTCAAATTCATAGGAGTCGGATTTGGTTTCCAATAAAAACGAATCGCCTTTCTTAGAAATCTTCTGAACCGTTTCACTCAGTTTTACTTCTACTTTATTTTTTTCTACTTCATTTATCAAACATTCGATGATGCTCATCGAATTATCTGAAACCGGAAAAATGCGGTTGTCATCCTCTATTTTCAAGAAAACATTCCGGCTTTCAAACCATTCCATCGTATCACCCGGTTGGAATTTATGAAAAACACTACGCAATTCTTTTTTGCCTCGCGGATAAAATTCGACCAATTCTTTCGGATCAAAACAAGCATGGGTTACATTGCATCTCCCGCCACCAGAAACACGGACTTTCTGTAAAGGCACGGAAGACTGTTCAAACAAAAGCGTTTGGCTTCCCAACTCTTTTCCCAGATTGGCCGCAGTGAAAAAACCCGCAGCACCGCCTCCTATGATGGCAATTTTTTTCATTTCGAGAAATTCGAAGTTTGTTTGGCGAAGTTCGTTTAAAGTTCGCAGAATTTAAAATCGAAACAGTTTCTTATAAAACGAAAGGAAAAAAACGTTTTTTAAACTTCGAATTTCAATTCTCGTAAATCGTACTTCTTACTTCCTAATTCGTAAATGGATTTGTACCTTTGCACAAAAATTTTCGGTATGCAGATTTTGGACGGTATCAAGTTAGCCAAAGAAATTAAAGAAGAAATAAAAGAATCCGTTACTCAAGCGGTCAGTCAGGGGAAAAGGCCTCCTCATCTGGCGGCTGTTTTAGTAGGAAGTGACGGTGCCAGCCAAACCTATGTGAGCAATAAAATCAAGGATTGCCAGCAGGTGGGATTCAAATCTTCATTGGTCAAATTGCCCAATACCGTTTCGCAAACCGAATTGATAGAAGAAATAGAAAAATTAAACAAACAGGAAGGATTGGACGGATTCATCGTTCAGCTTCCTTTGCCGCCACAGATTGACCAGGAAGAAATCATCGAAGCCATCGACCCGAAAAAGGATGTGGACGGATTTCATCCTGAAAATTTCGGAAAAATGGCTCTGGACATGAGTACATTCCTGCCGGCAACCCCCTTCGGAATTTTGGAGATTTTAGAACGCTATCAAATCCCTACCAAAGGAAAACATGCCGTAATCATCGGAAGAAGCCGAATTGTAGGACGTCCAATGAGTATTTTGATGGGAAGAAAGGACTTTCCGGGAAATAGCACCGTGACACTGACTCACAGCAATACTGAAAACCTGAAAGAATATACCCAACATGCGGACATTGTCATCACGGCTTTGGGTGTTCCCGGATTTTTAAAGGCCGATATGATCAAGGAAGGTGCGGTAGTGATTGACGTGGGAATTACGCGTGTGGACGATGACTCGGAAAAAGGATACAAATTGGTCGGCGATGTAGATTTTGAAGATGTGAAAGACAAAGCATCCTGGATCACGCCTGTTCCGGGCGGAGTCGGCCCGATGACCCGTGCGATGCTGCTTAAAAATACGCTTTTGGCTTATAAGAACAATACGAAGTGATCGAACTGAAATCCATATCGGAAGCGCAATCTGAATTATTGAAAGAAGGGAAAATTCTTCCGGTGATGGAACATTTCTATACTTTGCAGGGTGAGGGAGCACATGCCGGAAAGGCAGCATATTTCATTCGGCTTGGCGGCTGCGATGTGGGTTGTCACTGGTGCGATGTAAAAGACAGTTGGGATGCGGAAATTCATCCGCTTACGGACATGGAACAACTCGCCAGAGAAGCGACCGATTTGTCCAAAACCATTGTAATCACAGGTGGCGAGCCTTTGATGTGGAATTTGGATTTTTTGACTTCGAAATTAAAAGAATTCGGAGCGATGATTCACATCGAAACTTCGGGTGCTTATTCATTAAGCGGTGAAATCGATTGGGTAACGCTTTCGCCTAAAAAATTGGCGGAAGTAAAGCCGGATGTATTAGCGGCGGCAAGTGAATTAAAATGTATCATTTTCAACAATGACGATTTTAAATTTGCGGAGAAACACGCGGATTTGGTCAATCCGGATTGTAAACTTTATTTGCAGGTGGAATGGGGGAAACGCGACAAAATCACGCCAAAAGTGGTGGAATATGTAAAAGCAAATCCGCAGTGGAATGTTTCGGTGCAGACACATAAGTATTTGGATATTCCGTAGCGAGGTTCGATTCTCTATATTCCGTATCTTTCGGGTTAAAATAAAATTCAAACAAATTCATTTATGAAATTATTATCAGCATTTTTAATTTTATTCGTTTCATTCGGATTAAATGCACAAACAAAAAAAATCGATGCTTCAAAAAGTTCAATTCATTGGGTTGGAAAGAAAATCACGGGTCAACACGATGGAACGCTTGATTTCAAGGAAGGGACGTTGGTTTTTGAAAATGGCAAATTAAAAGGAGGAAGTTTTACGGTGGATATGACCACCATCAGTGCGACAGATGTTTCAGGTGGAGCAAAAGACAAACTGGACGGTCATCTAAAAGCAGAAGATTTTTTTGGTGTGGATAAACATCCGACTTCCAAATTGGTTTTCACTAAAGTTACGGATAAAGGAAACGACGTTTATGCGGTCACAGCTGACATGACCATCAAAGGAATCACAAATGCTGTTTCGTTTGAATTGACGGTAAAAGACAATTCAGCAACTACAAAATTGAGTGTGGACAGAACGAAATTTGATATTAAATACGGTTCAAAATCTTTCTTCGATGGAATTGGAGACAGAGCAATTAATGATGAATTTGATTTGGAAGTGAAGTTGGTTTTTTAATCAGAGTCATTTAAAAAATAAAATGAATCCCGTTAGCTGAGGTTCCCGAAGCAGGCGGGATTTTTCTTTACATGATTTATAACAGTGGTGATTTCAGTCATTTTCATTCTGGAATTTTAGATTTAAATTTAGGTAGAATTAAAACAAAACAGAAGATGAAAAAATTAGTATTGCTTTCCATGTTATCCATCGGATTCATGTCCTGCGGCCCGGACAAAAAAGAAGTTGAAAAAGTTGAAACACCCTTGGAGCAAAAAAATGAAATTTCCAATGTTCTGGAACTGAAAGGTACGGACGATATGAAGTTTGATAAATCCCAATTCACCGTAAAAGCCGGTCAGGAAGTTACACTTAATTTTACCAATGCAGGCGTTTTGCCGCTTGAAACCATGGGGCATAATGTAGTAGTTTTAGAAAAGAAAGCGGATGTACAAACATTTGCAACCGCTTCTGCAAAGGCAAAAGAGACAAATTACATTTCAGAATTGTACATTACCGACATCATCGCCCAAACAAAATTGCTGGGTCCGGGAGAATCGGAAACCATTAAATTCACCCTGAAAGAGCCGGGCGAATATACCTATATCTGTACGTTTCCGGGACACTGGATTCAGATGAAAGGAACGATCACCGCTATTTAATTTTATTTAATCAGAATCTAAACTTTGACAAAGTTCCGAACTTTGTCAAAGTTGTTCTAAATTCGTATTTCTAATTTCTAAAAATGCCAGACGTTAAAATTACCATCATAGACCGTGAAGGAATTTCGCACGAAGTAGATGCACCGACTGACATGGCGATGAATGTGATGGAGCTCGTTCGTGCGTATGAACTGGCTCCGGAGGGAACCATCGGGATCTGTGGCGGAATGGCGATGTGCGCTTCTTGTCAAGTTTATGTTTTGTCAGAAGATATCGAACTCAACCCAATGGAAGCGGAAGAAGAAGCGATGCTTTCGGAAGCATTTAACGTAAAGGAAAACAGTCGTTTGGGCTGTCAGATTAACATCACAGAAGATTTAGACGGATTAATCGTCGAACTGGCACCGGAATCTTAGAGCCTGTTTAAATTTTACCGAAATTTATTTTTATGGCTCTTAATCAAACTGAGAGGCATAGGACATTAAGTCTCTGTATAAGCTGTCAGATGATGTGAAAAATTCTTTCATTAGCTCTCTTTGGTGATTGGCATCTTCAATAAGGATTAATTCAATTTCAGACAAATAGGCATCTTCACCTTTCTCCAGCTCATTATGATCTGCCTGAAATGCATCAACCAGATTGCCTTCAAAATCGAAATTAAAAATAAAATTATCGGGCGTATAACTTCCGCTGCTTTTGATAAACTGAGCTGTTTCTCCACCCATAATAAAAATATCTATCGAATCTTCCAAAATATCTTTTTCGACGGAGGAATTGAATTCTACTAATTTGGTAATCCCGTTCATCGTATATTTTACACGTACAATCGCATTTCCGTATTCTTTTTCTACAAAATCATCGGCAACAATTATAGCAGAATATTGAATGTTATCCTGACTTGTCCATTTTACAAAGTCCACATATTCAATGTTTTGAATTTGTGAAATAGCATTTATTGAAAACAAAAAAATGCAGAGAGAAATGATTGATTTCATGGGGTAGTTTTATTCGGTCGAATATAACATTTCATTTGGAAAATAAAAATACCTATGTAAAAGTAAATTTAGACAGGCTCTTAAATAAAGGTTCATAAATAGGTTTTTAGGATTTGATGCGAATTATTACCTTTACTTTCTATGAATTCAGAAGACAAACGCTTATTTTTATTGGACGCTTATGCGCTCATTTTTCGTGGCTATTATGCCTTTATCAAAAACCCGAGAATTAACTCCAAAGGATTAAATACTTCCGCCATTTTGGGATTTACCAACTCTTTGCTTGATGTTTTGAAACGGGAAAAACCCACGCACATAGCTGTGGTTTTTGACGTCGGTCAGGCTACTGTCCGAACGGTGGATTATGATCAATATAAAGCCAACCGGGATGAAACGCCCGAAGCCATAAAAACGGGAGTTCCCTATATTCAGGAAATCATCCGTGCCATGTGCATCCCCGTACTTTTTGCGGAAGGTTACGAAGCCGATGATGTCATCGGAACCCTGGCGAAAAAAGCAGAAATGGAAGGCTATACCACTTATATGGTAACGCCCGATAAAGATTTTGCACAACTGGTTTCCGATAAAATCAAAATGTATCGTCCGCCTGCATTTGGAAAGGGAATTGAGATATGGGGAGTAGAAGAGGTCAAGGCAAAATTTGAAATAGACGATCCATTGCAGGTGATTGATTTCCTTGGAATGATGGGTGATAGTGTGGACAATATTCCGGGACTACCGGGCGTAGGAGAAAAAACCGCCAAAAAATTTCTGAAAGAATATGGTTCGCTCGAAAATCTGCTGGAACACACACACGAACTGAAAGGCAAATTGAAAGAAAACATCGAGGCCAATAAAGAACTTGGGATTTTGTCCAAAAAATTAGCGACCATCATCACTGACGTTCCGGTAGAATTTGATGAAGAAGATTTGGAAATGTGTGCACCTGATGTTGAAAAAGTAAAAGAACTTTTCATGGAGCTTGAATTCAGGCAATTATTGGAAAATTTCTATAGGACTTTCAACTTAGAATCGGAAGTTGTTGCAAAGGCAAAATCCGTTTCTGAAAAAGCAGTTCAACAATCTCTATTTGGAGATAGCGACGGTGAATCGGGCGAAATTCCTGCGGCTGCTTACTTTAAAGAAATTGATTCGTATGACCATTTGTACCAATTGACCGAAGGAAAAATGGGACGCAAATTATTATTGGACAAATTATTACAACAAAAAGAAGTTTGTTTTGATACCGAAACAACAGGACTTGATGCTTTGACAGCTGAATTGGTGGGAATTTCATTTAGTTTCGAGGCCGGAAAAGGTTATTATGTTCCCTTTCCAAATGATTTTGAAGAAGCCAAATCCATAATTGAAGAATTCCGTCCGTTTTTTGAATCTGAAACCGTTTTGAAAATTGGGCATAATTTGAAATATGATTATAAAGTTTTATTCAAATACGGCATTCAACCAAAAGGAAAATCCTTCGATACCATGATTGCGCATTATTTGCTGAATCCCGATATGCGACACAACATGGACGTGCTTTCTGAAACTTATTTGAATTACAAACCGGTTACCATCGAAAGTTTAATCGGAAAAAAAGGCAAAAACCAATTGCAGTTCAATCAAGTGGAATTGGAGAAGCAAAAAGAATATGCGGTGGAAGATGCCGATGTTACTTTTCAATTAAAAGAATTGTTTGCACCCCAATTGCCGGAAGTAAATGCCCAAAAACTTTTTGACCAAATCGAAATGCCACTGATGGAAGTTTTGGCCGAAATGGAAATCGAGGGAATCCGCTTGGATACCGGTGTTTTAGCAGAACAATCCGTGAAAATTGCCGCCGAAATTGCAGAATTGGAAAAGAAAATTTACGAAGATGCCGGGGAGGAATTCAATTTGAATTCGCCGAAACAATTGGGAGATATTTTATTTGAGAAATTAAATCTGGATTCCAAAGCCAAAAAGACCAAAACCGGGCAATATGCAACGGGCGAAGAAGTATTGGTGAAATTGAAAGACAAACATAAAATCATCAACGACATTCTGGATTATCGTCAGTTGCAAAAATTGAAATCGACCTATGTAGATGCTTTGCCAAAAGAGGTCAGCCCTGATACCAAAAGGGTTCATACAACTTTTAGTCAGACCGTTGCAGCAACGGGAAGATTGGCTTCCGTTAATCCGAATTTACAAAACATCCCGATCCGCTCCGAACAAGGGCGAGAAATCCGGAAAGCATTTGTGGCAAGGGATGAAGATCATGTTTTGGTTTCTGCGGATTATTCGCAAATCGAATTGAGAATTATCGCTGAACTGGCGCAAGATCCAATTATGCTGGAATCATTTAACAAAGGAGAAGACATTCACAAATCTACTGCCGCAAAGGTTTTCAAAGTAGGATTGGATGAAGTGACACGCGAACAAAGAAGCCAGGCTAAAACAGTGAATTTCGGAATTATATACGGGGTTTCTGCATTTGGTTTGAGCGAACAAACCGGACTTTCCCGTTCTGAAGCCAAACAACTGATTGATGCCTATTATGAAACCTATCCGGTTTTGAAAAAGTACATCGAAAACCAGATTCAAACGGCGAGAGACCAAGGTTATGTGGAAACCATTTTAGGCAGAAGAAGATACCTGAAAGACATTAATTCCAGAAACGCCGTTGTGCGTGGTCATGCCGAACGAAATGCAGTCAATGCGCCGATTCAGGGAAGTGCCGCGGACATCATCAAAATTGCGATGATTAATTTGCAAAAGAATTTAAAAGAAAATTTCCAAACCAAAATGTTACTTCAGGTACATGATGAATTGGTGTTTGATGTTCCGAAATCTGAATTGGAACGGTTAAAGCCGATTATCAAAGAAACCATGGAAAATGCCGTGAAACTAAATGTTCCGTTGGAAGTGGAAATCGGAGTAGGCGATAATTGGTTGGAGGCGCATTAACCACTCCATTTGCCATGACGTGCGTGTGTTCCTTGTCATTGCGAGAACGACCGTAGGGAGGACGAAGCAATCTCCAAAACCACATACCGGATTGCCACATCGTCGTACCTCCTCCTCGCAATGACCACACACTTTTGTTCATTTAGGATAAATAAACTAACGCCATTTTGTCAGATTTCATTTCCATGGTATTTTTTTTGACTAATTGGAAGCAAAATCAGAGCTATGACAAAAGGAAATATTAACGTTTCAGTGGAAAATATTTTTCCACTCATTAAGAAGTTTTTATACAGCGATCACGAAATTTTCTTGCGCGAATTGATTTCCAATGCTACCGATGCTACGCTGAAATTAAAACACCTGACCAATATAGGCGAGGCCAAAGTCGAATACGGAAATCCGAAAATCGAAGTTAAAATAAATAAGAACGATAAAACGCTGCACATCATCGATCAGGGAATCGGGATGACGGACGAAGAAGTGGAAAAATACATCAACCAAATTGCTTTTTCCGGTGCGGAAGAATTCCTCAACAAATATGAAGATTCAGCTAAAGATGCCGGAATCATCGGACATTTCGGGTTGGGATTTTATTCGGCATTTATGGTGGCCGATAAAGTCGAAATCATCACAAAATCCTACAAAGATGAACCTGCAGTAAAATGGACATGCGACGGAAGTCCGGAATTTACATTGGAAGAAACCGAAAAAACCGAAAGAGGAACAGAAATCGTTTTGCATATTTCAGAAGATTCGAAAGAATTTTTAGAGGAATACCGAATCCGTGAATTGTTATTGAAATACAACAAATTCATGCCGGTTCCGATTCAGTTTGGAACAAAAAACGAAACAATTCCTTTACCGGAAGATGCGCCAGAAGATGCAAAACCGGAAACAGTGGAAGTAGAAAACATCATCAATAATCCAAATCCCGCCTGGACAAAAAATCCGTCTGAATTAACTAAAGAGGATTATCTGAGTTTCTACCATGAGCTCTATCCGATGCAGTTCGAAGAGCCGCTTTTCTGGATTCATCTGAACGTGGATTATCCGTTTAATCTGACCGGAATTCTGTTTTTCCCGAGATTGGGAAATAACGTGAACATCGAAAAAGACAAAATCCAATTGTACCAAAATCAGGTTTATGTTACCGATGAAGTAAAAGGAATCGTACCGGACTTTTTGATGTTGTTGCGTGGTGTGATCGATTCGCCGGATATTCCGCTAAACGTTTCCCGTTCGTATCTGCAAGCCGATGGTGCGGTGAAGAAAATTTCACAATACATCACACGAAAAGTGGGGGATAAAATGGTTTCGCTTCTGAAAGATGATCGTGAAGAATACGAGAAAAAATGGAACGATGTAAAAGTTGTTTTGGAATATGGTGTGGTTTCGGAAGATAAATTTGCTGAAAAATCCGATAAATTTATGCTGTATCCGACCGTGGAAGGAACTTATTTCACTTGGGAAGAATTGACCGGTAAAATCAAAGATCATCAGATCGATAAAGAGGGAAAATTAGTAGTTCTTTATGCGACCAATAAGGAGCAGCAGGATGCTTACATCCAATTAGCTCAGGAAAAAGGATACGAAGTTTTGTTGCTCGATTCACCGATTGCACCGCATTTTATCCAGAAATTGGAACAAACAAAAGAAAACGTCAGTTTTGTGCGTGTGGATGCAGATCACATTCAGAATTTGATCAAAAAAGAAGAACCGATTCTTTCTAAACTTTCGGACGAACAAAAAGAATCATTGAAAACGGTGTTGGAAAACATCATTGATAAAAAAACCTATACGGTTCAACTGGAAGATTTGAGTTTAAGTGATGCGCCATTTACTATTACCCAGCCTGAATTTATGCGCCGTATGAAAGATATGCAGCAATTGGGTGGCAGTGGGATGTTCGGAATGGGAAATTTCCCGGAAATGTACAACTTGGTCGTTAATACCAATAGCGATTTGGCAAATGAAATTTTAAACAAACCGGAAGAAGAAAGAGCTCCGCTTATCAATCAGGCAATGGATTTGGCCAAATTATCCCAGAATTTATTGAAAGGAAAAGAATTGACTGATTTCGTCAAACGTAGTTTTGAGCAATTAACATAACACTTCAAATTTTATATAAAACACAAAGCGAAGCCCTTGCAATTAATTTGCAAGGGCTTCGTAATTAAACCTACTACTAACCTAAAAAACTATGAAAAATTTCTATTTTAAATATTCGGGTAAATTCATCGGAACTTCCATCAACAGGATTTCGCTGTCTTCGGTAGATTCCAAAGTGAATCCATCCGTATCCCAAATCCCCAAACCGTCTCTGCGGTTTAGCGTTTGATTTCCTATTTTAGCTGAACCTTCAATCACAAAGACATATACTCCGTTTCCTTCTTTGTGAAGATTATATTCTTTTGAAAAATTTTTGTCAAATTTTGCGAGATTGAACCAAGCATCTTGGTGAATCCAAACTCCCTCATCATCAGAATTGGGCGAAACTATTTGTTGAAAATCGTTTCGGATTTCATTTGCTTTGATACTGGTTTGTTCGGCTCTTGGTTCAACTCCCAATTCACTCGGGAAAATCCAGATTTGCAGAAATTTTACCGGTTTGTCGACATTATGGTTGTATTCGCTGTGCTGAACTCCGGTTCCGGCACTCATCACCTGAATTTCTCCTTTTTTGATGACACCTGAAACACCTGTCGAATCTTTATGTTCCAAATCGCCTTCCAACGGAATGGATATTATTTCCATATCACGGTGCGGATGCGCTCCAAAGCCCATTCCTCCCTGAACGACATCATCATTCAACACTCTTAAAACACCAAAATTCATTCTTTCCGGATTCTGATAATTGGCAAAACTGAAAGTATGATGGGAATCCAGCCAATCATGATTAGCATGTCCTCTTGAATTTGCAGTGTGAAAAATGGTTTTCATAATCAATCTCTTATATTCTTTATGCAAAGTTCTGCAAATGAGAATATTTGGACATTGACATAGGATAAGAAAAAAGCCATTTCGAAGAGAAATGGCTGATGATATATTTGAATAATTTTTAAAGCATCTTCAAAAAAGAAACTTCTTTTTCATCTAATTTACGCCAGTCACCACGTTTGAGGTTTTTCTTGGTCAATCCGCCAAAAGAAACACGGTCAAGTGATTCAATTTCAAATCCTAATTTTTCGAAAATTCTTCTAACTACACGGTTCCATCCGATATGGATTTCGATTCCGATTTCATCTTTTGGTTTTCCTTCGATGAAAGAAACGTTATCCACTACGGCAATTCCTTCCGGAATCAAGCGAACGCCTTTTTTGATTTCGTCGAGGTCGGCATGCGTCGCTTTTTTGTTCAATTTGACATGGTAAATTTTACGTACCGAATGACTCGGATGTGTCAGCTTTTTGGTTAAATATCCGTCATTGGTAAAAAGCAGCAATCCTGTTGTGGCTCTGTCCAAACGCCCTACCGGAAAAACACGTGCAGTTGTAGCATTGGCAATTAGATCCATAACGGTTTTGCGGTCTTTTTCGTCTTTGGTAGTGGTGATAAAACCTTTGGGTTTATTGAGTAAGATGTACACATTTTTCTCTGCAGAAATGGTTTTTCCGTCAAATTTCACGACATCGCCGGGTTGGACTTTGTAGCCCATTTCGGTGACGGTTTTTCCGTTTACCTGCGCGAGTCCGGTTCTGATGAATTCATCGGCTTCGCGGCGCGAACAAATCCCGGCGTTTGCGATGTACTTATTGAGACGAATAGTTCCATCGTCCACAGGTGCTTTTTTCAAACGGGGTTTGAAGGGTTTGCCGGAGTTTTTGAAATTTGGTTTTGAGTTTCCCGCCGGTCTTTTTGGGGAAGCGTCACGCCTTTCCTGTCTTTTTTTCATTTTTTTTCTGTTTTTGAACTCTTTTTGAGTTTTTAATTTGTCTTCCTGCGTGAGGGATGGAGGCATTTGTTTGAGCTCTTTTTTACCGTACCCTGAGGTTCTCGAAGGGTATGGTGAAAAAAGCGAGTGCCGACAGCCCGACCTCGTTGCGGAAAAACTTTAAATCGATTTCAAATAGTTGAATCGCAACGGGGACACGCCCAGAACGATTAAATAATTTTCTGCAAATCTAAGGGATTTAAATCAATAAAGACCATGTTGAAGATACCAAATCCGATTAATAGTTTGAAAATCAGGTGTAATATCTTGTAAGTGGTTTTGGAATGTGAATTCCAAAGCGGGAAAATCAACAATAAATTGAGCCCTGCGCTGAACAGAAAAAAGTAGCGCATATAGCCTGTGCCGCTATCTCCCCACATAAAAACCGACCAAGCTGCGGTGATGATCATCAGAAATGTCAGAATTTTTTTGGTGGATTTGTCACCATAAATAACCGGAATGGTGCTGTAATGATAAATAGCATCGGCCGTGGAAGTGGTGAGGTCTTTGAGTATGTCGGTGACAAGCAATAAAAGCAATAGGAATCCGGCATGGAAAAAAATGATGGGAGAGAAATTTTCATAATAAAGAAAAAGGGCAAAGAAGGGAAAGACCATCAGGATGACCGAATATAAATTATTGAACAAGACGAGTTTATTGACTTTATGTGAATAGAACCAAACCAAAAACTGATAAACCAAAAAGAAAACGGCAACACGCCAAGAAACCAAAAAGGCGATGCCGAGCGCAAGGATATTTAGTGCGAGATAAACATTGAGTTTAAAATTCTGAGAGACAAATCTTTCGACATAATTTTGCAAGGGACGGCTGATGGCGTCTTTTTCCAGATCGTAAAAATTATTGATGATATATCCGGCTGCTGCACTCAAAGCAGAAGCAATGATGATAAAGTTGAGGTTTTTGTCAAGCAGTATTTCGAGGTGATTTTTTCCTTCGTTAAAAACAAAAAGACTGGCCATATATTGCGCCAGAATGAGCATGGCAATGTTGTAACTGCGAATAACCGTAAAGAGCGCCAGCGTTTTGATAAATAATTTTCGCGGGCTCAATGGACTCATGGGTTGTAGGATTGGATTACTTTTTCGGCAAACCAGCAAGTGGCTGTGACACTCAGATCATTTTCTTTTGCATATTCCAGAACTTTGTCCACCAGTTTTTTTCCATAACCCTTTCCCTCGAATTCTTTTTTCACATACGTATGGTTAATGGAAATAGCATTGTGACTTCTTTTTCTAAAAGTCACTTCTCCTATATTTGTTTCGTCATCAAATAAATAGAATCCTCCGGTAAGACCGTCTTCTTCAAAGGTGAATCGTTCCATACAATCAGAATTTGTAAATGATTTCAGTATCGAAGTCGTGTAAATGTTTTTTTGCTTTTTCGTAGTCTTTGGTAAATCCAAGGATATATCCGCCACCGCCTGAGCCGCAAAGTTTCAGATAATAGGAATTTGTTTGGATTCCGTATTGCCAAGCATCGAGCAAACGTTGCGGAATCATCGGTTTGAAATGTAAAAATGCCCAGGTAGAAAGCTTTTTCAGATTGGAAAACAAGGGATTGACATCACCTTTCACAAAAGCGTCAATACAGGCATTGTTGTACTTGATGAATTCTTCTTTCAGTGTTTTGCGGAAACCTTCCTGTTTCAGTTTTTCAAAGAAAATCTGCACCATGGGAGCCGTTTCGCCGGGCGCACCCGAATTAACCAGAAAAATAGCACCTTTTCCTTCTTTTTGTTGTGGAATTCCCACCGTGGAAATATCGGTTTTGGAATTGATCAGTAAAGGCAAATTGAGGTAACAAATCAAAGGATCTATACCTGAACTTTTACCGTGAAAGAAAGATTCCATTTTGGAAAACGTTTCTTTCAGTTGTGCAATGATTTCTTTGGAGATTCCTTCTTCCGTATCGATTTTGTTGAGTGCATAGCGTTCGTAAATAGCCGCTACCAGAGCGCCCGAACTTCCTACGCCATAGCCTTGCGGAATGGTCGAGTCGAAATGCATTCCGGCTTCCATATCGGATTTCATTTGGACGAAATCAAATTCGCCCGGAAAATTATCTTCCAGATAAACAGAGAATTTGCGGATGCTTTCGTTGGAAATTTTGCCTTTGGAATTTTTGTCAAATGTCAAAGTTCCCTTGTAGGAATCATAGGGAATAGTGAGTCCTTTGGAGTCTTCGATGATGCCGTATTCTCCAAACAAAAGGATTTTAGCGTAAAACAAAGGGTTTCTCATTGGCTTTCAATTGCATTGCAAAGATACGAATTATTTGGGAGTAAAAAGGTTAAATATAAGTCCTGATTAAGCTATATTACAAATATTTTAATTCCGGCGCATGATTATTTGTGAGATAAGTAATCAATAACCGACTGTCCTTTATTTCAAAGAAAATATACCAAGTGGTGCGATTATTGGCATTGTAAAAAGCGTATTTCTGACCAAAGTGTGAAAGTTTTTCCGGAGTGATTTTATAAGGAAAGTTTATAAGTTCGTGTTCTATGAAGTCATAAATTTTAGAAACATAGATTTGTGCAGATTCTTCAAAACCGAAATAATCATTTTCAAATAAAATCTGAATGAGATTATCTAAATATTCCCTTACATTTTGTTGAAGTATCACTGCTTTTTCCAAGGCAAGGACTTTATAAAATCAGAGGTTTTCTTTCTTGCTTCTTCAATCGTAATCCCGCTTTCCCATTCTTTCTCAAAGTCAAAAGGAACAGAATCTCTTTTTTTGATATTTTTGATTTGTTCCAAAATAACAGGGTTTTCTATGGAATTTATCCATTTGATGATTTCCTTTTTTTCAACTGCTATATCCATTTCCTCGTATTTTCACTTTCAAAATTAACGAATATTTGTTTGTAATAAGGAATTTATCGTAAATTTTAAGGTACTCTCACCTCAATCCAAGTTGCATTTCCTTCCGGAATGATTTTATAGGATTCCACAGCGGCAGGCATCAGCAAACTCTGGTATTTTTCGAGCTGGAATCCGCTGGTTGGGGTTTGGAATTTCAGGCTGCCTTCCGTGCAGATGTAAATCCGCATTTCGTCATTTTTTCTTATGGAAATTTCCTGAGTTCCTGTAAAAATTTGCGTATCGAAATAAGGGGTTTGAATTAATGAATTGAATTGGTTTTCAGTTGCATCATACTTCGTTTTGATTTCGTCAATCGGATTAAAATCAATTGCCTGTAAAGCCAAATCCGTATGCAGTTCCCGTTTGTTTCCGTCTTTATCTATGCGATTGTAATCGTAAATCCTGTACGTAACATCAGACGTTTGTTGGATTTCAGCCAATAAAATGCCGGCTCCGATGGCATGCACTCTTCCTGCCGGAATATAAACGGCATCGCCTTTTGCTACGGGAATTTTCCCAAGGATTTCTTCCAGATTTTCGTTTGCCAGGTGTTGTTCATATTCTTTTTTTGAAACGCCGGCTTTGAAACCGATAATCAGTTCCGAATCATTTTCGGCATCCATGATGTACCACATTTCCGATTTCCCAAAGGAATTGTGCAGTTTTTGTGCAATTTCATCATTGGGATGAACCTGGACCGAAAGTGGTTCGGCGGCATCGATGAATTTAATCAGTAACGGAAAATTTGTTCCAAATTTTTCCCAGACTTTTTTTCCGACTAATTTTTCTTGGTAATAATCAATTAATTCATTCAGGTTTTGGTCTTTGAGCGCACCGTTTTCCACTTTACTTACATTGCCCGGAACGCCTGACAGACTCCAGATTTCGCCCAGATTTTCCATTTGAAGTTCAGCCGGAACGGCTGAATTCAGTTTGTTACCGCCCCAGATTCGGTATTGGGTTATGGGATTGAATTTTAAAGGATAGAGTGGACTCATAGTGATTTATAAGTTGCTTCCTGAATAAAATGGGCGGACAGTTTCGCTGTCCGGTTGTCCTGATCCAATTCAGGATTGAGTTCGACGATGTCAAATAATTTTACTTTTTGGGTTTGAATGACTTTTTGAACCATGGACTTTACCTGAAATGGAGTCAATCCATTTACGGAAGGAGCGCTCACGCCGGGCGCAAAAGCACCATCCAAAACATCCAAATCCAGACTCAGATAAATCGCATCAAAATGAATGGTGAAATCTTCAATCTGACGTAAAACGAAATTCAAATCTATGTGAACTTCATCGGCCAGAATGGTTTTCACATTCAGTTCTTCAGCACGTTTGAAAAGAGCTTGCGTATTGCCGTGGGGTTGAATTCCAATTGTGAAATAATGAAATTCCCGCCCGGTTTGGGCACAGAAATGCGCCATCTCAAAAAAAGGCGTTCCCGAAGTACTGTTCTCAACCGGAATCCGCAAATCAAAATGTGCATCTATGTTGATAATTCCGATTTTGTCGAAATGAGAAGTCATGACCAAATAATCGCCCAGAGCCGTTTCATGTCCGCCTCCGAGGATGATAGGGAAATAATTATTTTTCAAAAGTTCAGAAACGCATTCGATTTGTTCTGATCGAGCCGATTCCAAATTATCATTGGTCAAAATAATATTGCCAAAATCAATAATTGGTAATTGTTTTGCCGGATTAAAGGGAAGGTTTGCCAAAGATTTTCGGATTTGGTTGGGTGCATTTTTCGCACCGATTCTTCCTTTGTTCCGGCGGACTCCTTCATCTGAACAAAATCCCAAAAGGGCAATTTTTTCTTCAGTATCAATACTTAATTCAGAAAATAATTTTGGCTGAACAACTTGATGCCATCGCATGCCCAATTCTCCGTCTTCATCGTCCATTCGGCCTGTCCATATTTCTTTTGGAATCAATTCAATCATAATTAGCGAAATTTTGGAATGCTCCATTTGAAATATACAGCTAATAGGCGAATAGAAATTATCAAAAGCCCAGAAACGATAAAATTGGTTGTTCTGTTTATTTCAAATTGATATAAAATTAAAAACAAAATAGCACCTGCCAAACAAGCGGTCGCATAAATTTCTTTACGGAAAATGACCGGAGTAGAATTGGTTAATGTATCGCGGATTACGCCACCCATGACGGCTGAAAACATTCCCATAATGGCTGCAATCACCGGATGAAAATCCAATTCTACTGCTTTTTCAGTCCCTAAAACCGTGAATAAAGCAATACCCATGGTGTCAAATAGCGATAATTCCCGCCGGTATTTATCCAAAGACGAATAAAAAATACGCATGATAAGGATTCCGACGATGATGGCATAAATAAAATTGACATCGTTTACCCAAACCAGCGGATAGCTTCCCAATAACATATCGCGTAAACTACCTCCACCTATGGCTGTGATAAAGCCGATAAATGTAATGCCAAACCAATCCTGGGCTTCGGATTTTTCACCTGCCGCCAATGCACCGGAAATGGCAAATACGATGGTACCTATGATTTCAAAAATATATTGAATAGACATAAAGCCGAGACTGAAAATTTCTGATGTAAAAGTAAAGAAAGAATTAGATATCGTCTTTTAAGAGCCTGTTTAAATTTTATTGCTAAAAATTTTTATAGCTATTTTGAGATGGATATTTTGCTTCGTCTTTGAAGATTTATCAGGATAAATCAAGAATAGGAAGTGAAAAATACGCTCAAAAAGAGCATCAAAATTTAGCAAAGATACTCTTTAAGAGCCATAAAAATATATTTCGGTAAAATTTAAACAGGCTCTAAAAGGATTTTTATATTTTTAAAGTTTGGTATTAGCTTAAAATAGAATTCATGAAGTCAGGAGTAATTGGTTTTTACAATACAGAAAATTTTTTTGACACCAAGGATGACCCCGATAAATTCGAAAACGAATATACACCGGAAGGTAGCCGGAAATGGACGCTGAAGCGTTATGAGAACAAGGTCTGGAAAATAGGGAGTGTCATCAGTGAATTAGGGGTGGCGGAAACGGGAAGCCCTCCATTGTTTATAGGGCTTGCTGAAATAGAGAATGATACGGTTTTAAATGATTTGGTGAATTCTGAACATTTAAAAGAATACAACTATAATTTCATTCATTTTGATTCGTTGGATGAGAGAGGAATTGACAATGCGATTTTGTACAGAAAGGATTTGATTGACCTGATAAAAGCAGAACCCATACGTTTGGTTTACCGAAATCCTGAAAATTATGATGATACCGATTTTTCACGGGATATTCTTTATGCTAAATTTAAATTGGGTTTCCGTGAGATTCACAGTTTTGTTGTTCATCTGCCTTCGCGCCGGGATGTGGATGTCAACCGGAACTTCAGAAACGAATTTCTGACAGAAATTAGTAGTAGAATTAATCGGGTTCTATCAATTGATTCACAAGCGCATATTGTGGTGATGGGAGATTTTAACGGAAATCCAAATGATGTAGATGCGCAGACCATTCTGAAAACGACAGACGATATAAGCTTTACTTCTGGCAAAATGTATAATCCCATGCTGACCATGTTTCCTAAATCGGGCAGTTTAAAACATTCGGGACGTTGGATATTGTTTGATCAATTATTGTTTTCTCAATCCTTTTTTTTGGAAAATGATGAAAATATACGGTTTCGTTCAGCGCATATTTATAACGACCGTTCCGTTCAGGACTGGGACAGAAGATTTAAAGGATCTCCTTTTCGGACGTATGCCGGGAGTAAATATTTGGGAGGATATAGCGATCATTTTCCGGTATATGCCATAATTAATTATTAGTTTTGTATCCTAATTATTTATCAAATGCAATTAGGGGATTATCTGGATTCCACATATTTAAAAACACCCAAACAAAGCGGGTTTTCTGATTCAGAAACGTTGGATGAGGTTCATAAATTGACACGAGAAGCTATTGAGAATGGGATTTATGCCGTGATGGTTCGGCCGGATTATGTTCATTCTTTGCGGATGTTGATTGACGAATCGGATTCCGGTGTAAAGTTGGGGACTGTAATTGATTTTCCTGAAGGCAACGGCGGCTTGAATGCGAAAATATCTGAAACCCAAAGAGCCATAGGGGATGGAGCAGATGAACTGGATTATGTAGTGGACTATCTTGCTTTTAAAAATGGTAATATAGAAAAAGTTTCAGAGGAAATTGAAGTTTGTTCCCGGATTGGATTGAATCATGGAAAAATTGTCAAATGGATCATCGAAACTGCAGCTTTAACTGATGAAGAAATTATCCAATTGACTCAATTGATCAGAAAAATCGTAGAAACCAAATTGTCCGAATTTCCATCGGAAAATGTTTTTGTAAAATCATCGACAGGTTTTTTTCAAACACCGGACGGTGAGCCAAACGGAGCCAATGAACACGTCATCAAATTGATGCTTGAAAACGCCGGATCTCTATCAGTAAAAGCTTCGGGAGGTGTTCGCACGAAAGAAGAAGCAGAAAAAATGATCGGACTGGGTGTGAAAAGAATAGGAACTTCATCGGCTAAACAAATCATTTCAGGTGAGTCAACTGATACAAAATACTGATACAATACTTTTTCCTAAATTGCGTTGGATTATATTAAGAAACTGTCTAAAATTATTTCAGATACGTTTTTTATGGCTCTTTTTGGCTGTAACTTCGTTAAATTTTTAAACGATAGCTCTGCTATCCTTTAAAAATTTGCCTTGTTTCGCACAAAAATGGCCTATAAAATTCCATACAAAATAAATTTAGACAATTTCTAAAGTTATTTCTCTAATTTTAGCAAAAAATTATAAAATGAATAAATATTTGTTGCTCCCATTTCTGTTGCTCGGTTTATTATGGAGTTGTTCAGATAGCGAATTGATTACACCGGGTGATGAATTCCAGAATACGACAGATCCGGGAACCTATACTTTTGAGTTGAATGGTGTCTTTATGGATCACAGTGTAGGAACTACAGCTACTTCTTCAGCAGACGGCAGCCAAATACGCGGAGGAAACGGGGCAGGTCAAACAATCGTTTTGTCCATTCCTCAGGCATTGGAAGTCGGTACGTTTTCACAAACAGATGGTGCGACGGTTATCGTCAGTTTGGGAGCAGAAGGCGTTTTTACAAATGTTGATGCAAACAATGAATTACTGCCACTTACGATTAACATTGCGGTTGTTAACTCAAGCGCAGGTTTGGTGACGGGAAGTTTTTCCGGAACTGTTTATAATCCCGTTTCTCAGGAAACAAGAGTGATTACGAACGGAATATTTTTTGAAATCCAATTCGAACCGGATGTGGACAATGACCGAATTTTAAAAGCCAATTTTAATGATCAATTATTTGACTTCAGTACCAATGCAGTAGCACAAGGAATCCAAACCGCCGCTGTCATTAAAGGTATAAATATAGATCAGATCCAGACTTTATCGATTACCGTTCCGGGTGGAATTGCAGTAGGTTCATTTACAGAAGCAGATCAGGTCGTTTACCAGGTGAACTTAGGAACTTCGGGTAATCCAAATGATGTGTATTCAAACTATGATGCCACCACAGATACCTATCTGCCGGTTACTTTAAATATAACAGCCATTACGACAGAACGCGTGATAGGGTCATTTAGCGGTACCATTACCAAATTTACAAATGGCGTTCCCGGAGAGGAAATTACAATTTCAGAAGGACAGATTAACGTGCCGATTGCACCTTGATTTTGATGAAATAAAACCAAAAAGGACAACCGAAAAGTTGTCCTTTTTTTTATATAATGAGTTTCAAATTATTCTTTAACCTTGGTCGACGTATCATCGCATCCACATCCTTTTGAGCAGGATTTGTTTTTGGATCCAAATGATTCTTTGGAAATTTTAATGACATACCAAACCGCTACGCCAAACACGATAGCTATAAAAATATATTGGATGATGGTGTAAAACATGATGCAAAATTAAGGGAATTATTTTAATAATTGATAAGCCGCCAATGCTGCGAAATACGCCAATCCGGTCATAAATACCAATTGGATCATCGTCCATTTCCATGAAGCCGTCTCTTTCCGGACTACCGCAATTGTGCTCATGCATTGCATAGCAAAAGCATAAAAAAGTAAAAGAGAAATTCCCGAAGCCAAATTATAAGCAGGTTTCCTGGTGTTCGGATTGATTTCTTTGGCCATTCGCTGTCTTATGGTCAATTCGTCTTCCGTATCGCCCAAACTATAAACCGTAGCCATCGTTCCGACAAATACTTCCCGCGCCGTAAAAGACGAAATCAGCCCGATGCCCATTTTCCAGTCATAACCAAGCGGTTTTACCAAGGGTTCAATTCCTTGTCCCATATAACCCAAAAACGAATGTTCCAGTTTATAAGCCGTAATTTCATTTTCCAATTCTTCATCGGCCAAATTCGGATTTGCAGCTTTTACAATTTCTTCCGCATTGTTAAACTTTTCACCCATTCCAAATGTCCCCAATACCCAAAGAATGATGCTGATAGCCAAAATGATTTTACCTGCGCCTATCACAAAGCCCGAAGATTTTGACCAAACGGTGATCAAAACGTTTCGCCAGACAGGCATTTTATAAGTCGGAAGCTCAAGTATCAAATAACTTTTAAAATCGGTTTTGATCCATTTTTTTAAAATCCATGCGGTCCCCAAAGCCCCTACAATCCCTAAAACATACATGCCTAAAAGCGCAAGTCCCTGTAAATTAAAGCCGTAAAATTTTTCTTCCGGAATGATGAGTCCGATGATAACGACATAAATGGGTAAACGTGCCGCACAAGTCATAAAAGGTGTTACCAGAATGGTAATCAGACGTTCTTTATCATTTTCAATATTTCTGGCAGACATCACAGCCGGAATGGCGCAAGCGGCTCCAGACATCAGTGGAACAGCACTTTTTCCGCTTAGTCCAAACGGTTTCAGCCAGCGATCCATCAAATAGACAACTCGGCTCATATAGCCGGATTCTTCCATCAGCGAAATGAAGAAAAACAAAATGACAATTTGCGGTACAAAAATCACGATTCCACCGATTCCCGAAATGATTCCATCGGTTATCAATCCGTTTAGAGGTCCTTCCGGAAGACTTTTTCCAACCGCTTGGGAAAGCCAGGCAAAACCTTGGTCTATATAGTCCATAAAAGGCGCCGACCAGGCAAAAATCGCTTGAAATATTAAAAGCAATAATCCAAAGAAAATGAGATATCCTATCACCGGATGTATCAGGATTTTATCTGATTTTTCTGTAAAGGAACTGCTTTTGACAGATGATTTTGAAATGGTGCTTTCTAGAATTTCATCTATGGATTCATAACGGGCTAAAATTTCTTTGACCTGAAGTCTTCTGGCTATGATTTTATTTTCTGATTTTATTTTTTCTAATTTTAACTTTTGATTTTCCGTAAGATGCTTCAATTCTTTTTGACAAAGCAATTGCCAGCCTCGAAAATCATTTTCCAATTCAAATGCCGATTTAGTCTCCTGAATGACAGTTGCAAATTCGCGGGGAATTGCAAATGAATTTTCGGCAACAGGAACTGAGGTTTCCAGTGTTTCTTTTAATTCTGTGATTCCTTTTCCGTTACGTGCATCTGTCAAAATTATTTTGGTAAAAAGCTTTTCTTCTAATTTTTCGATGTTTATTTTAATTCCTCGTTTTTCTGCTTCATCCATCATATTGATGACAAACAGAGCCGGAATGCCTAAATCCCGAACTTGTTGTAGCAATAAAATAGATCGTTTTAAATTGTCGGGTTCACCAACTATGATTGCCAAATCCGGATGTTGGGGATGAGCTGGATTATGGAGTACATCGGTTACGACTTGTTCGTCCAATGAATTGGCATAAAGACCAAAAGTTCCGGGTAAATCGATGAGGTCATATTTAGTTCCTTTATGAACAAAATTCCCTACTTTCTTCTCGACCGTCATTCCCGGATAGTTTCCGATTTTTTGACGGAGTCCGGTCAATAAATTAAAAAGCGTAGATTTTCCTACATTGGGATTTCCAATTAATGCAATTTTCTTATGACTCATAGGAATTTCTCAATTAAAATGGAGCGGGCTTCGGTATCCCGTAAAGCAACAAGTTGAACAGATTCCATGATTTGAACACAGACAGGACCGTTAAAAGGAAGTCTTTTTTTTAAGGTAATGAATGAACCGGGTGACAATCCCAATTCGTAAAATTTCATCGGAACATCTTCTGATGAAAACCCCGTTATTCTTCCTGAATCACCAATTTTTAAATCAAAAACTGTTTGACTGCCGCTCATAAATTTTCATTTTTCACAAAGATATTAATTATATCCTATCTAAATAAGCCCTGATATGTTTCATGCTGAAGCCTGAAGAATCTGTAGTATCTTTAGAAAAAATTTGGCAATGAAACAATTGGTATTGATCTTTGGAACATTGTACGGAGCGACTTCCGTCATTTTAGGAGCATTTGGAGCTCATGCTTTCAAAAAAATCCTTTCGGCAGAAAAATTGGCGAGTTTTGAAACGGGTGTGAAATACCAGATGTATCACGCTTTACTTTTGGTTATCATCGGATTGTTTTTACAGTTTCAAACCGGTTTGGAAAAGGGTGCCGGATGGAGCATCATCCTGGGTACTTTTCTGTTTTCAGTGAGTATTTACTTTCTTTCGTTTGCCGAACATTGGGGCGTAAATTTGAAATGGTTAGGTCCGATAACGCCGCTTGGCGGATTGTTTATGATTGTGGGTTGGTTTCTGTTGCTTTTTTATTTTTTAAAGCGAAATTAATTCGCCAAAATATTTTCCATAATATAAGTTTCGGTTTGTTTTTCATCTAACCAGCCTTCGATTACGAGTGAATCTGAATCATAATTTGTCAACCAGATTTCTATGATTTGGACGATGCTCGGGTATTTTGATTTGAATTCTCCGAAGGTCTTCACTTTTAGCACATCCAAATCTGGGTCCGCCGGAACAGCAATGATTTTATAATCCATTTCACCTTGATCCATTAATTTTACGGTTCCCAGAGGAATAATAGGAAGAATAGTGCTCTGCGATAAGGATTCACAAATAACGATGATGTCCAGCGGGTCGCCGTCGCCGCCTTTTGCTTTGTTGGAAAGGGTAGATGGGATGAAGCCGTAATTCCCGAAATATGGAAGATACCGGATAACCCGGTCTTTTCCGTCTCGTTGGTCGATTTCGTAGGAAATGCTTTCCGGGTTGAATTCGTATTTTTTATTGGTTCCCGCCGGAATTTCCACCACGGCATGGAAAAATCCGTCTTCAGATTTTAGTGGATAGTTTTCATCGTTTTTACTTTCACAAGAAATCAGGAGAAATGAAAAAAGTAAAAAAGTAAAGATTTTCATGTTTGCGATTTTAAAGTCAAATAAATATCTTAAAATTCTGAGAAATGACAAAAATCTTTAGCGAACCATCTCCATGTGTGGTAAACCATCTTCTAAATATTCCTCAGAGGTTTGTTTGAATCCGTATTTTTCGTAGAAATTTTTCAGATAAGATTGAGCACTGATTTGAATTTTTTCTGTTTGGAAATGATTCGAGATAATTTCGATGGCGTGACGCATCAATTGATGACCTAATTTTAAATGGCGGTATTTAGGATGGCTTACAACTCGCCCTATAGAAGGCGTGTTTTCATAGGAAATATTTGGCGGAACAATCCGGCAATAGGCCAAAATTTGCCCGTCTGCTTCGCACCAAAGATGAGAACATTTTGTGTCTTTTCCATCGACTTCGTTGTACAAACAATTCTGTTCAAGCATGAAAACTTCCACACGCAGATGGAAAATATCGTACAATTCTTTTGAAGTAAGTTCGTTAAATTCTTTAAAGTGCCAATTGAGATTCATTTTTTTAATCCAATTTTGAATACCTCGCCAACATCTTTTCAAACACTCTTTGTCCCAAAACCCTTTTCAGTGTAACGGAAAATTTCTGAATCCCTTTTCCTATGTTGTAATGCGGTTTTAGATTGGTTTTGCTGATGAGCCGCTCAATCACCGGAATCAGTTTTTCAGGCTCCAATCCTTTGTCCACTTCTTCATCAATCACCTCCGCCAATTTATCATAACTTTTTTTGTAAAAAGGCGAGACGGTACTGTGAATACGGCTCTCGGCAATGGGTGTTTTGATGTCGCCAAAATTCACCGTGATAATTTCGACTCCGGTGTTATGGTTTTCCAATCGAACCGATTCCGTAATCCGGTCTATTGCTGATTTTGAAGCTGAATAATACCCGCGAAAAGGCAAACCGTGGTTACTGGCGATGGAAGAAACATTCAGGATATGTCCCGATTTCTGACCCCGCATCAACGACAAAACCGCCTGCATCATATAAATCACACCGTAAATATTGACATTGACCAGTTTGTCGAAATCTTCTTTTTGTACATCCTCTATACTGCCCAGCATTCCCACTCCGGCATTGTTGATGAGTACATCGATACGACCTGCTTCGTTGATGATTTGTTGGATGGATTGGAAAACGTTTTCCTTGTCGGTTACGTCGGTTGCAACATGGTTAAACCGGAGTTTGTCTTTTCGGGAGCGCGAAAGCCCGTAAACCGTATGTCCTTTTTCCACAAAATGGTTGGCCAGTGTTTCACCAATTCCGGACGAACTTCCCGTGATAACAATTACTTTTTTATTCATTTTTTATTTTTAAAATAAATTGTGGTAACCTGAACCACAACGATCGCAAAGTTTAGCACAAAAGAACATAAAATTCATCATTTATCACAATTGAATTATTGCAACTTAAAAATCACAATCGTATAGTTTTCAAACAAGGCTTTTTGTTTCAAAACAATTTCAGACGAAATATCTTTCCAATCCGATTCGTAAAATTTCTCTTTGGTGATAACAGTGCCATCCGGATTTTCTTTTAAAAATTCCAATACCTGTTCTTTGGTTTCGGCAAAAGGAAACGTCCGTTGGTAATTAAACAAAAAAGCAGGATCATATCCTTTGTATAAAATGGTATTTGAATCCTGACTAATTATATTCTTTGCCAATGCAAGCGGGCTTTGGGAAACAAGTGCCGGATACACAAATTGAAACAATTCTAAGGTCAGAAACATAGAACCCATACCGACGACAATGACACTTTCCTTTAATTTTCCTCTGTAAAAATAAACCAATGAAGCGATAGCGGCACAAGGCAGAATCGCCAATGTAAAACTTGAATATCGAACGCTGTATAATTGCGTTTCGATTTCTGATAAAGCGATGTATCCCGCGACAGGCATTAAAATCGTAACGACGGCCAAAACCCACAAACTGATTTTGTATCCTTTTAAAGAAATTGATTTTTTGAGAATTCCATCCAAATAAACAGCAATCAAAACGGCAATAAAAGGATAGCTCGGCATAGGATAGTTGGGCAGTTTAGTCATGGAGATACTGAAAAACAGGACGAAAACAGTTGAAATCACAAATGAAAACAACACAAAATCATTCGTTTTTCGTTGTTTCCATCCTTGGATAAATCCCTGAATGATAAAAAATGAATAGGGCAATAACCCCAATAACACAAAAGCCCAAGTGACAAAAGGTAATCCACCGTGACCTTCCATTTCGCCACTGAAACGTTGTAGGTTGTGTTGTAAAAAGAATCCTTCGGTAAATGCACCATTTGTGGCTTTGTGAACCAAATAAAACCAAGGAACACAAATTCCTAAAGTCAGAATACCGCCGAGAATCGGATTTATTTTTTTAATCGAATTCCAATTGAATTCTTTTTTCATCAAAAGGAAAATTAAAATGATCAAACCCGGAATGGCTAAACCGACAGGTCCTTTTGCCAAAACGGCCAACCCTAAAGAAGCATAGAACAAAAGCCAACTGCTTTTTTTGCCGAACTTATAAAAATCATAAAAACCGAACAGCGCAAAACTGACAAAGAAAATCAAAAAGGGATCCGGCACCGCCAAATGAAATTCCTGCATAAAAAATATGGCTGAACATAGGACAAAAGCCGTGATGGCGGCGATTCGCTTATTGATAAATTTTTTGGTGAAATGATAAGTGGAAATGATGGTCAAAACACCAAAGAGTGCCGAAAAAAACCGTGCTGAAAACGCATCAACTCCAAATAATTTGTAAGAAAGCATCATAAACCAATAATGCAATGGAGGTTTGTCCGTGCGGAGTTCGCCGTTAAAAGTGGGAACAACCCAATTTCCGTTTACAAACATTTCGCGTGCAGCTTCGGCATTTTTAGCTTCATCCAAAATATAAATCGGATGACTCCCCAAATTGGCAAAACATAAAAATCCACCCGCCATCAAAATCAGGAAATAAAAGAAAAATTCGTTTTGAGAATATTGCCTCATTGATTTTTAAGTATATTCGCTTTGAAAAATAGGTTGGGGCTAAAGTAAGAATTAATAATGAATCAAAATCCGCTTTCAGAAAACTTATCGGTCGTCGTACCGGTTTACAATGAGGAAGAAAATGTGTCGCTTTTAGTCGAGCGGATTGAAGGTGCATTGCACGGAAAAAGCTACGAAATCATATTGGTGGACGATGGTTCGACTGACCAAACCCGACAAGCAATCAAAGCACTGAATAACCCAAATGTAGTCCTCATCGAACTCAAAAAAAACTACGGTCAGAGTTTGGCTTTGGCTGCCGGGATTGATTATGCAAAAGGCGATTATATCATTACTATGGATGGCGATTTACAAAACGATCCCGATGATATTTTGATGATGTATAACAAAGCGAAATCAGAAGATTGGGATGTGGTAACGGGAATCCGCCAAAAAAGAAAGGATAATCTGGTGCGTACTTTTCCCTCCAAAATCGCCAATTGGATCATACGGAAAACCACCAAACTCAATATCAAAGATCATGGATGTGCGCTGAAAGTTTTCAATAAAGAAACAGCCAAGGATTTAAATTTATATGGTGAAATGCATCGTTACATCAACCTTCTTGCGTTTTTAAACGGGGCGCGGATTACGGAAGTAAACGTAAAGCATCACCAACGTCAGTTCGGGAAATCCAAATATGGTTTAGGCAGAACGACAAAAGTGGTAAATGATCTGATTTTACTTTTATTTCAGCGTAAATATCTACAAAAGCCTATTCATCTTTTCGGAAATTTCGGGATGCTGTCTTTTACGATTGGAGGATTGATTTTGATTTATTTGATGATTGTGAAATTTGCATTAGGAGAAGATATAGGAAATCGGCCTTTGTTGATTTTGGGTATTTTATTGCTCTTTGTGGGAATTCAATTTTTCACAACGGGAATTATCATAGATTTGCAAATGAGGACTTATTTTGAGTCTCAGCAAAAACGTCCTTACAAAGTCAGAAAAATATTTATCGGTGAAACCGAATCACAAAAAACAACTCACTACTCTATTTAAAATTGCGATTAGCATTGCGTTAATTGCATTGGTTTTCAGTAAATTAAATTGGAATGAAATCCGAAATTTGATAAACATTGCCAATCCTTTTTATTTTACGGCCGCCATCATTTTCTTTTTGATTTCACAATTAATTTCTGTTTTCCGGTTCAATATTTTTATTAGAAAAATAGGGGTAAGATTGACTTTTGAAGCCAATTCCAAATTGTATTTGCTTGGGATGTTTTATAATTTTTTTCTGCCTGGCGGAGTCGGCGGAGATGCATATAAAGCCTTTGCGCTGAGCAAATCTCATAAAAAATCACTCAAAAAAGTAGGTCAAATAGTATTTGTAGAGCGGTTTTTGGGGATAGTGGCCATCGGATTTATGATGTGTTTTTTAATTGTGTTTATTCAAACGCCTTATTCGTATTATTGGAATTTGGGGATTTCTATAGTCGGATTTATTTCAACTATTATTTTTTTAAGATTGATCATTCGGTTTTTGCATACTTATAAAAAAAGAATTTACATAGGTTTCTTTTATTCTATATTAATTCAATTGGCCCAATTGATCTGTGTGTTTTTTCTTTTGAAATCTTTTCAGATTGAAGACAATTATTTGATTTACTTATTGCTGTTTTTAATTTCCAGTGTGCTGTCGGTTATTTCCTTTGCCGGATTGGGAATTCGCGAAGCTGTATTTTATTATGGAGCGCATTTGTTTCAATTTAATCCGGACATTTCTGCGGCGGTTGCTTTGTCTTTTTCATTGATAACGGCTGTTGTTTCGTTTATGGGAATCATTTATTTGTTCAAAAAAATACAGTTGAAAAAAAATATTTAAAATTTTCACGCAACCTTTTAGATTTTTTCCATCAATAGTTTAAAATCAAGAATCCATAATTTAAACTGGATAATTGTTTTGATTAGTTTTTCGCTTTTTGCTACCCTTTATTAGAAAGTTGCTTCTTCCCAAAATCGGAGCAACTTTTTTTTTGTCTCTCCCGAATTTGTTGTAAAAACAAATTCGAACTTTCCAAAGGAGAGGTAAAAGAAATTTTAATCAAATCATTCCTAAATCCACAAAATCTTTCTCACATTTGCCTGATGAAATTTCTTTCCAATAAATGGGTTTTGTTGACGATTTTATCGTTGACTTGGGGTAGTTCGTTTATCATGATTAAACAGAGCATTCTGGCGTTTACACCCGTTCAGGTAGGGGCCTTGCGTTTGACCGTCGCCGGGCTGGTGCTCGTTTTTTTCGGGATTCGAAATTTTAAATACATTCCTAAAAAATTATTGCCATGGGTTCTTTTGGCGGGTTGTTTAGGGAATTTTATTCCCATGTTTCTATTCCCTATTGCCCAACAAAAAGTGAGCAGTTCCATGGCCGGGATTTTGGATTCATTGGTTCCGATTTTTGTGTTGATTCTCGGATATTTATTTTTTGGAATTAAAAGTCGTTTGACACAAATTTTGGGTGCGTTGATAGGGTTTATTGGAGCTGTAATTCTGATAAGCGATGACGGAAATGGTGGTTCAAATGATTTGGTTCATTCGTTACTGATTGTTTTGGCGACTTTGCTTTATGGGTTTAACGGCTTGATTGTCAGTAAATATCTTTCCGGAATTCAATCTTTTAAATTGTCTTCGGTTGTCTTTACAATTTGGTTGGCACCGTCTATTCTGATTTTGGGCTTGACCGGATTTTTCTCCGAATTTGAGGCTACACCTTTGCAATTAAAGGGATTGGGATTTGTAACAATTCTGGGGCTTGTAGGAACGGCCACGGCGATGATTCTCTTTTATAAACTGATTCAACAGACTTCGGCAATTTTTGCGTCGGTTGTTACTTATTTGATGCCGATTGTAGCCGTTTTTTGGGGAATTTTGGACGGAGAAAAATTAACCTTGGTGCATGTTTTCGGTGGCATTCTGATTTTATTGGGTGTTTATTTAATTCAGAAAAAACCCAAACATATCCAATGCGAAAATGATTAGCTAAAAATTAATTAAGGCGAATTTTAATCCAATTCGATATCGAAATTCGTCAGGCTTTTAAAAACATCCAGGCGATCAACCAAATCTTCATCGGTCAATTCAGCCAAACGATCTGTCCCAAATTTTTCGACAGTAAAAGAAGCCAAAGCACTTCCGTAAATGATGGCGCGTTTCATGTTTTCAAACGAGTAATTCTGCGTCTTAGCCAAAAATCCTGAAAATCCTCCGGCAAATGTGTCACCGGCTCCCGTTGGATCATAAACATCTTCAAGCGGCAATGCTGGCGCAAAAAACACATTTTTTTCATGAAATAACAAAGCACCGTGTTCCCCTTTTTTGATGATCAAAGTATGAGGCCCCATTTCCAGAATCTTTTTGGCGGCTTTCACCAAACTGTATTCTTTGCTCATTTGACGGGCTTCTTCGTCATTGATGGTAAGGACATCTACATCTTTCAGCACATCCATCAATTCGTTCCAAGTCAAATCCATCCAGAAATTCATCGTGTCCAGAACGACCAATTTCGGACGTTCTTCCAATTGGTTTAAAACTGATTTTTGAACCAGCGGATGTAAATTTCCGAGCATCAAAACATCCGGTTTACGCCAACCAACCGGGACTTCCGGTTGAAAATTCTCCAAAACATTTAATTCTGTAACCAGCGTATCACGGGAGTTCATATCATTATGATATCGTCCTGACCAATAAAAAGTCTTTCCGCCTTTTACTTTTTCAACACCGGAAAGATCTAAATTTTTTGATTCCATTAACTGAACGTATTCGTCCGGAAAATCCTCTCCGATTACCGAAACGATACCGGTTTTAACATTCAACATAGAAGCCGCCATACCAATGAATGTGGCAGCGCCTCCCAATATTTTTTCTGTTTTTCCAAACGGGGTTTCGATTTTATCAAAAGCAACAGTTCCGACGACTAATAAGCTCATAAATTTAAATTTTGTGCAAATATAATTGTTTTGCGGGAAGATGGAGGATGGGAGCGGGAAGAATCAAACTTCCATCCTAATCTATCGACTTCACCACTGCTTTTTCCGCTTCTTTTCTGGTTCCATCAAAGCCGTCTACTCCGGAAACGGTGGTATATTTTAAAATGAATTTTTTCCCGGGATTGATTCGTTGATAAATACTTTGAACAGCCATGGTAGCTTCATGAAATCCGCATAAAATTAATTTTAATTTTCCGGGATAAGTATTGATATCGCCGATGGCGTAAATTCCATCCACATTTGTTTGATAATCAAGTGCATTATTGACTTTAATGGCATTTTTTTCAATTTCCAGTCCCCAATTGGCAATCGGGCCCAATTTAGGTGAAAGCCCGAAAAGCGGTATCAAATAGTCGGTTTCCAATGTCTGGAATTCACCGTCTCTCTCGATGGTAATGGAAGTTAGCCGGTCTTCACCTTGTAAACTTCTCACTTCTGCAGGCGTAATCAATCTGATTTTTCCGGCGTGTTTTAATTCCTGTAATTTCTCAACCGAATCCAAAGCGCCACGGAATTCATTTCTTCTGTGAATCAAAGTTACTTCAGAAGCGACATCGCTAAGGAAAATACTCCAATCCAGTGCAGAATCACCGCCACCGGCGATGATGATTTTTTTATCACGAAATAATTCAGGGTCTCGAACGAAATATTCTATTCCCTTTTCTTCAAAATTTTCTATATTTTCCAATTCGGGTTTTCGGGGTTCGAAACTTCCCAATCCTCCGGCAATTGCTATGGCTTTGGCTTGGTGTTGAGTTCCTTTATTGGTCGTGACGATAAAGCTTCCGTCTTCCTGTTTTTCAATGGTTTGTGCAACTTCATTTAAAGTAAACCCCGGTTCAAATTGTTTGATTTGCTCCATCAAATTATCTACCAATACGCCGGCATCTACACTTGGAAATCCGGGAATGTCAAAGATGGGTTTTTTGGGATATAATTCGGCCAACTGACCTCCGGGTTGGGGAAGAGCGTCGATAATATGACATCGAAGTTTTAACAAACCTGCCTCAAATACGGTAAATAATCCGGTGGGGCCGGCACCTATAATCAATATATCTGTTTGAATCATTTTGTGTTGAATTTGAGTGAATTAAAATTTGAAAAGGCTCTTAATTCGCATTGCAAAAATACAACTGAATCCATAATTTTTCTGTGATATGTATCAGTCCCAAATTTAAACAGTTTCTACGCTTCCGTAAGCACTTTCTTGATTCGATTCATCGCATCTTCCAATTGGTCGATGGACGCCGCATAAGAAATTCTTAAACAATTGTCCATTCCAAATGCACTTCCGGCAACGGTAGAAACATACACTTCCTCAAGTAAAAAGTTAGCCAAATCATCTGAGTTATGAATGGTTTTTCCTTTTATGGTCTTTCCAAACCAGAAAGAAACATCGGGAAATAAATAAAAAGCTCCTTTTGGTTCTTTGACTTTAAAGCCGGGAATTTGGTTGATGATTTCAAACATTTTATTTCGGCGTTCCGCAAAAGCATCGATCATATATTTTGTTTGGCTTAAATCGGCATTGAGAGCAGCGATGGCTGCACGTTGTGCAATGGAATTGGCGCCTGAAGTAACCTGACTCTGAAGGTTTTCGCAGGCTTTTGCAATCCATTCCGGCGCACCGATAAATCCTATCCTCCAACCTGTCATTGCATAAGCTTTGGACAGTCCGTTGATGGTAACGGTTCGATCATAAGCTTCGGGAAAACCGGCAATGCTCACTGCTTTCTCCCCATAAACGATGTGCTCATAAATTTCGTCGGAAAGTATGATCAAATCATGTTTTTGTGCAAATTTTGCAATGTCATGCAATTCTGTTTGGGAGTAAACACTTCCGCTCGGATTACAAGGCGAACTGAAAATTATGGCTCTACTTTTTTCAGAAACAGCCTTTTCCAAACTGTCCAAAGTGGGCTTAAAATCATTTTCTATTGAGGTCTCAACCAGTATAGGTTTTCCGCCGCATAATTTTACGATATCGGCATAGGTAATCCAATATGGAACGGGAATGATGACTTCATCGCCTTCATTTATGAGGGATTGGAAAACATTATAAATCGACTGTTTGGCTCCGGTTGAAACGACAATTTGAGAAGTTTTATAATGAAGGTTATTATCTCTTTTAAATTTATTTGCAATCGCTTCTTTTAATTCTGGAAAACCTGAAATCGGTGTATAATGCGAATAATTCTCATGGATGGCTTGAATGGCAGCTTCCTTTATAAAGTCGGGCGTGTCAAAATCAGGTTCACCTATGCTTAAACTGATTACGTTTTTTCCTTGTTTTTTTAAATCGCGTGCTTTTTGTGTCATCGCGATGGTTGCAGGCTGTTCGATGTTTTGAATCCGGGTGGATAGTTTCATTTTGAACAAAATTTGATACGAAGGTAAATAAATTGAATTGAATAAATCAGAATCCTCATTGTTATTCTAATTGGCGTTATAATTCGATTTTATACAAAATCAATTCCTCTTCGTCATTTGGAATATGAATGAATCCGGCGTTTTTCATATCTAATTTTTCCAATAATTTTTGTGATGAAAAATTGTCCTTTGTCGTAAAAGCGGTCAGAGATTTAATTTGGAATGAATTTTTGGCTTCAAACAATAGTTTGGAAGCGGATTCATAAGCATATCCCTGATTTTCAAATTGAGACAAAAATGCAAAGCCGATGTCGATTTCTTCCATTCCTTCGCGATCATATAATCCACAAGTTCCTATTTTGATTTGGTCAGACTTTCTGATTACAGTATAATTAGAGAATCCCAATCTTTCTAATTGAGGAAGCATCCGGTTTTGAATATAAATTTCAGCGTCTTGGATAGATTTTATATTTCTATCTCCAATGAATTGAAGCCATTTCGGCGAATTGAGCAGTTGGAAAATAAAGGCAGTATCTTCCGTACCGGTCGGCCGTAAAATCAATCTTTCTGTTTCAAAAATGAGGTGATCCATTTGGAAAAATTAAAGCGAATTTAGGGATAAATTATGAGGGAATTTGGACTATTCCATGTAAATTGCAAAGAAAAATTATGGCAGATATTACATTAAAAGGCAGTCCGATTCATACCAAAGGAAATCTTCCGGAAGTCGGTGCAAAAGCACCGGATTTTAAATTGACAAATGGTGAATTGGGAGAAAAATCATTAACTGATTATAAAGGAAAGAGAGTGGTTCTAAACATTTTTCCGAGTGTAGATACGGGAACTTGTGCAGCTTCCGTTCGGAAATTTAATCAGGAAGCTTCCGGTTTGGAAAATACGGTTGTGCTTTGTGTTTCTCGGGATTTACCTTTTGCAATGAATCGGTTCTGTGCAGCGGAAGGTCTGAAAAACGTGGAAACTTTGTCCGAATTCAGAGATCGGAATTTTTCAGATGCCTATCAATTGCAAATTACAGACGGGCCGTTGCAAGGTTTGATGAGCAGGGCAGTGGTGGTTGTAAATGAAGAAGGAAATGTGATTTATACGGAGCAAGTCCCGGAAATCGTAGATGAACCGAATTATGAAAATGCTCTGGCAAGTTTGAAATAGTTTTTAAGAAAATTGTATCCGATCCCGTTTCAAATGAAACGGGATTTTTTTATGACAAAGATTAGCCGGTAAAATTTTTTGCTCCCGAATATTCGACCTTATTTTGTTATCTAATTTAGACTAAATAAAAATAACAAATGAAAAAACTTACTTTTTTATTGGGGTTGGTTCCGTTTGTGCTTCAGGCGCAGAGTTTTGAAGAGGTTGAAACGGTGATGAAGAATTATTATTATTCGGCCAGTGCTGTAGCGGATTTTGATGGTGACGGATTTTTGGACATTGTGCATACAGGTGCAATTGATTCAAATGAAGACGGAAATGTCGATTTGACATACAATGAAATTTATAAAAATAACGGTGAAAACTTTTCGGTATTTGGAGATTTGGGTTCTTATTCCACGCATTTAGGTGATGTAAAATTTATTGATTTTGACAACGATGGTTTGCTTGATTTAATTACAACCGGTTTGAGTTATAATGACATCGTTAACTATCAACAATATCGTTTCAAAAATACCGGAAGCGGATTTGAAATGGTGGAGAATCTACCGGGAAAAATTTACGGCGGGCTGGAAGTTTTTGATTTCAATCATGATGGCCTTCAGGATTATGCTTTAAACGGAACGCAATATGTGGAAGGAATCGGCTTTACGTATGATTTAGATTTTTATCTGAATACAGGGGCAGGTTATGAAGCCCAGCAAGCATGGATGCCAGGCGGGCAGAACAGTAGTTTTAAAGTGATTGATCTGAACAATGACCAACTTTTGGATATGGTTGTTTTTGGGTATGATTCAGATTTAGAGCCTTATTTTCGGGTGTTTTTAAACAATGAAGGAACTTTAGAATTGGAACAGGAATTGGATCCGGTGACAGATGGTAAGCTGGCTTATGCCGATTTTAATGCAGATGGATTTTTGGATTTTGTTGCTTCGGGTGTAGATGGTGATTATGATGAATTCTTGGGTGTATACCTGAATGACGGGACCGGAAATTTTGAGGTCATGGTTATTGAAGGAGAAGGACTTGGTAGCTCAAGCGTGGAAACAGGAGATTTGAACAATGATGGTTATTATGACTTTATCGTCATTGGCGATGATGCGGATTATAACGGTTGGACTAAAATCTTTTTGTTTAATCCGGCCGATGGTAGTTTTACAAAGGCGGAAGAAACAGGTTTATTTGAAATGGGAAGCCAAGGAGACATAAAATTATTTGATTATAATAATGATCATCATTTGGATGTGTTGATGTCCGGATTTGACTGGGCAGATGAGGATATGCCTTCTGTTACTAAATTTTTTGTAAACACTTCAACTGAGGAAAACCAAAAACCATCGGCTCCAACCGAGTTGAATTTGGAACAAGCCGGAAGTAAGTATTTGTTTTCCTGGAGCGGAGCTTCGGACGATAAAACTCCGACAGAAGCTTTGCAGTATGAAATCACTGTTGGGACTGTTTCGGGGGCACAGGATATAGCAAAATATGTGGTGACCACACCTTTTTGGTTTTTGGATTTGGAAGATACGCCTTCTAACGTTTACTGGAGTGTAAAATCAATTGATGCTTCTCGGGTTTATTCGGATGCTTCTGAAGAGGATCAATTGTCAAATGTTGAGATTAATTTGACAAATTCTATACAAGTTTTCCCTAATCCTGCAAGTGAATTTGTTTATGTAAGATCAAATGAAATGATTAGCAGCATTGAAATTTATACGTTAAACGGACAGAAATTAGATGCGCAGCTTTCTGATGATAAATTGAATATTTCGCATTTAGCAAAAGGAGTTTATGTGTTGAAAATTCAATTGGAAAAAACAACCGTTACCAAAAAGTTAGCAGTAAAATAAACGCAAACAATCACAAAAAAAGGCGGGAATTCCCGCCTTTTTCTATGATATAAAATGATGGTTAATAACGCTCCAGAACGACAACACGACGGTTACAAGCTCTACCTTCAGGAGTTTCGTTTGGACATTTCGGATATTGTTCACCAAATGCACGAACTTCCAGTCGGTTTCCATCCACACCTTCTTTAACCAAAGCATCTTTCACTGCCTGTGCACGGTTTTTAGAAAGTTTCAGGTTATAGGCATCGGTACCAACACTGTCTGCAAAACCGTCTACAAAATAGTTTCCTTCCTGAGTTTTGATGATTTCGGCAGCTTCTTTCACTTTTGTTCCACCATCAGCGGTTAAAGCATAGCTGTCAAATTCAAATAATACATCTTCAAAAGAAATCTCTTTTATAGGCTCTACCGGTTTAACAGGTTCAGGCTCTTCCACTTTTTCTTTCATGACTTTACAACCGTTTACACAATCGTATTCATCAGTACTTTCTCCATTTGGACAAGGTTCAAGCGGACATTCATCTTCACGGTCTTCGATTTTATCTCCATCAGTATCAGGACAACCATTGTATTCTTTCAGACCCGGAACATCTGGACATTCGTCTTCTTCATCCACAATTCCATCTTTATCACGGTCGTTTTTCCCAAATCGAAATGCAATACCGGCTTTGGCTTGAAAGAAATCGATATAATCTGATTTTACAGCAGGCACTGCCACATATTGGGCTTCTATGTTCAAACCGATTTTTGGCCATAACCAAAAATTCATACCTAAACCTCCGGACAATGCAAAATGGTCATTATCGACTATGGCTCCATTTTCCAGTACATCGCCATCATTATCAACCACACCACTCAGCATATTTCCGTCCAAATCATAAGTAGCCGGAGCAAATTCCAGTCCTCTGTAAGGCATGCGGTGATAGTTCGCACCCAATCTTAAATATGGATCAAACCATGAGGTTTCTTTCAAAATATAACCGTTGGCAAAGCGATAACGCAATCCCATTCCGATTAAAACCATGTATTCGTTGTCGATCATCAATCGCTTATTGTCAATCTCCCCAACGGAAGCCTGTAAATCGACAGCAAAGGACCTGTTTAAAGTTCTTGCGATTGAAATTTGCGATAGAGGAGGTACAAAAGACCAATTATCTCCCTCAAAGAGTCCTTCTCCAAATCCTCTGGCTGCAGGATGGTTTACTGCATGAACCCCACCACTTATGTACCACTTTTTCAAAGTGTTTTGAGCATAAGATTCAGCAGAAAATAGAATTAGGAACAGGGTAAAAAGTATAGAAATTTTTTTCATATAGAATGACTTAGTAAAATTTGACTCACTAATATATAAACAATTTTATTAATTCTTAAAATTATTAACAATTATATGAATTATTGAAACGAAGCAGATACTTTTTCTGCTTTTTTAGATTCAGAATAATCATAAAAACCTTCGCCGGATTTCACCCCCAATTTTCCGGCTGTTACCATGTTGACCAGCAAGGGACAAGGTGCATATTTAGGATTTTTGAATCCGTCATACATTACATTTAATATGGATAAACAGACATCCAAACCTATGAAATCGGCTAATTGAAGTGGCCCCATCGGATGCGCCATTCCCAATTTCATCACAGTGTCAATTTCCTGAACACCCGCGACACCGTTGTAAAGTGTTTCGATGGATTCGTTAATCATCGGCATCAAAATCCGGTTGGCAACAAATCCCGGATAGTCGTTTACTTCCACCGGAACTTTGTCCAATGCGACCGACAAATCCATGATGGTTTTTGTTATTTCATCGGAAGTGCTGTATCCCCGGATGATTTCCACCAGTTTCATGATGGGAACAGGATTCATAAAGTGCATCCCTATTACTTTGTCTGCCCTGTTGGTTACGGCTGCAATTTGGGTAATGGAAATCGAAGAAGTATTGGTCGCCAGAATGGTTTCCGGTGAAGTTACTTCGTCCAGTTGTTTAAAAATTTTTAATTTCAAATCAATGTTTTCTGTTGCTGCTTCTACTACCAACTCGACATTTTTTACACCTTCAGCAGTATCGGTAAAAGTTGAAATATTGGAAAGGGTTTTGGATTTTTCTTCTTCTGAAATACTTCCTTTTGAAATCATCCGATCCAAATTGGAAGAAATAGTATTCAGTCCTTTTTCCAAAGATTTATCTGAAATGTCAATTAAATGAACATTAAATCCTTTTTGGGCAAAAACATGAGCGATTCCGTTTCCCATAGTTCCGGCTCCGATTACAGCTATATTTTTCATCGTTATTGTTTGTTTTTGAATTTATTTGTTGAACGCATCAATGATTTGGTAAGCAATTCGAAGGGCATTGGTGCCATCTTGCAGCGTTACTTTTGGTTCTGAATTGTTTTCGATTGCCATGGCGAAACTTTCCAGTTCGTCCAGAATGGCATTGTTAGTTTTTACATCCGGATTGTCAAAATAGATTTGTTTTTTGATGCCTTCGGCATTTTGGAGAATCATATCCCATTCGCCTGGAACTTCCGGTGCATCCTTCATTTTGACTACTTCACAGGTTTTTTCGAGATAATCCACTGAGATATAGGCATCACGCTGGAAAAACCGGGATTTGCGCATATTTTTTAGTGAAATACGGCTGGAAGTAATGTTGGCAACGCATCCATTCTCAAATACCAAACGGGCGTTGGCAATATCGGGCGAATCGCTGATAACCGCAACACCGCTGGAATGTACTTCTTTAACTTCCGATTTTACAACACTTAAAATGGCATCAATATCATGGATCATCAAATCCAGAACCACCGGAACATCGGTACCTCTCGGATTAAATTCTGCCAAACGATGGGTTTCGATAAACATCGGGTTTTCTATCAAATCCTTTACTGCTAAAAAAGCAGGATTAAAACGTTCTACATGACCAACCTGGCCTTTTACGTTATGTTTTTTGGCTAATTCAATTATTTCTTCGGCTTCCTGTACTGAATTGGCAATCGGTTTCTCCAAAAAGATATGCTTTCCTGCCTGAACAGCCAATTTAGCACATTCGAAATGTGATAATGTGGGCGTCACTATATCTACAATATCTACATTTTCAATTAATTCTGTAATGGAATCAAATGAACGATAACCAAATTCGGCTTCTATTTTTTTTGAATTTTCCGGATTGGGGTCATAAAAACCAATTAAATTCAATTTTTCTGATTGTTGGGCGAGTTTTAAATGTATTTTGCCTAAGTGACCGGCCCCCAAAACACCAATTTTCAACATGCGTAGAAATTTGAGCCTAAAATACAGAGATTCCCTTTAAAAATGCCCAACTTTGTGAAAAAATATATGCGAGGTGATAGATGATTTTAAACACAAAGGTAAAAGAGAACAGCTGATAAAGGTATTAAGAGGGAAAGGTATTGAGGATGAATTAGTTCTGGATGCCATGAGTCGGGTGCCCAGACATTTGTTTATGGATAGTGCATTTGAAGAGTTTGCTTATAAAGATCAAGCTTTTCCGATTGCTGCCGGTCAAACGATTTCGCATCCTTTTACGGTTGCCAAACAATCTTCTTTGTTAGGAATACACAAAGGTGAGAAAGTGTTGGAAGTGGGAACGGGAAGTGGATACCAGGCGGCGGTTTTAGTGGAAATGGGTGCAGAAGTTTATACAATAGAAAGGCAGAAAGAATTGTTTGATTTTTCACAACGGATTTTTAAAAAAATCAGAATCAAACCTAAATATGCTGTTTATGGTGATGGGTATAAAGGACTTCCATCGTTTGCACCTTTTGATAAAATAATTGTGACTGCAGGTTCTTCCGTGATTCCCAAGACACTTTTAACGCAATTAAAAATTGGAGGAATTATGGTAATTCCGATAGGGAAGGAAAATCAATTGATGACGGTATTTTTACGGGTAAGTGAAAGGGAATTTGAAAAAATGGAATTTGGGGATTGTCAATTTGTTCCTATGTTGGAAAGGAGAGAAAAATAGATTTAGTAAAAAGTAAAAAGTAAAAAGTAAAAAGTAAAAAGTAAAAAGTAAAAAGTAAAAAGTAATTTTTTAGAGATTAATAGAAAAAAGAAAAGCCGCTAATTTTAGCGGCTTTTCTGTTAAATATTTGAATACGAAATTATTGTTTCACAATTTCAATTCTTCTGTTCTGAGCTCTACCATCGGCAGTTTTGTTGTCGAATTTAGGTTGAGCCTCACCATAACCTACAGCTTTCAAACGGCTTCCGCTAACTCCTTTTGATACTAAGTAATCAAATACAGTTTGAGCACGTTTTTGAGAAAGTGTTAAGTTGTTTGCATCGCTACCTACGTCATCAGTATGACCTTGGATTTCGTAGTTTCCGTCAGTTGCATTCAAGTACTGAGCGATTACATCCAAGCTTTGAGTTGAAGCAGGTACTAATTTATCAGAACCAGTTTGGAAGTAAATCATCTTAGCCAAGTCAGCAATCTGTACGTTAGCACAGTCTCCTGTTACTTCAATTGCAGCTGGTTGGAAGTTTGCATCAGCAAATTTCAATTCAACTCGTCTGTTTCTTGCTCTACCTTCGTCAGTATCGTTAGTAGTGATTGGCAATGACTCACCGAATCCTACAGATTTCAAGATTGAAGCAGGAACACCTTTGCTAGTCAAGTAAGCTTCAACAGAAGCAGCACGTCTCTTAGATAGATCCATGTTGTATTTGTCGCTACCTTTTGAGTCAGTGTGACCTTCAACTAACCATCTTGCATTTTTGATTTTCTCAGAAGTCAAGATTGGAGCAATCTGATCAAGAGTTGACATTGAAGTTGCAGTTAATTTGTCAGAGTTATACTCGAACAACACGTTTTTCAAAGCATCTTTGATAGCTTGGATATCAGTACAGTTGTCAGCGATTTCAGGACATCCGTTGTTTTCAACAGTTCCGAATTCGTTAGGACACTGATCTTTTCCATCACATACACCGTCACCGTCAGAGTCAGGACAACCGTTACATCCAGGGATAGATGAAGCTACACCAGGAGTGTCAGGACAGTCATCATCAACGTCAAGGATACCGTCACCGTCTCTGTCTAAGATAGGACAACCGTTGTTTTCAGCTGGTCCGGCTTCTTCAGGACAAGCATCTAAGTTATCGCAGATACCGTCACCGTCTGTGTCAGGACATCCGTGACATTCTGGATTATCAGAAGGTACACCTGGAGTATCAGGACAAGCATCAACGTCATCCTCGATACCATCACCATCTCTATCTTTGTTTCCGAAACGGAAAGTAACCCCAACTGTGTGTTGGAAGAAATCAAAATAGTCAGTTTTTGTTGCAGGAATCCAGTTATAGTCAGAAGCGATGTTCAAACCGAAGTTTTTAGTAAACCACAAGTTGATACCAGCACCTCCTGAAAGCCCAAAGTGATCTTTGGTAGCCTCTGGTTGTGCCCATAATTCATCCACAACTTCTGTCGTAGGATCTCCACCGTCGTTTCCAAACACTTGGTATCCTGCAGGAATGTTTCCGTCTGCATCAGCGATACTAGTGAAATCATAACGGTTGTAATTTGCTCCAATACGTAAATAAGGATCAAACCAACCTTCTCCTTGAAGGATTTTAAAACGCAAACCTAAACCTGCGTTGATGAAAAACTCATCAGAAATACGTAAACGATCATTGTCGATTTCACCAACTGAAGCGGTTAAATCCACATCAAAGAAACGTCCTACGTTTCGAATGATCGATAATTTAGATAAAGGTGGAACGATGCTGTAGTTGTTGTAGTTGAAAAACTCATTACCAACACCACGAACAGACGTATAGTCTACCGCATGTGCACCAACTGTAATAGCCCAAGGATCTCTTTGATTCTGGGCATTCAAAACAGTACTGCTCAAAAACAGCACCATTAGAGCGGTTAATAATAGATTAAACTTTTTCATTATCAAATATTTAGTGTTTTACTTTATTTGTTTATAACACAATCCAAATGCAAATTTAAGAATTCTTTATGATTCTATCCAAATCTCTTTTTAAATCTTTTCCTTTTATCGTTTCGCGTTTGTCGTATAATTTCTTTCCTTTTGCTAAATATATTTTAACTTTCGCCAATCCTTTCTTATTGATATACAGATTGGTAGCTACGATTGTGTTTCCTGTTTCTTTTGTTTTTCGCTCTAGTTTTTTGAGCTCATTTTTTTTTAATAATAATTTTCTGTCCCTTCTGGTTTTATGATTAAAATGCGTTCCCCAATCGTATTCATCTATATACATATTAATAATATAGAGTTCAGATTCCTTAAATTGGCAAAAACTTTCCGTTATACTCGCTTTCCCCATGCGGATGGATTTTATTTCTGTCCCGAATAATTGTATTCCTGCTTCATATCCATCCAAAAGTTCATACTCAAATCTAGCCTTTTTGTTTTTTATGTTGATTTCTCCTTGCTGCATAAATCGATTAAAATACTTACCTTTGCACCAATTTTTTAATTAAATACAGACTTATAAATGTTGACAGTATCTAATTTATCGTTGCAATTCGGAAAACGCGTTTTGTTCGACGAAGTTAATATAAAATTTACAAATGGCAACTGTTACGGAATAATCGGTGCAAATGGTGCCGGAAAATCCACCTTTCTGAAAATCCTTTCCGGTGAAATTGATCCGACTTCCGGACAGGTTTCCCTTGAAAAAGGAAAAAGAATGTCCGTTTTGGAGCAAAATCACTTTAAATATGATGAATATACTGTTTTGGATACTGTCTTGCGCGGTAACGAAACCCTGTATAACATCAAAGAGGAAATGGATGCACTCTATGCCAAACCCGATTTCTCGGAAGAAGATGGAATAAAAGCGGGAGAATTGGGTGTTCATTATGAAGAAATGGGTGGATGGAATGCAGAATCTGACGCTTCCACTTTGTTGTCCAACGTAGGAATCGAACCCGATTTGCATTATACCTTGATGGGAGATTTGGATAACAAAGCCAAAGTCCGAATCTTGTTGGCGCAGGCTTTGTTCGGAAATCCGGATGTATTGATTCTGGATGAGCCTACCAACGAATTGGACGTTTATACAATTTCCTGGTTGGAAGATTTTTTGGCAGATTATGATAATACGGTAATTGTGGTTTCTCACGACCGTCACTTTTTGGATGCGGTTTGTACACATATTTGTGATTTGGATTTTGGAAAAATGAATATGTATTCCGGAAATTACAGTTTCTGGTATCAATCTTCCCAATTAGCCGCCAAACAGCGTGCGCAACAAAACAAGAAGGCCGAAGAGAAAAAGAAAGAATTACAGGAATTTATCATGCGGTTCAGCTCCAACGTAGCCAAAGCCAAACAAGCGACAGCGCGTAAAAAGATGTTGGACAAATTGAATATCGAAGACATCAAACCTTCTTCCCGTCGTTATCCGGCGATTATTTGGGAGCAATCCCGTGACGCAGGCGATCAGATTTTGGAAGTAAAAGATTTATCTGCTTCTGTAGATGGCGAAACTTTATTTAAAGATGCCAATTTGAATTTAAAGAAAGGGGATAAAATAGGTGTGTTTTCTAAAAACTCCAAAGCCGTTACCCAATTCTTCGAAATCCTTTCAGGAAATGCAGAACCGGATTCCGGTAGCGTAAATTGGGGGATTACCACTACGCAGGCTTATTTGCCGTTGGATAACACTAATTTCTTTAAAGAAGATATCAATTTAGTAGATTGGTTGCGTCAGTATACGGAATCTGATGAAGAGCGTCATGAGGAATACATGCGGGGATTTCTGGGAAAAATGTTGTTTTCAGGAGAAGAAGCTTTAAAAAAATCATCTGTTCTTTCGGGAGGCGAAAAAATGCGTTGTATGTTTTCGCGGATGATGTTGTTAAGAGCCAATGTACTTTTATTGGACGAACCGACAGGACATTTGGATTTGGAATCCATTACAGCACTCAATAATTCATTGCAGAATTTTAAAGGAACCATTTTGATGGCTTCGCATGACCATGAGTTGATTGAAACTGTTTGTAACCGCATCATTGAACTTACGCCAAAAGGAATCATCGACCGTTATATGACCTATGATGAATTTTTGGATGACAAAAGAGTGAAAGAATTAAAAGCGGAAATGTATGGTTAATTTGTCCGCCGTGGCGGATGAAAATATAGGGCGCATTTTGCGCCTTTTTTTGTTATCTTTCTGAAATGAAAAAGGGAATCTTTCTATTATTAGTTTTGAGTTTTATGGTTTTTGGTTGCAATGATAATTCTAAAGACAAAGATGTTTTAATGGAAGCTGAGGTTTCTTCAAGGATTCTTAACAAAGATTTGAAGGATGCTCTTCCAGAATTAATTAATTTATCAAAATTGAATTTAGAGGATGAGGGGAATGTTTGTGTAAGTGTTTTAACGACAGAAGATTTTGTTTACTTGAACATGGATTTTAAGGAATGCTCGCCTTTGTTTACTGAAAAAATTGGTCTAGATTCTGTAGGTTTTATAATAGTTCCGGGAAGTGTAGATCCTCAACGGTACTTTGATTTAAAAGAGGAAAAAATAGAACTATTAATCAACGATGAAAATGGTATTGCATGTTATCTTGGCTCATTCTTCTCTGCGAAGTTTAAGATAATTGATCATAGATTGAGATTAGAGAAAGTATCAACTTCTTATAATAGTTCACATTATAAAACTTTCTTTGACAAATCTGATTCGATATACTTAAATCAAATTGGAATTTTAAGAGAAGAACCCGAACCCACTCCCTCCAATTAAAATATAAAATGACGATAGGGTGATTATCCCCTGAAATAAAAGTTGAAATCACTTGCCCCAAAAGGGTTTAAATACGCATGATGGGGCGAGTGATGTTTTAGAGATTTGTGATGTTCAAAACTGTGTTGGACAGGAAGATGCTGAAAATCCTACATCAGAGTAAGCAAATTTTTAAAACAAATTATCATGAAAATCAAATTTACTTTATTTCAATTCTTAATTCTATTTTGTGCTACACTATATGCGCAATCAGAGAGATGTGGAAGACCCAATCCGGAATTTTGTCCCGGAAATTATTTCCAAAATGGAAACTTTGAAACTGTTACCGGTGATCCGGAAGCTGTTTTAGATAATGATATTGATTTGGCAACAGGCTGGTTTCGTATATGGGGAGGTTTTAATAGTTTGGCCGATATTTATTGTAATAATTCTACGGCTTTGGCCAGTCATTCGGTATTGATTAACCCGACAAATCCTGACGGTATTTTTTCGGGAATGTGGATTCAAAATTCAGACAATACATCTCCGGCATTTAGAGAAGGCATGTACAATCAATTAAGTACGCCGGTGCCGTCAAATTCAGGTATTTATACATTTAACTTTGATGCTGCCGACCTTACGCGATCTTCCAATGGCGATATGGATGTAGTAGTGGGAATATTTGGTGTTTATAATCCCGGAAATATTTTATCAAACCCTCCGACTCAAATGTTTATACCGACAGATTATAATCTTTGGCCTACGGGAAATGGAGTTGTGGTTTATAAATTGGGCTCTGTTACCATACCCCAAAATGTAGTCAATACATTTCAACCATTTTCTCTGACATTTGATTCAAATGTTATCAATGCAAGTCCGGATATTACACATATTATGATTACCCGAGATGATGTGCCAATCCCGGGCGCTTATAGAAGAAGATACATCGGTTTTGATAATTTCTGTATGCGGTTTGAAGAACCTTCCTCTTCAACTGCCGGCGCTTACTGTTGTGAAAAAAATGAAAACCTGTTGGAAAATGCCAATTTCGAAGCAGGTAATACGGGATTCAACAGTGATTATGATCAAAATTCCGCGACTTTGCCGGGACAATACCATGTGACCAATTCAGCTGCCAATTTCGGAGCAACCATCACTGACCATTCGTATTGCGCGGATTCCGATTTGTATTCTGACAATGAAAATTATTTGTTGGTCAATGGATTAACAAACCAACCGGCCGGTTCAAGCTCAGTAATTTATTCGCAAACACTTGGGTTAACTCAAGGAAAAGAATATAATTTCTGTGTCAATTTAAAAAATATGCCACAATGTACCTTTGACGTACTACCGGAAATTCAAATCGAAATAAATGGAACTATAGTCGTGCCTTATACTCAAATCAATACAGATCCGAGCGATCCTTGCGACTGGATGTTACTTTCCGGTTGTTTTACGGTGACAGGTCAAAAGAACAGAATTTCCATTCGTCTGAAAGAAGATGGATTGGGCGATGGAAATGATATTGCCATTGATGATATCTCCCTTCAGGAAAAACAAGATCCTGACTATAATCTGACGGTTACACACAATGGTGGAAACAATACCATTTCAGCTACCATAGATCCTTATCCTTTTCTAAATGAAACCTGCGAAATGGAATCAGATTATGCCTGGTTTGTTTATGAGACAACCAATCCTACCGGACCCCTATTTGGTTCTATGGTTCCGGGGACATTTGCTTGGAGTGATGATAGCGGAAGCTATGGAGCAGTAACTTCAGGAGCATCTTGGGGCGTTCCTTCTACCAATTTCGCCACCTATAACGGCTTCCAAAACAATAAGTTTTATGTAATCGGGATGTATGTTCCAAGTTGTTGTGAAAGCTGTTTTTCAGATGGTTGGGCGTATCAGATTACTTATAATTATCAAGGAAAAACAGATTTGAATTTTGAATTGACATACGAAATGAAAGAAGAAATTAAAGCTTTATTTATCAAAACACGTCCATCAGATGTTGCAGAAACGATTGCCGATAAATTACAGGTTTATCCCAATCCATCCACCGGAATTTTTGAAATCAAAACAGAAAAACCCAATTCGGGACAACTCAAAGTTTATTCGGTCAATGGAGAACTTGTTTATCAAGATGAATTCAATCAAAAAAATCAATTACAAATCAATTTGATCAATCAACCAAAAGGAGTATATGTTTTGAAAATCCAAACGGAAGACGGAGCAGTTCAATCCAAAAAATTAGTATTAAAATAAATTGAAATTTTTAATCATGAATCTGCAATTGTTTTACAGTTGCAGATTTTTTTATTTTCCGATTTTCCTGACCACCGGCAAAATCTCGTTTTTTTCCAGTGCGAATCGCTTGATTTCATCATCCGATAATTTTTCTGAAAGATTGACTTTTTCAACTTCAAATCCGGATTTGGAAAGTAAATCATAGTAGTCCCTTCCATAAACACGAACATGATCGTATTGCCCAAATTTTTCGATTCGCTCTTTGCGGTCGGTAATCGTAGGGTCTTCAAAAGTTTTTTCCAATTGATAACGAATCGGAACCTGTAAAATTCCCCAACCTCCCGGTTTCATCACGCGAAATAATTCCGAAATCGCTTTTTTGTCATCTTCCACATGTTCCAAAACATGGTTACAGAAAATCACATCAAAGGAATTGTCCTCAAAAGGTAAATTTTGAATATCCGCTTTAACATCAGCAATCGGTGAATCCAGATCAGAAGTCGTATAATCCAGATTTTTCATTTTCCGAAAACGTTTGTAGAAAGATTGTTCCGGTGCCATGTGCAGCACTTTTAACTTCGAAGTAAAAAAATCGGTTTCATTTTGCAGATACAGCCACATCAAACGGTGTCGCTCCAGCGAAAGCGTTCCGGGCGATAGTACATTTTGACGTTGTTTTTCGTAACCATACGGCAAAAAACTTTTATAACTACGGCCATCAATCGGGTCGGTGAAATTATCACCACGATGCATCCAAACCAAAACAGGTCTTGCCCAAATGCTCATCCTGATGAGCCAAGGACGTGGAACGATGTTTATGATTTCTTTAAAGACTGATTTCAAATAAGGTTAAAGTTTAAGTTTAAAGTTTAAAGTTACTTTTTGCTTCACAAAAAACGACTCATCACTCATCACTAATTACTAATCACTTTAATTATTTTCGGAACAAAGATAATCAACCCGGAAAGAATTGCACCGATGGAGGCTACTAATGTTGCACCGGCTGCTATGTCTTTTACGTGTTTGATTTGCTCATCTTGTTCGAGGGTGACACGATCAGAAAGTTTTTCAATTGCTGTATTCAGATATTCAGATACCCCGATCAGAAACATCCACAGTAAAATAATTAGAAATTCGGTCGGGGAAACTTTTAGCCAAAGTGAAATGGCAATCGTCAAAATCGCTATACCCCATAAGATTTGTACATTTCTTTCAGTTCGAAGTGCATAAAACAATCCGTTGATGGCAAATTTTATCGAACGGAAATAGCGAAACATCAGACGAGTGTTTTATATAAAAAAGGTGCTTCTTCGTCAGATTCAATTCCCAATGCTTCGTAAATAAATTGAAATGTGGAAAGCAAAACAGGTTTTCCGTCGATGATAGCGGCGTCGTGTTCGAAATGAGCCGATGGCTGATTGTCGCGAGTCGTCACCGTCCAGCCGTCTTTATGGAAACGAACTTTATCGGTTCCCATATTGATCATAGGTTCTATCGCCAATGTAATTCCTTCTTTCAGTACTTTTCCGGTTCCTTTTCTTCCATAGTTCGGGACTTGTGGATCTTCATGCATCGTTCTTCCGACGCCATGTCCGACCAGGTCTTTTACTACACCGTAACCTTCTTTTTCACAATAGGTTTGAATAGCATGGCCAATGTCTCCGACACGGTTTCCGGGTAACATTTGTTCGATTCCCTTGTATAAAGATTCTTTGGTGATTTTTAATAATTTTTTGATTTCCGGAGCGACTTCTCCTATTTCAAAAGTATAAGCATGATCACCTACAAATCCATTCATGAAAACACCACAATCGACCGAAAGAATATCACCTTCTTCTAAATAATCTTCATTTGGAAATCCATGAACGACCTGTTCGTTTGGTGAAATACAAAGCGAATAAGGAAATCCGCCGTAACCCAAAAATGCGGGTTCGCCGCCATGATCTTTTATAAATTCATGAGCGAGTTTGTCCAACCTGATTGTTTGGATTCCGGGTTTGATCTCTTTGGCCAGCATACCCAAGGTTTTGGAAACCAATTGGGCGCTTTGATACATTAATTCTAATTCTTCTTTATTTTTGTAGTGAATCATAATCCAAAAAATCCTCTTTTTTTCTTTTTTCTTTCTTTGACTTTCCCGTGTTCTCCAATGGAAAATTCTATTCGTTTCTCTATAATTTGTGTCACTTCTCCCCAACCCGGAAAACCACCTAAATTACGGTCGTCAATAAATACATCTGCATGGATTTTTCTACTTTGTCTGGTCATTTCAAATGTTTCTTCTTCAAAACTGGAATTGACCGCATAAAATTCAATCCCGTTTTCACGACAGAATTCTACTGCTTCTTCGAGTGTTTTTCCATGCCGGTAAGTCCAAAGCACCAAACGATGTCCTTGAGCCTGTAAGTGTTTCAACGAATCAAATGCAAAAAGCATCGGTTTCCCGATTCTCGGATAGGCATCCTCCACGATGGTTCCGTCAAAATCGACGGCTATAATATAACTTTTCATTTTGTTAGCAGAAATTGTCCGAGCGTTTGCAAAGGTACAAATATTAATTGCTAAGCAAAACGTTTCCCGTCATTTCAGTCGGAACAGGAACACCCATAAGTGTTAAAATGGTGGGAGCGATGTCGCCTAATTTTCCGTTTTTCAATTCAAATTTCTTTTCTTTCTGAACCAAAATGACTGGCACCAGATTCGTGCTGTGTTGAGTATTTGGCGAACCGTCCGGATTAATCATCACATCTGCATTTCCATGATCGGCAAGAATTATGACCGAATAATCATTTTCTAAAGCCGTTTTCACAATTGATTCCGCACAACTATCCACTGTTTCGGCGGCTTTCACAGCAGCCTGAAAAACACCGGTATGACCAACCATGTCCGTATTGGCAAAATTTAAACAAATAAAATCGGCCGATTGGTTTTGGATTTCGGGAAGGATATTTTTAGTGATTTCATAAGCCGACATTTCCGGTTTCAAATCATAAGTCGGAACATCTTTTGGTGAAGAACATAGAATTCTTTTTTCTCCCTCAAATGGTTTTTCCCGGCCACCGGAAAAGAAAAAGGTGACATGCGGATATTTTTCTGTTTCGGCAATCCGGATTTGGGTTTTCCCTGCTTTTTCCAAAACTTCTCCTATCGTATTTGGAATTTCATTTTCATCATAAACGACCTGAACGCCTTTGAACGTTTTATCGTAATTCGTCAATGTAATATAACGTAAAGACAATTTGTGCATCCCAAATTCAGGGAAATCATTTTGGGTCAAAACTTCTGTGATTTCACGGCCACGGTCTGTCCGGAAATTAAAATTGATGACCACATCGCCTTCTTCAATCAAACCGTTTTTGTCAATTATGATAGGTTTCAGGAATTCGTCGGTTATGCCTTCTTCATAGGATTCTTCGATGGACTGAATCAGATTTTCGGTAAATTTCCCTTTTCCTTTGACCAATAAATCATAAGCCAATTTTACACGTTCCCATCTTTTGTCCCGATCCATGGCATAATATCGACCAATCACAGAAGCCAGTTTTCCGGTGCTGTGCTGCATGTGTTCTTCCAGATCTGCAATGAATTTTTTTCCGCTGTGCGGATCGCAATCCCGACCGTCTGTAAATGCATGAACATAGACATTTTCTTTTAACCCGTATTCGGAAGCGGCTTCCAGTAAACCGTATAAATGATTGATGTGGGAATGAACGCCACCATTGGAAGTCAGCCCGATGAAATGTACTTTTTTATTGTTGTCGCGTGCAAATTGGAACTGCGAATTCAATACGTTTTCTTTCAGAAAGGATTTGTCCTGAACCGCCATATTGATTCGAACCAGATTTTGATAAACCACTCTTCCCGCTCCGAGATTCATGTGTCCTACTTCCGAATTGCCCATTTGGCCTTCCGGAAGCCCGACATCCAAACCATAGGTAATTAAAGTAGCGTTTGGATAATTCTTAAAACAAGAATCGATGAAAGGAGTTTTGGCGGCGGCAATAGCTGAAACATTTGGATTGGGGTTGATTCCCCATCCGTCCAAAATCATCAGCATGACTTTTTTGTTCATAATTTTAATTTGAAGATTTGAAAATTCGGGAATTTGAAAATGAGTTAGTAAGTATGGATTGTAAAATTTTACAATGTTTAATTAATTCTCAAATCTTCAAATTGTCTCATTCTCAAATTTAATTTGCAATATCATTGATAAATTTAATCCGCATCAGACGTAATTCTTCTTCTTCATAATCATCTCCGAATTCTTTCAATAAATTGGTCATAGAATCATTTTCAGCATCCATCAGAAAATCATGAATTTCTTCCTGCTGGTCTTCATCGAGGATTTCATCTATATAATAGGAAATATCCAGTTTGGTTCCTTGATATACGATGCTTTCCATTTCTGAGAGAAGTTCTTCCATGGATAAACTTTTTGCTTCTGCCATACTTTCCAGATCTAATTTTCGATCTACGCTTTGGATGATGTAAACTTTGTAGCTGGATTTATCGGCAACCGACTTTATGACCATTTCGTCCGGACGGATGATGTCGTTTTCCTCCACATATTTGGCGATGAATTCCACAAAAGGTTTCCCGAATTTGTTGGCTTTTCCTTCGCCAACACCGAAGACATTAGTCAGTGCTTTGATGGTTGTCGGGTATTGCATGGTCATGTCGTCCAAACTTGGATCCTGAAAAACGGCAAAAGGAGGAATCCCATGTTGTTTGGCGATTTTTTTCCGAAGGTCTTTCAGGTGTTTCAGCAAAGTATCATCAAAAGCGGCAGGTGCTTGCTGAATGGATTCCGATGAAGGTTCAGACAATAATTTTTTAAAATCCACATCTTCCGCAATGAGGAATTCTTCCGGTTTCTGGATAAATTTTTTCCCTTTTTCGGTCAACTTTAGAATGCCATAAGATTCAATTTCTTTTTCCAAATAATCGCGTACGATTAATTGACGAGCAATGCTTTTCCAATAATAATCTTCATGGTCTTTTCCTTTCCCAAAAAAGTTCTCTGATTTTAAATTATAAGATTTGGTGATGGAACTTTCCTTTCCGGTCAGCACATTTACCAAATCATTGATTTTCAGTATTTCTTTTACTTTTTGGACGATTTCAAGTGCCAATTGTGCGTCATCCTGTGCATCAATCATTTTTTTCGGATTGCGCATATTGTCATCCATATTGGCTCCCAATCCATTTATTTCGTCAAATTCTTCTCCGAAATAATGCAGTAGAAATTTTCTTCTTGACATGGAAGTTTCAGCATAGGAAATGACTTCACCTAAAAGTTGTAATCCGACTTCTCGTTCCGCCACCATTTTATTGGCCAGAAATTTCTCCAATTTTTCTATGTCTTTGTAATCATAAAAGGCCAAACAATAACCTTCTCCACCATCGCGGCCGGCACGACCCGTTTCCTGATAGTAACTCTCCAAGCTTTTGGGCATATCATAGTGGATCACAAACCGGACATCTGGTTTGTCAATTCCCATTCCAAAGGCAATGGTAGCCACCACTACATCCACTTCTTCCATCAAAAACATATCCTGGTGTTTGGAGCGGGTTTTTGAATCCAATCCGGCGTGATAAGGAATGGCCTTGATGCCGTTTACTTGTAAAAGTTGGGAAAAATCTTCTACTTTTTTTCGGCTGAGACAATAAATCACACCTGATTTTCCTTGATATTGAGAAATGAATTTTACGATTTCCTTATCCTGATTAATTTTTGGACGAACTTCATAAAATAAATTCGGCCGGTTAAAAGAAGCTTTAAAAACTTTTGCATTTTGCATGCCCAAAGTTTTTTGGATATCTTCCTGAACCTTTGGTGTGGCTGTTGCAGTCAATGCAATTACGGGAGCATCGCCTATTTTATTGATGATGTTTTTTAAATTTCGGTATTCCGGCCGGAAATCATGTCCCCACTCTGAAATACAATGCGCTTCGTCTATGGCAAAAAATGAAATGGACACCGTTTTAAAAAAATCGGTGTATTCTTCTTTGGTCAGAGATTCGGGAGCGACATACAGCATTTTGGTCGTGCCGCTGCGTATGTCATCCATCACTTTTTTTGTTTGCGTTTTATTTAAGGACGAATTTAATACGTGCGCCACATCATTATCAGACGAAATTCCCCTGACGGCATCGACTTGGTTCTTCATAAGGGCAATCAACGGAGAAACAATGATGGCAACACCGTCTGAAATCAAGGCAGGTAATTGATAGCAAAGGGATTTCCCTCCACCTGTAGGCATAAGTACAAAAACATCCTCTTTATTGAGAAGGCTTCTGATAATTTCTTCCTGTTGGCCTTTAAATTGGTTGAAACCAAAGTATTTTTTTAAATAGGAAGATAATTCTGTTGAACTATTCATCTTAACAAAAAGACTAATTTTAATTTTTTCTACTTTCCAAATTCCTATATTTGACCTTTCAATTCTATGAGTTGAAAATCAAATTTTGGTCGAATGACCTAAAGTACGAAATAAAACTTTACAGGCAAAATCTTTGGATTTGAAAAATCAAGAAATTCGAGAAATTGGAAAAACTGTTTTTCAGGACGAAATTACAGAACTTTTACACATTGCTCAAAATTTAGGCGATGAATTTGCTCATGCCGTGACTTTACTGAATGAAAATAAAGGAAAAGTTGTGGTAGTCGGCATAGGGAAAAGTGCGCACATTGCCAATAAAATGGTGGCAACTTTTAATTCTACCGGAACCAAAAGCCAGTTTTTACATGCTGCTGAAGCTATTCATGGTGATTTGGGATTGTTAGATAATGAAGATGTTGTAATATGTGTTTCAAAAAGTGGAAATAGTCAGGAAATAAAAGATTTGGCTCCCATTTTAAAAAAGAATGCTTCTTCGCTCATTGCCATGATCGGAAATTTGGATTCCGATTTAGCCAAACATGCTGATGTGATTTTAAATATTACAGTCTCAAAAGAGGCTTGTCCCAATAATCTGGCACCGACTTCCAGTACGACCGCACAATTGGTCATGGGAGATGCGCTGGCGGTTGCCTTGATGAAATCGAAAAATTTCACCGGTGAAGATTTTGCAAAATTCCATCCCGGCGGAGCATTGGGAAAAAGATTGCTTTGGAGCGTGGAGGATGTGATGGATACCTTTCAGCGTCCTTTTGTCAATCCTGATTCTACTGTATTTGAAGTGATAGATTCGCTTACATCCGGCCGAAATGGTATTACGGTAGTTTTGGATGGCGATGAAATACTCGGTGTCATCACGGACGGAGATTTAAGAAGAACGCTTCAAAAACATAAAGAATACCAGCATTTATTAGCCAAAGACATATTAACCTCTCATCCGAAAAGGGTTTACAAAGACGAAAAGGCAGTAGATGCATTTCACAAGTTGAGGGATTTTAACATCGGTCAATTGGTCGTGGTGGACAGAAATGAACAATATTTCGGGATATTGGATTTACACGCATTGATTAAACACGGAATAGAAATATAATGGCAGAAAATAAGGAGGAAAAAGAGTTGTCCTTTTTGGGTCATATCTTTGAATTAAGAGGACATTTGATCCGTTCATTTGTAGCCATCTTCGTCGGTGCCATTATTTGTGCGGTGTTTTGGGGTTATATAACGGATAATTTTATCATGGCGCCGTTGCGTTCTGAATTTTTTACCTATCAATTATTGAATTCTTTGGCTGAAAAATTAGGGATGGATCCCATTTATCCGGAATCATTTAATTATACAAAAGAATTAAAAAATCTGGATCCTTCCGGCCAAATCACTTCACAGATTTATACAATTTTGTTGTGTGGATTGATTTTGGCCATTCCTTATGTGGTATGGGAAATTTGGAGATTCATAAGACCGGGATTAACAGAAAAGGAAAAAAGCCATGCAAACGGAACAGTCATTGCCGTTAGTTTTTTCTTTCTGGTCGGAGTTCTGTTCAGTTATTTCTTTATGCTGCCTTTTTCGGTACAATTCCTTTATTCGTATAATCCTTTCGGCATTTCAAACGAATGGCGGCTTTCCGGTTATACTTCTATGTTTGTACAAACGCTGTTAGGAATGGGCTTGGTTTTCTTGTTCCCTGTTTTCGCTTATTTTCTGGCCAAAATAGGAATACTGACACCTCAATTTTTGAGAACCTACCGCAAACACGCGTTGGTCGTTATTTTAGTAATCGCAGCGGTTATTACGCCTTCAGACGTTATGAGTATGATGATTGCGGCGATTCCATTGGTAGTTTTATACGAAATCAGCATTTACATTACCCAATATGTTTTTAAAAAACAGATTGAAAAAGAAAAAAGGGATTTAGTGAAAAACTGATAAAAATCTTGCAATTGCTATGCGTGCATAATATATTTTTTTCACTATATTTACGAACTTTAAAAATTTAATAAAAAGAGAATGAATTGTTTAAACTTGGTTTGGCAATTTGTAGGAATTTTAAAAACTTAAATTACAAATAAAATGAAAATCTTAGTTTGTATCAGTAGTGTTCCCGATACTACTGCAAAAATAAATTTCACGGCAGACGGAAAAGAATTCGATAAAAACGGTGTTCAGTTTGTCATCAATCCGCATGATGAATTCAGTTTGACCCGTGCTGTTCAATTACAGGAAACCCAAGGAGCAAAAATCACTGTGGTTACCGTAGGAGATGTTTCGGTTGAGCCTGTGATGAGAAAGGCATTGGCCATCGGAGCCGATGATGCCATTCGTGTAAACGCTGATGCCAGAGACGGATTTTTTGTTGCGACCCAGATCGCAAATGTTGCCAAACAAGGTGGCTATGATGTCGTTTTGACAGGAAAAGAATCCATTGATTATAATGGTGGAGAAGTTCCGGGATTTGTTGCCGGAATTTTGGATTACGCATTCATAAACGGTTGTGTCGGGCTGAAATTGGAAGGAAATACAGCAGAAGCCGTTCGCGAAATTGACGGTGGTAAAGAAACTATTTCAGCATCATTTCCGGTTGTGATTGCAGGTCAAAAAGGATTGGTAGACGAAACCGAATTACGCATTCCCAATATGCGTGGGATCATGGCGGCACGTACCAAACCCTTAAATGTAATAGAAGCAGAACAAACTTCTTCCAACTTAAAAGTGGTAGGTTATGTAAAACCACCTTCCAGAGGAAATGTAACATTGATCGATAAAGACAATGTAGGTGAATTGGTAAGATTATTACACGAAGAAGCAAAAGTTATTTAATTAACCCAAAAAGAGAAAAAATGTCAATTTTAGTATATGCAGAGTCCGCCGCGGCAGACGGACATTATAAAAAAGCAGCATTGGAAGCGGTTTCTTATGCAAAATCTATCGCAGATAAATCGGGCGATACCGTGACGGCCGTAGCTATCAATGCGACGGAATCTTCTGATTCATTGTACAAATACGGAGCAAATAAAGTTTTGAAAGTATCTTCCGATGCTTTGAAAAATTTCTCCCCCAATGCTTATGCAAAAGTTCTGAACGAATTGAAAGACGGAGACACCATCGTGCTTCCGGCTACCAATGACGCATCAAGCTTTGCGCCTTTGCTGGCTTTGAAATCATCTTCAACTTTGGTAACCAATTTGATTTCAGCTCCGAGTAATGTTGCGCCTTTTACAGCTGAGAGAAGAGCTTTTTCCGGAAAAGGAATTGAAACAGTTGAAGTTACAGGCGGATCCAAAGTGCTGACCGTTTTGCAAAACGCATTCGGGCTGAAAGAAAATCCTGTTTCCGGTACAGAAGAGGCTGTGAATGTTTCGGTAAGCGATACCGATGCAAAAGAAAAAGTAACCAACGTGCAGCTTGCTTCATCAGACAAAGTAGATTTGAAAGAAGCGGAAATCGTGGTTTCAGGTGGTCGTGGGATGAAAGGGCCGGAGAATTGGGGAATGATTGAAGAGTTGGCTTCTTTGTTGGGGGCAGCTACAGCAAGTTCCAAACCGGTGGCAGATATCGGATGGAGACCGCATTCTGAGCATGTTGGGCAGACCGGAAAAGCCATTGCGCCGAAATTGTATATAGCCATCGGGATTTCCGGAGCGATTCAGCATTTGGCAGGTGTAAACGGATCAAAAACCATCGTTGTTATCAATTCAGATGCCGAAGCGCCTTTCTTTAAATCTGCCGATTACGGAATCGTGGGCGATGCTTTTGAAGTGGTTCCCAAACTGATCGAAGAAGTAAAGAAATACAAGGGAGTTTAAAAATATTAAATTGTATTTCTGTTTAATGTAGGAAATCTAATTTATAAATATCATACAACCTCACAGGTTTTACAACTCGTGAGGTTTTTTTTGTGGCATTTTAAACCGGTGACAAATCTTGCGCCAGGGATAGCAGTGGAAACCCCGCAGATGCCGGGATTTTAAATCCCGGGAGCGAGGAGTTGCAACGGATAGCCCGCCCGGGCGCCATCATAAAATGAATGACTTAGAAACGAAACAGAATTTGAGTGAAATTGATTTTTTCACTTGCAAAAATTTCTCTAAATTGTATATTTTATTAGCTTTACAGACTGATGGAACATTTGGTAAAACTAAACATTAAAGGCATTTCATATAGTCAAACCCAAACGGGTGCTTATGCTTTGATTTTGGAGGAAGAATTGGGGATGAGGAAATTACCCATCATCATCGGAAGCTTTGAGGCGCAGTCGATTGCACTTGCTTTGGAAAAGGATATCCGGACACCACGGCCTTTGACGCATGATTTATTTGTGTCGATGGGGCAGGCTTTTCATTTTTTTGTAAAAGGGGTTTTCATCCATAAATTGGAGGATGGCGTTTTTTATTCTAACATTTTAATGGAAGACAAGGATGGAAAAGAGGAGGAAATAGATTCCAGAACTTCAGATGCGATTGCTTTAGCTATCCGGTTTGATGCGCCGATTTATGCTTTGGAAAAAGTGATGGAAAAGGCCGGAATTCATCTGGAGGTTCAGGAAAAGGAAGAAAAGAATATAGCCAGCGCTATCCGTGAAATAGAAAAAGAAGTAGCCAAACAAGAAAAGCGTTATGATTTTTCATCTAAATCTAAAGAGGAACTCCAAAAAGAAATGAAAGAAGCAGTCAAAAATGAGGACTACGAGCTGGCTGCGCGTCTGCGCGACGAATTGGATAAACGTTAATTAACACAAGAACTTTATGTCAATAAAATTTAGACTGGTCATTATGAACTTCTTACAGTTTGCTGTATGGGGTGCATATCTGACTTCTATGGGGAATTATCTCGGTTCGATCGGGTTGGGGCCTAAAATCGGACTTTTTTATGCTATGCAGGGAATCGTTTCGATTTTTATGCCGGCTATTTTGGGAATTATAGCTGACCGCTGGATTCCGGCGCAAAAGCTGTTGGGAATCTGTCATGCAATTGCCGCAATTTTTATTATTGCAGCGGGATATTATGGTATGACAGCCGGATCATCAGTTGATTTTGCCACTTTGTTTTCCCTTTATACGGTGAGTGTAGCTTTTTATATGCCCACCATAGCTCTTTCCAATTCGGTTGCCTATGGAGTTTTGGTCAATAATGGTTTTGATACTATCAAAGCTTTTCCGCCGATTCGTACTATGGGAACCGTCGGGTTTATCTGTGCAATGTTATTTGTCAATTTTGCCGGAATGCCGGAAGGACAATTTGGGTTTAATTTTTCAAGTCAAAAGGATTTTCCAAGTTTTCAGAATAGCTACAGCCAGTTTTTTGTTTCAGGGGTTTTGGGGCTTATATTGTTTTTCTATTCGTTTACATTGCCCAAAATTGCGGTTAATAAATCGGCGGAAAAACAAAGCTTGTTTGATGCGCTGGGATTAAAGGCTTTCAGTCTGTTCAAAGACCGTAAAATGGCAATTTTCTTTATATTTTCTATGTTTCTGGGTGTTTCACTTCAGATCACCAATGGATATGCCAATCCGTTTATCACCAGCTTTAAAAGCATTCCGGAGTATGCCAATACATGGGGTGCCAATAATGCCAATGCGCTCATATCCCTTTCGCAGGTTTCGGAAACGCTTTGTATTTTATTGATTCCATTTTTCCTAAAACGATTTGGGATTAAAAAAGTAATGCTGATGGCCATGTTTGCTTGGTTTTTACGTTTTGCATTATTTGGAGTCGGAAATCCCGGAACGGGTGTCTGGATGTTTGTTTTATCCATGATTGTGTATGGAATTGCATTTGACTTTTTCAATGTTTCGGGTTCGCTTTTCGTGGACAAAGAAACTGATAAAAGTATTCGTTCCAGTGCGCAGGGTGTGTTCATGATGATGACCAACGGATTTGGTGCGACCATAGGAATGCTGGCAGCAGGGGAAGTGGTGAACCATTTTGTGTTCTCACAAACCGACCCGGTAGCTCAACTCGAAGGCTGGACAATCTCCTGGTATATTTTTGCAGGCTATGCACTGATAATTACAATTTTGTTTGCGATTGTATTTAAATATAAACACAGACCTGAAGAAATAAAAGTGAATCATTGACTTAAAAAATTATTACATTCGTAAAAAATAAAATTTTTAAAACTATATTTTTATGGAAAATCAAGACAATATCAGACCGGGCGATGTGCAATCACCACCGGACAATAATTTAGTTTGGGCTATCGTATGTACAGTTTTGTGCTGTTGGCCAATCGGGATTTTTGCTATTATCAAGTCAACGAGTGTTAATAAGCTATGGGCGCAGGGTGACTATGCAGGAGCACAAAAAGCAGCGGATGACGCAAAGAAATATTCGATTTGGGGAGGTGTAGCAGGTGCTATTTTAATTGTAATAGTAATGATATTGAGTTTTGCAGGAGCGTTTGCTGGTGCAACAGCAGATTATTCAGGATATTAAAAATGAAATATTTAAAAATAAGCCTCATCATCCTTTTTGGTGGGGCTTTTTTATATTATTATTATACATTTAACCCTTCGGATCAATCAGAGTCATTTGTTTCTTGTCCGTCCAAAACTATACTCGGGTTGAACTGTCCCGGATGTGGTTCGCAGCGGTTGATTCATAATTTATTGCATCTTAATTTCAAAGAAGCGTTTCGGTACAATCCTTTGTTGTTTATTCTTTTTCCGTTTGTCGTTTACATTTCCTGGACGATGGTTTCCAATCTTTTTTTCGGAACAAAAATCAGAGTAAAAATCCTCTATAAAAACTGGTTTGTTTACCTGCTTTTCGGAATATTTATCCTTTATGGAATCCTGCGAAATCTTCCTTGGTATCCGTTTACTTTATTGGCGCCACCGGATTGAGTTGAAGAGTTGAAGAGTTGGGGAGTTGGAGAGCGAAGATTATAAAACTATCTCAAATCGCACTTCGTAAATCGCACTTCGAATTAGCTTCTTTCGTAGCGCACAAACGAATAATCGTACTCATTTTTTTCATCCTTTTGGAAATTCTCTCTGAAAACTTCTTTCCATATTTCTAAATCAATTTCGGGAAATTTTGTATCGCCTTCGAACGAATGATGAACTTCCGTTACTTCCAACGTATCTGCCAGTTCCAATGCTTGTTCGTAAATATTTCCGCCGCCGATGATGAAAATTTCGGAGTCAAATTCCTTAGCTTTTTTGATGGCTTCGTGTAACGAATGAACCACTAAAACCCCTACCGGATTCCAGTCGGTATTTCGGGTAATGACTATGTTGGTTCGGTTGGGCAAGGGTTTTCCGATGGAATCAAAAGTTTTTCTGCCCATGATGATGGGATGTCCGGTAGTCAATAGTTTGAAGCGTTTCAAATCATTTGACAAATGCCAGATTAACTGATTGTCATTTCCGATTACATGATTTTCTGCTTTGGCAACAAGTATAGTGAGTTTGAAGTTCAATTTTTAAAGTTTTTATGGTTCTATCTAAACTTTGTCAAAGTTATCATCAATCCGTATAGAACTTTGACAAAGTTGAGAAATCTCCCCTCCTTTGGAGGGGTTGGGGGAGGATTACATTCCCGCTTTTGCGTCGCTCAGTATTTTGATTTGTTCTTCTAAACTTTTAGAAGGCGCAGTTTGATTGGTCTTCGATTTCAATCCGATTGCCTGATCCAAAAGCGTTTTAAGCATCATCCCCAATTGTGGATTTTCTTTTCCGTAGAATTTGTGAACCTGTTTGTAAAGAGAAGCGATTTTTTTGGTGGAATTCAAATCATCTGAACCCAAAACCCAGTTAAATCCTTTCTCTAATTTTCCACCCAAATCGGGATTTTCATATTTGGTAAACAAATAAAAAGCAACAGATTCGGAGGCTACACTCAATTTTGATTTGTCGTTATTTGAAATCCAGGTTTCAAGTAAATTCCCGATCAATTCCGGATTGGTTGCCAAAACCTCATCGTCCAGACCGGACAATTCGGTTACTTTCGTAGGATCCAATCGTATAACACCGGCCGCCGAAGCTGCCTGAACACTGAAAGATTTGGATTTCAAACCGTTCTGGAAAAGGGAAATATCTGTTTCGCCCATTTCATTTAATTTGTTGAGCGCTGCTGCCTGAACTTTGGTTTTCGGATCGGAACTTGCCAATTTTTTCAAAACGGAAACGGTTTTGGTTTTCACTTTTGCATCCTGTCCATCCAATTTGGTAATAGCAAAAATCCGAATTCCTTCATACGAATCATTTAATGCGGAAACCAATGTGTTTAAAGCTGTTTCATTGGTCGCTTGTGCATCGGCTAATTTTTCCAAAGCCAATATGCGTGATGTAAATTCGTCTTTTGCAAATTTATATTGCGCCGCAAATGCGTCGGTTGATTTTGTTTCGTTTAAGTCACATAAAATATCCTGATCGGCATTTGGAATCACCACTTCCGGTGCTTTTGACGCCTCAAATTCAAACGAATTTTCTTTCTTTTTTGCAACCCAAACTTGGTGACGCAGCGCTTTTCCATCAACTACGACATCAAAGGCAAATGGGAATTCAAACAAATTGGATTGGGTTTGAACCAACGTTATTTTAACTTTTTTTGTTGAAGAATTATAATCATACGCCACATTCAATTGCGGATGTCCGTTGGCAAAATACCATTGGTCAAAAAACCAATTCAAATCGCGACCGCTCACAGCTTCCATTGCCAAACGGATTTGAACCGCTTCAGCCGTTCCGTATTCGTAATCGTGAAGGTATTTGCTCAGTCCGCCGAAAAAGGCCTCATCTCCCAAATAACTTCTCAGCATGTGCAAAACGCCTTTTCCGCCTTTGTTGTAGGAAACGCCGTCAAACATATCTTCGCGGGCATCATAATGCACACGCACTAAATTTTTATTGAAGTTGGAAGGATCCATTTTGTATCCTTGAAGGTCATCATAGCGGTCTTCTTCTGCTTTGTCTTTTCCGTATTTGTGTTCAAACCAAAGGTATTCGGAATAATTCGCCAAAGATTCATTGACAGTCAAATTCCCCCAGCTTTCCGTCGTAACCAAATCTCCAAACCAATGGTGGAACAGTTCATGCGCGATGGTTCCTTCCCAGGTATTTTCATCGATTAACTGTCCCGGTTTTTGCTGAATTTGTTCCGCATGGATAACCGATGTGGTGTTCTCCATCGCACCGCTCACATAATCACGCACCGCCATTTGATGGTATTTGTTCCAGGGATATTCATATTTCAACAACTCGGAAAAGAACCCGATCATTTCCGGTGTATTCCCAAAAATTTCTTTGGCATAAGGTTCGTATTCGTGTTCAACATAATAGTCAACATCTATATTTTTCCATTTGTCTTTGATGACGGCATAATCTCCGATTCCGACAAAGAACAGATAAGGCGCATGTTTTTTATCGAACTTCCAGTAATCGGTTCTCGTTCCGTCCGAATTTTTGGTTTGTTTTTCCAATTTCCCGTTGGAAAGCGTAACAAATTTATCGGGAACGGTTAAATAGGTTTCTTGAGATGTTTTTTGATTGGGTTTGTCGATGGTCGGAAACCAGCAGGAAGAAGATTCCGTTTCGCCTTGTGTCCAGATTTGGGTGGGTTTGTTCGGGTCTTCGCCTTGTGCGTTGATGAAATACATTCCTTTTGCATCATTGATTGCGGCACTTCCTTCTTGTTTTACTTCATTTGGACGAGCCGTGTATTTGATGTAAACGGTGTATTCCTGATTTCGTTTATAAGTTTTATCCAGATCGATGAAAAGATTCCATTCGTCATTCGTAAAATTCAATTTCTTCTTAGTTCCTCCGCTTACCAACGATACTTCATGGATAATCATCGCCTTTGCATCGAGAACCAATTGATTGGTTTCGTAGAAATACGGTTTTGCGGTAATCCAGGCTTCTCCGTTTGCCTGTTCTTTTTCAAAATCAAATTTTAAATCCAGTTTGGTATGGACAAGTGCAGTCTGCCGTTCCGCTTCTGCCCGGAAAATATCCATTTTATTGGTTTGGTTTTCACGATAACTCGGTGGTAAAGCGTCTTTTACTTGGGCATAAGAACTGATGGAAATAAAAAAAGCAAATGCAATGCTGAAGAATTGTTTTTTCATTATTTGAAATTTGAAATAAATAGGTCGAAAGATAAAGAAATTTGTTACAATGAAGCTGTGAAAGGGTTGTTAAGGTTTTTAAGTGTTTAGCCCTAACAGGGTTCTAAACCCTGTTAGGGCTGAAAAAGAGAAATCGTATAATCCACCAATTCCATTCCGCCGGATTCTCCATGTCCGGGAATCACAAACGCGATGTTTGGATATTTGGTTTTGAGTTTCGTAACCGTTTCTGACCAGGCATCTTCATTGGCGTCGCCAAGATAACCTTTGGTTGCATTCATTTCTTTCAGCAAACAACCGCCAAACAACGTTTTTTCATCGGGGAAATAAGCGACGATATTGTCTCTCGTATGACCTTCTCCGAAGTATTCGAGATATACTTTTTTATGACCAACGTTTAAAACCATCTCTTTTTCAAATCCGTTTTGCGGAATATTTTGAGTGGAATTTTTTAGAAATTCAATTGTTTTTTTATTGGCATAAGAAGGAACGCCAATTTTATGAAATTCATCCAGTCCGCCGATGCAATCATCATGAAAATGAGTAGCGACAACCGAATTGATTTTGAAATTTCGTTCCTTTAAAAATTGAATTAATTCTTTAGAACTTTCTGCATTGGTCGGCGTGTCAAAAACCGCCGCTTCATTTCCGTCCACGACAATCATTCCGTTACAGGGAACTTTACCGAAATCATTGGTCTGCAAATAAGAAATGTGCTGATAAACATTTTCCGAAATTTTGATAACCGTCAAATTTGCAGATTCGTGCGTCACATATTGTTGTGTGCTGGGTTGAAGTTGTTTGGTGCAGGAAAAAATTACAAAAAGCAATATTATGAGTGAGAGTGATTTCATGATTAAGAAATTATGCAGTCTTTTGATTTATAATAATAACCTAAGCTTTTTTGGGATTTAATTTCTCCATCTTCTGTAATTTCAAGTAAAAATGATTCTTTAGATACAGGACAACTTTCGTATTTCATAACTTTTAAAAAGTAATTCTCTCCAGATTTATAAAACCCGTTACCCTCTGAATCGCTAAAGTCAATATAAAATTCGTTAATTCGTGCAATCAAAAAAGCTTCAAATTCATTGTCAATTTCTCCAATAAATTTTTTTAAATCTTGTTCTGAAGATATTGAATTCCATTCACCATTTTTATAATAGACAATATTATAAGTACAGTGTAAAGGATGGCATTGTTGAAAAAATCCATTCACAAATTCTTTATTTTCTAAACTTGATTTCAAATCTTCATTCCCTGTAAAGTGAATGGTCTCAGGCTCAAATAGCATGATGTAGTTAACTTCCCAATATTCAATTTCGTCATCATTAGGATTTATAGATCTTAATTGAAATTCAATGTCAACTTCTTCATCTGACAAAGAAGTATAATTTGAATTTCCATTGCAAGAAATTATAAACAATGAGAGTATCGAAATGAAAAAACGCATTTAAAATTCAAAATTTATAATTGACTTCGTCGAATCTTCGATTTTAAAATAAATTTAAACCGCCACAATTCCTTTGATATGCGGATGCGGATCATAATTTTCCAACGTGAAATCTTCAAATTTGAAATCGAAGATATCTTTTACTTCCGGATTGATTTTCATCGTCGGAAGCGGTTTAGGGTCACGTGACAATTGTAAATTAATTTGGTCAAAATGATTCGAATAAATATGCGCATCACCAAAAGTATGCACGAAATCTCCCGCCTCCAATCCGCAAACCTGCGCCATCATCTGCAGCAGCAAAGCATAGGAAGCGATGTTAAACGGCACACCCAAAAACACATCGGCACTGCGCTGATAAAGCTGCAAAGACAATTTCTCGTCCGCTACGTAAAACTGAAAAAATGCATGACAAGGAGCCAGAGCCATTTGGTCCAATTCACCGACATTCCAAGCAGAAACGATAATCCGACGCGAATCGGGATTGTTTTTTATCTGCTGCACCGTTTGTTTGATCTGGTCAACTGTTTCGCCATTTGGTTTTCCCCAGCTTCGCCATTGGTGACCATAAACCGGCCCGAGATTTCCGTTTTCATCGGCCCATTCGTTCCAAATCCGAACTCCGTTTTCAGTCAGGTATTGGATATTGGTGTCACCATTTAAAAACCAAAGCAGTTCATGTATGATGGATTTTAAATGCAGTTTTTTAGTCGTTACAAGCGGAAATCCATCCTGTAAATTGAAACGCATCTGATAGCCGAAAACACTTTTCGTTCCCGTTCCGGTGCGGTCTTCTTTGGCTGTTCCGTTTTCTAAAATATGTCGTGCTAAATCCTGATATTGCTGCATTTTGAAATAAATTGAATTGCAAATTTCGGATTAATTATAAGATTAACCTAATGGAAGATATTCACAAAAGTTGTTGAAAGCTAAAGATTCAAAAATCGAATTTCAGGTTGATGGTTGTTTAAAATGCCTGTTACGATATATTGTTCAGCATTTGTTTCAAAGAAAATATACCAAGAAGTATGATCGTTGGCTTGATAAGTTACATAATGAGAGCCAAATTTTTGTAAAGCAAGCGGTGATGTTTTATGATTGTTATTTGGAATGGAATTTTTCGCAAAATAAACGATGTTAAATACATATTCGACTGCACTTTCTTCAAATCCGAAATAATCTTTTTCAAATAATTTAAAAATTAATTCTTCTAAGAAGTCTAAAACCTCTTTTTGTAAAATTACTTTTTCCAAGGCCAAGCACTAATTCTTTTTTTCATTTCAACCATAAATTCTTCAGGTGTATACCCTTCAGCAAACGCTTTGTCAAAATCAAATTCTACATTTTCTTCTTGGTTCAGAATTTTTTCAATTTCATCCAAAACTTCCGTATTTTGTACATTAGAAATACGTGAAATCAATTCTTTTTTCTTTTCCTGAATTTCCATAACGATTCGTTTCCAACAAATTTAAGCATATTATTTTTTGAAATTCAATTTTAAATTGAGCTAACCTCCAAGGTTTATATTCAACATGAAAATTAACCTTGGAGGTTTCTTTACAAATTGAATTTGAATGAATTTCATACTTTTGCCCCATGGAGAGAGAAAAAGAATCAGGAATTTTCGGATTGCGCCCGGTAATTGAGGCGATTGAAGCCGGTAAAACCATCGACAAATTATTTGTGCAAAAGGGTTTACAAGGCGAAATTTTTTCCGAATTGCGAAAATTAATTTCGGTTTATGAAATTCCGACCCAATATGTTCCGGTAGAAAAATTAAATCGTCTGACACGCAAAAATCACCAAGGCGTTTTTGCTTTTCTTTCTCCGATTGAATTTGATTCCATCGAAAATATATTGCCTCAGATTTACGAACAAGGAAGAAATCCTTTTTTATTGATTTTGGACAGAGTGAGCGACGTTCGGAATTTCGGTGCCATTGCCCGAACTGCCGAATGCGTAGGCGTAGATGCTATCATCATTCCGCAAAAAGGCTCGGCTTCTGTTAATGCTGATGCGGTAAAAACTTCAACAGGCGCTTTGTACAACATTCCGGTTTGCAAAGAACCTAATTTGCGCAAAGTGTTCCAATATTTAAAAAACTCGGGAATTCAGATGGTTTCTGCGACAGAAAAGGCAAGAGATTTTATTTACGATGCCGATTATTCGGTTCCTACGGCCATAGTGATGGGAAGTGAGGAAGACGGGATTTCAGATGATCTTATTAAAATTTCCGATCATATCGTAAAATTGCCCATGGCCGGAAAAACTTCTTCACTTAACGTCTCGGTTGCCTGCGGTGTATTCTTATATGAAGTGGTAAGACAAAGAGCTGAGTTTTAGAGCCTGTTTAAATTTTATTGCTAAAAATTTTTATAGCTATTTTGAGATGGATATTTTGCTTCGTGTTTGAAGATTTATCGGGATAAATCAAGAATAGGAAGTGAAAAATACGCTCAAAAGAACATCAAAATTTAGCAAAGATATTCTTTAAGAGCCATAAAAATAAATTTCGGTAAAACTTAAACAGGCTCTTAATCATCCGGAAAGGTTTTGGTTAAAATAAAAATGCGTAATTTTGTAATCCGTGAAAAAACAATTTCAAATACTGACTATTCTGATGGCGGTGCTTGTTTTCCTTTCACCGGTGCTTTCATTTGCATCTGTTTTGGGAGCAGAGGAGCATCAAACTGAAATGGAAATGAGTTGTTGTACAACTGATGATTCTTCCGATTCTGAACACGATTGTTGCCATACTGAAAGTCCTATGACCAAAAATAAAAGTTGTGGTGATACAAATTGCCCGACCAATGATTGTCATCTTCATCAGATAAGTGTTTTTCACGTTTATTTTCCTCAGGATTCTCAGGAAAAGGAAATACAATTTATATCTCCTGAAAAATTAAAATCCTATAATTATTCTTCTCTGTCTATCAAAGATTTGAGTTTTTCCTTTTGGAATCCTCCCAAGTACATTTTCTTAAAATTTACGATTTAAGAATTTCGAATCCCGAATAATTGGGACGAAGTTCGAAGAAATAGTCATATTTATTAAATCAATGAAATGTATAAAAAAATCATAATTATATTTCTGTTGCTGATTGGAATTGGAATTTCAGCACAAGAAAAAACAGAAACTTTAAAAGTTAAAGGAAACTGCGGTATGTGCAAAGAGCGCATAGAGGCCGCAGTAAAAGAAATGCCGTCGGCAACCGGAATTTGGGATGCGGAAACCCAAGCCGTTACCGTGAAATTTGATGCTTCCAAGACCAGTTTGGATGAAATTGCAAAGAATATAGCCAAAGTCGGGCATGACAACGAACTTTACACAGCTGAAAAGTCGGTTTATGATGCGCTTCCGGGTTGTTGTTTATACACCCGCGATGAAAATTCTGAACAAACAGAAAATGTTCATCAAGAAATCAATACAACTCAAAAAACCGAATCCATCAAAGTCCGTGGGAATTGTGGCTCCTGTAAAAAAAGGATTGAAAATGCTATTGGCACATTTCCGTCGGCAAGTGGAAATTGGGATATCGTAACGAAAGTTTTGACTTTGACCTATGATTCCACCCAAACCTCCAAAGAGGCAATTATGAAAAAAATTGCCGAGGTAGGACATGACAATGAATTATTTACGGCAGAAAGTTCCGTTTACGAAAATCTTCCGGGTTGTTGTTTATATGACCGCGAAGTGGATTGGGACAACATCGAAAACAGTGCAGGCACTCATGTAGAAGAAGGAAATTCTCAATCAAACGCTCATGACCATAGCGATCCCAATCATTCTCATGACGATGAAACCATAGGATTGACCACCGCTACTATCACCGGAAACAAACCGGTTCATTCGTTTGACAAAAACGCAGTGGGTTTGACAGAAAACATCAGCGACAAAGAATTGCTGAAAGCAGCCTGCTGTAATTTGTCTGAAAGTTTTGAAACCAATGCGACTGTAGATGTTTCGTATGCCAATGCCGTTTCGGGAACCAAACAGTTGAAAATGTTAGGGTTGGATCAGAAATATATTTTATTGACCAAAGAATTATTGCCCGAAATCCGTGGAATTTCATCGGCTTACGGGATGAATTTCATTCCCGGAAGATGGATTCAGAGCATTCAGCTCGTGAAAGGTGGCGGTTCGGTGACCAATGGCTACGAAGCCATCGCAGGCCACATCAACACCGAATTGTATAAATCGCACGACAAAGCCAAAACTTCGATGAATTTTTTTGGTGACACTAATTCACGTTTTGAAGGAAACTTTGTACACAATGATGCAATCAATGATAAATGGACACAATCCATTTTGCTCCATGGAAATGCCACGACCGCCAAACAGGACCATAACGATGATGGATTTATGGATCAACCCATCGGGCGAAATATCAACGTCGGATATTTATTGAATTATGAGGATTTGGAAAAATGGGGACTGATGACGCATTTCGGAGTGAATTACGTAAACGACCATCGTCTGGGCGGGCAAGTTGATTTTATAGAGGATTCAGACAAAGGAACTACAAATGCTTACGGAATCGGAATTGACATTCAGCGTTTTCAGGTTTGGAACAAAACCGGATATATTTTTCCCGGAAAGCCGTATCAAAGCATTGGTTGGATGAATCAATTCAATTACAACGAACAAAAATCCTATTTCGGACTGCGAACTTATGATGCGGAACAACGGACTTTTTATTCAAATTTAATTTTTGAAAGCATTTTCAGTAATACAGCGCACAAATACAAAACCGGTTTGAGTTTTCTATACGATCATTATGATGAATTGTACAATCTTGTGAATTTTAAACGGAATGAAACCGTGCCGGGTGCTTTTTTCGAATATACTTATTCGGGTGAAAAACTGACCGCAGTTGCCGGTGCGAGAGTGGATTTCCATAATCTGGCAGGAACGCAGTTCACGCCCAGATTGAATCTGAAATATGACATCACACCCAAAACAATTTTGCGCGCTTCAGCTGGAAGAGGCTTCAGAACTGCCAATATTTTTGCGGAAAGTCAGGCTTATCTTGCGTCCAACCGCCAGATTGAAATTCTCCAAAACGGTGGAGATATTTACGGATTGGATGCGGAAATTGCCTGGAATTACGGAATCAGTTTACAGCAGGAATTCAAATTATTTGGACGGAAAAGTACGGTAGTAGCCGATTTATTCCGAACCGATTTTGAAAATCAGGTAGTAATGGATTTGGATAATTCTCCACAAAAAATTGTTTTTTATAATTTAGACGGAAAATCCTATGCCAACAGTTTGCAGGTTCAATGGGACATCCAACCTGTAAAAAGACTGGAAGCGCGTTTGGCGTATAAATATTACGACACAAAAACCGATTATCTTTCCGGAAGCAAAGAATTGCCGTTTACTCCGAAACACCGCGGATTTCTGAATTTGGCTTATGGAACCATGAAAAAATCAAATGGTTCGCAATGGAATTTTGATACAACTTTACAGTGGGTGGGAGAGCAGCGTCTGCCTGATACTTCTTCCAATCCGTATGAATTTCATTCGGCTGATTACGGTGAATCCTACTTTTTACTAAATGCACAGATTTCACGGAATTTCAATAAAAACATTCGGATTTATCTGGGTGGAGAGAACCTAACAAGTTACACCCAGCATCACGCTATCATAGATGCACAAAATCCTTTCAGCAATTATTTTGACGGCGGAATGGTCTATGCGCCCGTGATGCCGGCCAGTTTTTATATTGGCGTTGATATAGATTTTTAAAATAAAAGGTGGCTGCACTTCGAGAGCCTCAGTGCCCGAAATCTTAATTTTCGAATGGTGGCTGAGGCTCTCGAATGGTGGCTGAGGCTCTCGAAGCCACAAATAGATTATCCAAGCCTTGGAGTTTTTTTTCGGATTAATTTCTAAATGTTTAAATTTGAAAGTATAAAATCCGAAAGACTCATTTTATGAAATACACAACTATCATCGGAATTTTACTAATCGCAATTGGGTTAGTGGCTTCATTTGTTGGAAAAATCGATTTTGGCGAATTGATTGCAGAACCTTCATTCTCATTGGGAATTCTTTTTGGTGGAGGAATCGGAATCCTTTTTGGCGGATTCATAGGGTGGTTATATAAAAAACCATATTCTGCAAAAAATACTAGTTCGGAACCGGAAGCGACGCCTGATAATCTTTAGTTGGAATTTTCGGCATTTTGACGGTGATAAAAAAATGCCGGGATCAAAAGCAATAGCAGAACCGGTTGTATCAGAAATCTCCTGATATAAAATCCATAGTTTTCACCCAGGCTGAATTCGGTTTCGATGAAATAAATATATAACGGAAGAAATACTATCAGGAATCCAATCCAGATAAACACCGTGTATTTCATGTAATCTTTTCTCCAAAAAATCAGTCCGATGATCAAAACAGAAAGCAAAAGATTGAGGAAATATCTGAACAGGATATTTAAAATCACTTTTCCTAAATCATAAGGAGGAAATTCAGAATGATAGAAATCGGTTTTAAAATAGGCTAAAAACGGATCGTAAAACAATTCGGTTTCAAACTTTCGGACCAATATCAGACCGAAAATAAGAATCGCCGCCAAACCATACCTAAGCCATTTGTTCATCTGATTTCCGTATTGGTTTTTTTAACCCAAAAAATTTCACCCAAATAATCCAAAGTGCCACAATGGTTCCGTATAAAATTGCCGGAAACAGATAATCATGTGCCATTTCTCCAAATTCGTGATGGTATTTGAAAATATAATTGATCACCACGATTCGGAAAACATTCATAATTTGTATGAGGATTAATCCACCAAGGATGTACAAAATGGTTTGTTTCCAAGTCGTTGAAAAGGCCACAATAAAGGCGACAAAAATCAACATAATGGAGATGGCATTACAACCTTCGTTGATGTAGGAGATACGTTGTCCATCCATCAGGATCCAAGTCCAGGGGCGGCTCGGGTCGTCCAAAGCTTGAGTCTGAAAGCCCAGAGCATTCATCGAGGTTGCTGTCCAAGAGGCAACTTGTTGGCTATAAGGATCAGGTTTGTTTTGGTTGTGGTATTTTGAAAGAAAAATATTGTAAGAAATCAATAATACACCCCAAACTATTACGAATTTGAGAATGAAAATCAATATGGGTTTAAAATCCTTCATAAAATTGATGAAGCAAAAATAAGGCATTTTAAATCAATTGAAAACCGCTAAATTTGTGGCTCAAATCAATCAAATGGAATCTTTACATAAACGAATCGATATCATTTTTAATTCAGATGCGCAAAAAGACGATAAACTTCAAAAAGTTTGTCAGCTTTTGCATGATGAAATCGAACATTACAACTGGGTGGGATTTTATTTCCGGAACGGCGACAAAGAAGAATTGAAACTCGGGTCTTATGTCGGTGCGGAAACCGATCACACCATCATTCCGTTTGGGAAAGGGATTTGCGGTCAGGTGGCGGTTTCAAACAAAACTTTTGTCGTTCCTGACGTTTCGGCAGAGGATAATTATCTTTCCTGCAGCATCGAAACCAAATCGGAAATCGTGGTTCCCATTTTCAAAAACGGAGAAAACATCGGTCAAATCGACATCGACAGCCATGTGATTAATCCTTTTACAAAAAGGGATGAGGAATTATTGAATTATGTTTGTGAAAAAGTTTCGGAAATAATTTGATGAACGAAATACTGAAATACTTCCCCGATTTATCCGACCGGCAAATCGAACAATTTTCTGCTTTGGAGAATTTGTACAAGGAATGGAATGAAAAAATCAATGTCATTTCCCGAAAGGACATTGATGAACTATATATCAAACATATTTTGCATTCGTTGGCAATTGCAAAAGTGATGGCTTTTGTTCCGGGTTCAAAGGTGTTGGATGTCGGAACCGGAGGAGGATTTCCCGGAATTCCGTTGGCGATTTTATTTCCTGAAGTAGAATTTCATTTGGTGGATTCCATTGCGAAGAAAATTTTGGTGGTCAATGAAGTAGCCAATGCGTTGGGTCTCAAAAATGTAAAAGCTGAAACACAAAGAGTTGAAAAATTAAAATCCAAATATGATTTCGTAATCAGCCGAGCCGTAACCCAAATGCCAAAATTTGTGAATTGGATCCGGAATAAATTTGAAAAGCAAAATAAAAACCCACTTCCCAACGGGATTTTATATTTAAAGGGAGGTGATCTGACAGAAGAATTAATTCAATTTCCAACAGCGGTAATTCACCCGATTTCCAAGATTTTTTCGGAAGAATTTTTTGACACTAAAAAAGTGGTCTATCTCGCTACTAAACAACTGTAGAAATTGTTGAAAACTCGCACTCTTTGTTGATGGTTTATGCCTGAAAAACAGGTAAAAATTCGTATCTTTGTTAGGTTTTAAAAGAAGTTAGAGAAATATGAATCAGAACACATATACGGCTGATAGTATACAGGCGTTAGAAGGTATTGAACACGTGAGAATGCGTCCTTCGATGTATATCGGAGACGTAGGAGCGCGCGGTTTACATCATTTGGTTTATGAAGTTGTAGATAACTCTATAGATGAGGCCCTTGCGGGATATTGTGATACGATTTCGGTTACCATTCATGAAGGAAATTCCATTACAGTAAGAGACAACGGTCGGGGTATTCCGGTCGATATGCATAAAAAAGAAGGTAAATCCGCTTTGGAAGTCGTGATGACAAAGATCGGGGCCGGAGGAAAATTTGACAAGGACAGTTATAAAGTTTCCGGTGGTTTACACGGGGTCGGAGTGTCTTGTGTGAATGCGCTTTCTACCGATATGATTACCAAAGTTTACCGAAACGGACACATTTACAAACAGCATTACCAGAAAGGTCATGCGCTTGCAGATGTTGAAATAATCGGCGATAGCGATGAGCGCGGTACGGAACAATTTTTCCAACCGGACAACACGATTTTCAATGAATTGGTTTATAATTATGATACATTGGCGAGTCGTTTACGTGAATTGTCCTTTCTGAACCGAAAAATAACCATTACCATTACAGATGAACGTCAGGTAGATGAAAATGGAAATCCTAAATCTGAAGTTTTTTATTCGGAAGGAGGATTAAAAGAATTTGTCGAATATATCGACGGGAACCGTGAAGCATTGATGCAGGATGTGATTTTTATGGAAGGTGAACGTGATGACATTCCGGTGGAGGTGGCCATGCGTTATAATACTTCTTATAATGAAAATCTGCATTCATACGTAAACAATATCAATACTCACGAAGGAGGAACGCATTTAGCGGGATTTCGTCGTGCATTGACCAGAACGCTGAAAAAATATGCCGATGAGAATTTCAATTTAGCAAAAGAGAAAGTTGAAATTGTGGGAGATGATTTCCGTGAAGGATTGACGGCCATCATTTCCGTAAAGGTGATGGAACCTCAGTTCGAAGGGCAGACTAAAACCAAATTGGGGAACTCGGAGGTAAGCGGTGCGGTGGATAAAATCGTAGGGGAAATGTTATCCAATTATTTGGAAGAGCATCCAAACGAAGCCAAAACGATTGTCGAAAAAGTGATTCTTGCGGCAAAAGCAAGACAAGCTGCCAAAAAGGCCCGTGAAATGGTGCAGCGTAAAAACCCGATGGGTGGAAGCGGATTGCCGGGGAAATTGGCAGATTGTTCCTCCAAAGATCCGGCAGAAAGTGAAATTTATCTGGTGGAGGGAGATTCTGCAGGCGGGACGGCCAAACAAGGACGTGACCGTCATTTTCAGGCGATTCTTCCATTGCGCGGAAAAATCCTGAATGTGGAAAAAGCGATGGCGCATAAAGTATTTGAAAACGAAGAAATCCGGAATATTTTTACGGCTTTGGGTGTTTCCATCGGTACGGAAGAAGACAGTAAAGCGTTGAATATGGAGAAATTGCGTTATCATAAAATCGTGATTATGACCGATGCCGATGTGGATGGTAGCCACATTTCGACCTTGATTTTGACATTCTTTTTCCGATATATGAAAGAATTGATAGAAAACGGATATATCTACATTGCTGCGCCACCATTGTATTTGGTAAAGAAAGGAGCCAGACAGCAGTATGCCTGGGGCGATACAGACCGTGAGCGAATTGTACACGAATGGTCGGATGGAACCGGAAAAGGTGTTTCAATTCAACGTTACAAAGGTTTAGGAGAAATGAATGCAGAACAACTTTGGGAAACAACTTTGAATCCGGAAAACCGTACGTTCCGTCAGGTAACCATAGATAATGCTGCAGAAGCAGATCGTATTTTCTCTATGTTGATGGGAGATGATGTTCCGCCTCGGAGAGAATTCATCGAGAAAAATGCGATTTACGCCAAAATTGATGTTTAGAAACTGAATAAAAATAGAAATGCCCGGAAGTTGATTTCGGGTTTTTTTTATGGAATAATTTCTGGAATTCCTGCAGTTCCAAATACAATTTCCTAAGCGGCAAGCCATTTGTTGTAATAACTGCCATTTCCAGCTTTAATTTTCTTCCAGAATCGTCAACAGTCGTTCATTCAAATACAATTTTTCTTTTCCAACTTTTATGGATTTTAAAAATCCGCTTTCTTCCAAGGCCATTAAATAATTTCCGACTGTTTTGGGGTTTCCGATGTTTTCATCAACTAAATGTTGACGTTTGGTATAGGGCAGGCGAAACAAAATTTCAACCAAATCTTTGGAGTAGATTTTTGGTAATTTTGCTTTTATTTCTCCTGCGGTTTTGTCTACGGCTTTTGTGATTTTGTTTAGTCGTTCAAGACCTCTTGCCGAAGTCTCCTCAATCATATCCAACATATACAAAATGTAGTTTTCCCAATCGTTTTTTTCGGTTACGCTGCGTAAACTTTTGTAGTAATCTGCTTTGTTTTTGATGATGTACTCACTTAAATAAATTGCCGGTGTATCAAGCAAGCCCGAAAGTTTGAGGTACAGTAGTAACAAAATCCTACCTGTTCTTCCATTACCGTCTGCAAAAGGGTGTATCGCTTCAAACTGATAGTGCATTAACGCCATTTTTATCAATGGGTCAATCGTATCATTCTCATTAACAAACTTTTCCAAATTCGCTAATTTTTCACGAATAATGGCTTCGCCACTTGGTGGCGTGTAAATGACTTCGCCCTTTGTGTTGCTTAAAGTCGTTCCGGATGTAACCCGAATAGAAGCGTTGTTTTGTTTGATACATTGAACAATGCTTATGCAAAGATTGGTTGTGATAAATGGTTTCTTTTTTAACTGTTCCAATCCTAACCAAAGTGCCTCTTTATAACTCAAAACTTCTTTGGTAGCAGAATTTTCAACTTTTCTGTCGGCAACTAAGGATTTGTACAGTTCATCATTGGTTGTGATGATGTTTTCAACTTCCGAACTCGCTTTTGCTTCCTGCAAATAAATCGTGTCTAAAAATAAAGTTGGGTTAGGTAAATTCCTCAAAGTTCCGTTCAGTTGAGCCAATGATCTGCCTGCCAAAATCGTTTTACGAAGTATCTCCTTTGTTTCTATGTCTGCCTTTGGCGGAAGCAAAGGCAGATCGTTGTACGGTATTTTGCGGTTAAATTTGTTCATATTTCAACAGGCTCAATATAAATTTTGTTCAAGTATAAGTTTTACACTCGTTTCTTACACAAGGGCGAAAATACAAAAAATTTACTCTCGTTCATATAATAAAAGTAAAATTTACTCTCGTCCAAGATCCTTCAAATGCAAATATAATTTCCTAAGCGGCAAGCCCATCACGTTATAATAACAGCCACTTATTTTGGAGATTTTGGCATAACCCAGCCAATCCTGAATGCCATAAGCACCGGCTTTGTCAAAAGGTTTGTAGGTTTTTAAATAATGATGGATTTCTTCGTCCGAAATGGAATCAAAACTAACTTCTGTCGCTTCAGAAAAAGTTTGAGAATCAGTAAGGGAACGGATGGTAACCGATGTAAAAACTTCATGTGTAGAATCCGAGAGATTTTTAAGCATTTCGACCGCTTCCAGATAATCCTTTGGTTTTCCGAGCATTTCATTGTCCAGCCAAACCAGCGTATCTGCCGTAATCAGGATTTCATTTGGATGTAAATTTTCATAAGCATCAGATTTGTTTTTGGAAATGAATTCAGTGATTTCTTCCCGAACCAGATGCGAAGGAAAACTTTCGTCCGCTTCAATTTTTACAATTTCAAAATCTATGTCCAGACCTTTCAGCAATTCCTGGCGTCTCGGAGATTGTGATGCCAATAAAATTTTTTTGTTTTTGAATTTATCTTGAAGCATAGAGCTGTTTTAGTGAATAGTGATTAGAAAGAACTCCCTCCTGAGAGACTCAAACCGACTGTGTATGATCGTTTTCATCGTACCATTTTCCCTGCACTTTCATCGTTTGTTCGATGATGTCCCGGACACAACCTTTTCCGCCGTCTAACAATGAAATGTATTCGCATATAGCTCTGATATCTGCCACGGCATCATTTGGACAACAAGCAATTCCTACATCCTTCATTACCTGTAAATCTGGTACATCATCACCCATATACAATATTTCTTCCGGCTTCAAACCGTAACTAAAAAGCAAATCCTGATAAGCATCCCATTTGTCGCGCACACCGGAATAAATATCGGTCAAACCCAAATATTTTAAACGCTCCTCGACCATTTTATCCCGGCCACCGGTAATGATGGCAACCCGAAAACCTTTTTTGATGGCGAGCTGCATGGCATATCCGTCTTTTGTATGCATGGTGCGCGTCATTTCGCCAGTAGGCATTAGCTGGATAGTTCCGTCTGTCAAAACACCATCTACATCCAGAATAAACGTGGAGATGTTTTTTAGTTTTTGTTTATAACTAATCATTCGAATAAGTTCTCTTTATGGAGTCGGACAATAATTGATACAATTGCTGCTGACGCGAATCTTTTAATAATTCCAGATGTTTTTCGATGATGAGGTCATCTCCGCGTTTGGCCGGGCCGGTTTGGGCATCAAACGGCTCTAAGTCCTGAACTTTTAACGCAGTTTCTTCAATTAAAGGGCGTAACACATCAAATGGAATATCTGCTTCTTTACAGATTTGTTGTGCAATATAATACATGTGATTCACAAAATTACTGGCCCAAACCCCCGACATATGAATCTTTCTTCTTTTTTCACTGTTAACACGATGTACTTCATTGGAAATTTTATCGGCCAATTTATATAAAGACTCCTCATCTTCTTTGTTTTCGGCTTCCACAAAAAAAGGAACTTCTTCATAACGAAGGTTTTTCCGTTTGGTGAACGTCTGAAACGGATAAAAAACGCCTTTTCTGTAATCTCCCTTTAAAACATCCGTTCCCAAAGAGCCTGAAGTATGAACTACCAAAGTATCGTCATACGGAATATAATGGGAGAGTTCTTCCACTGCCGAATCGGAAGCAGCAATGATATACAACTCCGCTTTTTCCAATTCCGAAATCTTATCGGTATAATTTATTTTATTGGCTTCTCCCAACTCTTGCGCTTTGGACAGGGTACGATTAAAAATTTGGCGGACGTTTACGGTATTTTGAATCAAGGCACGCGTCAAATGAAACGCTACATTTCCGGCACCAATTATTACGACTGATCTCATAGAAAACAAATATAAAAGAATTCGTCAAATACTTTATTTAGATTAAAAATGAATAAGAAAGTTTTTGCAAAAATATTATTTTGGGATGTAACATTTAAAAAATAAGATCGTCTTATGTGTATAAATGCGGTGAATTGCATTTATGAATTAGGTATAACAAAGTAGTATGTATAATAAATTAAAATTTAACAATATGAAAACAAAAGCATTCTTAACAGCAGTTGTCTTGGTCGTAGCCTCTTTTTTTGTGTTAACCGGCAGCAAATCAGAATTGAAAGGTAAAATCCAGGATTATTCCGGTGTCGGGATTTTATTCAGCACACTGGAAGTATATAAAGTAGGTGGTGTTGAGGGACAATTGGTGTACAAGGCCATTACAAATATCAACGGAGAATTTGAATTGCCGGATTTGGTGCCGGGTGATTATAAGTTGGTTATCAAAGCTGAAGGATTTGAGGATAAAATCCAATTTGTCCAACTCGGTAAAAATGACAAAAACATAGGTTCAATCCAGTTGGATGGAAATGTAATTACCCTGAATCCTTTATTGATTTATGGAGAAAAAGCCTAAACGGCGACTAAAAATGAAAAACAAAAATATGAAGAGGTTAAGAAATTTAATGACAATATTGTTTTTATTCTCCGGCTTATTGGCCTGGGCAAATAATGACAAGGACGGGCAGATAGCGGGGGTTGTACAGGACAGTGAAGGCCACGGGCTTCCCTTTGTTTCCATCGAAATTTATACAAAAGGAGAAGTTCAGGATTTGATTTCGGGTGGAATGACGGATGAAAACGGAAATTTTCTAATTGATCAAATTCCTTATGGCCAATATGAAATGGTTTTAATGGCGGTCGGTTTTTCGGACAAAGTGCAGGATATAAACATAGATAAACCCAAAGTGGATGTAGGAAAGATCATTTTGGGCAGCGAAATTGTAACACTGGAAGGAGCCAACATCGTTGGTGAAGTTTCTCAATATCGTACCGAAATTGACAAAAGAGTAGTGGATGTAGGGAAAGATTTAATCAGTGCAGGAGCTGATGCTGCAGCGGTTTTGAACAATATTCCTTCGGTGAGCGTGGATCAACAAACCGGCGAACTTTCGCTTCGTGGAAACGAGAATGTGAAAGTAATGGTGGATGGGAAACCTTCCAATGTTCCTGCAGCACAACTGCTGAAACAACTGCCATCCAATTCGATTGCAAAAGTAGAAATCATCACCAATCCATCGGCCAAATATGATCCGGAAGGAAATTCGGGAATCATCAATATCATCACGCATAAAAACAAAAGACAAGGTTATAACGTCGGTTTGGATTTAGGGTTTACACAGGGAGATAATTCCCGTCATAACGGTTCTGTAAATGCCAATGTGAACACCGGAAAATTCAACTTTTTTGGTAATTATAATGCCAATTTCGGAGAAAACAGATTTCACGGAAAAGTAGAGAACTTTGAAACCCTTCTCGACCAATCTTTTGATGTGACAAATGACAATACCTCGCAGGTTTTCAAAGTTGGATTTGACTGGTTCATTAGTGAAAAAACGGCATTGACGCTTTATACTAACCAGTATTTTTATAAAGGCGATGGTTTTTCATGGGCGAATGTATATGATAATTCGACTGATACTTTATTTGAAAATTACAGCGAATCAAAAGGAGATTATCAAAACGGCGATTATAGTTTAAATTTCAAACAGGATTTTGAAAAAGATGATCACAACATCGTTTTGGATGCGATTTATTCGAAATCTGATGCTCATGATACCCGAAACTATTGGAATACTTTTCCGGAAGATATTTATGACGAATTCCGGTATGGAAACAATGAAAACACACGCATCAATTTGGATTATACCAACCAAATCATAGACGGAGGGAAGATAGAAGCCGGTATCCAATTTCGTCAGGAAAAAACATTGAATGAAATCGAGTCAACCCAATCATTACAGACATTTGACAATCCGCCGGTTGAATTTTCGCCCAATGCCGATTTTGATTTCACCCGAAATATTTATTCGGCTTATGGAAATTACGGTCAGAAGTTTGGGAAATTTGCCATGCAACTGGGGATTCGTGTAGAACAGGTGGATGAAAATATCGATTATTTTGTTGAACCAACGGGAGAAGGAATTTATGAAACGGATTATGTAGAATTCTATCCATCGGCCTTTCTTACTTATGATATCACAGAAAAAGGACAATTGTCTCTAAATTACAGTAGACGGGTTGACCGTCCGGGTATCAGCCAAATCACACCGGTTCCGGAATGGCGCACATCCACCATGCTAAGCATTGGAAATCCTGAATTGAAACCACAGTTTACCAATTCCTACGAAATGGGATACTTACAGCGTTTCAAAGGCGGAAGCCTGAATGCGACGGTGTTTTATCGCAGAGTCAATGATATGATTTTCCGCTATTTGGAAAGAGATGAAAACGACCCCAATTTGGTTAACCAACGCTATATCAATTATGATGAATCAGACAGTTACGGATTGGAATTGAGTGCGAATTATAAACCGCTGAAATGGTGGAGTTTCAATGCGAGTTTTGATGTTTTTTCAAACAAATTCTACTTGAATAATGAGGATTTGGAAGTAAAAGAAGTAACCGGCACACCATGGAATTTCCGTATCAATAATTCTATCACGCTTACCCAAAACCTAAGTTTGCAAAACTTCTTTATGTACCGCGGGAAATTCAAATTTGTACAAGGCGAAATGCAACCGATGTGGCGATTTGATTTAGGCGCACGCTATACATTTATGGACAAAAAGGCAACCTTTAGCGTTAGAGTAAGCGACATCTTTAAAACTTTTCATGCAGAAGCGCATGTTGATAATCCTACGCGTGGAATCGGGAAGTTCAATTGGGAATCACAAACCCTTTATGTCGGATTTTCCTATAATTTCGGAGGAGATGTACGCAAAAGAAATATCCAACAGGAAACCAATCAAGCTGCACCAAGCGGTGGCATAGGTTTCTGATACTATTTTCATTTTTTATAATTTTTATCAACGGAAAATCCTTTTGGAATCACTCAGAAGGATTTTTTCTTTGAACCTTTGTCAAAGTGATAAGAGAAAATATCGGAACCGGCTGAAAACAATCATAATTTGATTTCAATTATTTTAGAATGAATTATTTATATTTACAACCCTAATTTGTAAAACAAAAAAAATTTAGCAACATGAAAGTAACGGTAGTAGGTGCAGGAGCGGTAGGAGCGAGCTGCGCTGAATATATTGCAATGAAAAATTTCGCATCTGAAGTGGTTTTGGTGGATATCAAAGAAGGATTTGCAGAAGGAAAAGCCATGGATTTGATGCAAACGGCATCTTTGAACGGATTCGATACCAAAATTACCGGAACAACCGGAGATTACAGTAAAACAGCCGGTTCCAAAGTAGCGGTCATCACTTCGGGAATTCCGAGAAAACCCGGAATGACACGGGAAGAATTAATCGGGATCAACGCCGGAATTGTAAAAGACGTTACAGCCAATTTGGTAAAACATTCGCCTGATGTCATCATCATCGTCGTTTCCAATCCTATGGATACGATGGCTTATTTGGTGCATAAAACTTCCGGTTTGCCAAAAGAAAGAATCATAGGGATGGGTGGAGCGCTGGATTCAGCCCGTTTCAAATACAGATTGGCAGAAGCATTGGAATGCCCGATTTCAGATGTTGACGGAATGGTAATTGCGGCTCACTCTGATACCGGAATGGTGCCATTGATTTCAAAGTCAACAAGAAACGGTGTTCCGGTTTCGGAATTTTTGAATGAAGAAAAACAAAATTATGTGATTGAAGAAACCAAAGTGGGTGGTGCAACGCTGACTAAATTATTGGGAACTTCTGCCTGGTATGCGCCGGGTGCAGCGGTTTCGGTTTTGGTTCAATCCATCATTTGTGATCAGAAAAAAATGATCCCATGCTCGTTGATGTTAAATGGTGAGTATGGAGAGTCCGATATTTGTTTGGGGGTTCCGGCCATCATCGGTAAAAACGGTGTTGAAAGAATCGTGGATATTTCTTTGACGGATGCCGAAAAAGAAAAATTTGCTACGGCAGCAAAAGCGGTTCGTGAAGTGAACGGCGATTTGAAATTTTAATTGAATTGAAAAAACAAATATAAACCTCACAGGTTTCCAAAACCTGTGAGGTTTTTTTAATTTTACAAAATGAAAAGACCTGATTATGTTACTGAAGGACGATTGAAACATTTTATTTCCGAAGCTTTTAAAGAAGATGTGGGAGATGGAGATCATTCCACATTGGGAAGTGTTCCCGAAGATTTGCAGGATGATGCACAATTGATCGTAAAGGAAGATTGTACTCTTGCGGGAGTAGAATTAGCTGTCGAAATCTTTAAATTCTATGATTCAAATTTGGAAATCGACATTTTAATGAATGATGGAGATTTTGCAAAAAAAGGAGATATAGCATTTCGGGTGAAAGGGTCGGCCAGATCTATTCTGACTTCGGAGCGCTTGGTGTTAAACTGTATGCAGCGCATGAGCGGAATCGCTACGCTGGCAAGAGAAATGGTTGAAAAAGTGGAAGGAATAGATGTGAAAATTCTCGACACCCGTAAGACTACTCCCAATTTCCGGATGTGTGAAAAATGGGCTGTGGCAATAGGTGGAGCGCATAATCACAGATATGGTTTGTATGATATGGTGATGTTGAAAGATAATCACAACGATTATGCGGGCAGCATTACGGATTCAGTAAAGTCGGTCAAAAATTATTTGGATCAAATTGGAAAAAGCTTAAAAATAGAAGTCGAAACAAGAAATTTGGATGAGGTGAGAGAAGCTCTGTCCACCCAATTAGTGGATATCATCATGCTGGACAACATGAATTTGGAACAAATGCGCGAAGCGGTAAAAATCATCGGGGATCAATGTAAAACAGAGGCTTCGGGTGGGATTACCATCGAAACCATACGGGCGGTTGCCGAAACCGGAGTAGACTATATTTCCTCGGGAGCGATTATTCATTCTGCGCCCAATAAAGACTTAAGTTTAAAAGCCATCCAATAAAACTGATAAAATTCATGCAAAAGTTGATAAATATGTTAAAAAAATTAACGCGCACTTAACAAAAAACTAAACAACTGTTCGCAACTTTGCCCCGTAATTATAAAACAATAATTGTTATGAGGCTAAACTCTACACTTTTAAAAGCTACTTTCTTTATTGCAATAGGAGGGGCTACTTTAACTTATGCGCAGGTCGATCCTGAACTTCAGGACTCTGTAGCTGTTGACTCCACAGATTTTGAACAAGATATTTTACTATCTGAAACCGTAATTGTGGGGAAAGGGGTAATTGACTTGGAAGAAAACCGTAAAACTCCTGTAGCGGTTTCAACTATTTTGAAACAGGAAATTCAGGACAAAGCTGTTGGAAATGTTGAGTTTCCTGAAATTTTGAAAAATACACCTTCTGTTTATGTTTCCGGACAGGCTGGTGGTTTTGGAGATTCTAAAATGTTTTTGCGTGGTTTTGACCAATCCAACACCGCTTATTTATTGAATGGTCAGCCGATTAACGGTATGGAAGATGGTAATATGTATTGGTCCAACTGGAGTTCCATGACAGATGTAGCCAATGTTATTCAGGTACAACGTGGTCTTGGTTCATCTAAATTAGCGATTTCTTCCGTGGGAGGTACAGTTAATATTGTAACTAAAGCTACCGAGAAACAACAAGGAGGTATGGCTCGTTTCGTAATGGGTAATGACAGTTATTATAAAGGAACGGTTGCTTATGATACCGGATTGAAAGGAAAATGGGGATTCTCCATGTTATTGGATTATTGGCAAGGACATAGAAAATTTGCCAGAGGAACAGCCGGACAAGGTCAAAGTTATTTCTTCTCAGTTGGATATAAGCCAAACGATCACCACAATTTGAATTTAATGATTTTTGGTGCACCACAATGGCATGACCAAAACTATTCCACAAAATCGCAATCTCAATGGGATCGCGGAGCTGAAGGAGGATTCGGAAAAAAATACAATAATACTTATGGGTTTTTGGATGGAGAAGCTCTTAACTTCAGAAGAAACTATTACCACAAACCGGTTGCTAACTTAAACTGGGACTGGAATATCAACAGTGACTTATCATTGTCAACTGTAGTTTATGCTTCATTAGGTAGAGGTGGAGGAACCGGGAACTTGGGAAGCTCAAGTAATACTACCAATTTATTGACAGATGACGGATTGATTAATTGGAATCAAATTTATGATAACAACTTAGCAGATGACGACGGAATCGGTAACAACGGTGGAGATTTCAAAAATGGAGCAATTCGTTCTTCCGTAAACAACCATTTCTGGTATGGTGCTGTAACGAACTTGAATTATGATATTAATGAATATTTTTCATTCAACATAGGAGCAGACTTGAGATTCTACAAAGGAGATCATTACAGACAAGTTGTAAACTTGTTAGGATTAAACGGATGGCAAGATACCAGAGGGTATGAAGGAGCAACTTCACATGTAGTAACTGAAACTTTTGAAGCTGACCCATGGAATGCTTTGTTTAACAGCGCAAGTGAAGATCAAAGAGTAGCGTATGATAACTCTGAGAGAATCAATTATCAGGGTGGATTCGGACAGTTTGAATTTGCAAAAGGAGGATTCTCTGCATTTGTTCAGGGAGCTGTTTCCAACCAGTCTTATGTAAAACTTGACAGATGGAATTATGCAACAGAAGCTGAATCTGAAAAAGTAAACAAATTGGGATACAATATCAAAGGAGGATTGGCTTACGAATTTAACGATGAGCATACAGTATTTGGTAACGCAGGATTTTATTCTCGTCAACCTTTCTTAGACAACATCTTTGTGCCAAACACAGTAGATTTATATGAGCCAGAAGTGGATAACGAAGAAATCACAGGTTTCGAAGTTGGTTACCGATACAGTACTCGTGCCTTGAAAGTAAATGTAAACCTTTACCATACAGAATGGGCCAATCGTTTTGAGTCTGCTTCCGGACAAATTGAAGGAGAAGATTTCTCTTTCTTGTATCCAAATATTACCCAAGTTCACAAAGGGATAGAAGTTGATTTCTTTACCAAAGTTTCCAGAGAATGGTCATTCAGAGGTTATGCTTCTTATGGAGATTGGCAATATGACGGAGAAACAAGAGTAATGGCAAGAGATGCTGATTTCAACTTGACTGAACTTCCAAACGTAGATTTGTCGGGTGTAAAAGTAGGTGATGCTGCTCAGTTTACATTTGGTGTAGGTGGTATCTTTACTCCTTGCAAAGGTTTAAGTTTTGATATGGACTTCAACTACTATGCAAATACATACCAAACTGTGGATCCTCTGGGAGTTATCGAAGCAGTTAATGAAGGTGAAGTTTATGAACAAGACGAAGTTGCACCATTCGCATTATTTGATGCCGGTGTTACATATGAATTAAAATTCGGTAAACAATCCGTGCGATTGAGAGGTAACGTGAAAAACTTGGCTAATACCCAATATATCATCATGAAAGATGCATTTGGGTACGGATGGGGTCTTGGAAGAACCTTTAACGCAGGTGTTCAATTCAACTTCTAATTTAGTATCAGTATAAAATACAGAAAGCCGCTCAGTCTTGAGTGGCTTTTTTTTATTTTTGTGAGGCACTTAAAAAGCAAAACATTATGTACAATTTTTTACAAAATTTTCACAGCGGTTGGGCCTATCTGACTTTATTGATGGGTGTACTGTTTTTCGTAATGGTAGGATTTTATGCCATCAACAAAAAAGCAAGAAACAACTTTATCACCAAACTCAGTTTCTTTACTACTTTGACTTTTCATATTCAGCTGATAGCCGGTGTTATTCTGTATTTTGTTTCACCCTATGCAAAATGGACCGAAGATACAATGAAAGACCCCACAAACAGGCTATACGCTATGGAACACCCGCTCATGATGTTTGCAGCTGTGGTTTTCATCACCATTGCCAATTCTAAACTCAAAAAATCAGAGATTGTCAAAATGGCACCTGCGATTTTGGGATTGCTGGCTTTGGCTTGTGTCGTGTCGAGAATTCCTTGGGATGCCTGGTTAGGTTAAAAGAAAATAAGCATACATAAAAAGGCCGTCCCAATTAAAAAAGGATGGTCTTTTAAATTTCCATTAATTACTTGGTAAAATGAAGCGTGTATTTTGTGTTTTTATAACTATATAAATCAGCTTTTAAAGAACCAACAGTCAACTCGGCTTTTATCTGAACCGGAATATGGTTTTTGTCATCCGTTACCCACATCGTTACACTTTCTGATTCTTTGAAAATACGACCCGACTGAACATAAGGACGGATTTTGATTACCTTGATATTTCCGAATTTTGTATTCATGGTTTCCCGTCCTAAAACCTTCAATTTGAATTTATAGGTTTCATCAGTCATGAAAATATCGACATTGATAAAGTCGCCTGTTCCCAAACCGTCCGTATCATAATTTCTTAAATAATAAAACGCTGAAAGTAGATCCTGAACACTTCCTTCAAAATCTTTATAGGTTACTTTCTGTCTTAGTTTGTCATTGATGGTAACAATTTTTTTATTATGGTCAAAAGTGAATACCTGATCACGTTCATATCCGCCTTCACTTATTTTCCGAATAAATTTGGAGGGTTTGTCGGTGGCTTGGTTGATATAGCTTTCATATCGGTCATCCACCTTATAAAATGCTCTGACAGCACCAGAAGAAGAACCCTCACCAATCACATGGAAATGAGGTTTTCCTTCATAAGTTGTATTTTTCACTTCCAGCGTAGCAAATCCGGCATTTAAAAGACCATAATGAATACGGTATTTTAAAAATTCACCCTCTTTATAATTTTGGGATTCGCTCCCTATAAAAGAAAGTAAAAATAGAGTGATAAATAAAAACAAGAAGGATTTTTTCATTGAGTTGGTTTTGCACTTTCAAAACAAAGATTTTGCCAAAATTTGAACTGAAAGTGGATATTCGGTTAACCCATCAGCGGTTTGATAGCATCCAGATTGACCACTTTATTGATTTCAGGAGCATATTTTTTGATGGTCATTTCCACACCTGCCTTTAAAGTCATTTGGTTAATCGTACAATCTGTACAAGTCCCCTGCAAACGTACATTGACCACATCGTTTTCAACTGATACCAATTCTATATCTCCACCATCATTGTTCAAAAAAGGTCTGATTTCTGCTAATGCCTTTTCAATTCTTTGGATTAAAGTTTCATTTTCCATAACGACAAAGTTAATTATTTTTTGACGGCAGCACAACCTGCCATATTTGTTATTCGTACCGCTTCGGTCGGCGGAAGCGTATCATTTCGCTCCACCAGACTGACAATCATATTTTGGGCAATTTTTTCATAAATGGCTGAAACGGCAGAATTTTCCTGCAAAGCCGCCGGCCTTCCTACATCTGCTGCTTCTCGTATGCTTTGTACCAACGGAATTTCTCCCAAAAAGGGTACATCCAGTTTTTCGGACAAATCTTTGGCGCCGTTCTGCCCAAAAATATAATATTTGTTTTCGGGTAATTCGGCAGGAGTAAAATACGCCATATTTTCGATAATTCCCAAAACCGGAACATTAATCGCATCCATTTTAAACATCGCCACACCTTTGCGCGCATCGGCCAATGCGATATGTTGAGGTGTACTTACTATAACCGCTCCCGTAATCGGAATTTGCTGTACGATGGACAAATGAATGTCGCCCGTTCCCGGAGGCAAGTCTACCAATAAAAAATCCAATTCGCCCCAGTGTGCATCCCTGATCATTTGTTGCAGAGCTTTGGAAGCCATCGGTCCCCGCCAAACAACTGCTTGGTCTGTTCCTGCAAAAAATCCGATGGACAATAATTTCACACCATAACTTTCTATCGGTTTCATTTTGGATTTACCATCCACCTGAACTGAATGAGGTTGTGCTCCTTCTACATCAAACATCGTAGGCATCGAAGGCCCGTAAATATCGGCATCCAGAAGTCCGACTTTGAATCCCATTTTTTGAAGACTGATGGCCAAGTTGGCAGAAACAGTTGATTTCCCAACGCCTCCTTTTCCGGAAGAAATAGCGACGATATTTTTCACACCCGGAATTTCGTTTCCTTTGATCTGATTGGGGTCTTTTTGAACCGGCGTTTCCACCAATATATTTAATTTCAAATCGGCATCCGGTAATTGTTCGCTAAAAGCTGCTTTTAATGCTTGTTCCAAACGTTTCCGTTCATGCATGGCAGGCGAATGCGAAACGATGTCCAACATTACCTGATTTCCCATCACCTGGATATTTTTCATCCATTTTTCAATTCCCAATTCTTCCAGCAAAGCGATTGCCTGACTTTTCAACGTGCTCATTTCTTTTGAATAAGCTACAAATTTAGGGATTAAACGTGGCTTTATGAAATGCAACCTAATGATTTTCCTTATGAAGTTCTTGATTCTGTTTATAGTTTTATAATTTTGTGAAACAATGACTTGAATCCATGGAAAAGCATTTTGAAGATTTGGCGACAATACGCAAACATTTTATCAATTATTTACATGCATATGATTTGAAAAGATTGATTTTTATCCCCATGGGATTTAAAAACCATGTTTTCTGGAATTGTGCGCACGCATTGGTTACCCAACAATTGATGACGTATTATCTTTCTGACAACGAAATGCTGGTGGAGAGTGATTGGGTGCATCGTTTTAAAAAAGGAACATTTGGCGACCAAAACGTAACGGAAGAAGATGTGCGTACTTTAATCAAACTGCTTCAAACCACACAGGTTCGTTTACGAAAAGATTATTTCGCAGAAGAACTTTCCTATTTCCGTCCGTATGAGACGAGTTTCGGCATCAAATTGGAAACTATAGAAGACGCCATCCGTTTTAATAATCTCCACGAATCACTTCATTTGGGGTATGTGATGGCTCTGAGTAAAAATATTCTATAAAAAAATCCTGACAGAATCAGGATTTCAGATTGTAATTATAAAACAATTAAAGAGGTTCGTATTCAAATTGGAAATATCCACGGTAACTGTTGTTATCAAGCATGCGTATAAATCGTATTTTGAAATAAATACCGTTTGGATCTTTCAAAATATAAAACCTGTCTGATAAAACGCCTGTAAATACATCCCGCCAATTACTTCCGATTACCCTTTGATCATTTGAGATGAACAAAGATTCATCGATATCAGTAGCAGAGAAATTATTGTAAGCGGCATCTGCGTCTTCTCCTCCTGAGATGGTAATTTGATAAGCCGATGCCCCTCCCCAGATATTGGAAACAAGAAAATCGGAATAGATATAGGTACCAGCACCATCTATCACGTTTGTAAATACCGTATAGCAAATATCCCAATCTGTTTTAGCAGGTTGTATATCAATTAACTGATTATTTGTCATACTGAAAAAGGTAAAATTATATACCGGATTTTTTTGGATGATGAATTCTTGATAAGACGTATCATCTAAATCGGCATATTGAATTTTATAGGCATCTGCTTCTCTGGTTATTTTAATCTTTTTCCAACCTCTCAGATTTCCTGCAGCATAAGAAGTTTCTGGTTCAACAGGCCCGTCATATATACCGCGTCCCATATTGATGAGATAGACTTTGTTTTCAGATGGATCTGCATTTATTTCCGCAATAACGGTTCCGTCATTAAGGTAATCACCCGTTACGTTGTCAATGTATTGAACATTATTTGGGTCAAAATTGGCAACCTGAACTACATCCTGTAAGTCTGCTACCATTGCAGAATTAACTTGATTGAGTTCCGTTACACCTTCTATGGGTGCGGCAGCCATCATGATAGAATTATTTAATATCACTCTGAATTCTTCTCCGCTGTAAAATCCTAAATCCCAGTCTGTTCTTGATGTATAATCCATTTGGCCATTACTCAAATCAATCCAGATCTGGTCGGCATAGGTAGCGTCACCTTGTGTTCCTGATTCAACCAATCCTCCTGCATACGGTGAAACAGGAATAATTCCGTCATCTTCTTTTAAACAACTTTGGCTGAAGAAGAGTATAGAGAGGATGGTTGCTTTTAAATAAATTTTCATTTTCAAAAGGGATTAGAAATCTAAATTAAAGTTTAATTTTAAGAAATAGGATCTGCCATAAAACAGCATTTGTTGGCTTGCAGCATCTGAGTGAGCAGATCCGGGTTGTGTTGTGTTTTGGATGGAGGTCACATCAAAAATGTTTCTCGCACCTAGTGTAAGTTCGAATTTATTATCAAGGAAGCCTTTGCGAACTGAAAAATTCATCAGATTAAAATCTTCCTGTTCACCCAATCGATAATAAGCTTCTTCAGTAAGACCACCTTCCATTACATATTGAGTAGACCTTCCATTATATTTGTAATAAAGAGAAAGGGTAGTAGCCCATTTGGGAAAGGTATAATTTGCAGCAGCATTGGCTTCAATAGAATATCTGAATTCATCATTTGGGTCGATTTCATTACTGTCCAACCTGCGGGAAATCCCAATAAGGGAGGCACCGAGATTTAAATCGAAATCTCCTATTATAAATCGGTTGGCGGTGCTTATGCCCCAGGATTTGTATTTGTCTATATTGATATATTGGTATTGCAAAGGATTAAAATTGATGGCAGCCAATTCTATCCTGTCATCATTGTCCAAATAAAGCGTGCTGATGTTATGAGTCGATTTTACACCAGCTCCGTTGGTTTTATAATTCCATTGGATGGAAGTTGAATATCCTTTTTCCGGTACTAAATTTTCGTTTCCGCGTACATCGTGATTGGCATCCACAAAATAAGTATAGAGTTCATCAAATACGGGATAACGATTGGCTGTTCCAATTACAAAACGCAAATTGGAATGGGAAGAAAAATCGAATTTAGAGCTTACAGAATAGTTGTAAATGTTCTCAAAAATATTGCTGAAACTCGCTCTGAATCCGGGACGGATAAACAAGCCGGTTCCTGTGTTAATTTCTGCCGATAGAAATCCGGCATAGGAGCCAATGCTTTTATCGATTTCATTGTCAAAAACACCTGATATTTTGGCTCTGTATCCTTTTGTGTTGTCCAATTCGTATCCGACCTGAAAATTAATCCAATTGTTTTTCAGGAAATTGCTAAAAGTTCCGCGCGAATAAAATGCTTCCGATTGAAGATAACGGGCATATTCTGCATGGGTGTAATTTACACGATTAGGAACATCATAAGCATAAGTTCTGGACTGTCGTTCCTGGGATTGATAAGAGAAATCTCCCATGTATTTTACTTTTTCAAACAAGTTTGCAGATAGATTTAAGTGGTGTACCCAACGGTAAGTCCTGTAATCGGTATTGTTTGAAATATAAGTTCTCTCTGCCCCACCCAAAGGCTCTTCCGTAATGGTCGGACTGAAATAATTCACTTCTTCCGTCATGAAATTGCCCTTATAGAAAGCGCTGAAGTTTTTGGATTTGTAGCTTAACAAAGCATGGGCATTGATTTGTTCCTTTGGAAGCCATTCATATCCCCGCAGGTTATCTTGAGGATTGGAAGTATCAATATGTTGTTTTCCTTTTCTTTCACCCCAAAAACCTTGAAAATCATTTCGGTTTGCTCCAACGGAAACCAACCATTTTTCCGAAATTTTATGGGAAACTTCCAATGATTGTATGTGTCTTCCTTTTCCTTTGCTGACACCCCCATCCTCATACCAGTCATATTCATCTCCTACCGTTTCTTCTTGTACAAAAGCATTGATTTTCCATTTCTTTTGTATGTTCTTTTTGGTAATGATGTTAATGACTCCTGCGAGGGCATTACTTCCGTAATCAACTCCCATTGCGCCTTTTACTATTTCAATCCGTTCAACATTATCCAAATTTATTTTTGTTAAATCAATGTAATTACCCAAACCGTTGTCACCGATGATTGGAATGTTATCCACCAGAATTTTTGTATAACCACTGTCTAGTCCCATGATGGATACTTGTGAGTCTCCATTTTGTCCGTTTGGGATAATCAGTACATTTAAAGCCAGCGAAAGAATGTCGGCTACCGTATTTCCGGCCTGATTTTTTATATCTTCAGCAGTTATAACTTCAACTTGGTAAAGGGACTTATCTACCGATTGAGCAGAATATTGCCCCGTTATCACAACATCGCTTAACCCAACTACTTTTGTCGAATCAATTATTTCATCTTCTTGTGCATAGGACATTTGTGTGGTCAAAAACAGTGCTGCACAATACAAGCCAATTCTCTTCATAAATATGATTTTTATTAGAAATCGCGACAAAATTACTAATTAATTTAGACTTAATCCAAATTAAAATTATATTTGCGGCGTGATATAAATCAATGTGTTTAATTAATAAATAAATAAGATGAAAAAAGTTGTATTTTCTTTAATGTTTGCATTTGCAAGTGTAGTGGGATTCGGACAATGTGACCCTGTTTCCGAAATTAATGAGAACTTTGATGACTGGACAGCAATAGATGAGTGTTGGACAGGTGTAGCAAACGGAGGGATGTTCATGGTGGAAGGAGATATTACGTTTTATACTTTCATGTCTCCAAATCTGGATATGTATTTAGTTTCTCCGGAAGTTGTAGCGGGTGACTATACGTTGAGCTTGGAGTTCGGAACTGTTTCCATAGATGGTGAAGAAGATGATGGGATTACAGTAGAAGTTGGAACCCTTACCTCAAATGAAAGCACGGATTCATTTGTCTCTTTAGGAGATCCTATTTCGACAACTATTGCAACGCAAACAATAGATGTTCCGGTAACATTTACATCTGATGTGAAATATTTTGCCGTGAAAGTACATGGAACTGCTCCTCATAGCGCCGCATGGATTGATAATTTGGTTCTTGCTCCTGCAACTGCCGGTGTAAGTGATATGAACAGCGTAAAAGTTCAGGTTTATCCGAACCCGGTTGTAAACGAACTGAATCTGACTTCTGACCAAAACATTCAGGAAGTGAAAATTTTCTCTGCTGCCGGACAATTAATTCAAACATCAAAACTAAACGGAAAATCTACTTCTGTGAACGTTTCTGCTTTGAAAGCCGGAGTTTATGTAGCACAAATCTTAACAGAAAAAGGTGTTCAGACTGTAAAAGTTTTGAAAAAATGATTTTTATAGTAAAATGATAATTTTCAACTCCTCGTTTTAAAACGGGGAGTTTTTTTATGGATTTAATCCAGATTTTCAAATAAACCTAATTGGGTTTGTTTTTCTTTTAACTCCTTTTCCAATACCTGAATCCGCCTCATCAAGTTAAAAATCACATCAATTCCTTCCAGATTGACTTCCAATTCACGATGAAGCCGCAGGATTTTTTCCATTTTGTTCAACTGTTTACGGTGAATGTATTTTTCATCCGCAACCATTTCCACATTGACCAATCCGTATTCTTCCACTTGCTCAAAAAAGGAAATTTCCATTTCATAATGTCGGCAAAGTTCCCGTACGAGGATTAATTTTTTCTGATTCATAGCTTATGTATTTTGGAAAGTTCGGTCAATAACTCTTTTTCTTTTTCGCTCAAATTTTTGGGCATTTTTATATTCAATGTCAATATTAAATTCCCATATTCTCCTTCCTTTTTATAAACCGGAAACCCCTTTGCTTTTAAACGGACTTTTGTGCCATTTTCGGTTTCCGGCTTGATGGGAAGTTTGGCTTTTCCGTCAAAAGTGTCAATTGTCATTTCGCCACCGAGAAGAGCCGTATATAAATCGACATCGATGGTTTTATAAAGATCATCACCCAAACGTTTAAACGCAGTAGAATTGACGATTGAAAATTTGATGTATAAATCTCCGTTAGGTCCGTCGTTAACACCTTTTCCACCATATCCTTTTAGTTTGATTTCCTGCCCGTCAGCAATTCCAGCCGGAATCGTTATCCTGATGTCCTTTCCGTTAAAATGAAATGTCTTTTTATGGGTTGAATATGCTTCGCGAATGTCAATCTGCATTTGTGCATGATAATCCTCACCTTTGTATTTCGTAGTTCTTCCGGACCGGTTTCCAAATCCGCCGCCACCAAATATCGATTCAAAAAAATCGGAATAATCGGAATCTCCGAAATCACTTCTGCTATAAGTGTAACCACCGTTGCCTCCTTGTTGTCTTTGTTTGGCTTGCTCAAATTGTTCGGCATGCTGCCAGTCCTTTCCGTATTGGTCGTATTTTTTTCTGTTTTCAGGGTTACTCAGTACTTCATTGGCTTCGTTAATTGCCTTGAAGTTCTTCTCGGCTTCCTTATCGTTTGGATTCAAATCCGGATGATATTTTCGGGCCAATTTCCTATACGCCTTTTTGATTTCCTCTTGGGTAGCCGTTTTCTCAACGCCCAATATTTTATAATAATCGATGAAATCCATACTTGCTTAATCTAACAGACTTCTAAGTTAGCAAATAGAAAGAAACTAAAATTAATTTGGATAAAATTTGAAATAAAAAAAAGCAGTAAAATTACTGCTTTTAAGTGCGGGCGGGGAGACTCGAACTCCCACACCTTGCGGCACCAGATCCTAAGTCTGGCGTGTCTACCAATTCCACCACGCCCGCAATAATCCCACTTCGGGGTGCAAATATACATTAAAATCTTTGTTGACAAATTTTATTTCCCCTATTTTTTGCTTCTGTCGAATTCCCGTATTTTTGTGCAAAACGAATAAAATGGAAATAAGCGGAAGAATTAAGAAAATTTTTGATGAACAGACCTTTAACAGCGGATTTCGCAAAAAAGAATTGGTCATCACTACACAAGAACAATATCCTCAAGATATTTTAATCGAATTCACCCAAGATAAAATAGATCTGTTGAAACAGGTTTCTCCGGGAGACGAGGTGAAGATTTCAATCAATATCAGAGGAAGAGAATGGATCAATCCGGAAGGCGTAGCCAAATATTTCAACAGTATTTCAGGATGGCGTTTGGAAAAATCAGGGGCAGAAACACCAACCATGAACCAATATGCCGACTTGCCTCCGGTGACCAATGATTATGCAGATTCTTCATCGGAACCGGATGATTTGCCTTTCTAAATGAATATTTTCCGACAATTAGAGAAAACACACAGCAAAGAAAATTCTCTTGAAATTATTTCATATATAGGAAAAGATGAAAAGCGTTTCAAGGAACTGATGGACTGTTTTTTTGCCGGAACAAAAGATTACCGTGTGCCGCAAAGAGCGGCACATGTTGTTTCATTGGGTTTTGATAAACATCCCGAATTGATTCGGCCGTACTTAAACCAATTGATAGAACATCTTTGTAACCCGGATTTAAAAGGCTCTTTAAAAAGAAACATATTGAGAATTTTACAGTTTTATGAGATACCGGAAAAGCAAAGAGGTGATGTTTATAAAAGAACCTATGAGCTCTTGGAAAGCCCGAAAGAAGAAATTGCGGTGCGTGCATTTGCCATGACTGTTTTGTATAATATTACTGAGTTTTATCCTGAACTCAAACCTGAATTGAAATCCACCATTCAATTTGTGTTGGAAGAACCAGGTTGTTCTCCCGGCTTAAAATCCCGAGGAAATGCTGTTTTAAAAAGAATGAATCAGGTAGCTTTTTCAGCTAAGTAAGATGCCAATAAATAATTTAATATATTGCATCGATTTATTAATTAACAATTCTTTAAAAGATTTGGCATTGACTTTGTAAAACGAATAACTACGTAAATTATTTAATATGAAAAATTTAAGGTTCATACTGTTATTATTTGCTACAGCTATTATTTCATCTGCTTTTGTTCAGGATTTCCATGCATCCACTACAAAAGTGGAATATGAGAACAATTCGCTGAAACTTACAGCTAAATTTTTTACATCGGATTTGGAAACAGCAGTTGGAGTCAGTGTAAATAATAAATCAGGTTTTGACAGCAAAGCAAAAGCTTATGCAAGCGCTAATTTGGTGGTAAAGGTAAATGGAAATCCCATTTCCTTAACATATGTCGGCTCTCAAACTAACGATAAATCTACCCGTTTGTATTTAAAGGCTGACAATGTCAATGATATTAAGGAAATCGAAATTCGAAATTCTATGTTAATCAGCAATTTCTCAGATCAGCAGAATTTAGTAACCTTTGATATAAATGGGGTTCGTAAGAGTTTCACCTCAAAAAAAGGCGGTGATACCGGAAAAGTGACTTTCTAATTTTGCAATCAAAATACCAAATCCCTCGCAATGAAAGTTGAGAGGGATTTTTATTTTAACCAATTCCCAAAACGGACAAATCTTTCCAGAAAGCCGGGTAAGATTTTTTTACAACTTCCGGATTTTCAATTTGAATGTCCTGAATTAAAGCCATCGGAGCAAAGCTCATCGCCATCCGGTGGTCATTGTATGTGTGGATTCGGGGAATTTCAGTCGGTACATAAAAATCAATGATTTCAAGCGAACTTTCTGTCACTTGGGTTTTTGCACCCAATTTTTTTAGCTCATTTTGTAAAGCTGTGATGCGGTCGGTTTCTTTTACTCTCAGGGTTTCAAGTCCCGTAAGCTTGCATCTTAATTTGAGTCCGGCACAAGTTACGGCTATCGTTTGTGCGATGTCAGGCATGGCGTTTAAATCAACCCTGACAGGGTTTAAAACCCTGTCAGGGTTCTTCGATAAAATAATCTGGCTTCCTGAAAATTTCGTTTCTATCCCGAAATGGGATTTATAAATCTCTTTAATTCCGGAATCGCCTTGCAAACTATTTTCTTTAAATGAATTCAATCGGATTTCTGCCTGTTCAGAAAGAGCGGCAATCGAATAAAAATATGAAGCCGAACTCCAGTCTGACTCTATCGTAAATTCCTGTTTTTCAATTTTTTCGGATTGGTAAATCCATATCTCATTTTCTTTTCTTTCTGCCCGGATTCTGATTTGGTTCAGCATCTGAAACGTCATTTCCAGATATGGAAGCGAAGTGATTTTACCGTTTAGTTGAATTCTCAAGCCATTTGGAAGTTTGGGAGCAATTAACATCAAAGCCGTGATGAACTGGCTACTGACATCCGCATTTAGTTCGACAAAACCTTCATTGATTTTTCTTCCTGAAATTTTTAATGGCGGAAATCCTTCCTTTTCCAAATAATGAATTTCAGCACCCAACGACCGTAATGCTTCAACTAAAATCCCAATCGGCCGCTGTTTCATGCGTTCCGAACCGGTTAAGATGATTTCTTTTCCTTCCTGAATGGAAAAATAAGCAGTCAGAAAGCGCATCGCTGTTCCGGCATGATGTATGTCAATCGTTTTCGAATGTGTTTCCAGTGCTTTTTGGAGCAATTTAGTGTCTTCCGAATCTGAAAGATTTTTCAGTTGGATGGGATTTCTATAAAGCGAATTGAGCACCAGCATCCGGTTGCTTTCGCTTTTTGAACCGCTGATGGAAATCTCGCCCGAAATTTGGGAATTTGCTTTTTTCAAATACAGAATTTCACTCATCATTCTATTTTAATGGCGAATTTGTTTAACAGTCCTATGACGTTTTCTTTTGAAAACCTTGCACCTTTTATGGTGTTTTTATCCGGATCAAAGGAAAGGTTATAGGCTGTTCGGAAATCTACTTTTTCCAGATTGGAAAATTCAAATACGGCACCGTCCAGATTGGAATTCTCAAAAACCGATTCTTTCAGATCAGTCTCTGTGAAATCGCATTGGGTCAATTGGCAGTTGGAAAAATGCGTTTTCCGGATCTTTAATTTGTAAAAGGAAGCATGGTTTAGATGACAGTTTTCAAACCGGAACGATAAACTAAATTCATTACAATTCTCAAAATTAAGTCCCAGAAGTTTGGAATCTATGAACCGGATATTTTGAAACAAGGTTTGATTCAATTTTGCCATACTTAAATTAGAATTAAAAAATTCGCAGTCGATAAATTTATATTCGGACAAATCAGCGTTTGAAATATCCAGATTCCTGAAACTGCAGTTTTCGTATTCTGCTTTTTCAAGTTCATTCAGGTTCTCAAAAATTTCTTCCCGAAAATATAGCTGCATTTATTTTAATTTATCATTGTTCTGATGACGGTCGTGATCGCGTTTTGTTTTGATTTCCAATTTTTTTTGAAATGCGGTTTCCAAATCCACTCCGGTTTGATTGGCAAGGCAAAGCACGACAAAAAGAACGTCTGCCAATTCCTCTCCCAAATCCTTTTGTTTGTCCGATTCTTTTTCGGATTGTTCGCCGTACCGGCGGGCGATAATGCGGGCAACTTCGCCAACTTCCTCTGTCAGTTGGGCCATATTGGTTAATTCGTTAAAATAGCGAACGCCATGGCTCTGAATCCATTCATCTACTTCTTTTTGTGCTGCTTTGATGCTCATGTTTATAGTTTTACAAGTATGATTTCCTGCGACTCGGCATTGATTTGTTTGGATTCAAATTCTTTCATCAGTTTATAATAATCAGCCGGTAATATGCTATGTGCTATTTCATAAACTGAATTTAAAATCAGATAGCCGTCTTTTTCTTCTATATTATAAACGTAACCTGCGACATTTCCTTGTACTACAAATTGTTTTTTTGAAGGCAGGGATTCCACTTTATATCCATCGGGGATTTTTATTTTGATGATTTTTGAATGTGAAATTACTGAACCAAACTCTAGTGGGTAGTTGCGACTATCTTGTTTGAAGGAGGCTTCTTTTAATTGGGTAAATAATAACGGATTGAAAATCATTTTATTCCCCATGACATCCGCTCCCTGCACATCTGAAAACTTAAAGGAATATCGTAACAAACCTTTATCGGCATTTTCGTCAATTTTAAAAGATTCTACATCAAATTTAAAGTCTTCTAAATAGTTTTTTTCAAAAGCTTTGGCATCTTCTGTCAGTCTTGATTTATCACTCATCGCAAAATATTGGTCTTTAGCATCCAAATAGGTTCCGGAAATTTTACCGTCAGGCGAAAGGGTCACATTAATCGATTCCTTTTTGGTACTGAGCGCATAATTGGTTAAGGGAATTTCTTGAACAGTTCCATTTTCCATAATTCTAAATCCTCTGTGGTTCAGATCCCGAAGTGGCAGCATATTGATATTGCTGTATTTTTCGGTGGCATCCATCAGATACAATCCATTGTTTATTTCTACAGATGCGATGACAAAATCCAAACTGGTGATGGATGGAAATGTATAATTGACCATCAGATTTTGAACCGTACTTAAAGCAACGGGATGGGCGGTTAAACCTGCTTTTTGTAACATGGAAACCAGCATCAGATTGATGTCTGCTGCATTGCCCGTTTTATTTTTAAAAACATTGCGCACACCTGTGTCGCTGGCCAATCCATAATATTTATTCCATGTATAGTTGGATTTTACATAATTGAAAATCGCTTGCATTTTTTCTGTTGGTGTACTTAAACCTGAGGTGATGCTCTGTACGGTTTCGTCCAAATATGCATTTCCTTTTAATTGTCCGCCGAAATCGCTGTGATCCATTAAATCTTTTCCAATTGCTGCCCAGGTTGTAGAATAATTTTCTGTTATGAAGCCCGGATGTTCAAATTTCATTAATTCAAAACGGATAGAAGATTTCAGGTTATTGGGATTAAAAACAAATGGTTCATCTTGTAGCGGTTTTACATTTTCAAATACATATTCCGTGATGGAATTGCGGAAATTTGTATTCTGAATGGGTTTTCTGTCATTTCGAACTCTACCTTTTAAACCGCCTCTTTCATCCGGGCTGTAAATAAAAAATTCGGGATGAATAAAACTAAACTCACTATATACAACCGGAATTTCATCTTGGAAATACCATCGGTCAACTTCCCGGTAAAAAGGCGAAATGACCGTGTATTTATATTCCAATACAGAGCCGTTTTTGACATTTGGAAAAGCAAATTTTTCCGATTCATAGTATTTATTTTCTCGATTTTTAAAAATGTCCGAACCTTTCACTTTGGTTTCTACTATTTTTCCGTTTTCCAAATTATAAGTGGAGCCTTTTAGTCCCGTTACTTTTTCACGTGTTGAGGATGGTGCATATAGCCTTACTTCTTTGGACAGAAAACGGTCATCCAATTGGTCTTTGTCATAAACTTTAATTCTTCCTTCTATTTCTTTTGTGATATAAAAACGGTTATCAGTCGGGGAAAGTTCCAAAGTCAAAAGAGCCTTTTCATATAAAATTTCGCCGGCAGCATTAGCAGAAATCAGACTTTGTTGTTTACTTAAATCTGATTCACTTACTTTTCCGTATTTGTAATTTTGAGCAAATAACCCCAATGAAATCAGGGAAATCAGAAATGTCATTTTTGTTTTCATATATTAAATTTAAGTTTTCTCAATTAAGATTTTAGAATTGTCAAAAGAGGATATTTTTCGGCGAAATTCTACATAATCGTTGAATTTCTCTTTATCATAAATTCCATCCTTGATGTAAAGATTTCTCTTTATCAGGAAATTTGTCTCGTCTAATTTTTCTAGTATTAAAGAATATAATCCAAATTCGGACACAAATAATATAGGTTCAAATTTTTCTGCCAAATGAAATCCGGCAGGGATTTTTAATTCAAACTGAATTTCGTTATGGGATCCAAACCGTACTTCAAACGGAAACAAACGGTTGTCGTCTTTTTTAAACGAAGTTTTTAAACGTGTTGCCGGAATGAGGTTGATGGTCATATTATTCCCAAAGACTTTGGCAAACTGTTGGGATTCGATTTTTACATCGGTCTGAAAAACTGCCTGATCCCGGTTATTTTTAAACTGATAAGATGAAATTTTTAAATTGGGCAAATCATCCAACCAACTGTTGAGAAACAGTTTTTGGTTTTGGCTGTTTTCAAAATTGATACGGTAGATTTCGTCATAATTCAAACCTGAATTTTGGATATTAAAATCGGCAGTTAGACTTCCCGTGGGTGAAATTTCACCTTTGATTTTGTTTATTTCCAAATTGGAATCGGCCGGAAACCTTTGTGTGCGTACGATTTTTCCACCCTCTGACGAAACGGAAAGTGCAAATCGGTCATCTGTAAATTGGCCTAAATAATTAAAAGCCGTTTGCTGATTGGTACATTCCAGCCAGATAGTTTCATCTTCCAATGGTACATTTACGATCATGTGATTACCTTGCAAGGAGGCAAAATTCTCTTTGAAATCAACCTTTCTGTCCGACTCTCCAAATACAATAGTATGATAAGCCTTGATTCCTACAGCATCCAATAAACTCACCATATAATTGGAAAGAGCCTTGCAGTCCCCATAACTTTTATTGCTGACATATGAAGCAGGAAACGGTTCCCAGCCGCCAATTCCTATCGCTACATTTATATATCTGGTTTTGGTTTGCATGTACTGATAGAGAATTTTGATTTTTTCCTTAGGATCATCTGTTCCTTTTACCAGATCCCGGGCGATTTGTTTTTCATGATCCGATAAATCATTTTTGTCATACAACAAACTCTCATAATACCATTTCCCAAATTCTTTCCAATTTTCAAACTTTCCTTTGACACCTTCCAACTGAAACTCGGTTGGAGCAAATTGTACAATTGGCGTTAGTTCCCTTAAATACGGACTATAAATTTCATCTGAAACGGCCGGAATATTCTCGATAGAATAAGTCCGCATATTTCCGTTTTCTGACTGCGTTATCTCCCGGTTTTCAAATCCGGATTCAAATTTTCTGATGGGAATGTTTGTGTGGTTAATCAATGTATATTTTGAATTTTCAACACTGATATCATATCCTATAACCGGATTCCACACTGGAAGAGAAATGGTATTACTTGAACTGGACTCTATTTTGTAGCGAACAGTAAAAGGATAGGAAATAGGGGTGATATGAAAATACTGAACCCTTCTGTCTGTAAACAGCGAAAATCCATCGTACACACTTACATCCTTTGCTTCTTTGCTTCTGAGTTTTTTGATTTCAGTACCATCGGCCCGATATATAACAGCTTCGTAAGTTTTGGTCTTATCGCTGCCATTATAAAAAATCGGAACGGTTGCATATTTTAAACCGCTTTCGTTTAAAATAGTAATCGTAATTTCTTGTTTTTCAATTACTTTATTATAATTCAAAAATTCAACTGTGGTTTCTGCATTTCGAATTACTGCATAAGCATTTTTTGTTAATTCTCCCGGAATTTGGTCGGCCGAAATATCCTGGGCATTTGCAATACTAATAATAGAAATAAATAGAAGAAAATATAAACGTGTCACTTAGTAGAGATATTTGATAAGATGGTTATTCTTTATTTTTTGAATCCATACAGATTGTTACGGGGCCGTCATTTAACAATTCAACTTGCATATCGGCTCCGAATTCACCGGTTTGAATCGGGCTAAAGTATCTACTTTTTAGTGAGATAACAAAATTTTCATATTGTTTTTTAGCTAAATCAGGTGGAGATGATTTGATATAAGAAGGACGATTTCCCTTTTTTGTGGAAGCGTGTAGCGTAAATTGACTGACAACGAGAATTTCACCTTTTATATCTTGAACCGAAACATTCATCACGCCGTTTTCATCTGGAAATATCCTCAGTTGAATCAATTTATTGATGATCCAGTCAAAATCTTCCTGCGTATCAGCTTCTTCAAATCCCACCAAAACCAAAAGACCTAATCCGATTTGTCCAATAACCTCATCATTGACTGTAACGCTTGCGTGTTTTACTCTTTGGATGACGACTCTCATTTGAATTAATTTTCCTCTTCAATTTCATCTATAAACCCGATATAGTTTTCATATCGGCTGGGCGCAATTTCGCCATTTTCCACCGCTTCTATCACAGCACATTTTGGTTCGCTTAAATGTAAACAATTGTCAAATTTACACTTCGATTTCAGTTCAAATATTTCGGGAAAATATTGTTGGATTTCCTCTTTTTCCATTTCCACCAAACCAAATTCTTTGATACCCGGCGTGTCGATGCAGAACCCGCCAAACGGCCATTCGTACATTTCTGCAAAGGTCGTCGTATGCTGACCCTTTTGGTTAAAATCAGAAACGACGGATGTCTTTAAATTCAATTCCGGATTTAAAACATTCATCAAAGTCGATTTCCCAACTCCCGAATGTCCCGCTATCAAACTCGTAATTTCCATTAATTCCTTTTTTAGTTCTTCCAGTCCCAAACCTGTTTTGGAAGAAATTTCCATCGTTTTATAACCGATGGATTCATACAAAGCCCGATAATATTTGACTTCTTCTTTCAAATCCTCACTGTAAGCATCCATTTTATTAATCAATAAAACTACCGGAATATGATAGGCTTCTGCCGTTACCAAAAACCGGTCGATGAACCCAAAGGATGTTTTGGGATTATCTACTGTTATAGTCAAAAAAGCTTTGTCGATATTGGAGGCGATGATGTGTGATTTTTTGGACAAATTCACCGAACGACGGATGATATAATTTTTTCTTTCGTGAATTTTAGTAATCATTCCCAATCCATCTTTGTCAAGATCAAAATCAACCAAATCACCCACTGCAACCGGATTGGTGTGCCGGATGTTGTCCAGTCTGAATTTCCCTCTGATACGTGCTTTTACCAATTCTCCCGATTCAGTTTGTAAGATGTACCAACTACCGGTGGATTTAATGACTCGTCCGTTCATGGAAACTAAATCGAATTTTCTTTGTTCATAATTTGATTTTGATGCAGGATGGATTCCTGGTGGATGGCGCGCACCAGTTTGTCTATGAATTCTTCCGAAAGACCCAATTTATCTCCCAGTTTAACTGAATTTTCACGGATTTGTTTCCATCTTTCCGGTTGGAAAACGGCCACATTATGTTCCTTTTTTAATTCTCCGATTTGGGAAGCGATTTTCATTCGCTGTGCGACTGCATCTAAAATTCCTTGGTCGGTTTCATCAATTTCATTTCGTAAATGATTGATTTTCATGTGGTAAATTGCGTCTTCGTCATCACTTTTGCGCAATTCTATTTTTTTTAAAATTTCCAGCAGGCGTTCCGGCGTGATTTGTTGTTTGGCATCGCTCCAGGCTTCGTCAGGGTGATTATGCGACTCGATCATCAAACCGTCATATTCAAAATTATAGGCCTGTTGCGCCACTTCAAAAATTCCTTCCCGGTTTCCGCAAATATGCGATGGATCACAAATCATGGGGATTTCCGGCATTTTGTCCATAAAATCCAATGCGATTTGCCATTGCGGATTATTGCGGTATTTCGTTTTTTTATAAGTGGAAAATCCGCGGTGAATGGCACCGAGGTTTTTTATGTTTTGTTGCTGCAACCGTTCGAGCGCTCCTATCCAAAGTTCCAAATCAGGATTGACGGGGTTTTTTACTAAAACGATTTTTTCCGTATCCCGAAGTGCTTCCGCAATTTCCTGAACTGTAAACGGATTGACAGTGGAACGTGCACCAATCCAAAGATAATCGACATCATACTCCAGTGCCAACTTTACATGATTGGCAGTGGCAACTTCTGTTGCGATTTTAAAACCGAATTCGTCTTTTACCTTTTTTAACCAATTCAGACCTATGGCTCCCACACCTTCAAAACAATTGGGTTTGGTGCGCGGTTTCCATATTCCGGCACGGAAAACCTGAACATAATCTTTATCCAATTGTTCAGCGATTTCCATCATCTGTCTTTCGCTTTCAGCACTGCAGGGACCCGCAATGGCAAGGGGTTTGTCAAATGCTTGTATCCAGTTTTGTTTCTGATTCATTAGAGTACAAATTTACGATATTATTTATTAAAGAACGTCTTCATATGCAATAGGATAAGCCTTAGCATCAACTATCGGGTCAATGGCATTTTCATAACAGCCCAATATTTCAAGGGTCGTGGTTTTGGGTCTGATTTTTTCCAATAAAGAATCCAGTTGTCCGGCATGATTTAACTCTATGTCGGCATGAAATGCATATTGCCAAGGTTCATCTACGATGGGTACGGATTGTATTTTTTTCATGTTAAGGTTCAAATCGGAAATTTCATTCAAAACATTTACGAGTGCTCCTTTTTCATGAGAAGTGGAAAATTTGAGAGAGACTTTTGTAAAGGATTGGGGTATCGAAGTATTTTTTTTCAAAACAAAAAATCGGGTAGAATTTTTATAAATACTTTGTATGTCGTGTTGGAGAATTTTTAATCCGTAGATTTCAGCCGACAATTTGGATGCGATAGCGGCTACGTTTTTGAGCCCTTTTTCGGCTATGAGTTGGGCTGTAGAAGCGGTGTCTGACGACTCAAAAATTTTGAATTGGCTATGGTTCTCCAGAAATTTATCACATTGTAACAATGCCATCGGGTGAGAATGGATTTCTTCTATGTCTTCCCATCCGACATCAGGATGCACCATAAATTGATGCCGAATGGACAAATATACTTCTCCTACGATTTTCAAATTGTATTTTGTAATCAGTCGGTAGTTGGGTAAAAGCGTTCCGGCGATGGAATTCTCAATGGCCATGATGCCATAATCCGATTCTTCTGAAAAGACAGATTGGGCAACTTTTGTAAAACTATCCAATTTGTTTAAAGATAGATTTTGGTTTGAGAAAAACTCAACTGCGGCCTGATGATGATAGGAACCCAGCGTCCCTTGTATGGCTATTTTCATAAATTCGGATATAAAAAAATCCCGCCTTTTGAGCGGGATCTGTGTTATGTATATTTTTGATTTAATTTACCACATAAATTACCCGCTTCTGAACGCCAGCCCAAAAGAAGTAATAAAAAAATGTGTTAAATGATGTTGTCATTTCTTTTTTTAATTACACAAAAATAAAATTATTTTGAAAAGTATAAAATATTTTTTTCAATGAATTTGAAAGAATAAAAAAAGCCGATTGTGAAATCGGCTTGTAAATTTATATAGAATAACTATTATTCGAATTTAAGCGAGAAAAAGACGCCGCGCGTAGATAGTGATTTAAGCGATCCGGCCCAAATAGGTGGCGTGTCAGGATTGTCCTGAACCAATTCGTTGTTGAATAAAAATATACCTTTTAAAGCGGGAGTTAATTTGAACTTTTTAAAATAAATTTCCACACCCATTTCGACTTGCCAGTTAAAATTATGGGTTTTCATACGGAACATATCGTCTTGGTTATCCTCTTCTTTTTTCTCGTTGGATTGAAGGTTCACCATATAACCTACACCACCTTGCAAATAAGGACGCGTGTTCACCCAACGGTCACCATGTACTTTTAAAAGTAAAGGAACGTCGATATAAGTTGTTTTGACCTCTCTCACGCTGTCGGTTTCAGATGCGATGTTTCCAAAATAAAGATTTCTTTCTGCGAAATGGACTCCCGGTTCCAATTTTAGGTCTATGTACTCATGCAATCTCATTTTACCCATTAAACCGACAGAAAACCCCATTTTGTTTTCTTGTCGCAGGTAAATCATACCTTGTTCGTTTAACCCGTTTTCACCAGGTGTTACTTTAAATGACATTAAATTGGTACCCAAAAAGTATCCCCAACTAAATTGTTTTTCATCAAAATCTTCTCGGTGCCATGTCTTTTCGGAATTGGGTCGAAATTGGCCAAATGAATTGACCATCAATGAAAAAAGGATAATTGCCAAAAAATTTCTCATCTGTTCTGTTCTATTTTTTTCATTTCGGTCAGTTAGAATCAGCGGTTTTTTTTATCCTGTAAAATGAACGCACTCATTTCTTACAATTTCCTTAACGAAAATTTGTGTGTTTTATTTTAAGCTTTCATAAATGCTTGCGATTCCAAAAGTAAGTTTTTTATCGAAAGGTTCTACAAAATTTGAATTTTTTAAAATATTCTTCATCTTTTCTCCGTACGGAAAAGCTTTCACAGAGTCGGGTAAATAGGTATAGGCACTTTGATCCTTGGATATTTTTTTCCCTATTTTTGGGAGTATATACCTCGAATAAAAGGTGTACAATTGTTTCATGGGAACGGCTTCGGGTTGGGAAAATTCCAATATGATAAATTTTCCTCCGGGTTTCAAAACCCTGTAAATATCATCCAATCCTTTTTTCAGATTTTCGAAATTCCGAACACCGAAGGCTACCGTAATCACATCAAATGAATCATCGGCAAAGGGCATTTTCTCTGCATCACCTTGTATCATTTCGATTCTGTCCTGTAAATTTTCGTCGACAACTTTTCGTTTTCCTACTTCAAGCATCCCTGCCGAAAGATCAAATCCGGTGATTTTTGCATCGGTCGCTTTTGCCATGGCAATCGCTAAATCACCTGTTCCGGTTGCGATGTCCAGAATGGTTTCCGGATTTTCCTTTTTGACAGATTTCACGACTTTTTTTCGCCAACTGACATCAATTCCCATTGATAAGATACGGTTCAGCAAATCGTACTTCCCAGAAATATTGTCAAACATCTGTTCGACTTGCTGTTTTTTTGTTAAATCCGAATCGGAATAGGGTTTTACATTACTCATAGTTTGCAAAGGTAATTATTTGTTTGAGTTGTGAGTTAAGTGTTGTGTGTTTTGAGTTATGTGTTGTGTGTTTTTGAGTTAAGTGTTGTGTGTTTTGAGTTAAGTGTTATGTGTTTTTGCGTTAAGTGTTATGTATTTTTGCGTTAAGTGTTATGTATTTTGAGTTAAGTGTTGTGGATCTACAAATTGCCACTCGCCATCTACTAATCACTAATCACCATTCACTAATTACAGTTATGTGTAAACTCAAAACGCAGAACTCAAAAACCCGTAACGCTATTCGTAATTCTCAAAATAAAATTGTTTAAAATCGTCCTTGGAAAAAACTTTGGATAAATCAGTAGGAACGCCTTTTTTCAAAAAGAATTTGGGGTAATTCTGATCCAGATTATAATAGAAATCCTGTATGTAAATCCCGTTAAAATGTTTGATGTTTCCATAATAAACTTTCTCATCGATGGTCAGGGTCTGTGAGGTGAAAAGCGAATCGCGGTTTCTTCCTGCTCCATAAGGACGGACAAAAACATAATAATCTGCCTGCGTGGGATTGATGATGGCATTGAACCGGGTTACATTGATGACGGTATCTGTTTCTTTTCCGTTATAATTGAATTTCAAATTATGCTTGCCGCCATCTATTTCTATTTCGGTAATTTGTTTGGGTGCAATGGTATAAGTTTGATCATCCAATTGAACTTTTAAAATTTCATCAGAGGGATTGGTAATCAGATAACTGTCTTTTTTTTCTAAGAAAGCTTTATAAACGCCATAAAAAAGGATGACTAATCCTATGGTGACAAATAATCCTGTAATTGCCGGGTTCTTTTTCATCTGTTAATTTTTGTTTTTTAATTGTCAGATGGAAATTGCCAATTATATTTGGCTCAATTCACAGTACAAAATTACCCAAATCAGATTGAATTTATTTCAAATTAAGAAAGTTTTTCTACTTTCCGAAATAGTTGTACATTTGCACCCGCATACATAATAATCATTTAAAACAATATTGGAATGTATTTGACAACAGAAAAAAAACAAGAAATTTTTGCAAAACACGGTAAGTCAGCTGCTGACACCGGTTCTGCTGAGGGGCAAGTTGCCTTATTTACGTACAGAATCAACCATTTGACGGAACATTTGAAACAAAATCGTAAAGATTTTGCTACGGAAAAAGCGTTGGTGGCGTTGGTAGGTAAAAGAAAAAGTTTATTGGATTATTTGAAAAACAAAGACATCGAAAGATACCGTGCGATCATCGCCGAGTTAGGTCTTCGTAAATAATTCAAAACACAACCAAATAAAAGGGCAATTGCAAGATTGCCTTTTTTTGTTTTGTTTAAAGTTTCATGTTTAAACGTGAAACAGGTTTCTCCCCTTTGGGGAGGTTAGGAGGGGCTTATAGAAAGACTATAAATAATCCGTGAAGCAAACGGCTTCACAAAGACGAATTAAAAATTTTAGACGATGATTCCACAAGCAATCAAAGAAACAATTACTCTGGCAGACGGCCGGGAAATCACGATTGAAACGGGAAAGTTAGCCAAACAGGCAGACGGTTCCGTTGTAGTAAAAATGGGTGGTACGATGCTTCTTGCAACCGTAGTGGCCAATAAAGAAGCCAACCCGGGCGTTGACTTTTTACCTTTAACAGTAGATTACAGAGAGAAATTTTATGCAGGCGGTAGAATTCCCGGAAACTTTTTCCGCAGAGAAGCTCGCCCTTCTGATCAGGAAATTCTGACGATGAGATTGGTTGACCGTGTATTGCGTCCGCTTTTCCCGGAAGATTTTCACGCAGAAGTTCAAGTGATGATTTCACTTATTTCTTATGACGGACAATCTATTCCAGATGATTTGGCTGGTTTGGCAGCCTCTTCTGCAATTGCCATTACAGATATTCCGTTTAACGGACCTATGTCAGAAGTTCGTGTCGTTAGATTAGACGGTAAATTAAAAATCAATCCAAGTTATGAGCAGTTGAAAGATGCCGAATTGGATATCATGGTAGGTGCAACCAAAACTTCAATCGTAATGGTGGAAGGCGAAATGAAAGAAATTTCTGAAAAGGAAATGCTTGAGGCGATTTCATTTGCACACGAAGAAATCAAAAAACAAATCGAAGCTCAGGAAAGACTGGCAGAAAGAACTGGAAAATCTGTGCCAAAAAGAGAATATAATCACGAAGAGCATGATGAGGTAATTCGTGAAAAAGTTTGGGCGGAATGTTACCAAAAAGTATATGATGTTGCTAAATCACCTTCTGCAAAAGAAGAAAGAGCGGAAAAATTCAAATCCGTTTTGGACGAATTTTTAGCACAATATGAAGGAGATGAAGAAGAATTGGAACGCGTAACGCCGTTTGTGAAAGTATATTATCACGATGTAGAAAAAGAAGCGATGCGCCAAATGATTTTGAACGAACAAGTTCGTTTGGATGGTCGTAACCCAAAAGAAATCAGACCGATTTGGTGTGAGGTGGATTACCTGCCGGGAACACATGGTTCGGCCGTATTTACACGTGGAGAAACCCAATCTTTGACTGCATTGACATTGGGTTCTTCAAAAGATGCCAATATGATCGACAGCGTTATTTCGCAACACGACGAAAAATTCTTCTTGCATTATAACTTCCCGCCGTTTTCAACCGGTGAAGCACGTCCTTTGAGAGGTACTTCAAGACGTGAGGTAGGACACGGGAATTTGGCGCAAAGAGCATTGACTTGGACATTGCCTGATGATTATGGATATACGGTTCGTATCGTTTCAGATATTTTAGAATCTAACGGTTCTTCTTCCATGGCAACAGTTTGTGCCGGGACTTTGGCTTTGATGGATGGTGGTGTACCTATTAAAAAACCGGTTTCCGGAATTGCGATGGGATTGATTACCGATCAGAAATCAGGGAAATTTACCGTTCTTTCAGATATTTTAGGTGATGAAGACCATTTGGGAGATATGGACTTTAAAGTAACCGGAACCAAAGACGGAATCACGGCATGTCAAATGGATATAAAAATCCAGGGATTGACCATGGATATCATGGAACAAGCGTTGGAGCAAGCACGTGAAGGTCGTATTCATATTTTAGGAGAAATGATGAAAACGATTTCAGAACCGCGTGAGCAATTGAAGCCAAATGCACCAAAATTGATCGTAATCGAAATTCCAAAAGAATTCATCGGTGCCGTAATCGGCCCTGGTGGAAAAATCATTCAGGAATTACAAAAAGAAACCGAAACAGTTATTGCAATCGAAGAAACCGAAACTTCAGGCCGTGTGGAAATTGCAGGTGTTGACCAAGCGAAAATCGATGCGGCTATCGCCCGAATCAAACAAATCGCATTCGTTCCGGAAGTTGGAGAAACTTATAATGCTGTTGTGAAATCTATCAAACCTTTTGGTGCTTTCGTTGAAATTTCCAAAGGAGTAGAAGGACTGGTGCATATTTCTGAAATCGAACACAGACGTTTGAATACGGTAGAAGAAGCATTGAATTTAGGAGACAAAGTGAAAGTGAAATTCTTAGGTTATGACGACAAAAAGAAAATGAAACTTTCCATCAAAGCATTGTTGCCAAAACCGGAAAAGACAGAGAAACCGGTTCAGAACAATAATTCTGCTGAATAATTTCAGTTGTTATACTCGAAAAAACGCTTCCATTTGGAGGCGTTTTTTGTTTAATAATTTTCTACTGCTTTTATATAGTGAAATACTTTATCGCTCCATCCATTTATTTCTGCAGTCCAGTTATTGGTTTTGATTCCATGGGTATGTGTGGAAATATCGATAATGTATGAAGCTTTATATGGTGATGTGTCCGGTCTTTTGTCTGAACCATAATGAGCATCAATATCTTGGCTATCTGAGATAACCACCAAACGGTCTGCGTTTTTTGCATATCCTTTTTCTTTCAACCATTCACATAGTTGATATGTGAAAATACCACCGCCACCTAATTTATGATAGATTGAATCAAAGTTTTGAAACAAAGCCAAACCAGCACTATTACTCCAGACCATATGTTCTCCTTTTCGGTTTGCATCACTACCTGCTGTAAAAACCAAAATCAAATCTTCAAAAATATAGGTTCCAACTGCAGCCATTGCAAATGCCAAATCCATTCTTGAAAATTTTGAGTTGGAAGAGGTTGTTTGTCCCATGCTTCCCGAAACGTCAATTGCGAGAATTGTAGTTCCTTTAATTGGTTCTTGAGCAAAACAATTTTTCATAGCTTCTTCTATATCTTTTGTATAGTCGGGGGCATTGCGCTGGGCAGCCAAAAAATTCAATGGAGTTAACCAAGAGCTGTTTACCTGTGAAATCGCTTTTTGGATATCGTTTCGGCTTAATCCTGCCTCAACCATATTTCTTAAGTTACGTAATATAGCCAATGCACCTAAGCTATTCTCATCAATCATTCTTTCAAAAGTCTCTTTTTTATCGGCTCCTTGAGATAGTGAAACTTCCCAAGTATTGGCTGGTTGCAGTGTGTCATTTACCAAACCCTTTAATGCCAATTCATTTTTCTCAATAGGTTTTGGGTGAACTAAATTAACAACATCAACCAATGATAATTCAAGATTTGATTTTTTATATTTTGCAATTTGGTATTCATCATATTGATCAAATGCTTTGGCTAAACCTTTTTTTATAGATTTTGACATCTTATAAGATCCATTTCTGAATTTTAACATTTGCAACAAATCCATCGTCATGTCAGGGCGATTGGCAATTTTAGCGATTGCGTCTTTCACAGCAACTTTATGGTATTCATCGGCTAAAACTAAAAGCCAAAGAGGTGTATGTCTTAACTTTTGTTTGAATCGACATTCCATAGCCAATTCAATGATTTGTTCACCTGTTACTTTTTGACACAAGTTTTCCATCTGCGTCATGATTTCACTAGCAGCTTGGTAATAATTAGATTCGAATAATAAATTTGCCAATGTAATACGACGAAGTAATTCGTAATCTGAATATACACCGGCTCTTTGGGTAGGTTGACCTGCAATAATCCCTGATCCAAATCATAGTTTTCTAAAGTTAAATTTTGACATTTTTATCAAATTTTTAAGTTAAAATGGAAGTGGTTAAAACCGATTAAGGTGTTTTTTTCTTTGGAACGAAGTAACCTATAATCTCACACCACTTCCGTTTGGGAGGTTGACCGGAATCGAACCGGTGACACACGGATTAAATATCGAAGTAACTTTATTGTCACACCTTTTGACAGATTAAAAATTCAATAAAGTGTTTACGTTGCTCTATCCAACTGAGCTACAACCTCCATTATTTCTTTTACAAACATACAATCTATTTATGAAGTCTATTTGTGCAGAAATATCATTTTCGAAATTTTTTCTTCTTTTTCCAAGGAGCATTTTTCTGCCAGTCTCCTGCCATGATGCATCCGTAAGGCAAAACTTCGTCTATGACTTTACATAATTTATATTCTTCGATTTGTGCTCTTAGGTTTTTAGCATTTTTGTAAGCACTTGGAAGCTCGGAAATATCAATCTCATTTGAGAAGAATCGTATATCTAATCCTTCAGTTTCTTCCGCAAAAATTTCGTCTACGGTTTTGTGAGCCAATGACTTTTTGTGCTGCGTCCGGCTGAAGTTTCTTCCTGCTCCGTGAGGAGCGAATCCTAAATTTCTGTCGTTAGTTGTTCCTTGAACAATCAGCACAGGTTCCGCCATATTCAGAGGAATCAATCTTGGACCCGTGATGTCCGGCAAAAATTTATCGTCTAGTGGAGTCGCTCCTTTGGCATGGTAGAATAAATCTCCATCTCTGAATACGAAATTATGTTCATTCCAATATCTGTTTTCTTTTTCTCTGTTTAATTTATTCAGTATTGCTTCATGAATCGAAATGTGGTTTTCTTTTGTCCATTTTCTAATCAATTGTAAAGCCTCCCAATATGCCTTTCCTTCTTCAGTATCAAAAGGAATCCAAGCATTTTCTCTCAAAGTTTCGGGAGAAAGCTCCAATCGGAACCGGTTTGCCACCTTCATTCCTTTTTCGTAAAGGGCTGCGCCCGGTGCTCGTGAGCCGTGGTGCGTCACGAGCATAGTGTTTCCTGTATTTTTTGAAATTCCTACAAACAAGAAATGATTTCCATCTCCTTGTGTTCCCATGTGAGAACGTGCAATGCTGATCAATCTCTCGTCATTTAAAAAATGATTTTCACGAAAAGCTTCCATCAATTCATGTGACATAGGCATTTGTTCTCCTCTTGGTCTTCCACCGTATCCGAAATGTGTAATGGAATGAGATGCATCCAAAACTTCTTTTGGGTTAATCTTTCCAAAGTCCGTCAGCATGACCGAGCAGCAAATATCTGCACTGTGAAATCCAGGGTGAATGGCATTTTTGGCTATAACAACTCCGCCTACCGGAATATTTCCTATCGGGCCTGTGGGACAAGCATCGGGCATCAAAGCACCGCCGACGAGCGTAGGTGTTCTCATTAACTCATTCATTGTGCCGATTACTTTTTCCACGTTGTCTAATTCGCTCTCGTTTTCGGGACGGATGTTGATGATGAATTCGGTTGGTTCGTTATTCAATGGAATGGGTTCCGGTGATTTGAATTGAACCAAATATTCTTTCATCTGTATTTCGTCTAAATTATTTTCGTTTATAAAAGCCAAGGCATCGCTAAACCATTTTGCCGGTTTGTGTCCTAATTCGATTAATTCGTTACCCGTAATTTTCATTGTTTAATTAATTTGATGATGCAAAGGAAAATACCAACTGCGCAATCTATTTGCGTAGTAAAAATTATTTTCTATTTTTAGTAAAAATTTTTAAATGTCATCCAATAAAAATGCCCTGATTCGGTATAAAACACTTGATAAATGTCTGAAGAATAGGTTTAAGAAATATACTTTGGAGGATCTAATTGAAGAATGTTCTGAAGCTCTTTTTGAATTCGAAGGAAAAGAATCCTATGTGAGCAGAAGAACCGTTCAGTTGGATTTGCAAAATATGCGAAGTGAAAAATTGGGTTATGAAGCTCCGATTGAAGTATATGAAAGAAAATATTACCGATACAGCAATCCGGAATATAGCATTCACAACATTTCCGTAAATGAAAACGACCTGAAAGCGATGAATAATGCAATTCAGATTTTGAAGCAATTCAAGGATTTTTCGATGTTCAAAGAAATGAACGGGGTGCTTCAAAAGTTGGAGGATTCCGTGAAATCAACACAACAAAAATCCATTATCCATTTGGATAAAAATGAAAGATTAAAGGGGCTTGAATATATTGATGTATTATACGAAAGTATACTGAACAAAAATGTTTTAGATATTGATTACCAAAGCTTCAATTCTCGTATAACACAAACATTTACTGTTCATCCGCAGTTGTTAAAAGAATACAATAATCGATGGTTTTTAATTTGTTGGTACAAAGAGAAGTTTTACAACTTAGCATTGGACAGAATGGAAGGAATATCAACTAACCATAAAATTACATATATAGATAGAGAAGTAGATGGTGATACTTTTTTTAAAGAGGTAATTGGTGTTACGGTTACAGAAAGACAAAGACCAAGAAATGTGGTTTTTTGGATAGATAAAGATAATGCTCCTTACGTTAAAACAAAACCGTTTCATCCATCTCAAGAAATCGTGAAAGAATCTGAAACAGGTACAATTTTTAAAATTCAGGTGCAATTGAATTTTGAATTGGAACGGATGATTTTGGGGTTTGGTGAAACGATACAAATATTGCGTCCAAATATTTTAAAAGAACGCATAGAAACCAAATTGAAAAAAGCAGTTAAGAATTATAAGGAAGAATTTTCAATTTAATAATCCTTAGAAATAATTCTTTTTAGAAATAATTCATCACTTCACAACTTCAATGGATTCCAAATCGCTGAAATCTTCCTCTATGTTTTCGGCACGTAAATAAACAGATTCATTTTCCAGAAGTTCAAAAGGATCGTAAAGAACCAGGATTTCTTGCGTTTCATCTCTTAATAACAAAAAGAAATCCAGCATATCTTCATTTACATCGCAGTCATTTTTTCGGAGAAAATCTTTCAGTTTTTGGTTAGAAATGGTTTCTTCAATTATGGAAACATCAAAAACCTTTGTGCTTCCAAGTATATAAATTTCTTCATATTGATCCAAGAAGTCTTTCCCTAAAGACGCTCGCAAAAATTCAAACCAAGTGTTCATAATATTTAATTACCGTTAGTCTTCCTTTTTCCTATCAAACACCTCATCCAAACTAAATCGTCCCGCACCTTCAAAAATTAACAAGAAACTTCCGAAAAGCATCGCCAAAGCCGGTGTCATTTCTTCAAGCGTTAAATGTCTGTCCACCACAAAAAAGGCGACCAAAAAGTTGATCATCATCAGAAAAGCCACAAAACGGGTTTGTAATCCCAATACAATCAAAAGCCCGCAAATCATCTGCGCATATACCGAAATTGGTGCAGCAAGTGTCGGATATGGAACATCGTAACCATCCAGAAATTTGGCAAATTCCGCCATTTTATTGGAACTCACCACGTTGTCCCAAACACCCAAAAAGATGCGTCCGCCCATAAATATTCGGAAAAGTAAAAGTCCGAGACCTTTCAGTGTTTCCATAAGTTTTGTTTTTAGTGCAACTAATTTATAAATAATCTTTTAACCTGAGTTCGATTATTCTTTTAAGTTTCAGATTTAAATAAATGCTTTTAGACAAGGCGTTTTCGTAAAGGATTAGCGGGCTAATTCGAGCGGAAACAACGAAGTATAACAGCATTTATTTGAAAGTAAATTTTATTTACCCGCTGATAAACAGCCATCTACTGCCTGAAACCG
>JAEWOD010000034.1 GCA_023461035.1 Bacteroidota bacterium | reverse complement strand
CACGACCGAAATTCTGACCGATTATATCCGATCCTATGATTGAACCTGTGGCTGTTCCGACTTCTGTTCCAGGTACGCCTGAATTATTGTCATAGAAAATAAAGTTAAAGGAAGACGCATTTGTTCCGATTGGCACAGCAATGGTAATGTACAATCCTTCTACTGTAAATCCTGCATCACCTACCGGAATATCTACGGCCAATCTGTTTGCAAAGAAATAAGCATTTTCCATACCGTTGTCAAGTACTTCGTGATCTTCACATTCAGCAGGTGGTGGTGGAGGAGTGTCGCTACACATAATATCGGAATAAGTTTCCTCTGTTCCTCCGGCGACCGTTCCGCTTAAAACGACACCATTTGCGTTTTCAATGGTAAAGGAAGGTGTATTGTCACCCCAGTCTCCCATCGTTTCTATATAGAATTCAACAGGATCTTGTGCCGTAATGGTTTGTGTATCCGTAAATGGAATATCTAGATAAGGACCTCCGGAAAGCACCACGTTTCCGTCGGCATCTCTGAATTCCCAGCTAACTTCATCACCAAATCCACTACCAAATACGCTTACTGTCCATTCACAACCATCTCCCGGTTCGCTACCACCGCAAATACCGGATACTGTAAAGATTCCACTGAATGCTGGGTTCTCTGCCCAAGTTGTCCCATTGTCAGTACTTTGCTGTATAGCAGCACCATGAGTAGAACTATCATAATCAGCTACAGCCCACCATACAACTTCACCTGTAGTAGCTGTTGACATTTTCGGATCTAACCAATAAGTTCCTTCTGCTAAATCGATAGGAGTATCCAACTCAAATGTTAAATGGTAAATCGGATCTCCAAAAGCACTTCCCACTACTTCTGAATCATCAGGAGCGCCGGTGATTGTATGAAGGACTTCGCCCGGGGTTCCTGCTACATCAGCTCTAATTAAAATAGTAGCTTCATTTGGAATACCTTGTTGATTTGTGTCAATGGTTATTGTCTGAAGAGTAAATCCATCTGCATCCACTACAAAATCTTCTGCAGATCTGAATTGACTTGTCGTTAAGATGTTGTATGCATTTGGAACTTCAGATTGAGAAGGAATTCCTTGTTCACACTCATCTCCACCTGGAGGATCACCACCGTCATCACAAATACCTTGGACTGTCATTACACCTTCTTTAGGAGCGCCACTACCATATTCAAACCAAGTAACACCGTCATTTTGCCAAGTAGCATAAGAATCAGGATTAGTAGTATAAGCATAAGAAACCCAATATGTCCAGTCATTTGTCGTGGAAAGTGAAGATGCAACCGCTAACCAGTATCTTTCGTCATCAGCAGTGTCAGCCGACAATTCTATATCAGGTACGGTTAGAGTTACGGTAAACTGTGGATATACACCAAATAGAAGACCATTTGGAACGTAGGTCATATTGGAACTATCGAAATGAACGGTTTCTCCTGTAGAAGTACCTACACCACCTGTTCCGTTATCACTGAAGATTTCCAAATCAAATTCGCTTGGCTCGCCGCTTAGAGCTGCTACTTCAAGTGTGATAGTCTGCAAAGTGAAACTAGAGTTACCCGCAACTGTGATATCGTTTGCTGCAATATATCCGTCAGAGAATCCGACACCTGTATCCGGTGTTCCGTCAAAGTCTTGAGAACAGTCTCCACCGGTTGGAGGATCGCCATCTTCGGAACATGTACCGTTAAACTGATATACACCGTCTAAACCTGCCCATCCTGAAGGATAGCTCCAGGTTGAAGTACTAAGATCATATCCAGCGGTTAAATTTCCAACTGTTGATGCGCTAGTAGCTTCCCAATAAGAAGCAGAACCAAAGGAATTTGGAGAATGTACTCTTATCCAGAAAGTTGTATCAGAAGAACCAGCTGTAAAATCAAAAGGCGTAACATCTAAAATTACTTCTCGTACGTCCATTCCAAATGCAGTTCCAATAATAGTTTGAGAAGTTGGAGTCATACCCATCTGTGAGCCCAATTGAGTGCCCGGTAGATTGGAACCGTTGTTGTCATAATAATATACATCTGCAAAAGTAATTGTAGATCCCGCAGGAACTAGAATGTTTGCTACAACTTGCTCCAAAGTGAAAGTTCCATCAGCAGGAACGATTAAATCGTTTGCCGTTCCGTAAAGGGAATTAGGAGTACCGTCCTCAAAGCCGTTGGATGGATTTTCATGAGTACAAGGTTCAGTTCCACCACCACCGCCATTGGAAGAAGTGATTATTTCCACATCCCATCCTGCATATGCTACAACTGTTGTAGCATTGAATTCGAAAAAGAAATTACCGGATGTAGAGGTAAAGGTGTCAGAACCGTGTGATGCAATCATGTCGGCCAATAAAATATCACCGCTGTTGGCACCTGTAGCTGAATTATCATACAAAACTGTTCCGGTATTATTTGTACCATCATAGATTTTTAACCAGTCAAATGTGGCAAAAACAGAGAAATCATTAAACTTGATTTCGCTTACTCCTGCCAACGTTGAATTGGTTACACAACCACAATTCACATAATCACCCGGGCCGTCATAACTAGGATAAGGACTTCCCCCGGGACCTCCTGTATCATAGAAATGATCACCTACAGCAGGATTGAAAGTCTCGGTAGCTCCGGCTGTCGGAATAAAATCTTCGTTGATGCCATCATTTCCATATTCAAATCCGCCAAAAACTTGACTTTGAACAAGTGAGCCCATCGTCGATAAATACTGGGCTTGATCAATCTCGTTTTGTTGTTCTGACGTATAGTTCTGCGCAAGCAGACTAAAAGGGAAAAGCAACAAAATGCAAGTTAAATAATAAAAGTTTCTCATAAAAAATGTGTTAATTTCTCCTTAAATATAGTAGAAAATTAACACATAATAAAAAAGATATGCTTATTTTTTAAATTTGTCCTAAACAAACATCGTAATCGGATTTTCCAGATACATCACCAAAGTCTGTAAAAATTGTGCTCCTGTTGCTCCGTCTACCGTTCGGTGGTCACATGCCATGGAAAGCTTCATCGTGTTGCCTATTACAATTTGTCCGTTTTTAACAATCGGTTTTTCGATGATAGCGCCAACCGACAAAATACAGGAATTGGGTTGATTGATAATCGATGTAAATGACTCAATTCCAAACATTCCCAAATTAGAAACCGAAAATGTGCTTCCTTCCATTTCGTCCGCTTTCAGTTTTCTTTCCCGTGCACGTTTCGCCAAATCTTTTACTTCCCCGGAAATTTCTGCAAAGGATTTAAAATCTGTATTTTTTACAACCGGAACCAATAATCCGTCTTCCACCGCAACCGCAACACCTATGTTGATGTCGCCATGAATCAAAGTTTCTTCGCCTTTCCAGCTGGAATTTACCTGCGGATGTTTGCGAAGCGCCAATGCACAAGCTTTGACGATGATATCGTTAAAAGAAATTTTAGATTCCGGATTGACTTTATTGATTTGCTCGCGCGAACTTATACAATTATCCATATTGACTTCCACATTCAGATAATAATGAGGAGCTGTAAATTTGGATTCTGCCAAACGTTTTGCGATGACTTTACGCATCTGCGAATTGGCAACGGTTTTGCTTTCTTGTTTGATATAATTTTGTGCAGAAACCGATGCAGCTTTCGGGGTGAAATTTTCCACATCTTTTTTGATAATTCTTCCATTATCACCGCTACCTTCAACTTGTGCCAAATCAATTCCTTTTTCCTTAGCTAAACTTTTGGCCAAAGGTGAAGCAAAAATCCGTGCGTCAGAGGAACTAATGACAGATGGTTTATTCTCTTTGACAGCTTCTGCCGGTTTAGTTTCGACAGTAGTATCTTTTTGAATTTCTTCTTTTTTCTCTTCTTTTGGAGTTTCTGTGTTCTTTTTTGGTTGGGAAGTTCCGGCTTTTGAAATTCCCGAAACATCGGTTCCCTCCGGACCTATGATTGCCAAAATGGTATCTACCGGAGCAGATTTTCCTTCTTCTGCGCCTATAAATAATAAAGTTCCGTCGTACTCACTTTCAAATTCCTGAACGGCTTTATCTGTTTCGATTTCTGCCAAAACATCACCTTCGGAAACTTTTTCACCTACTTTTTTATGCCATTTCGCAACGGTTCCTTCTTCCATCGTATCGCTCAGACGGGGCATGGAAATAACATTTACTCCTTCGGGAATTTCATTGGTTGATGATTCTTCTGTTTCAGTTGCAGTTGTTTCTGAATTGTTTTCTTCAGTCTTAATTTCTTTTTCTACAGCCTCTTCTTCTGCACCTTTCTCCGTATTGACTTCTTCTGTTTTTGGTTCGGATGAACTTTCTGAATTTCCTTCTTCGGAATAAGATTCTCCTTCTTTTCCAATTACCGCTAAAATCGAATCAACTTTTGCGGTTTTTCCTTCTTCCACTCCCTGAAAAAGAAGCACGCCATCGTATTCGCTTTCAAATTCCTGAATGGCCTTATCGGTTTCGATTTCGGCTAAAACGTCGCCTTCTGAAACTTTGTCTCCGACATTTTTATGCCATTTCACCACCGTTCCTTCTTCCATCGTGTCGCTCAAACGCGGCATTGTAATTTTTTCAGCCATAACTGTTATTTGTTTTCGATTACGTCTATAAACGGATAATCTTCTTGCGAATAAGTGTACTTGTACATATTTTCAACCGGAGGGAAAGCAGAGTCTTCTGCATATTTTTCACATTCTTCTACTTCGGCTTTTACTTCTTCCATTATTTTATCCAATTCTTCCTGCGTCGCATATTTATTTTCTAAAATGGTGTGCTGAACCAATAAAATTGGGTCTTCATCTTTGTATTTTTCAACTTCTTCTTTGGTACGATAAGGCTCTGCATCTGACATGGAATGACCTCTGAATCGGTAAGTTCTTATGTCCAAAAATGTCGGACCATCTCCGCGTCTGGCTCTTTCCAGTGCTTCAAATGCGGCTTCTGCAACTTTTACGGGATCCATTCCGTCTACCGGAAGGGAAGGCATTTCATATCCCAGACCTAATTTGTAAATATCGTTATGATTAGCGGTTCTTTCCACAGAAGTTCCCATAGCATATCCGTTGTTTTCACAAACAAATACGACCGGCAGTTTCCAGTTCATCGCCATATTAAAAGTTTCGTGAAGTGTTCCCTGACGTGCGGCACCATCTCCAAACAGACAGATGTTGACATTGTCTCGTCCGTTGTATTTGTTTCCAAATGCAATGCCGGCTCCCAATGGAATTTGTCCGCCTACAATCCCGTGCCCACCATAAAAATGATGTTCTTTGCTGAAAATATGCATAGAACCGCCTAAACCTCTTGAAGTTCCGGATTCTTTTCCACAAAGTTCAGCCAAAACTCTTTTAGGATCTACACCCATAGCCATTGGCCAAACATGACAGCGATAAGCCGTAATCACACTGTCTCCAGGTTTCATCGCATGTAAAAATCCGGCAGGTAGCGCTTCCTGTCCGTTATATAAATGTAAAAATCCTCTGATTTTTTGTTTCAAATAAAGCGAGCGACATTTGTCCTCAAATCTTCTCCAGAAATTCATTTCTCTATACCACCGGAGATAGGTTTCTTTTGTAATCTTTTCCATAAAAAGCTTTCGTGAAAGGCAAATTTAATTGTAATAATTCAGTTGTGCAAACCTCGTTTAGGTTAAGGATTTTTCATCAAAAAATAAAGGAAGCAATGAAGCAGCAGACGGAATTACCAAAACCGACCCGATTCGATTATATAATAAAATTTCAATGGGTTGGTTTTGAATAGCTTCGTACTCGATGAGTGTTTGTCTGCATAAACCGCAAGGGGAAACGATATGATCTGAATCCAATACGGATATCGCCAATTTTAATTTGGCTTTTTCCGGATAATTAGCGTGTACGTAGGAAAGTAAAGTTCTTTCAGCACAAATCCCAACCGGATAGGAAGCATTCTCTTGGTTGTTTCCCGTAAGAATTTCTCCGTTTTCCAACAATACAGCCGATCCAACTCTAAACTTAGAATAAGGAGCATGTGCTTTTTTTGCGGCTTCTGCTGAAATTCGAATCAAATTTTTATCCGCCTCGTTTAGCTCCTCTATGTTTTCATACAATTTATATTCGAAATCCTGTATAATCTTTTTCATATTAATTTTTGCAAAATGGGAAGCAATTTAAAAATTATTCTTAACTTTTAATTCCAAATCCAACTTAAATGTTAGTCAAAGTATATGGTAGTGCTATTTACGGAGTCAGTGCAAAAACAATTACCATAGAGGTAAATGTAGAGATAGGCGTAGGCTATTTTCTGGTAGGCCTTCCTGATAATGCCATCAAAGAAAGTAATTATCGTATCGGAACCGCATTGATGAACTCCGGATTTAAAATTCCGGGAAAAAAAATCACTATCAACATGGCACCAGCCGATTTGCATAAAGAAGGATCTGCTTATGATCTTACCATCGCTATGGGGATTTTGGCGGCTTCCGAACAAATCAATTCTGAAAATATTTCGGATTATCTGATTATGGGCGAACTTTCATTGGATGGCGAAATCCGACCCATAAAAGGCGTGTTGCCCATTGCCGTTCAAGCCAGAAATGAGGGTTTTAAAGGTTTTATTTTACCCAAACAAAATGCTAAAGAAGCATCCATCGTAAATGATTTGGAAGTAATCGGAGTCGAAAATATAATGGAAGTAATTGATTTTTTTGACCAAAAGAAAAAAATAGAACCCACCAAAATCGATATTCAAAAAGAATTTTTTGAACAACTGAATGCTTTTCCGTTTGATTTTGCAGATGTAAAAGGTCAGGAAAATGTCAAACGTGCATTGGAAATAGCGGCTGCCGGCGGACATAACATCATCCTGATCGGTCCGCCCGGAAGTGGTAAAACCATGTTGGCCAAAAGAATTCCTTCCATTCTTCCTCCCTTAACGTTGGAAGAAGCACTTGAAACTACCAAAATCCATTCGGTTGCCGGAAAATTGGGAGAGAGAACTTCCCTGATGACGGTTCGTCCTTATTGTTCGCCTCATCATACTGTTTCAGATGCAGGTTTGGTGGGCGGAGGATCTTTTCCTCAACCCGGCGAAATTTCATTGGCACACAATGGCGTTTTGTTTTTGGACGAATTGCCGGAATTTAAACGAACGGTTCTGGAAGTGATGCGGCAGCCGCTTGAAGACAGAGAAATTACGATTTCACGCGCCAAATTTACAGTGACTTATCCGTCTAGTTTTATGTTGGTGGCTGCCATGAATCCAAGTCCGAGTGGCTATTTTCCGGATGATCCGAACAATACTTCTTCGCTCCTGGAAATGCAACGGTACATGAATAAAATTTCGGGACCGTTAATTGATCGTATCGATTTGCATATAGAAGTAAATCCGGTTCCTTTTGATGATTTGTCTGCCGAAAGAAATGGGGAGAAAAGCATTGAAATACGAAAAAGAGTAGAAAAAGCCCGAAATATTCAAACCGATAGATATAAAAATTTGAGCAGGGTTCACAGTAATGCACAGATGGGACCAAAAGAATTAGATATTTATTGTCAACTCGACGAAACCGGAAAAAAATTGATCAAAACAGCCATGGAAAAATTAAATCTTTCAGCTCGTGCTTATGACAGGATTTTGCGTGTGGCGAGAACGATTGCCGATTTGGAAGGAAATGAGGATTTACAAAGTTCCCATATTGCCGAAGCGATTCAGTATAGAAGTCTGGATAGAGAAGGGTGGGGGATTTGAGTGTGGGAGAGTTGGGAGTCATAACGTTTGTCATTGCGAGAAATGAAGTGCAACGGAATGACGAAGCAATCTCAGTACTTATGAATTGGATTGCCACGCTCCGTTACACTATGCTCGCAATGACGGCCGCATTCGTTTCTGAACTACGTTCGCAAATCACATAATTGGAATGCTTATTTCAATGATAAACAATGCTCAAAAATGGAGTTCATTTAATTTGTTTGAAGAATAAATCCAAAATTCTAAAACTCTCTTACACCCCAACTCTCCCACACTCCCACACTCCAACAAAAAAATCCCGCCTGAAAATCAAACGGGATTTTAATTATTTTTATGTGGATTAACATTCAATCATCCATCATCCATCATCCATCATTTCTTCTTAGAATACATTTCTTCCGCTAACTGAACGGCCTTGTAAGCATCTACCACACCTCCGGTTACAGAAATATCCGTCAGTTGCGGATCTTTGTTCACCGATTTCATGATGATGTCTTTTACTTCCAAAGCTGTTAATTTCGGATAATGTGACCAAACCAAAGCTGCAACTCCGGCAGTTACCGGTGAAGCCATACTGGTTCCGTCTTCTGCTTTGTATTTATCGTGCGGAACGGTGGACATGATATTGGCACCCGGCGCAAATACATCGACCGATTTTTTACCGTAATTGGAAAAACTTGCTTTTAATACCAATGGATCTTCAGTCGAAGCTCCTACAGTCAAAATAGACTGAACCACTTGATTTCCTTTCTCATCAAAATTGGTTGGATAATGGATAATTTCATCAATGTTATCATTGTCATTTCCGGCTGCTTTTATCAATAAAACTCCCTTCTTTTCTGCATAACGCATAGCATCCCAAACCAAATCTTTTTCAGGCGAATGGCTTTTCCCAAATGACATATTCATGATTTTTGCTCCGTTGTCCGCAGCATATCGAATGGCATTTGCTACATCTTTGTCGCGCTCATCTCCGTTTGGAACGGTACGAACACCCATTATTTTCACATGGTTTCCGGCGATTCCGTCAATTCCTCTGTTGTTTCCACGAACGGCTGAAATCAAACCTGCAACATGAGTTCCGTGTCCGGCATCAGGTCCTTCTACATTGGCATTTCCGTAATGACTTTCTTTTTTATCGGCATAATTATCACCTACAATTCCGCGTGGTTCAAAATCAACGTTATAGTGATAATTAATTTGTCCATTCAGATAATCCAAACCACCTTGAAATTCGTCTTTTAATTCATCATAAATTTCCTGCATGGTTTTTCCACTCCAATATTCTTTTGGTATAAACGCAAAAATCTGCATTCCGGCCATTGATTCTTCAGTAGGCGTATATTTCCCTAAATTTTCTTCTGTAACCGGGCTGTCTCCAAAATCTTTTATCAATGCAGGAAAACCTTTGTTTACCATGTCCATCATGCCTTGATATTGAGGAAGATAACCTTTGGCTTCTGCTATTTTTTGTGAGATTTCAGCTTTTATGGACTGATAATCTGCATATTCTTTAGGGTGTTTGGTTTGGTTTTCAGTGTTTTTTGTGGCATCACTTCCTTCAAACATAGGCAAATAAGTGTATTTGTAAATTCTTACTTTTTCCAGCGTATCGCCGTCCACATTTTTACCGTCCGCACCTCCCATGAAATTCCAACCGTTTATGTCGTCAATATATCCGTTTTTATCATCGTCTTTTCCGTTTCCGGCTTTTTCTTTAGCATTTACCCACATATTGTCTTTCAAATCCACATGATCGGCCTGAACACCACCATCCAGAACTCCTACGATTAATTCAGTAGGTTTTCGGTTATGTTCCTTCAAGAATTGGTGAGCCTTTTCAGTATTTACACCAAAAATACCGGTAGCTTCTTTATCCGAATTGTACCAAACCTGCATGGTTGTTTCGGTAGCCGTTTCTTGTGCGAAACCACTGAAGGAAAGCATGAAAGCCATTCCTAGTGTCATAAAAAATTTATTCATTTTGTATTGTTTTTTGTTTAAAGTTTAATGTTCAACGTTTAAGGTTTAATTTCAAGGATTATAATTATTTCAACTATTCCATCACACTCCAACTCCCCAACTCAGTATCCACTCACAAAATCATCACCTCTCGGATCTGCACCTCCCTGATAACTTCCGTTATCCTTAATCAAAATCCCGTCCACTCTTCCCCAAGATCCTCGTTCCGTCAATTTGTATCCTTTTTGGGTCAAAATGTTACGAACCGATTCGGAAAAAGCGGTTTTGTCTATGAAAACTTCATCGGGTAACCATTGATGATGAAACCTTGGTGCCGCTACTGCTTCCTGCATATCCATTTCAAATTCTACCACATTTAAAACCGTTTGGAAAACCGAAGTGATAATGGTCGAGCCGCCCGGCGTTCCCACTACCATAAAGAGTTTCCCGTCTTTTTCCAGAATTGTAGGTGTCATGGAACTCAGCATTCTTTTGTTGGGTTCGATGGCATTGGCTTTTCCGCCCACGAGACCATACATATTAGGAGCACCGGGTTTTACAGAAAAATCATCCATTTCATTGTTCAAAATAAATCCGGCTCCTTTCACAACAACAAACGAGCCAAATCCACCGTTCAAAGTAGTCGTAACCGACACGGCATTTCCTTCTTTGTCCACGATGGAATAATGAGTGGTTTCTTCTTTTTCCTTTGGAACAAATGAACTTGCTTTTATTTCAGAGCTGGGCGTTGCATGATTAAAACGCATCGATTGCATTCGTTTTACCGAATTTTCTTTTTGAATCAATTCTTTTTGCGGAACGTCATAAAAATCAGGATCGCCTAGATGTTCCGCTCGATCTGCATACACTCTTCGTTCCGCTTCCACCATCACTTGGACGGTCGAATCCTTTTGAAATCCCCATTTTTTTAACGGATAATTTTCGACCGAATGCAAGAGCGAAACCAAGGCAATTCCGCCACTGGAAGGCGGCGGCATAGAAATGATTTTCAAATCTTTGTAATTTCCGGTTATGGGTTTTCGCCAAACCGATTCATAATTTTTTAAATCTTCAAGCGAGATGATTCCGTTTCCGCTTTTCATTTCCTTCACAATCCATTCTGCTGTTTTTCCTTCGTAAAAACCTTTTCGTCCCTGTTTTTGAATTAATTTAAGGGTTTCTGCCAATTCTTTTTGTACCAATAAATCTCTCGTTTTCCATTCTTTCCGGACGGTAAAAGCCGTTCCTTCCGGATTCCATTTTTCAAAATTTTTATAACTAAACCTAAATTCCTCCGCCTGCGCTTCCGTCACCGGAAATCCATTCTCCGCCAAATCAATTGCCGGTTGGATCAATTCCTCCCAACTCAGTTTTCCATATTTTTCATGCGCTTTTGCCATTCCGTCTACCGTTCCGGGAACGCCTGCCGCCAATTGTCCAAACAAACTCAAATCGGTAATCGGATTTCCATCTTTGTCCAGATACATGGTTTCAGACGCTTTTCCGGGTGCTTTTTCCCGATAGTCCAGTGCATCGTACGTTCCATCAGCACTTCGATAAACCAAAAATCCACCTCCGCCGATATTTCCGGCAATGGGCAAAACGACACTTAATGCAAACTGAACCGCAACGGCTGCGTCCACGGCATTTCCGCCTTTTTTGAGAATGTCTGTTCCTACTTCTGAAGCAAGTGGATGCGCACTGACGACCATTCCGTTTCGGTAAGTCGGTTGTTGAGCTATAACAGGAAGCGTCAATAAAAGAAACAGATGAAGAATGTGTTTTTTCATCATAGTTGGTCAATTCTTAAAAGACGAATGTACAAACTATTTGATTGGAATTATTTATTGAGTAAGATTTACTAAATAATCCTTGGATTTAGGTCCTTCGTTAAAAAGTAAATCGAGTATGCTCAAATCCGGCATAAATTCAAATTTTTCATCGAAAACCTGAAAGTATTCGGGGAAATTTCCGCTTGGTTCTTCTTTGGCATTGAATCGGTTTCTGAAATCCAATTCTTCTGAAACGGTTTCATAGGACTCGGTTAAATCAAATTTCAGATCCAGTTTTAATTTCGAAGCGATGAATTCAATGGTTTTCAAATTCAAATCCAACAAATATTTTTCATTGGATTCAAAAATTGGTAATAAATCGTCTTCATAAAATTCAAAATAGGGTGAACTTTTATAGGCCGAAACCAGTGATTTATAGTGTTCTTTTTGCCAATTATAATCATCCGAAACCTGAATGTCTTTCAGAATCCTTGCGCCGTTATGTTTTGTAGGGATTGCAAGCCGTAATTTTCCGTTTGCACCTTGGATATAGCAACGGTTGCGATAGGTTTGTTTCGGAAAATTTTCGTGGGCTTCCAATTTGTAATTTTTAGCACGAAACAATTCGGCGAAATACGAAATCGGACCAAAGTAAAATGCAGGGAAAATCATGGTTGAATTTAAAAATTGAGTTAAAACTTTGTCAAAGTTTTATTTGTTGTGAACAGAACTTTGACAAAGTTTGAATCCGTCTTAGAATTAGTACTCAAAATGAATTATTTGTTTTCGTTTTCTCTTTGTTTTTTCTTTTTGATGCGGAAATAATCCCAAGTGAAAAAGGCGACCAATGCAATTAGTACATAAATCCCATAGGACTTTTTGTCCGGATTGTCGTTATTGATGGAGGTCATAAATCGGCTCCAGATGAATTTTTTCGGAGCGGGTTCAAACATTCCGTTCATGTTGGCCCAAACAAAAATCGGACGGCCTATGATGTTTTCTTCGGGAACAAATCCGAAGAAACGTGCATCCAGTGATTGGTTTCGGTTATCTCCGATCATGAAGAAATAATCCTGTTTGATTTCATATTGGCGGGTTTCTTTTCCGTTGATAAGAATTTTATCGCCTTCTATTTTTAAATCATTGTGTTCATAGTTTTTGATGATGTTGTAATATTCGGTAATTGTATTTTTGTCCAATTTTACGACATCTCCTTTTTTCGGGATATAAAGTGGTCCGTAATTATCCTGGTTCCAGTTTTTGTCCAATGGGAAAATCGTATATGTACTATCAATCTTTCCATCTCGGTAAAAACGTTCATCTTTTTGTCCTTTTGGTGTTATTTTCTGTTCGACTGAAATCACATTGGGGTTCTTTTTAAATTCTTCCGCCATTTGTTGGGTCAAAGCTTTGAAAATATAAGAGTATTGATTTTCACTTCTGCCAATGACCACAAAGTCTGTCCCGTCCAATAATCCATAGGTTTCATACATCAATTGGGCACTGAAAGGTATTTTTGAAATAATCAGGTAACTGTGTTGTACCCAGGAATCTTTTTTCGGGATGAAAGGTTTACCATTTACTTTTAAAACCGCATCGTCAAATTCAATCGTATCACCGGGCATTCCCACCAAACGTTTGACGTAAGCATCTTTCCGGTCAATTGCGCTGAATGCCGAATCGGTAGGATAATTAAAAACCACTATATCGTTGGCTTTCAAATCTCTCCAGCCGGGAAGGCGCATATAAGGAAGTCTTGCTTTGTCTACAAAAGCTTTCCTATTGATAAATTCGGAAAAAGGAATGCCGATAGGCGTGAAGGGAACTCTTACGCCATAACTCATTTTATCCACAAAAAGCGCATCACCTATTTTGATGGTATTTTCCATGGAACCGGTAGGTACGACCATCGGTTGGATGAACCACGTATGAACAAGTGTTGCCAACACAATGGCAAATATCAAAGCGGCAATGAAGGTTCCTTTTCGCTCTTCCGGGCCTTCATAATCGGGTTTTTCTACATAATTCAAATAGAAAGAATAAAGCCCGACTGTGACAATCATCAAAATAGCATCTGTCCAGGTTCTTTTCCCGAATGCTCTTCCAAAATCCACCCAATATACCCACCACATAAGGGGAGCAACAATTGGAGTGAAGAAAAGGATAATCCACCATTTCGGACGTTTTATCAGGTCAAGCCCGATCCAGAAATTGTAAAAGGGAATAAAAGCTTCCCAAGCTTTCCTGCCTGCTTTTTTATAAAGCTGCCAAGTGGATGCTCCGTAAATTATGTTGTATAAAATGAACGCAATCAGCCAGTTGAATAATAATTCCATAGAGATGTGAATTTTAAGAGTGCTAATTTAATATTTTCAGCGAAAGTGGTTTGTTAATTTAAACCCAAAACATCTTTCATCGTAAAAAATCCTTGTTTTCCATGAATCCATTCGGCTGCCAGAACGGCTCCCAAAGCAAATCCTTTTCTGGTATGCGCCGTATGTTTGATTTCGATAGAATCGATTTCAGAGTGATAGGAAACCGTATGTGTTCCGGGGACGTTGTCGATGCGTTTGGCAAAAATCGGTATGTTTTCATCGGAAGATTTCCCATCCAATTCCCATTTTTTTATAGAAGAATTATTTATGATTTGTTCTGCAAGCGAGATGGCTGTTCCGCTGGGTGCATCTAATTTTTGGGTGTGATGGATTTCTTCGATTTCAATTTTATATTCGGGATATTTAGCCATCAGTTTGGACAATTTTTCATTTAATTCGAAAAATAAATTCACGCCCAGACTAAAATTGGAACCATATAAAAATGCACTGCTATTTTCAGTATTTATCTTTTTTATTTCTTCTAATTTATCGATCCATCCGGTGGTACCTGAAATCGTCGGGATTTTATTTTCAAGTAGGGTTTTTATATTTTCAAATGCGGCTTCCGGATGAGAAAATTCTATGGCAACCTCTGCATTTTTTAAATCTTCCGTCTCGGGTTTTTTGTTCAGTTTAGCTACGACGGTATGTCCTCTTTCGATGAGAATTTCTTCAATGGCTTTGCCCATTTTTCCGTATCCGATCAGTGCTATGTTCATTTTTGAATTTTGTTTAAAGTTTAATCCGCCACGGCGGACAAGTGTTTCAGGTTTAAAGTTGAATTAAATTTAGAAGAGAGAATACTTCCATCTTCCATCCTCAATCTTTGATCAAAACTTATAACTCACCCCAACTCCCATAGCCAATTCGGCAGTTTGGAGATTTTGAATCATGATGGGTTGAAAGGATAAATCGGGGTCTTTTTTGATCCCGTAAAGATGTGCGTCAACTGTCGCATCTACTATGTTCAGAATGTATCCCAAAGCTGTCAGGGCGATGGCATAATCACGGGAACGTTTTCTGTCGTCCTGGATATTGGCTAATTGTTCCACACTCATATTGTTCAGTGTAGGATTTTCCAGTGGATAACCATATAATTTGTCCAAATAATAACCGCGGAATTCTTTGTATTGGTTGTTATAATGAATGATAAATCCGGCTCCGGTTCCCAAAATCCCCCAAACCAAAGGTGCCTTCCACCATTTGTCGTTATAAATCTGTCCCATGCCCGGAAAAATAGCCGAATATAAAGAAGCTCTGATCGGGTTTTTCATGGTCAGATAATCGATGGTGTCGATTTTGGCAGTTGCATCAACAGCCACTATTTCTGTTATAGGTTGTGTTATTTCTACAGAATCGTTTTCGACTTGTCCATATGACAAACCGGAAAAAATAAGGATAATTAAAATCAAATATTTCATTCCAATAGTTTTCGAAGCCGGTTAAATTCCTGATCCGAATTAAAATCAATGATGATTTTTCCCTTTCCGTTTTTGGTACGTTTTATTTCCACCGGAAACTGAATATTTTCAGCAATTCTTAATAGTGCTTTTTTATATTCGTTTGGTAATTCATTGGATTTGGCTATTTTTTTGGCACCCGGTTTTTTATATAATTGTATCAATTTTTCAGTTTCGCGAACTGAAAGATTGTCACCGATTACTTTTTCATAAATTTCCAATTGCAAATCGATATCATCCACAGCAATGATGGCTCTTCCGTGTCCCATGGAAATCATGCCGTCCCGGATTCCGGTTTGGATGATAGGATCTAACTTTAACAACCGCAAATAATTGGAAATAGAAGTTCTGTCTTTTCCGACTCTATGGCTCAATTGTTCCTGGGTCAAATTGATTTCGTCCAAAAGCCGTTGATAGGAAAGTGCAATTTCGATGGCATCTAAATCCTGACGCTGGATGTTTTCTACCAAAGCCATTTCCAGCATTTCCTGGTCATTGGCCAATCGGATATATGCCGGAATGGTTTCCAATCCCACGATTTGCGAAGCACGAAAACGTCTTTCACCTGAAATTAATTCATATCCGCTGTCAATTTTCCGGACGGTAATCGGCTGGATAACCCCGAGGACGGAAATGGATTTCACCAAATCGTCCAGCGCATTTTTGTCAAAATTGGTTCTGGGCTGATAAGGATTGGTTTTGATCTTTTTTAAATCGACTTCTACTATATTTCCAACGAGTTTTTCCGCACCTTTATCGGAAGCTGAAACCACATTGGGTTCATCTTTCAACAAAGCGGAAAGTCCTCTTCCTAAACGATTATTTGTTTTTGCCATCCCCTTCTGACCTCCCGCCGCGGCGGGAGGAATTTTCTTTTATATTAAACTTTAAATTGTTTTGTGTTTTTGAAAGCAATTTACAACTCATAACGCTAAACACTTCAACTATTTTACGTCGTTGTTTTTCACTAAAAATTCACGAGCCAAATTTAAGTAATTTTCCGCACCCTTGCTTCCGGCATCATAAGCGATTATGGCTTCACCAAAACTGGGTGCTTCCGAAAGCCGGACATTTCGCTGGATGATGGTCTCAAAAACCATCTGCGGAAAGTGGCTGTTCACTTCTTCCACTACCTGATTGGACAGACGCAAACGGGAATCGTGCATGGTCAACAATAAACCTTCTATATCCAAATTTTTATTGTGATGCTGTTGTACACCCTTTATCGTGTTTAAAAGTTTCCCCAAACCTTCCAATGCAAAATATTCGCACTGAATCGGAATGATGACCGAATCTGCAGCCGTAAGGGCATTTAAGGTAATCAAACCGAGAGAAGGCGCGCAATCGATGATGATATAATCATACTCATCTTTGATTTCGTTCAGGGCTTCTTTGAGTAAATATTCGCGGTTTTCATGATCAACGATTTCGATTTCTGCCGCTACCAAATCCACATGGGCAGGAATGATGTCGAGGTTGGGTGATTGGGTTTTTTGAACGGCTTCTCTGGCTGAGATTTCATGTTCCAGAACTTCATAGGTTCCTTTTTCAACTTCTTCTACATTGAGTCCTAAGCCGGAAGTGGCATTGGCCTGCGGATCTGCATCAATCAATAAAGTTTTTTTCTCCAGTACACCCAATGATGCCGCTAAATTGACAGCTGTTGTGGTTTTTCCTACTCCACCTTTCTGATTGGCGATTGCGATTATTTTACCCATAGTTTAAAAATCGAGCGTAAAAATACGACAACAAAAACGAGGAATAAAATTCAGCTGTGGAATTTTATAAACAAAGGAAGATTTCGGGGAATAAAAAAGGCGAGTTGCCCCGCCTTGGATGTATTACTCGTGTAATTGTTTATTGATTATTTGAGGAACTCGTGAAACATTTGGGTATAAAAAATGCCTCCTGATTATGGACAAGAGGCAACCCAAATGTTTTCACAACGGAATAATCCTTATTGTGAATTGCTTTCAATAATTTGTAGAACAAATATAAAGAATAAATTTTTTAATCTAATTACGGGAAACCGTAAGGAGATAAAAAAAGTTAATTGTAATATGCATGCGAATGGCTTTTTTGTTAAATTGAGCTTGAAAATTTAAACTTATGAAAAGAATTTTAGGATTGGATTTGGGGACGAACTCGATTGGGTGGGCTTTGATTGAAATTGACCACGAAAAAGGAATTGTAAAAATTATAGGATTAGGTTCTCGCATTTTACCGATGGATGCAGGTGAAATCAGTGACTTTGAGAGTAGTGGGAAAATAAAAAGTACAGCAGCTCAAAGAACTGAGAAAAGAGGGCCAAGGCGTTTGAATGAGCGTTATTTATTGAGGAGAGATAGACTCCATTTGGTTCTTGACTTACTTGATGCACTTCCGAAACATTATAAACTTGAAATTGATTTTAATAACGAAAAAGGAGAGAGGAGTGGGCAATTTAAGAAAAATTCAGAACCTAAATTAGCGTATTTGTCTAAACAAAAAAATAAGAAAGCTGGGTTTCTTTTTATGGATTCCTATAAAGAAATGCTTGGTGATATAGGAAGCGAAAATGTAAAAAATAAAAAAGGGAATCGTATTCCTTATGATTGGACGTTGTATTATTTGCGACAAAAAGCTCTTTCTAAAGAAATTAGTTTGGGGGAATTAGCTTGGGTGTTGTTGAGTTATAATCAAAAACGAGGTTATGAAAAGACAGAGGTTGAAGATAAATCTATTAAAGAGAACGAAATAATTGAAGAACTCGATTTGAGAGTAAAAGAAGTAATTCCAAACATAGACAAAGATGGTAGACAGTATTACGAGATTCATTTGGAAGGCAATGATAATTTTGTTTACAAAGAGTATTCTGATGTTCAAATGACATTTAAAGATGATTTAAAGGAGATTGTCAAAACGTCTATTCTAAAAGAAAATGGGGATATTGACAAATCAACATTTAGTGTAATTGATATTTATGAATTGGAAATTCAAGATGTTGTTTATGAAAAAACCGATAATAAAAATGCTCATAAATACACTTTTAAATTCTCAAATGGATGGGAAGATATTTCGGAAAAGAAGAATTATACCAATCAATTTAATAAGTTACAAGGAAAAAAATATGATTATATAGTAGCTTCAGAATTTGATTCAAATAAAAACCTGAAAAAACAATCATTTAGAAAACCTGATTTTAGTGACAATTCAAACGATTGGACTTTACTGAAAAAGAAAACAGAAAAGGAGGCTTTGACGTATAATTATGACAATGGATATATTGATTATAACACTAAAGAACCTAAAAAATATATTAGCACAAGAATCTATAATGTTCTGAAAAATGATGCCCAAACCGACAATCGCACCAAAATCATAGGTGGAATGTTCCAAGTAGTAGATAGAGATTTTTATCGTGAAGAATTAAACCAAATAATTACCACACAAAAACAGTTTAATAAAGGTTTGGAAGATAAGAAAGTGTTTGAGCAATGTGTAAATATACTGTATCCGAAAAATAAAAATCATCAAGAATCTTTGTTGAAGAATAAGAGTGCTATTCAACATTTGTTGGTAGAAGATGTTTTATTGTACCAAAGACCATTAAACAGTAAGAAATCAGAGATAGCCAACTGTAAATATGAAATCCGTTATTGGAAAAATGTTGAGGATAAAAATGGTAATCCAATCGAAGAAGTCGATATAGAAACAGGAGAGTTGAAAACAAAAAAAGAACCTGTTTACATCAAAGTAGTTTCTACATCACATCCGTATTTTCAGGAATTCAGAATTTGGGACAAATTGCATAATTTAAGATTGATTCAACTTGAAAAAGAAGTCGGTGGAAAGTCATTGACCAATCAAGATATTACAAAGGACTACTTCAAAAGTGAAAAAGAATATCAAGAATTATTTGAGGAATTGAACAACCGAAAATCTTTAAGTCAAGACCAGTTTCTTGCCTATTGTAAAAAGAAGTTTAAGATTGATTATAAACCAAAAGACAGTAATTACGCTTGGAACTTCCCCGAAGATGAAGAAATAAAAGGCAATGAAACAAGAGTGAGTTTTGCTACTCGCTTTAAGCGGTGCGGATTTGCTGAATATACAGATTTTTTAATGCAGGAAAAGGAAAGAGAGCTTTGGCATTATCTGTATTCGGTAAGCTATAAAGAAAGAACAGCAAATGACAACAAAAGTGCTGTCACTTTTTTCAATAACTATTTTAAAGGGTTCGACATTGATAATGAAGTTAAAGAAAAAATTATCAAGGATTTCGTGAATTATCCAAATTTTACATCAAGATATTGTGCTTATTCAGAAAAGGCCTTGAAAAAGTTATTGCCATTAATCCGATTAAGTGAACCAAAAGAATCAGACCAATGGACAACTGAAGAATGGTATGTGAAATGGAAAGAAAGCCTTATTGCCCGTGAAAAAGATATACTCCGAAAGTTAAAAGAAATAGATTTTAGTGCTGAAAATATTGACTACAACAAAGTAGTTAATACAATTGTTGATTTACAAAAAGGAGAAATTCCTTTTCCAAAAGGATTATTCAATATATTTAGAAATTTTGAGAAATTAGAAGAGTTTAAAAATCTTAATCTTACCCAAGCTTCGTATTTGGTTTATGGTCGTCATTCAGAATTGGCACAAGCTAAATATTGGACATCACCTGATGAAATCAGAAAGCAACTGCATCAAGAATTAAAACAACATTCTTTGAACAATCCCGTTGCGGAAAAAGTCCTGTTGGAAATGATGCAGATTGTTGCTGATATTTGGGATTATTATGGAGAGGGGAAAGAAAGATTTTTCTCAAAAATTCACTTGGAAGTCGGACGAGAATTGAAAAAATCTGCCAAAGAAAAAGAATCTGAAACCAAGCGAATGTCAGGAAATCGTGCTCAAAATAAAAGAATTCGTCAAGTTTTGGAAGAATTTCTGGCAAACAATCCATACAATGCCAATCCTAAAAATTCAGACCATATCGAAAGGTTGAAAATCGTAGAAGAAGGAGCCGAACACACGAAAAACACCGATAAAGATTTCTTTAACGATAAATCATACAGCAAAAAAGATATTGAAGATATTCTCAAAAAACCGCATATTACCCAAGAAGATTTTGATAAATATAAACTTTGGATAGAGCAAGGGTATAAATCACCTTATACCAATTTGATAATAAAACTTACTGATTTGTTCGATGGAAATAAGTATAATATTGACCACGTATTTCCTCAAGCTTCAGTCACCAATAATTCTTTAAGTAATAAGGTTGTTTGTGAAAGGGAAGTCAATAAATTAAAGAGCGACCAAACTGGACGAGATTTTATAAACAATCCCAAACAGCGAGAAATTTATTGCACTGCTCACAATAGAAACGTATCAGTAGTTAGTGACGAGGTTTATGTGTCAAACATAAAAACACAGTTTTCAGGCACAAAACGGTATATACTCCTATCCAAAGATATTCCGAAAGGATTTACCAATAGCCAAATGAACAATGCTCGCCACATTGCCCGAAAAGCAATGGAGTTGTTAAGTCATATTGTAAGAGAACCTGGAGAGGTAGAGTTCCGATCTAAAAATGTACTTCCGGTTACAGGTATGGTAACAACAGAACTGAAACGAGTTTGGAAACTTGACCAAGTTTGGAGAGAGCTGGTTGCTCCTCGATTCATAAGACTGAATGAATTAACCCAATCCAATTTATTTGGAGATTGGCAGGTTTCTAAAAACGGACAAAAATATTTCGACTGTAATTTAGACGAAAGTATTCGTGAAAAGGATGAATCTTACGACATTAAACGAATTGACCACCGTCATCACGCTTTGGATGCTTTAGTAGTAGCTCTGTGTACGGAAGAACACGTGAATTATATCAATAACATTAATGCGAATGCCAAATCAGAAAATTATGGAAAACAAAAACAGATTGAAAAATATCGTCAAACGCTAAAACGGAAAATCAAGTTCACGAAAAAAGATGATGAACAAGATGAAAACAACTGGTATTATATGTTGCCGGGAGAAATCCGTCAAACAGTCGCAGAAAATTCCCGTAGAGATTCTGTTTTAGAGAAGTCATACTTGTATAAAGAGTTCGAATCGTTTGGACAAGATTATAAAAAAATGATTTTGACAGCATTGCAGGATACCATTGTAACTTTCAAACAAAATCTTCGGGTAATCAATAAAACCGTAAACCGATATAACAAAACACCTAATAAAAATAAGTTTGAAAAACAGAATACAGACAATGGACAACAGCAGAATTGGTCAATCCGAAGAAGTTTGGGGAAAGACACTTTTTATGGAAGGCAGACAATAAACGGAGAGGAAAAGATTGTAATAAGAAAAGATTTGGACACCTCTTTTAATAGTGATAAAATTAAGACTATTTCAGATAGTGCAGGTCGCACGAAAAACATTTTGCTGAATCACTTAAAACAATTTGATACTGTTGAACTACCGCTTGAAGAAGCTATTAACTGTTTTGAAGCACTTTTAGAAAAGCAAGAATTTGAGGCAATTATCAATGATAGTGAAAATGGATTTCAATCTGTTGATGACTTGATAGCCCATTTAAGAGAAAACACCTACAAATACAGAAAGACAGATTATTCAAAGTTGAATGTTTTTATAGATAAAATTTCCGAACGGGATTTTAGAAACGAAAAACAGTTCAATGGTAAAATTGAAGAGCATCCTGAAATAGCTTTTACACCAGAGGAAATTGAAGAAATGAATAAATCTGAAAACATTAGGAAACTTAATGACGATAAAAATCATAAACCTATTAAAAAGGTTAAAATTTCAAGAGGCTTTGGTAATCAGAGAGCATTAAATGAAGAAGATAAAGAATCGGTAAAGTCAAAACAATATATAGTAAACGATGCAGGTTCTAATCTTTATCTTGGTTTTTATGAACGAATTTATCAAGATGATAATGGGAATGAAGCAAGAGAACGGAAATTTAAGGGTATTGGTTTAATGGATTTAATTGAAACTTTGAAACAAGACAAAACCAAACGCTTTAATCCACTACCTGATAAAATTTATAATGAAAAACTAAATAAGGATAATGAATTGAATGAGTATAGAATAGTCTTTACACTTTCCCCATTAGATTTAGTTTATGTGCCAACTGATGAAGAAATAGAAAATCTGTCAAAAGTTGATTTCAACAATTTAACAAAGGAGCAAACGGAAAGAATTTATAAGTATGTTGACGGAAGTGAAGATATAGCCAATTTTGTTCCTTATTCTGTATCAAAGCCTATTTGGAGATTTCACGGAAAAAATAACAAGGATATTTTTAAAGAACTTAGTAATAATGGCAAAATTAATATCCCTGAAAAAGAGTTAATTCAAAATGAATTTGGACTCGGAAGTCAGCAAAACAAAAATCAAAATATGATTGACGGTAAAACTCAAGTTAAGAAGATTTGTTGGAAACTCAAAGTTGATAGATTAGGCTATATTTCAAAAGCATAACCTATGCTCAAAAGAACTCTCTATATCGGAAATCCCGCTTATTTGAAGTTGAAGGACAATCAGCTTCAGGTAACCGACCCCGAAACCAAAGAAATCAAAGGGTCTGCGCCTGTGGAAGATATGGCTTTTCTGGTTTTAGACCATTATCAAATAACCCTGAGCCATCAACTCATAGTAGCATTGCAGGGAAACAATGTGGCGATTATAAGTTGCGACGCACATCATTTACCACATGGTCTTATGCTGCCGATGTCAGGCCATGTAGAACATTCCGAACGCTTGAAACATCAGTTAAACGTTTCGGAACCGTTACGGAAACAGCTTTGGAAACAAACCGTGGAATCCAAAATCAGCCAGCAGATGCTGTTGCTGAAAAAATTAAAAAAAGACTTTGAACCCATGATGAATTACCTGAACAATGTGAAATCAGGTGATTCGACCAATATGGAAGGCATCGCGGCGCAATTTTATTGGAAACAATTATTTGACAACTTCACACGGGAAAGAGAAGGAGATGCACCCAATAATTTTCTGAATTTTGGATATGCCGTTTTACGGAGCATTGTAGCACGTGCATTGGTCAGTTCAGGGCTGAATCCTACTTTGGGGATTTTTCATCGAAATAAATATAATGCCTATTGTCTGGCCGATGATGTGATGGAGCCATACAGGCCATGTGTTGATGAAATGGTATATAAACTGATGTTGTTGCCCAATCGCCCCGGAGAATTGACCAAGGAAGTCAAAGCCGAATTATTGAAAATCACGACGGCCGATGTATGGATGATGCAGAAACTCCGTCCGTTGATGGTAGCTGTGAGCAGTACGACTTCATCGCTGTACAAGTGTTATACCGGTGAACAACGGGTAATTCGCTATCCGATGATTGTTTAACAATTTTGGCGAAAGATGCAAAACCGATTTAATGCTTACCGGATTATGTGGGTACTTGTCCTTTTTGATTTGCCGACCGAAACCAAACGCGACCGCTATGTAGCGACGAAGTTTCGCAAACATCTGATTGATGACGGATTTTCCATGTTTCAATTCTCTATCTATTTGCGTCATTGCCCGAGCCGTGAAAATGCAGAAGTTCATATCAGGCGTACCAAAAATAATTTACCGAAAAATGGAAAAATAGGAATTTTAAGTATTACGGATAAACAATTTGGACAAATGGAAATATTTTTTGGGCAAAAAGAAACAGATTTGCCTGTCCCATCCCAACAGCTCGAATTATTCTGACAGGATAGAAAAAAATATTAAAAACCGATAGAGTCTAATTAGATTTATTTAGAATTTTTTTTCTACAACCATCATTTAAACCCGCTGCTGTAGAGGGTTTAAAATGAGGTTGCGATTTCTCGACTTAAAAGTACAAATTTTTGAAAGCAATTCACAACAAGTTTTCCAAACTCTTATTTCTCCGATTTGTTGCGATTTCTCGACTTAAAAGTACAAATTTTTGAAAGCAGTTCACAACAGGCGTAACGGTTGCGCCATTGAAGCTCCAGTTGGAACGAATCCCGATAAAATTACAAATTTTTGAATTAAGCAAAGCGCATCAGCGAATGCAATTAAAAATAAAAGCTGTATGAGCAAAAGCAATTCAGAACGCAATTACACGACTGGCTACACCATTGTGGATAAATGAGAAATAAAAAAATACCCTCATCCTGAAAGAACGAGGGTATAACCTAACTAACCTAAACCTATGAAAAGCTATTAAAGCTTTTTTGTTGGTACAAAGTAAAGACGATTTTTTAGATTGGCTCATACCAAGATCTTGGTATTTTTTGAAAAATATTCTAATATGTCTAAATTCTAACTGAATAAAAATTAAACAGACTCCTGATTCCGAAAATTTAATGGAAGAAAAAATTTCCTCCGAGGTCAAGCAAGATGGGTTAGCTTATCTAAAATATCCAATTATTAAAATACCCTCATCCTATCAAGAATGAGGGTATAACCTAACTAACCTAAACCTATGAAAAGCTCTAAGGCTTTTTCAAGGGCAAAGAAATACCAAATTTATAAATGGGCATATACCAAGATCTTGGTATTTTTAAATAAATCTTTCCATTTTTAAAAATCCTAATGAAATAATAATTGTATATAATTTGCAAAATAACTATATTTATGCAAAATAAATATACATGAAAATTTCCAATTGCCCACGTTGTAACAGTATCCAGATTGTCAAAAGCGGAATCGTAAATAAACGACAGCGTTACCGGTGTAAAAAGTGTAACTATTTTTTCACGGTAAACAAAATTGGAAAAAGGATTGACGACTATTATGTGACCAAAGCGCTACAGCTGTATATGGAAGGGTTGAGCTACAGGGAGATTGAACGTATTTTAGGGATTTCGCATGTGGCTATCAGCAATTGGGTGAAAGAATACAGGGTGAAGAAGCCGGCTCACAAAGACTACCATCCTACCTATAAAATTTACAACCATACCGAATTAACAGAATTTCTTAAAATAAAAGAAAACCTTTCTGGCGCAGGTATGGTCATAACCGAATTGGGTGATAAATTTATGCTGATTAAATGGGAGAGATTTAAAGATTAACTATTTTAAATTTACAATAAAATATATTTGACTTTTTTTGTTTTTTCGAATAATTGAATTTAGTGTTCAGAAAACACAAATTACATATTTCTATAAGTTGTTATCTATGAGGGAATAACATGGAATTATGAAATAGGTTGTGTCAAATTAACACAAAATTAATTAGATTCATGAGAAACAAATTTTTAACCATTTTTCTGTTGTTGTCAGTTATGGCATTTGGACAATATGCAGATGAGTACAAAGGTGGCGCCACCATCAAATTTAATGAAGATGGCTCCAAGTATTTGAGATTTATTACCTGGGGACAGTTTTGGTACCAGGAAAATGAAGGAAATAATCCTAACGACGGAATTTCCATCCGGCGTGCACGGGTTCTGATGTATTCTCAGATCAACAAAAGGTTTTTGATTGTTACCCATTTCGGGTTAAATTCCTTAAATGATAACAATCTTTCTCCGACCGGAAAAAATGATCATACCGCTTTATTTTTGCATGATGCCTGGGGAGAATTCAACGTTATTCCCGAACTTCAAATCGGTGCCGGGCTTCATTACTGGAACGGGATTTCACGTATAAACAGTGCCAGTACGCTGAATTTTCTGACTATGGACAACAATCGTTCTTCCTGGAGTACTCTTGGGTTGACCGATCAGTTTGCACGGCATCTGGGCGTTTATGCAAAAGGAAAAATCGGGAAGTTTGAATACCGGGCTTCTGTAAATGATGTGTTGACCAATTCTTTAGATGGAGATGCAAGCACCGTTTTGGAAGAAGGCGATGAAAAATATTTGGGAAAAGCTCTTCTAAATGAAGGGAAATATGCGGTCTCCGGCTATTTCGAATACCAGATATTTGATGGCGAATCCAATTTGCTTCCCTTTAAAGTCGGAACATATTTGGGGACGAAAAAGGTGTTGAATGTAGGTGCCGGGTTTTTCCATCATTCGGACGGGATTGTGAAAAACAATGGCGGCGTGCTGGAAGGTAAAGATGTAACGCATCTGGCGGCCGACGTATTTTATGATTCCCCTATTGGTGAAAAAGGTGGTGCCATTACGGCTTATGCGCAATACCAACATTCTGAAATGGGCGACAATTACCTGAACGGCCGCATCTATGGAAATGGTTCCCAATTCTATGCGCATGCCGGTTATCTGATCCCGAAAAATTCGGAAGAACACAAATTCAGAAACCGTTTTCAGCCTTATGCTGCTTATTCGCACAGAGATTTTAAAGGTTTGGTCGAACCGGCACAAGAGCTTCGTTTGGGGACGAACTGGTACATAGACGGACAAAATGCGAGATTGACGGTGGAGTATCAGAAAGCATTTGACTTGCCAAAAGGAAGCGATGATATGCTGACTATCCAAGCCATGATTTTCTTATAAAAAAATATTCAAATTAAAATAACACATTAAAACTATATACACATGAGCGAAAAGAAGAAACAGAGCAGTATTTGGAGTGTCATTACGGCTTCCTCAATGGGAACGCTGATTGAGTGGTACGACTTCTATATTTTCGGAAGCTTGGCGGTGGTATTGTCCACCAAATTTTTTCCCGACACCAATCCAACGGCGGCATTTTTATCCACCCTGGCGACTTTTGCGGCAGGATTTGTCGTTCGTCCTTTCGGAGCGTTGTTTTTTGGACGGTTGGGCGATTTGATCGGACGTAAATATACGTTCATGGTTACCTTGCTCTTGATGGGAGGTGCCACTTTCATCATAGGTTGTGTGCCTTCATTTGAAACAATCGGATATGCCGCGCCCGTTATCGTTTTATTGATGCGGTTATTACAAGGTTTGGCATTGGGAGGCGAATATGGCGGTGCTGCGACTTATGTGGCGGAACATTCGCCATCTGGTCAGAGAGGATTCTGGACTTCCTGGATTCAGACTACTGCAACGGTAGGGCTTTTCATTTCGCTTCTGGTTATTTTGTTAACCCGTACCATGCTAAGTCCACAGGAATTTGATGATTGGGGTTGGAGAATTCCTTTTTGGGTTTCCATTTTGATGGTCTATGTTTCCTATATCATCCGTAAAAATATGAGCGAATCTCCGGCTTTTTCCAAAGCTAAATCGGAAGGAAAGACATCTTCGAACCCACTAAAAGAAAGTTTCGGGAACCGTTACAATTTGAAATTTGTCCTTTTGGCTTTGTTTGGAGCAACGATGGGGCAGGGTGTAATCTGGTACACCGGGCAGTTTTATGCCATGAGTTTTCTGGAAAGAGTTATGATGGTAAATTCGGAGCAAGTCATTACGATTTTGGTAACCGCATTATTCATCGGTACACCTTTCTTTATATTTTTTGGTTGGTTAAGTGATAAAATCGGGCGAAAAGCAGTGATGATGACCGGTATGCTTATCGCCATATTGTCTTATAGGCCTATTTACAATTGTATGTATGAAACCACCAATCTGACCAAAAAGACAGAATTGGTAGAAAAATCTACTTTTAAAGCCGAACTTTTAACTACGGATGAACTACAGGATTCGGTTTATACAACGCAAAAATTCTATGCAGACGGGACAAGTTTCAAAGAAATAAGAACGGTTCATTTGGAGAATGGAATTGCAAAAATGAAAGATGGAAAAGTACATGAAAAAACAGTAAAATCCATTGAAGTGCCCAGCTCAGATAGATGGAAGCTGACCTGGCTGGTCTTTGTTCAGGTATTATTTGTGACCATGGTGTATGGTCCTATTGCGGCATTCCTTGTCGAATTGTTCCCGGTAAAAATCCGTTATACTTCTATGTCGTTGCCATATCATATCGGAAACGGAATTTTCGGAGGATTGCTTCCTGCAATTTCTACTTTTTTCGTAACCAATGCGCAAACAGAAGGAAAAGCCGATTTCTTCCTGGAAGGACTTTGGTATCCGATTATAATCGGAGCGGTTTGTTTTACAATCGGGATGATTTATATTTCCAAAAAAATGACCAGTCGATTTACAGACTGATGCTGATTTGGAATTAATTGTATAATTTAAAAAAAAATTACATGAACGCTATAAAAAGAATTTTAGGAATTGTTTGGATTTTACTTGCGGTTGCAGCAGGATATTTTCTCGTATCATTTGGTGGGCCGAAATTTGCTTCCGGCACACAGGACGGCCTTGTATTTGGCATCATCATATTGTTTGTACTGCTTCCTCTAATTGTATTTGGGTTATTGATATTTGGGTATTATGCCCTGGTAGGAGAATATGATGAAAAGGATTAGCGAAACCCAGAACTGATAATGGTTTTCAAATTGAAACTTTCCGGAAAAACAGCTATCTTTAAAGAGGTTTAAATCGGAGGGTTTCAATTTGGAATTTATAGAGAATATGAAAAAAAGACATGAACAGAAGCTGGTAATACTGTCACTATTTTTAGTGGTAGCTTTTAACATACCTCTTTTTCTGATTTTTGATTCTTCCAGATGCTTTGGGGGATTTCCTTTGGTTTATATTTATATTTTTTCGATTTGGCTTTTTGCAGGTTTGCTTAGTTTTTTAATCCTGAAAAAATACTATGAGTAGTGTTGTGGTTCTTTTGCTCATTTTGCTTTTCTATCTCGGAATTCTTTTTGGAGTAGCACACTGGGGTGAAAAGAAAAAAAACAGCAGGCTGGTGAACAATCCTTATGTATATTCGCTTTCGCTTGCGGTATATTGTTCTGCCTGGACTTATTACGGAAGTACGGGAGTGGCGGCCAATTCGGGTATTGCTTTTCTGACTACTTACATAGGGCCTGTGATTATCATTCCTTTTTGGATTATCATTCTCCGGAAAATTATACGTATTTCTCGGATCAATAAAATTTCCAGTCTGGCAGATTTTATTTCGCTTCGGTACCGCAACAGCCGTATACTGGGTGCATTGGTAACTTTTATATGTATAGTCGGCATCCTGCCTTATATTTCGCTTCAGTTGAAAGCCATTTCAGAAACTTTTCATGTGGTAACCCAAACGAATTCGAGCAATATTTTTAATGATACAACCACTTATGTAGCCATCGTTCTGGCCGGTTTCGCCTCCTATTACGGAACGCGTTATGGAGATGCTTCACAGAAAAGAATCGGGATTGTTACAGCGGTAGCCATGGAATCTTTGCTCAAATTATTTTTCTTTATCCTCGTCGGGGTGTATGTCAGCTTTTTTGTTTTTGACGGATTTGAAGATATTTACTCAAAAGCCAGCCTTCTTCCCAAATTTGACGAACTGAATCGGATCGGTGGCCTGAACGGCGGAATCAATTGGTTCTTTTTATGCCTGCTTTCCATGTTTGCGATTTTCCTGTTGCCACGCCAGTTTCAGATGACGGTTATCGAAAACAACCGCGAAAGCCATTTGAAAACTGCGATTTGGTTATTTCCATTGTATATGTTGGTTTTTAATTTTTTTGTTTATCCGATTGCCTGGGGTGGAAATATTTTATTTGATGGAAAGACTGTTAACTCCGATATGTACGCTTTACTGATTCCTCAATTTTCCGGAAATAAGATCATTACCGTTTTGGTTTTTCTGGGTGGTTTTTCCGCAGCAATTTCCATGATCATTGTTTCTTGCATTGGCCTTTCTACTATGTTGAGCAACAACGTCCTGATTCCTTATGGATTTTTGGGAAGGCTTCGCTCGGAACAGTCTGAAGACAACGAATCACGCATTCTGAACATTCGCCGCATTAGCATTTTTTTGCTGATCATTTCCGCTTATTTCATTTACCGGTTTATCGTTCTTGATTATAACCTGGTTTCCATAGGTATGATTTCATTTGTGATCATAGCCCAACTTGCTCCGGTATTTTTTGGCTCTCTTTTTTGGAAAAGGGGATCGGAAGCCGGTGCACTGGCCGGAATCATCATGGGATTTTTGATTTGCTTTTATACCATCCTGCTTCCTACCGCGATCGGGATTTATGATAATTCTTCAACATTTATTTCGGAGGGGCTTTTCGGTATTTCAATTTTTAAACCTTTTCAACTCTTCGGTCTTGATTTTTTACAACCGATTCCCCATGCGCTTTTCTGGAGTTTGTCACTCAATTTATTTGTTTATATGTCTGCTTCGGTGAGTTTTAAAGGGAACTACCGAGAGCGGAATTATGCCGAAATGTATGTGGATATAGACAAATATATCACCAATCACGAAAATGCTTTTATCTGGCGGGGTACAGCTTATACCCGGGATATTGAGAAGATTTTAGTGCGTTTTTTGGGAGAATCAAGAACCCGTCGCGCTCTGAATATTTTTCATTTAAAATACGGGGTGGACAAAGAAGAGGAAAAAGCCGATTCGCGCCTTATTAAATTTTCAGAAAACCTGTTGACCGGACACATAGGAACAGCTTCAGCCCGGATTTTGTTATCAAGTGTAGTGAAAGAAGAAAAAATCACACTGCCTGAAGTGCTGGCGATTTTGGAAGAATCCAAAGAAACGATTATCCTTAATAAAAAACTCACGGAAACATCAAACGAACTAAAAAATCTTTCGGCCCAACTAAAAATCGCCAACGAAGAACTGTTGAAAAAAGACCGTCAGAAAGATGAATTTCTGGATACCGTAACCCACGAACTCAGAACACCCATCACTGCGATTCGTGCGGCAGGCGAAATTCTTCATGATGACAGCGAAGTCCCGGCAGAATTAAGACAAAGATTTCTTCAAAATATCATAATCGAATCAGACCGTTTGAACCGAATGATCAACACGGTTTTGGATCTGGAAAAATTTGAATCCGGGAAACAAAAACTGGATTTGTCGGAGCATACTATTTTACATACAATTGATTTGGCTTTAAACCCATTGAGTCAATTGATGAAAAAAGAAAAAATAAAAATGGAATTCAGCATTCCCGAATCGCTTCAACCTGTCACTTATGACGAGGAACGGTTAATCCAGGTGGTACAAAATCTCATTTCAAATGCTATAAAGTTTTGTGATAAAGAAAATCCGGAAATTGAAGTTTCGGTACATCAAAACGAAAATGAAACTTTATTCAAATTTTACAATAACGGAAAAAATATACCGGAAGATGATCTGGACTTTCTGTTTGACAAATTTTTTCAGTCAAGTAACCAAACCCTGAAAAAACCAATTGGAAGTGGTCTCGGATTGACCATTTGCAAACAGATCATAGAAGCCCACAAAGGAAAAATTTGGGCAGAAAATGAAATCAAGGGTGTTTCCTTTTGTTTTACTATCCCTAAAATTATCAAATAAATGAAAAAGATACTGATCGTAGATGATGAACCCAATATCGTTATGACACTCGAATATACATTCAAGAAAAATGAATTTGAAGTTTTTATAGCCAGAGACGGAGAAGAGGCAATGGAAATTCTGAAAAAAGAAATTCCCCATGCCATCATCCTTGACATCATGATGCCAAAAGTCGATGGTTATGAAACGCTCAACCAAATAAAAGCCGATAAACGTCTGGAGAATTGCAAAGTGGTTTTCCTGACAGCTAAAAATAAAGAAGCCGATATAGAAAAAGGAATTTCCATGGGAGTAGATGCCTATATAACAAAGCCTTTTTCCCTTAAAAATGTAGTGGATCAAATAAATTCTTTAATCGATAATTAATTGAATAATGAATTATCAAGATTTTTATCAAAAAAGCATTGAGAATCCGGAAGAATTCTGGACAGAACAGGCACATCAAATCAAATGGTTTAAAACACCCGTTAATATCCTTTCAAAAGACGAAAACAGTTATCCGCTTTGGTTTGAAGACGGAGAATTAAATGCTTGTTACTTGGCGTTAGATAAACATATTGAAGACGGTTTTGGAGACGATGTGGCGATTATATATGATTCGCCCGTAACCCAGACCATTCGCGAGTTTACCTTTAACGAAGCCAAAACAGAAACGGCAAAACTGGCAGGCGGTCTGAAATCGTTAGGTATAGAAAAGGGTGATACCGTTATCATTTATATGCCTATGATTCCGCAAGCTCTTTTTGCGATGCTCGCTTGTGCCAGAATCGGCGCGACCCATTCGGTGGTTTTCGGAGGATTTGCTCCGAACGAACTGGCCATACGCATAGATGACTGTAAACCCAAAGCGATTCTGACCGCATCCTCAGGAATCGAAATAGACCGTTTGATTGCTTATAAACCTTTGGTGGACGAAGCCATGGAATTAGCGGAGCATAAACCACAAAATGTAGTGGTTTTTAATAGGAAATTAGGGGCGAGGGTACCGTTCAAAAAATACGATGTGGATTATGAAGCATTGGTTTACGGTTCGGAAGAAGCGGATTTTGTTCCGGTCAGATCCACGCATCCTTTATACGTTTTATATACCTCCGGTACAACCGGGAAACCAAAAGGAATCGTGCGGGATACAGGTGGTTATCTGACCGCTTTGAAATTTTCCATGAAATATATTTACAATGTTTTTCCGGGCGAAGTTTTTATGGCAGCCTCAGATGTAGGTTGGGTTGTGGGGCATAGTTATATCTGTTATGGACCGTTGATAAACCGGAATACAACCATCGTATTTGAAGGAAAACCCATCCGGACACCTGATGCGAGTACTTTCTGGAGAATTCTTGCAGAACATAAAGTAAGTACTATGTTTACGGCTCCTACGGCTATTAGAGCAATTAAAAAAGAAGATCCCAACGGAGAATTTATCAAAAAATTTGATTTAAGCCATTTCAGAACACAGTTTTTGGCAGGAGAGCGTTGTGATATTGCGACTTTGGATTGGTATACTGGGCATATTCCGGTTCCGGCGATTGACCATTGGTGGCAGACTGAATCGGGTTGGCCGATGATTGCCATCATGATGGGCGTAGAGCAGTTGCCTTATCGTCCCGGCTCATCAGGAAAACCGGTTTCAGGATATAATATTCAAATTTTGGATGAATCCGGAAATGAGGTTTCGGCAGGAGAGGAGGGGTATGTCGCTATCAAATTGCCGCTTCCTCCGGGAGCTTTGATGACGGTTTATAACAACCGGGAAAGATTTGAAGCAGGGTATCTGGAGAAATTCCCGGGTTATTATTTTTCGGGCGACGGCGGTTATAAAGATGAAGATGGTTATGTTTTCATCACCGGACGTGTGGACGATGTGATCAACGTAGCAGGACATCGTCTTTCCACTGCCGATATGGAAGAAGCGGTTTCTTCACATCATTCTGTTGCTGAATGTGCCGTAGTGGGTATCAACGACGAATTGAAAGGGCAGGTTCCGTTTGCCATAGCGATAGTGAAATCGGGTGATGATATTGAAAGATTTCAGTTGGAATATGAAATTGTACAATTGGTACGGGAAAAAATCGGTGCCGTGGCTTCTTTGCGAAATGTGATGGTCGTGCAACGCCTGCCCAAAACCCGTTCGGGGAAAATTCTCCGGAAATTATTACGCAATATCATTGACGGAACGGAATTCCAAATTCCTTCTACGATTGATGATTCTGATATTATTGAGGAAGTTAAAGCCGTTCTGAATGAATATAAATCAAGATGATGTATAGCAAATTTGTAAATATACTTTTTTTGAAAATGATAATATCTGTAAGTTTAACCTAAATTAATTGATACAATGAATTATTATAAAATAGGAAGTCTAGAAGATTACTTTAAAATTTACAATAAATCGGTTCATAACCCCGAAGAATTTTGGGGTACCATAGCCGGTGAGAATTTTAATTGGTACCAAAAATGGGACAAAGTGTTGGAATATGATATGATTAATGCAGATGTGAAGTGGTTTAAAAACGGAAAGCTGAACATCGTCAAAAACTGTATCGACCGTCATCTGAACAAAAGAGGTGATAAAACGGCTATCTTGTTTGAACCGAATAATCCGGAAGAGCCCGCTCAGCATATCACGTATTTGGAATTGCATGAACGGGTTTGTAAAATGGCCAATGTTTTGAAACAACAAGGCATCCGGAAAGGCGACAGGGTTTGTATTTATCTGCCGATGATTCCGGAGCTGGCGGTTTCGCTTTTGGCTTGTGCAAGAGTCGGAGCGGTTCATTCGGTGGTTTTTGCAGGTTTTTCGGCTTCGGCTTTGGCTTCTCGGATTCAGGACAGCGACTGCAAAATGGTCATCACTTCAGATGGCGCATACAGAGGAAACAAATCCATAGATTTAAAAGGAATAGTAGATGAAGCATTGACAAAATGTCTGTCGGTAGAAAAGGTTTTGGTAGTAAAAAGGACTCATACGGAAATCAAAATGCAGGAAAACCGTGATTCTTGGTTAGAAGAATTATTGGCAGAAGCTCCGAAAGACCACGTAGCCGAAATCATGGATGCGGAAGACCCATTGTTCATTTTATATACTTCCGGTTCTACCGGAAAGCCAAAAGGAATGGTGCATACAACAGGCGGATACATGGTTTATACAGCTTTTACGTTTAAAAATATTTTCAATTATAAAGAGAATGACATTTATTGGTGCACAGCAGATATTGGTTGGATTACCGGGCATTCCTATATTGTTTACGGTCCGCTTTTAAATGGTGCAACTACGGTTATTTTTGAAGGCGTTCCGTCCTATCCGGATTTCGGACGGTTTTGGGATGTAATTGATAAACACAAAGTGAATCAGTTCTATACAGCTCCAACTGCCATTCGTGCCTTAGCAAAAGAAAATCTGAGTTTTATAGAAAACCATGATTTGTCTTCCATTAAAGTTTTGGGGTCGGTAGGAGAGCCGATCAATGAAGAAGCCTGGCACTGGTACAACAACCATGTCGGAAAAAAATCTGCCCCGATTACCGATACCTGGTGGCAGACCGAAACGGGCGGAATCATGATTGCTCCGCTTCCTTTCATCACCCCGACCAAACCTACTTATGCAACGCTTCCATTGCCCGGAATACAGCCGGTATTGATGGATGAAAGAAGAAATGAAATCGAGGACAATCAAGTGGTGGGAAGTCTTTGCATCAAATTCCCATGGCCGGGAATGGCAAGAACGATTTGGGGTGACCATCAACGGTTTATCGATACTTATTTTTCTGCTTTCCGGGGCAAATATTTCACAGGAGACGGCGCTCTACGCGATGAGGTAGGATATTACAGGATAACGGGACGTGTGGATGATGTGGTCATCGTTTCCGGTCATAATCTGGGAACTGCACCTATCGAAGACGCCATTAACGAACATCCGGCGGTTGCGGAATCGGCCATCGTAGGATTTCCGCACGATATCAAGGGAAATGCGCTTTACGGCTATATTACACTGAAAGAAACCGGAGAAATACGGGATCGTGATAATTTGAGACGAGAGATAAATGAGCATATTTCCAGCCACATAGGTCCGATTGCGAAATTAGATAAAATCCAGTTTGTTTCCGGATTACCTAAAACCCGTTCCGGTAAAATCATGAGAAGAATCCTGCGGAAAATTGCCGAAGGTGACTTTTCCAATTTCGGAGATATTTCCACTCTTTTAAATCCGGAGATCGTAGAGGAAATAAAAAATGAACGAATTGATTAAGAGCCTGTTTAAATTTCATCTAATTATTTTGTTATGCGTCTTTTTGCCTGCAACTTTGTTAATTTTTTAACTCAGTGCATTTCTTATTTGCTTTTCAATGGATTCGTTGAATCTTTGATTTCATCGAATATACCCGATTTCGACTGCAATCCCGAAACTTCGGGAGCCTCGTTTCGGCTAAAAATACGCCATAACATTTCTAAAATATAAATTTTAAA
>JAEWOD010000033.1 GCA_023461035.1 Bacteroidota bacterium | reverse complement strand
AGCGTATTTTTAGCCGAAACGATGCAATTTTTGCAGTCGAAATCGGGTATATTCGATGAAAAAATTAAAGAAGTTGCAGGCAAAAAGACGCATAACAAAATAATTAGATAAAATTTAAACAGGCTCTTAATTTGGATATAAATCAAATTAATTCATAATCGCTTTTAATTTTTGTTCCAATTGTGCTTTAGGAACGACACCCACAACTTTATCCACGACTTGTCCGTCTTTAAAGAACAAAATAGTAGGGATGTTACGGATGCCGTATTCAGCGGCTATTTGTTGGTTGTTGTCTACATCAACTTTTGCAACCACAGCCTGACCGTCAAATTCTTTTGCCAACTCTTCTACAGTTGGAGCGACCATTCTACAAGGTCCGCACCAAGTTGCCCAAAAGTCAACCATCGCCGGTTTTCCGGCCTCTAATACGTCTTTTGCAAACGATGTATCTGTTACTTCAAGTGCCATTTTCAGTTATTTATTTGGATTAAACATTCAAAAGTAAAGTAAATTTAGAATATAGAATTGTTAATTTCATAGGAATTATCAATACAACGATAAAAACCAGTGTGCAGATTCAGAAAATTGGAGTTCAAATATTTAACCTCTTTTTTTCTAATCCGCATTAAACTGCACAATCATAGCGGGCGACAAAAATCAATTCAATTGAAAAAACAATTGGGGTAATTCTCTCAATTCTTCCAGTAATTCTTTGCTGATTTCTACTTTTGTTTTGTTTGCAGGCAGTTTTAACTGGGTATTATTTTCCAAATCATTCATCACAAACAAAACCGACTTTTCGCCTTTGTGTTTTTCAAAGATTTTCACCAGCCGGTCATAAATCTCCTTTGTCAAATCGGTAACATTGACCGTAATGATTATCTTTTTGGTCATTCCTTCCAGGATTTCACTGAGCAATTGCATTTTAGTGATATTGACATATATTTTTTTTCCGGTTACTTTTCCGTCTTTGTCCTTAAAAATACGTTCGGTAACAGAAATCTTTGCTCCGATCATCATATTGGTTTGCAAAAAATGTTTGTACTTTAAATAATCTTCACCAAACAATAAGAATTCATAACTATCATCAAAATCTTCCAGCGTAAACACCCCAAATTCTCTTCCATCCTTATTGGACGTCTTGTGTTGGGCATCTGTGATGATGCCGGCAACCGATAATTCACGACCGATTGCTTTTTCCTGATTCTCTTTTAATTGTTTGAGAGTGGTATTTTGATAAAAATTAAATTCGTCCAAATAATCGTTTAAAGGATGTGATGAAAGATAAATCCCGACCACCTCTTTTTCCCGATTTAATTTTTGAATCGAGTTCCAAGGCTGACAATTTTGTAAATGCGGTTTTACGATGTCTATTTGATCTGCCATATCCCCAAAAAGCGATGCCTGCGCACTGTTTTTCGACTCCTGAAAAGATGATCCGTAGCGAATCAACTTCTCTAAGTTAGAGGAACCGTCTTCTTCGTAAAAAAACTGAGCCCGATGCACTTCGAAATTATCAAAAGCACCTGCCAAAGCCAGATTTTCAATCGTTTTTTTATTGGCTTGCCGTAAATCTACCCGTTGGACAAAATCAAAAATCGTCGCAAACTTTCCGTTTTCTTCCCGCTCTCCCAAAATGGATTCTACTGCAGCGCTTCCCACACCCTTTACTGCTCCCATCCCAAATCGGATAGCTCCTTCTTTATTAACCGAAAACGCAAACGAACTTTCGTTTATATCCGGCCCCAAAACAGGGATTCCGATTGATTTACACTCTTCCATAAAAAAGGTAACCGATTTGATGTTACTCATGTTATTACTCAAAACGGCCGCCATAAATTCGGCCGGATAATGCGCTTTTAAATAACCGGTCTGGTAACCGATCAGCGCATAACATGTCGAGTGGGATTTATTGAAAGCATATTCTGCAAAGGCTTCCCAGTCATTCCAGATTTTTTCCAAGACTTTTTTGGGGTGGTTATTGGCTTCGCCTCCTTCCAGAAATTTGGGTTTCATTTTGTCCAGAACATCCCGCTGTTTTTTCCCCATGGCTTTTCGCAATACATCGGCCTCACCTTTTGTAAAATTGGCGAGCTTTTGCGAGAGCAGCATCACTTGCTCCTGATAGACCGTAATACCGTAAGTTTCAGCCAAATGCTCTTCCATTTCGGGCAAATCATATACGATTTCTTCGGTTCCGTTTTTCCGGTTGATGAAATTGGGGATATATTGTAAAGGACCCGGCCGATAAAGCGCATTCATCGCAATCAAATCGTCAAATTTATCGGGTTTCAACGCACGCATATGTTTTTGCATTCCTACCGATTCGTACTGAAAAATTGCAGTGGTTTCTGCCCTTTGAAATAGTTCATAGGTTTTTGTATCATCCAACGGAATTTCGTCCGGGTTGATTTTTATCCCATGATTTTTTTCAATTAGATCAACTGTATCATTGATAATGGTCAAAGTCCGAAGCCCCAAAAAGTCCATTTTCAGCAATCCGGCACTTTCCACCACCGAATTGTCAAATTGGGTAACCAATAATTCTGCATCTTTTGCCACGGCAACCGGAACCAGCTCCCGGATGTCTTTGGGCGTAATGATAACGCCACAGGCGTGAATTCCTGTATTTCTAAGCGAACCCTCTATGACAGTGGCTTGTTGTAGGGTTTTTCCTTCCAATGTGTCTTGTTGCACAATTTTTTTCAACTCCATGGAATCGTTGAATTCGTCTCCGCCAAATGCCGATTTCAACGCTTTTTCATCCATATTGAACAATTTGTTCAACTTCAAATGGGTTTTTTTAGCAATCCTGTCGGTGTCGGGCAACGGTAAATCCAAAACACGACCGGTGTCACGAATGGCCGATTTGCCTGCCATCGTACCATAAGTGATGATTTGGGCGACCTGACTTTTACCATATTTGTTCACTACCCATTGGATGATTTTATCGCGGCCGCGATCGTCAAAATCAATGTCAATATCGGGCAATGAAACCCTGTCCGGATTTAAAAACCGCTCAAAAAGGAGGTTGTACTGTATAGGGTCTACATTGGTAATTCCGGTACAATAGGCCACAGCCGAACCGGCCGCCGAGCCTCTTCCGGGACCTACCGAAACACCCATTTTCCTTGCTTGGGAAGTAAAATCCTGAACAATCAAAAAGTAACCCGGATAACCGGTCCGCTCAATGGTATCCAGCTCAAAATCCAGACGTTCTTTGATTTCCGGCGTAATTTCCGGATAGCGGTTTTTAGCACCTTCAAACGTAATATGTCTTAAAAAAGCCATTTCTCCGCGGGTACCCCCATCCTTTTCGTCGTCTTCATTTTTAAATTCGTCAGGAATGGCAAATTTGGGTAAGAGCACATCACTTGCCAGTTCAAAAGGTTCTATTTTGGACAAGAAATCCGATAAATTGTCGATGGATTCCGGAATATCGTGAAATAACGAACGCATTTGATCCTGAGATTTAAAATAGAATTCATCATTTGGAAAACCAAACCGGGTGCCGCGACCACGCCCGATGGGAGTATTTTTTTTCTCACCGTCGCGTACACAAAGCAAAATATCATGAGCTTCAGCATCGGCTTGCGCCATATAAAACGTATTATTTTGAGCCAGAACTTTGACTTTATATTTTTCCGCGAACTTTAATAAAACCTGATTCACATGTTCTTCTTCCGGTAATCCGTGGCGAATTAATTCGACATAAAAATCGTCCCCAAATACATTCTGCCAATACACAAAAGCTTCTTCTGCCTGTGCTTCACCTACATTTAAAATCAAATTGGGAATTTCCCCTGTTAAACTTCCGGTGGTAGCCATCAGATTTTCTTTAAATTCTTCGATTACATTTTTTCCAACGCGTGGAAATCCGGAATAATAACCGTCGATGAATCCGGTAGAAGAAATTTTGGAGAGGTTTTTAAATCCGGCTTTGTTTTTTGCAATTAGAAGTTGCGTGAAACGTCTGTCAGGATTGTCTTTTGTAAATTTATTTTGGGTATAATTTTCCGAAACATAAACTTCACAGCCCAGAATGGGAATAATCGGATTTTCTCGTCCGGCGTTTAGTCTTTTGGCGGCACTCACAAATTTAAAAGCCCCCATCAAATTTCCCAAATCGGTCATCCCCACAGCGGGCATTTTTTCGTCAATCGCTTTCTGAATCAATGCTTCAACCGAAGTCGTTGCTGTTAAAATGCTGAACGAAGTATGGTTATGAAAGTGAAAATACGGAGAATCGGTAGTGGGTTTTACCGTTTCGTTTAAATCCAAATTATGGACATCTTTTGCCTTTTGATGACTTTTAACCTGATCTTTGATTTCGATATCAAAGGCTTGAAAAGGTTCGAGGTTGATTTCTTTGAATGCTTCGAATTCTTCTTCTGTCAATTTTACTTGATCACGTTTGAAAACACCTATACGAAGCAACTCCATAAATGATCTCGCAGTCGCATTTACATCGGCAGCGGCATTATGGGCTTCATCAAATTTTTCATGAAAAAGGATTTCATGTAATTCTTCCAATTTGGGGGTTTTGAATTTCCCGCCTCTTCCGCCCGGAAGCTGGCAGAATTCTGTGGAAAGTTCCATCGTATCGACAATCGGCAAATCAATTTCATGATAATCCAAACCACATCTCACAAACTCCGAACCGACGATACCTTGGTCAAAACTCAGGTTATGACCTCCTAAAACTTGCGATTTTTTAAGTGCTTTTCTGAATTCATCCAGAACTTCTTCCAGCGGAAGCCCTTCTGCCATTGCTTTTTCGGTGGTGATACCATGAATCTGTACGGCGTTAAAAGGAATGTCAAATCCGTTGGGTTTGACAATGAAACTTTTATTTTCAATTAATTTTCCGGTTTTATCATGCAGTTGCCAGGCAATCTGAACCATACGAGGCCAATTGTCAGTATCTGTAACAGGAGCATTAAAGTCTTTGGGAAGTCCGGTGGTTTCGGTGTCGTAAATAAGAAACATGTGCAGCTAAAATGGGTCAAATTGAAAGGTTAAAGTTAGAAAATTTAAGGGAAACGGCGAGGCAGAAGTTTTAAACAATATTCTAAAATCAGCGGTTCTGAACATAAGTTATTGGGTTTTGTGTTTTTAGAAAATATTTATATTTACGGGCAAAAATTTAGTATTATCAAAAGAAATAAATACATCATCATAACCGGCGGAGCTTCCGGTTTAGGAAAAGAATTTGCAAAAATTTATGCGGAAGAAGGGTACTCTTTGATTTTAGCCGATATAGATGCGACAATGCTTGCGTCTACGGTAGAAGAAATCCAGTCCCAATTTTCCGTAGAGGTTAAGGCATTTGTAAAAGATGTTTCTCAGGTTTCATTTGCACAAGAAGTATATGATTTTACAGAAGAAAATGAATTAACCATTTTCGGGCTGGTCAATAATGCAGGTTTTGGTGTATTTGGGAATTTCACAGAAACTAATTTGAAATCGGAATTGACCATGGCCGGTTTGCATGTAACAACGCCTATGGCGCTGACCAAATTATTTCTGAAAGGAATGTTGAATCGGAATGAGGGAGAAATTTTAAACATATCCTCTCTTGCGGGATTTCAACCGGGGCCGCTGATGTCTGTTTATTATTCGACCAAAGCCTTTCTCACGTCCTTTACAGAGGCAATAGCGCGTGAAAATAAAGATTCAAATGTAAAAATCAGCGTGCTTTGCCCGGGTGTTGTCAATACGAATTTTCGTAAAAATGTAGGCGCTGAAAAAGAGGCAAAAATTAATTCCATGAACAGTGAACCGCGAGAAGTTGCTGAATACGGAATATGGGCGATGCGAAAAGGAAAAGTGGTTTGTTTGCCTTCGTTCAGTTGTAAAATTCTATCGATTTTACCACGATTTGTGCCCAGAAACACAGCGAGAAATTTGATCTATAAAATACAAATAAAAAACAGAGGGTAGTTTGAGTGGATGAGTTGAAAGCGCGTTATTTTTTGAGTTTGAGAGTGTTTAAACAAATAACTCAATCGCTCATCATTTTGCCATTCCGCCTCTTATTCCGGGTTGGAATCCATGCTTTCCTTTAATTTAACCAATTCAGCGCGAATAAGTTCCATTCGGGCAATCAGTTCAACTTCCTGTTTGATGTTTCCCTTCTCCTGCAAAGCGGTTTTTGCGCCATCCAGCGTATAGCCACGTTCTTTGACCAAATGGTAAATCAGTTTGAGGTTTTTGATGTCTTGTTGGGTGAAATAACGATTACCTTTTTTGTTTTTTTTGGGGGATATCACCTCAAATTCTTTTTCCCAAAAACGAATCAGCGAAGCGTTTACTCCAAATGCCTTGGAAACTTCGCCAATGCCATAATACAATTTATCTGGTAATTCGATGTGCATTTAGTCCAAAGATACAGACATTTGCTGAGACTTGTCAAGCAAAATTTTAAATTCATCGGGACTTACATCCTGATAAAAATAAGATACCGGATCTATGGGTGTTCCATCTTTGTGGATTTCATAATGCAGATGCGGGCCCGTGGAAAGCCCCGTGCTTCCTACATAACCGATGATATCTCCCCGTTTTACATTTTGACCCGTTCTCGCTTTTACTTTACTCATGTGTGCATAAAGGGTTTCATAGCCATAACCGTGAGTGATGATCACGACATTTCCATAGCCTCCTTCTCTACCTGCCAATTTTACTTTCCCGTCTCCGGTCGCATAAATAGGCGTCCCGGTATGGGCGGCAAAATCTGTTCCGGCGTGCATTTTACCGATTTTCAATATCGGGTGCATACGCATTCCGAATCCTGACGCAAGACGTGTCAGATCTTTGTTGGCAACCGGCTGAATTGCAGGAAGATGCGACAGCATTTTATCTTTTTCTTTAGCACTGATGACGATTTCGTCCAAAGATTTGGACTGAACAACCATTTGTTTGTTTAAAACATCTATGTTTTTTGCCACCTCCGAAACCATGTCGCCATATTTCCAATCTGTGAATTTTGAATAACGGTTTACCCCACCGAATCCGGCTTTACGGACATCATCTGAAATAGGATCCAACTCAAAATAACTGCGGTAAATATTGTTGTCACGATTCTCAATTTGACTCAAAACTTCCTGCGATTGTTTTACTTTTTTATTTAACAATTCGTATTGGATTTTCATTTCTTTCAATTCAGCGGCCAGCGTATTCTCTTCAGGAGAATTTACTTTTTTACTGAAAATAAAGCCTGAAATAATTCCGAAAAATGCCGTCACAATTAAAAATGCGGCAAGATTGCGGAAAGTTCTAAGTCGTTGTTTTCTAATAGGTTTAAAGGATGTGGTTTGTGCGTTGTATTTGTATTTTTTTATCCCCATTCTCTTTTTGTGTGTTTGTTCCTCTTGTGTCAGACAAAATAACGGGAAAAAACCACAGAATGTTGTTAAGGAAATAATAAAATAAACTTAATGAAATGGATGTCAGTCAAATAGATTTTTTTTAAAATTAAACGGATTTAATTAACCGTTATTGAGCATTTTTTAGAATTCACCTAAGAAGATTTATTTTATTTTCAAAAACTCAATCAAATTCACGAATTTTGCAAATCAATTTTTAGAAAATGAATTCCAAACAGATACGCAAACAGTTTTTAGATTTTTTCGAATCCAAAGAGCATTTGATCGTTCCGTCCGCGCCCATCGTGCTGAAAGACGACCCTACACTGATGTTCAACAATTCAGGGATGGCACAGTTCAAAGATTTCTTTTTGGGCTATAAAAAACCGACTTCACAAAGGATTGCCGATACCCAAAAATGTTTGCGTGTTTCCGGAAAACACAACGATTTGGACGATGTAGGGAAAGATACTTATCACCACACCATGTTTGAAATGTTGGGGAACTGGTCATTTGGAGATTATTTTAAAAAAGAAGCCATTGATTGGGCGTGGGAACTGTTGACTGAAGTTTATAAAATCCCAAAGGAAAATCTTTATGTTACCGTTTTTGAGGGTGATGAAAAAGATGGAACGGCTCAAGACGATGAAGCGCTTGAACTTTGGAAAAAACATGTAGCCGAGGACAGAATTCTCTTTGGGAATAAAAAAGATAATTTCTGGGAAATGGGTGAAACAGGGCCTTGCGGGCCTTGTTCAGAAATCCATGTGGACATCCGCCCCATAGAAGAAAAAATGTTAACGCCGGGAAGAGATTTGGTCAATCAGGATCATCCGCAGGTAATTGAAGTCTGGAATTTGGTTTTTATGCAATATTTACGCAAAGCCGACGGTTCGTTGGAAATCCTGCCGGCAAAAAGCATCGACACCGGAATGGGATTCGAGCGTTTGGCGATGGTTTTACAAGGAAAAACGTCAAATTATGATACTGATGTTTTCCAACCCTTAATCCAAGAATTAGAAAAAATTTCAGATAAAAAATACGGAAATGAATTCACGACGGACGTTGCATTTCGTGTCGTAGTTGACCATTTACGCGCAGTTTCGTTTGCGATTGCAGACGGACAATTGCCGTCGAATTCGGGAGCGGGCTATGTCATCCGCCGGATTTTGAGAAGGGCTATCAGTTACGGCTATCGTTTTCTGGATTTGAACGAAGCCTTTATTTATAAATTGATTCCGATTTTGAAAGCCCAAATGGGCGAATTTTTCCCTGAATTGGAAAAACAATCGAATTTGGTTACGGAAGTAATTAAGGAAGAAGAAGCGAGTTTTTTAAGAACCATCGAACAAGGTTTGGTTCGTTTGGATAATTTCATTCAAAATAATTCGGAATTGAAACAAATTCCGGGCGATGTGGTTTTCGAATTGTACGACACGTTTGGGTTTCCGGCAGATTTGTCGAGAATTATTGCCGAAGAAAAAAATCTGACCATCGACGAAAAAGGATTTGAATCCGAAATGGAGAAACAAAAACAACGCTCCAAATCGGCAACTTCTTTTTCGGCTTCTGACTGGACGATTTTATTGGACGATGCGGTGGAAGAATTCATCGGATATGATTATCTGGAAACAGATGTGAAAATTACGCGTTATCGTCAGGTTGAAAATAAAACCGGAACTTTTTATCAATTGGTTTTCCAAGCCACACCTTTCTATGCTGAAAGCGGAGGACAGGTGGGAGATACGGGTTTCATCGAATCCGCCGTCGGCGGAGAAAAAATTGAAATCATCAATACCAAAAAGGAAAATAACCTGATTGTTCATTTCACCAAAGAACTTCCCAAATATCCGGAATTACCCTATCATGCTGTGGTGGACAAAGATCGCCGCAACCACATCATGCGTAATCATACTGCGACACATTTGCTGCATGAAGCGCTTCGAGATGTTTTGGGGAAGCATGTGGAGCAAAAAGGTTCCTATGTAGGGCCGGATTATCTGCGTTTTGACTTTTCACATTTCAATAAGATGACTGAAGAAGAATTGGAGAAAGTCATCACACGGGTCAATACCCGGATTGCAGAAAGAATTCCTTTGGATGAAAAACGCACAGTTCCATTTAAAAAAGCTTTGGAAGAAGGTGCGATGGCACTTTTCGGAGAGAAATACGGCGATGTGGTTCGTATGATTATTTTTGGAGATTCGGTGGAATTATGTGGTGGAACGCATGTTCAGAATACGGCCGATGTGATCATGTTTAAACTGCAAAGCGAAAGCTCAAGTGCTGCCGGAATTCGAAGAATTGAAGCCACAACGGGATTGGCGGCGATTGAAGAATTAAAAGAAACATTTCATCAATACAATCAAATTCTATCCGAACTGAAAAATCCGGCTGACCCGATTGATGCCGTTCAGAAATTGCTGGAAGAAAATAAGGAAATGAAATCCCAACTGGAGAAATTCATCCTTCAACAAGCCAATCTGGAAAAGGAGTCCTGGAAAGAATCTTTTGAAAACATCAATGGCATTAATTTCCTTGCCGTAAAAACGAGTTTGAGCGCAGAAGCCGTCAAACAAATTGCTTTCCCATTGAGAAAAGAGCTGGAAAATGTTTTATTGGTCGTGGCTTCCGATGCAGATGGGAAACCGTCTATCACAGTAGCAATTTCCGATAATCTCGTTGCCGAAAAAGGATTCAACGCCGGACAAATCGTACGTGATCTGGCAAAAGAAATCCACGGAGGCGGTGGTGGGCAGCCTTTCTTTGCAACCGCCGGAGGAAAAGATGTAACCGGATTGGATAGGGTTTTGGAGAAAGCGAGAATCCTCCCCTAACCCTTCCAAAGGAGGGGAATTTCCTTTTGTAGAAAGTTGAGGGTTTTGATTTGCGAAATTTATTAAATAAGAGAAATCAACTTTGAAAAAGTTTAGAACTTTTTCAAAGTGTTTTTAAGGAACATCTTTCTTATAACCTTTGTCTTTGCGGTTATATTGTTTTTTGCTTTTATGCACTTTTGGCGTGGTCTGTTGCCAGATTTCCTGCATGCTGAGCGTTACGGTTTCCAGTTTTTTAGGTTTTGTTTTCATAACATGGGCAAAGTTAGCAAAAATTATTCCTCGTTGAATTTTGTAAAAAATAGACACTTGAAATTAATATCGGATGGTGTTTATTGCGAACTTATCCGATATTAAACCACGATTTAGTTAAGAGCCTGTTTAAATTTTACCGAAATATATTTTTAAGGCTCTTAAAGAATATCTTTGCTAAATTTTGATGCTCTTTTTTGAGCATGTCATTGCGAGGAACGAAGCAATCAACTTCCTATTCTTGATTTATCCCGATACATCTTCAAACACGAAGCAAAAAATCCATCTCAAAATAGCTATAAAATTTTTAGCAATAAAATTTAAACAGGCTCTAAAAATTTTGCATTTTTTGTTTCAGAGATCTTTAAACTTATGATGAACCAATAATTTCTGCCAAATACAAGAAAACACTTCAAATTCCGTTATCAACATTATTGTTACTTTTGCCGAATGACAAAAAAGCTTACGCTCTTGTTTTTATTCCTAACTATTTTGGCTTCCGCCCAAGATGGTACGCGCGTATATGAGTTTGTCAACATCACCACTTCGCCGCGACAAGCCGCCTTAGGCGGAAATGCACAATCGGCTTGGGATGCAGATCCCAATATGTCTTATTGGAATCCGGCCTTAATGAACGAACAATCACATGGTCAGTTAGGCATCAACTATGTCAATTATCTTACAGACGTAAATTTTGGGACGGTTTCGGCCGTTTATCAGTACGATGACGACGAATTTTTTGCCATTCACGGGCAATATGTAGATTACGGTGATTTTCGTGGATATGATGAAAATGACAATGCAACAGGGGATTTCAGCGCAAAGGATGCAGCTATCGTAGTGGGTTATGCCAGAAATTTAAGCGATTTTTTTACCGTAGGTGTCAATGCCAAATATATCAATTCGAGGATTGAAACCTATTCGTCTCATGCCATTGCGGCCGATTTTGGTTTGGTTTTCCATGATATTGATTATAATACAAATGTAGCTTTGGCTGTACGAAATGTCGGAACCCAGCTTCAAACTTATGCCGGAACCAAAGAAAAAATGCCGCTACAGATTAATCTGGGGATTTCTCATCGGTTGGAATATGTTCCGTTGGAACTGAGCATGACGTTACATGATTTGCAAAAATTTGATATTTCCATGCCGTACAATGAAAACGGACAGGAAGTCGGTTTCGGAAGAAAAGTAATTGACCATATTTCCATAGGAGGCGAATTGTTTCCCGGCAGAGGATTTAACATAAGACTCGGCTATAACTTTAAACGAGGAAACGAATTGGCGCTGGAAGACAAACGCACTTTTGCCGGATTGACCTATGGATTTGGAATCCGCATCAGTTCATTCCGATTTGAATTTGCTCACGCCAATTATTATAAAGGTGCCAACTCTAACCATTTCGGAATGATCATCAATCTCGACCGATTGATCCAAGGAAGCAACTATTGGCGCAGCAACCCCTATTATTAATTTTCAAAAACCGTTGGTCGAAATTCGAAGTTCGGAAGGGAATTTCGGAAAAATGCTATTTGTTCGGGTTTTGCCCGCGTGAAGGATGGAGGCATTTGTTTGAGCTCTCCGCGCCGCACCCTGAGGTTCTCGAAGGGTAAGGTGAGGAAGCGAGTGCCGAGAGCCTGACCCCGTTGCGCTATGATTTTGTTTTTATCTTTAAACGAACTCAGGTTTCTACTTTTGAAACAACGGGGGCACGCCCAAATAAAATTTATGTTGAACTCTGATTTCTAATTTCTAAATTTGTCGAATGCAGGATCTCATCATAGCCATTGACGGATTTTCGTCCACGGGAAAGAGTACGCTCGCCAAATTATTGGCCAAAAAACTCGGATATATACACATAGACAGTGGCGCTATGTACCGCGCTATAACGCTGTATGCTATGGAAAATGGCATGATACAAGGTGATTTTGTAAATGAAGCCGAATTTCTTCCGCAATTGGATTTTTTGGATATTCACTTCGAATTCAATCCTGAATCAGGTAAAAATGAAATCTTTCTGAATGGTGAAAATGTTGAAGAAAAAATCCGGGTCATGGAAATTTCTTCCAAAGTGAGTCTGATTGCAAAAATTCCTGAAGTCCGTGATTTTGCCGTTGCCTTACAGCGTAAAATGGGAAAAAAGAAAAGAATCGTGATGGATGGCCGTGACATAGGAACCACCGTTTTTCCCGATGCCGATTTGAAAATTTTTCTGAATGCTTCGCCGGAAGAACGCGCCAAACGACGATATGAAGAATTATTGAAAACGGAAAATCCGGCGACTTATGAAGAAGTCTTCCAAAACATTTCGGATCGGGATTATTTAGATTCTACACGACTGATTTCTCCGTTAAAACAAGCAGAGGACGCTGTTTTGCTGGACAATGGACAACTTACGCCACAGGAAACACTGGAAAAAGTGTTGGAAATTATAGCGAATTTGAAATAAAGAGCCTTTTTAAATTTTACCGAAATATGTTTTTATGGCTCTTAAAGAATTCTTGCTAAATTTAAACAAGCTCAAAATTTCTTATCCTTAAAAAACATTATTCCACTTTTCATCAATTCAACTCCGCAATTTGTCAAAAGCCACTTTATCATCTGATCTCATTTTTAGAGTTTTGGGTCAAATATTTTAAGATGAAACTTATCAATAAGATTTTGTTTATTTCCCTGATTATTTGTTCTAGTGCTTGTAAAAACGATGACGAAGGAGTCCCCCCGGAAAAAAGACAATTAGTTGATTACTTTGTGTATCAAGGAAACTCATACACTGTTAGTTATAACGAAGACTATTTAATTGAGAGCATTAGAATTTTAGACGCTATTTATACATTTACTTACGAAAATGAAAAAATTTCAAGGATTTCTCATGTTCAAAATGCTCAAGAAGATACGTATCAATTTTATTACAATGGAGACGGAGTTCTAAACTCATTTGATAAAAACGATTATAATTACGAGGTAGACTATAACCCAAACACACTCACGTATTCCTACAGTAACGGACTGTTAAATGGAAGTAGTTTTTATTTTACAGTGAATGAATTAGGGGATTTAAAAGATTTTAGAAGAGAGCCTGTAAATGGTAATGATGAAAGTTGGGGATATGAATTTGATACACAAAAAAAAGGAGCTCTTTATAATACAAATTCTATTTCCCTATACCTATATATTATCCAAATTAATTCACTTGATATTGCGATGCCATTTTCAAAATACCCGGTAAGAAATATCTATAACAATAATACTAATTATGAATGTTCCAACCAATACGATGAAGAACAGTTTATTACAAAGACCGAAGTATTATTTAATGAAGTAGACTATGTTTATAAAATAGTGGAAGTCTATTAACCAAAACCCTATATTCCCTTGGTGTTAATTCCAATTCATGGTTTTGCTGTATTTCGAAAAAATTTAAACAGCAATTAAATAGGTAGATATAAAGAATTTTATGTCGAACTGACGTTAATAATTATCCCGTACATATTCCAATAATTTCTGGGTTTGTTGGCGTACCTGCCAGTTTTCTTTCTGGTAATGGTTGTTCATGATGCTGAAAATAAGCACTTTACCAGAGTTTGTTTTTACATATCCGCTGAGACAATAATTGTTTGAGAGCGTACCCGATTTGGCATAAACATAAGGTGTTTTGCCACCATAATTTCCTTTCAGTGTTCCGGTTCGTCCTCCGATAGCAAAGATTTTAAACAAACGTTCCTGCGGAAATTCATTGTACAATTTTTCGAGCACAAACGCCATGTCCTGCGGAGAAAAAAGATTGTATCGGGAAAGGCCGGAGCCGTCCACCCAAACAGGCTCTTGCGGCATTCCTTTTAAATATTTGGATTGTATATATTGGATTGCTTTTTCCGAACTCATAGAACCGGAAATTTGGGCAGAAACCATTAAGAGAATTTGCTCTGCCAAAAAATTATCACTCACTTCCATCATCCGTTTATAAACCAAATCGGAAGGGACGCTAAAAAGAGTTTTGGCAGATTTCGGCAGATCTTTATCGGTCAAAAAGACTTCTTTTCCTACGGCATCAGAAAGCATTTGGCGAATCAGCTCATCTTTTACGACAAAAGGAACTTTTGTAGAAGCACCATTTCGGGAACCGACCTTAAATTTATTGTCATAAAAATCGCGGCTGAACAAGCTTTCTTCATATTCGACAGAATCTGCCAGCGTCAGCGGAAAAGCAGATGGCCCTGACTTTCCTTTTTTCACCGTGGCCATGTTTCCATATAACGGCAATTCACTTCGCTCGGGCGAATAATATTTTTCATAATCTTCCCATGACCAGCCCAATCCCATACGGGTTCCTTCAAATTTTCCCCAATGCAAATAAATGTTTCCTGGCTCTTTTTTCAGAAAGTCCAAAGCGCGGGTTACAGATTTGAATTCGGGATGCAAAAAAGTCGGGTCACCCAGACCTTCGATATATAAATTCCCATCTTTTTGCTGATATCGAAGCGCAGGGATAGAGTCCGGAAGAACCTTTAAAGCACTATAAAGAGATAGAATTTTGACGTTTGAAGCCGGTGTGAAATATTTCTCACCGTTATAATTTTCCAAAACCTTTTTGGCTACCGGATCATATAGATAAAAACCGGAAAACTGGGTTTTATAAAAATCGGATTCAAAATGATTTTTCACCCAGTCCGAAGTTTGGGCGTGAACCATTTGGCTTAAAATTATAAATAGGAATCCCAATGAATAATTCTTCATTTATTCTGTCTTTTCGGTTTTAATGATTATATCTGAAGGAGGGTTGGATATGGAAATTCCATTTTCGTCAAAAAGCTGTTTCATTTCTTTCATCAATTTGAAATGTGTTTCCCAATAATCTTGTCTTTTTGTAAACGCTCTGACGATGAAATTTACTCGGCTATCTGTTAATTCGCCTATTTCGACCATTATATTTTTATCTTTTAAAATAGCAGGTTCTTTTTCTAACATTTGACGAATTAAATTCTGTGCCTTTTCAATATCCTCATTGTAAGACAAACTGATTTTCAGATCCAACCTTCTAGTATCTTTAACGGAATAATTGACAACCGGATTGTTAAGCACACTGGAATTTGGCAAGGTTACTACTTGTTGACGGTCATTTACAATCGTTGTGTATAAAATACTTATGGACTCAACTGTGCCTGAGTGACTTAAAGCTTCGATGTAATCCCCCACCTTAAAGGGTTTGAATAAAATGATTAAGAGTCCACCGGCAAAATTGGACAAACTTCCCTGAAGCGACAAACCGATTCCGGCGGCCAAACCGGCCAAAATTGCAGCAAAGGATGTAATCTGAATTCCAACGGCATTGATCGCCGAAAGAATAACCATCAATTTTAAAAGTAAATTGATGATAGGAAGCGTAAATTCGCGGATAGACGGATCCAGATTCCGTTTAATCATCCTTTTTCGGATGATGTTTATTATTTTGGATGTTAGCCAGAAACCAACACCTAAAATCAACAGAGCAACGAATATCTGAATACCAAATTTTACGGCTTCATCTATAAGCCATTCAAATCTTTTAAGATTCATTTAAATCGAATTTTTGCAAAAATAAATCAAATTCATCCGAGAAGATTCATCTGATAATAAGTTTTAACCCGAATTTAAGAATTTAAGTATGCAGATTTCAAATATCTTTGCACCGATGAAATTTGAAATTCAAGCAAACGATCCAAATTCCAAAGCGAGAGCCGGAACTATTTTCACCGCACACGGAGAAATCCAAACGCCTATTTTTATGCCTGTCGGGACAGTTGCCAGCGTAAAATCGGTTCACCAACGCGAATTAAAAGAAGACATAAAGGCCCAGATTATTTTGGGAAATACTTATCATCTTTACCTGCGTCCGGGAACGGGGATTTTAAACCAGGCCGGCGGCTTGCATAAATTCATGAATTGGGATCGGCCTATTTTAACTGACAGTGGCGGATTTCAGGTTTATTCGCTTTCGGACAGAAGAAAGGTCTCTGAAGAAGGTGTTCGGTTCAAATCGCATATAGACGGTTCGTATCATATGTTTTCACCGGAATATTCGATGGAAATCCAACGAAACATCGGGGCAGATATCATCATGGCTTTTGATGAGCTGACGGGAATTCCGGCCGAATACAAAGACGCCAAACGAGCCATGCAGGTTACGCATCGTTGGCTGGAACGTTGTAGAACCTGGCTCAATGAAAATCCGGCTTTGTATGGCTACGAACAAACCCTTTATCCGATTGTTCAGGGAAATTCTTTTCGTGATTTACGTAAAGAATCAGCCGGATTTGTGGCTGATTTCGGAGCGGATGGAAATGCCATCGGCGGACTAAGTGTTGGTGAGCCGGAAGAGGTCATGTATGAAATTACCGATTTGGTAACGGATATTTTGCCAAAAGAAAAACCACGGTATTTGATGGGAGTGGGAACGCCGTGGAATATTTTAGAGTGCATTGCGCTGGGTGTGGATCAATTTGATTGTGTGATGCCAACGCGAAATGCAAGAAATGGAATGCTCTTTACCTGGAACGGTGTGATGAATATGAAAAATGCCAAATGGAAAGATGATTTTTCTGCTTTGGACGAATCGGGAACAAGTTATGTGGATCAAGAATATTCCAAAGCTTATGTCCGTCATTTATTTGTAGCCGAAGAATATTTGGGAAAACAAATTGCATCGGTTCATAATTTAGCTTTCTATTTGGATTTGGTACAAACCGCAAGAAAACATATTTTAGAGGGGGATTTCAATGAATGGAAAAATCAGGTTGTTCCGAAACTTAAACAGAGATTGTAACATAGCAGTAACACTTTGAGTGCCTCAGTGTCCCATTAAATCTGAGTACTTTTGTGTTCAATTAAAAAGAAAATTGATACTTGAAAATATTCGATAAATATATCGCCCGAAACTTTATAAGCACCTTCTTTTTTATGGTGATTATTCTTTCTGCTATTGCGGTGATCATCGATTTGAGCCAGAAATTGGCACGAATTGAAGATAATGGTTCTACGCCATTGGAAGCGATGATTCATTTTTATCCGTTCTGGGCGGTTTGGCTGGTCAATACATTTCTTCCGGTTGCGGTTTTTATTTCGGTGATTTATTTTACTTCCCGATTGACGATGCAGACAGAGTTTGTGGCGGCGCAAGCGGGTGGAATCAGCTTTTACCGTTTGACAAAACCCTATATTTGGGTGGCAGCGGGAATTGCAATTGTGGCATTATTTGTCAATAATTTTGCATTGCCATGGGCAAATATTAAAAAGAATACGTATCAGTATGAATATCTTTTAAGCAATTCAAAAAAGGGCGAATACTATGAGCGCCAAAAAATTTCTTCTCAAATTTCGCCTGACGAATATATTTTTGCGCAGAATTATGACCGCGTCCAAAAACGGGGAACCAGCTTTGTTTTTCAGGAATTTGAAAAGGAAAAACTGAAATATCAAATCATCGCCTCTTCTTTTAATTGGGACGAAAAAGATTCGGTTTATATCTTGCGAAATGCGTATATACGAAGTGTAAAATCCGGTTTCAGGGATAGTTTGGGGTATCAGATAACGATGAAACGAACGTTTAAGGCTACTCCGGATGAGATTTTACCGGAAGGTTATGTAGCCGAAACGATGAATTCAATCGAATTAAATGACTTCATCCAAAAACAAAAGTTCAAAGGCTCAGCCAGTGTAAATGCGTATATGAATGAACTCCACCAACGGAACAGCTCTCCTTTTTCTACCTTCATTCTGACGCTTTTGGCGCTTTCACTTTCTTCGCAAAAGCGAAGAGGCGGAATAGGATTAAACCTGGCATTGGGGATTATTCTGGCATTTGTCTATATCTTTTTTAACCAGATTTCGCTGACGTATTCGACCCAAGGATATGTTTCGCCTTTTGTCGCGGCTTGGGGGCCGAATGTTTTGTTTGGAGTCTTGACGGCTTATTTTTATATGAAACGGGCGAGGGCTTAATCATCCAAACCGTTCAAAATGCGCTTTCTCCAATTCCTCCCTATGATCCGGATGGGCAATGGAAATCAATAATTTAGAACGCTGTTCCAGATTTTTTCCATACAGATTCACAATTCCGTATTCTGTCACGATGTAATGCGCATGGCCTCTTGTGGTTACGACTCCGGCACCTTGTTTCAAGAAAGGAGTAATTCTCGAAATACCTTTATTGGTAACGGAAGGAATCGCAATAATCGGTTTTCCGCCTTTTGACAGCGCGGCTCCCCGCATGAAATCCATCTGTCCGCCGATGCCCGAATATTGATAAGTACCGATGGAGTCCGAACAAATCTGCCCTGTCAAATCCACTTCCAACGCACTGTTGATCGCTACCACTTTCGGATTCTGGCGGATGGTTCCCGAGTCGTTTACAAATGAAACATTCATAAACGACATGCTTGGATTATTGTGAACAAAATCATAGACTTTTTTGGTTCCGGCAACGAAAGACGTCACCGTTTTGCCACGGAGAACCTTCTTCTTTTCATTATTCACAACACCTGACTCAATCAACGGAATTACACCGTCCGAAAACATTTCGGTATGCACCCCTAAATTTTTATGATTTCCCAAACAACTCAAAACCGCATCCGGAATTGCTCCGATTCCCGCTTGTAAAGTAGAACCATCTTCAATCAGACTGGCAACGTTCTGTCCTATTTTTTGAATTATATCGGTCGTTTTTTCTCCATAATCCACCACCGGTAATTCATTTTCATGCCAAACCATGGCGGTGAATTTAGAACTGTGAACCGGCGAGTCGCCCAAGGTTCTCGGCATCATCGGATTGACTTGTGCAATTACTTTTTTTGCTGTCCGAACTGCCGCCCAAGCCGCATCAACCGAAGTTCCCAAACTGCAAAAACCATGTTCGTCCGGTGGTGAAACCTGTACGATAGCTACGTCCAAAGGCAAATAGCCATTGGTAAACAAAAGCGGAATTTCACTCAGAAAAATCGGCACATAACGGCCTTGAGAGCTGTTTGCCCATTCACGAATGTTGGAAGAAACAAATAGCGAATTCAGATAAAAACTATCTGTCACGCCGGGTTGTTTCCAGTCGATTTCTCCAAACATACTGATGGAAACGATTTCCACATCGGAAATTTCTCCGGCTCGTTTTAATAATAAGTTCAATAAAAACAAAGGTGTCGCCGCGCTTCCATGCACAAAAACCCTGTCACCGCTGTTGACGATCTGAACAGCTTCTTCCCCTGAAATATATTTGTAATTCTCCATAGTTCCTCCAAATTTAAAAAGACCTTTTTACTTGTTAAAATTAACTGATTAATCTCACTAAAAATCGTAAATTTGCACCTCTTTAAATAAATTAAAATGATCAACATTACACTTCCGGACGGGAGCATCAGGCAATACGAAAGCGGAATCACTCCGATGGGAATTGCATTGAGCATCAGCGAAGGATTGGCTCGAAATGTCATATCCGCATTGGTAAACGGCGAACAAGTTGAAACTGTCACGCCTATCACCACCGACGCTACCGTTCAGCTGTTGACGTGGAATGATGACATGGGAAAAAAGGCATTCTGGCACTCTTCTGCCCATCTTTTGGCGCAGGCCATCATGGAGTTTTATCCCAATGCGAAATTGACCATAGGGCCGGCTATCGAAAACGGATTTTACTATGATGTAGATTTCGGGGACGAAACTTTTCAGGAAAAAGATTTTGAAAAAGTGGAGAAAAAAATGCTTGAAAATGCCCAGAAAAAAGCCGAATTTAAATTGTATCCTGTTTCCAAAGCCGAAGCTCTGAAAGAGTATGCCGGGAATGAATACAAAACCGAACTGATTGAAAATTTAGAAGACGGACAAATCACATTTTGTTCGCACGATAATTTTACCGATTTGTGCCGTGGAGGTCATATTCCCAACACAGGAATTGTAAAAGCGGTAAAAATCCTGAATGCAGCCGGAGCGTATTGGCGAGGCGATGAAAAAAACAAGCAATTGGTGCGTGTTTACGGAATTTCTTTTCCAAAACAAAAAGATCTGACCGATTATCTGAATCTTTTGGAAGAAGCGAAAAAACGCGACCACCGAAAGTTAGGAAAAGAATTAGGTTTTTTTACATTTTCCGATAAAGTCGGACAAGGTTTGCCGCTTTGGTTACCAAAAGGAGCTGCTTTGCGGAGAAAACTGGAAGCATTTTTAATGAAAGCCCAGCAAAAAGCCGGATATGAAATGGTAATTTCACCACACATAGGAGCAAAAGAACTATATGTGACTTCCGGTCATTGGGATAAATATGGAAAAGACAGCTTCCAACCGATTCATACACCCAACGAAGGAGAAGAATTTTTATTAAAACCGATGAACTGCCCGCATCACTGCGAAATTTATAAATCAGCACAATGGTCATACCGTGATTTACCAAAGCGCTATGCGGAATTCGGAACGGTTTACAGATATGAACAAAGTGGTGAGTTACATGGATTGACACGTGTTCGAGGTTTTACACAGGATGATGCGCATTTATTTTGTACGCCCGATCAGTTGTTGGATGAATTCAAAAATGTAATTGATTTGGTTTTGTATGTATTTAGTTCGCTTGGATTTGAAGATTTTGTAACCCAGGTTTCACTTCGTGATCCGGACAACAGAGAAAAATACATCGGTTCAGATGAAAATTGGGAAAAAGCAGAGAGCGCCATCATGCAGGCGGCCACTGAAAAAGGATTAAAAACCGTGGTAGAATATGGAGAAGCAGCCTTTTACGGCCCTAAATTAGATTTTATGGTCAAAGATGCTTTGGGTAGAAAATGGCAGTTGGGAACGATTCAGGTGGACTATAATTTACCGGAACGATTTGAATTGAGCTATATAGGTTCTGACAACCAGGCACATACGCCGGTGATGATCCATCGCGCACCATTTGGTTCGATGGAAAGATTCGTAGCGATTTTATTGGAACACACGGCCGGAAATTTCCCGCTTTGGTTGACGCCGGATATCTTTATCATCCTGCCTATCAGTGAGAAATATCAAGAATATGCTGAAAAACTTTCACAATTCTTAGAAAATCACGATATTCGCGGGCTGATTGATTCTCGCAACGAAAAAACGGGTAAAAAAATCCGTGATGCAGAGATGAAGAAGATTCCGTATATGTTGATTGTAGGCGAGAAAGAGGCAGAAAACGGAACGGTTTCAGTGCGAAAACACGGAGGAGAAGATTTGGGAGAAATGAAAATGGAAGATTTAAGAAATCGCATCCTCAAAGAAATGGAGATTAATTAAAATTATATAAACTATCGCAATTAAAAGAAGAGGCGGCCGTGGTCCTGCCAGAGTGATCAAAGAAGATCAACACAAAATTAATGATAAAATCAACGTACCCGAAGTAAGGGTCGTGGGTGAAGGAATCGAGCCAGGTGTTTATCCGACCAGAAAAGCGTTGGAAATGGCTCAGGAAGCCGGATTGGATTTGGTTATGATTACCGAAAAGGCCAATCCCCCTGTTTGTAGAATTGTGGATTATAAAAAATTCTTGTACGAACAGAAAAAGAAAGAAAAGGAATTAAAGGCCAAACAACAAAAAGTGGTTTTGAAAGAGATCCGTTTCGGGCCTCAGACAGATGACCACGATTATGAATTCAAAAAGCGTCACGCCAGAAGCTTTTTGGAAGAAGGTTCCAAGTTGAAAGCCTATGTTTTCTTCAAGGGACGTTCCATTATTTTCAAAGATCAGGGTGAAATTTTATTGTTGAAATTAGCACAGGAACTGGAAGATGTAGGAAAAGTGGAGCAGCTCCCTAAATTAGAAGGAAAGCGGATGATCATGATGATGGCTCCGAAGAAATAATCTCCTCTCCCCATCCCTCTCCAAAGGAGAGTGAGCTATATAAGAAGAAAAAATGGGGAAATTGAAATTATGAATTAAAAGAAACTTTCTCACTCCCCTCCTTTGGAGGGGCGGGGGAGGAACAAACGTTTTATAAAACATACAGTTATGCCAAAATTAAAAACAAATTCAAGTGCTAAAAAGCGTTTTAAGCTGACCGGTACCGGAAAGATTAAAAGAAAACACGCTTTTAAAAGCCACATCCTTACAAAAAAGGAAACCAAACAAAAACGTAATCTGACTCATTCTACTTTAGTTGATAAAGCAGACGAGTCAAACGTAAAATTCATGTTGAGAATGAAGTAAATTCATTCTCCGGTTTATTAATTAGTGAAAAGGAGAAATTTTATTGAAAAAAGATTGCGAAGCAATTGAAACTTTAAACTTTAAACTTTGAACTTGAAACAAATTAATCATTAACCCTGTGTTCAGAGCAAAAAATCAAGTAGCCTTTAGGTTCGCCTAACACAAAAAAATTAAAAATTATGCCAAGATCAGTAAATTCAGTAGCGTCAAGAGCGCGCAGAAAAAAGTTGATGAAGTTAGCCAAAGGTTACTTCGGACGCAGAAAAAATGTATGGACCGTAGCGAAAAACGCGGTTGAAAAAGGATTGGTTTATGCGTATCGTGACCGTCGTCAGAAGAAAAGAAATTTTCGTGCTTTGTGGATTCAGAGAATCAATGCAGGAGCAAGACTTCACGGAATGTCTTATTCACAATTTATGGGTGCTGCCAAAAAAGCAGGAGTGGAACTTAACCGTAAAGTTCTTGCCGATTTAGCGATGAACCACCCGGAAGCTTTCAAAGCAATTGTCGAAAAAGTAAAATAAATTAAACCATATAAAACGTTTGTAAATCCCGCCCGAAAGAGCGGGATTTTTTGATTGAGAAACATCAATAATCTATTATTTATATAAAAATATAAGAATAAAATCTGTTATTTGTATAAAAAATATAAGAATATAATCTGTTATTTATATATTTGTATGAATGAATTCATCAAATGAGTATAGAAAGAAACCTTAAAAACAATTTGCTTTCCAAATGGGATTCGGGAAAAATTTTGTTGGTTACCGGACCGAGGCAGGTAGGGAAAACGACATTGATTCATTCCATTTGTCAGGAAAAAGGAGATTATTTGTTTCTGAATGGAGACGACCCGGAGGACAGGGTTTTGCTGGAAGATGCAGGCGAAAAAAAACTACGTCAAATCATAGGAAATCATCCCATTCTTTTCATAGACGAAGCGCAACGCATCAAAAACATCGGGCTTTTACTTAAAATTATTCATGATCGCATTGAAAATGTTACTGTTGTGGCAAGCGGCTCGTCAGTCATTGATCTAAATGAGGAGATGAACGAACCGTTGACCGGTAGAAAATGGGAATTTAACCTGTTTCCATTTAGTTGGAAAGAATTGAACGATCATTTTGGATATGTGGAAAACCATAAAAACCTGTCGGAATATCTTATTTACGGAATGTATCCGGAGGTGATTACCCATTCGCAGAGGAAAGAAGAGGTTCTGAAAGAGTTGATGAAAAGTTATTTGTACAAAGATTTATTGCAGTACAAGGGAATCCGAAAACCCGAATTACTGGATAAAATCCTGCTTGCGCTTGCGTTGCAGGTAGGTTCTGAAGTCAATTACAATGAGCTGGCAAATCTCGTCAGAGCAGACAGGGCAACGGTGGAAGAATACATTTCACTTTTGGAGAAAACCTATGTGGTTTTCCGTTTGTTTCCGCTGAGCCGGAATGTGCAGAATGAAATCAGCAGTTCCCGAAAGATTTATTTTTATGACAACGGAATCCGAAATGCCATCATCGGAGAGTTTAAACCACTGGAATTCCGACAGGACGTGGGTGCTCTTTGGGAAAATTTTATGATTTCCGAAAGGATTAAAAAGCTGAAATACAGCGGCTGGACGGGAAGATATTATTTCTGGCGAACTTATCAGCAGCAGGAAATCGACTGGATTGAAGAATCGGAATCCAAATTCAGTGCTTTCGAATTCAAATGGAATCCGAAAAAAGGAAAAGCAAAAATTTCCAGAACCTTTTTGGATAATTATCCGGTAGAATTGGTTTCAGTTATTACTTCGGTAAATTTAGATGAGTTTTTGTTGGATTGAAGTAGATAATGTTCAAAATCCCGCCTGGAAGAGCGGATTTTTTGTGGTCAGAGAATTCTTTCTCTGAAAGTTAAATAAAAATCCCTACATTCATTCTCCGAAACTTAATTACACAGATGTTTAAAAATTTATTCCGAAAAAAATCCATCGAAAAACTCATTCGGGAGGATCAGGAAAGCACAAATCCGCTCCGCAAGGTGTTGACTGTAAAGGACTTGACGTTTATGGGAATTGCTGCAGTCGTGGGAGCCGGAATTTTTTCCACCATCGGTTCAGCAGCTTATAACGGCGGTCCGGGAATTTCACTTTTGTTTATCATCACAGCGGTAACCTGCGGATTTACAGCGCTTTGTTATGCCGAATTTGCCAGCCGGATTCCCGTTTCGGGAAGCGCATATACTTATTCCTATGTGGCTTTTGGGGAATTGGCGGCCTGGATCATCGGTTGGGCTTTGATTCTTGAATACTCAATTGGAAACATTGTCGTAGCGATTTCTTGGAGCAGTTATTTTAATAATTTATTGGTGCATCTTTTCAATATCCATCTGCCGGATTGGATGATTATTGACCCGATGACCGCCAAAAATGCCTTTGTGGAATCCACCACAGCCTTGGCTTCGGGAGCAGAGTTGTCTGCGAAACAAATCGAAAGCTACAAATTTGCGATCAATGCTTACAATAGTGCGCCCATGATTGGCAACACCAAAATATTTTTCAATTTACCGGCATTTATCATTGTGGCACTGGTTACGTGGTTGGCATATATCGGCATCAAGGAAAGTAAGAAATCGGCCAATTTCATGGTGTATTTTAAAGTTGCCGTAATTCTTTTTGTGATTGTTGCCGGTGCTTTTTTTGTGGACACTAACAATTGGCGCCCGTTTTTGCCCAATGGTTTTGAAGGAGTGTTGAAAGGCGTTTCTGCTGTTTTCTATGCCTACATTGGGTTTGACGCAATTTCCACGATGGCGGAAGAAACCAAAAACCCGCAACGTGATATGCCACGCGGGATGATTTATTCGCTGCTGATTTGTACCGGATTGTATATTTTAATCGCATTGACACTGACCGGAATTGAGCATTATTCACATTTTAATAATGTCAGTGATCCGCTTGCTTTTGTATTTGAAGAAAGAGCGCCATGGATTGAAAAAATCGTTTCCATTAGTGCAGTGGTAGCGACAACTTCTGTTTTATTGGTATTTCAGATTGGTCAACCGAGAATCTGGATGTCGATGAGCCGTGACGGGCTTTTACCCAAGAAGTTCGGAGAAATTCATCCCAAATACCATACACCGGGTTTTGCTACGATTGTTACGGGAGTCATAGTCGGAATCGGAGCTTTGTTTATTGAAAGTGATTTGGTCACCGATTTGACCAGTATCGGGACTTTGTTTGCGTTTATGCTGGTTTCGGGCGGCGTTTTATTTCTTCCTCCGAAACTGAGAGAACGCGGGAGATTTCATCTGCCGTATGTAAACGGCAAATGGATTATTCCGGTGCTGTTTCTGTTATTCATTTATTTGTTCAAGGACAGAACTGTCGAGGCTTTTACAGAATTCCATTTGGAAAATACCGAAGAGGTTTTATTTATCATTTTCCTGATTTTTGCTTTGATTGTTTCAATTTTGACATTCATCAGGAATTATTCGTTTATCCCGATTATGGGCGTTTTGATGTGTTCGTATATGATGATTGAAATTCCGCTGATTAGTTGGAAATGGTTTGTGGTTTGGATGGCATTGGGATTGTTGATTTATTTCTTGTATGGCTATAGGAACAGTAAATTGGCGAAAACGAATTCTTGATGAATTATAATGGTTTAATTTCAGACTAAACGGCATTCTGTCTAAAATCTAATTTGAAATAATATTCTGTAAACAATTGAGAATCTGAATGAATTAAGTAAAGAGGAAGAACTTTGTCAAAGTTTTATTCACTCCGAAATTAACTTTGACAAAGTTTTAAAAACCAAATAGTTAACTCTAAAACAAAGAATAAATGAGCAATAACACCAACCATGAAATGAAACGCGAGCTCGGCTTGCTTGACGGGACGATGATCGTCGCCGGATCCATGATAGGTTCCGGAATATTCATCGTGAGTTCTGACATTGTGCGCAATGTGGGAAGTGCCGGCTGGCTGATTTTCATTTGGGCTTTGACCGGATTTATTACCCTCATTGCTGCTTTGAGTTATGGGGAGCTTTCAGCGATGTTTCCTAAAGCAGGCGGACAATATGTGTATCTGCGTGAGGCATACGGAAAATTGGTTGCTTTTCTTTACGGATGGGGACTTTTTGCCATCATTCAGACCGGAACGATTGCGGCTGTGGGGGTGGCTTTTGCCAAATTCACATCTTATATTTTTCCGTTTTTCAATGAAGACAATATCGTTTTTTCCATCTCGATTTTCAAAGTCAGTACGGCACAACTATTGGCGATTGCATCCATTATTTTTCTGACCTGGCTGAACACACGTGGAGTTAAAAATGGAAAAATCATGCAGACCGGATTAACGATTGTGAAAATTATTTCGCTTGCCGGGCTGATTATCGCCGGACTTTTTTTTGCCTTTAATTCTGAAATTTGGGACGCAAATTGGGCAAGGGCATGGAACAACGTAAAATGGTTGCCCGGAGGAGAAGGTGTGATGGAGATAGCCGGAGCGGCTGTTTTTGGAGGAATTGTTTCGGCTATGGTAGGTTCTTTATTTTCCAGCGATGCCTGGAATAACGTGACTTTTATTGCCGGGGAAATGAAAAATCCGCAGCGAAATATAGGTCTGAGTTTGTTTTTTGGGGTTTTGATTGTGACGGTGATTTATATTCTGATGAATCTGATGTACATCGCCACTTTATCGATGGAAGAAATGGCCTATGCCCCAAAGGACAGAATCGCAGTGGCGACAGCGTTGAATATTTTTGGGAAAGAAGGCTCGGTTATCATCGCGGTGATGATTATGATTTCGACTTTTGGCTGTAACAACGGACTGATTTTATCGGGAGCGCGGGTTTATCACACCATGGCAAAAGATGGTGTTTTCTTTCCGAAAGCGGCTAATTTAAATCGGTTTGAAGTTCCGGAACGCGGGTTATGGATTCAGTGTGTATGGGCTTCGGCGCTTTGTTTAAGTGGGAAATATGGTGATTTGCTCGATTATGTCATCATGGCGGTTTTAATTTTTTACGTATTGACGATTTTGGGGATTTTCATTTTGCGGAAAAAACGCCCCGATCATCCTAGAAGTTATAAAGCATTTGGATATCCGTTTTTACCGGCTTTGTACGTCATTCTGGCGAGCACCATTTGCATCGGATTATTGATTTATAAAACGACATATACCTGGCCGGGTGTTTTGATTATTTTATTGGGGATTCCGATTTATTATATTATTGAAAAAAGAAAATCTGTAAAATAATTTCTATTTCAAATCAAAACGGTTTTCAATTCCCATTAAATTATAGATAATTTTCAAATGGTATTTGACCGTGTTTTCCGAGATAAAGAGTTTGGCTCCGATTTCTTTATTGGTCTTTCCTTGTTTGACCAATTCGATGATTTCAATCTGCCGATCCGACAAATTATATTTTTCAAGATCCAATTTGGATTCACCTTTTTCGTTTTTCTCTTTTGATAAATTCTCCAATTCTTCCCGCATACGGGCATTTTCTCGTTCAATCAGAATTCGTTTCTCGCGGTTTACCTTAAAAAATTTGAGCAAGACCAATAAAAACGCCAATAAAATCACTACGATGACCAACATAAAAATCCTAATGTTTTTTTCGTATTTGATTTCAAGATCTTTTCTTTTTTTGAGTAAGTCTCTTTCAACAACTTTTAATTTGTCATTGGCCGTAGTAACGTTGTAACGATTAAATTCTTCTACCCGAATCAAATGATAATGAAAAGCGGTTTTATAATCCTCTCGGTCGTAGTAAAATTTGCTCATCGCTTCGTGAATCCCGATTTTGTAGACGCCTAAATCATATTTTTCAGCATATTGAATCCCAAGATTGTAAGCGTCTAATGCCTTTTCTTCATCATTCAAAAGAGAGTACAAAGCAATTTTTTTCCGATAAAGGTTGGGCAAGTCTTTCGGGCTGTGATCTTTCAGTATCTCAATGCTTTCGTCATATTTTTTGCCGGCTTCTTCCAAGCGTCCATCCCGCATGTCCATCACTCCCAATAGTCCTATATAAAATCCTTTGGATTGGTAATCGAGATGCCGGATGTCTTCTTCTGTAATTCCGGTCAAAAGACGTTCCACATCATCAAATTTCAGGGTATCAAAATGAATAAAAAGTTCTTCAATTTTGACGCGGCTCAAAGCTTCTTTTTTATGAGGCCCTTTACTGCCCCATTTTTTTGCCTCTTCCAGATTAATCAATACTTCAGTGTAATTGAAAATACGTTTATAGGTCAACGCTTTTTGAAGATAAGCATTGTAGACTTCATATGATGAAGAAGATTTGTCGTTGATTATGTTCTCCAGAATCGTAATGGATTCATCATATTTTTGTTGGTTATTGAGTTCAGCGATTTTTTCATTCAGTTCTTCCGGATCAAATTGTTTTCCGAAGCTCTGAAAAGAAAATATAAACAAAAAAAGAAAGAGAGGTCCTCGTTTCATGTGTTTTGGAATGACGTTAAATTTTGCAGAGACTTTTAAATTCAGCTTAAAGCTGCTATTTAAATAATTCCCAAAATTAAGCTTTTTAATCAATTCCAATTCTTCTTTAATTTCATTTTCGATATTTATACCATAAAAGGACAAAACCGTTTCTTTACCATTCCTTACCTTGCCATCTCTCAAAATGAGTGAAATTCCGCTGAATGAGAGGGTTATATGCCCATAAACTTGAAGGGTTTTGAATTTACAAAATCAGCAGAAGCCTCCCCTGAGTAGGTCTTATTGTTGGATAAATCCAATTTTCTGACGGCTGCTTTTTCGCTGAAATCAATTTTTTTCAAATCCACCCAAAAAGCATTTGGCGTCAGAGCAGTTTCGAAGTAATATACAAGATTTTTCTGATCTGCAACAGATCTCCAACGGGTTGTGGATAAATTGGGGTAACCTTCTATTTCAAACCCATAAGGAACAGAAACATTTCTCATCACGCTGGCCACTGCCGCTACCGCAATTCTGGTATCGCTGGTTTGAGGAATGGATTTTATAAAAAAAGAAGCTCTGACAAAACGATCTGAAGCGGTGACAGAGCCCGGTAGATAAACTTTTCCGGGAATGTTTTCCCAATATTTGGCGATTGCCAATTGCTGTTCATAAGGAGGGTCGTTTGTCATGACGGCATAAGAGGGGTCATGATGGATAACCAGTTTCCCGTTGATATATTCAAATATGGCATTGTCCCCCGAAGCATCAGACAGGGATAAATGTACCGTTGTGAATTTATCGGTTCCGGGAATGAAATCCGAAACGATGGCAAATGACTCTTTCTCTAACTCATCAACGGCTTCTGCAACCGTTGAAAAATTATCCAGTGCATACTGAGCCCATAGGGAAATGGCAAGTCCTTTCTTAGATCCTTGTGTGTCAAAGGCCGGATACTCCGATTCGACCAACCACAACAGATTAGCTACAAGACCCTTTTCATTCATCCCGTCTACCACAGAAATATCCCACGCACTTATGGCCAGACTCCCGTATTTGGAGACCCACTCAATAGAATTTTTCCCAACCTCCCCGTTTCTTTTCATTCCTTTGGGGAAGATCCATTGATTGGCCGGTATTTCAAGGGTAAAGTCCATAGATCTTCCTGTTATAACTATGTTGTCAGGCCCTTTGTACACAACCCGCGTGCAGGCATCGACTCTCTGAAAATGAAAAAATAGCATAACCAAAAAACAGATTGTGCCGACCTTAAGTAAATTGCAGTTTTTCATACTAAAAAGGGATTGAGTTTATATAATGGTGATTTTGACTATGTTACGAATTTACGTAAAAAAAACATCCGAGTGTTTTAAATTTTCTTCATGTAAGGATTTCGATAGAATCACCTACTATGAAGATGAAATTTGTCGTTTTACTCTCCAACACTCCAAAATAAGCGTCCTATTTTTAAGGCTTAAAACAGTCTTTTTAAAATAAAAACGATGTTCAGGTAGGTGAAAAAAGACCTGTTTGTTATCGTTAAGCTATTTATTATCTGTTAATTGTCGACTACCCATTCGGGTAGTGAAGCCTAACTACTCCCTGACTACACTTTGAAAATGGGACAATCTTATTTTTAATTATGACTTTCGCACTTCTTTTAAAACAAGGGAAATTTTTAAAAAAGCGAATAAATAGAACAAACCATTTTAATTCATGACCGGACCCTCTCTTCCTCAATGAATAAAAAATTACTTTAACTACCTAATCTATCTCTTCTAGCTGATTTTAATTAGAAGAAGCCGAAACAGCCCTTCAAACATTTGTTCGAAGGGCTGTTTTAAGTTATGTATGATCCGGAAATCAGCTGTTTTGAGGTGCGGGAATCAAGAGAACGGGAACTTTTGACCCTTTGACTACTTCATTGGAAACACTGCCTACAAAAGTCTTATAAAGCGCACTGTGATTGATATATCCCAAAACAATCATTTCAGCATGTAATTTTTCTGCGAGTCTCAAAATTTGCTTGTCCGGATAGCCCTGTAAAAGATGAACTTCACATAGAAGTCCGGCCTCCTGAAATTTCACCTTAAAAGCATTTAAAGTATCCATTTCTTTTTCATACTCCGAAATATTAACTGAAGAAATATATTCGATTCCATCTGCCGGAACAGCATCCTTGCTAAGGGAGGTTACGTGAACCAAATGAACATTTGCATCAAATGCTTGTGCGATTTGTATCGCTTTTTGCGCGACTAAATCTCCCTCTTTGTTCGAATCAATAGGAACTAATATTGTTTTCATTTCAGCTAAAATTTAGATTAAAAACGTATTGAAATTTAGTCAAAAAGATGAAGAAAAACTATGATTTTTATGGGATTAACGATGATTTAATTCAAACTGTAATCCGTACCGTCTTTTCCGTCTTTGAGTTGAATGCCGATTTCGGATAATTCATCACGGATCTGGTCGGACAATGCCCAGTTTTTATCTGCGCGCGCCTGATTTCTCATCTTGATGAGCATTTGCATCACATCGTTCAATTTGGAAAGGCTGTCAGAAGAGTTTTCTTCTTGTTTTAACCCGATTACGTCAAAAACAAAAGCATTCATCGTCTCCTTCAATTTCTCCAAATCCTCAGAAGTCAATTTTTCATTTCCGGCTTTCACGCCATTGATAATTCTTACGGCTTCAAATAGCTGCGAAATCAAAATAGGTGTGTTAAAATCATCATCCATAGCGGCATAGCCTGTTTGAATCCAATTTTCCACATCAAAAGAAGAGGACTCGCTTCCTTCCAGATTTTCCAAGGTTTTTATGGCTTCCTTTAAGCGGGAATAGCCCTTTTCTGCCGCAACCATCGCATCATTCGAAATATCCAGCACACTTCGGTAATGCGCTTGCATAAAGCAAAACCGCACGACATTTGGGTGGAAAGATTTTTCGAAAAACTCATTTTCACCATTTAGCAATTCCATCGGCAACACATAATTTCCGGTCGATTTGCTCATTCGCTGACCATTCATCGTGAGCATATTGGTATGCATCCAGTATTTTACCGGCTCGTGCCCCATTCCGGCTTTGGCTTGTGCAATTTCACATTCGTGGTGCGGAAATTTCAAATCCATTCCGCCACCGTGGATATCAAAAGTTTCTCCTAAATATTTGGTACTCATGACGGTACATTCCAAGTGCCAACCGGGAAACCCTTCTCCCCATGGCGAATTCCAACGCATGATATGGCTTGGGGAAGCTTTTTTCCACAAGGCAAAATCTACCGGATTCCGCTTTTCGTCCTGACCATCCAAGTCACGTGTATTGTTGATGAGTTCTTCTATATTTCTTCGGCTCAGTTCGCCGTAATTCAGTCCTTTTTTATTGTAAGCTTCCACGTCAAAATAAACCGAACCGTTGCTTTCATAAGCAAATCCGAGCTCAATCAGTTTTTCGGTCAATTCGATTTGTTCCAAAATATGACCCGTAGCCGTTGGTTCAATCGTGGGCGGAAGAAAATTAAAAGTTTCCAGCACTTTATGGAAATCTACCGTGTATTTCTGGACAATTTCCATGGGTTCCAGTTTCTCCAATTTGGATTGTTTTACAAATCGGTCGTTTTCCACATTTCCATCATCGGTCAAATGACCTGCATCGGTGATATTTCGTACATAACGGACTTTATAACCCAAATGAGCCAGATACCGATAAATCATATCAAATGATAAAAATGTACGAACATTCCCCAAATGCACATTGCTGTAAACCGTCGGTCCGCAGACATACATCCCGATGCTGTCTTTATGAATGGGAACAAAAGTTTCTTTCTCTCCACTGAGAGTATTATGCAATTTTAAGTTGTGTTGTTTTATCATTTTGAGTTATGTGTTTAAAAATTCTTTTGCGTTCATTACCGGGATTTGAGAGTTTTTAAAATCTTTTTTATCACGTGTAATGATGATATCCAAATCATTTTCAATTGCTGTGTGATATTGTAATCCGTCTTCGAAATCGAGAAAATCTCTGTTGTTAAGAGCTAAAGTAATTAGTTTTTCATTCAAATCTAAAATGGAAACAATCAATTTGAAATTTTTCAGAATCTCTCTCGCCTGTATGGCTGAAGAAGCTTTGGTAAGTATATAATTTGTATTGGCAAAGGACAATGAAGAAAAGTACAATTCCAGATTGTTTTTGTCGGCAAGCGAAAATAAAACCGATGCTTCGTCATAAAACGGTTCTCTTTGTGCCAACAAATCGATTGCAATATTGGAATCAATCAGTAATTTTTTCATTTGTATTTTTCTGTGAGAATTTCTGCGATCTCTTTTTTATAATCAAAATCCTCCGGCAAGCTAATTACACCTGACAAGCTTTTGACCAAAGGCGTAATTTCTATTTCATCTTTTTTCTTTTTTCTTTTTGAAGTCAACGAATTCAGATAATTCTCCACCAACTTTGACACACTCGTACCACTTTCTTTAGCGTATTCTTTTGCCAAAGAAATGGTATTTTCATCAATGTTTAACGTTAATTTGGAACTCATAACCAACAAATTTATTACGTGCAAAGATATAAAATTGTCACGTAACAAAAAAAGCAGAATTAAAGAGTGGGGTGGGTGGGAACGAAAGTTTCTTTTTCGCCGCTCAGCGAATTCTGTACTTTTAGGTGGTGGGGTTTTATCATTTTCTACTTTATTTGAGAAATAACTTATTCATCTTCCAAAATTAACTCAATCCTTATCTTTTCCTGCATTTTATTTTTGGATTCATTCGCAATGAATTCTACAATTCTATCCGTTTCGATGTAATAGGGAACTCCGGGAAAGTAAAAATATTCGAAATAGTTTTTATCAACTATATCAAATTTACTCATACCTATAAAATCTTCCATTTTTTGATCTTTAACACCCATTTTTTCAAACAATGTAATGACCATAGTTTTTGCGTCTTCTGAATTTAAGGTAACATCATGATTAAAAATACAAAAGCCATTTTCTTGATCTAAATGATCGAAAGATATTACCGCATCTCCACGCAATGGCTTCTCACCAATTAAATTTTCAAACTCTTCCTCATAAATGATAGGTTGAGAAGTTTCAAATTCTATACCTAAAGGAAAATGAAAATATTGTAATTCCTTCAGTACAAGGGATTCAATTCCTTCTTTTGATGTAAAAATAGAAAGAAAAGGATCCATAGCTTTGTTTAAACGCGTTATGTCTATATCCGGTTTTTCCATTTTAACTTTTTCAATTGCCAAATTGAAAGACTTCTTCATTATTTCTGAAATCTCTTTCCAATTCTCCACTTCTAAAAATTCCCCAAATTCATTGGTTCTATAAATAAATTCAAGGAAAACGCTGTTGTTATTTAACAGACTACTAAACTCTACAGGCAGATTTATAAAATTGGATTTATATTTCCATCGAATTTTATATTCTGTTTCAGTTGAATCTATTACTGAAAAATTAGCAAAATACGTAGAGGAATCGGTTTTTGCCAATTCATCTCCGGACCAGTTTTTTTTGATTTTGGTAACTATATAATCATAGCTGTCACCTTTTGACCAGTAAGCAACAAAAGCAATTTTTGTCGAATCTGTTTGTGCCAAACAAAAGGAGATGCCTAAAAACCAAATGATTATGGAAAATTTAAAATTCACAAAATCGGCCTAAACATTAAACTTAGTTCTTACCCCGATATAGTGCAGAAACTCCCGTCTTGTCGTCGGATCGGTTTTGAAAATGCCACCTAATTCTGCCGTAACGGTACTGCTGTCTATGTCCCGGATTCCGCGTGAATTCACACATAAATGTTTCGCATCGATCACACAAGCCACATCTTCCGTTCCCAACGCATCCTGCATGGCTTTCACGATTTGCATGGTCAGACGTTCCTGAACTTGTGGACGTTTGGCAAAATAATCTACGATGCGGTTCATTTTGGACAGTCCGATTACTTTCCCGTTGGAAATATAACCGATGTGCGCTTTTCCTACGATGGGCAGAAAGTGATGCTCACAAGTGGAATAAACCGTTATGTCTTTCTCAACCAGCATTTGGTTGTATTTGTATTTGTTTTCAAAGGTGGACATTTTGGGTTTGCGGTCGGGATGCAATCCACCGAAAATTTCGTTGACAAACATTTTTGCCACACGTTTTGGTGTTCCTTTCAGGCTATCGTCCGTTAGATCCAGCCCAAGTGTTTCCATGATGATTTTAAATTCGCCTTCGATTTTGGCAATTTTTTCTTCATTGCTCAACTCAAAAGCATCTTCCCGCATGGGTGTATCGTGATGGGATGAGAAATGCTCATCGCCCATTTCGTCGTGTATATCCTGATTTGACATATTCAATTCATTAAAACAGCAAATTTATTGAATAGGATTTAGATTTAATGTATGATGGGTTGAATTTGTATATTTGAAATCCAATAGCAAGACAAATAAAATGAATCAAAAAATATACGGCATTGACCATTGGTCAACCACAGATGCAATCCATATTTTAAAAGGAAAAACGGTTGCCGTTTTAACCGAAAACGCCAAAGCTCAAATCACGAAATCCACTCAAAATGTCCAATCCATCATCGATTCAGGATTGACGGTTTATGGTATCAATACGGGATTCGGGCCGCTTTGTGACACGAGAATTTCCAAAGAAGACACCCGGAAATTACAGGAAAACTTATTGATCAGCCATGCCGTAGGGGTGGGAAATCCAATCTCCAAAGAAATCTCAAAATTGATGCTGATTACAAAAGCCCATGCCTTAGCAAAAGGATATTCGGGTGTAACGTTGGATGTGGTAGAACGGATTCTTTTGATGGTGGAAAAAGATTTGATTCCCGTCGTTCCGGAACAAGGTTCAGTTGGAGCTTCGGGCGATTTGGCACCGCTCTCGCATTTATTTTTACCGTTGATTGGTGAAGGAAAAGTTTGGGAGGGAGATAAAATTATTTCGACCAAAGAAGCTTTTCAAAAACACGGGTTAGAACCAATTCATCTCTCAGCCAAAGAAGGTTTGGGGTTGATTAACGGAACACAATTTATCCTTTCGCATGCTTTGGTTGGTTTTGACAAATTTGAATATTTATTGGATTTGGCCGATTTCATCGGGGCGATGACGGTGGATGCATACCAAGGTTCTGCTAAACCTTTTGAAGCAGAATTGCATGAAATCCGTCCGTTTGCAGGAACAAAATTGGTAGCAGAACGATTGCGAAAAATTCTCGCCGACTCCAAAATCACGTTTTCCCATCCGGATTGTGGAAGGGTTCAGGATCCTTATTCGGTGCGTTGTATGCCACAGGTACACGGCGCTTCGAGAAATGCCTTTTTTCATTTAAAAGAATTGGTAGAAATCGAATTGAATTCCGTAACCGATAATCCCATTGTGATTTCGGATGAAGAAGCGATTTCGGGTGGAAATTTCCATGGCCAACCACTGGCGATGGTGCTGGACTATGCAACCTTAGCGGCGGCGGAATTGGGAAATATTTCCGACAGAAGACAGTATTTGTTGTTAGAAGGAAAATTCGGTTTGCCTAAATTGTTGACCGAACATTCAGGGCTGAACTCCGGATTTATGATTCCACAATACACATCGGCGGCTTTGGTTACGGAAAATAAAACGCTTTGTTTTCCGGCTTCGGCGGACAGTATTCCGACTTCACTCGGACAGGAAGACCATGTGTCGATGGGAAGTATTTCCGGCAGAAAATTCAATCAGGTTTTGAATAATCTGGAGAAAATTCTGGCAATCGAACTGATGTATGCCTGTCAGGGACTGGAATTCAGAAGACCGCTGAAATCGAGTCCGATCATCGAAGAAGTTTTTGATCTGGTACGAACGAAAGTTGCCAAATTAGAAGACGACCGATTGATTGGTGAGGATATTCAGGCGATTATTGAGTTGATTCAAGGAGAAAAATTAAAAGAAATTATTGATAAAATTTAAAAAATTGACTTTTCATCATCAATTACAACAGGAAACTCCGACTGATTAAACCCTAAGCAAATGGAACCCGTTAATTATAATTTACTTTTAAACGAAATCAAATCTGCCATTCAAGGTGCGCGGACGAGAGCCGTTTTGGCGGTAAATGCCGAGATGATTATGCTTTATTGGCAAACCGGGAAAATGATTGCAGAAAGGCAATCAGAAGAGGGTTGGTCGTCAAAAGTAATTCCAAGATTGGCGATGGATTTAAAAAATGAATTCTCTGATTTGAAAGGTTATTCCGAACGAAATTTGGCATATATGTTACGTTTTGCGATAGAATATCCGGAAGATTCAATTTTGCAACAAGCTGTTGCAAAATTGCCTTGGGGACATAATATTTTGTTGATTGAAAAACTCAAAGACCGGGAAATACGCTTTTGGTATGCGGAACAATGTGTAGAAAACCAATGGAGCAGGGAAACGCTATCAAATCAAATTAAGAATCAACTTTATCTACGACAGGGAAAATCGGTTTCCAATTTTTCAGAAACACTACCTATCCACCATTCAGAGCTTATTCAACAAACATTTAAAGACCCTTATATATTTGATTTTTTGAGTTTGGATGAAGATTATCGCGAAAAAGACATAGAAAATCAGTTGGTCAAACAAGTACAAAAGTTTTTGCTGGAACTCGGAAAGGGCTTTGCTTTTATAGGACAACAATATCATTTAAAAATAGCAGAGAACGACTATTACATCGACCTGTTATTTTACCACACGAGATTAAAATGCTATGTGGTCATCGAGTTGAAAAACAATAAATTCCAACCGGAGTACACCGGGAAATTAAACTTTTACCTTTCAGCAGTCGATAGTTTGGTAAAACAAGAAGACGATAAGCCAACGATTGGATTGCTTTTATGTAAACAGAAAAATAGTATAGAAGCCGAATTTGCTTTGAGGGGAATTCAAAAACCAATAGGCGTGAGCGAATTCCAAATTACACAACAACTACCTGAAAATTTAAAATCATCCCTTCCGACCATTGAAGAAATTGAAAACGAATTGAAAAACTTAAAATAAATGACTTTCCAACAACAAATACAACAAGGAATACCCACAGGTTTACCCTCATTGAAACCGCTCAATGAGAAATTCAGTCATGCGCCAAAACGAAAAGAAATCCTTTCGGAAGAGGAGAAAAAACTGGCTTTAAAAAACGCGTTGCGTTATTTCGAACCGAAGTTTCACGCAGAACTATTGCCTGAATTCAAATCAGAATTGGAAAAATACGGACGGATTTATATGTATCGTTTTCGTCCCGATTATGAGATTTTTGCTCGTCCCATTTCCGAATATCCCGGAAAATGCCAACAAGCAAAAGCCATCCAATTGATGATTCAAAACAATCTCGATCCTGCTGTGGCACAGCATCCGGAAGAGTTAATCACATACGGAGGAAACGGTGCGGTTTTTCAGAATTGGGCGCAATATCTTTTGACGATGAAATATTTGTCGGAAATGACAGACGAACAAACTTTGGTGATGTATTCCGGGCATCCGCTTGGATTATTTCCTTCGCATAAAAATGCACCAAGAGTAGTCGTAACAAATGGGATGGTGATTCCGAATTATTCAAAACCCGATGATTGGGAAAAATTCAACGCATTGGGCGTTTCTCAATACGGACAAATGACGGCCGGGAGTTATATGTACATCGGCCCACAAGGAATCGTTCACGGAACGACGATTACGCTATTAAATGGAGTCCGGAAAATCCCCTCTCCAACTCTCCCCAAAGGGGAGAGGGCTGGGGTGAGGCTTTTTGTGACGGCAGGCTTAGGAGGAATGAGTGGCGCACAACCCAAAGCCGGAAATATAGCTGGAGTTGTTTCGGTTACGGCTGAGGTAAATCCGGCAGCAACTTACAAACGACACGAACAAGGTTGGGTGGACGAAGTGATTTCGGATTTGGATGAATTGGTGAAAAGAGTTCGCGAAGCCAAAGAAAAGCAAGAAGTTGTTTCCATTGCGTATGACGGAAACGTAGTCGATGTTTGGGAGAAATTTGATGAAGAAAATCTTTACATCGATTTGGGATCTGACCAAACGTCGCTGCACAATCCATGGGCTGGAGGGTACTATCCCGCCGGACTTTCATTTGAAGAATCCAATCAGATGATGGCTGAAAATCCCGAATTATTCAAAGAAAAAGTGCAGGAATCTTTACGTCGTCATGCAGATTCGGTCAATAAACACACCGCAAAAGGAACTTATTTCTTCGATTATGGAAATGCCTTTCTGCTGGAGGCAAGCCGCGCCGGAGCCGACGTGATGGCAGAAAACGGAATTGATTTTAAATATCCGAGCTATGTACAGGACATTATGGGACCGATGTGTTTCGATTATGGATTTGGGCCGTTTAGATGGGTTTGTACGAGTGGAAAACCGGAAGATTTACAGAAGACGGATGAAATGGCTTGTCAGGTTTTGGAAGAAATCATGCAAAATTCTCCAGATGAAATCCGTCAGCAAATGCAGGACAATATCACTTGGATAAAAGGCGCACAGGAAAATAAATTGGTTGTGGGTTCGCAAGCGAGAATCCTTTATGCCGATGCCGAAGGGCGAATTAAAATTGCCAAAGCATTTAATGATGCAATAGCCAAAGGCGAAATCGGGCCGGTTGTTTTAGGGCGTGACCATCATGATGTTTCGGGAACGGATTCACCTTTCCGTGAAACTTCTAACATCTATGATGGTTCTAAATTTACGGCCGATATGGCAATTCACAACGTTATTGGCGACAGTTTCCGTGGTGCGACCTGGGTTTCCATCCACAATGGAGGAGGAGTAGGCTGGGGCGAAGTGATCAATGGTGGTTTCGGGATGTTGCTGGATGGAACTCCGGAAGCAGAACAAAGACTAAAATCCATGTTGCATTGGGATGTAAATAACGGCATTGCACGAAGAAGTTGGGCAAGAAATGATGAAGCTATTTTTGCCATCAAACGTGCGATGGAAGACGAACCATTGTTAAAAGTTACTTTGCCAAATTTGGTGGATGAAGAATTGTTGTAAATTCGCCGCCAAATTAATTAACTTAACATGAAAAAATTAGTATTTGCATTGTTGCTCATTCCTGTCTTGGGGTTTTCACAGGTAGAAGAAGTTTCAACCGGAAAAATAGAATTGGGAACAAGTGGAAAGAATTTCTTTATCAAAGATGGAGAAGGTTATAAACTGAATCAATACAAACAGGTTTTCAGTAACCAAGAGGCAATTGACCGTATAAAAAAGGCCAGAACCAATAAAACTTTTGCTGAAATCATTACTTACACAGGTTCATTTTGTGTCGGATTTGGAATTGGAGTGGTGGTTTCGGTTCATGATCAGGGGAAAGGGGAGCCATGGGATACTTTTGAAAAGCGTGATAGAAATTTGGGATGGACAATTGCGGGGATTGGAGCCGGAATTACCTTAACCAGCATTCCACTATGGATGGGTTATTCCAAAAACATCAAAAAGGGGATTGAAATTGAAAATGGCCTGAATGAAACTGAGGTTTCTGAGTTGAGGCTAAATGTAAATGGTGACGGTTTCGGAATTGCCTATCAGTTCTAATATAAACTCATAGAAACAAAAAGGAGAACTTAACCGTTCTCCTTTTTTTGTGCCCAAGACCGGACTCGAACCAGCACGTCTTTCAACACTAGAACCTGAAACTAGCTTGTCTACCAATTTCAACACTTGGGCTGAATAAAAAAGCCCCTCATTTCTGAAGAGCTTTTGCGATCCGGACGGGACTCGAACCCGCGACCACCTGCGTGACAGGCAGGTATTCTAACCAACTGAACTACCGGATCAGTCAATTTTGGACTGCAAATATACACGAATTTTTATATTCAGCAAATAGATTTAAAAAATACTAAAGTTTTTTATTCATTCTCTGTCCGAGTCCAATAAACTCCATAAAAAAACCGGAGCTAAACTCCGGCTTTCTATTTTTAAAACATTAATTACATCTGTTGTCTGTCCAGTTTTTCCATTCTGGAATCATTAATGTCAGATGACATGATGATAGACGGGATTAATTGTTGTGTCATTTTTTGTTTTGTCTGTTGGTCAATTTGGTCAATCAGGAATGTAGCATCTTCCACTTTTGGTGCTTCTGCCAGAGTTTTAACCTGAATAACATATACACCCGTATTTCCTTTAATTGCTTTGGAAACAGCGCCCGGTTTTAGTCCGAAAGCAGCTCCTGCAACGTTTGGTTCCGCTCCTTTTCCTGCAATTTGGGCAGAGCCAAATGTAATGGAAGAATTTCCTTTTACGGCACCAAAATTTGAAGCAAAAGCATCTAAACTAGGATTCGCTCCCAATTTTTTATTGACCTCTTCCACCAATTTCTGATGAATCAAAATCGGCTCTACTTCTTGTCTTACGGATTTAGCTGTCGCCAATCCTTTAGGAGATTTGGAAGCCACATAAACGATGATCTGGTCTTCGTTGGTCGTGGAGAAAAGGAAAGAGCTTCCCGGTTTGGTGTCTTTGCTGAATGCCCATTTCAAAATATCATTGTCCTTTTCATTGCTGAACCCTGTTGATGGGTCAACCAAAGGTTGGGTATAATAACGCGTTACATTGTCTGCCGTATTATAATTGAAGCCTTTTTTCTGTGCCAAATTGGCAAAATCATTTAGAGATTTTCCTTGAACATCTTGCGCAAAAGTCCGGGCATCCGAGAAGTTTTTGTCAGAAGTTCCTTGAGAAGGTTTGATTTCTTTCAGGATGTTTGCAAATTGATAACCCGTTGTATTTTTCACACCGTCTATTTTGATGATGTGATATCCGAAACGGGATTCGGTCAATCCGATTTCTCCTGTTTTATGTGTGTTTAGGAATTGCAGGTATTCAGGCGCGATGTTTTGTGCGCTGCGGCTTGTCCAACCGATGTTTCCGTTTTTAACTTTTGAACCCGGATCTTCTGAATATTGTTCAACCAATGTGGTAAAATTACCTGCATTTGCTTTGGCTACGATACTATCAGCCAATGCTTTGGCTTCATCGCGTGTTCTGGTTGCCGATTCGTTTCCGGCGCCTTTGTATGTAATTAAAACGTGGCTGGAATTGATAGAATCTGCTATTTCTTTTGTTTTGGAAATTTTCACCAATTGGTAAGCGTTTCCGGTTTTAAACGGCCCTCCTATTTGTCCTTGGCTTCCTGTCATCAGGAAATTTACATAGTCCTCCGGCAATTGGGAAGCATATTGTTGAATCTCATTTCTGGTGATAAACTGACTTGTAAATGGACGTTCTGAATATTTGGCAACATAAACAGAGTCATTGCTTGCGTTTGCAAAGGACGGAATCGTGTCTGTGATATTGTTTACTTTATCTACAGAAGTACTTCCTGTTAAATATTTTTTAATGTCGTTCAATGCGCTTTGTTCATCTTCAGCAGAAGGTTGAGCAGGGAAATAAACATAACTCAAATCTACAGTTGCTTCGCTTTCATAAAATTTAGGGAATTTTTTTATGTATGCATTGATTTCGTCATCGGTGATTTTGACATCATATTTCTTTTTTAAATCATCATAAGAAGCAAAGGCATAATCAATGGTTGCGTTTTGAATGTTTCCAACCTGTTGAAATTCAGCTTCTTTTGAAGTAGTAGCAACACCCATTGTTACCAAATCCATATATTTTTGACGCAACAAATTAGGTTTGGACTCTTCAAACATCATGATGAAATTCTGGTAAGCTTGCCCTGTTCCCTGAACACCTTTTTCGGCCTGAGATTTTAACTGGCCTACTTGGTTTTTCAATTCGGCGGCATCCACCATACCATATTGTTTAGCCATATAAGACCAAACTTCTTCATCACTCACTTCCAAGCCTGCTTTTTCGGCCTGTGCCAAGATGATTTTTTTGGTAATCAGATTATTCCAAACTTGTTGTGAAACCTGGTTTTGAGATAAATTATTTTGATTGGAGCTGGCGGCAGATTGAGCATTGATGAATTCTGCTACGGAAATGGACTCGCCATTTATGTTCCCCACTTCATTTGGGTCTCCCGTAAAAATGCGTTTTACTACAGAATTCTCGCTAAATAAATCACCGGCTACAAATGCCAACATTGCGACCCCGATTACTACTACCAGTAACCAGGTTTGTTTGCGGATATCTCCTAAAATTGCCATTATCTTGTGTCTTAAATATTAAATTTTTGGTTGGCGAAATTACAATAATTAAATCAATTTGAAAATTTGAAACCCATAAATTTTGAAAATGAACGCTTTAAATTCTAATTTCCGATTAACAAACCGGAAGAAATCAGAATTTTTCATCTTTATAGAATTTAATTCCCTGATTGTTAAATAACATATATTCGCTTAAATCATCTTTTGCTTCCAAACCGTTATTGGCTTGCAGCGAATCCCCTTCTTTTGAGATGATATAAACCGTGTCATTTGTAAAAATGCTTCTTTTCTTTTTATTCCAAAAAAGTTTTTGGGTTTTTAAAGTATCTCCTTTTTCGTTGATGACCACCACGTCTCCACGTCCTTCATACCAACCTTTCATTTCGTTCATCAATGCCCAATTGGCGCGTAAATATCCCGGCGAATCCGGATTTTTATTGTAAAAATCCATTTCCAGACCTTTTGGAAATTTGGTGTAAGGCGTATCGATCATGGCGTACTCTTCAATCAAAGGCGACCGAAGATTTATTTTTAAAAATCCGGAATCTTTAAAAATTACATTGGCATTTACCAGAGAACGACTGGGGAAATCTTTTTTCCGTTTGGAAAAATCTACATCTTCTGTTTTGGTACAGGCAAAAACAAAAACCACCAGATAAACGGGCAACCATCTTTTGCGTAAAAAAAATAAAGAAAAGAAAGGTTGGGATGCCATCTGAACGAATTAGTCGATCACTCGTTTTCTAAACCAAATATCGTTCAAAGTAAATCCAATTTTTACGTTGGCATAATTCTCCCGAATAACCACAGAATTGACTTTACCCAATTGTCCCAATTCGACAGCCAAATTCAACATAGAGGCATCGCGGTCTTTGCCGACCGGAAATCCAAATCCCAGGGTCATACCGTATTTTTTGATTCCGACATCGCCAAATTGTAAAGGAGTAGCTTCGTAAAATCCACCCAAACGATAGGTCACACGATTAAAATAACTTTTGTAACTGTTAAAATCGGGAATCCAATAACCTCCGGCCGAAACCCTGAACCGGGTATCTATGTTTGAATTATCATCTTCATCCAATTTATATCCGCCCCAATCTCCCCAATCCAATTGTGCTCCAAACATCCAGTGCAAATCTTTGCGATAGGAAGCACCGATTGAAACAGATTGCGGAAGTTTCATATCGCCATATATTTTATGGTATTGAATCGTATCAATGTTTTGAGGAACGTTGTCCAACACCATATAAGTTGAAGTCAGATCCTCAATTTTGGCATTGACATTGGCGCCAAGCGTATAAGTTCCACCGGCTTCAAAATGTTTGTTTGTGCCAATTTTTTTAGAATAAAAAGTCCCGGCGGTAAATTGGAATCCGCTTAGTTTTGCTTCATAAGAATAATCCGTCACCAGCGCCAGACCTTCTGTGGTGATGACTTGTGTGCGGTTCAAATCCCCAAATAAATAATTGGCACGCAATCCCACGGAAAATTCCGGCGTGACATTATAGGAACCCATTACATGAAAGGAATTTATCCCGCCATCGCCTTTGTAGTCGTTACGAAAATTGAGCTCCTCTCCTTCTGTAATGGTGGATAAATCATATCCGATGGAAGAATAAGGTTGAAACCCAAATCCTGCGCGGGCTTTGGACCCGACAGGAAAAGCCAGGGAAATGTTAGAGATAAAGGTTGTGCTTTTTTTGGAAACGCTGTTTCCGTCATCAAACTGACTCATGTGGGTATTGACCCCAAAATCGAAAGATGTTGCTGCCAAATCTCTGTTGGCTGCGGGGTTAAAAAAGTTAGCGCTTGCGTTGTAAGGATTGGTGTTAAAAACCGAAATCCCACCCATGGCAGCTTGCTCTATATTATTGTCAAAAAGTAAATTTCCTACTCCAAATGAAGAATAAGGGGAAGTAGAAATGCTTTGAGCAAACCCGTTAAACCCTATTCCTATCATGCCCAATGCGACAAATACGCTTTTGATTTTCATCGGTTACTAATTATTGATTTTTAAGGTCAGATGGAATTCGCCAGTAAAAAACTCAGTTGAAATCAACTTTATTGTTTGGCTCATTACATTCAATTTTATAATTTCAAGTTGCAAATATGATGATTAGATTGGAAACTGCAAAAAACCGTTAAGGAATTGCTTGTTAATGAACTATTAAAGTTTGTTAAGGAGAACGGACGGAGAATGAATCGGTGATAGTTAAAATAATTTTTTGGAATATGAGAATTTTTATATATTTGCAGTCCCAAATGAGTAGGTGCCTTAGCTCAGTTGGTAGAGCAAAGGACTGAAAATCCTTGTGTCCCTGGTTCGATTCCTGGAGGCACCACTTACTAGAAGCCGTTTCGAGAGAAGCGGCTTTTTTTTCAACTGAACTATTATCATACAGGAAAATTAACTTTTGATTCTGATTTCACATTATCCCAAATAAATTAAATACCGTAATTTTGTACGCTTCTTAATTAAGAATTTATTTATGAACGATATAAAAGTAGGAATCATCGGTTTGGGGTATGTTGGATTGCCGCTGGCACGTCTTTTTGCAACAAAATACAACACCATAGGATTTGATATAAACGAAACCCGTATCGGGGAACTGAGAACGGGGCTGGACAGTACGTTGGAAGTCGAAGAAGATTTATTGAAATCAGTTTTGGTTGATAGTCCTTCGGCATCAACGGGTCTTTACATCACAAATCAGCTCGATGATTTAAGAAACTGTAATTATTTTGTGGTAACGGTTCCTACTCCGGTCGATAAAAACAACCGGCCCGATCTGACTCCTCTTTTTAAAGCGAGTGAAACGGTTGGAAAGATCATGAAAAAAGGGGATATCGTCATTTATGAGTCTACGGTTTATCCCGGCGCAACGGAAGAAGACTGCATTCCGATTTTGGAAAAAGTATCGGGATTAAAATTCAATGTAGATTTCTTTGCGGGTTATTCGCCCGAACGCATCAATCCGGGAGACAAGGAACATACAGTGGAAAAAATCCTGAAAGTGACTTCGGGCTCAACACCGGAAGTTGGAAAAAAGGTAGATGAATTATACAAATCGGTCATTACGGCCGGCACGCATTTGGCACCCACCATAAAAGTAGCCGAAGCAGCAAAAGTGATTGAAAATTCGCAACGCGATATCAACATCGCTTTTGTAAACGAATTGGCCAAAATATTTAACCTCATGGGCATCAATACCCATGATGTGCTGGAGGCGGCCGGTACCAAATGGAACTTTCTTCCATTCAAACCCGGTTTGGTCGGCGGACACTGCATTGGCGTTGACCCTTATTATCTGGCACAAAAGGCACAAGAATACGGCTATCATCCAGAAATTATTCTAGCCGGAAGAAGACTGAATGATTCCATGGGCGAATATGTAGCATCTCAAGTCATCAAATGCATGATTAAACACGGAATTAAGGTAAATGGATCTTCCATTTTGATGCTGGGCGTTACTTTCAAGGAAAATTGTCCCGATGTACGAAATACAAAAATAGTGGAAGTCATCCGCTCTCTGGAGGATTTCGAAACCCAAATTACCACCTATGACCCTTGGGCCAATCCGGAAGAAGTGATGCATGAATACGGCATCCAAAGCGTAAATCAATTAAATGAAAAAGACCGGAAATTTGACGCCATCATACTGGGGGTGGCACATCAAGAATTCCATGACCTGGATTTAGAAGCCTTAAAGAAAGAAAAAGCCATCATCTTTGATGTAAAAGGCATGATAAACGGAGAAGTCGACGGGAGATTATAGCTTTTCTTCAATCAGTTTTTATAAGCAATTAATTTTCATAAAGTTAAAGCAATCTCTTTTGGATAAAGGGTTGCAGGATATGTCTTTTCAAAATGATAAATTATTTTCGAGAGAATTCAAACAATTTTCATGTAATTTCAAAGAAATATACCTATACTTGTTAAATATTAATTCGAATTTTTTATCGGCTCAAAATGACCGGTTTTATTTCGGATAAATTTCCTAACATCCTGATCTAAAATACCTTACTTCGCTTAAACCGGATGTAGTGAAATTTATTTTATGAATGTGAAATTTTCGGATTATGCGAATTCAATTTTACCTATTTTCCCGGGTATGTAGTATACTGGTTCTTTTTGTTGCTTTCTTTTATTCAAACGCTCAAATTTCCATTTATGAGGAAAATTTTGATGCGGATATTGTGGGAGCGATTATTTATGAACATCAGGATGGATGGCAGGAAACCGGAACGAGTATCGGGTTTTTGAATCAGGAACATCATTTTGGTATTCATAGCGGAGGCCAGGCCATTTCAGGAAAGTCATTGGGGGTGTCATTTTATCTTGATGAAAATTTGGTTGACTATTTTGGATTCCAGTACACTTCTTGTTTAAATCCTACTAATTTTGATTTAGCGGTTTATAAAACCATACCGACTTCCGGATATGAAAACATCCAACTTCAATTTGACTGGAAAGGAATGGGTGAAATTTTAAGTGGAAACTGGGTGGATTATGGACAATTGGGATATAGTACGACCGGCGGCCCGCCATTTATTTGGTTAACGGAAGGCGGATTTTCCGGTGATGGTTTGTACCACAGCCGGGCCAATGCCCAAACCCTCACGGTTCAATTCCCCGAAGCAGCTGCCAACCAACCCGGATTTACCCTTGCTTTTCGTTCTAAAGCCAATAATTGTGGAGGTTCAGCCCCTCAATTCATCATAGATAATCTGGTGCTAAAAGGTGGAGTTGATGTTGAAGACAACATCTTAACCGTTTCCGGAGCTTACCAAGGAGCTTCCTATGCAAACGGAAACCATAGCATTTCAAACAATTCGACTATTAGTCTTACCTCGGGTAACCGGGCCGGATATGACATCATGGGCTGGACGGGAACCGGTAGCGTGCCGTCAACGGGAACGGAAGGAACGGTAACGATTGATATGCTGGAAGACTCAGGAATCCATTGGATTTGGGCGGAAAGCAAACCTTCCAATATTGCGTTTCTGGATGCAGACGGCATCCAAGTTTTGACATTTAACAACAGCCGGTATGATTGGGAAACACCTGTTTTCAGATTGATTCATCTGGGAGATACCGCAGACGAATATGAAATTGAAATCAATACATCGGCCAATTTTACCGCAACTTCATGGATTCAAAGTTATACGGGAACCTTTCCCGGAAATGAAGCTGTCAGCTTTACATTTGACAACGGATTTCTTCCTGTAAACAATACCACTTACTATGTGCGTGCACGCGCAAAAGGAATTTCACACGGGCTTTGGAGTGACTGGAATGTAAATTTACAAAGCTTTACGCATCAAATTGAAACGGATCAAGCCGATTGGTTTCAAACAACTCAAAGCCAATTTGAGTCCGATGAAAATGTATTTACCGAAATAACTGCTTCGGGCGAAGTCAGGGTGATGAATGTGGAAGCCGATGATTTTGTAAACGGAAGTTTTGAAGATGAATTAACCGGTTGGGCATCTGCCCTAAACCCAAGTGGTGCCTATACGACGGAAGTTTCGGAAGAATGGGCGGTGGATGGAAGTTTTTCTTTAGAATTTTATAATGTCAGACCCGGCTTTTACGGATATCATGAAGGTGATTATATCCATGTCAATCAGATTGTGGATCTGACCGGAATTTCACAATTGCTGATGACTGCCAAATATGAGGGAAGCGGAGCGTTAAATGTGGGATTCAGGGTCTACATAGGGGATGTAGGTTTGCCGGAAGAAGATCATGGAATCATGGTTTATCAATGGGTGCCTGAATCCAACTTCACGACAAAAGAAATAGAAATAGATCTTTCTGCTTTTGAATTTTCCGGAGAGAAAAGAATCAAATTGATGTATTATGTAAACGAGCAGCAAATAGGTGTCCAACAGCATAAAATTTTGAATCTGGATCATGTACGAACAGTGCCCGCAACGCAAGGTGTTATCACCTCCACGCCTATAACACTGGCCGCTCTACCGGAAGCAACCGGTTATCAAAGTTTAAGCTGGAATCAAAGTGTAGGAAGCGGAAACCTGGTCTTGAAAATTCAGGAGAGAGAAAGTGGAGATTGGGCAGATGTGCCGGGGCTGGATTCGATTTCCATAGCAGGAAATGGCTTGAAATCCATTAGTTTAGCCGAAATGGCGCCTTATTCCCAAATCCGTTTGGAGGGGATTTTAAATGGCTTGGATGTGGCACTTCAGGATTGGTCTGTCCAGTTTAGAGATGAAGATTGTAACTCAGAAACAATTTGGGACGGAACAACCTGGTCCCATGGAATTCCAATCGATCCAACTGTCAAAATCATCATGGGAGCTAATTTTACAACCGATGAAACCAATACGCTCAATCATGAATTAATCGGATGTTCATTGGAAGCCCTGGCGGGAGTGGAAGTGATCATCAATCCCGGATATAGTTTGGTTTTGGATAAGGAATTAAACATTGACAATGACAACGGGGCAAGCCTGACCATAGAAAGCGACGCCAATCTTTTACAGCTAAATCCGGCTCAGAATATAGGGAAAATCACCCTTAAAAGAGAAGCGACCGTTCCTTCCGATCAGTATAATTATTGGGCTTCGCCGGTTGTCGGACAAGATCTGTATGCGCTTTATGAAGGTGTTCCCAATAATAGGGTCATGACCTATAATACCTGGAATGACTATTTTAGCATTGTGCCTGCCGGAACTTTGTCATCATTCGGAGTCGGTTATTCGATAAAAGGGCCTACTTCCAACTTCCCTCAAAATCCGGACGGAAATACAGAAGTCATCGCTCATTTCTTTGGTGTTCCCCAAAACGAATCGGAAATAGCCGAAGAAAACCGGATTCCGCTTTCGGTAGAAGGAAGCGGATACAACCTGATCGGAAATCCCTATCCGTCCAATTTGAATTTGCAAGATTTATACTTTGCCAATGAAGGAGAATTTTTCAATGACGAAACAGAAGAAACCCCGGCATTTTATTTCTGGGACAATACGAATAATGAGATTCTGACCCAACAAGGATCGGGATATAGTGGAAATAATTATGCCATTTACAACCCTCATTCGGGAGGTGTTGCCGCAACGGGAGGCGATGAAATGAAAAAACCAAACGGCATCGTAAAACCCGGTCAGGGTTTCATCATGAGAGCTTCTGAAACAGCGACTTATCTTCAATTGAGCAACGATATGCGGACAATCTCTACGAGATTGGTGGAAGGCGGGGATGAAGCGGTTTATTTTAAAAACGGACAAGCCAACGATGTGGCCATCACCGATCATAATAAATTTTGGGTAGAATTGGTCAATCCGAACGGGATTCATATCCAAATGGCCATCGGGTATTTTAATGAAGCCGATAACGGATTTGAAAAATATGATTCTCCCGTTTTCAGCGAGTCGGTTTCTGAAAATATTTATTCGATCAGCAAGGATGATAAAAAACTGGCGATTCAGGGAAGAAAAGGACCGTTTTTGTTATCAGACGTCATCCCATTGGGTGTAAAAATTGCCGAAAGCGGAAGATATACAATCATGCTGGAAGACAGACTGGGAATATTTGCCTCGCATCAAAATATTTATCTGCGTGATAAAACGGACAACAGCATTTATAATCTTTCCCAATCTGAATTTGAATGGGATGCTCAACCGGGCGAATTGATGAACCGGTTTGAAATTTTATTTAAATATCCGGCTTCTGAAACTGCGTTACCCCAATCCAATTCGTTGAAAATCACTAAAATAGATGAAAGCGTACAGATATCTTCAAGTCGTGAAGCCATAGAAAAGGTAAAAATTTTCACGCTTGCTGGGAATCCGGTTTATGAAAAGGAGATGATAGGCAGCAAGGAGTTTAATCTTTCTCTCCATTCTTTCAGAAAAGGGATTTTGATGGTTTATGTAGAATTAAAATCGGGAGAGGTTCAAAGTAAAAAACTGATCAATTAACAGGCTGTGATTCCTATAAAACTTAAAATCCGCCGGGTTCAAAGCAAATTTTTGAAAGTGGAAAACCCACAGCATAAACCCAACGACTAAACAAAGAAGCAGCTGAATGATGAGCTACTTTTTCCTATTAACCTGGGTTCGGTTATTAATAAAAGATTTCCGTTTTTAAATCCCGGGCAGGAAGGTGAAGGATTTTTCCGGGATGTTTCCTTGCAAAAGTCTCAATTAACTGCATCATATAATAATTTCCCTGATAGCGTTCCAAACTGTCTTTTATATCTTCAGGAGAAGCTAAATCGGTTTGATGATCGATATAACCCATCGCATAAAAATGACCATTTTCCACCCAGATACAGCTTTTTTCGTTTTCATTTCTTCCTTTATCGATGATTGCATAGCTGGGTTGATTTGCTTTTAAATCTTCCAGAGCCAATTCTACTTTTTCATTATATGCTTCCACTTCAGGAAGGGGAAGAGCTGAATCTGCAGAGGGCATCCCGAAATCGGGTTGTTGCCCGAAATAACAAAGCCGTATGTCCAGGCCATGTTGATTGGTCAGCTTAAGTAAAACATCGATGCCGTCATGTAACTGATTGAAAATCTGAATGCAGGGCTGGTTTTTGCCGAGCTTCCCGACTGCTAAGCGTTTGTAACCGGTTATATCCTTGTAAAGAAACAATCCGAATCTGGGTTCAAATCTTTTCAGTGCCCGGTTATGGACAGGCCAAAGTCTTTTAATCTCCACAGATTCCAGCAGGAAAGCCATGAGTTCGGTTGCACAAATTTCATAGGAAATATTGTAAATGTCTTTGAGAAAGTTCTGTCGCTGCGGATTGGGATTATGTCCTGTGAAATGAGAAGAAACCCGTTTTTTGATATTGACGGCTTTTCCTACATAAATGACTTTTCCCGCTTTATTTATGAAATAATAGATGCCCGGACAAGAGGGTAAATTCTCAAAATCCGATTTGGGTAGGTTGGGCGGCAATTGTTGTTCTTTTGAATTGCGTTTGAGCATTTCAGGGATTATTCCCTGATTGTCCCATTCCAATAACCGGGAAAATAAAACGGCTGTCGCTTCGGCATCGCCCCCAGCACGGTGACGGTTTTCGATGAGGATATCCAGGCTTCTGCAGAGATTGCCTAAACTATAGGAGTAGAATCCCGGTTTGATTTTCCGGCTCATTCGAACGGTACACAGCTTTGGAGCTGAAAATTTATAGCCTTCCGCGTCCAGCTGCTGTTTGACAAAGGAGTAATCAAAGTTAACATTATGAGCCACAAATACCCGGTTTTCAAGCAGGGCATAAACCCGTTCTGCAATATCTCCGAAAATGGGAGCATGGGCGACCATTTCATTATGGATGCCTGTCAGGGCAAAAATCGGCAAAGGGATGTCCATTTCGGGATTTACCAATGTTTCAAAACGGTCGATGATTTCTGTTCCGTCATGAATGATAATGGCGATCTCGGTGATCCTGCTTCCGGACGCATTGCCTCCGGTGGTTTCGATGTCCACGATTGCGTATTCGGTATTTTTATTTTTTCTACTCATTCCGGGTTTTGTTTTAACGGTATTCTGCCACTCCTTATTATTTTCATCCGGGTATTTTGACCATTCAAAATGATCTGTATCTCGAAAATAAAGATAAGGGGATTGAGGGAAGGATGGTCTGAAGCAAAAATAATCTGATTAAATGGCGGATTTCAGACTTGTCTTTGAAAACATAATAATAATTTAACATGGCTATTGTTTTTATGCGTTGATTGTCATAATTTTGCGGATTAAACTAATTAACCATTTTTGGGAGGAGATATGCCGCCTAACGCATTCTTCTATCCCTTTATCTGCTAATACTAAATCTATGGTCATGAAAAATGCATCCGCTGCTTTCGGGTATCTGAATATTTGGAGAACCGTCTTTTTGTTTTTTTTGTTTTTCGTTTTTTTTTGGAATTTCTCTGCGGCTCAGTTCCAGGGTGTTAATTTTACAGGTGGAAATTTTCAAATTCAGTTTCCGCCGTATGTCACAACGACAACAGTTTCCGCTTGGGGTGGCGGTGGCGCAGGAGGCGGTGTTAATAATTCCAATGGTTCTAAAGTGGGAGCCGGAGGCGGAGGCGGTGCCTTTGTACAGTCAAATCTTGCTGTGTCAGGAAATATAGTTTATAATGGAGTTGCCGGACCTAGAGGGATAGGAGTAGATGCAGGAAACGGAAATCCGGGTAATGATTCTTGGTTTGTTTCAAACACTACATTACTTGCTAAAGGAGGTGCTGGTGGTGGTTTCGGAACCACGACTAATTATGGTGCGCCAGGAACCGGGGGATTGCTCAGTGCTTCCATAGGTGATTTAAGACGTAGCGGGGGAACAGGAACCCAAGGATCAAGAGGGTCTTATTCAGGCGCAGGAGGAGGAAGCGGTGGTTTTTCTAGTAACGGAGGAAATGCGGTAAATGGAACAGGTGGTGTTGCCGGGACAGGTACTCCCGCAGGTGCTGCAGGAGCAAATGGACGGACGGGTAATAATCCGGGTTCTGCTGGGACTGTTCCTGGGAGCGGAGGAAGTGGTAGTTATAGAGGAAGTGGGACAAATACGTCTGCCGGAGGTGATGGAGGTGATGGTAGAGTGAATATTACCTATGAAGGGTATTGTAGGCCGTTTGTGAGTAATAACAGTACGTACATCAATAACTTTTCTACTTCCGGAGGTATAGTCAATATCAACAAGGTAAGTACCGGTATAGGGGCTTATGGTTATCAGAATTTTTATGATACTGATGTAATTTCAGTAAATGAAGGGGATAATTTTACGGCAACATTTAATTTGGTTGGCGGTACAGCCGGAGTTTCTATATGGATTGACTATGATAAAAACAATGTTTTCGATGCCGGAGAAGTAGTTTATAGTTCAGGCGCATTTTTACCTAATGGAAACACAACAACTCCCTCTATAGTGATTCCGATTGGAACTACACCAGGAGATTATGTTATTCGTATTATTACCGATTGGTATGCAATGTCTCCGGGCGCATGTGGTTCAACAAGAGGAGAAGCAGAAGATTATAAGTTAACGGTAATGGTTCCTTCTTGCCCTGCGCCAACAAATCTTTCCGCTGATAACGTAACCGGGACATCGGCAGATTTAAGTTGGACGGGCAGTGGTAGTAGTTATGATTTTGAATGGGGTGCGGTGGGATTTACACAAGGAACGGGAACGATGGTGACAGGAGCGTCCAATCCTTATCCTTTAGGAGGGTTAACGCCCAACACAAACTATGAGTATTATGTTCGTGCCAATTGTGGGGGAGGTGATTACAGTGCCTGGGCGGGGCCGTATAATTTCAGAACAACCTGCGGGTCTATAATCGATGAATTCCCTTATACAGAAACATTTGAGATGGATAGTGATTTATTAGGTTGTTGGGTTGTTTACGGATATACTACCCTCCAAACATGGTATTTGAGTCAAGGAAATTACTCTGGAAGTATAACAAATGCTCATAATGGAGAACGAAATGCTTTATATTATACAGGATCCGATATAGGGTTTCCTGCTATTTTAGCTTCACCAAGAATGGACATATCAGGATTAACATCTCCAAGTGTTTCGTTTTGGTACTCAAACGAAGCTTGGTTCGGAGATATTGATGAGTTAAGGGTTTATTATAAATCTTCCTATGGAGCCCCATGGACTTTAATTCCGGGTGCGGTTTATACCACGACCCACTCAAATTGGACTTATGTTGAATTGAATCTGCCTAACGCTTCAGATGAATATTATGTAGGCTTTGAAGGCATTGGAGAATGGGGGCACGGCATAACACTTGACGATGTTACATTTTACGATGCGGCAGCCGATTGTAAATATACAAACACCTATCAGGCAGATGGAAACTGGTCTTATGCCAACCCGGGGCCTGTGGATAATAGCGACAAGAAAGTAGTGGTGAAAGGGAACCTCACGGTTAATTCGGAAGATGAATACTGTTCGGTAGAGGTGAGACCTTCCGGTAACCTGCAAGTAAATTCCAACCTAACAGTTAGTAATGAGGTTAAAAACCTTGCTACATCAGACCGTTTTGTGGTAGCGTCAGATGCTAATTTGAAACAAGTCAATCCAGGAACAAATACCGGCGATATTACGGTAAGGCGTATGGCAACCGTTCCTTCCAATCAGTATAATTATTGGGCCTCACCGGTAGTAGGACAGGATTTATATGATTTGTATCCAAACCTCCCGCCAAACCGTGTGATGACTTATAATACCTGGGATGATTATTTTACCATTTTGCCTTCCAACACAAATCCGGTATCTTCATTTGGAATCGGATATTCCATAAAAGGACCAACTTCCAATTCTCCTCAGAATTCAAGCGGCGGCACAGGCGTAACTGCCAGTTTTGTGGGTGTTCCGCAAAATGAATCATTGATTCCGGAAGAGAACAATATTATGGTAACTACTTTTGATAATGATGATAATTTCAACCTCATCGGTAATCCTTTCCCTTCCAATCTGGATTTGGAAAAGTTCTATAATGATGATAATGACAACAATCCCACAACCGGAAATGCTGCAAAATTTGAAACCCCTAGCGTTTATTTCTGGGACAATATAGGAAACACAGAAATCTATCAACAAGGTTCGGGATATAGCCAATCCAATTATGCCATTTATAATATGCCGTTTGGTGGTGGAACTGCCGCTCCTTGTTATGAGGACACTAATTGTACAATAAGCTCAGGCAAAAAACCAAACGGAATCGTTAAGCCGGGACAAGGATTTATCATCAATGTAAAACAAGGAGAAACATCTCTGACGGTTAATAACGATATGCGGACGACTGCTCTCAAAATAAATCCAACAGATGGTGATGCCGAATATTTTAAAAACGGAAGTAACCTATCATCTGTAAATGATGAGGCAAAACGAAACGACAAATTCTGGTTGGAACTTATAAACCCTGCAGGAACAAGAGTCCAAACTGCTATCGGCTATTTTGAACGGGCGGAAAATACTTTTGAAGTTTATGACTCCGAAATCCTGAGCGAATCAGTTTCGGAAAATATTTATACCCTCAGCCATGACAATGTCAAACTGGCCATCCAAGGTAGAAAGGGCTTGTTCCATGATGATGATGAGATTCCACTTGTAGTGAAATTATTTGAAGAAGGCAGATACAAAATCCAATTGGAAGAAACCAAAGGTATTTTTATCAGCTACCAGAATATCTATCTGAAAGATAAATTATTGGGTGTTATTCATAATTTATCAGATAGTGGTGCTTATGAATTTGAAGCAGATGCCGGTGTACATAACGATCGTTTTGAAATCGTCTTTAAAGACGGAACTTCAGCCGGTCCGGTTCTGACGGCTGCGAGTCAGGTTCATATCCGGAAAATCAACAAAGAAATTGTAATTTCTTCCACAAAGGATAAGTTAATGGAGGTAGAAATATTTAACTTTGATGGTTGGTCAGTGTATAAAAATACAAATGTCAATGCGCTGGAGTTAAAAATTCCGGCTCAAAAATTTGGAAAGCAAATTATCGTTATTAAGGCACAAACCGAAAGCGGCGAGATTGTAACCCGAAAAATGATCAATAAGTAAAGAAAATGAAAAACATTACGCTGATTGCCCTATTCATTTCCTTTATCGGGAGTGCTCAGTTTTTTGAAGAAAATCATAGTCCCCCGGAGGAAGAACAAACTCTGGATTATGGATTTAATCAGGATGCCCCGCAATATGATGAGCCCAATCAGGGTGTAGATGGCCCTGGAGGCCCTGGAGATCCTGTTCCTATCGATGACTGGCTGTATATATTGCCTTTAATCGGCATCGGATTGGGTGTGTATTTTTTAAGATATAAAAGAAAATGGGCGTGAAGCCCGACTAAACAGAACCCGTCGGAATGACGGGTTTTTTTCTTCCCACCCGAATTAACACCCCTCTAACAGTCCTTAAAAATAAAATAGACTAATTTTGCAGGGTTTTTAAAAACTTTAAGAAATTAAGTGCTTCCTAAGCAGACAATTAACTTCTGATATAATGAGGACAAAACATCTTATCATTTTTGGAACTCGTCCAGAGGCCATTAAAATGGCTCCTTTGGTAAAAGAATTTCAAAAATACGCTGAGTTTGAAACGAAGGTTTGTGTGACTGCTCAACATAGGGAAATGCTGGATCAGGTACTTGAATTTTTTGCTATTCAACCTGATTTTGATTTAGACTTAATGAAGCCCAATCAAAATTTATATACACTTACAGCTATTATAATTACAGAATTAAAACAGATATTGGAAGAGTATAAACCCGACTATGTCTATGTTCATGGGGATACACTTACTTCAATGGTAGCCGGCTTGGCAGCTTTTTATTTCGGAGCAAAAGTGTGTCATGTAGAAGCTGGCTTGCGCACTTTTAATAAAAGGTCACCATTCCCGGAAGAAATGAATCGGCAATTGACGGGAAGGCTAACTGATTATCATTTTGCTCCAACGCAACAAGCATATAATAATTTACTAAAGGAAAATATTGCTGCTGAAAGCATTATTATTACAGGTAATACAGTAATAGATGCATTGCTTGATAGTAGTGGGAGAGTGCAATCTATAGAAAACCCGGAAATAGATTTCCTTAAAAACTTAGTGGATGCCAATAAAAAAGTAATTTTAGTCACAGGACATCGGAGAGAAAATCACGGTCAGGGATTTATCAACATCTGTGAAGCGTTAAAAGAAATCGCTAATTCTAATGCCGATGTGCAAATTATTTATCCGGTTCATTTGAATCCCAATGTGCAAAAGCCGGTTTACGAAATTTTATCAGAAGTAGAGAATATTCATCTTATAGACCCATTGGCTTATCCTGCCTTTGTTTGGTTGATGAATCAGTCCTATTTGATAATAACGGATTCAGGTGGTGTGCAGGAAGAGGCTCCGAGTTTGGGAAAACCCGTATTGGTTATGCGGGATACTACGGAAAGACCGGAAGCAGTAGAAGCCGGAACGGTTCTATTGGTGGGAACAGACAAAAATAAAATTATCAGTGAAGCCAAGAGTCTTTTGACCGACCCCCTTCGTTATCAGAAAATGAGTGGATTGCATAATCCTTATGGTGATGGGAAAGCCAGTCAACGAATTGCAGAATTTATAAAAAATCAAAATTAATTTTACCAGTAATGGAACCAAAAGTAGTTACCATAGGTTTAGGGTATATTGGTTTACCTACCTCGGCATTGATTGCCAATACTCAAATCCCGGTTTATGGGGTTGATATTTCCCAAAATGTAGTTGATACGATTAATGCAGGGAAAATACACATTGTAGAACCCGAATTAGATAGTGCTGTTGCAAGTGCTGTAAAAGAAGGGTTTTTAAAAGCTGGAACTAAAGCAGTAACCGCAGATACTTATTTAATAGTGGTACCCACTCCTTTTAAGGGAGACCATCAGCCGGATATCACTTATGTACAAGCGGCAACGGAAGGAATTATCCCATTATTGAAAGAAGGAGATTTATATATTATTGAATCAACATCACCCGTAGGGACGACTGAGAAAATGATGGAGTTAATTTTTACTCAACGACCTGAATTAAAAGATAAAATTTACTTAGCATACTGCCCAGAGCGTGTACTACCCGGCAACGTAATGTACGAATTGGTGCATAACGACCGTGTCATAGGAGGTGTAAATATAGAATCAACTCAAAAGGCCATGAATTTCTACCATCAATTTGTTAAAGGAGAATTGCATGCGACAAATGCTCGAACGGCTGAAATGTGTAAACTCACTGAAAACTCTTCCCGTGATGTACAGATTGCATTTGCCAATGAACTTTCTCTCATTTGTGATAAAGCAGGCATCAATGTTTGGGAATTAATTCATTTGGCAAACAAACATCCACGTGTAAATATTTTACAACCGGGCTGTGGCGTGGGAGGACATTGTATAGCGGTAGACCCGTATTTTATTACAGCTGAATTCCCAATGGAGTCACGTATGATTGCTCAAGCAAGGGCAACCAATAATTACAAGCCATTTTGGTGTGCAGAGAAAGTAAAAACGGCCCGTCAGGAATTTGAATTAATGAATGGCCGACCACCCTCTATTGCCTTAATGGGACTTGCTTTTAAACCGAATATTGATGATTTAAGAGAATCTCCTGCCATTCATATTGTGGAACGCGTCTTACAGGACAGCCGTGAAGCCAATATGTTCATAGTTGAACCCAATGTTCAGGAGCACAAAGTTTTTAAGTTAACGGATTATAAAGATGCGGTTGAAAAGGCGGATATAGTTGTATTATTGGTAGCTCATGATGAGTTTAAAGAATTGAGTTATAAAGAAGGACAAATTGTACTGGATTTTTGTGGAATGGTTAAGGGGTAAAAGATATTGTTGGTATGTTGAAGAAACTTAAACATATGAAACTAAATTAAAGAATGCAAAAACCTTGTTTTATAGAAATCATTAAAGAAAGAAATTTTCTAATATGTCACTAAAAAATAAGACAATAGGAGGGGTTATTTGGACAGTAGTAGATACTTTTTTTTTAAGGGGTTTCTCTTTTCTTGCAACCCTCATTTTGGCTCGTTGGTTGGGTCCTGAAGAATTTGGTCTAGTAGGAATGATATCTGTATTTATTGCTATAGGTACGTCTATTACAGATAGTGGATTATCTACTTCTTTGATAAGAACCCGAAATGCTAATAATCAAGATTTTTCGACAGTTTTTATATTAAATTTAATATTAAGTATAGGTGTCTATATTGTGTTTTTTCTAATTGCGCCTTTAATTGCCGACTTTTTTAAACAACCTATTTTAAAAAATTTAATACGCGTTTATTGCTTGAGTTTTATATTTTCTGCTTTCTCAGCTGTACAATTAGCACGCCTTACCGCAAATATGCAATTTAAAAAAATAGCCAAACTTAATATTCCGGGGATAATAATAGGTACTTTAATAGGTTTATCTTTTGGATACTTTGGTCTTGGAGTGTGGTCTATTGTATTTATGTATTTGACAACTCAATTTGTACAAACTTTAACATTGTGGACTTCTTCTAAATGGAAACCTTCGTTACAATTCACAAAGGAAAAAGCAAAATATCACTATGGATATGGATATAAATTAATGCTTTCAGGAATTTTAGATACAATATTTAAGAATATTTATAATATAGTAATTGGGAAATATTATTCAGCTAAGGAATTAGGTTTTTTTGAAAGGTCAAAAGCATTTAATGATTATCCAGTAACAACCATTACGGGCATAGTTTCTAAAGTTACCTTTCCACTTTTGTCCAGTATTCAGGATGATAAGAAAAGAGTTTCTTCTTTATATAAAAGGCTTATGGGTATAACATTTTTTATTACAGCACCGATGATGCTAGGGGCGGCAGCTATTGCCTATCCATTATTCTTATTAGTATTGGGTGAAGAATGGACAGAAGCAGTGCCATATTTTCAGATTCTTTGCTTAGCAGGAATATTTTACCCGATTCATGCTTTTAATTTGAATGTTTTTAAAGTTTATGGTCGAAGCAATTTATTTTTGAAGTTAGAGATTATAAAGAAAATAATCATTACGATTGGCTTAATTATTGGGTTTCAATTTGGGATTATGGGATTAGTATGGAGCAGTGTTATTTCTAATTATCTTGCATTGTTTGTTAATACCTATTATAGTTCAAATTTAATTAATTATTCTGGTAAAAATCAGTTTTTTGATATGTTACCTATTTTTATTACAAGTGCCTTAATGTTTGGAATAGTTTCTTTTATTTTATTATTTGTTGAAAATCTACATTTGATCCTACAAATTATCATAGGAATGACTACAGGTTTAGTGTTTTATTGTTTAATAAATAGATTAATTAGAACAGAGTCACTAACATATTTATTAAATTTACTGAAAGAAAAAATATGACCACATGATACCAGTTACAAAGCCCTTTCTTCCTCCTGTGGAAGAATATAAGAAATATTTAGATGGAATCTGGCATCGACAATGGTTGACCAATATGGGGCCCTTAGCTTCAGATTTAGAAATGAAACTCAAACACTATTTAGGAGTGAATCATTTATTGTTTGTAACCAACGGTACGGTAGCTCTCCAAATGGCGATTAAAGCCTTGGATCTCAAAGGCGAAATCATAACGACCCCTTTTTCTTTTGTGGCTACGACATCTTCCATTGTTTGGGAAGGATGTACACCAATTTTCGTGGATATTGACCCTAATTCATTGAATATAGATGCTGATAAAATTGATGCTGCTATTACGCCCCAAACTTCAGCTATACTGGCAACACATGTATATGGCAACCCTTGTGAGGTGGAAAAAATTGAGGAGATTGCACGGAAACATGATTTAAAAGTAATTTATGATGGTGCTCATGCGTTTGGAGTTCAGGTACAAGGGAAGTCAGTTTTTGAATATGGGGATGTTTCTATTTGTTCTCTTCATGCAACAAAATTATATCATAGTACTGAAGGTGGTTTACTTATAGCCCCAAATAAAACCCTATTAAAAAAGATGGCCTTTATGCGTAATTTTGGAATATCAGGATTTGATACTTTTTCGGAATTAGGTATCAATGCCAAAAATTCTGAATTTCATGCTGCCATGGGTTTAGTAAATTTGAATTATGTAGAACAAATCCACGAAAAACGAAAGGAGTTAACTGAACACTACGACAAGAAATTAAAAAATATAAAAGCAATCAAACCTCTTTGGAGTTCATTGGCAACTCAGAATTATGCCTATTATCCAATAGTTTTGGAGAGTGAAGAATTGTTATTGAAAATCAAGACTAAATTAGATAGCAATGAGATTTTTACACGTCGATATTTCTATCCTTCTTTAGCTTCTGCATTACCGTATTTAGAAGAAACATCTCTGCCAATTACTGATGATATTTCCAAAAGAGTACTCTGTTTGCCTCTCTATCAATCTCTTACAATAGAAGAGGTAGATTTAATATGTCGTTTAATGTTAAGAGTACAGAATAATTAAAAAATTTATGGAAAAATTTATTGAAAATTCTATAGTATCGCAAAATAATGTTTTAATTTATAATGGGGTTCGAATTGTATATTCAGAAATTCTAGAAAATTGTATTTTGGGAGATTTCAGTAGAGTTTCACATTCATACTTAAAGGGTTACAATAGAGTTGATAGGAATACATTAATTTATCATTCAAATTTAGAATTATTCACTTATGTTGGAAGTAATTCTGTTATAATGCATTCAAAAATTGGGAAAATGTCTTCAATCTCATGGGGTGTGACAATAGGGCCAGCAAATCATGATTATAAAAAAATAACCTCTCATGATTTTTTGTATAATGACTTTTATGGGATAAAACCCAATGATGAACCTGCGGCATATAATCGATTTGAAAAGAAAACATTGATAGGAAATGACGTATGGATAGGGGCTAATTCAACAATTTTAAATGGGATTTTAATTGGTGACGGAGCGGTAATAGGAGCTAATACTATAGTGACAAAAGATGTGCCACCTTATGCGATAATTGTTGGGAATCCTGGAAAAGTAGTAAAGTTTAGATTTGAAAAAAAAATAATCGAAACATTATTAGAACTTAAATGGTGGGATTTTCCGAAAGAAGTAATTCAAGAAAACTACGAGATTTTTAAAGATTCTAATATAGAAAATTCAATAAGGGTATTATCAAAATTAAAATAAATGAACATACTTATAACATCTGCTGGAAGAAGGTCTTATTTAATTAAATATTTTAAAGAGTCTTTTAATGGTAGGGGTAAGGTTTTTGCTTCAAATTCGGAATACACAATTGCTCTTCAAGAAGCAGATGGTTACTTTTTGTCTCCATTGATATATAGCAATGATTATGTAGATTCTTTAATAGATTTTTGTATTAAAAACAAAATTGCAGCAATTCTTTCTGTCTTTGATATAGATTTATTAGTGCTCTCTGAAGCAAAAGCAAAGATAGAAGAGAAAGGAATTAAGCTCTTATTATCTGAAAAGGAAATAGTAAGTATATGTAATGATAAATGGAAAACCCATTTATTTTTAAATGAAAATAATGTAAAAACTCCCTTAACTTTTAAGCGTTATAATGATGTAATTAATGCTATTAACCAAAAAGAAATTAACTTCCCAATTATTATCAAACCCCGGTGGGGGATGGCTTCAATCGGAATATATATAGTAAACAATGTTGAAGAATTAAATTTTTTTTATACCAAATCTATAAATGACATAAATAATAGCTATTTGAAATACGAGTCATCTTTTACACCAAATGAATCAATACTATTTCAGGAAAAATTAATTGGTCAAGAATACGGTTTAGATATCATGAATGATATTGAAGGAAACTATATTTGTGTTTTGCCGAAATCAAAATTACAAATGAGGGCTGGTGAGACAGATTTAGGGCAGACGGTTTCACCTTTAAAATTCGAAAAAACAGCTCAAACTATAAGTGAAAAATTAAAACATGAAATTATTTTGTCTGTTGATTGCTTTGATATAAAAGGTGAAATATATGTAATAGAAATGAATTGTAGAATTTCAGGGCATTATCCTTTGAGTCATCTAGCGGGCACTAACTTACCAAAACAAATAATAGAATGGTTAGAAGGAAAACCAACTAACAAAGATAATTATCAATTTAAAGAAGGTATTTTTATAACGAAAGATTTAACCCCTATAATATTGAATTTGAAAGAATAATTTTTAGTTATACTATTTATCTGGTGTTAAATTAAAGAAAAAAGTGCTTAAGATTAAAAGATTTAAAACCTCTTCAAAAATTAATCAAAGAAATCCAGAGTGAAAAATATATTACATATACTTACAGATAAAAAATTTCATCATTTAATTGAATACTTTGAAAGTGAATACTTTAAAAACGATAGCTTTTTTATTGGGGTAATAGATGATGAAAAATATACGTACAATATACAAAAATCTAAAAAGTGGTTAGATGAGTCTTTAAAAATTATTAAAGAGTATGATATTATCGTAATGTATGATTTGGATTTTTTTAAATCATACTTGACAAATAGAATTTCTAAAGAGAAAATTATATTATGGCGGTTTTTTGGTCTAGAATTATATCATAGAATCCCTACATTGGTTTTTAGTGAGCAAACAAAACTTTATGCAAAAAAAAGAAAGTTTTATAAGGATATTCTAAAACAAATTTATTTTCTATTTAAATATCAGGTAAACAGAGAGGTAGAATTTAAAAAAGCATTAAAAAGGATAAATTACTTTATTGGATTAAGCAAAGAGGAGTATAAATATCTAAAAGAAAAATTCAACATACCTGAATTTATTCAAGCGCCATATCCAACACTTAACTACATAGAATCAGATTATAGAAAGGGTGAAAAGATTAATATCTTAATCGGAAATAACAGGAGTGCTTATAATAATCATTTAGAGGTAATAGACGTGTTAAGTAAGCATAAAAATATTAATAAATACCTTTTTTTAAATTATGGAGTAAGAGATAATTATTTTAAAAAAGTTTTAGAAAAGATTCTCAATAAAGAAGATTATTTTCCTATTCAAGACTTTCTAACAAAAGAAGAGTTTAATTCATTTTTTGAAAAATTAGATGTCTTTGTTTTAAATGGATATCGACAGATGGCTGTTGCCAATATTTTTACAGCATTGAGTCATGGAGTTAAAGTATATTTGAATAAAAAAAATAAATACTTAGACTTCTTAGTGAATAATGGCTTTTCCGTTTTTGATATTGACAATTTAGAGATTGATATTAGAGAAAATAATCTTAAATTATCTATTGAGGACAAAAAGAAAATTAAAGTCTCTTTGGTGAATTTAAAGGAAAAGTATTCAATTCAAAATTTTATTGAAACGATTAAAAAATTATAAAATTTTCTGTTAGAATTAGCAAGTTTGTGTAAATTATCTCAAAATGCTAAATAATTTAACAGACACTGTTTTCTTTTCTTAAGTAAATTAATGATGAAAAAAAACATACTGATTATAGCCTATGCTTATCCTCCAAACAATGTTGCAGGGGCAAGACGTCCGTATGCTTTAACTAAGTATTTTGATAAGAATAAATATAAGATAACAGTAATTACATGTCAAAATCCCGATTTGCCAACAGGGATCAGTGAAAATTTTAACCCCGATATTGGTGGCGTTGAATTAATTAAAATAAAAAGCAAAATAGGAAATTCAGCAAGTAATTTACGAACTTTAGCCAGTGAAAGTAAAGAAAAAAAGACCCCTTTCGTAAAGTTTAAATTCTTATTATTCCGAATTGGCCAACAATTGGTTTTTCCTGATAAAGCAATGTTTTGGTCTCCAAACGTTAAAGCTTATTTAAAAAAAAACAAAGACCTGATTCAAAATGCAGAGGTTGTTTTCTCAACATCACCCGGGGTTACCAATCATAAGATAGCTCGCTTTATAAAAAGGGAAAATCCAGATATTCAGTGGATAGCCGATTTCAGGGATTTTAATTTTGTAGAGAACTGGGAGGGAGAAAAAGGAATAAAAGCGGGTTTACATAAAAAATTAGAGACGTCCATCATAAAAGAAGCAAATAATTTGACCTTTGTAACACAAACTATGCAAAAGGCTTATCAGCAATTTTATCCAAAATATGCTCAAAAAATGCATTTTGTTTATAATGGATTAGATAGAGATGATTTGCAAAGCGTTTCAGGAAATTCAGAGAAATCAACTAAGATTAGTTTTTTTTATGCGGGAAGCTTTTATGGAGGGCTTCGATCCCCATTTCCACTAATGGAATTATTGGATAAATCAATTTCTGAAAACCGAATAACAAAGGAAGAATTACTGGTACAGATTGCAGGAAATCTAGATGAGGAAATGAGGGCTGCGCTCAAAAAGTTCAAATCTTATGATTCCATCGATTTTTTGGGTAACCTTCCTCGTAAAGAAGTTCTGAAACACATGAGTCAGGCATCTTTTTTATGGTTGATTGTAGCCAATGTTAAAGCCCATTATCAGACTGTTCCTATCAAATTATTTGAATACATTGCGGCTCGCCGCCCGATTGTTAATTTTGCCCCTATCCATTCTGAATCTTCGGAAATCATAAGAGAAAACAAATTAGGATATAATTTTAATACCTTGGATTTTAATTTGGAAGATAGTTATCACCAATTTGAGGAACTAATTTCCGGTTTCAGAAGGGGTGATTACAGCCAACCCTTGCCAAATGATAATTTGACTTTGTTTAGCTGGGAAAACCAGATAAGATTAATAGAAGGTCTTATAGAAAACTAATGAACAAAAAGATAGCCAAATTTGGTCTGCCCTTATTTATATTCTTACCTATTGCAGGTTTCATTACTTCTTTATATAATGTCAGATCCTATTCCACGGCCATTGTTTACGTAGGATTTGCCATGCTATTTGGGTATGCATTTTCCTTTGCTGACCCATCTGCCGACTCATTCCGCTATGCACAGTCGTTTTCCCGTTTTGATAATAGGCTCAATTATGATAAAATAATTTTTATGTATCAAACAGGGGAGCTCAGGGATTTATATCGTTTATTATTATTTTATTTTACTTCTACTTTTACAAAAAACCCCAAAGTAATGTACGCTTTGGCGGGACTGGTCTATGGTATATTCAGTTATTTGAGTTTAAGAGTCTTTGTTAAAGAGAAAGGTAAAACAACTGATATTTTTACCTTTGTGTTGGCATTAGTTTTTTTTACTTATATCTCTTTAGCTAATATCAATGGATTTCGTTTTTGGACAGGAGCTTTGATTTTCTTTTATTCCTCTTATCATTTTGTTATTAAGAGGAGGTACCTATGGATATTGGGCGTTATGGTAACTCCCCTGTTTCATTACGGTTTCATAATGGTTTCCCCTATTCTGATAATATATGGTTTTGTTCACCCTTTGCTTTATAATCAGAAAAATTATAATCCGGTGCTTTTATATGTTTTCATAGTGGTATTTATTGCATCCTGGTTTTTACAAACCAATTCCATTGATTTGGGGTTTTTAGGAAATGTAGAGGCATTGTCCGGGGAGGTAAGTGGACGAATCTCCTATTTGAATAGTACAGACACAGCTGTACTAATTGATTCTCGCCAACAAAATTCTTTTTTTTTAAGTGTTCAGAAATATTTTAATTATGCCATAAAAATTTATGTTTTTATATGTATTTTATATCTTAATAAATTTTCAAAAAAACTAAAGGGAAATAAAAAACAATTCAACAGTTTGTTTGCATTTGTTTTATTTTTCTACACCTTTGCTTTTATTGCCACTTCTTTTCCTTCGGGAGGAAGATTTTTAAACATTGCTCATTTATTTTTTCTTTTGCTTTTTGTAAAAATATACGGGGTCTGGACAGGAAAAGAAATAAAAAGCCTGATTTTGTGGTCACTTCCCGTGTTTTCATTTCATATTGCCTTTACTAATGGGATGTTATCTCTCATGATTCTATCCAAAACCTTTTGGTATGGAAATATTTTCTGGATTATTTATGAGGGATTGGGTTTTTATATATAAATGTAATTGCCAAAAAAATTGACTATCCGCAATCTTGCAAATTTCTAGCGGCTTACTATCCACGGTAAATCAACCCTCAAACACATTAAATTGCTGAGCCAATTTTTATTGATTGAAAAAGTAAACACTGCGTTCTTTTTTAGTTTTGAGTGAATCAGAAAGATTTCTAAACAAATGATTTTCACTGTCTATTCCCATAAATCCTACTGTCAGAGCCAAACTTATCAACTCTAAATCTTTCAGTTGGGGAGTTCTGCGTTGGTAACTCAAAAGTATATCAAATGATGTTTTTCTCAAAACTTCCAAAATTCTTTCGTAATTTGCATTTAAGTTGTTCATTGTAAATGTTTTGTGGTTGAAATAATTTACTGATTTTCAATCAAATGAACAACTTTTCTTTTTAATTCACAATGCACAACTGGTTAATAATTAATTCATGAAAGAAAAGGTATATAGTTTCTTCCCAAATTTCTTGCAAAGCTTAATGGTAACTTTGTACAACCTCAAAGCCTACAAGGTGAGATATGGTGGGGATTATAAGATCTTCCGGAATTTGTATTTAAAAAATCGTAATCTTTCTTTAGAAGAGCTGAAAGAAATCCAACGTTCCCGTTATCATCATTTTGTACAATACAGTATTTCAAATTCGGAGTACTACAGAAATCTGTATAAAAATATTGATCAACCTGCTGATATCGAAAACATCAAAAACCTTCCCATAATTTCAAAAGAAGACTTACGGCAAAATATTGAGAAGGTTGTGATACAAAGTGATGAGAAATTTGATAAATCCAAAACCGGTGGTACCACCGGAAAGTCGCTTGAGGTAAAGTTTCGTTATAAAGACAGTCAGGAACGTTTTGCGATGTTGGATGATTTCCGTTCGCGTTTTGGCTATGAGTTAGGAAAAAAGACGGCTTGGTTCTCCGGAAAAAATCTTTTAACTCAAAAAGACATTAAAAAGAGCCGGTTTTGGAAAACCGATTTTTATTATAAAGTCCGGTATTATTCCACTTTTCATATCAAGGAAGATTATCTGAAATATTATGTGGAAGATTTAATCAAGTTCAGACCCGAATACATGGTGGGATTTCCTTCGTCCATTCTGGAAATAGCCAAATACGGGGAAAGAAATGGTTATGAATTTCCGGCAAATACTATAAAAGCTGTATTTCCTACGGCTGAAACCATCACGCCTGAAATGCGCTATTATATTGAAGGATTTTTTAAGACGCGTATGCATGACCAATATGCTTCTTCGGAGGGGGCGCCCTTTATTTTTGAATGTAAAAACGGGAATCTGCATCTGGAATTACAAAGCGGTGTTTTTGAGGTTTTGGATGAGGAGAGTCAACCGACTCAATCCGGTCGTTTGGTAGTGACTTCGTTTACTACGGAAGGAACGCCTTTGATTCGCTATGACATTGGAGATTCAATTACCCTTGAAGATCCAAACAAAAGCTGTGATTGCGGTAATCATAATCCTTTGGTAAAAGAAATACTGGGCAGGATAGATGATTATGTATATTCTCCGGAAACCGGAAAAATCAATTTGGGGAATGTGTCCAATACGTTAAAAGATACGAAAGGGATTATTCGTTTTCAGGCGGTTCAGGATGAGCTAAACAAAATTGTTCTGAAAGTTGAAACTGATCAGGGTGTCTATACAGAGGCAATTGAAAAGAAATTCAATCAGAACTGGCGGGATCGTATCGGAGATAAAATGGAATTGGAAATCGAATATGTGGAGGAAATTCCGGTAGAAGCCAGCGGTAAGTTTAGAATTGTAAAAAATAATATCAAGCATTTGCTTTGAAAAAATCTACTTCTGAAGGTTATAACCTTCACAGACCACACGATTCATTGGGTGGAATGGGCCCTGTGAATTATAGGATTTTAATGAAAAGAAAAAAGAATTGTCTACAAATTAGTATTTTAAATTGTACTGTTTTTGGGAGCCTACAACAAACCCTTGTAGTCATGTCTTTTTAGCAACAACTCTATGTTATGTTCTTTCAGTGATATATCTGGTAAAATAGTTTCTCTCTTTATTACACTTAATAAATAAGTTCCTTTTTTCCCCTATTTTTGAACTTTAAAAATTGGCCAAATATGAAAATCTGGATCAAGAAAGCGAAAGAATATTTAACACATAGTTTAGGAAAATGACAAATATGATACAACTCCAAAATATCATTTACTTCAAAATCACTTTTATTTGGATAAATATTTGAGAAATAATCATTTATTTTCTCATTCTGCAAGAATGATGCTATGTCATCTTTTGAATAAAATATAATTCGTTCCATTTATTTCTGCTATTTTTTTATTTTAAACAGTTTTTAGCCTTGAAATAGCCTTTCGATTAAAAGTGACACCATCGTTCCTCTTCCTCGTAATGACAATTGACCTGTCATTGCGAGCATAACGCAGTGAAGCGTGGCAATCTCAACAATCCTGAGATTACTTCGTCATCGTTCCTCTTCCTCGTAATAACAATTGACCTATCATTGCGAGCAAAGCGAAGCAATCTCAAAAAACCTATCAAGTTTATATTCCAATCTAGTAACTTTACGCCAATTTAATCTTTATGAGAAAACCCAAACTCATCCGTATCACCACCGTTCCTATTTCCCTGGATATTTTACTGAAAGGGCAGCTTGGTTATATGTCCGCATTTTTTGAAGTGGTGGGCGTTTCTTCGTCGGGAACAGAACTGGAAAAAATAAAAGAAAGAGAAGGAATCCGTGTGGAAGCAGTGGAAATGACGCGGAAAGTTACGCCATTCCGGGATTTGAAATCGCTTTGGAATTTGTATCGGTTTCTGAAAATAGAGAAACCGGAAATCGTCCATACGCATACACCCAAAGCCGGACTTTTGGGGATGATAGCAGCAAAATGGGCAGGTGTTCCCATCCGGATGCATACCGTTGCCGGATTGCCGCTGATGGAAGCCACGGGTTTGAAAAGAAAGCTTTTGAATTTTGTGGAGAAATTGACTTATCGGTCTGCAACCCATATTTATCCGAATTCCAAAGGATTATATGAATTTATTCTCAATGAAAATTTTACTTCAAAATCCAAACTGAAAATCATCGGTCAGGGTTCTTCCAACGGAATCGATACTGAATATTTTTCACCAAAACAGATTTCAGAATATCAAATAGCCGAATTAAAATCAGAATTAGGAATCCAAAAGGAGGATTTTGTTTTTGTTTTTGTAGGAAGATTGGTCAAAGACAAAGGAATCAATGAATTAGTTCAAGCGTTTTCTAACTTGAAACTCTTGTCCGCCGTGGAGGATCAAACGTCGAACTTGAAACTTATATTGGTCGGTCCACTTGAAAGCGAATTAGATCCGTTATTACCGGAAACCCTTCAGGAAATTCAAACAAATCCCGACATTATTTCGGTAGGATTCCAACAAGATGTGCGCCCCTATTTTGCGGTATCCGATTGTCTGGTTTTTCCGAGTTACCGGGAGGGGTTTCCCAATGTCGTCATGCAGGCAGGAGCGATGGGATTGCCTTCCATAGTAACAGATATTAACGGTTGCAATGAAATCATTTTGGAGAATGAGAACGGAATGATCATTCCGGTAAAAGACGAAAATGCGATACAAGAAGCCATGGCAAAATTGAAATCGAATAAAGACTTATATGCGAATTTAAAAATCAATTCCAGACCCTCCATCACTTCCCGGTTTGAACAAAAAAGAATTTGGGACGAATTGAAATTGGAATATCAGAAACTTCTTCAAAATCTTCATTGAGATTTGCCTGCAGATTTTTTGAGATTAACGTCAATAATGTTTAAAAATAAAAATTAAATTATTGACAATCAGTTGTTAAAAACTAAAAGTCTTAGTGTGCTTTTGTGTTCTCTTTGTGCACCTTGTGGTTATTTTTTACCAGAAAGTTCTCAAAGCGGGCACAAAGCTCAGAATTATTATCTAATGAAATATAATGTGCTCAATATAAATTTATTACATTTATCGTTGTCCGTTATTCACGTTGAGATTAAGTTTTTATCTGCGGAAATTGGCGAAATCTGCAGGAGAAGATAGATTTTTAGTGTTCAAGCAAAGTTTCAAAGAATAATCAGAAAACCGATTAAATCTCTAATTTTGTCCGAAATTATGTACGCTCCATTCTTCAAACGAATGCTGGATTTCATGCTGGCATCCTTGATTTTCATTCTGTTACTGCCGGTTTTGATGGTAGTAAGCATCGGACTTTGTATTGCCAATAACGGAAAACCCTTTTTTCTGCAACCAAGACCCGGAAAAAACGAACGCATTTTCCATATCATCAAATTCAAAACGATGAACGATAAAAAGGATCGGGATGGTAATCTGCTTCCGGATGCTGATCGGCTTACAAAAATAGGAGCCTTTGTCCGGAAAACTTCTTTGGATGAAATCCCGCAGTTGATCAATGTGATCAAGGGCGATATGAGCCTGATCGGCCCAAGACCATTGTTGGTACAATATTTACCACTTTATGATGCTGTGCAGAAAAGAAGACACGAAGTCCGTCCGGGCATCACCGGCTGGGCACAGGTCAACGGGCGCAATGCGATTTCCTGGCAACAAAAATTTGAATATGACGTTTGGTATGTGGATCATCTTTCCTTGGCATTGGATATAAAAATCCTTTTTCTGACGCTGAAAAAAGTATTTGTAAGAGAGGGTATTTCGCAGGAAGGCCAGGCAACGATGGAAGTTTTTAAAGGAAATAATTAAAAAGTTGTACTTTTATTGTACATTTTAATAAAATGAAGAAGTCAGAAAAATTGAAATTTGTTTCAAAAGCACAAAAAAAATCCTTTGAACTGTCAGAAAGGACAAACAAGGCATTGAAACTAAATTATTTGGTGGTAAGAAACGGGAAGTTAATTCAAATTAAGCCAGACGGTACTTCAACGGTTTTAAGAGATGCTGTTTTTGATACAGTAAAAATTGATAAGGAAAAATTCACGCTGATAGATGAGTAAAAGGTTTCGGATGTTTGCCGGGCCAAATGGTTCCGGAAAATCATCTTTAATTTCCCAAATTGAAAAGGAATATAACCTCGGATATTTTATCAATGCAGATATAGTTGAGGAGCGACTGAATACTGCAAAATTTCTTGATGTTACAGAATACCTTTCTGTCGATTTAAGCCAAAAAGATTGGGATGATTTTATATCAGATTATGATTTCAGCCATACACAATCTAAAACATTTCCAAAGTTAGAATTCAGCGAAAATATTTTGGTAACGACAGAAGAAATCAATAGTTACCAAGCGTCCATTATTTGTACTTTTTTCAGATTAAAGTCATTGTATTCCACCGATAATTTTTCTTTTGAAACCGTCATGTCTCATCCTTCAAAAGTCGAATTTTTTAAACAAACAAAAGAAAAAGGATTTAAAACGTATCTGTATTTTATTTGTACGCAGGATCCGGAAATAAATGTTTTAAGGGTGAAAAACCGGACGATAAAAGGCGGTCATGATGTTCCAAAAGATAAAATTACAGACAGATATTATAGAAGTTTAGAATTGTTATCAGACGTCTTTAAATTTGCGGATCGTGCTTTTATTCTGGATAGTTCCAATAAAAGCAGGGATGTAATTTTAGAGAAAAACGGAAAAAATATTTATATGCATAGTTCTGTTGTTCCCGAATGGGTACAGAGCTATCTTTTACAGAAGTTAAATTTGAAATAGATTCATTTTAAGAAGTTATGTATTTATTTGGCGCAAGCGGACATGGAAAAGTGGTAGCGGAGGCGGCCGAGGCGGCCGGGATAAAAATAACAGGATTTCTGGACGAGAATCCCTTGCTCAACGAGGTTTTGAATTACCCTGTTTTCCGCGAAATTCCTTCAGATGTAAAGGAATTGGTGATTTCGGTGGGTGATAATCTGACCCGGAAAAAAATGGCTCATAGGTTTTCGGATTTTGTATTTAAAACCCTGATCCACCCTTTTACGTCTGTTTCGCCTACATCCGAAATTGGTGAGGGTACGGTGATCCTTTCCGGCGTTTCGGTCAATTCAGGAGCAAAAATCGGGAATCATTGTATCTTAAATACCAATTCTTCCATCGATCATGATTGTAGGCTTGGTGATTTTGTCCATATTTCGCCCAATGCAGCTCTGGCAGGTGATGTGTTGGTCGGGGAAGGCACACACATCGGGATGGGATCCTGTGTGATTCAGGGCGTGAAAATCGGAAAATGGGCGGTCATCGGCGCAGGAGCAGTGGTCATCCGTGATGTGCCTGATTTTGCCGTTATGGTCGGGAATCCGGCGAGACTAATTAAATACTTGGAAAATACGAATTAGCAATTCGTTTTCGTTGTATCTTTGCAGGGCATTTGCAAAACGAACATGAACAAGCAGAAAATATGGCTTTCTTCTCCCCACATGGGAGGGGGAGAGTTAAAATATATACAGGAGGCATTTGATACCAACTGGGTGGCGCCATTAGGCCCCAATGTAGAAGGGTTTGAATCGGATTTGGAAGATTATTTGGGAGCAGATACTCATGTAGCAGTTTTGAGTTCAGGTACGGCCGCTTTGCATCTGGCATTGATACAAGCCGGCGTAAAAGCCGGAGATGAAGTGATCTGTCAAAGCATGACTTTTTCGGCTTCTGCTAATCCCATAGCCTATTTGGGTGCCACGCCTGTTTTTGTGGACAGCGAACCGGAAACCTGGAACATGGATCCGGAATTATTGGAAAAGGCAATAGATGACCGATTGGCCAGAGGGCATAAGCCCAAAGTCATCATAGCCGTTCATCTTTACGGGATGCCTTATAAACATGAAGAAATCAAACGGATTTCGGAGAAATTTGAAATCCCCGTGATTGAAGATGCTGCCGAAGCTTTGGGCAGTATTTATAAAGGGAAAAAATGTGGTACGCTTGGGGATTTTTCGGTTTTGTCATTTAACGGAAATAAGATCATCACTACTTCAGGTGGCGGTGCCTTGATCTCCAAAAGAAAGGAAATAAAAGAAAAAACGGTTTTTTTGGCCACGCAGGCAAGAGATGCGGCGCCTCATTACCAACATTCGGAAATCGGGTACAACTACAGGATGTCCAATGTCGTGGCAGGGATAGGAAGAGGACAAATGGAAGTCCTGGATGAAAGGGTGAAAGCCAGAAGAGCCCATTTTGAATTTTACAAATCCCATCTTTCCGGAAAAGATGGTATAAGTTTTGTAAATGAAGCGGATGGCTTTTTTTCAAACCGGTGGTTGAGTTGTATTTTGACTGAATCATTTGAACATAGAGAAAAAATAAGATTGGAATTATTAAAAGAAAACATAGAAACCAGACCTTTGTGGAAACCCATGCATTTGCAACCTATATTTGAGAAATACCCTCGGTATCTCAATGGGACAAGTGAAGAATTATTTGAAAAGGGACTTTGTCTGCCCAGTGGATCGGATTTAACGCAACAGGATTTATTTAGAGTCATTGAGAAACTATAGTTTTCCATTTATCAGCTATCAGCTTAAAAAGAATCTTCAGAAGGAAACGCCCCGATGGTTGGTTCTGGTAATAGATTTGTATATTACCCTCAACACATTTTTGCTGACTTTTGGGTTTCTAAAATGGATGAACATTGGCCCCCTAACGCGGTTTTATGATGTAGTCATCCATCAACTGCCACAGGTTTTATTGTTTGCCTTTTTGGCCTTTATGCTCACTTCCTCCTATAAAGGAATCGTACGTCATACCGGATTCAAGGATATGATGAATGTGTTAAAAGCCATGGTGCTTTATACCATCATGATCAGTTTGTTTTCCTGGATGATTTATGAAGCCAAAACCGAACCGGCTTACCGCATCGCTAAAACCGTTATCGTTGTTCACTTTCTTTTTAATACCATTGCACTATCATTTTTGAGGATCCTGTATAAAAATTTATACAATTATTATGTGATGGGAAACCGTTACAAACGCAGGGTGTTGATTTATGGTGCCGGAGATTCGGGTGTGATTACCTATAAAGCATTAACGGGTGATGAAAAAAGCCGGGTGTCCGTTTTCGGGTTTTTGGATGATAACAAAAAGAAAATAGGTAAAAAAATAAATGGTATTTCTGTCTATCATCCTTCGGTTGCTACAGACAAATTTCTGAAGAAACACTCCATATCGGAAGTCATTATTTCTATACAAAATTTACCGGGTTCACGTTTGCGTGAAATCGTGGATCAATTTGCCAATCAAGCCGTATCCTTAAAAATAGTTCCGGCTGTAACCAATTGGTTAAAAGGTGATTTGACCGCACAACAAATCAAGGACATCAAAATTGAGGATTTGCTGGGGCGAAAACCCATCAAGCTGGACAACGAGGAAATTCGAAATGAGATTGCCGGAAAAGTGGTCATGGTTACCGGTGCCGCAGGATCGATAGGAAGTGAGATTTCAAGACAAATCATGAACTATCCGCATAAAAAGCTGGTCATGGTTGATCAGGCTGAAACGGCCTTATTTGACTTGCAACAAACCACACGGAAGTTCTGTACCGACCGATGTGAATTTGTCATGGGAGATGTACGAAATCCCGACAGAATGGAAGTGATGATCCGACATTTTCAACCGGATATCATCTTTCATGCAGCGGCCTATAAACATGTTCCTCTCATGGAGGATAATCCTTATGAAGCGGTTATGGCCAATGTGAAAGGCACCAAAACGGTAGCGGATCTGGCCGTGAAATACGGAGTGGAAAAATTTGTGATGGTCTCGACCGATAAAGCAGTCAATCCGACCAATGTCATGGGAGCAACCAAAAGAGTGGCAGAATTATATGTGACCCAATTGAACGGGCTTTCCCAAACAAAATTTGTGGTAACAAGATTTGGAAATGTATTGGGTTCCAACGGATCGGTGATCCCAACTTTCAAACGCCAGATAGAAGAAGGAGGACCTCTGACCGTTACACATCCGGACATCAACCGGTATTTTATGACGATTCCGGAAGCCTGTCAATTGGTATTGGAGGCAGGAGCCATGGGAAGAGGAGGCGAAGTATTTGTATTTGATATGGGAGAATCTGTCAGGATTTTTGATCTGGCCAAAAAGGTAATCCAATTGAGCGGATTAAAATATCCCGATGATATTGAAATCAAAATCACGGGTTTACGACCGGGTGAAAAAATTTATGAGGAATTGCTGGTTGACAATGAAACAGCCATAAAAACACATCACCCCAAAATCATGATTGCCAAAGTCAGCCATTCCGCTCAGGGATTTGACCAGCAGGTAATGAACCTGATTCTTATTGAACCTTCCGATAATCCTTTGGAAACCAATCAGATTCTGGTTTCAAAGCTTAAGGAAATCGTTCCGGAGTATGAACCAAGCAATTCGATGTATGCAGCTGTTACCAAACCTTTGGGGCTTCAAAATCCCGACATAGTTTAGACCCTCAGGTGGAATGAGCCTCAATTCGACTTTAAAATCCGGAATCCTTATGGATACGTTAATTAGTTTTATATTTGCATTTGCAATAATTGCCCGAATATGAAAATAAACCGCCACCAACTCTTATTAAAATACTTCATTTTAATGTTCATCGGCTTATTCCTTACTTCATGTGTTCCACGGGAAAGAATCGTTTATTTTCAAGGTGATTTGGAATCCATCGAAAAGTTGGCCGAACAATATTCAGCTACCATACAAGCGGATGATTTACTTGCCATAACTGTGTTTGGGCGAGATATGGAAGCCACGCGGATTTTTAATCAGGAAAATAATGTGACCATAGCCGGAGAAGGAAACCGGCCTACTTATTTGGTAGATGAAGAGGGCAATATAGAGTTTCCGGTGTTGGGTAAAATAAAATTAGGCGGTCTGACCCGAAACGAAGCTATTCAGTACATGAAAGGAATACTGAGCAAAGAAATAATAGATCCGGGTGTTTCCATCACCATTACCAATTATAGAATCACTGTGCTGGGTGAAGTCGGGAATCCGGGGACTTATCCGCTTCAAAACGAAAAAGTGACCATACTGGAAGCCATTGGTATGGCGGGTGACCTGACCATCAATGGGTTGAGGGATAATGTCTTGGTGGTTCGTGAGGAAAACGGGAAACGGAATTTTTATCGTATCAATTTGCTTACGGAAGAGGTTTTTAATTCGCCGGTTTATTATCTCGCTCAAAATGATGTGGTCTATGTGGAGCCCAACCAAAATAAAATCAATACCGCCAGAAACTCAACTATTTTCAGAGATATTTCATTTGCGATGTCCATTGCCAGCTTTTTGCTAACCATTATTATATTAGTAACCCGATAATCGTTTCCATGCAATACCGCGAATTAGATAACGACTCAAATACACCTCAGAATCCGATGGAAACCCAATGGGGCGCAAACTCTCATTCCTTAATCGAAATATGGGAACAGCTTTGCAGACATTGGGTATGGTTTGTATTGGGATTATTTATCGCCTGGAGTTGTGCTACGATTTATCTGAGATATGCCGAAAACCTTTACAGCGCAGAAGCCAAAGTTTTACTCAAGGAAGATTTGTCTTTTCAAACCTCCGAATTAAGCGCCTTGATGGGCAGAGGATTGGGTAAAGGAGATACAAAACCCAATATTTCGGATCAGATCGAAGTCATGCGTTCCCGCCGCCTGATAGGTAAAGTAGTGGACAATCTTCAACTGAACATCCGTTATTTTTCTGATGCCCGTTTAAAAAGACAAGAATTCTTAGGAGATAAAGCACCGGTTAAAGTGAGCGTACTGTCCAAAGATGTTTCGTATTTAAATTTTGAAGTGTTCATCAAATCCAAATCGGAAATAGAAATCACCCATAACGAAAAAATCATAAAATCGGCTTTTGGAAAAACCATAAAGCTTAACGATGTAGAATTGATGGTTCTTCCCAAAGGCAGCTCTGTAGGGAAAACCTTACATGTCGTCATCTACCCGGTTTCTTCGGAAATCAGTATGTTGAAAAGAAAACTATCCATTATCCCCATCAACGACGGATCTGTTCTAAGTGTTTCCATGGTAGATAATCTCCCGGACAGAGCTAGAATAGTTGTAGATGAACTCATCAAACAATATAACGAAGATGCCTTAAACGACAAACAACGCATCGGTGAAAAAACAACCCAATTCATCGAAGAAAGATTGGCCAAAGTATCGGATGATTTGCAAGCCAAAGACCAGGATGTAGAAGTATTTAAAAAAGGCAATAATGTAATCAATCTGGAAGCGGAAGGAGGAATCAGTCTGACAGAAGCTTCGGCCAATAACGCTCAGGTTTTGGAGCAGTCCACCCAATTGAGTCTGGTGAATTCCATGCAGGATTATCTGCGCAATAACCAAAATGATTTGATACCTGAAAATATAGGTCTTACCGATGGTGCCGTAAATGCCAACGCTTCCAAATACAACCAATTGATTTTGGCCCGCATGGATATGTTAAAGCATTCCACCGAATCCAGTCAGATCGTACAAAATCTCAATCAGCAGATTCAGGAAATCCGCACCAATCTGAACCAAAGCCTTACCAACTATAAAAAGACCACCCAGATTTCATTGGGCAGCATACAGGGTGAAAGCGGGAGAATTGCCTCCAAAATCAACCGGTTTCCTACGCAGGAAAAAGAATTTAAAAACATATCGCGCCAACAGCAAATCGTGGAAGCGCTTTATTTGTTTTTGCTTCAGAAACGGGAAGAAAACGAAATTACAAATGCGGCCACTCCTTCGTCCATAAAGGTTGTGGATTATGCTTACAGCAGTAATATTGCAATTTCTCCCAATCAGAACAATATTTATCTCATGGCCACGGCAGCAGGATTATTGGTGCCCTTTGCCGTTTTATATCTGATGTTTCTGATGAACAATAAAGTTCAGTCACGCAGAGACCTCGACAAATTGGGAATTTCCATTATAGGAGATATTCCTTCTACCAAATCAGATATGATCATTCAGGAAAATGACAGAAGCGTGCTGGCCGAATCTTTCCGTATGTTGCGGACCAACATAGGTTTCTACCTGTCTGGCAAAAATAATCTGGCCAAAACGGTGTTCATCACTTCAACCGTAAGTGGAGAGGGAAAAACATTTATCGCCGTCAATTTGGCGACGATTTTATCGGCATCCAAAAAGCACAAAGTATTGTTGATCGGAGCCGATATCCGGAATCCAAGGATCCTGGAAATGCTCGACATCACCCAATTTAACAAACGCAAAGGCATCACTCAGTTTTTAAGTGATCATGATTTGCCGGTTGAGGATATTATCATCAGCGAAACCTCACTTCCTTTTGACATCATCCATTCGGGAGCTTTGGCGCCTAATCCTTCTGAATTATTGATGAACGGGCGATTTAAAGAAATGCTGAACCAGGTAAAAGGGCGCTATGATTATATAGTGGTGGATACAGCACCGACGAGTTTGGTAACCGATACACAGATCATTGCAGATTTTGCCGATTTGTTTTTATATGTCATCCGAGCCAATTATTTGGACAAACGTATGCTGGAAATGCCGGAGGATTTGTACCGCGATAAAAGATTGCCAAATATGGCTTTGATTCTCAATGATGTGGGTGCCGGAAAAGGCTATGGTTACGGATACGGTTATAGCTACGGATATGGCTATGGTTATGCTTCCAAAAATCCTAAAGGATGGAAACGGTTTTTGCCTAAAAACTTATTGAAGAAATAAAATTAAGGTCAATTTAAATCACTTCTGCCACAACAAAGGTGCTTCCGCCCACATAAATTAAGTCTCCGTTTTTAGCTTGCTCATTTGCCTTTTTCAATGCCTTTTTTGGATCAGAAATAAATTCCGCCTTTAAATTTTCCGGAATTATTTTTTTTAATTCTTCCAATTCTAATTTTCTCGGAACATCGGGTTCGCAGAAATAATAGCGGGCATTTTTGGGGAAAAAATCCAAAATCGATTTTACATCTTTGTCGTTTACAAATCCTAAAACCAGATGCAGATTTTCATAATTGGTTTTTGCCAATTGTTTTTGGATCTCAGCCAAACCATGCGGATTATGTGCTGTGTCAGCTACCACCGTCGGATTTTCCTGTAATATTTCCCATCGGCCGCGCAATCCGGTGTTGAGAATGACATTTTTTAATCCGGACGCAATCGCTTTTAAAGGAAATTCAAATCCTCTTTTTTGTAAAATTTCGATGGCGGTTAAGACTGTTCGTATATTTTTTTGCTGGTAAATTCCCTTTAAATCGGAATCATGATCAGGAAATTCAAATTCTTCTGCAAAAAAGATGTCCGATTCTGCTTCCTTGGCTTTTTGGACAAAAACCAATTGGATTTCATCTGAAGATTCGCCAATCACAACGGGTACGCCGGGTTTGATGATTCCGGCTTTTTCGGTGGCGATTTCGGAAAGGGTTTCACCTAAAATTCCGGTATGGTCCAGTCCTATGTTGGTAATGACCGATAATTCGGGCAGGATGATATTGGTCGAATCCAATCTTCCGCCCAAACCTGTTTCTATGATGGCGATGTCCACTCTTTCTTCTGCGAAATAAGTAAATGCCATGGCGATGGAAACTTCAAAAAAAGAAGCATGAAGAGTTTCGATGAATTCACCGTGTTTTTCTATGAAGTCAATGACAAATTCTTCCGGACAAATTTTTCCGTTTACACGGATTCGTTCCCTGAAATCCTTTAAATGCGGAGAAGTCGTCAGCCCGGTTTTATAACCCGATTCCTGAAAAACAGATGCCAACATATGGCAGGTACTTCCCTTTCCGTTGGTTCCGGCGACATGAACCGATTTGAATTTTTCATGCGGATTTCCCAAATGCTCCATCAAAGCCCGTATGTTTCCCAGGTCTTTTTTATAAGCAGAAACGCCGGTGCGCTGAAACATGGGGAGTTTGCTGTAAAGCCAGTCAAGGGTTTGTTTGTAGTTCATTTCTCATCAACATTAACAAACCCAAATGTAGAAATAACTTCGAATTCTCAGGGTTTAAAAAACAATTTTCAAAACTGTTCCTTTTCCGGGTTCGGAATTCATAACCAATTCTCCACCCAAATCCGCCACGCGTTTGTGCATATTGTTCATTCCATTGCCGGAATTGCGATTTAGGTTTTGAATTCCCTTTCCGTTATCCGAAATAATTACTTCGAAATGATTGTTCACTTTTTCAAATGATACTTTGATTTTGGAAGCATCGGCATGTTTGATGGCATTGTTGACCGCTTCCTGTATCACTCTGTATAAATTGATTCCTTCAAATGCGGTAAACGAATGGTTTTGATCGATGGATTCGTTCATTTCCACCTCAAATTCGGTGTGAGAGATATGGGATTGGGCATTTTCCAGAAAATTGTTGATGCGGACTTTCAGGTCGGAAAAAAGGATGTTGTCCTTGTTCATCGCCCAAATGGTATCCCGCAGTTCGGTGATGGTATTCCGGGTAAATTCGTTTAAAACTTCGATGCGTTTTCCGGCTTCCGGATTATTTTGGTTCAACTGGAATTTCAAATTGTCCAATGAAGAAATGATGAAAGTCAATTGGGAACCGATGTTGTCGTGAAGATCACGCGAAATCCGAAGCCGTTCTTCCTGAACTTTGTTTTGAGACTCGACTTTGATCAAAGCATCTTTCAGTTCATTTTCCTTTTGAAGCTGACGATTTTTTAATTTTTGATTTCTATAAACGAAATAGCCGATTAATCCGATTAGAAAAGCCAAACCGAGGATCATGATCAGCCATTGGTTTTTTTGTTCCAAACTCAATTTGTTCTCCGCCAATTCCGCCCGTTGAATCAGGATTTCTTTTTCTTTTTTTTCCGTTTGGTATTGTTTTTCCAACTCAAAAACGGTTTTTGTCTTTTCCTGTTCAAACAAGGAATCCCGCCCCGTTGCATAGATTTCCATCTGATTATAAGCCTCACCAAAATTCCGGGTTTTGGCATAAGCCTTGGCAAGCATCCGTCTTATTTCGACCTCCAGTAAAACGGCATTTGATCTTTTTGTGTAATCCAGCGCTTCCTGTAAATTGTCAATGCTTTCCCGGTTTTTATTTTGTTTTAATAACAAGGATCCATAAGCTTTCAGCGAATGGGCTATTTCATACGAATTATGGTGTTTTTTATGTAACTCAATTGCCTCACGGTAATATTGTTCCGCTTTCGGATAATTTTCAAGTCCCTCATAGGCTGAAGCAATGTTGATAAGCGGATAAGCGGAATACCGTTCGTAGTCTATCGTTTCATAACGAATTTTGGCTTTTTCCGAATAGTCGATGGATTCTTCAAATCTTTTGAGCAAAAGCAAAACGCTTCCTATGTTACCTTCTGATACCGCTATCCCGAAATCCGAATTCAAATCGGTATAGATTTTATGCGCTTTTTTATAATATTCGAGGGTCTTATCGTATTCTTTCTGGGCTTTATAAACGATTCCGATGTTGGAAAAAACCATGGCTTGTTTTTCCTTGTCGTTTTCTTTTTCATATTGGCGGAGTGCCCGGAAATAATTGTCAAGCGATTCCGGGAAGTTTCCCAGTTTATCATAAGCAATCCCGATGTTATTGTAAGAATCCCCGATTTTGATAAAATCATCTGATTTTAATCTCAGAGCCAAGGCTTTTTTATGATACATCAGGGAAGAATCGGTTTGGCTTTTGTATTCGTAAACATTGGCCAGATTATTATATGCCTCGGAAAGCACGGAAGACGTTTTCTTTTTTTCTGCTTCTTTGAGCCCTTTTACAGCATATTCGTAAGACTTTTCTAAATCGGTAGCATCATAAAGTATGGAAAGCTGGATAAAAACGGCTGTTCTCTCATCCGGATCTTTGGTTTTGTTTAATACGGTAATCAGACTGTCCTTTTTCTGAAGCGTTTGTCCCAAAGCAACGGAATGAATGATCCCGAAAATCAACAAGAAAATGGATAGAGAACGGTTCATATGAGTCGTTTTTGTAGCTGAAAGGGTTATTTAGTGGTAGACGAAATCCAAATTTAAACAATTTGAGCTTAAATTTGAATTTCATACAGATCTACCATTTTTTGAGCCTTCTTGTTTCCCGTGGGTTTAGGTCTTTAGGTTTTTGCAGAGTGGCTCCCTTTCAGAAGAAAGGTTTAAGTTCAGGTATGGGTAAGATTAGTTTAGCGTAACGTTAAATGAACCTTCGGTTACATTTTTTATGCTTCCATCTCCATTTACGTTTTTACATTCAAAAGTAAATGTTCCTTTTACTTTTGAGTTAGATATTTCTGAGAAACTGATTTCTCCGGCCACCGAATCATCAAAAGGAGCTTGCCAAACTTGTGAATTGCCCGGATTGGATAGGTTTACCTCGGAATAAGATGCTGCAATAGAGATATTGGCCCCACCTCCGATTTGATAGGTTCCGGTTCCGTCCAGACCATTTACTACAAATTGTATGCTTTTTCCTTCAGAGTTTGTCCCTAAAAATGACAAAGTTGTCCCTACCATAGTCCCTGATGTAGTCATTGATGAAGATGTAAAGCCGGCACCGTTTACCTTGGCAGTAATTGTTCCTTCTGCAGCACCTCCACCGCCTCCACCGTCGTCATCGCTTTTACAGGAAAAAGTAAAAAGCCCGGTTAGAACTAAAGTTAAAACGAATAGATAGGATTTTTTCATTGTTTTCATAGTTATTTTTTTGATATGGGTTTATGAAGACAAAATTAGAAACACGACCTATAGGACTCAATAAGGCAATTGACGTATTTTGAAGTACGAGATATGAATTAGGATTTGCGAAGTTTAGGGTTTAAAGTGATGAGTGAATGGTGCATAATGATTAGCAGAATAAGTGTCAGCTAACAAATATAAAGTTGAATCAGTCAACCAATCTCCTGCTCAACCACTCGAAACCCTGCCCTAAATCAACTTATTTCGTTCGGCTTTCTGGATGGCTTCCAACTTATTGTGAACCTGCAGTTTTTTGTAGATGTTTTCTATGTGTTTCCGAACGGTGCTGGGTGAGAGAAACAAATTATCTGCAATCAAAGTATAACTCAATCCTTTGCTTAATTGTTCCAAAACATCGATTTCACGAATTGAAAGTTTGATTTCTTCTTCTTTTTCCGGATTGGAAAATTCCACGGGGTTTCTTAGTAATTTTAAAGTTTTAAGCGCAATGGATGGTGTCATGGCGGCTCCGCCATTCAGGGTTTCTATGATGCCGTTGTACAGGGTTTGGGGATCGACTTCTTTTAGCAAATAACCATCGGCTCCGGCTTTGATGGAATTGAAAATATTTTCATCGTTATCAAAAACCGTCAGCATCACGATTTTTATCTGCGGATACCGTTTTTTGACTTCGGCAGTTGCTTCTATGCCGTTCATTTCAGGCATTTCTATGTCCATCAAAATCAAATCCACGACCGAATCTTTCTCCAGTTTTTTCATCAAATCTTTTCCGTTCTGCGCTGTAAATTTGAGCTTTAAACACGCCTGCCGGTCGGGCAGGTCTTCAAAAAAAGACAATTTCTCGGTGATAACCTTTGTCAGAAAATGATTGTCGTCTGCTATGACAATTCGCTTACTCATACGGTAAAATTAAAAAAAATTAAGCGACTATTATTCCGGAACTATGATCTTTCGATGCTCCGGTAACCGATGAAAACACGTTAACCTGATTTTCCAAACGCCTCAATCCCATAAATGCAAAAACCAAAGCTTCTTTGAAATCAATTAATCGATTTTCAGGGATGATAACCTGAGCATCTGTTTTGGCTTGCAGCCTTTCCATCAAATATCCGTTATAAGCACCACCTCCCGTCATCAAAACATTTTGAATGGCATTTTGATTCAAAACCATCGCAATTTGTTCGGCAATATGTTCGGTAAAACTCGCCAATAAATGCTTAACTGGAAGCGTTTGTTTTTTTAACAATGGAAAAATGTTTTCCAAACACCATTCGATCCCAAGCGATTTGGGAGGCGTATTTTTATAAAATTCCAATTGATTGAGCTCAAAAAGCAAATCGGTATTTATTTTTCCAGATCGAGCTATTTCGCCATTTTCGTCATAGGATTTTCCCAATTCTTCGCTCAATTGATTCAAAACCACATTGACCGGACAAATATCAAATGCCATTCTCTTTTTGTTTCGGCTAAATGAAATATTGGAAAAACCACCCAGGTTCAGACAGGCATCATAGTTTTTAAACAGATATTCATCCCCTATCGGTACCAAAGGAGCTCCCTGGCCTCCCAATAAAACATCTTGCGAACGGAAATCAAAAACCGTTTGGATGCCGGTTTTGGCAAAAATTCCTTGACCTTTACCGATTTGGAGGGTATAATTTTTAGTTGGATTATGAAAAACCGTGTGTCCGTGTGAAGCGATAAAATCAAGTTGATTGATTTGGTTTTTTTCAATGAATTCTTTTATGGTTTGACCCAAATAAATCCCATAATCAAAATCAAGCCGGGTTAATTCTTCTGCCGATAGATGTATGGAATTTTTGAGTTTCGATTTCCAATTTGCATCATAAGGAATTGTTTCGGCCTTCAGGATTTCAAAATTCTCTATTTCCGGAATCGGAAATTTCACATAACATATATCCAATCCGTCCAAAGAAGTTCCCGACATCAACCCAATGGCAAAATACGATTTCATCTTCTAAAAGTAAGATAAAATCCCTACTTTTGGACAACTAAAATTTGGACAATGGCACAGGATATAATTTTTGATTTAATCGAAGACGAAAGAGAAAGACAAACGATTGGCTTAGAGTTGATTGCGTCTGAAAATTACGTAAGTGAAAATGTGATGAAAGCAATGGGTTCCATCCTGACAAACAAGTATGCGGAAGGATACCCCGGAAAAAGATATTATGGCGGATGTGAAGTCGTGGATCAAATCGAGACGCTTGCCATCGAAAGACTCAAACATTTGTTCAATGCAGAATATGCCAATGTTCAGCCGCATAGCGGTTCTCAAGCGAATTCTTCTGTTTATTTGGCTTGTTTGAAACCGGGTGATAAAATCATGGGATTGGATTTGTCTCATGGTGGCCATTTAACGCATGGTTCACCGGTGAGTTCTTCGGGAATCCTTTATCAAACTTGTTTTTATGGGGTTGATAAAGAATCAGGAAGAATTGATTATGAAGCGATGAGGCAGACGGCCTTGGCAGAAAAACCAAAGATGATCATTTGCGGAGCATCTGCTTATTCACGCGATATTGATTTCGCAAAATTCCGTGAAGTGGCCGATGAGGTAGGTGCTTTATTGATGGCAGACATTGCGCATCCTGCAGGTTTGATTGCACGAGGCGTTTTGAACGATCCTATGCCGCATTGTCATTTTGTAACTTCTACTACGCATAAAACGCTGCGTGGCCCGAGAGGTGGAGTCATCATGATGGGAAAAGATTTTGAAAATCCTTGGGGAGAAACAACGCCGAAGGGCGAAATCAAAATGATGTCCCAGCTATTGAACATGGCTGTTTTCCCGGGAACACAAGGCGGTCCTTTGGAACATGTGATTGCGGCAAAAGCGGTTGCTTTTGAAGAAGCGCTTTCTGAGGGATACATGGATTATATCATCCAAGTGACCAAAAATGCACAGGCATTGGCCAAAGCGATGATGGGCAATGGGTATGACATTGTATCCGGCGGAACAGATAATCATTTGATGTTGATTGATCTACGAAACAAAAACATCAACGGAAAAGAAGCAGAAAATGCTTTAGTTAAAGCGGATATTACCTGTAACAAAAACATGGTGCCATTTGACGATAAATCACCGTTTACCACTTCGGGAATCCGTTTAGGAACAGCAGCGATCACAACCCGTGGTTTAAAGGAAGCGGATATGCAGGCCATTGCCGATTTGATCGATGAAGCTTTGATGAATAAAGATAAAGAAGAAGTTTTGGAAGCAGTTGGCGAAAAAGTAATCGAAATGATGGAAGAACGCCCGCTTTTTCAGTGGTAAGATAAATTATAGCCCTAACAGGGTTTCAAACCCTGTTAGGGCTTAATACATTCATTAAGAGATAAAATCCAGATAGTTTTTGGGGTTAATCACCTCAAATGTTGCTTCCGGATAAGCTTTGGCAAAAGCCGTCGGGATTTTGGGTTTCCGGACTTCATTCCATTTGAACTCAAATCCGGCAAGAGACTCATTTTTCACTTCCACCCAATCCAGTTCCTGTTGATCGTAAGTCCGCCAGAAGTAATTATCGGCATTCAGTTTCTGATAATTTTGCTTTTTAATTCGCTCAGCAGCCAGATAATTTTCCCATAATTCGCCTGTATCATTTCGCATATCCAATCGATTGAAATTTTGGATAAGTGCGTTACGGATTCCGTTATCATAAAAATACCAACGAGTTGATTTGGTGATTTCCTTTCGTAAATTTCGGTTAAATCCATTTAGTTTATACAAAACAAAGACTTTGGAAAGCAAGTTCAAATAACGCTCTACAGTGTTTTTTGAAATCTGTAGCTGGTTACCCAACTCCTGTAAAGAAACTTCTTTGCCCACTTGAAATGCAATCATTTTGAGCAAATCATAAATTTTTGCCGAACTTTTAATTCCCTCGTAAATCAAAATGTCTTTCAATAAATATGAATTAATGATTTCGCGCAGATATTCCTCTTTTTCGCCCCAATCTGCATATTGTTCCAACTCAGGATATCCACCAAACAAAAGCCTTAGCTCCAGATTTTCAGTGGTTTGTTTATGATTTTCGAATTGGGAAAACTCCATTTGGGCCAAAGGAAATAAATACAAAGTATTTTTTCTTCCAACCAATGGTTCACCCAGATTATTGTTCATGTCAAACATGGACGAACCCGTTGCTATTACCTTAATTCCATCTATGGAATCCACGATTAATTTCAAAATCAGCCCGATTTCAGGAATATGCTGAACTTCATCAATTGCCAAAATTTCAATTCCTTCCAACAATCGTTTGTAATTGGCAACAGAACGCTCCCGAAGCAATTCGGCATCATTGACATCCTCACCATTCAGCGCCAAATATTTTTTTGGCGGAATGGTTTTTAGATAATCCTGAATGAGTTTGGTTTTTCCTACGCGTCGCGCACCCAGCAAAATCAGGACTTTGTTAGGACGTACTTTTTTTTCAAACTCGCTTAATAAGGCTCTTTCGTATCGATTTGCCATGATTCCAGGCATTTAAATTCATGACAAATATAATTAATTTTTGTTAATTCCGTCAGTTGACTGACTGAATTTGCATTAATTCCGTCAATCCTCTGACTGAATTTACATTAATTTCGTCAGTTTCCATCTCCTATTTTCCCCAAATGGGTGTCTTTAAATCCGGAGAAATATTTAAATCCATATCCGAAAATCCGATCCATTACCGAGTGCGCCAATAAAATAATTCCGGCAAACTGAATCCATTCGTTTCCAAAATATATTCCGGCTATATAAACAATTACCGCTAAAAGCTGATGATGGAAAAAGTTGTAAAGGATGGCACCTGTTTTATTGCCAAATGCATAACCAACCATGCTCAAATCGGGCAATAAAAGACAAGCCGGAAACCACCACCAAGAAAAATCCAAAAGTGAAAATAAGTAAACCGAAAGAAGAAACAAGCCTATATTTTCCAAACGAACGAGTGTTTTCATAAATGAGAATTTCTTAATAAGTTGTGAGATTTTGGTTTTGTTACAGGACAAGTGTACGACACGCATTAATTTTCCGTTATTTGTACTATAAAACCTGAATTTGGGCGATAAGTTTTACATATTTTTTCTAATTGGGATGATGGGTGCCATTTCCATTTTTGCACAGGTTCCGACTTGGCAAAATGATAATTTGCGTCAGGATTCGATCATTGTTGCAGATACCGTTCAGCTCAACGCCCGTGTCATTCTCCCTGAAAAATTATTGATCACGGACGAAGAAGGAAAACCTGTTTCAGAGATGTTTTATAAGATTGATTTTGCAAAAGGCGAAATCATTTTTGATGAAAGTCTAAACGGACAGAAAGTTTTGGTGTCCTATTATATCCACCCCGATTTGCAGGCCTCATCCGTTTTCTCAAAAGACACGGCACTCATCATCGAGCCGACGCAGGAAAATAAATATTATGCTTTAGGCGAAGAATTCAAAGAACAAAAAAAACCGTTTGACGGTTTGAACAGCCGCGGATCGCTCGTACGCGGAATCCGTTTCGGAAATAACCAAAGCGCGTCTGTACAATCCTCGTTAGATTTACAATTGACCGGAAATCTGACCGAAGAAATCGGTATCAATGCAGTGATTTCAGACAGTAATGTTCCGATTCAGGCAGACGGCTATACCCAGCAATTGCAGGAATTTGATAAAGTCTATGTCGAATTATTCAATAAAAATTCAAAAGTCAGGGCGGGACACATCGATTTGATTCAGGAAAAAGATTTCTTTGGAAATTTTACCCAAAAAGTTACCGGACTCCAGGTGGGAACGGAGCTGACCCATAACAACGATTCCAAAACCCGGGTTTCGGTTGCGGGAAGTGTAACCCGTGGAGAATTTGCCACTAAAAAATTTATAGGACAAAACGGAAACCAAGGCCCGTACCGTCTTTCCGGAAATAATAACGAATTGTACATCATCATCGTTTCGGGAAGTGAACGCATTTATCTGGATGGTGTTTTGCTCACACGTGGCGAGAACCAGGACTATGTCATCAATTATAACACGGGAGAACTGACCTTTACCAGCAACCGGTTGATTACGGATAATTCCCGGATTACGGTCGAATATCTCTATGCCAACCGGAGTTATTCGCAGTTTCTGATGTATGCAGGCGTGGAACACGAATCGGACAAATTTTATATTGCCGGTCATTTTTATTCGAATGGTGATTCCAAAAATAATCCGCTGAACGAAAACCTGAGCGATGCCGACAAACAAATCCTTGCCGATGCCGGAAACAATCCGGAAGAAATGTACAATACAACTGCAATTCCGGCAGATTATGATCCCGATAAAAATTTGTACAGGAAAATAATTGTGGGCGGAGTGGAAGTATTTGAATATTCGGAAGATCCAAATGAGGAATTGTATCAGGTAACGTTCACATACACAGGAAATAACAACGGAAATTATATGCAGTCCGACATTGAAATCAATGGAAAGATTTTTCAATACGTGGCTCCTGTCAATGGGATTCCGCAGGGAAATTATGAGCCGATCCGACAATTGGTTCCGCCCAAACGTTTGCAACTTTATACACTGAATTCTTCCTATAAATTGAAAAAGGGGATTTTGGGAATTGATTTGGCGCTGAGCAATGAAGATTTGAATTTGTTTTCGGATATAGATGATGGTGAAAATACCGGTTTTGCAGGGAGAATTTATGGAAATCAGAATTTCGAATTCAATGATTGGAAACTACAGCCGCAGTTAGAATTGTCCTATATCCGGAAAAATTTTAATTCGATCCAAAGGTTGCGTTCAGTTGAATTTACCCGTGATTTTAATTTACAAGACGAACTGTCCGAAGCCAATCAAACCTATCTGAGACTGGGATTGATGACGAGTTATCAGGACTCGCTTCAGTTGAAATACAATCTGCATTATCTTCAAAATGAGGGACAATACAATGGTATCAAAAACGATTTGAATTTGAATTATCAATCTGATAAGAATTTTGCACAGGCCGATTTTTCACTTTTAAATGCTGAAAATCAAAACATTTTAAATCCTGATTTGGATGCCGATAATTCACAGTTTTTGCGTTATCGGGCTTTGGCCAAAAGGAAAATATGGAAATCGGTTTGGGTGGGAGCACAATACGCCGGCGAATCCAACGAAATCGAGGATCATCTAAATGCAACGGAAGGAAATAATTTGTCCAATCTCTCCTTTCGTTGGGATGAAATTCAGGGAATGGCGGGAATAGGCGACACCGCCAAAATCTATGCGCAATTGACGTATTATAACCGGCGGGATGATTCCGTAAGGCTGGGTGTGATGGAACGTCTGACGAAATCCAACGGTTTGATTTTACAATCCAAATTGATCAGCAAACAAAACCAGCGTTTGGAAATGACGGCGCATTATCGGTCTGTCAACTATGTTTTTGAGGATAATCCAAGGGAGGATTATGTAACGGGAAACATCCGCTGGTATCGTAGTTTTTTACGCGGAGGAATGGTGATCAATGCTTTTTATGAATTGGGAAGCGGCGTGGAACCACAGCGGGAATTTGAATATGTGAAAGTGACGGACGGAACGGGAATTTACAAATGGACGGACTACAATGGTGATGGGCTGGAGCAATTGGACGAATTTGAAGTGGCTGAATATCAGGATCAAGCCAATTATATCCGGGTTTATACCAATACGGTGAAATACATGAAAACCAATAAAAATAATTTCAATTTCTCCCTCCGGTTGAAACCCAAAGAATTGTTGAATTCGGAAAATAAATTTCTGGGAAGATGGATAGTTCAGGCTTCTTTACAGTCCAGCAATTCGCTTTTAAAAGAAGGAAAAACGCTGGAATGGAATCCTTTTGTGAGTTCGGATAATCTTCTAAGCAAATCCCAGAGTTTACGAAGCAGTCTGAATTTCAATCAGGGAGGGCAATACAAATGGTCGTCGGCTTACACTTATTCACAACAAGAGTCCCAAAGCTATATCTTTATCGGGGCGGAATCCCGTGATTCGAAAAGTCATTTGCTGAATGCGAAATACGAACCTTGGGACAATTTCTTTTTTCTGGCAGAAGGTGAAAACGTCCGGACACAAAGCAAATCCGATGTATTTGAAAGCCGTCGTTTCATCATCGAATCCTGGCGTTTGAAACCACAATTCTCCTATCAGATCGAAAGTAAATTCAGCGCAGCGATTAATTATACTTATCAAAATAAAACCAATCGTACAGGATTGGAAATGCTGAACCAATCCAATATGGGAACGGAAATCCAGTGGAATGACGGTTCCAAATCATCTCTTCTGGCCACTTTTAATTATATCAAAAACGATTTCACCGGAAATGCCCAATCGGTAGTCGGAAATCAAATGATGGAAGGATTAAAGCCGGGAAATAATTTTGTCTGGCAACTCATGGTGCAACGCCAATTGAATTCTTATTTGAGTGTCAATATCAGCTATGACGGGCGTAAAACGGAAGAAAATAAAACCATCCATACGGGAAGCGTTCAGATTCAGGCGAGGTTTTGATTAATAATCTGATTGGTCTCAGACAAATGTTAGTTAAAATTATTTCATTTCTCTATAAGGTATTTGAAGTTCGCAACGGTAAGATTCCAAAGTTTTAGCGTTTGGATTGCTATTAAATTTCCTTGTTCTTCGCTTACTATCAGTTTGTCCGTAAAGGATTTTATATATTGACTCCAATAATTGCCTTTTGCATCGTTTAGCAGAAAATAGAAACCCGCATCGCCAAACTTTTTTCCGGAAGAATCTAAAATTAGTTCATCATTTATTCCAACAGCCGGTTTCAGAATGACTGTTGCATTTCCTTTTGGTAACGGGAAAACGGCTTTGATGCAAGTAGTTCCATTTGGAAGGTTGCAAATCGAATATATTCCCGAATAAATGATTTTTCCTGTTGATTCAAATTTTCTTAACCAAATACGATATTTTATTTCTCCATTTTTCTGGGAACTTAATTCTATGATTTCGCTTGTCAGATTTTCATTTTCTTTTATATTTCCGGTCGGAATGTTCAATTGATTAATCCGTCGGCTAAATAATCGGTTCACGATATAACCCAATATCTTAAAAAAAGGATTCCATTTCACGCTAAAACCTAATTTGAAATCAGTGGTCTTTTCATAAAAATCGATTATGTTTTTTGAAAGTCTGTTTAAATCATCCTCCGCGAGATCAAGTGTTGAAATTGAATGCAACAAACCTTTTGAATCCATATTTCTAATGATTTTAAGTTCTTCTTTCTTGGCCAATTGATAAATAAAATCCTCTTCGATTCCATTCAATTCCCCAAATGGGCCGACCAACCAAGGATAGTCTGAAGGATTGATTTTTCGCCCCCAAAGAATGACCCATTGTTGGGTGAACCAATCTTGAAATTTTTGCATGGTATATGCCAAATTCATGATCGCTCAGTTTTAAGGGATATAATGATTTTCATTTTTCCAATTGCCAAATTCGGAAATGGGTTTGAAACGCAAGGTTGTAAATTCAAAATGGAAGTCTTTCCGATTCCGTTCTTTCATTGCATTGATATGTCTTTTGGGTTGGGGCATTTTGCTGTGACCAAAAACCATATCGGTCATTTCTTTTTGCGTCTTCCAGATGGAGAAAGTTGAAATGAGGTTGGGATACCGAATAGATGCTAAAGAGAGAGTAGTACCGGTATCATCCCGAACTTGTTTTTCTACGGGTCTTCCCCATCGCAGAAATCTCGGTATTTGGGTATATTTCATTCGGGCAATTGTAACGGCGACCACAGGTTCATTTTCGTCGGTTGTTTCTATGTTTGAATCGGGTAATTTAAATCCGGAAATTTTGCCCCATTGTCGGAGAAACTCCAATCTTATGTGCCAACCTTTTGCTAATTGTTTCCCTATTTTATCGGATTGTAAAAAATCATCGATTTTGTCTTGGTCTTCCCATTGTGCAAAAACGACAATTTCTCTGTTAAAGAAACGGTTTGCAGAAAAAACAGGAGACCCTAAAATCATCGCAGACATTGTTTCTGCGTAAATCAGACCCTTTATTTGGCTTGGTTTGATGGGAAATAAAATGGCTTTGAGTGCTGCAGGTAAAGATAGTTTTACAAGATGATAAGAAAATACACTCATGTTTAAGACCTTCAATAATTTAGCACATAAATTAACGTCAGTTCGACATAAAATAGTTTATATCTACCTATTTAATAGCTGTTTAAATTTTTTAAACTTTAAGAATAATTAGGATTAATAAATTTTAATGTGTTTATTTACAATTAATTACTAAAATGTCTAAAGCAAAAATCAAATAATTCTTAATGATTTTTAATTCTATCTCAGGTTAAATTACAAATAAAAACACTTTTCACCCAAACTAAAGATAGTAGTCTACTATCAATCCTTCACATCACCCACATCATCCGGAGACTCATCTGCTTTTACAAATAATCGAACCACACGCACGGCTTTATTGACATAAGCATTTCCTTCTTTTTCATATTTGAATTTGGTCGCCAAGCGGGTTTGTTCACTTCCGAGTGAATTCAGGATATCTCCACGGGAATTCATTCTGTCCACCAAATCATAGAAAATATCAAATCCGACCTGTTGGTATTCGTTAGGTGTCAAACAATAAATATCAAGGAATTTCTCAAGCGTATTTCGTTCGCCTGCACCATAAACATTCACCAATCGGACGGTGCTGAAAGCAAATCCTATGTTTTTCAGCGCTGCGATATTTTCACTATTCTTATCGTTGTAAATATCATAGGCCGATACAAATTTTACTCCGTATGCCTGAAGGTTTTCGGCATCCATGGTTCTGATTTTCTTCACATAAGCATTCCCCAAAGTATTATTGTCCGAAACCAAAACCGTAATAATCGGCGTGAAATATTCCTTTTTCACGACAGTCCCATCGGTTAGTTTTTCATCTACCGTTTCGGATTTCTGCATCAGTTTGCCGGCATCTTTGGTGATAAAAATATCCGCTCCTGAAATTTTCTTCTTCAAATTAGAAGAAACATAATCAGCCAAAGATTGGTGGCGGTCGTCGGTTAAAATCTGGATTTGCTGGCCTTTATAATTGGATTTAATTTCATCAATGATTACATCTGCAATCGCTTCATCTGAAGGTGTTGAAATGATGACATTTTCCAGTCCTTTTAAGTCGTCCGAATTGCTCAATGGTGAAACCAAAGCGATTCCCGAACCGTTCAACATCGTGGACATGGATTTAAAGTTGGAAGCAAAAAGCGGCCCTACAACTACATCAAATTTGGAGAAATCCGTATTTCCAATCAAGGCTTCCAGTGAACCGGCCTGATTTTCAGAATCCATTACTTTCAGATTGATTTGTTTGCCTTTTCTGGCCAATGAATCCAAGGCCATTTTGGCACCGATCAAAATGTCGGTCGAAATATTTTTTTCCTGTTCTTTACCTGTTGCACCATTTAAATGGAAAGGAAGAATCAGTGCGATGTTGATTTCGTTATCGTCAATTCTTTTGATTTTTCCGGGAGCTTTCACGATGTTGGCACCATCCTGCAAAGGAATTTTCAGTGTCATTCCGGTTTTTAAACCATTTTTGAGATCGGGATTATGTTTCATCAAATCGGCAAAGCTTACTTTGTACAATTTGGTGATGGAATAAATCGTTTCGCCGGCTTTGACTTTATGTTCGATAAATCCGTCCTGGATCACGGCATTTGAACTTCCTTTTTTTGGAATTTTGATATAAGAACCGACAATTAATCCTTCGGTTTGAACCATGGGATTTGCGATATAAAATTCGTCTTCACTTACACCAAATTCTTTGGTAAGCGAGAATACCGTTTCTCCACGCTGTACTTTATGCATTCCTTCCGGAATGATTTCTTCCTGTCCGTTGTTTGATTTTTTCTTTGGAATCCGAATGATATCTCCCGCCTTTAATCCCTGTTCCAACTGAGGATTCAGGCTTTTTAAAGCATCTTCCGAAATGCCGTATTCTTTCGTGAGCGAATAAATCGTTTGTTTGGCTTTTACTTCATAGTAAATAAAATTTTCATCCTCCTTCGGGATAATCACTTCGTTGGTATTTGGAACAGGAGAATTGGTATTAACCTCTGTAATCACCGGTTTTATCGAACCATCGGATTTCCCCGGAATCACCAAAACATCGCCAATCTGTAAAGAACGTTCTTTTAGAAAAGGATTGGCCTTTTGCAAAGCCTCTTGCGAAACTTTGTATTTTTTCGAAATGCCGTAAATGGTTTCTTTGGCTTCTACTGTATGTGTTTTTTCCTGTGCAAATATTACAGATGCCATCATAAAAAACAGAATTGCCCAAAACGCTTTGCTCATCTATTTGAATTTTAAAAACAAAAATACAATTCTTTAGCTTAAGGTAAAGTTTTTATCGTAAAATGAAAGTCAATTGGTTGAATTTCACGGTCTATTTCCTTTACAAATTGAGTACCATAATCTAACCAGAATTCGGAAAAGTTTTCAATACGTTCCTGTAAATTCCCAAACGGAAATAGTTCTGAGTAGAGGATTTCGATGCGTTCAACACGATCGGAATGTTTTATTTTTTCGGCTTTCATCAGCCTTTTTTTCATGTTTTCAAGCCCTTTTGTTTGTTTGGATTTTTGCGCATTGACCATTTTTGAAAAACTGATGTCCGTTTGGGAAACCTTGGCCTCCAATTCGGCAAACATTTGATTTAATTGTTTTTCATACGAATCAAACTCAATTTCCGTATCGGAATTTTCTTGTATGTTTTTTTGGACCAATTCAAATAAAGGCAACTTCAAATCTTCATAAGAAATCCCCAGTTTTTCCAATTTCGATTTCTGCTTTTCGTTCAGAATCAACAAAGAATTCCGCACAGAAAGAACCGGGAATAATATATTTTGGGATTCAAAAAAGGATTTCAGCTGAAGCCAATAAGCGATTTCACCGCTTCCACCTACATAACAGACATTGGGCAAAACCGTTTCCTGGTATAGCGGACGCAAAATCACGTTGGGGCTGAACTTTTCGGGATGATTTTTTAATTCCGATTTTATTTCTTCTTCTGAAAACCGGAATTCCGTATTCAAAACCTGGAAATATCCGTTCTCATAAACGATTCGTTCTCGGATGCTTCCTTCACCCAAATAAAACAAATTGATTTCGCGCGGATTGACCTGAATGGAATAATTTTCTTTTTCCAGAATTTCATTGGTTTTACCAACGATTTTATGAGCCGAATTCCTAAAAAGATCTTCCTCAAACGCCGGAATCATAGAATTTTTTAATGCTTTGTCGTCCCCGTCCAACATGAGCAAACCCTTTTCACCAAAAAGTTGGTGAACGAGTTTTTGCGTTGCTTCTGTCAAATTGGAAGCATTCAGATATGAATTTTCAATCAGAGTTCGAAGTGATAGAGCATTTTGAGAATCAGGAAGTTGGGAAAAAAAAGCATCAAATAATTCATCCAGACCATTTAAGTCCAGACGTCCGACAGCGCCTTTTGCATCTTTATGCCAAACAAATTTCCGGTTTTTAAAATAGAAATGGTTGATTTCCTCAAAATCATGATCTTCTGTAGCCATCCAGAAAATCGGAATAAAATTCAGTTCCGGATGATTCCTGTTCATTTCTTCACAAGCCTTCAGGACTTCGCATATTTTATAGAAAAAATAAAGCGGCCCCGTGAGTAAATTGAGTTGATGTCCGGTCGTAATTGTGACCGAATTGGACAATTTGAATTTTTCGAGATTTTCAATTTGAGCAGAGGTCAAATCCAATCGGGATAATTGATTTTTTAGCGAATTATATACGATTTCCCGATGCGAATAAGTCGCTAATTTTTCTTTGGCCTGTAAAACCAAATTGGATTCTGAAGGAAATTTGGCATAAAAAGACCGGGCTGTTTCATTTTGAGTCAGATAGTCGCGAATCAGAGATGAAAACTTTCCATATTGCTGGGCGTCCCAAGAAACCTTATTAGCTAATTCCAAAAAACCGGGTTTAAAATTGAAATACAAATCTACAAAGATGAAACCATTTTCGGGAGATTTTAATTCGTTTGTATAATTGGTTGATTCTAATTAAATTAGTTTACTTTTAATTTTAAAACATACACAAATGGGATTAGGTTCATTTTTTAAGAATTTATTTGGCGGTTCAAACCAGAAAGCCGGCGAGGTAAAACAGGACGTAAAAGAAGCCGGGAAAAAAGTGGCAGATGAAGTCAAAGAAGCGGCATCCACCATAAAAGACAAAGCGTCTGATGTCTGGCAGGATACAAAAGAAGCTGCCGAAACGGCCAAAGAAAAAGCTGCCGAAACATGGGAAAACGTAAAAGACAAAGCAGATGAAGTCTGGGAAGACACTAAAGATGCGGCAGAAAATCTGGGTGACAAGGCAAAAGAAACTTTTGATGATGCCAAAGAAGCGGTTTCCGGTGCAGTAGGTTCGGCAGAGGATAAAGTAGAAAATGCGGTTGAGGACGCAAAAGATGAAGCTCAAAGCCTTGCAGAGAAAGCTGAGGAAAAATGGGAAGAGACAAAAGATGCTGTAGCAGAAAAAACGGAAGAGGTAAAAGAGGTAGCAGAAGAAAAAATGCAGGAAGCGGAAGCCAAAGCTGAGGAAGTAATAGGGGCTGCTGAAGAAAAAGCACAAGAAGTGAAAGAAAATGTTTCGGAAAACCTGGCCAAACTGGATGAAGAGATAGATGAGGTCACCCAAAAAGCAAAAGACGACCTCAAAGATATAGAAGAGGATTTGAATGATTAATGATTTGATTTTCAATCGAATTCAACCCGCTTCTTGCGGGTTTTTTTATTTTTTTCAAATGGATTGTCACTTTTTCGGGATTTTTATCGTCTATACAAACAGAAGCCAATAATTTTGAAGATAATTTCCATCCATAGAAATCAGAAATTGGAAGTACTTGTACCACAATTGAAAAAACAGGATCGTCTGGCACAAAAAGAATTGTTTGACCGGAATTCCCGTAAGATGCTCAGCGTTTGCAGAACGTACGTTTCAGATTTGCAATATGCGGAAGACTGTATGCTGAGAGGATTTGTCAAAGTTTTTAAAAATATTGATTCCTATAAATCGGAAGGAAGTTTTGAAGGTTGGATACGTAGGATTATGGTAAACGAATGTTTGGATTTCATCAAGCAGAAAAAAAGTATAATGTATCTGGACGAAATGGAAATAGTGGAACAAGCTGAGGATTTAGAGGAAGATATTTCCGGTATTAATGCCCAGGAATTATTGGATCAACTACCGGAAGCATACAGAACTGTTTTCAATCTTTTTGTTTTGGAAGATTTTACACACAAAGAGATTTCAGAATTGCTTTCCATAAGTGAAGCAACTTCCCGGACCCAATTGGTAAGAGCAAAAAACAAATTGAAAGAATTGATTCTAACCCAAAAAAACATCGCAAATGAAAACTAAAAATACGATCGATAACCAAATCAAATCTCAACTGGAAAGCCGTGAGATTCCGGTTTCAGATGATGCTTGGGAGAAACTCAGCGAATTGATGGAGGAAAAGCCAAAAGAACGAAAAATAAAATCGTTCCTTCCGTTTGGAATTGCGGCTTCAGCGGCTGTTTTGATGGGTATTTTCTTTGGAATGAATTATTTCAATGATAAACCGACCACCGAAACTGAAAATTCATCAAAAATTGTATTGGCGAAACCTGAAATCGTTGAAAATAAAGAGGTTGAAAAAAATGTTTTGGGTGAATTAACAGCTGTTCAAAATACAGAATTCACCAAAAAAAATGCATCTGTAAATTCGGAATATTCAGAAAAATCAAATGAAACCCCGGCTACTGCAATAGCGAAATCGGAATCTCAAGAAATTCAATCTGAAAACACTGAAGATTATTTCGAAGTAAAAATAAATGAAGTTGTAGAGTCAATTAAGGTAGAGAAAGAAGAACTGGTGATGGCGCTAAATACCGATTCGATTTCAAAGCCTAAAGCAAAAACCAATTATGTAGATCCCGAAATGCTGCTGTATTCGATTGAAAACAATCAGGCGGTTCAACAAAAAAATTCGGGCTCGCGTATGGTCATTATAGACTTCAATAAATAATCCTTTAATAATCGTATTAATTTAAAACAATTTAATGATGAAAACCTATATCATCTCAGGAATTCTATGCCTTGTCGGCATGAACTTGACAGCCCAAACAATCAAGTTGGATTTTAATGAAAACACCAAAGAAACCGAACGTATTAGCCCCAATTATAAAGAAAAAACGGAGCAGTATGCTATAGAAATCAGGGAAATAGTCATTCGTGAAAAATTATCTATGGAAGCTGAAGTATCGAAAGTGGAAACCGAATTAGCCGGTGGCATTATTTCCGATTCGCTTGCAGGAAATTTAAAAGCCGATATAGCATTGCGCTTTTCGGAACGAATCAATTCCGGCATTGAAAATCTGAAATTTGATCTGGATGAAGCTGTGAAACAGCAAGTTCAGTATTCGATTATGAACACAGACGTAGAACAATTGAAAAAGGACCAAGAGCAAATGACAGAAGATTGGCACTATAAACCACAGAATGAAATGACGGGTTATCTTTCCTATGGTATGATCGTTTTACCGGATGATGAAAACCAAAAATTAAATGATCATTTGGCATATTCGAGCGGCATTGATTTCGGGTTTTTGTATCATCGTCAACTCACCAAAACCAGTCCTTTTGTATTCATAACGGGTGCTTATTTGTCTTGGAGAACAATTCGGTTTGACGATAATTATTTCGTCACAAGAAACAACGATGGCGTAGTAGATTTGAGTCAATATCCTCATAATTTGGACAAAAGCAAGCTCAGATCGACTTATATCATGATTCCTTTGGGTATAAAATACAGCACTTCCGGACTGAAAACAACAAACGAAGAAACTTACCGTAATCCGGACAAGGGAATCGGGATCTCGGCCAATTTATATGGTGGTTTCCGGATTTCCACCAATCATATAGTAGAGGGCGTAGAGGTAGATTACCGAGATAAAAAAACCAATTACGAACTAAATAATTTTGCATACGGCGGACAGTTGACTCTGAGCATTTATAACTGGAATTTCTTTGTAAGACAAGAGTTTAGCCCTTATTTCAACACCGGAAATTTTGACGATCGAAAAATGCTCCAATTCGGAATCAATTTGGGATTCTAAACATAAATTATCCTCATTATTCATTATCAAATTAAAAACCTCCGAATTCATCATTCGGAGGTTTTTTGTCTTTTAGGTCAATTTATTTCTTGATAATTTTTTTGGACTGATAGCCTAAATCATAGTGGAAAAGCAGATAATAAACACCCGGTTTTTCCTGAAAATCAAATTGGTAGGATTTCTTTCCTTTGGAATCAACGGTTTCGCGAAGCAATTTTTTAATCAACTTTCCGGTTTCGTCAAACAGGGTAATGACCATATGGTCGGAACGCGGATAATCGACCGAAATATTTAAAACATCTTCCACCGGATTAGGCGCGATGGCGATGGACATATCATCAGGTCGTTGTGTTTCAATGTCGCTCACAGAAAGGTTGTCGGTGTATTTGTATATGCTTTGTCCGGAACAATAAATCAGATTTTCACTGAAGACCTGAAACCGGTTCAGGCTCCATCCAAATCCTGTGTCATTCCAGGTCTGGCCACTATCAAAAGTTTCCAGAAATCCGCTGTTGTGGCCACCCATCCAGCCGTGGCTTTCGGAAATAAATCCGACGCCTTGAATCATGGGATCGGGGACATTTTTTGACGTCCAGTTTTGTCCTCCATTGGTTGATTTTAATAATTTTCCATCGAGTGGAGGAACGGAATTTACGGAAGCAAACAATATGTTAGGGTTGGAAGGTAGAATTTGTAATTTCCAAATTTGTTCACCGGAAATGCTCGTATTGTGCATTTCAGTCCAGCTTTGTCCGCCATCAGTGGTTTTCAGGATAATTCCTCCGCTACTGTCACCACCTGAAGCAAAACCGGTTTGTTCGTTTATAAATAAAACTTCCACCAAAGAAGTGGCGTAGGCGCTCATGTCAATCACGTCCCAAGTTTCGCCGCTATCGGTAGATTTAATGATGAAAGCCGGCTCAAAATAGGCGCCACAGCCATAAACAGTTGATTCCCCCACAGTGTCCAATCCGCAAATGGCGGGAATTGCTCCTTGTAAATCCCAGATTATTTCCCAAGTTTGGCCACCGTCAGTTGTACGATAGAAATTTTCTGAGAGCGCCCCCAGAAATCCTATATTTTCATTCAGGAATTCAATATTCCGAAGATATTCTTCATTGTTATAAGATGTTTGAGTCCAGGATTCCCCACCATCAGTTGTTTTGTAGACTGCCGCCCCGGCTCCGTCTGCCGCCCAACCCAGATTTTCATTCAAAAAGAAAACATCATCGTATCGGGCAGGAGAGTCCGGAATATCTAATTGCTCCCAATTTTGAGCATTTATACCCAGCATAGATGTAAATGCAAACAGAAAAGTAAAGGTTTTCATAAATTAAGTTTTTGATAATCAAATGTAGAGAATAATTTCTTTATTTGATTTTTCTCATCATTTCTTCTACTACTTCATACGCCGCCGGACAAATCAAAGTATTTTTCAGGGTAAGATGATTGATTTGATAGAATTTTTTACGGTCGGTATGCGGATATTCCCGACAGGCCTTCGGTCGGTGCTCATAAACCGAACAATAATTATCGGTTCCCAGAAACGGACAAGGAACTGACTGCAATACATAGTCATTGTCCTCATCAATTTTCAGATATTTAGTGATAAATTCAGAAGGTTTCATCCGAAATAAACCCGCGAGCCGTTCAATGTCTTTTTGGGTAAAAAGCGGACCGGTGGTTTTACAACAATTGGCACACGAAAGACAGTCAATCCGGTCAAAAACTTCTTCGTGGATTTCCAGCATTTGCTCATCAAACCGTTTGGGTGGTTTCTGTTTGATTTTGTTCAGAAACTTTTTGTGTTCAGCCTGACGTTGTTTGGCTTTCTGATAATATTCGTTGATCAAACTATCTCCCATTTTTCGATTTCACCTTCAATTCTATCAAATATTTTTGCCGGATCAATTCTCTCTAAATCTCTTAATTTATAAAATTGGCTGGTCTCCCGAATTTCCAATTTCTTTAGTAAATGCTGAAGTTCATACGCCATTTGACCATCAGTGACATTCATTTTCTGTGAGACAAATTCCCAATTGATTTTTGATTTGTCAAATTTATACCCTCTTTTTTCGGCTTCTTCCCAGATTCCTGCCAAATATTGGTTGATGGCTTCGACCGGTCGTTTCATTTCCTTGAACCGGATTAATTGCGGATGATTTTTATAGCCCTTTGTTTTGCCCTCCAGTACGTTTTTTGCCAGAAGTGTTTCTCTCCAAAGTGCAACCAGACCTTTAGCATCTAAATATTTCGGATGGATAGACCAGAGACGCATTTAGTTTTACAATTGGGTTTAGATTATAGGAAGCTAAATTCTCAAATCTTCAAATTCTCAAATTAAAATCACCCTTTTTTCAACTCCTCCACGCTATTCACTCCACGTAAACTCAGGAATTCCGAAATCACCGCATGATGAGAAACCGTTTTGTCTTTGAAATAATTTACAAAATAATTTTTCTCTTCTTCCGTAGCTTCCAATTGATTCAAAATGTTCAACAAATGCATTTTCATGTGTCCCTGCTGAATTCCGGTTGTAACCAGCGAACGAAGTGCTGCAAAATTCTGCGCCAGTCCGGCAACAGCTACAAACCCCATCAGTCTTTCCGCATTTGGACAACCCAAAACCTGCAAAGCCAGTTTCACAAGCGGATGCAAAGAAGTCAGTCCGCCAACGGTTCCGAGTGAAATTGGTAAATCAAGCCAGAAACGGAACACACCGTCTTTTACTTCAACGTGTGTCAAACTGCTGTACTTTCCGTTTCGGGAAGCAAAAGTATGTGCGCAGGCTTCTACCGCACGAAAATCGTTTCCGGTCGCAATAACTACTGCGTCTACGCCGTTCATGATGCCTTTGTTATGTGTGGTCGCCCGATAAGGTTCCACCTCAGCAATTCTTACTGCACGGCTGAATTTTTTTACAAATTCTTCTGAAGTCACATTTCCTTCCGCCAAATCCTCTACCGGACAGCTTACTTCTGCTCTCACGATGCTTTCCGGTGTATAATTCGACAAAATACACATCACGATCTGCAATGAATCTTTTTCTTCGGAAGTAAAAATTTCGCTGTCGTAAATTTCTCTTTTGAGTGTTTGGGCAAATTGTTCCAAACAAGAATTGATGAAATTGGCACCCATGGAATCCACGGTATCAAATTCGGCATGAATCTGAAAATAATCCTCGATTTCCGAAGTTTTATCGACCAATTTCAGGTTCAAAATTCCGCCACCGCGTGCCTGCATATTTTTGGTAATATCTTCAGTGCCTCTGAACAACTTAGCCAAAACGGTTTCGATGAAAAAACGTTCCAGCTTTTCTTTATCGCCCCGGAACATAAAATGCACATGTCCCAATTTAACTTTGGAAAGAATTTGGGTTTTGAATCCACCACGTGAAATCCAGAATTTCGCTGCTTTGGAAGCGGCGGCAACGACAGAGCTTTCTTCAATTGCCATCGGAATGCAGTGTAATTCTCCGTCAATCAGGAAATTGGGCGCAAATCCCAGTGGCATATAGAAATTGGAAAGTGTATTTTCAGAGAATTCGTCATGTAATTGCTGAAGCGAGGAATCTTCGTTCCAATATTGTTTCAGGGTTTGAATGGCTTTGTCAGAGCCGTTGAGATATTCGTTTACCAACCATTCGATTTTTCCTTCTTTGGACATTTTGGAAAAACCTTCCACGGGTGTGTGATTCATGTTTTATTTTTTAAGCAATACAAAAGTAGGGATTAAGCCGATGAAAATCAGGAATTCTTTGCGCTAATTTTATGTTAAAAACAAAAGGCCCATCTGTGAAATGGGCTTCTGATTGAATTCATTTTGAGCGAATTACTTGCGGGTGTAGGTGAGCTCCATTGTTTTAAATTCTTGTCCACCGACTTCCATGTACATTTCCATTACATATTTGTCCTTGGAAATATATTTCGTGATTTCCTTGGTTTTCATTTCCTGTTTAGTCATCGGATCCAGTGAAGTTCCGATGGACGTCATGGTTTGGTTTTTTTCATCATAAGTTCCTACGGTGTACATAATTCCTGTACTCATACTGTCCCGCCAGGTGGATTTAAATTTTTTCTCGGTATTGTCAAATCCCATGGCGCCTTTTCCCTCAAAAGGCATTCCCAAGAAATCTCCTTTAAATACATATTCCATATATCTACCTCCCATAGTCATTGTATTTATACAACTTCCTTTTGACAGGATGGGTGGCTGGGAAGGATCCATCCAAACTTTGTTTTCAACGACCCATTCGCCGGCGTAGGTTTCCATCCATTTGTGTTCGGCTCCGGGTGTCATAGCGTTTTCCCAGGCTTTCATTTCTTCCGGTGTTTGGGCATTTAAAGCGCTAAATCCCAAACTGAAAATCAAGAGTAAAATAAATTGTTTCATATGCTAAAAATTTGAGTATTAAAGATATAACAAAAAAACAGTTAATCGGACAATTATTTTATGATGGTTTTCTAAATTCCAAATTAATTTTTTTTTGACTTTTTATTGTCTGTTTCAATTATTCGAATTTAATTTGTACTCAGATATGCGGGAGTAGCTCAATTGGTAGAGCTTCAGCCTTCCAAGCTGAATGTTGCGGGTTCGAGTCCCGTCTCCCGCTCAAAACCACGATTTCTCGTGGTTTTTTTTATTTCTAAAAATTCATAAGAATTCGGTTTTTAATGTTTTATGTTTAGGTGTAGGACAAAGGATCGAATGAAGTTGGTTTGAGAAGCTCAATTGGTAGTCCGCCGCGGCGGATCCAAGCTGAATGTTGCGGGTTCGAGTCCCGTCTCCCGCTCAAAGCCACGATTTCTCGTGGTTTTTTTATTTCTAAAATTTTACAATAAAATTTAAATAGGCTTCTAAACCCAAAGATTTTCTGTCAAAATCAAGTTGACGGAATTTTATTTTCAGGCTTTATTCAGTAAAAAATAAAATTCTGTTCCTTCTCCAAATGTACTGGATACCTGGATTTTTTCGCCGTGGGCTTCGAGGATATGTTTGACGATAGAAAGTCCCAGACCGGAACCGCCATGGGTACGGCTTCGGCTTTTGTCTATACGGTAAAATCTTTCAAAAATCCGTTCCAGATGTTCCGGTTTTATGCCGATTCCGTTATCTTTTATCGTGGTTTTGATTTTGTTTCCACTTGTTTGAAAGGAAACCGTGACTTCTGCATTTTCTTTGGCAGAATGATTGATGGCGTTAACGATGAGGTTGGTCAGAACCTGTTCGATGCGTTCGATGTCGCCCGTAACCCGAATCGGAATATCTATGGGATTTTCAATTCTCAGGATTACGTTGTTGTTCTGGGCTTTGATTTCTAAAAGGTCAAAGATGTCTCGAGTCAGCGCAAGGATGTTAAATGGTTTTTGTTCCAATTTTAAATTTCCCGATTCCAGTTCGGTAATCATATCCAGATCTTTGACGATGTAGGTGAGACGCTCCACGGATTTGTTGATCCGGTTCAAATATTTATCGCGGATATTTTCATCGTCAATTCCACCCTCAATCAGCGTAAGCAAATAACCCTGAATGGAAAATAGCGGAGTTTTCAGCTCGTGCGATACGTTGCCGAGAAATTCACGGCGGTAATTTTCCCTTTCGGTCAGGCTGTCAATTTCTTTGGATTTTACATCAGTTAAAGAAGAAATCTGTTCCGAAAGTCCTTCAAAATCTTTTGCTGCATTTTGCGAATTCAAATCGGGAACCAAATCGTATAAATGTGAAATATTTAATTTGGAAAATGAATTAAAAGCAATTCCCAGTAAGGCAAAAATAACCAACAACGGAATAATAAAGCCGAGCAAAATTCCTTTCCAAAGGAAATCAGGCGAAATCCAATGTCCGATAGGTTTTTGTAAAATAATAGCTGAAACCAACCAACTTAAAATCCAAATAATGATTCCACCCATTATGGAATAAAGAAAAGAATTGAACCAACGATTGGGTGTAGCCATGCAAAAGTTTAAGCATTTAATTTATAACCTACCCCTTTGATGGTGGAAAGCCGGTCGTTTCCAAACTTTTCACGGAGTTTGCGGATGTGTACGTCTATGGTTCTTCCGCCTACAACGACTTCATTTCCCCATACTTTTTCCAGAATTTCGTCACGTTTGAAAACTCTTTTTGGGTTGGAGGCGAGGAGCGCAATTAATTCAAATTCTTTGCGGGGAAGCATAAATTCCTCTCCCTGAAAAGTCACCTTATAGGTTTCACGGTCGATGATGAAATCATCTAATTCTATGAATTGTTGCTTTTCTTCGGTAGACTTCAGACGGAGCAAAGCTTTGATTTTACTCATCAGAACTTTTGGTTTGACCGGTTTGGTGATATAATCATCTGCTCCGGCTTCATAACCTGCCAATTGGGAGAATTCTTCTGTTCTTGCCGTTAAGAAAACGATCAAAGTTTTCTTTAATGTGTCTATTTTCCGGATTTCGGCACAGGCTTCTATTCCGTCCATTTCGGGCATCATGATGTCCAGTAAGATCAAATCCGGCTTTTCTACTTTTGCTTTTTTAATTCCTTCGATGCCGTTTGAAGCGGTAGAAACTTCGTATCCTTCCTTGATTAAATTGTAGGATAAAAACTCTAAGATGTCCGGTTCGTCATCTACCAAAAGTATTTTAATCTTTTTCATTGTATTTAAATGAGGTGTAAATCCGGGGTGTAAAGTTAAGCCAAAATCAGGACAAAAGACAGGAAACATTTTGCTTAACAAAGATTTAAAGTTGAGTTAACCTGCTAACATTTAGTTAATCAAAATTTAAAATTCACGAAAATTGATTTTTTTCAAAGCTTCTGTTCTTTGCAGGGAATTTTGAAGAGATAAAATGTATAAACTAATTTTTGCCCTTTTGCTTTTTACAGGTAGTATTCTTAAAGCACAATCTACAGGGATTATTTATGGGAATGTAATGGATGAGTCCGGATCCGGTATAGCCACGGCAGATATATTTATAGACGGAACACTTTTCTCTGCATTTACGGATGAAAACGGAACCTATGAAATGGAAGTCGATGCCGGGACTTATGAAGTAATTATGACGGCAATCGGATTTGAAGAAGTTAAAAAGACTTTGACGGTAAATGATGGTGAAAGAGTAGAGTTTTCGACCAGATTAAAGCCTTCATCGGATTCGGCTATGCAATTGTCAGAAGCGGTAGTAGTGGGAGAGGTTAATAAAGAATCAGAAACATCTTTGTTAAATGCACAAAAAAAATCCGTGATCATAACTGAAAATATTGGAGTTCAAGAATTACAGCGTAAAGGTGTAAGCGATGTTTCCTCTGCGGTCACAAAAGTTTCCGGAATATCAAAACAAGAGGGAACCAGCGTGATTTTTGTTCGAGGATTAGGTGATCGGTACAATTCAACAACGATGAACGGCCTTCCCATTCCATCAAACGACCCCGAATATAAAAATATAGATTTAGCCATTTTTTCCACTGATATCTTAACCTATGTGGGTATAGATAAAGTTTACAGCGGAACTTTCTTTGGTGATTTTGCCGGTGGAAATGTAAACATCGTTTCTAAAAAACAAACCGGTAAAGGATTTTTCTCGTTTGGACTGAATTCACGGATGAACTCAAATGCGATTTCAGATGAGAATTTTCATTTGCAAAAAGGAATCAATTGGCTTGGATTTGATAAATCAAAAAACCCAAATACGTTAACTAATTATGAATTTGAAAATAGTTTAAATCCTAAAAAATCGGGTTCTCTGGGTTCCGGGTTTTCAATTGCAACCGGAGAAAGATTTAAAGTGGGCGAAAACGGACGTTTCAGTTTCTTTCTCACAGGGACGCATGATAACGACTTTTTAAGCATCAAAGAAGGTCGTTTAAAATCAGGTGTAAATGCTCAAGGAGAAGTTCAGGGAAAAGATTTCGGTCAATTTAATTCCTATCAGTATCTAACCAACACGACAGGTTATTTGAATCTGAATTATCAATTGAACCGTAAAAATAACATTAGCTTCAACAGCTTATTTGTGAATTCATCCAACCAAAAATTGGAAGAAGGTGAAGGTTATATGCGCGACAATGCCAACGAAGGCGGTTGGATGCGCCGTGGTACTTATGTTCAAAACACTCTTTGGGTCAATCAATTATTGGGCGAACATAAATTCAGCGATCGCACAGATGTAAGTTGGGGACTTGGATACAACACTATAAAAAGCGATATGCCGGATCGATTTCAAAATACAATCGAATGGAAATCTTCACTTAACCATTATGTAATTGCCAATTCTTCCGCTTCTTTAAATCACCGTTACTTCCAAACATTGGATGAAAGCGAAGCGGTTGGAAACATCGCTTTGAATTTCAAATTTGCAAAAGAGGACGAATCGGCATACAAAGGAAAATTGACCATCGGTTACAACGGTCGTTTTAAGACCAGAGATTTTGAAGCTGTTCAGTATAATCTCTCTCCCTCTGGAAACCAAATGTATGCTGATTTCAATAATATGGATGCGTTTTATAATCCAACCAATTTTGCTGCAGGACTATTTAGCATGTCCACTTTTTCCGGAAATACAATTAATCCTCAATATTATACCGGAGATCAAACCGTTCACGGCGGATTTGCAAATTTGGAATATAAATTATCACCAAAATTGACAGCTGTAATTGGTTTAAGAGGAGAATTAGTAAACCAAACCGTCGAATGGAACACTTCACTTGATCCATTGGGTGACGAAAACGAATATGAAGAATTCCAATTCCTACCCAGCTTAAATTTAAAATACGAAGTATCGAATAAACAAAACATACGTTTTGCTGCAAGTAAAACCTATACGCTGCCTCAGTTTAAAGAAAGAGCGCTTTTCATGTATGAAGATTTGGGTGAAACAATTTACGGTTGGCCTACTACTTATGCATCTACTGACTATAATGCGGATTTGAAATGGGAGATTTTCCCATCCGGCGGTGAGTTGTTTTCTGTAACAGGATTTGGTAAATACATCGAAAATCCAATAAATAAATTCACGGTTGCGTCCTCTACAAACGATATTTCCTATGCCAATACGGGTGATTGGGGATATGTTTTCGGAGCTGAAATAGAAATTAGAAAATCCATTTATAAATCCGATTCCTCCAACCCAATCCAATTTACAGTAGGAGCAAATGTTTCCTATGCACACACAAATCAAGAGTTAAACAACGAAAAAGTATATGAAGAAACTTTGTTAAGTAACGGAAGTCGTATGAATGCCAATTTCACGAACGATGAAGATAAATTCCAGGGAGCATCTGATCTTTTAATCAACGGAGACATCAGTTTTACGAAAGATTGGGAAAAAGGAGGAAATCTTATGATGACCGTTGCCTATAACTATTTCTCAGACCGTATTTATGCCTTGGGGACAGATAACAGAGGGAATGTGGTAGATAAAGGACTCGGAACACTTGATTTCATCTTCCGATCAAAAATCACGAAAAATATAGGGGTAAACTTTAATGCAAAAAATCTTTTAGACCCAAGTTTTGAAAGAGTTCAGGAAAATAAAGATGCGGACATAACAGTATTGCATTATAAAAAAGGAATGAATTTCAGTTTGGGTGTTAACTATCAATTTTAAAATAATATAAAGCAAATTAAATCTCATTAAAAATGAAAAAATCAGTATTTAAATTAGTCGGTATTTTAGCCCTTACATCTTCTTTATTTTTTGCAAGTTGTAGTGGAGATGATGACAACGGAGGAGGAGATCAAGGAACGGTTCAAATTGATCCAAACAATTTTTCAGGAACTTTCTCCGGTGAGGGAACCGATATCGTTTTGAACCCAAGTTTAGTTTACAAATTAAACGGACCCGTAAAGATTTTGGATAAAGCTACTTTAACTATTCCTGCAGGAACAAGAATTGAGGCAACCGGCGGAACAAGCTCTTTTATCGCTATCGGACAAACAGCTCAAATTTTCGTTAACGGTACAGCCTCATCTCCGGTTGTAATGACAAGTGGAACTTCTTCACCAGCTCCGGCTGATTGGGGAGGATTGGTAATTTGTGGTAATGCACCTATAAACCGTGCTGGATCAGCTATGTCTGAAGTTGGTGATTTGCCTTACGGTGGTAGCAATACAGCGGACAACTCAGGATCTATTAAATATTTACGAGTTGAATATTCAGGCGCGAACTTTACAGCTGAAAAAGAATTTAACGGAGTTAGTTTCTTTGCAGTAGGTAGTGGAACTACTGTACAATATGTGCAAGTTTACAATGGTAGTGATGACGGATTTGAGTGGTTTGGTGGAACGGTAAATACAAGCTATTTAATTTCAACAGGTAATCAAGATGACCAATTTGACTGGACAGAAGGTTGGAATGGTACAAACTCTAACTGGTATGCAAAACAAGGATTTGGTATAGGTAACCGTGGAATTGAAGGAGATGGTAATGGTACAGATAACGCTGCAACTCCTTATTCTCACCCGACCATTACTGGTTTGACTTTAATAGGTATTTCTCAAAGTGGAGAACCTCAAGGCATGAAATTAAGAGAAGGAACACAAGGAAATTTCAGTAATGTCGTTTTGGCTAATTGGCAAACCGGAATTGATATTCAACATGATGCTACTTTAAGTTGGATTCCAGGAGAATTATTTATAGATGGAGTTAGATTTGAAAATGTGGAAACTCAATCAAAAGGTAAAAACTCTGCAGGAGAAACTGTAGATGTGTCTTCAGCATATACAATAGATAATAATGCAACAGGAGCCGGAAACGGTGTAAACACTCCATCTTGGGCTTCAGGTTGGGCTAGATTTGACGGATTATAATTGGAAAAAAAACCAAGATAAACGGAAGAAAAACTCTCCAATTATTTTTCTTTGGAGAGTTTTTTAATTCGTTAAAAATTAACTGTTTATTAAGTAGACAATTCAGAAGAATGTTTTAAATTTGCAGTCCTTAAAAATCAAATAAAAATTTTTAGTAATGAAAAAAATCTTTACATCTTTTACAATTTTGGCAGCCTTAACTTTATCTGCACAAAATTTATTGACAAACCCAGGATTTGAAAGTGATTTCGAGAGCTGGAGTGCCGGGCCTTCCGATTCCTATATTGCTCCGGAAATTGTTTCTGGAAATTCACAAGAGGGAGACAAACATGCCGCTTATACAGCAATAAATGCAACGACAGGTTTTTATCAGAATGTTCCTGTAACAGCTGGTGAATCTTACGAAATTACTTTTTGGTACAAAGCTTCAGGTGATGAATCTGATGCAAGAATCTGGAGTATCTTCAGAGACGCTGAAGGAGCTGCTGTTTACACTACAGATGATGCAACTCAAGATGCTTTCAGAACATTTAACGAATACCTTCCTTCTGCTGCAGAATGGACAATGCATACAGCTACTATGCCTGCAGGAACAGGTGCAGTAAGTTTGGACGTTGCTGTTAGAGGTTATACAGGAGGAACAGTTGCTTTTGATAATTTCAAAGCAGGTGTAGAAGGTTCTATGGGTGTTGCTGACATGAACAATTTCGCTGATCAAGTGAAAATGAACACTGTTGTAACTAACAAATTGACCCTTGTATTGCCTGAACGTGCTACCGTTAACATCTATACCATGGAAGGAAAATTGGTTGCTTCAAACCGTGTAGATAACGGTGGAAGCATCGATACTTCTGCTATGGCAAAAGGAGTTTACGTAGTAAAAGTAACAAACGGATACGCTACAACTACTCAGAAAATCGTGAAAAAATAATTTCCGACTCTGATTAAAAAATCAATCCCGTTCGCTGATTCCGATAAGTCGCAATCGAAGTGAACGGGATTTTTTATGGGATACAATTTAAATGGTTTCCCGTCTTTTTTTGATTTGTCTGTCTATCGAATATTTTCCCGGACCGAGCAACATCAGCGAAATGAAAATCACCAAATACAATAATCCCATTTCCTTTTGCCGGAACGGATCATCTCCATGAGCCACAAATACGGCATAGAGCATGGTCAATATCAGCGGAATAAGTGCATAACGCGTCATCAGTCCTAAAATGACAAGCAAGGAGCAAATCACTTCGGCAAAAATTACCAGGCCAAGCGTAGCAGTCGCGCTGATGCCAAATGGGTCGATAAACTCAATGGCTTCATCAGAAAAAAACTTAGAAAATTTGGAGGCACCGTGTCCGTAAATCATAAAACTTCCGGCAGCCAGCCGTAGAATAAGACTGACTAAATCCACATTGGAAACGGTTGTGCCCGATGAAAATAATCCTTTTAGTTTCATAAACTGAATTTTTAGGAAAAGTAAAGGTAAAAATTAATTACGAAACGGTATTTTAGTTCTTTTTACCTGATAGTCAATGAATTATTGTTTTTTCGTGAAACTTTGTGACAACTTTGTGTAAAATGAGAATTCAGAAAGGCCTGTTATTTTCCTAAAAACTCCACCACAAAATCAAAAAAAGCTTTCGGATTTTCCGCATGCACCCAGTGACCGGAATTCGGAATGGTTTTGATTTCGGCTTCCGGAAAATGTTTTCGGATCAATTCAAAATCAGCATCTAAAATATAATCCGACTTTTCGCCCCGAAGAAAAAGTGTGGGCTTTGCAAATACGCCATCGGTCAGATTTCCTCCGACCATATCATTATAAGCATCCGTGAGGGTTTTTAAATTAAAACGAAACGCATATTTCCCCTGCCCTTCTGGCAGGCGGGCGTCTTCCGCGTGGTAAACATTTTTCAATAAAAACTGCCGGGTTCCGATTTCGGGAATGTATTGTTTTAATATTTCCTCCACATCTGACCGCTTTTCGACGTTGTCAAAATCCACCGAATTCAAGGCCTTGATGATTCCCTGGTGATGCGGTGGGTACGCCTTTGGCGCCATATCGGCAACGATCAGTTTTTCAACTCTTTCCGGATGTTTATAAGCAAATTCAATTACCGAACGCCCGCCCAGTGAATGTCCGAGCAGATAACACTCCGAAATACTATGATGGTTCAGATAATTCAGAATATCATCAGACATCGCCTCAAAACCCATATCATCCGAATGAAAACTACGACCGTGATTACGAAGGTCAATCGCATGAACGGTATAAAATTCAGCGAATTGTTTGGCAAGCGTAGCGAAATTATCCGATTGCCCGAACAAGCCGTGAAAGATCAGAAGATGTTTGGGATGGTTGCCGGTTATTTTACTGTGGAGGATTTTTGTCATAATGAACTTTGTGAAAAATACTTTGTGCGCTTTGTGGTTTCAAAAAAACGCTATTACAAAGAACACTAAGGAGGCGCAAAGTTACACAAAGAAAAGATTCTGAACAGGGTAATTAATCCGGCTTTTCTCCCAAACGTCTTTTCAGTTCAGCGATCTCCACGTCCTTGGCTTTGTTGGATTCAACTAGGTTCTTTATCTGTTCAACCAGATCATCAGGAAAATTATTTATAGTACCATTATTAACGCCGACTACTCCGCCATCATTTTTTTCAACATTATTTACGGTCTTCTCTTCTGCAAAAAACTCAAAATCCTTGTCAAAAACTTTGCAGACCTTGTCCATCAGCAGGAAGTCGATCTTTTTGGAAGCTTCGCTTTCTATCGTGCTCAGCGTGCTTTGCGAAATGCCCAGAAGCTCCGCCAGCTCGGGCTGCGACAGTTTTCTTTCCTCCCGTAAACGTTTTATTTTGATGCCAACTCCCATGTGTATGTTGTTTTTTGTATGGTAAAAGTAGCTAATTATTAAAATTTGAAAAAATGTGTATGCACATAAATACCTTTAACCTTCTTTTTCTCCCAAACGTCTTTTCAGTTCAGCGATCTCCACGTCCTTGGCTTTGTTGGATTCCACTAAGTTCTTTATCTGTTCTATGATATCTTCCGGGAAAAGATTAATGGTTCCGTGATTATTCCCAACAATTCCAATACTTCCTTTGTTTTCTTCAATACTATTGTTCATTGAAGTAGAATCCGTGAAAAACTCAAAATCCTTGTCAAATATCTTACAGACCTTGTCCATCAAATGGAAATCTATTTTCTGAGAACTTTCACTTTCTATGTTGCTGAGTGTGCTTTGTGAAATCTCTAAAAGTTCTGCCAGCTCGGGCTGGGAAAGCTTTCTTTCCTCCCGTAAACGTTTTATTTTGATGCCAACTCCCATACTTATCGGTTTTCCGGTTAAAATTATCAATTTTCCGATTGGTAAACTTAATGAATTCATAAAAATTTGTAAAAACCAAAATTTAAGTCTAATTTTAAAACACTTAACCAACATGAGAAAAACAGTTTATTTTATGCTGCTGTGCTTTTCCGTTCTTTATATTTCCTGTTCTGAGGATGACTTCAGGCGGGAGCATGAACACGAGCATATGGCAGAGTCGGGTCTTTTCCAAAAAAAGACCATCAGCTATGAGGAGCTGAGATCCAGGCTAAAGGATAAACCCGTTTCCCTTCTTTCCGGTATTTCCAATAAAGGAGGGGAGAGTTATATAGAATCCATAGACAGTACAACTGTTGTGGAAATCAATATGGGAGCCCTGACTACCTATACCTTAAAAGTGAATACCATAGACGATGGGGACTATTATTTATCCAACCTGATCATCAAAGAGGAAGGGGACAGCATACTGGAAGTTATCGTACACTATCTTCCCACGGCAGATTGGATTGCCGCGTTTGAAAACCATGAGCGTATCGAGTATGACGGAGAGATCAGGGTAGTCGATACGGAAGGTAACGATCTTTCAGAAGGCGGGGTTTCCGGAAAAATGTATTGTACGTATTCCGTGTATACCTCGAGTTACTGTACCTGTGAGGGTCATCCGGAAGGATCGCCTGACTGCACCTGCACTACTTTTGAAAATGGTTATAGTATAACTTTGAATTGTGGTTATAGCGGCGGTGGCTCCGGAGGCTGGAGTGACGACGACGACGGTGGTAGCGGCGGCGGCGGTATCCCGACCGATCCCATACCGGGTGAAGGTGAGACTCCCTGCCAGTCCCTTGCATTAAAGACCGATGCGGACTTTCATCATAAAATTAATTTTTTGAAAACAAAAGTCGATGAAAACCCTAACGAATGGGGATGGGAAAATTACAACTACCCTACAGCCGGCAATGGAACCAATATATATAATGTCTCTGCCGAAGGTACAACGAAAAAATATACACTAAGAGAATGGGGGTCGCATGTTTTCGGTTATGCGCACAGCCATCCTGACGATGATGATGAAGTGATGGGAGTGCATTCTACAGCCGATATTAGGATCTTTACGGATATAGTAAGGTTTAGGGCAGAAAATGGTTATTCAACAAGTGAAGCCTATGGTATAGTGGTGGGAGAACATGGGACTTATGCCCTGAAACTGGAAGATATAAGTAAATTTAACAATTGGAGACTGGAATATGATACAGGAACCAAGATAGGAAAATATTTTGTTGAGTTTGAGAGGGATTATAAGAAAATAAGAACCCACGAAAATAACCAAATTAATAATGAACGATCCGTATTGAACATTTTGGATCAATATTATAATGATATAGGGGTAGGTATTTATCGGGCAGTCGAATCCGGTAATACTATTACCGGATGGGAAAGGATGACCCTTGATGCAAATCGAAATCCTAAACGTACAAATTGTAATAACCTATAAACATAAAAAGATGAAAACAATATTATATTTCATAACCATTTTAATAAGTTCCGTTTTATTTGGACAAACCGTTGTTCAGCTAAATACGCCGTTTAATGATATTCCGGATAACGGGTATGTAAAGGACATGCTAAATCAGTTAAACCCATTTGAAGGGGTATGGGTTTATCAGCAGGGTTCAAAAAAAGTAACTATTAAATTAGAAAAATTAATTTACTATAATGAAAGTGGACGTAAAAAGTATTACATAGATGTAATAAATGGGCGTTATAAAGTGGAGAATGGTTCTACCATAGTTTACAGTGATTATAATGAATTGATGGAAGCTGGAGATATTTCCGGTGCTGTATTCTGGCAGGGATTTTATCATTTATCTTACTTTGACGAGAAAGAATGCTGGTTACTCTATAATGTAAAAATAAAGCTGGATCCGAAT
>JAEWOD010000032.1 GCA_023461035.1 Bacteroidota bacterium | reverse complement strand
CAACGTTTTTTTGTCATTTTTCAGACAAAGAAAAAGTTTTATGAAACACGTTTCATAAAACTTCCTCCAACCGACTTGTCAGTAAGGGTTTGCTGGAATTTTACCAACTATTTTTCAGTATTATGCCAGAATTCAAAATAATTTATTCAGGTTCATAATCTAGAGGAAGCAAATTTGCAGTTTTTTCCCAAGTGAAATAACCTTCGGTCATCAAATCCTTCGGCGGATAAAAGTTTCCGTTAGGTTCTATTTCTACCCATTTTTCATTTAAAAGGTAAATCACCGAAACCTGATTTCCGATGAGATTTTTCCCCATTGTTCGATTCACATATTCCAAATCTTCCTTTTCGCCAGTGAACTCGATGTCATAAAGTCCGTCAAAATTCAAAAACACTTGATTTCCATTTTTAATTCGTAAACTATCATAGGGAACTTCTGCTTTGTAAAGGGTTTGGATAATTCTCGGCGGAGCAGAACCTACATTTACGACTTCTCCTCTGTTAATCATATCCTGAATTTTTTCCTGAAAAATTTTAAAATCCGGATTTTCTTTCCGTACCAAACGATTGATGACAAATTTGTTTTCCTTCAATCTTTCTTCGTAAAGGGAGCGAATAAAATGCATCAACGATCCATGATAAGATTCCAATCGATTTTTCATCCATTTCTTTTTTCTCGAATTGCTTCCTTCCATTTCGGTAAAAAGGCTGGTTCCCGCGACATATTGAAATTGATTTCTGTAATCCATGGAAAAATCCGCCAAATCATATTCTATGTTATACCCTAAAAATTTATTCCGAATTTTTATAGGTTCTACGGCACGAGCGGTTAAAATGAGATTTTCTGCATCGTACTGAAATCGAAGAGATTTGGGATTGAGAATCTCACACTCTTTTGCCGCTTTATTTTGTCCGAGAAATAAAGTGATGAATTGACTATAATATTCTTTCCATTTCTCTTCTGATAACTGAACTATGACGGCTTCGTCCAATTCAATCGCTTCCGATTTTTTAAGAACGATGTTTACATTTTTGGTTTTTGGATGAATGGGAAATATTGCATTTTGAAATTCTTCTTTTCTAAAAACCAAGGTATAATTTCCTTCGGGAATTTGGAACGAGAATTCTCCATTTGTATCCGAATATGTTGAAATCGAAGAACCATCTACGTACACCAAAACATCGGGAACAACAAACCCAAATTCATCCATGATTTTACCATGAATATGAACTTGGGCTTTGCCCCAAAAGGGAATGATCAAAATGAGAAATAGTAAAAATCTCATTTATTATTTCGCCGGTGGTGGAAATTTAGCCAAAATTTCTTCGATAGCTTTTGGAATGTCATCACTTTTTGTATTCAGGTTAGAAACATTCAGTCCGCTTCCTGCTCCTTGCCAAACCAAAATATTTCTTGAATTGTCCACTATATCAATGATAATGGTACCGGAAGTATATTGGTAAACCCGGGAAGGACCTCCCCAGTAGGGTCCCCAATATCCGCCATAATACCCGTTATCTATGTTTACTTTTTCTTTGGAACTGGCCAGAACGTTTATGTACAATTGGGGGTTATCTGATTTTGTAAATCCTTTGGCAGCCATCTGGACATCAATCGCTGCCAGAATTCGGCGTTTATCCAAATCATTCAATTCTAATTTATCAATTCCGTTTTGATGAAAATTATAGGTCTTATAAGTATTAAAATCGGTGGCACGATCAAAATCATAGGTTACGCGAACAGTGTTACAGGATGTAAAAAAGACACCTACCACAAAAAAAGCTAATAAAGTATACCATTTCATTTTGTTCAATTTAAGTTTCTAATTTAGTACAAAAATCGTTCCTACTTAAATTTTCATTGTTAAAAATGAAAATAAAAAAAACCCGGAAACTCCGGGCTCTGATATATTAATTTCAAAATTTTTAATTAAAGAAATAACTGATCCCCAAATTCAGGATAGATGTACTATTATTGTCCATTGCTGCATCATTTTTAACTTGGTCAACCAAACCAAACGAATATCTGAGCGAAGCTTCAAACTGACGATTCAAACTAAATCCTATACCCAGTGTAGCCCCAAAATCAAATGCAGAATATTCGTTATCATCTGCTTCAGTAGCAAATCCCATATTTTGTGTACTATGTCCTATGTTAAATCCTAAATAAGGTCCGGCCAATGCAAAGAATTCACTTTCCGCATCGGTAAAATAAAGTTTCATGTTGAGAGGGACATTGATATTACTTAAAAATATCTTTTGTCTTTCTCTTCCTTCCGGACGATTGTGTTCATCATATTCACCTTGAGCCGAATAATTTACCTCTGGTTGAAAAAACAAAATATCATTATTGGTAATGGGAATAAGACCCAAAGCGGCAACTTGAAATCCGCCTCTTGCTCTGGAATTGGCATGAACATTTGTGATGTTGGTCATGCTACCACTGGCACGAACTCCAAACCGAATCTGGGCTTGTGCGATTTCTGTAAATATTAAACAAATAATCGTTGCGAATACTATTTTCTTCATTGGTTGATTTTTAATTCTGCAAATATAAACCTATAATCCTAAACGCAAAAAAGTCCGAAAAATTGAATTCGGACTTTTATATATTGTTAAATCTGATCTAACCTAAAACTTTTGCAACGGTCACTCCAATCTCTGCGGGTGAATCCACCACATTGATACCACATTCTTTCATGATTGCCATTTTGGCCTGAGCCGTATCGTCTTTTCCTCCGACGATGGCTCCGGCATGTCCCATGGTTCTTCCTTTTGGAGCGGTTTGACCTGCAATGAAACCAACCACCGGTTTGTTGGATCCGCTGGCTTTGTACCATTTTGCCGCTTCGGCTTCGAGTTGACCTCCGATTTCCCCAATCATCACCACTGCTTCCGTATCCGGATCATTGATGAATAATTCCAAAGCTTCTTTGGTTGTCGTTCCGATAATTGGGTCACCACCTATTCCTATTGCTGTTGAAATTCCGTATCCGGCTTTTACCACCTGATCGGCAGCTTCGTAAGTCAAGGTTCCCGATTTGGAAACGATTCCTACTTTTCCTTTTTTGAAAACAAAGCCCGGCATGATTCCTACTTTTGCTTCATCAGCCGTGATTACACCCGGACAGTTTGGCCCGATCAGCGTAACATCTCTTCCATCTACATAAGCCTGTGCTTTTATCATGTCGGCAACCGGAATTCCTTCCGTGATACAGATGATAACTTTGATTCCTGCATCGGCAGCTTCCATAATCGCATCGGCAGCAAATGCAGGTGGCACGAAAATGATGGAAACATTTGCTCCCGCTTTCACTACTGCATCTTCGACCGTATCAAAAACCGGTTTTCCCAAATGTTCCGTTCCTCCTTTTCCCGGAGTTACTCCTCCTACCACGTTGGTTCCGTATTCGATCATTTGCTCGGCGTGAAAAGTACCTTCCTTACCTGTAAATCCTTGTACAATTACTTTTGAATCTTTATTTACTAAAACTGCCATTTTTTATTTTTTGGTTCACAAATGTATTGATTTTTCAGTTGTTAAAAAAACTGATTTTTATCTTTCCGCCAAAGCATAGAGTGCAAAACTCGCCAGCCAGTGTTCGCCCTCATAACTTCCGTCCACGATGGAAGGCAGCGAATACGCCAAATGTTTGTCGCCTTCGTATTTCAGATGTGCGAATTGTTCCGGAAATGTCTTTGCGAGCCGATAAAAAACCCAAGCCCTGGAGAAATTCAATCCGTCCAAATGCACCAAATGCCCGTCTGTACGGTCGGAAACTTTGGCGACTTCCAGATTGAAATCGTTGTTTTTTAATTGAGGAAGAAATTGATTCATCCAATTCGTGAATTCATCTTTGGACAAAATCCGGCTCATCAGATCTGCTTCTTCCAAACAGGGCGACAAAAAATCCATTCCGTCCGGTTCCCATGAAATCGGGCAATTTTCATCTTTCAAATACAATCTTTTTGCGTTTTCTTCTATGGTAGATTTCAACTTTTCATTTTTTGAATGAATGGCATAATCATACGCAAAACTCATCCCGAAAGCTGAATTGGTATGCGTTCCGACACGTAAAGGATAATTCAATTTCGGCAGAAATTCGACATAACGATCAATCAACAAATCGGTCAAAGGTTGCAGATTTTCAGTCAATTCTTTTCCTTCTGGTGAATTCCAATTGTCCAATTCTTCCTGTAATTTTAGAAGCCAGGTCCAACCATACATCCGTTCGTAGGAATATTCTTGTTTCCGTTTGAAATAATCGATTTCCTTTTGGATGTTTTCTTTTGAAAGGTTTTGTTTTAATTTCTGAAGAATGGAATCCCGATTATCCAATTCAGGAAAATCTTTCAATAATTTAACTAAGCTCCAATGTCCATGCACCGACGAATGCCAGTCAAAACAGCCGTAAAATGCCGGATGCAATTCTTTTGGTGTTCCCAAATCAGCTTCCGAACTCAAAACTTGACCGGTTTTATTCGGGAATTCAACCTGCATACATTTGAACGGTAAGGATGCCAATCGGTTGGCTTGGGCTAAATCCAAAGTGACGGATTTCTCATCAATTTCTTGAAAGGCTTCGACTGGTTCTTTTTTTTGATTGCATGAAAATATCAAAAAGGAAAAGATTCCGAGAAAGACGATTGGGTATTTCATTCAAATTAAATTTTTCTAAAGATAGAAAATGACTCGGAATCTTAAAAAATCGTTGATGTTTATTACAAGCTCAGTTCCGTTATTTTACCTTCGGGAGTTAAAAAATGATAAACCTTTTCGTCTTTTGGTTTTGCTTTTTTGATTTTAGATACGGTTACTATAACTACATATTGAATGCCTACTGTGGGCGTTTGCTCATTCATTATCAAATCAAATGAATCCGGCACAAAAGGTTTAAAGTAAAAGCTTTTAGACTTTCTGAGTTCTTGTTGCACATAGCTTGCGGGATGATTATAGCTTGAATTTAAACTTACTTCAGAAGTTTCAAATGCTTTAAATTGCTGATAATTGGAAATTGGCTGTACATTATACTTTTCTACATTTACTTGTGTGTCTTCTATTTCGTCTTTGTCCGCATCAAATAGTTTTCTTTGCTTTTCTTTCTTTTCGTATATCTTTTTTGCAGCTGAAATCATTTCATCATATATCTCTTCCATTGAGTTATTGTAATATTCAACATTAATCAGATTATATATTTCTTCTTTTGAAGCTAAGGATAAGATTTTATCTAAATCGTGAATGTTGGTAATTTTGATAATCATATTTTTCTTTATCTCAAATCCTTTTTGTTCCTGCTTTCCATTGTATTGATTTTCTCCCGTTTTTTCCAGTGAAAAATCATAAATAGGAACTTGGGCTATAAAATCAATATAAACGTTTTTAATTTTTAAACTCGAATTCAGCTGACTCGTTAACTCATCAATTCTATGATTAATTTTTGAATTGCAAATTTCCACCGTTTCCCCTTCTTGATTCACGCCCAATGTCACCAGATAATAATCTGCAACTACGTGGTGCATTATTTTCATTTGGTAATTAATTGAATTACTATCCTCCCAAAATGAGCGTCCATTATTTAGTTTTTCATTTACCAGATTAGAAGTAGCAATATTATTCTGGCTATTGTTTCCATACAATGCATTTCCAGCTGCTTGTGCATTTAGAGTTATAACAAATAAACAAATTACTGTTGCCGATAAGATAATTTTTACATTCATAATTTTTGATTTTTAAATTTGGGACAAGATTAATTTCAATTTAAAAAGTTGCTGCTGTAGAACGACTTTCCATTGACTGTAAAGATTTTCTGTAGTTTTACAGTAGATTTACAGTAAAGATTTTTTTATGAAAATCTAATTTTGAACCCGAAAGAATGAAGGAAACGGATGCTTTTCAAGAATTGAAAAAAAGGATTTTGGAAACCTACCAAAAATCCTATCCGTACTTTCAGGGTGATTGGAAAAATTTCAGTTCAAAAGACATCAGACAACTCATTGATTTGATTGAAACAGAACTGAAAGAACGCGTCAGCGAGAAATGGATTTACACTCATCTGAAACCGGAAGCAAATGATAAACTGCCGCGTAAGGATATGTTGGACATTTTTTCGCGATTTGTAGGTTTTCAGAATTGGGATGAATTTTCGTTTAAAAATAATTTGAAAGAAGGAAAAGTTGCAAAAGTTACAGACTCAAAAATTCAAAAGAAAAAGAAATTAAATCCAAAATATTTAGTGTTGCTAATGATTCCATTTATCGGATTGGGTATTTATTATGGGTTAAATTCTAAAAAGCAAAAAAGCATCATGCTAAAAAATGAATTCACAAAAGAACCCGTTTCATCGGATGAAATTAAAGTTTATAAAATAACCGAAGACGCAAAAAAGCAAGTAGAAGTTGTTGATTCCAAAATTGAAGTTGACGACAAAAACGAAAAAATAGTGATTGAAAGTCCTTATTTCGAGAAAAAAGAAATTCAGATTTCGGAAGTTGAAGAAGAAGTTTATGTAAAACCGGAAGATTATGCGCTGGTTTTGAAAACCTTTATCGATTCGGATTTGACCAATTGGGAGAAGCGAAAAGAAAAGTTGGAGAAAATCCTTTCAGATGATTTGGAAGTGATTCTTTTACTGAAAGAAAATTTAGGAGCGGAACATTTGAACAAAGAAGAATTCGCAGGAAAACTTATCGTTCCGACTTCTGAAACAAAAAAAATGAAAATTCTGAATTTGGAAACCAATGAGGAAAAACAAATAACCTTTATCAGAATCCAGCAATTATGAATCTGAAGAAAATCATCATATCCACACTTTTGGTTGTTTCGGGACTTGGATTCGGACAAGAAGCGGGCTTTCATCAAAAAGGAATTCAGGCAAACTTCTCACAGAAAAGCATCGCTGTTTACCAGAAAAATTCGCAAAATAAACTGGAAGAATTCTACGAATATTTAACAATGTATTCGTCCGAAACAAATCCGGAATTGAAAAATCAAATCCATACCAATATCCTTTTGCTGACCCATTCAGAAATCGAAATACCGGACTTTACGGAAACCAATCCAAAGAAAATGGATTTGGAAGAATTTCTATCAAAAATTGAAAATAAATCCTATCAATTCCATATAGATTCTAAACCCAACTCAAGCGAGGCGGGATTTAACCAGTGGCAGAATTCCTATAAGCTGTCGGTTTCCCGAAACAATAAAACAAATGATTTTAAAGTCAATCAAATCATTTATTTCGAACCGAAAGAGAAAAAATTCGGCTCCAAAACCAAAACGGTTTGGGAGGTGAAATTGGGAGATATCCAATAAAAAAGGAACTCATTTCTGAATTCCTTTTGGTATTTTTTGTTTACTGACACCCTTGCTCACTGAGGCTCTCGAAGTGAGCGTGTTTTTTAATAAGGATATTCGTAAATTTTTGATTCGTGGAAGTAAGGATGACCTTTTGCTTCCAAGTTCAATTTGCTGATTCCGTATTCAAATACAACGAATACAAATAATCCGACAATGAACAATAATGCGCCGATTTCAAGGAATCCGAAATTATGGAAAGCCCCTACCGAAGCCGGCATGATTTGGTTGTAAAAATCCCAATAGTGTCCTGCGATGATCACAAATCCCATGGCAAAAACCAATTTAGAATTACGTTTGATGCTGGAACTGATCATGATTAATAATACAGCTACAAAATTTACCGCCAACATCCAGAAATAACCGGTGTATTGAGCGATACGTTGTTGGAAATACTGAACTTCTTCCGGAATGTTTGCATACCACTGAAGCATGAATTGGGCAAACCAAAGATATGTCCACAATAAGCTGAATCCGAACATGAATTTCGCTAAGTCGTGCTGATGGTTATCGTTGAACAAAGGCAAAGACCCTTTTCTTTTCAGATAGATGGAAATAATAGCCATGGTTGCCACGGAAGAAACCAAATAACTCACCATTCCGTACCACATAAACAAGGTAGAATACCAGTGCGGATCCAAAGACATGATCCAGTCCCAGGCCATAGCCGGGGTTGTCAATGCAAATACCACGATGAACAAAACCGAACGTGTATATAATTTGCTGAATACTTTTCTGTCTCCGTTGGATTCATCCAATTTCTTAGTTGTTCTTTTAATCCAAATCATGAAAATCCACCAAAGACCTACGTATAGAAATGATCGAATTAACCAACTCGGTGTATTTAACCAGATTTTGGCTTTTGTTGCAATGAATTTATCGTAATTATCTCCTGCCGGATCTATCAGGGATGTGTCCATCCAGTGATACAAATGATTTCCGTGCATAGCTGCTCCCACAACTACTATCAGAATCAAAATTCCTCCGACCGGAATATAAGTAGCAATTCCTTCCATCACACGGGTTACAACCATAGACCAACCGGCATTTGCCACAAATTGGATACTTAAGAAAAACAAAGCCGCTCCCGCAATTCCCAAAGCCAGATAGGACGGAACCAAAAAGGCAGCCCAAGGCCTATTCGCCAATTGGTTTTCCAAATGATGCATATGTGCTTCATGTGCCTCCGGTGTATGATTTAATTTTTGAAATTCAGCTGTCTGATATTCCCCATAAAAAGCTTGAGGATTCTCTTTTACTAAATTTTCGATGTAAGTAGGGTCTGCTTTGTCTTGAAAATTCAAGTATAAGCCGATTCCATAAACTAATACGCCAACTATAATTAGTATTAGCGATGTCATTTTCAATCTTGGGGAAAACGTATACTGCATGATATTTCTTTCCTTTATGGTTGATTTGTTGTTTCAGTTGTTGATTCAGCAGGAGCTTCTGTTGCTGTCGTAGCTGCTGCAGAAGATGCCTGTAAATTTTTTGCGCGTAAATTCATTACATATTCCGCCACTCTCCATCGGTCTACCGGAGTCAATTGCGGAGCATAAGAACCCATCGCATTTTTTCCGTACATGATGACATGGTAAACAGAACCCAATGTTAATTCTCTTTCGGCATAAGTCGGAACACCTGAAAAAGCTTTGGATTGGACGATAGAACCTTGTCCGTCTCCGGCTTCTCCATGACAAACCGCACAAGTCTGCCCGTATAATTTTTCTCCTCTCTCCAAATCTGCTTTCTTATTGGCAGGATCCAACGGAGAAGTTGTAATGGCTTTGGATTTGTTATAATCTTCCAATGTATTTTTCAGTTCCCAAGGCAAAATCATTTGTCCCTCCGTTCTCGCAACCGATCCTTCCACCGGCCAAAGTGCCGTCATATTTCTATGTTCCGCAAATAAAGGAACATTTGATTTTTCATCATTTCGTTCGGGCCAGTAACCGAAATCTGCTTCCATATACGGATCATAAGCAACCGGATAATACATATCAGGCATAAATACGACGCTTGGACTTCGTTTTTTGTCTGAACAAGAGTTCAGTGAAAACGCAACCCCAATCAGCGATAAATATAGAATTCCTTTTTTCATTTCTATCTTTTATTTAACCGGATTCAAATCTCTAACAGTTACTTCTTCTGCCCCGGTATTGATAAACGCTTCTTTTACTTTGTCCACATCACTGGATTCGATTTCCATCAAAAATTTGTCGTCCGTGGTTCTTGGATCAGGATTTTGCGCTTTGGCTCCCGGATACAATTTATTTCTCACCAAAAACGTCAGCGACATCAAGTGAGCCGCACAGAAAACCGTCAACTCAAACATGATCGGCACAAAAGCCGGCATATTTTCTAACCAGGTAAAAGAGGGCTTCCCACCTATATCCTGAGGCCAGTCATGATTCATCATGAACCAAGTCATGGTTGTTGCCAAAGTAGTTCCGTAAAGACCATAGAAAAACGCTATATCGGATATTCTCGTCTTTCTTAATCCCAATACTTTGTCCAATCCGTGAACCGGAAACGGTGTGTAAACTTCTTTAATTGCGATACCTTCCTTATTGAAAGTCTTGATGGCTTTCAATAAATCGTCGTCGTCACCGTAAAGGCCGTATATAGTTTTAGTGCTCATGATGATGATCGTCTTCTGTATGATGTTTTTTATAACTTTCTCCTGATGATTTCAAAATCGTTTTCAATTCCGCCTGTGCAATGGCCGGGAATGTACGTGCGTACAATAGGAACAATACAAAGAAGAATCCGTTTGTTCCAATGAAAATACCCACATCTACAAAGGTCGGCATAAACATAGTCCAACCACCCGGAATATAATCGCGGGACAAGTTGATCACGATGATATCAAAACGCTCAAACCACATCCCCGTATTGACGACAATCGAAATGATAAATGTCCAAAAGAAATCCCTTCTGATTCTTCTGAACCATAGCAATCCCGGAATCAAAACGTTACACAATATCAATGCCCAGAACGCCCACCAATAAGGACCAACTGCCGCTCCCGGAGAGAAATAGGTAAAGTCTTCATAACGGCTTCCGGAATACCATCCTACCCAGAATTCGGTAGCATACGCAACAGCAACCATACCTCCGGTTACGATGATTACGATGTTCATCAATTCGATATGCTGGCGGGTGATGTAATCTTCTAAATGCATCACTTTACGCATCACGCTCAACAAGGTTTGTACCATGGCAAATCCGGAGAAAATCGCACCCGCAACGAAGTACGGCGGATAAACAGTAGAGTGCCATCCTTTAATCACCGAAGTGGCGAAGTCAAAGGATACAATGGTGTGAACCGAGAATACAAGTGGTGTACACAGACCTGCCAGAACCAAGGACAATTCCTCGTGTCTTTGCCAATGTTTGGCTTTACCGCCCCATCCCATACTCAGGATTCCGTATATTTTCTTTGAAAATGGTTTTTTTGCACGGTCACGAATCATCGCGAAATCTGGTATCAATCCCATGTACCAGAATACAACCGATACGGAGAAATAGGTAGAAATCGCAAATACGTCCCATAAAAGCGGTGAGTTAAAGTTCACCCAAAAAGAACCAAAATTATTTGGAATCGGGAAAACCCAATATCCAACCCATGGACGTCCCATGTGGATGACCGGGAACAAGGCCGCCTGAACAACCGCAAAGATCGTCATCGCCTCTGCCGAACGGTTGATGGACATTCTCCATTTCTGACGGAAAAGTAACAATACCGCAGAAATCAACGTCCCTGCGTGACCAATACCTACCCACCATACGAAATTGGTGATATCCCAAGCCCAGCCAATCGTTCTGTTAATACCCCAAACACCAATCCCTGTTCCTATGGTGTAGGCTATACAGCCAAAACCATATAAAAAGGTTACCAATGCAATACTGAATGCCAGCCACCATAATTTTCCCGATTTATGTTCAATCGGGCGGGCAATGTCCACCGTTATGTCGTGGTACGTTTTATGTCCTATAATTAAGGGCTCTCTCGCCGGTGATTCGTAATGTGACATATATCTCTTAACTTAATTTCTTTATTAAACTTAGGCCTTTTCTGTTCTGTTTTTCACTTTTACGTGATAGAATACATTTGGTTTTGTACCCAATTCTTCAATCACACGGTAAACGCGGTTATCTTCGCTTAATTTTTTCACATCGCTATCATCATCATTCACGTCTCCAAATACCATCGCTCCGGTTCCACAGGCTGCGGCACATGAACAAGCATCTTTGAATTCTTCGTCCGTTACTCTTCTTCCTTCTTTTTTTGCACGTAAAATAGCCGCTTGTGTATCTTGAATACAGAACGAACATTTTTCCATCACCCCTCTGGTACGTACTACTACGTCCGGGTTCAATACCATCCGACCCAAATCGTCATTCATATTGAAATCGAATTTGTCATTCAACGCATAGTTGAACCAGTTGAAACGACGTACTTTGTACGGACAGTTGTTTGCACAGTAACGTGTTCCCACACAACGGTTATACGCCATCATGTTTTGTCCCTGACGGCCGTGAGAGGTTGCCGCAACCGGACAAACCGTTTCACAAGGTGCGTGGTTACAGTGCTGACACATCATCGGCTGGAAAATCACATCCGGATTTTCCGCTTCCGGTTTGATGAGTTTACGGTACATCGCTGCTTCCGTTTTATCTTCTTGAGCACCTTCATCCAATCCTTCCAATTGAACTTTTTGCGTTCTTGTGTTATCGGTAACATCCGAATAGTATCGGTCAATTCTCAACCAATACATATCACGGGACATTCTCATTTCATGTTTCCCGACAACTGCCGTATTATTTTCCGCTTGACAAGCGATGATACAAGCACCACATCCTGTACAAGCATTTAAGTCAACTGACAAATTAAAGTGAGGTCCGAAAGAACGGTCATGCGAACGCCAGATATCAACTTCGCCTACCGGAGAAGTTCCTCTCCAAGTTGGCATGACAGCGGGTTCGTTCCATTCTTCCACCGGTTTGTTGATGAAATCAGCCAAAGTCGTTTGACGGGCAATTTCATAACGTCCCATCAGTGTATTCTGCATCTGCATACAAGCAAATTCATGCTTTTCACCCTGTTTGGTTCGTTCTATTTTCACATTGGAAACACTCATATTTCCGTTGGCATAAAGCGGATACGCATTTATTCCGACTTCATTACAAACTTTCCCGCCTTTGGTTCTACCATATCCCAAAGCCAAACCAACGGTTCCGATGGCTTGCCCGGGTTGGATAAATACCGGAACATTTTCCAGTTTTACACCATTGGCCGTAATATTTACATAATCTCCGTCAAACTGCATACGTCCGTTTTTCACGTTTGCATTTTCGGAAATTTCGATTTCAAATTTGGAAGCATCGTTAGGGTTCAATGTAATATAATTATCCCAAGATGCGCGGGTAATCGGATCCGGTAATTCTTGTAACCAAGGATTATTGGCTTGTGTACCATCTCCCATTCCACAGCTTGTGTACAATTGAAGTTCCCATTCAGATGCTTTTGCTGATGCTAATTTATCGGCAGCCGCTGCGGCACTTCCGGAAGCGGTTAAACCTGCCGTTTCAGCGGATTCGTTATAACCGTTGTACAACGCCTGATTGAAACTATATCCCAATTGTGGAAGAATTGAAGACTCCCAATTGGCTTTTAAATATTTATAAAATTCGGTAGCCGGTTGCAGATAAGATGGTTTCGGCATTACCAATTCTATTTTGTTTGGATCCTGGTTGAGGGTATCTGCCGCAACAGTTTCTACGTTTACCGCATCTTTCATCCACGTCAACAAGGAATCTTGAAATTGTCTTGTATCAAAGATACGTTGGATAGTAGGCTGTTGAAGCGAATAAATTCCGGTTGCCGGGTTGACGTCGTTCCATGATTCCAAAATATGTGGAACCGGAGCAATAACATCGGCAAGAGAAGCCGTTTCATCCATTTTTTCGGACATGGCTACTTTCAATCCGATTTTGGAAAAAGCAGATGCGATTTCTTTGGATTTCGGATGGTTGTAAACCGGATTGGCCTGGAACATCAAAAGTGCACCCACGTTTCCAGATTTGGCATCCGCCAAAAACTGGTTAAAAACTTTATCGTTTGATTCTTTTAATAATATTACTTTGGATTTGGAAACCGCTTCTGAATTGATCAATTGATTGATGGCAAAACAAAGTGCAAATGCTTCTTTGTTTCCGTCTGCCAATACAACTGATTTGCTTCCTTTTGCTTTGATTTCTTTTAGAATTTGAGAAGCTACTTTGTCTGAAGTCGAACTGGTCAATCCTTTGTAAACTTCCGCCAAGGTTTTCAAAACATCGGTTTGTTTCATCGGATAACGTGTGTCTGCATTGGCTCCCGTCATGGATAAATTACTTTCCACTTGAATGTGACGCATCATGTTTTTGCCCGGTTTACGAGCTTTTGCATAACCATGTTCTGCGCTTCCTCCGTTATAATCTCCTAAGAAATCGGCATTGAAAGACACCAATAATTCGGTTGTTTCCAAGTCATAAAAAGGCAATACGCGCTGACCGTAGATTTCTTCGGCGGCATCCAGAGCAGGCGAATAATTCACTGCATCATAGATAACGTGCTCTACCGTCGGATATTTTGCTTTGAAATCTGCAATTACTTTTTTGGAAGTCGGACTTGGCAAGGAAGAAGTTAAAATCACTACTTTCTTTCCTCCTACGGCTTTTAATTTTGCCAAAACTTCTTCGTCTAATTTAGCCCAAGAAGTAGGTTTGAAGGAATTTCCGCTTTTCACTTGCGGCCCCCGTACTTTGTCCGAATCGTACAATGAAAGCACGGATGCCTGAACACGGGCGTTGGTCGTAGCAAAATATTTTGCAGATTTATTGGTGTTGATCCGGATAGGTCGTCCTTCTCTGGTTTTAATCAGGACGTTTGCATAATCATATCCGTCAAAAATGGTGGACGCATACCAGGTGGGCACACCGGGTGTTACAGAATCCGGTTTTACCACATAGGGTATGGATTTGATTACCGGGGCTTCACAAGCGGCAAGTGTTACTGCGGCTGTACTGAATCCCAATAGTTTTAAAAAGTCCCGTCTCGAAGTTTGGGTTCCTTCCATTGCTTGTTTGTTCCCAAGGAAATCCTCTACAGGAACTTCTTCAGCAAATTCATTGGACGCCAATTGTTCTGTTAAATTTGGATTATTTAACTCCTCGATACTTCTCCAATATGTTTTCTTAGAAGCCATTTATACCTCTTAATTAATTTTTAATAATGACATTTTCCACACTCCATACCACCGATGGCATCTACCGTAATTTTGGTGCCGTCACCGTATTCTTTTTTCAGTTTTTCGTGCAGTTCAGCATAGTACTGACTATTGTATTCATTGGTCATATCCACTTCTGTGGTACGGTGACATTCTATACACCATCCCATCGTAAATTGATTTGCCATTTTCAATTCATCCATTTTGGTTACGTTCCCGTGACAGGCAAAACAAACCTGGCTGTTGTCAGGTAGATTCAATTCTTCGGCATTTGGAATTGTCCCGTCTGCGATAGCTTTCAGTATTGCTTTTTCACCCGCTACAACGTGTTGAGCATGGCTGAAGTAAACAAAATCCGGCATATTGTGGATACGCACCCATTCGATAGGTTTTTGTTCACCGGTATAAATATTCTTTTCCGGATCCCATCCTATGGATTTATACATTTTCTGGATTTCGCCGGTATAGAATTTTTTCACATCTTCTGCACTGGCAAATTTTCCGCTTTCCACCAAATGTTCTTCGTAATAATCGCCTTTATACTCCTTAATTGTTTTATGACAATTCATACAAAGATTTGGTGAAGGAATCCCTGAAACTTTTCCATATTTCGCACTAGAGTGACAATATTGACAGTCAATTCCTTGTACGCCCGCATGGACCTGGTGTGAGAAATAAATCGGTTGTTCCGGCTCATATCCTTTATCCACCCCTATGTACAATAAGAATTTCCAAAGTCCGAATAATGTCAGGAATAATAATAACACCAACGAAGCTTTGAATACTTTATCGTATTTCTGCATGAAACCAGCAAAATCAAATGCAGCTTCTTCCTCACTAGGTGTTAATTCTTCTGCTCGGGTTAGTTTCACCAAAGCATTTAATCGGAATAAAATCCAAACCAAAAGAACGGATAATATAAAGAATCCAACGATTACGATACCGCTGGAAACTCCACCGTCACCCGCTTTTGCTTGTTCTTTTTTAAGTCTTTCTTCTTCCGCCTTTTTAGCTTTTGCTTCTTCAAAAGCAGTTTGTCCTCCGTCCGGATCCATCGAAAAAGTTAAGATATCATCTATATCCTGATCGCTCAACGAAGGAAACGTCAGCATTTCCTGACGGTTGTATTGTTCGAAAATCTTATTGGCATAAGCATCACCTGATTCGCGAAGCGCTTTGTTATCTTTGATCCAAGCGTGAAGCCATTCCCTGCCTACACCTCCTTCTTCCTTCACCCGGTCAACAAGACCACGAAATTGGGGGCCTATCAAGGTGCCGTCAACTTGGTGACAAGCCGTACAGTTCGCCTGGAATAATTCATATCCCTTTGCGCCGTCGCCCTTGATTTCGTCCTGTGAATAAGAAAAAGAGAATAAGGCGAAGAATATTGCCAAATTCAAAAATTGCAATCTGTAAAGTGGTCGTGCCTTCATTTACTAAACATTGAGTTCGGTTACAAATGTTAAAAGTTCCCGTTTAACCCGACAAAAATAGCTTCAAACCTTAATAAAATCATAAGGTTTCGATAATGAAGTTTATCATTTTAATTAATTTAAAATGTTTCTAAATAAAATATAAACCAAACTACCACATAATCAATCTTTAAGTTTTTGTTCAGTTCAACTCAACTTCTTTTTTAATCTTTTTTCTTTCTCTATGGACTATATTGTAATCTTCTAATATATTTGTAATCTAATTCAGAGAATTGGATTTATGACAAAATATTTGATTTTTGCGTTGGTATGTATAGGATTTCAGGCTTTGGCTCAAACTGAAATGCGTTCTTCTTGGGTTTTCAACGATTCCATAAGCGGTGGAAAAGTTTCCATCGACATCGATAAACAGTTGGAGAATCTCATCAAAAATAAAGAGCAAAAGGTTTGTAAAAAGAATGTGTATGTCCCGCCAAAAAAATTAACAGCGGCTGACAAATGTGCTACCCAACAAAAAATCATGGGTTATAAAATTCAGATTTTCTACACCAAAGACCGTGATGCGGCCAACAAAGTTAAAAACGATTTTGCACGCCAACATCCCAATTTAACGCCTGAATTGATTTATGCCAGTCCCGACTGGAGAATTTTGGTTGGAGATTATTTTACTCGTCAATCTGCCAGCTCTGATTTACGCCGGATCCAAAAAACCTATCCGTCTGCATTTGCCGTTCAATGGCGCGTTTGGTGCAGGAAAGCTATTTAATCCTCCCCTAACCCCTCCAAAGGAAGAAACTTTTATTTGATTCGTTTTAGAGCCTGTTTATTTGGTCCATATATTTAAGAATGGAAGGAACAAAACTTCCATCTTCCAGCCTCCATCTTCCAGCCTCCATCTTCCATCTTCCATCTTCCATCCGCTTTCTATTCTCTAAATTTTCCATAAAAAATACTTCGGCACAGTTTTTTCCGTTTTAGATTGAAACTGAAATTCAAATTATGCAGATCAAATTAGCCGCGTTTACATTTTTATTTTCCGGAATTCTTTTGGCGCAAACCCATATAGTCACTACTCAATCAGGAAATCTCTCCATCGAATGGGAAAAATCTTTGGAAGAATTGATGGTTTCCAAAGAAAAGGAAGTTTGTACTGACAATACTATAATTGAACCTAAAAGAGAATTCTGCCGTGGCGCACGTATTCAGGTTTTTTACAGCAAAAACCGAAGCGATGCCGAACAGAAATTAAAAGAAGTCAAATCTCTTTTTCCCGGTGAATTTGCCAATCTGGAATATATTTCACCCGATTATAAAGTTAAAATCGGCTATTTTGAATCACGAGAGACCGCTCAACCCATATTGAACAAAGCAAAACGTAATTTTCCTTCTTCTCTGGTAGTCGAAGAAACTGTACGTTGCAATTTGATTGATTAAATACGAATTACGCTATATGCTTCGAGATAAAAAGTGATAATTGGTAAATGGTAAATTAATTTTCCAACTCCCCAACTCACCAACTCCCCAACTCTCTCACTCTCTCACTCAAATCACCCGATTCAGCGCTTTGTAAATTTTGGCTCTCGTTTCAATCAGAATCATGATTTTTTCCAATTGTTCCAAACGAATTTCGCCATCAATTTCTTCTGCTTTTAAGATTTCGGAGAATTCTTTGATCAAATCATCTAAATAAAAGGTTTTATATCGGAGAATCGTATCAGAAATGTCTTTCGATATATTTTCCTCTTTGGCTTTGATATGAATGTTCAGTTTGTTTTTCCAATTTTCACTCAGCGAATATTTTTCCATCATCGCTTCTGATGCAATCCCGTTTTTTCCTTCATCAAAAAGTTTTATAAAAAAATCACCGGTTCTCAATTCTTCCTCTTCATAGCCCAATTTCACATCCTCAAAAATAGATTGATAAATTTCATTCCCCAATTTCAAATCATTGGCTTCAAACTGATGCAGTATTTCTTCAATCACCGTAGTGGTATAGGTTTCTCCTTCATCATCTTTTAATTCAACTACCAGATTTCCGTATTGCATGATCAATCGGATGATTTCCTCCTCTACCACCATACGCGGATTGATCGTAATTTTTTCTTCCTTTATTAATTCCAAAGGTTTGGAAGCATCCGCTTTTTCATGTTTCTCTCGGGATTCCTTTTGCTTTTTTTGGAGACTCTGCCCCAATTCTTTGAACAATACTTCCTCCCGGACTTCCATCAGTTTGGCGGTTTCCTGGATGTACAACTCACGCTGTATCAAACTCGGAATCAAAGAAATACTTTGAATGATATCCCGAATCAATTCCGCCTTTTTTACCGGATTGTCTTTGGCTTCATCCAATAAAACGTTGGCTTTGAAACGGATAAAATCCGTTGCTTTTTCCTCTATGTATGATTTAATTTCTTCCGAAGTATGCTTCTGTGCAAAAGAATCCGGGTCTTCGCCTTCCGGAAACAATAAGACTTTTACATTTAATTCCTGTTCCAAAATCAAATCAATTCCCCGAAAAGACGCTTTAATCCCGGCAGGATCACCGTCATAGAGAATCGTTACATTGGGCGTCAATCGTTTGATCAAACGAATCTGATCGGGCGTCAAAGCAGTTCCTGAACTGGCAACTACATTTTCAATTCCGGACTGATGAAGTGAAATAACATCTGTATATCCTTCGACCAACAGACATTCGTTTTCTTTTAAAATGGCTTGTTTGGATTGGAAAATCCCATAGAGGATTTTACTTTTATGATAAATTTCCGATTCAGGCGAATTCAGGTATTTTGCAGCTTTAATGTCGTTTCGAAGGATTCGACCTCCAAAACCCAAAACACGCCCTGAAAAACTGTGAATCGGAAACATCACGCGTTCTCTGAAGCGGTCTATTCCATGTTCATTTTCTTTGTAAATCGACAATCCGGATGCTTCCAGGATTGATTTTCCATAGCCTTTTTTTTCTGCTGTTTCGGTAAAAGCATTTCGTTGGGTGGGCGAATAACCAAGCTCAAATTTTTCCAATGTTTGTTTGGTAAAACCTCTTTCTTTAAAATAGCTCAGCCCTACATTTTTTCCTTCTTCGGTTTCGTTTAATTGTTCCTGGAAATATTTGTTGGCAAATTCGGAAACGATGTACAGACTTTCCCTGAGTTTGAGTTCTTCTTTTTGTTCGTCGGTCTGTTCGCGATCCTCTTCGATTTCAATATTGTATTTTTTAGCCAGCCAACGAAGTGCTTCGGGATAGGTAAACTGTTCATGTTCCATCAGAAAGGTCACAACATTTCCGCCTTTTCCGGTCGAAAAATCTTTCCAAATCTGTTTGGCAGGCGAAACCATAAACGATGGTGTTTTTTCATCAGCAAACGGTGAAAGTCCTTTCAGATTACTTCCGGCACGTTTTAAACTGACAAAATCGCCAATTACCTCCTCCACTCTGGCAGCGGAAAATATGGCATCTATGGTTTGTCTTGAAATCATGCGGTAAAAATAAATAATTTAAGAGCCTATTTACAATTTATCTAAAATTTGTTTATGTTTCATTCTGGTTACCTCTGAATTAAATTTTAACTCCGAATTCTATTATTTTATGGCGTCATTGAATCTTTGATTTCTTCAGGGCAGCCAACTATGACTGCAATCCCGAAACTTCGGGAGCCTTGACTCGCTTAAAAATAACCTATATACTTTTTCATGATATAAATTCACAAGGCCATAAAAAGGTTGAACCCAGAAAATAAATACAAAATTAAAAGTTCCCAAACAGATCATATTGCTGAAATAAAATATCTGTATTTATTAAGATCAATTAACCAAAATCTGCATGAGAAGCCGTTCCAACCATTGTCAACATTTTTGTCAACGCATTAAATTAAAGGAATGAAACCTCTGTTTTTATATTTGGATACAATCAAATTAATTATTGAGCACATGAGAAAAATTTATTCAGCCTTTCCGGTTTTGTTATGGGGCATTTGCCTGATGGCACAAACCGCACCGGGTGTAAAAAAAGTAAATGATGTTGTTGTAAGCCCTCAAACTCCCAATCATTTTGAAAAAAATTCCGATGAATTTGAATTTTATGAAAAAGACTATCAGGGTGTAAACATCCCTAAAAGCAGTATTACTGATTCCGAAGGAAACACTTATATCACCGGAACTTCATCAAATATTGATACTCCGCAAGGAAATATGTTAACCGTAAAATATGATTCAAACGGAAATTTAATTTGGGAAAAAAGAGAAGAAAGCATTGATTTTTCGGTAGAACTGGGTTTTGCCATAACGCTTGACGAAAACGAAAATCCCGTGGTTGCCGGAACTATTTGGAATGGAGACAATATGGACATTAAAACTTCAAAATATAATAAATCCTCAGGAGAAACAGTCTGGAGTTCAACGTTCGATGGAGGTTATAACGGACTGGATTATCCACAGGCAATCACCATTGACAATCAAAATAATATTTTGGTTGGTGGTTTAAGCTATAATGAAAATATAACCGAAAATGTAGGTTATTTGACCTTGAAATACAACTCTAATGGGGAGCTTCTATGGAGCCAGATTGATGAAAACGACATTCCGGGAGTTTGGGTTCAACCTTATGCGATTACGACCGACAGTGATGGAAATGTTGCAGTTACCGGTTTTGGTTCAAACGAAAATTTTTATAAAGTTTATTATACGATTAAATATTCTGCCACCGGCGATTTGATTTGGAAAAAGAAGTATGAATATAATATGGGCGAAAATCAGACAAATTCAATTGCTTCCGATATAAAATTTGATGAATACGGAAATTGCTTTGTAACGGGAATTTTGAATGACAGTTCCGGAGAAAGCCTGATTGGCACCATAAAATATGCAATGAATGGTGATGAGCTTTGGGTAGAAACCTATAAAAATCCGACACAGACAACTTTAGGTTATCAATTGGAAATTTCAGGAAATACACTGTATGTAGCAGGACTACACAGGACCTGGGAACCTTTAAGCGGAAGCACACTCTTATCTTATTCTGCAGAAGACGGGACACAAAATTGGGTGGAAGAAAGTGAAAATTTAATCATTTACGGTGATGCTATTGGAGCTTATGTACATTTAGAATTGAATGATTCGCTTCCGGTTATTTCAATTTGGGGACAAAACGATACGGACAACATAATTCAAATCCGAAAGTATAATGAAGACGGAACCTTGAATTATGAAAAAAATTACACAAAAGAAATAAATGGAACTTATTCTCTAAACGGTTTGGTGGGAATGGGAATTGATCAAAATAATTCTATTTACGTCACCTTCAGCCCACGCTATACTTCGCTTGGAGAAGCATACGAAATTGTAAAATTTGAAGATGGGAATAGCAACTGGATTTGGGATGAAGTTTACAGCAATTTAGGGTCGAGTAACGTTCAATATACCAAAGCTTTGCCGCTTCCAAATGGGAACACGGCCGTAGTCGGATATTTTATTTCCATTGATGAAACTGAAAGTGTAATTTCTAATTTCTTTTTAGCAAATTACAATTCAGAGGGTGAGGTGATTTGGGAAAAACTTTATACAGTTGCAGATGGTTATGTGGCAAACAGAATCGATTTAAATATTGATGAAGAAGGAAACATATATATTTTATTGTTGCCGAATACTTATGATTTGGAAACTTCCATTACGCTTCAAAAAATCTCAGCTGACGGAATTCTAATCTGGGAATCGCAAAAAGATTTGATTTTCCCGGAAAGCTATATTTCTCCTTTGATTGACCAAAATGGAAATATTTATGTTGCAGGTGTCTCACATGAATCTGAAACCGAATATCAACCCCTGTTCAACGTTATAAAATATGGTGCTGATGGGGTGGAAATATGGAATAACTTTATTTCCTCCGGGAGCATAGATGACAATCTCTATTCTATCAACTCAGGAAAAATAGACCATTCCGGAGATTTAATTTTGGCAGGATTCACAGGAATCGGATCATTTTTCTCACAAACTATAAATTCAACTATTTTGAAAATAAATTCAAATGGAGATTTGAATTGGATTCAACCGAGAGTCATCGACGGATGGAATTCCGGAGCGACAGGATTATTTGTTGATGAAGAAAACCAAATACTGGTCAGTGGATGGAAAGAAAACCAAATAAATATCAACCAGGGAGAAATGATTACGATGAAATATTCTGGACAAGGCGAACTCAATTGGGAAAATTCTTACAACGAATCCGGACGAAGAATCCGTTCCTACGGCCTTAAACCAACTTCTGATAATGGCTATGTTGTAACCGGCTTTAGTAATGAAATCTCCACTCAGACCAATCGTGTAATTGCTATCAAATATAACTCGGAAGGCCAATTAGAATGGAATGCAAGTTCTCCTGATTTTCATTATTACCGGGATTTTCATGTAGATGATCTGGACAATGTTTATGTTTTAAATCAGGAATATTCCACTACAAACCCAAAAAGAATTTTTAATTCCGCAGGTGTCTACACCATTACAAATTTGATGAAAATTTCTCCTGAAGGAAATACTGAAGAAGAAGTATTTATTGGTAATGTTTTGTCGCCTTTGAATCCTGGTAATCTCATTCCCTTTGAGGATGGAAGATTGTTGATAGGAAATGAGATGTCTAACGAAATGAGTCATTTTTCAGGTATTAAATTCTTTGAAACCACGCATGAAGTTTTGGGAATAAATGACATAGATTCAGATGAATTTTCTAATAATCATTTAGGACAAAATTATCCTAATCCGGTTGAATCTATCACTCAAATTCCATTTAGAATTGAAAAATCTGGAAACGTCCAGATAAAACTTTATAACACTCAGGGAAGATTTATACGAATTTTGACTAACCAACATTACAATTCAGGCAATCAGGTTTTAGATGTCAATCTCATTGGTTTACCAAAAGGAATATATTTCTATCAAATGAATACCAGTTTCGGGTTCACACAATCCAAAAAACTTATAGTCAAATAACCATTTCATTTAAAAATCATTTGTTAATTGTTGAGCTGCCTCTGGGCAGCTTTTTTTATGCGAATCTTTTATTAATTTTACCGTCTGATGGTAAAATTAATAAACATATGTTTTTTTATAATATTGATTTTGGCAAGCTGCAAATCCAAGGATCAGAATAACCAAACATATGAAAATACTCTCCCAAAAGAATATGACGATTTTCCTGTCCCAAAAGAAAATGCTTCCATTGACGAAATTAACAATTACGCTACAGCGCAATGGGGAAAAGGAAATCATCAGGAAGCGATGAATTATTTTTCCAAGGCTTATGAGAAAGCAAAACAACAAAATGATGAAACGCAAATCGCAACTGTTCTCAATAATTTAGGGTTGGTACACTGGAGACTTGGAGATAATCAGTCAGCGATGGATTGTTACAAGGAGTCCAATCGGCTGGCTGAAAAGTTAGGTTTACAAAGACTGGCCGGACTTACTTTTACCAATCAGTCCCTTATTCAAAAAGAAGAAAAAAAATACAAAGAAGCCCTTGAAAACAATAAAAAAGCCATCAAAATTTTCAGAGAATTAAACCTCGAACGTGATTTGGCCATTGCTTATAATAACCAAGGACAGATTTTCAAAAACCAATCCCAAAATGATTCGGCATTATCAAACTATCTAAAAGCTATCCGTATTTATAATAACATAGATTATAAAGACGGAATGGCTGCAACTTATTATAATCTGGCAGAAATCTATACGCGAAAAGGGCAAAAAGACAAAGCGGTTTCTTCAGCCATTATAAGTTTAAAATCGGGAATTGAAAGTGAAAGCAAAGTCAGAATCAGTGAGGGTTATAAGAAATTGGGTGAAACCTATGAAAAATTTAATGAACCTGATTCGGCGTTGAAATTTCATAAAAAATATGCGGAATTTGAAAAGGATATTTTAATTGCAAACCAATCTGAAAAACTAATCGAAGAACAGGTAAAACTGGGTAACCAAGTAAAAACATTAAGAATTCAAAATCTGGAAAAAGAAAAAATCATAGCCCAAAATCAGCTTTGGCTGCTGATAGTTTCCATTCTCATCGTTTTTCTTTTGGTTTCGCTCATAGTTTATCGTCGGATTTCCAGAAGCAAAATGAAAGAAAAGGAATTGGCATTGGAACTTGAAAATTCACAAAAGATACTGCAAGTCAAAAAGAAAGAGTTGAAAAGCTACATTGTGGATTTATCTCAGAAAAATCAATTGATCAATGAACTTCAGCAGGAGCTATCATCTGAATCCGATAAAAATGAAATACAGGTTGCCCAATTATTGAATCAAAAAATTCTGACGGACGAAGACTGGGAAAAATTCAAGGAAAAGTTCAGTGCTATCTACCCTGAATTCTTACCCAAACTCAAACTTTTGCGTACTTCGCTTACTGAAGCCGAAATCAGGTTAATGGTTTTATTGCGTCTGAGACTTTCGGGCAAAGAAATGGCGGCGACTTTGGGAATTTCACCTCAGAGTGTCCGGGTAACAAAAATGCGTCTCAAAAAGAAACTGCAAGAGGAAAACTATGAATCAGTAGAAGATTTACTGGCAGAATTATGATGCTGTCAATTTGGAAAAAAATTAATTCATAGAATTTCTTAAATTGTCAAAAATTATCAAATGAAATTTGCAGTATCCTTTATTTTATTCAGTTTAATTTTAAGCTGTAAAAATTCAAATTCCGGTGAAAGCAATTCTTCGGTTCAAACTGATCCGACTGAAAAGCTAAATGTTCAGATTGAAAATTTTTCCGAAATAGACACATCAGGGATTTTTATTTTTCCATTACGAATGGGCGAAAGTAAAAGCCGGAGTGAAAGTTATGAATATAAAGATATGCCTTACAGCAGCTATTGGAATATCATTTTTTATAATTCAAAAACAAAAGAGCGGCATCTGCTTTCTGATAAAAAAATGTTAATCGAAAATTTTAATTCAGATTATGATAACGATGCCAAAAGAAGTCAGATGGGAAATAAAAATTATATTTTTTATAACATCAGAATTCAAGACATCAACAAAGACAGTTTGCTCAATGAAAATGATCCGGTTTATTTGTTCGCTTCAGACAAATCAGGCAAGAATTTCCGTCAGATATCCCCATCAAATTATAATCTGGGTCGCTGGGAAATGACCAATAATGAATTTATCATTTTATCAGCATCCAAAGACAGCAATTCCAATCAAAGGTTTGATGAGGAAGATGAAATTTCCATTTTTGAAATAGATTTGAAATCAGGTGAATCTCCTAAAGAAATCTTTAGTGAAGAATTCAAAAAAGAATTGAAAACTTTGTACGGAAAAGATTGGAAACGAATTAAATAATCAATTTGTTAACAAATACAACAAAATAAAAGTCGGAATCATATAAACGACAATTCCTTGTGCTCCCGGATATTCCTTTGCCAGTCGCTGCCCCAAAAACAAAAGCGAAAAAGTAATCGCTGAAAGTATGGCACTGATCAGGGCAAAAAGCGTTCCGCCGCACGTTAGTAATGAAACGATTCCGACGACTGCAGAAAGCCCGGAAAGAATTTCCAAAATCGTAATTATGAATAAAGAAAACGGCACCATGTTTTTTAGTGGAGAATTCGCAAAATGACCTTTCAACCAGCCAATATTTCCACTCCAATCCACAATTTTATCGATTCCGGATTGTAAAAAAACGATGGCCAGCATTACCAAAATAAATATTTCTGCTAAATTTTCCATTTTCTATGTTGTTTGCGGTTTCAAAGTTAAGGATAAGAATTGAAACGGCAGAAAAACAAAAAACCGGACTCTTTTTCAGAATCCGGTTTTAAATCAACATAATTAATCCTATGAAAAACTTTATCGCCTTTCAAAACTCCCATATGTTTAACTAATCTACAAGGTTATTCAGCGGCATGAAGATAACCTTGAGGTTTTTCTAATAATTCCTTATGTTAATATGTCCACCTAACTTCTCTCCTGATTCTAAACTCAGGATATACCAATAGCTTCCGCCCGGCAACGCTTCTCCGTTGTATTTTCCGTTCCATTCAAAATCAGATTGAAGAATCCTGTCCACAAACATTTTCCCGTAGCGGTCAAAAATCTGAAGCCTCGTATTCGGAAAAGCTTCCAGCGCCCGTATCTTCCAGGTGTCGTTCTTGCCGTCTCCGTTTGGGGAGATGAAGTTCGGCACGCCCATGATCGCGCCTTGTTTGGCACCGCTACCACATCCTGTCAGGTCACGTACGTAGACATAATAAATGCCCGGCTCTAAGTTGTAGAAGGTATTGGTGCTTTGCCAAAAAACTTGATCTAAACTGTATTCAAACGGTCCATCTCCTGTTACATAAATGGTAAGGGTAGATTCCGTAGATTTGATTTCGGTAATGGTAGGTGTGGTTGAAAAACTGACTGTCAGGTTACGGTAAACCGGACAGGGAATACCATTGATGCCTGCTATGAGTTGGTAGGTTCCTTCTTCGGTAAAGATTACTTCTGCTTCGGTGCTGATAATAGTTCCCGATTGGTCTTTCCATTCATAATAATCAAAACCTTCCGGTGCCCAGAATTCATAACTGTCTCCGTCACAAATCACGAGGTCCTCCATTTCTTGCATTTCGGGTGTCGGATAAACCGTTATCGTAATAGGTTCTCTCTCTGATTTACAATTGCCTGTTTGGGCTTCTACATAATAGGTGGTCGTTGTATTCAAAGGAGGTGTGGTATAACTGGTTCCAGTATGGAATGGGGTTCCGTCTGTTTCGTTTGCATACCAGTATACCGTTTCGCCTATGGTGCCAATCGTAATGGTTATGGTTTGTGCGATACAGCTGATTAAATCTTCTTCTGCAGGGAATTCTAGTTCAGGGATTTCTACTATTTGGATAGTCATCTCTACATTTTCTGAGGCACATTGTCCCAAATCAGGATGGAAAGTATAAGTCGTGGTTTCCATGTTGTTAATTTCAGGTGTCCAGTAGCCGGTTATTCCGTTATCGGATGTGTCTAATAATTGGAATTCTGTTCCTGCACATTGTGGTTCTACCTGAGTGAACTCAGGGATGATTTGGTCGGTTATTTCTGCAAGGATGGCAATTCGTTCGGTTTTACATCCTTCTTCATTGATTGCTTCTACCCAATACGAAGTAGTTTCGGTAAGTTCAGGTGTGGTAAAAGGATTTCCAGTGAAAATCGGAGTTTCATCCAATTCGTTTTCGTACCAATTGATAATCATTCCGTTAGATTCCACACTGAGTTCGACTTGGTTTCCCACACAGACCGGATCGGATGGTTCGGCTGTGATGGTCGGAAGTTCGTTGACGGTTATCGTGATGGATTCTTTTGCTGACTTACAATCGCCATCTACCGCTTCTACCCAAAGAGTAGTGGTCGTTTCAGGTTGGATTGTATATGTCGTTCCGTTGAAAATCGGGGTTATATCCAATTCGTTTTCATACCAGTTCACGGTTCCGTTTGTGGTGCTAACCGTGATGGAAATACTTTCTCCTGAACATATTTCAGGTAAAACGGGAAGAGTCAGTTCGGGGATAGCAACAATCGTTATTTCGACCGGAATGCGCTGGCTTGTACAACCGATTCCGCCGGATGCTTCTACCCAATAGGTTGTATCAACGGTCAATTCCGGTGTGGTATAGGGATTTCCGGTGAAAACTGGAGTGGTATCCGTTTCGTTTGCGTACCAATTGACGGTTTCTGCCGAGGTCTGTGCGTTTAAAGTGGCGGTGTTTCCATAGCAGATTTCAACCGGATTTTCGATTGTGATTTCCGGTGATTCTGTGATTTCTACCGTGATTTCCTGTCGTTCGCTCATGCAGCCTTCTTCGCTGACTGCTTCTACCCAATACGAGGTTGTTTCGGTAAGTTCGGGTGTGATGTATGGATTGCCAGTGAAAACCGGGATGGTATCGGTTTCATTTGCGTACCAGTTGATTGTGTTTTCTGATGCTGTCGTTATTTCTAATGTGGCGGTTTGGTTGATGCAAATTTCTATTGGGCTTGTGATTTCTATTTCCGGAATTTCATTTATAATTAAATTCAATTCCCGTATCACAAAACAGCCATTTTCATCCTCAACCCGCACCCAGATTGTGGTGGTTTCGTCTGTAGTGTAGTTTGTGGGTTGTGGGTTTTCTCCATTTTCTGCTTCTGTCTCTGTTAAATGAAACGTGATGGTGTAATCTCCGTTTTCCGTGTTGATTTCGTCTAAACTGTCTTCTAAATTAAAGGTGTGCTCTTCTCCTGCATATAGACAGACACTTTGCTCCGCATCTTCGACACTAGGCGGGCCGGTTATTGTAATTTCAAAGGTTCGGATGTATTCTTCTCCGTCCACGATGAGCGTTAAAGTAATGATAAAGATTCCGGGTGCGTTATAATAATGCTGAGGATACATTTCCGTACTTTCTTCTCCGTCTCCAAAATCCCAGTGGATGCTTTCTATCTCGCCCCCCTGGTGGCAGTAGTCAAAGTCCAATAAAAATCCTGTACAGTATTGTTGGTCTTCCTGTATGGATAAATCATTTACCGTGATTGCGATACGGAAGTAATGGTTCAGGAAGGTAGGGAGGCCGATATGACTTTCTTTTCCTCCTAAATAAACCGCATTATCCGTATAAACTGGTGCTTCACCTGTTGAAGGATTGTATAGGGTATTGGGGTTTTCTATTCGGCTCAAATATTCACTGTAAGCTTTTGGGAAATATATCTTTCCATCTAATCCTCTTTGAAGAGCACCTGGTGCACCTATATCTTCCACAATAATATATTTACTATCAATTATTGGAGTCGCCAGAAGATTATATTGTATGATTTGATAATGATAGACACCGCTTATCCATCCTTTTCCTGCATACAAAATATTGTTTTCTTCAGAAAATTCAATTCCATAAAATTCGTCAAATATCCATTCTTCCGAATCTTCTTCTGTAGAGTCTATGATAATCTCATGGGATACTATCCCTGTCGAATTATCAAAATCATACAAGGAAAGTGTGCTTATTTCATTTGGATTTGAAACTGTCATACTTAGTTTAGTTCCATCCGGAGACCCTTTAAGATAGCCTGCTGTTGGTACTCCCCCGTAAATAGCAGTAGAAGATATGACAGGTTCCATATTGACTCCTTCCGCCGTTATGGAAAAAGCATAAAAGTTTCCTTCAAAATGAGTCAGAACCCAATAGCCCGTCTTATCGGCATTACTAATAGCCGCCAGTTTTTCGTAACCCTGTTGCTGTCCGTTGATAGGAATTTCGATATTCTTTTGGACTACTGCACCCAATCCTCCATTCAAGGACATATCAACGATATTGTATTCCAAACCTCTTTTAGGTCTGTAAAATGGAACTTCTCCATCTTGTACATCAATTGTAAATATGTAATAAAGATTACAGTCATCCGGCTTGGGAAGTATAATAGCGGAAGAAGTACTGGAAGGATCACCTCTCAATCCGGTACCATTTTCCATAATATTATGGGTACGGTCATATACTTTTTTACCTTCTGTATAGAACAAAAGATTCCCATATTCATCAGATATGGATGTACAGCCTTCATTTGTATTGATTTGACCATTGGTGTCAGCAACAGGTATTCCTGAACTGAAATCAACTCCAGCATTATGCCCGAAAAACCAATGAGCCGTCTGCATTTGGGCGTCTAGGTTGCTCAGAATAATTAAACAAAATACACTATAATAAAGTTTTTTCATTTATAATTTCCTAATTTAACCTCTCAAAAGCAGGGAGATATATTTTTTTCAATTCTTCCTGCAAGCTGTACTAAACTAAGCGCAAGTTCCCTTTCTTTTATTATCCCCAGCCATCCATTCCTTTCCTTAAAAACATTAGAAAGGAACGGACTTTTGAGGAAAAATGATGATGATTTTTGTTTTTCAATTTATCTCCCTTTATTGTCTTTAGAGATACGCAATTGTAGAGGCGGGAAATTATCCGCCTCTACAGATAACATTATCATTTAATTCTTTATTATTTTGAATGTCTTAATTCCTTTGTCTGTCTGTGCTTTTACTACATAGCTTCCTTTTGGAATTGTTGTTACATCCAATTGGAAGATGCCATTAGATTGGCTCTGGTTGATGAGCAATCTTCCGCTTGCATCAAAGATTTGTACACTTTGTACTTTTTCTTTTCCTGTGAAATTCAATTTGTCTTTTACAGGATTTGGATAATATGCTAAAGCCGAATTGTTCACATCCGAAATTTCCAATAATTCCACTTCGATTATTTTTGCTTCACTTTCACATCCGTTTACCGTTTGGGTAACATAATACACACTATTATCTTCTACCTCTGTCGTGTTTGGTAATTCTATGGTTAAATATTCATCTGCATACCAAGTTAGTTCGCCTTCGGCTTCGATGTTTTCTTCCAAGTCAGCTAATGTCTGTCCCGGCACAGCTGTAAGAATCCCAATTGCAATCGGAGCTTCAGGTGTCGGGTTGACCGTTACCGTTACTTCGGTTCTCTGCGATGTGCATCCTGTTGAAACATTATAAGCCTCTACCCAATAAGTATGTGTACCTACCTCTAGTCCTTCTATTATGAAATTGTTTCCGTGGTACAAATAGTCTTCATCCGTTTCGCTTGCATACCAAAAAATTACATTGCCATCGGAATAAGCATACAGATAAGCTTCGTTTCCGAAGCAAATTTCGTAAGAGATTTCAGCATCTAATTCAGGCAATGCCAAAACGGTTACGGTTACTTCCGTTTTTCCGGATACACAATGCGTTGCAGGATTATAAGCCTGAACCCAATAGGAATAAATTCCTTCCTCTAAATCCTCAACGGTAAATTCTTCTCCAGTTCCTATCCACTCGGTAGCTTCTTCGCTGTCATACCATACGGCAAGGTTTCCTTCTTCTACATCAGCCGTAAGAACAACATCTCCTGCGCAGGCAGTGATTTCGGTCGTCGGAACAATTAATGTCGGTACCGGAAATACTTCCACTACTACTTCTACTCTTTCTGAAGAGCAACCGACAAGGGTCACTGCTTCTACCCAGAAGCTTGTTGTTTCGGTCAATTCCGGTGTTTCATACTCTGTTCCTGTAAAGATAGGTTCTGTCGCATCTGAGCTGGCATACCAATTCACAATCCCGTTAACTGCATAGTATTCAGGTAAAATAGAGGCTGTTATCGTTGTTGTGCTACCGGAACAATTCGTTCCCGTTTGTTCAGCAGATATGGAAATATCGGAAAGTTCACAATTATTGTACACCCTTGCACTACCTGCTCTCGTTCTTCCCTCCGTATACCAGGAAGAGCTGGGACTTCCTACAATCAACACACTTCCGTCTGATGATGCAGATGTATCGTATCCAAACTGTGAATCAGCACCTGAATTAGCTCCATCTTCTATATTTGCTAAAATTTCATCCTGTAATTCCCAGCTTCCCGAAACATACTGATAAACCCCTACTTTTCCCTGTCCGCTTGAAACTGCAGAACCGACATAGAGCAAGTTTCCATCCCGGGAAATTTCAACTGAAGATGCAAAAGAGGTAGAAGGTATTCCTTCAATTGCATTGCCATACAATTCCCAGCTGTCTGATTCTTTTTTATAAACGGAGACTTTACCATTATAAGATGTCCCGTTAAAAGAATAGCGATCTGCCAAAGCCACTATATTGCCATCTGCTGAAAGTGATATTGAATTATAACCTCCTCCGGTGTCGAATGAACCATCCTCTACCCACTGCCCCGATTCAAATCTATACACTTTCTGTTGTACCGGGTTTCCATAAAAGGGAACTCCTACTCCAAGCTTTTGACCATCAGCAGAGATAGTAACGGATATTCCAAAGTTTTGAGAATCTGAATATCCATATAGTGAATTCCCCATTTGTTGCCATTGGCCATTCACATTCTGGAAAATCATTACTTTTCCATTATACTCTCCTAAATCATTTTTGACAGAAAGACCTCCAATAGCTATGATTTGACCATCAGAAGATAAAGCTATGGCTTCTCCAAAAGTAGAAGCTCCTTCCTGAAAATCGGGAAGACCATAAATGGGTTCACCTATTGGCACCCACTCATCATCTATATTTTCAAAAATGCGGACTCTTCCCACGGCGTTGGAGAGTTCATCTTCTATTACTGTTTTGAAATAAGGTTCTCCTATGGCTAAAATTTTTCCGTCGTCAGATAAATCAACGCTTCCTCTTGCTCCTATGTATTCGAACTGACGAGGAAATTCGTCAGTTACGTTAATACGTTCGCCTATCATTTCCCAAGTGTTTTCAGATGCGTACCTATATACTTCCGTATAACTGATTAATTGTTTCTCAGAATTATTAGCATCGTACGGAGCTCTTATGGCAACGATTGAGCCATCTGCTGAAACCGCAACCGAATGCCCTTTCCGTAAATCCATATCATCCCCATCAAAATCCTGGCTTATGGGTTGCCATTGTCCCCAAAGAAACAGCGGGCAAACCAATGCTACTGATAAAAAATAAAAAAGTCTCATGTTTTTGTTAATTTTAAAATTGTATAAAACAAACATAAAAAGTTGTTCTATGAAGTTGTTTGAAAATCAAATCCCAATGATGTCCCTGAATTAAAATTGTTTTACAAATGACTAATATTCAAATATTTACATGAAAAATTATTTAAAATAAATAATATTAAAATCTGCCTACAAAGAATCTATAATCTAAATTTTACTTACCCATCTATAGATATCTTCGGTTTTTGAAAGATTGAGTTTCTTTCTTATTACATGACGGCGGTTACGGATTGTTTTAGGCTGGATATCTTTGTATTCCGCTACCTGATTAATCGAAAGGTTAAGTCTGATCATCGACAATAATTCAATTTCGGAATCCGATAAATCAGGATACCTTTTTTTTAGTTTTGGAATGAATTCCGGAAAAATTTGCTCGAATGCCAACAAATATGCTTGATCATTTTTCCTTAAAAGCTCTATCAAATTTAAATAGGTATGAGGTTCCAGACTAACAGACTGTTCCGGAGAATATTTTTTTGCTTTTATTCTGAACAGCAAATAAATCAATACTCCTATAAGGAAAATTATAATCATCAGCCATAATTTGGTACGATCCGGTTTATTATTTGATTCAATAGGTTGTTCTTCGGATTTTTCTACATATTTAACCAGTGCTTTGTTCTGATTTCTGGAAACTTCAAGTTTTAGCTCACTCAACAATATTTTATACTCATTTGCCAAATTTTTATCTCCTTTTTTTTCATAAACTTCTGCAATTTTTTCATAGAGTTCTTCTACATTTAGATGGTATTTACCCTTCTTTATCGCTTCTGCCTTTTTATAAAAATACAGGGCCTTATCCAGATTATTTCTTAATAAATATATATTTCCTAAAGTAATGTAATTTATAAATGTAAAATTGTGTGATTTTTCTTTTTCCTCTGTTATGGAAAGAGATTGATTGGCAAAATACTCAGCAGAATCAAGGTTTTCTATATAGGTATATGCTCCACCTATATTGGCATAGTCCATAAGTAAAGCTTTTCTTTTCATTTCTGAATCTGATAACTTCCTATGCTCCTTCAATGAATTTTTCAAAGAATTTAAGGCATTGAAATATTCGTTTTTAGTATTGTAAATATTAGCAAAAGCAGTGTATGTATCTGCTTTCTGCCAAATTATTCTATAATCGTTTTCATCCCCTTTATCTAGAACATCCAGTGCCTTTTGAAGTTCCGTTTTTGATTTTTCAGTAAGGTTGTTAATCAGATAAACCTCAGACAAATAAAAATATGCCTTAGCTTCAAAGTAAATGTCATTATATAATTTTGCCTTTTCCAAAAGTAAATTGGCAGACTCCATCATTTGCTCAAAGTCGGATTTTAAAAATTGATAATAAAGATATTTGGATTGAATCAATTCAAGTTCCATACTTTTGTTTTCAAAGAGCTGAGCATCCCTTATCAAATCCTCTAATTCTATCAAAGCGACCTCCGGATGAGTTTTGAAAAGCTCCTTGTTTTCCTCCACCCTTTCCTCAAAACTCTTTAACTTTTTGGAATCGTTGATCTGGGCAAAACCACTGATAGAACCAAAAATTATAAAAGTCATCCAAAAAAATAACCAAATCCCACTTTTCCTCATCACAAAAATCAAATCCTGTTTAAAAACCGTAAATTTAATTCAATTAATTTTTCTGAAAAAAACTATTTATAAATATTCTAAATAAGACCACCTTTCAATTAGAGGCTCAGTCTACTTTGATTTCCTAAAACCAAATAATTGGCAAACATAAGATTGTGATTATTCTCAGAAGATTTACTTAATTGTATCAATTTATTCACATAATTTTAGGGTGAATCCGGATTGAACTTTAAATAATCAGAACTCCTTCAAAATTTTTTCTTATAGGAATAAACATTAGCAAAATCGGTTGAAACATAGGCTTTTTCAAAAATGATAGTGGAGTCAGTCGGGTCTTCCTTTTTTAATGTATAAATCACTATAGTCAGGCATTCCAAATGAATTATCAAATAAAAAAAACTTAAACATTTCTGTCTCCGATTCTATATCAACCAATTACCTTATATAAATTCTACTGTTTTTAATTCCAAACATCGGAACGGTTTTCGTTTTGTTTTTTCTATTTTCCATGTATGTTCTTCCCCTATGACTACGCAAAAAAACCGGACTCTTTTTCAGAATCCGGTTTTCATTTATTTCAGAAAATTTTATTTCTTTTTCTTTTTCTGCGCTTCCTGCTGTTTTTGAGCTTCCTGTGCCTGCTCCATCAATTGTGACATTTTAGCGCCCCATTTGCTTTGCTTTTTGGGTTTGGCTTTATTCTCCTGAATTTTTGCATGGATTTTTTTGTCGTCAATCATCACATTTTTGATAAACATCACAATCCCGATGTTGATGACGTTGGACACTAAATAATACCAAGAAAGACCTGAAGCATAACTATTTAAGAACACAAAGAAAAATACAGGCATCAGATACATCATCCATTTCATCATACGCATATCAGGCATTCCTTCTTGTGGCGGTTGATTGAAGCTGTCCATGGAACCGGAAACCCGGAAGTAAACTACCATCGCTATGATGTAAGACAATGCCAAAATACTGATGTGCCCATCCATAAAAGGAACCCAACTCGGCAATGAAATAGGTGAATCAAAAGCCGTTAAGTCTTCTGCCCACAAAAAGGGTTTGCCTCTTAGGTCGATGATATTTGGGAAAAACCGGAACAAGGCATAGAAAATAGGAATTTGAATCAATGCCGGCAAACAACCTGAAAGTGGATTCACTCCGGCTTTCCGATAGAGCTCCATCGTGGCCTGCTGGCGTTTCATGGCGTTGTCCTGCCCTTTGTTTTTCTCGTTGATTTCGTTCAGCTCCGGACGTAAAATACGCATCATCGCACTTTGTCGATATTGTTTGTACATGACCGGTGACAATACCAATTTCACGACGATGGTCATCAGGAATATCACCCAACCGTAGCTCATCCCGAGTTTAGCTAACCACTGGAAGATATTTAAGAAGAAATGTTTGTTTATCCACCCCAAAATCCCCCATCCAAATGGTATGATTTCATCAAAGTTCTTTCCTTCATATTGGTTATGTGCCAATAATTTGTAATCCAACGGAACGAAATCCCATTGCATTTTATAATTCAATTCGCTTCCCGAAACCGGCATCAATGCCGTAAAATGATAATCTTTGCTATGCAGCGGATCTACTTCTTTATCGATGATGACAGAACCACCTTTTGATTGTTGGAAGCCTTCATTAAATGAAAGTATGGAGGAAAAAAACTGTTGTTTAAAAGCAATCCAGTCAACGCTTTCTTTTTCTTCCCATTCGTCTGCACCAAATAATTCGTATTCTACATCATTAGTTCCTTTAAATCGATAATAAGTTTGGGCCCAATAATGTTCCTGTTGCTTTCCTTTTTCGATGGAAGAAGATTTCAAATTCCAATTAACCTCTAAATTCTTATCGTTTGTCAATTGATGGATTCCTTCCGATTTTATTTCATATTCGATGGTATAATTCGTCCCTATGGTATAAACATAGCTGATTTTTCCGCCATCAACCGGAGCTGTCATCGTAACAATGGTAATAGAATCCATTTTCTGAACTGAAGGTGAAAAGGCAAGACCGGAAGTATTGACTTCACGTCCCGATTTGTCTTTGAATTTCAGGTTGAAATCATTGTTCCCGTCTTTGATCAGATAAAGCGGTTGTTTATGGTCAGCCGAATTGGCATCAAATGCTGAATATTCCTTTAACAACAATTGTGAAATGCCACCTCCTTTTCCGGAAAATTTTACTTTAAATCTTTCATTTTCCGTCTCAAAGTCCTTTGCTTCAGTCAAAACAATAGCGGAATCCTTTTGAATAATGACTGAATCCTGCTTTTGATTTAATGCTACGCTATCTGCTGTTTTTTGAGCAGTTTCTTTGGCTATTTGTTCCTGTCTTTCTTGTTCCTTTATTTCTTCTTTTGAAGGTTGATTGAAATACAAATACCCCAATAACAATGCTCCCATCAGGATGAAAGCTACCAAGGTGTTTTTATCAAATCTTTTTTCTTGTTGCATGAATCAGTTCATTTTGTTTTTGTAATAAGGCGGTTTCAACAAATTTCACAAACAAGGGATGCGGGTTGGCAACCGTACTCCTATATTCAGGGTGAAACTGAACGCCTATATAAAATGGTAGGTTTTTATATTCTAAAATCTCAACTAATCCGGTATCCGGATTTTTTCCAACCGGCATAAATTGTTCATTTATAAAATTGTCGAGATAGTCATTATTAAATTCATAGCGGTGACGGTGTCTTTCCTGGATCAATTCTTCTCCGTAAATTTCATACACCTGAGAATGTTCATCCAGACGGCATTTCCAGTTGCCCAAACGCATCGTTCCTCCTTTATGGGTTACATTTTTTTGTCCTTCCATCAGGTTGATTACCGGATGTTCGGTTTGGGAATTGATTTCTGAGGTATCAGCATCTTCCAGTCCCAAAACGTTTCGGGCGAATTCAATCACCATGATCTGCATACCGAGACAAATACCGAAAGTCGGAATTTTGTTTCTCCGGGCATAGTTGGCAGCGATGACTTTTCCTTCAATTCCTCTATCACCAAATCCCGGTGCGATTAAAACTCCGTCAATTCCTTTTAACTTTTCACTTATGTTTTCCTCCGTCAAATCACCCGAATAAACCCAACGTATTTTTACGCCTGTATCAGAGGCTGCTCCGGCATGTGTCAAGGCTTCTGAAATGGATTTATAAGAATCTTGTAAGGAAGTATATTTTCCAACCAATGCGATTTCAATTTGATGGGAAGGATTTTTATGTCTGTTGAGGAAGTTTTTCCATTTTTCAAGTTCGGGCTCTTGGGAAGTCGGTAAATCCAAAGTTTCCAAAACCACTTCGTCAAATTTCTGGTCATGAAGCAACAAAGGCACATCATAAATGGATTCTGCATCTATGCATTCGATAACGTTTCCTTTTTTTACATTACAGAAAAGTGCCAGTTTTTCGCGGACATCTTTTGGCAGATGGTGTTCGGTTCTTGTCACCAAAACGTCTGCTCTGATTCCGCTTTCCATCAATTGTCTGACAGAGTGCTGGGTTGGTTTGGTTTTTAATTCGCCACTGGCCGCCAAATAAGGAACCAACGTCAAATGAATCACCATGGAATTTCTTTCTCCCAAATCCCAAATCATCTGACGTACACTTTCTATATAGGGTAAAGATTCAATATCACCCACCGTTCCTCCTATTTCGGTAATGATGATGTCATATTTTCCGCTGCTCCCCAATAGCTTAATCCGTCTTTTGATTTCATTGGTGATATGTGGTATGATTTGAACTGTTTTCCCCAGATAGTCTCCTCTGCGTTCTTTTTCTATAACGGTTTGGTAAATTCTTCCGGTTGTAACGTTATTGGCTTGGGAAGTAGCGCGGTTTAAAAACCGTTCATAATGCCCCAAGTCCAAATCGGTTTCCGCTCCGTCTTCCGTTACATAACATTCACCATGTTCATAAGGATTCAGGGTTCCGGGATCCACGTTCAGATAAGGATCCAATTTTTGAATGGTTACAGAATAACCTCTAGCCTGTAAAAGCATACCCAGTGAAGAAGCGACAATTCCTTTACCGAGTGAAGAAGTTACGCCACCGGTAACAAAGATGTATTTTGCAGATTCTGGTTTCATTGACTCTAAATTCAATGGCTGCAAAATTACGATAAAAAATTGAGTTTCCCGGCTCAAAAAACAATTAGAAAGAAATTTAGCTAAAAATCATTGGAACTGTTTTTATTTCAACAATTTTACTAATTTTGATAGGCTAATATTTTCAATATGAAAAGAATTTTCTCCTCTTTATCTATCTCGGTTTTCCTTTTTTCAACCTTTTCCTTTGCACAAATTGTTTACGAATCAAGCGATTTTACAACTAATGGCGAATCATTCCCCGTCATCAATACTGTTGAACAAACCACCTATGATTTTGAACAAACAGGCTCAGATCATTTTTGGGATTATAATGTACTTCCCTCAGCTGAAACAGAAGATTATGGTTATGAAAACCCCAACAATTCACCTTTTAAAAACATTTGGTGTCTTTATCATTTTTATATTTTTAATTGTAATTCCATGTTCGATGACAACTTTAACATGGGGCTCAACTTAAACCAAACGCTGGAATTGGGGGATTATACCTTATCAAACCTTTATCAGCATTTATATAAAAACAATTCGGCACTACAATTAAAAATGTATGGTGCCAATATCGATTTGGGAGGTGACATATTACCGGCTATTTTGGAATATGACGACCCGGACGATTTATTTCATTTCCCCATGAGCTTTGGCGGTTCATATACTGATACCAACAGCATCAATATGAATTTCACGGATTTAGGTTATGATTTGATAGTAGAATCAACCGGAACACGTACCAATGATGTGGAAGGTTGGGGAAGTTTAAAAATCAGAAATCATACGTATGAAAATGTTTTAAAAGTTAAATCTACTTCTGTCCAATTCCTTAATATTTATTTCGAAGGCAATCATCAGGAAATTGAATCTACTCTCGTCACTTATTTTTGGTTTGACAAAGACTATGGAATTCCTGTTTTAATGGTAAGTGGATTAGAAACCGGTGGGCAATTCATCCCATCTGCCATCACCTATTTGAAGTTGGATACTATGTCCTTAACGGAATCCGATTTTACTAGAAACATCATTTATCCAAATCCCACAGACGGAAAAATTTTTGTGCAATTAGATAACAATGAATCGATTATATCCGTTCAAATTCTGGATAAAACCGGAAAAATCGTCGGAACAAAATTGGAAGCAACCCATCTACCAAAAGGAGTTTACTTCTTGAGATTAAAAACAAACAAACGACTGATTTCGGAAAAAATAATAAGGAAATAAAAAAGGCAAGCTGACTACATCACACCGCTACGACCGGATACCCTTGCTGTGTTCCCACCCTGGGGGATTGACCAGGAGCTGGTTGTGTAGGACTTGCCCGCTGCAAAGTTACACTAATTTTACATTATCAAAAATTTATTGAACTTATGCTGTATGAAAAAAATCAGGTTGATTTGAATTTTGAGTTGTATCAAATTGATTTCAACTAACTTTGTGCCTATGTTGAAATACATTTTATACGCCATCATTTCAGGTTTGCTTCTGGCACTGGGATGGCCTTCACACGGATTTCCTGTTTTATTGTTTTTTGGATTTGTACCGCTTTTGTTTGCCGAAAATAAAATCGCCCAAATGACCGACCTCAAACGGAAAGGTTGGAAAGTTTTCGGACTATCCTATCTGGCTTTTTTTATCTGGAATGCCATCGGGATTTGGTGGCTTCATTATGCACAGGAACTAAATGCGGAAGGACAATGGCAGAATTCATGGACGGCTTATCTTTTTCCTGTCATCGCCAATGCTTTGCTGATGAGCCTCGTATTCCAACTCTATCATTGGGTAAAAGCCAAAGCTGGTAATTTTTATGGAATTCCTTTTCTACCGGCTATTTGGATGTGTTTTGAAAAATTTCATCTCAATTGGGAAATGACATGGCCCTGGTTCAATCTCGGAAACGGATTCGCCAATTATCCGAAATGGATCCAATGGTATGAATACACCGGAACTTTTGGCGGAACGCTTTGGATTCTGGTAGGTAACCTGATTGTTTTTTATTTTCTGTACGGCTATTTGAACCTGAAAGAGAAAAAATATTTAAACAAATTGGTTGCTTATTCCCTTCTTTGGATCGGGATTCCGACTGGGATTTCTTATTGGATTTACAATTCATACCAAGAAAAAGGCGAAGAAATCACGGCGATGGTTTTACAACCTGAATTGAATCCCTATACGGAAAAATACAATAAAAGTTCATTTGAAATTGTCAACGAATTAACTCGGCTGACGCATCAAAACATAACTCCTGAAGTTCAGTTTGTTGTCGCACCGGAAACAGCTTTTCCGGGTTCAGGACCGGGACTGAATATCGACAAACTGGAATCTGATTATTTACTGCATCAATTCAAATCCCAATTCGTCCGCTATCCGGAAATGACATTTGTTTCGGGTGTGGAACTGATGCGGTTCTATCCTTATGAAAAACTGGCTTCGCCCACCGCATCCCGTTTTGGAAATTCTGATGTCTGGGTAGATGTCACCAATTCTGCCATCCAAATCAATTCAAATGATTCCATCCAATATTACCATAAATCCAAATTGGTCGTAGGCGTAGAACATTTCCCCTATATGTCCGTTTTAAAACCTGTCATAGGCGATTTGATGCTGAATTTCGGAGGGACTGTACGTACACATTTGACGCAAAAAGAACGTTCGGTTTTTAAGAATTCGTTTAACAAAGCAGTCATCGCGCCCATCATTTGTTATGAGTCTATTTATGGAGAATTCACAACAGGATATGTAAAAAATGGTGCCAATATATTGTTCATCATGACGAATGATAGCTGGTGGGGAAATTCTGACGGACACCGGGAATTGTTATTATTTGGGAATATCCGCGCCATCGAAACCAGAAGGGACATCGTTCGTTCTGCCAATTCCGGGGTTTCGGCTTTCATCAACCAGAAAGGAGAAATTACTGCTTCGTTGGGATACGAAAAAGAAGGTGCATTGATTGGCAAAGCGAGACTGAATAACGAGCTGACTTTTTATACCCGGCATGGAGACTATCTGGCAAGAATTGCTTTGTTAATCGCAGGAATCCTATTGGGTTATACCATTTCTATTTATTTGACCAAAAAAATGAAAAAGACCAAATAATTCTTCCTTGAGAAATCTCTAATTAGTTGATTTTTAGAAAAGTTTCATGCATTTTTTATGAGTTGTGTTCATTTTTTATTAATTTTACTTTCAATAATTTAACACAAAATAATTAACACATGAAAAAAATTCTATTATTAAGTATGACAATCTTCGCTTTGTCATACACTTCAGCACAAGTAACAGCCTATCAGGTAGGCGATGTAGTCGATAACTTTACGGTTACCGATACCCATGGAGTTGAGCATACGCTGTATGATATCACGGCGACAGGAAAGTATGTATTTCTTGATTTTTTCTTCAGAAACTGTGGTCCTTGCCAGCAGACAAGCCGTTATTTCTATCAATTGTATAATGAATACGGTTCAAATCAGGAGCATACATTTATGATTTCTTTAAGCCCTTATGATGACAATGCAACTATTCAGGAATTTGAGGATTTATACAGCGGTGGCTTTACACCATGTCCTGCCGCAGGAACAGAAGGAGGTGCTCCTCCGGTAATTACAAATTTCGGCATCAATGCATTTCCGACATATGCTATCATCGCTCCCGACAACACTCTTGCGGTAGCAGATATATGGCCGGTTTCCGGAATGGGGACATTTGAAAATGCCTTCCCGCAAGGATTAATAGATCTTTTAAATAATATGGCGACAAGCGATATTTCCGGGCAAAGTGCATTTACTGTATACCCGACTGTTTCAAACGGGAATTTCAGAGTATCACTTTCCAATTCATCTGATTCCGATATCACCATTTATGATATGACAGGAAAAAATGTATTTAACGGAAGTTACAAAATAAAAGATGTAGATTTAAATGTAAAATTGGCACCGGGTATTTACATCCTGAATGTAAATACCGAAGGTAAAGCAAGTTCCAAGAAAATCATCATCAGGAATTAACACAAAATATGATTTTGGAAATCCGGTTTGGAATGAATTCAGACCGGATTTTTTTCTTGAACAAAGGGAGCAATTAGAACTTCGATTAAAAAAAATAAAATTAATCTATAAAATATTGTTTTTCTGATAATTTAATTTCTATCTTTGCAGTCCGAAAAAAATCACGAACAAATGTCAAGAATTTGTCAAATCACAGGAAAGAAAAGAATGGTGGGAAACAATGTTTCTCATGCCAATAATAAAACCAAACGCACGTTTGAAGTAAATTTGTTTAAAAAGAGATTCTTCATGCCTGAAACCGGTGAGTGGATTACTTTAAAAGTATCTGCCAATGGTTTAAAAACCATCAATAAAATAGGTATAGAAGAAGCTGTAAAACGTGGACGTAAAAACGGATTAATCGATTAATTCTATTCATCATGGCAAAGAAAGGAAACAGAGTACAAGTAATTTTAGAATGTACTGAACACAAAGAAAGCGGTATGCCGGGAATGTCTCGCTATATCACTACAAAAAACAAAAAGAACACACCGGATAGAATTGAATTAAAAAAATTCAATCCTGTTTTGAAAAAATATACCGTACATAAAGAAATCAAATAATAGTAAACCATGGCAAAGAAGACCGTAGCCACCTTACAAACAGGTGCATCCAAAAAAATGACGAAGGTTATCAAAATGGTAAAGTCTCCTAAAACAGGTGCTTACTATTTTGACGAAAAAGTTGTAAATGCTGATAGTGTAAACGATTTTTTCAAATAAAAATATACAATACAATAGTATTTGTACATAAATTTTAAAGGTTTTAGGTCGCAGTTTTGCGACCTTTTTTTATTGCAAGAATCCCCGTATCTTCGCACCCATAAAATGATTTCAAATTGAGCTGGTTCAAAAAAATATTAGGTAAGGAAAGTAAGGAAAAATTGGATGAGGGATTGGAAAAATCCAAACAGTCTTTCTTTGATAAGTTAAGCCGTTCGGTTGCCGGAAAATCAAAAGTGGATGATGATGTTCTGGATAATCTGGAAGAAGTTCTGATCACTTCAGATGTAGGAGTCGAAACCACTTTAAAAATCATCAAACGCATAGAAGAACGTGTCGCACGCGATAAATATGTAGGCACAAACGAACTGAACCAAATCCTCCGGGAGGAAATCGCCGGACTTCTGTCTGAAAACGACGCTACCGATACCAAAGGCTACGAAATCCCGCAACAAGATGAACCTTACGTCATCATGGTCGTAGGTGTAAACGGTGTCGGGAAGACCACGACAATCGGAAAACTGGCTCATCAGTTTAAGCAAAACGGAAAAAATGTCATCCTCGGTGCTGCCGATACCTTTCGGGCTGCAGCCGTGGATCAATTGGTGATTTGGTCTGAAAGAGTGGGCGTTCCCATCGTGAAACAAGCCATGGGCTCTGACCCTGCCTCTGTAGCTTTTGACACACTGCAATCAGCCAAAGCACAAGGGGCTGATGTGGTTCTGATCGATACGGCAGGACGTTTACACAATAAAATCAATCTGATGAACGAACTTTCCAAAATCAAACGCGTGATGCAGAAAGTTTATCCAAATGCGCCTCATGAAGTATTATTGGTGCTTGACGGTTCTACAGGTCAAAACGCTTTTGAGCAAGCCAAACAATTTACACAAGCCACAGAAGTTTCTGCTTTGGCCGTTACCAAATTGGACGGAACCGCAAAAGGCGGAGTGGTCATCGGAATTTCCGATCAGTTCCAGATTCCGGTTAAATACATAGGAGTTGGAGAAGGGATGAATGATTTACAGCCGTTTGACAAATTTGAATTTGTCGATAGTTTTTTCGGATAAAGCAAAACTCCTCCGGAGGATATACCCAATTCTGCTAATAAAATTCTAAATAATGTGGATAACTATAAATGTAATAAATTCATATTAAGCGCATTACGTTTCATTAAATAATAATTCTGAGCTTTGTGCCTACTTTGAGAACTCCTTTGCGATAAAAAATAACCACAAGGTGCACAAAGAAAACACAAAAGCACACCAAGATATTTATTCTTAACAACTGATTGTCAATAATTTAATCTTTATTTTTAAACAATATTGACCTTAAAGCACCATTTTTCAAATAAAAAAACCTTCCGAAAGTAGAGGCTTCGGAAGGGAGGTAAAGGGTTAATCAGTTGTTAAGCAGATTAGTTTAGTAATTGAGTTTATTAGATTCACACACACAAAAAGAAAAAACAACTACTAATCATTTTTAATAACTCCCCAAATTTAAAAACAACTGTTGAATTTTTTAAGAGGTAAATTCCCCTATTAAAAAGGGGAAAAATCCTGTATTTTTTTTTAAAAAACCTAATTAGGTTATTCTTTTAAGTTTCAGTTTAAAATAAATCCTCTCGTTTAAAAATAAAACGAGAGGATTCTGTTTTTAGATTTTAAATTAATTTTACTTTTTGATAATTTTTACCGTTTCAACACCAGCATCGGTTTTGATTTTAGCAACGTATGCTCCAGACGGAAGTGAAGATAAATTCATGGCTACATCTTTACCATTTGCTTTTTCTACTAAAACTTCCTGACCTGTTAGGTTATAAATCATGACGTTTTCAATTGTATTCTTAGAAGAAATATTTACAATATCTACCACCGGATTTGGATATACTTTCGTTTGATTGGCTTGCAGGTCTTCTACTCCCATAACGCCGACTACTACAGAATAATCTTCCACTTCTCCGTCTTCATTTGTTCTACAAGGATCAGGTGTGGCATCATCATAACCTAAAAAAATTCGCATCCTTGTTTCACCGGGCGTGGCACCTGCCGGAACGGTAATATCTACAGTATGTGGCCCTGCGGTATCCACATTACTTGCTACAGTATAGGTTTCTCCTGCGTCTTCAAAATCACCATCTTGGTTCCAATCAAAAAAGGCATAAATATACTCATCTGAGTCGGGTGAAATAGTTACAGAAAGTGGATAGGTTTCTCCTTGTGAAACTGTTGCTGATGGCCCACCCGTAAATATTGTATTATAAACTGGATACCTAACGTCACTTTGACCGGAATCTTCATTTATTTCATTAAAACTTACATTTGTTATATGTTCAAATGAATTATTCATAAAAGGCACACAGTATCGATCATATCCGATGAGCATGTCAACATAATTAATAATACCGGTATCTCCTGTTGCATTATCCTTTACCCAAAGTATCCAATCTCCGTTTTTATTACCCGTATATGAGCTTAACAAATCCTCATAATCTGAGTAATCTGTCGCGAAAGAACCGGGAATCCAACTCGGAATAAAATTACCTGTAATAATGTCATTTGTCCCTAAACCATTCCCCATCAACTCACTTGATACAGTTTGATAATCTGAAAAAATATTTAATTGACCAAAATTTGCCGAACTACCGAATGTCAAATCCGGTACTCCCGGTCTGTCCACCAAACCAAGTGAAAATGTATTTGAAGGATCCGTTAATACGATTTCGATATCTCCTGCATACGTATGCTCAAGATGAACACCTGTATCCATAAAATATATATGATAATCCTCTGGAATACCGGCAACGGGAATAGTTGTCGAAGCCCAAGCTCCGTCATTATCAGGAATTGCTACATCTGTATCATTAAGAAAACTTACAATTTCTTGCGAAAAAATAGGTAGGGAGCTCAAAAAAAATAGAACAGTCAAAAAATAAGGACTCGTTCTTTTTAAAAAGTAAAATTTGATTTTCATAAATTTGATTTTTAAGTTATTAATCGGCATCAAAACTACTTTTGTTTAGTCTATCATTTAGGTAGAATTCTATAAACGGCGGATTTTAATTTGTGAAATGCAGATTTTACAAAATGGATTGGCTTGATTCAAATCATTGAATTAACATAATGAAAATATTTTGATCATTGTAAAACTCAAAATTATAAAAGAAAAAGCGCATTCTGAATTTCAAAATGCGCTTGTATTTAAATGAAAATATGGTTTATTTTTCTTTTCTCCAATCCATTCTAAATTTACAATCATCATAGTCCGAATCAATCGTAACAAATGTGTCATTTATCTGCTCGCCTACCCATTTCATCACGGTTTCCTGTCGTTTAGTATTGATGGTGAGGTTTTTCAAACGGGCATAATCGGTTTCTAAATTTATTTTATGCGCCGGAATGGTTTGTTGTAGCTTCACAATGCGCAATACGGGTTGTCTGTTAAATTCATCTTCAAAAGGTTCTGAAATTTCACCATCTTGCAATCCACTGATAGCAGTCAATGTTTTAGCCGGTAATTTGGCACGATCCATTCTATCTTCCCCTGTACTGTTATCGACCATCCGGCCGCCGTTAAATTTGGTGTATTTATCTACTGAATAACGAAATGCTGCTTCTTTAAATGTCATTTCGCCTGCATCAATTTTTAAAATAATAGAATCCAATTTCTGTTTCGTTACAGCTATCTCTTCCGGAGTTGGTTTTAACTGAATCAGAATATGACGGATGTCCAATTCCTGGCCTCTTCTTTTTTCCAATTGAGCTATATGGTATCCAAATTCAGTCTTAAAAGGTTCAGAAATTTCACCTTCTTCCAAATTAAATACGACAGCATCAAATTCAGGAACCATTTGACCTCTTTTTACGTTTGGAATCAAACCTCCATTTGAAGCAGAGCCCGGATCCTGCGAATATAATATAGCTTTGGTTGCAAAACTTGCTCCCTCTTCTATTTCTTTTTTATATCCGTTGAGTTCATCGATTACTTTTTGTTCGTTTTCCGGTGAAATGTCCGGATAAACCACGATGTGTTCCAGACTGACTTCTTCCGGAATATCCGGCAATTCTTCTTTGTATTGCTCATAAAAAGCCCGAACCTCTTCAGGTGTAGCATCAATGCCCGCTGTGACTAATTCCTGTTTGCGTTCTGAAAATGCCTGATCACGCATGATGCCTATCAATTCCTGTTTGAATTCCGGCATGGTGCTATACCCGAAATAATCCAAAATTTCTTTTTCACTTCCTTGGGTCAAAAACCTTTGAATCGTTCCTTCCACTCTTCTTTCTACCTGATCATTGGTGATGACTACAAGTGTATCTTCTTTGGCTTTGGTCAGTAATAATTTGTCTACCAATATATTTTCCAAAAAGTCGCATTCATTATCGACTTGATATCCCTGCATTTTGGCTTGAACATAATCACGCTCGATATCTGAATCCAAAATTACCTCTCCTCCTACCACAGCAGCTACTCCATCTAATTTCAACTGGCCTGAAGGATCGTTTTGAGTCGGTTGAGCATTTACCAAAACAGATAAAAGGCTGAAAACCGATAAAAGAACATACAATTTAATTTTCATTGATTTTTATTTGATTTTTATTGATGGCTTCTTTATACAATTGATTTTGTAAATCGCCGAGCAAATTTAACTTTCTTTTGTTAAGTATGAGATTTTTTATGGTAGGTTTAACAAATTCATAAGGTGCTTCTCCTCCTTTTGGCTTTATGTTAAGAATCCTGATAAATGTAACCAGCGAATCATGTGCTATTTTTAATCGCCTTCTGTTCATCAATTGATTATAGTTATCGCCTTCTATCAATTGAGGAAAATGTCCTTGTAAAACATCTGTCGAATACCATATACTGTCTTTGTCATGATAAGGCGTGCCTGAAGTCAGAACCACTTTCATCACTTCGTCAAAATCCTCATCTCTTCCCGAATTAAATAAACGAGCCACCCTTTCTTCATCACTGCTTTTTACAGTTACAGAACGGTATCTCACGACATCTTTGGTCAGCGGAAAACTTTCTTTATGCTCATTGAAATAAGCTTGAACTTCCGCATCTGAAACCGAATCGTTTATATTTTTTTCAATTAGATAATTATTATAAGCATTGACCAACAAATCCTGACGGTATTCCACCATTTTATTGTCTATTTCTTTTAAAGTCAATTCGTCTATATTGGCCTCAGCTTTATCTACTATTGCTTTTTTCTTTACCCATTCTTCTATATAAGTATTTACCAGTATAGCACTGTCCTCTTTTGAAATATCTTGGGGTAAAATCAATCTTATGTCACGATCGGTAAGAAAATGTTCTCCAAACTGAACTACGATTTTTTCATCATCCGCTTTTTTCTTAGAAAAATCAAATTTTCCTTTACAAGCCACAAATACTCCCAAAACCATTATGGCCCAAACGCTCATTTTTATACTTCCCATCCCCTTTAAACGCAAAATTCTTTCTTTCATTATCTCTATCCCATTACTTTTAATGCGGAATTATAGGCAGATTCAAAGGCAAATAAATTCAATCCATGGTTGGCGCCTACAGATTCTGAATATGAAATCAATTTCTCGGTTGGCGTATTTCCCACCAAATCACTTTTGGCCATCGGACAGCCCCCAAATCCCTTGATGGCACCATCAAATCTCCTGCAACCATTTCTGTATGCGGCATCCACTTTGGGAAACCAATCGTTGTATTCCGAATGAAAATGAGCTCCAAACTCAATCTGCGGATATTTTTCTATCAAATTACTAAACAATTCCTCCACATCTTTTGGTGCTGCGACTGATGTCGTATCCGATAAATTTATATTTCCAATTCCGATTTCCGCAAATCTCGCTGCCCATTCCTTCACCAGTTCCACACTCCATTCTTCGCCATACGGATTCCCAAAAGCCATTGAAAAATAAATTAACAATTCTTTTCCCGTATTTTCAATCATCTTTGAAATATTCAAAATACTTTGAAATGCCTCTTCTCTTGATTTGTGAGTATTGTCTTTTTGAAATTGCTGCGAAATAGAAAACGGAAAACCGAGAAAATCGACATTTTCATGTTGCAGTGCTCTCTCTGCTCCCCCTTCACTGGCTACAATTACCGATAATTTTGAATCGGAATTTACCTCCTTTACCGCTTTTAAAACTTCACCCGAATCAGCCATCTGCGGAATGATTTTAGGAGAAACAAAACTCCCGCAATCAATCGTATCAAAACCTACTTTCAGTAAATATGTAAGATGGTCAATTTTGTCTTCTGTCTTTATGAAACCATGCATTCCCTGCATCGCATCTCTCGGGCAGTCAATTATCTTGATTTTCTCACTCATTTTGTTTGCTTTTTGCGAATGGAAAGATATAGAATTTCCTACTTTTACCAAAAAAATTGAATGACATGGACAAAATTTGGAGTGATAAACTAAAAAACAGATTTTTAAAATACGTAAGTTTTTATTCGGAAAGTATTCCTTTCAAAGAAGAATTCCCAAGTTCGGAAAGACAGTGGGACATAGCCAAATACCTTTTTGAAGAATTAAAATCAATAGGTTTGGAAAATGTAACGATTGATGATAATGCGTATGTAATGGGAACTCTGCCTTCCAATTTGGATAAAGAAGTCCCAACCATCGGATTTGTTTCCCATTTTGATACTTCGCCCGATTTTTCAGGTGAAAACGTAAAACCAATCATTACAGAAAATTATGACGGCGGCGACATCATTTTAAACGACAAAATGAAATTGAGCCCTGACGAATTCCCTGAATTGAAACAATACAAAGGTCAAACCATCATTTCTACCGACGGAACAACTTTGCTCGGAGCAGACGACAAAGCCGGCGTAGCCGAGATCGTTACGGCAATGGAATATTTGATCGCACATCCGGAAATCAAACATGGAAAAATTGCAGTCGGATTTACACCGGACGAAGAAGTCGGGCGCGGAGCGGATTTCTTTGATGTGGAGAAATTCGGAGCCGAATGGGCTTACACCATGGACGGAAGTGAAATCGGGGAATTGGAATATGAAAATTTCAATGCCGCTTATGCCCACATCAAATTTCACGGAAAAAGCGTTCACCCGGGCTATGCCAAAAACCAAATGGTCAACGCTACGACTTTGGCAAGAGAATTCGCAGCCGAATTACCTCAGGATGAAGTTCCTGAACTTACTGATGGCAGAGAAGGATTTTTTCATTTAACCAAAATGGAAGGAAATGTTTCGGAAGCGGAAATCCAGTATATCATCCGCGACCATGATATGGAACAATTTAAAGCCAGAAAAGAATTGATCCAACAGATTACTGACGAAATGAAAGCGGAATATGGCTCGGACCGAATCGAACTGGAAATGAAAGACCAATATTACAATATGATCGAAAAGGTCAAAGAAAAATTCCAATCGGTAGAAATCGCCGAACAAGCACTGAAAGATGTAGGTGTTGAACCCAACATCAAACCGATTCGCGGCGGAACCGACGGTTCACGTTTGAGTTTTATGGGTCTGCCTTGTCCGAATATTTTTGCGGGCGGACATAATTTCCACGGCCCTTATGAATTCGCTCCTCTGGAATCTATGGAAAAAGCGGTAGAAGTAATTGTCCGAATCGGTGAATTGGTAGCAGAGAAAGGCTAATTTAGAAATTAGAAATGGGTAGTTTCGAGAGCCTCAACCACCCATTTTCACTATTAAAAAGCACCAACCTCCAAGGTTAATTTTCAGAGCGAATATAAACCTTGGAGGTTTTTTCTTATCTTTAAAATTCTAATTCAATCAGAATGAAAAAATTCATTTTTCTATTATTCGTTCCATTTGTTTCTTTTGCGCAAACCGATTCTTTAAAATTAGAAGATAAATTAGCTGGAAAAGTAGGAATTGAAGTTCAACCTTCCATAGATCCAACAGAACCTTTGTATTTGATAGATGGCAAAATCGTGGATAAAACAGTAGCGGAAGAATTAAATCCAAACGAAATTGAATCCATCAACGTCTTAAAGGGAGAGAAATCAATCGAAAAATACGGAGAAGCCGGAAAAAACGGAGCTGTTGAAATTCATCTGAAAGAAAAGAAAGAAGAGGTTTCGATTTCAGAAAAGTTGGAAAATATGATTCCTGTTTGCGGGCTTATGGGAATTGAAATTCCGGAAATTCCAAAAATCGATTCTATAATTGTTCCAGAAAAAAAATTTCCCGGAACGGTTTGTCAGGCTTCAGTCAGAAATGTTCAAAATCCACTTTACTTAATAGATGGAGAAGAAATTCTTGATATTTCTGTAGTGCCAATTTCATTTATTGAAGAAAATATAAAATCTATTAAAGTTTTGAAAGGTAAAGAAGCCATTTATAAATATGGTGAAAAAGGGAATTATGGTGTAATTGAAATTGAAACAAATGACGGAAATGGAATAACCGAATACGACCTCACCGTTTTAGAGTCCGGTTATGAATCATTTCTGGCAATGCAGCCTTCTGTCGGGACTTATTCGCTGAATTATCTGGAAAACAAAAACCGCCAATATGTTTCGGTATGGAACCAAAGAGTAACAAGCGGAAACCCTGAAATCTATGAAATGCCGATTGATTATGATGCTAAAAATTATTACGGATTGGAATTTGAACATAAATTATACATGTTTTTCAAATTCATGGAAAAGAAACATTCGATTTCGATGATGTGAAATTTTGTGATTTCGAGAGCCTCAATCACCCATTTTTATTTGGCTTAATCTTTGGAAATAAAATCGAAAATTCAAACAAATGAAATTTCTATTTTCAATCATCGCGCTTAGTATTTTCACATTTTCATTCGCTCAAAAAAATCAGAATTTAGGCGAATTTAATTTTTTAGAAGTATTTGATAAAATCCCTGTTAAATTAATCAAATCAGACAAAGACTATATTGAGATTTCCGGTCCCAGAGCAAGCGAAGTAGAGCTGGTTTCAAAAGACCGTCAGCTCAAAATCCGTATGAGCACCAAAAATCTGTTGAAAGGTGACGATGTAAATGTGACTTTATACTATCAAGGTTTAAATGAAATTCACGGAAATGAAGGCGCAGTAATAACTTCGGACACGCCTATCAGCGCTTCCACAGTTTTATTGAACGCAAAAGAAGGCGCAGAAATTCGTTTGCCGATTGAAGCCCAATCATTGGAAATCAAGACCAATACCGGTGGAAAAATTTATGTGAATGGAACTGCGGATTATCAATCTGTGGTTTCCAATTCGGGCGGAATTTATGACGGTGAAAAACTTGAAACTTCCAAAACCGAAGTGACTGTAAATGCAGGCGGAGAAGCCAAAATTTTTGCCACGGAAACGGTCGATGCCAAAACGCGTGCCGGTGGAAATATTCATATATTTGGCGGGGCTCAGGTAACACAGCAAACCATCGCCGGAGGAAAAGTTCATGTTCATTAATTTTGAAGGATTGAATTTTGTTTCAAATTATAATTGAATTAATTAAATGCAAAGACGCGACTTTATCAAAAAATCTTCATTAGCAGGCGGTTTACTTTTTGTAAATCCTTTAGTGGATTTCAATATATTTCAAGAGTTTTTACAGGATGAATTAATCGGAAAAGGAAAACCGGTATTGTTCGGAGATGGTTTCCAACTCAGAAAGGATGCATTTTTTCAGTTCAACCAAATGAAAATTGCTGCCAAGGAAGCAGGTTTTAACATTCATGTAGTTTCAAGTTATAGAAGTTTTACCCACCAAAACGGCATCTGGGAACGCAAATACAAAAACTACCGCAGTCAGGGACTTTCGCACGAAAAAACAATTGAAAAAATCATCGAGTACAGTACCATTCCGGGAACTTCGCGCCATCACTGGGGTACAGACCTTGACATCATAGATTCCACCAGAGGAATTCCGGCCAATCCGTTGAGCGAAACACATTTCAACGAGGGCGGACGTATGCGGAAATTCAAACTTTGGCTGGATGAAAATTCGGAGAAATTTGGATTTTATCTGGTTTATACCAACAAAGAAGGTCGAAAAGGATTTGCGTATGAACCCTGGCATTTTTCCTATAAACCGCTTTCTTTGAAAATGCTGAAAGAATACAAAGAATTGGACATCAAAAAAATTCTTCAACAAAATAATTTAATGGGAAGTGAAAATTTTACGGACGAATTTGTAGAAAAATACAAACGCGAAAATATACTGGACATCAATCCGGATTTGCTTCCCTGATCGTCCGGAATTGATTTAGAGCCTATTTAAAATTCATTCAATATTTTTCTTATGGTTCTTTTTGGATAAAATTTAAAAAGGCTCCTAAGAAACTGTCTGAAAATTCAGCATAAAAATCATATAATTCAGGATAAATATTTTCGATTAAATCAATATCTTTATTGAAAATATTTATAAATGACACTTGTACAATTAGAATATGTTTTAGCAGTAGCCGAACACAAAAATTTCACGTTGGCGGCTGACAAATCCTTTGTGACGCAACCTACTCTGAGTATGCAGATTCAAAAGTTGGAGAAGGAATTGGAAATCGAAATATTTGACCGTAGTGTACATCCGATCAAGTTGACACAAATCGGTGAAAAAGTTGTCCAACAAGCCAAAAACATTTTAAAAGAGTCAGGAAAGATGAGCCAATTGGTTTTTGAAGAAAAAGGTCAGTTGGAAGGAGATTTCAAAATAGGTGTTATTCCTACTGTTTTGCCTACGTTGGTTCCCTTATTTTACAAAACCTTTCAAAAAGCATTTCCCAAAACCAATCTTTTCATTCAGGAAATGCAAACAGATGAAATTCTTATTGCGCTTCATGATGGAAGTCTGGATTTCGGGATTGTGGTTACCCCATTGCACGAAAATCAAATAGTAGAAAAAATATTGTATTATGAACCGATGGTAGGTTATATACCGGCTTCTCATACATATCATTCGAAAAAGTTCATTGAAACTTCTGATCTGGATATCGAAGATCTGCTTTTATTAAAAGAAGGGCACTGTTTCCGAAACAACGTTTTGAATCTCTGTGAGCCGGCAAAATTAAAATCCCAACCCGTGAAATTGGACAGTGGAAATCTGGACACACTGGTAAAATTAGCAAACGAAGGATATGGAATGACTTTGCTACCGAGCTTACAAGCAGAAGATTTACCAAAAGAATATCAAAAAAATATCCGGTATTTTAAAGATCCACCACCTACACGTGAAGTGAGTCTGGTATATCACCAATCCAACTTACGTAAATCATTTGAAGAAAATTTATCCAAAACCATTCAAAGTGTGTTGCGAGGCAAAATATTTTTGGAAAAAACGGAGAATATAACTTCTCCGTTAATCAGCTTACCCAAATAAAAAGCCGGGAATCCCGGCTTAAAAATTTGAATTTAAATTATATTAAATTGGCTCGACACCGACCGTTAGATGAACATTTGATTTACCGTCCCGGAATTCAAAGGTTTTAACAGATTCACCTTCCAATAACATATTTCTGATGGTCATATTGAACTTATTATTGGTTTTAAAATCATCGTCAGTAAAGTCATCTTCTTCTTTCATTGACGGGATGATAGATAATTTATAATCTAAATTTTCAATATTCAAAGTGAGATGTTTATCTTTCAAAACAGCATCTTTTTCAGTAAGTGGTTTTCCTTTATATAAAATAATCGGAGCGTTTTCTTTTGCATAGACAATGGAAGCAATCGGAAAGGGCTTTCCTGCAAATTTACCAATCATTTTGGGAACGCCTTTTTCAGTGCTCAGCATAACTCCAACGCTGCCATAAATCTGTTCGTTGGTTCCACCATCATCTGCAACCAAACAATTCAATTCTTTAATCCGGATGCGGATTTTTTTGGATTTCAAACAATTATTTCCATCCAGAAACGCTTGTGTTACCAAGGAAATGGGCTCACCATGTAAATTAGTTAACCGGAATTCCAACGGAACTATATCTATCTGGCTATAAGATTTCTTAAAATATTTATCAATTTCCTCTTGTACTTTTTTAGGGTCGGAAATAGCAACAGGTTGTCCACCTTGTGATACGGCACGAATGTTTGTAAAGCTGGTAAAGGATTTACCCGATGTTTTTTGAGTCAATTCCGCTCCTACTACACCCCAATTCCATGAGCCCTTAAAATCATTTGAATAGGATTCCAATGAAAACTCACTTTCCAAAAGGATGTACAACCTGCGTCCATAGGTCACTTCTTTGATATAATACCAACTTCCTTTTGCCTTTTCAGATTGAAATAATGCATCGTCGGGATCCGAAATCTGATTGGCATTTACACTCAAACATTTTTGTTCAAATTTAAAAACGTACATATAATTGTATTTTTCAGAAGAGAATTTAAATTGATCTTCTGCCGCAAATCCCATAAAGTATCCGGAAGCCCCCACTTGAACGGAAGTAGAATCATACATAGTAGAAATGCTGACTTCACTGTCAGATTCAACGTTGGGCATTCCGCTCAGATTGGCAGGTTTGGTCAGGTCATGTACCGCTTGCGCAATTTTGGGTGTAATGTCAACTCCTTGCGCAGATTTTGCTTCAGATACTTTATTTTTCATCAAATTGGAGGAAGCGGTAAAAGTCACATTTTTACGATTTTTAATTTCTTGAAAAACCAGATTTCCGCCATTTAGGAATTTATCTCCATCTATGATATTTCCGGGAATCAGGTTGGCCATATTTTCCGGATTAGAAACCACTACGTTAGATTCTATATCGACTCCGGTAACTTGTTCACGGGTTAAACACATAGGATGCTCTTTACCCAATTTGGATATTTTACTTTCGATTCCTTTTTTTGGATTTTTTCCATTGCCGAAATATAATTTTACCTGACCGCTATTTAACTTTACGATTCTTGGTTTTAAGAGGGTAATTTTAGCTCTTTCCGGTATAACTCTCGGTTTTTCTTTTTTAATAATCGGTTTTTGGCGAACGATCTTTTCTTCACCCTTGTCCGTTATCTTCTCTCTTTTTACTTTTTTGGAAACGGGCTTTGAAGTTGTATCCGTATCCTTTTTGGGAAGCCTGATTAATTTTGCCATGATATATTTTATATTTGATTAAATCTTCATAATCCTTTCATGAAGTGAAACAAATATAAATCTGACAATGAGTGAATTACATAGGAATTTACCTGCTTATTCAAAGGTTTTTTCCTACAAATAATTTCTTAATATTTTTGAAATTCAAATTGAGGGAAGATGAATTTTATTTGAATTCAAATCAAGATTGTAATAATTTAAAATCGGCCAAAACCATAGCCGCCATTGCCTCGACAATCGGGACGGCTCTTGGAACAACGCATGGATCATGGCGTCCTTTTCCCTGCATTTTAACTGATTCTCCCTTTGAGTTGATGGTTTCTTGTTCTTGCATGATGGTAGCCACCGGTTTAAATGCAACGCGAAAATAGATATCCATTCCGTTTGAAATTCCTCCCTGAATTCCTCCCGATAAATTGGATCTTGTCGTTCCGTCCTGATTGAATAAATCATTGTGCTCGGAGCCGAGCATTTTGGCACCACAAAATCCGCTTCCGTATTCAAATCCTTTTACAGCATTTATGCTGAGCATCGCTTGTCCCAATCTGGCATGAAGTTTATTAAAAATCGGTTCGCCCCAACCGATAGGTACATTTTGAATTACACAAGTAACCGTTCCGCCAATCGTATCACCGGCTTTCCGGACTTTTTCTATTTTCTCAATCATTTGCTGTGCAACTTTTTGGTCAGGACAACGAACGATGTTTGATTCCACTTCTGAAAAATCCAGATCCTGATAAGGTTTCTCCAAAAATAAGTCACCGACCGATGAAACCCAGGCATTGATTTTCACATCGGAAAGAATCTGTTTAGCTACGGCTCCACCCATTACCCAATTGGCGGTTTCGCGTGCAGAGCTTCTTCCTCCACCCCTATAGTCACGGATTCCGTATTTTTTCTGATAAGTGAAATCTGCATGAGAAGGACGAAAAGCATCTTCTATATGCGCATAATCCTTTGACTTTTGGTTTTCATTCGGGATGATGAACCCTATGGAAGTCCCGGTAGTTTTTCCTTCGAAAATACCGGAAAGAAATTGAACAGTATCGCTTTCTTTACGTTGGGTAACGATTTTGGATTGCCCGGGTTTTCTTCTGTCCAATTCGTACTGAATTTGTTCCAAATCCAATTCGATTCCGGGAGGGCAACCGTCTATCACCCCACCGATAGCCGTTCCGTGGCTTTCACCAAAGGTCGTTAATCTGTAATTAGTTCCAAATGTGTTCATGATGCTCATTAGAATTTCACAAAGATAGGATTTGGATGTTGAACGAACAATTCTATTCGGGATGGTTTTCAGATTCTTTTCTACTTCAAATTGGTTGTATCTGCGTTAGGGATTGCAGTGAAAACCCCGCAGCAGGCTTCGGCTGCGAGGAGTTGCAACGGAAAGCCCGACTCCGTTGCTGTCTTTTCTTTCTTTGGTTTGAAGAATTTATATGGCAACGGAGAAACGCCCAAATAAAAAAGCTTTGATTGAGATACCCAACCAAAGCTTCCATAAAATAATCTGAGAAGAATTATTGAAAATTAAATGAGGCTTCCTGAACATCACGGGAATTTGTACCAATGAAGACTTTGAAGTCTCCCGGTTCGGCTTCCCATTTTTGATTTTTTGTAAAGAATGTGATCATTTCTTCGTCAATTGTAAATGAAACGGTTTTGGTTTCGCCCGGATTTAATTCTATTTTTTCAAATCCTTTTAATTCTTTTACAGGCCGTGTGATGCTTCCCACCAAATCCCGGATATAGAGTTGAACCACTTCCTCGCCTTTTACCTTTCCGGTATTGGTTACCTGAACCGAAGCTGTAATTTTTCCGGCCTTTGAAAAAGTCCTTTTGTCCAATTTAATTTCACTGTATTTAAACGTCGTATAACTCAATCCAAATCCAAACGGATACAAAGCATCCCGCTCCGAATCCCGATAAGACGAATAGGTCACATCCGGAATTTCTTCTCCTCTCCCAGTATGTTTTTGGTTATAATAAAGCGGCATTTGCCCTACATTTCTCGGAAAGGACACAGGAAGTTTCCCGCCCGGATTGTATTTTCCAAATAAAATTTCACCTACTGCATTTCCATGTTGGGAGCCAAGCAACCAGGTTTCCAAAATCGCCGGAATATGTTTGTCACTCCATGATAAATCCATAGGACGGCCGTTCATTAATACCATTACGACATTTTTATTGGCTTTTTGAATTTCAGCAATCAACTCATCCTGAACACCTGCAAACCCTATATCGGTCTGGCTTCTCGCCTCACCTGACTGAAAAGCATCTTCTCCTACTACCAAAATTACCAAATCGGCTTGTTTTGCTTTTTGAACGGCATCTGCAAATCCGGATGTATCGGTTTGATTGAGCGTCATCGGCTTTAAGAAACTCCTTTCTCCGATAGAAAGTTCAGCTCCTTTTGCATAGGTAATTTTCACTCCTTTCGGTGCATGGTTTTTAATCCCTTCCAAAACAGAAACAGCAGAATTTGGGGTTGCCTGTCCTCTCCAGTTGCCCAAAGGCGAATCATCATCATCTGCCAACGGACCAATGACTGCTATGGTTTTAATCGAATTGGATATGGGCAAAATATTTTTTTCGTTTTTCAATAAGACAATTGATTTTCTGGCAGCTTCCAGTGCTAAGGATTGATTTTCTTTTGAGTACAATTCTTTCTTTTCAAATGCTTCATCGGAATATTTATATGGATTTTCAAATAATCCCAATCGGAATTTTAAACGAAGTGTTCTTCTGACCGCATCGTCGATTAAATCCATATTCAGTGTTTTTTCTTCTATCAATTTCTTCAAAGCCACTTCATAAACACGGCCTTCCATGTCGATGTCACTTCCGGCATTTATTGCCAAAATAGCGGCTTCGGTTTCGTCTTTTGCTACTCCATGAGGAATTAATTCCCGTATCGAAGCCCAATCCGAAACCATGACTCCATCCCAGTCCCATTCGCCTTTCAGCAGTGTGCGCTGTATGTATTCGTTGGAAGTAGCCGGAATTCCGTCCAGTTCATTAAATGCATTCATAAATGTTGCCGATCCTGCTTTGGCTGCTGCTTTGAATGGAGGAAGAATACTATTGTTCAGCTCATAGACACCTATATTTACAGTATTATAATCACGGCCTCCTTCTCCGAACCCATAACCGGCAAAATGTTTGGCACAAGCAGCAATGGAAGTAGGAGCCGAAAGATCATCGGTCTGATAGCCTTTGATTTTTGCTACTCCTACCAAAGAAGTCAGAAAAGGATCTTCTCCCGAACCTTCCATAATCCGTCCCCAACGTGCATCTCTGGAAACGTCAATCATAGGCGAAAAAGTCCAGCCAATACCGGATGCGGCTGATTCTCTCGCTGCAACCCTTGCGGTCTTTTCCATCAGTTCTAAATCCCAGCTTGCTGTTTCTCCCAATGGAACCGGAAAGATAGTTTTATATCCGTGGATTACGTCATAAGCAAAAACCAAGGGGATTTTCAAACGAGAATTTTCCATATTGAGCTTTTGGGCTTCACGGGTATTCTTTGCTCCGGTCACGTTGAGCATAGAGCCGACCAACCCTTTTTTCAGGTTATCGAGCTTGATCTGATTATAGGCATCGTTTGCAGGCCCGGTTACATCCCAGCTTGCACTGTACTGAACCAATTGGCCAATTTTCTCCTCTAATGTCATAATCGAAAGCAAAGAATCGATTTTTGATTCGATTTCGAGTTCTTTTCTCTTTTCACTTTGCGCAAAAATTATCCCTGAGCAGACAATACAAAGCATTGCTGTTAAGACTTTTTGTTTCATCTGTGTTTATTTTTATTTCTGAAGGTCAGATGGAACACCCATAACCATTTTTATATATCCTGATTTAATTTTCAGATGGGTGTTTCATTAAAATTTTAATTAAAAAGATAGCCGCCCTGAAAAAATTTCCATTAACCTTAACCTTTTGGGCGGCTATCCATATTGAACATTAAATCCCACTTATATTTATTGATAAACTCTTACATAATCGATTTCCATGGCACTTTGCTGGAAATTCGGATCAATTTCTCCTCCCAGATTTCCGCCCATTGCTACGTTCAAAATAATAAAGAAAGGGCTGTTGAACGGGATTCCCGAATTATTGGAAAATTCATGATAGACTACATTATCCACGGCAAAGAGTATGTGTTCGGCCGTCCATTCCACTGTATAAAGATGGAATTCGGAGTCGGCTGTTGGAACTGATGTGCTTCCAACCACAGCGTTTCCACCGGAGTTACCAGGAAAATGCAATGCACTCTGAACCGTACCCGGATTATTCCCGACGTGTTCCATTACATCGATTTCTCCACAAGCCGGCCAGCCGACGTTGTCAAATGTAGAACCGAGCATCCAGATTGCCGGCCAGGTTCCGCCTCCTTGTGGCAGCTTGGCACGAACTTCCATACGCCCGTACCGGAAATCGAATTTGGTTTTGGTATTAATTCGGGAAGAAGTGAATTCAAATCCCTCCATATTTTCACGTTTGGCAGTAATTTTCAGAATTCCGTTTTCCACCGTCGCATTTTGTTCGGTATAATACTGGGATTCCTGATTCCCCCAACCGTTGTTGTTTCCAATTTCGAAGTTCCAATTGTTAGTATCAACAGCTGCTCCGTCAAATTCATCATACCAGAAAAGATCGTCAAATTCTGACTCGAATTCTCCTCCACCCGGATCACCTCCTCCGCCGGCAGGATCTGTCGTGAATTTCATGTACCATGCAATGTTAGTATCACCCGGAGGTGTCATCTGGAAACGGACATACATATAGTCTTCCGTAATTTCCAGCACTTCATAATTGCTTTGTCCGACATAGTAGCCCATAAATCCTCCGTTACCAATCATCAGCTGGGTTCCTGTGGTTTCAGGCGCACCCGGATTGGCTGCTGCCAATGTAACGAAACGATTTCCTGAAGTATCAAAAGGCAAACAAGCATCTGCATCTCCGCTTCCACCGCCCACACTAAGGAAAGCCGTGTTGAAGAAGGTTTCTCCCTGATTGTTCAGATTGTAAACAATATCTTGGTTGGCATCCAAACTGAATGTCAATTGGTCATTATAAAAACATTCGTCTTTCTCAAAAGGAGCCGCACTGTACCAATCCTGATTATAGCTATCCATAGGGCCTAATCCCAAATGTCCCGGCAATCCTTTTGCGATATACCAGGTTTTTGAACTTCCTCCTGTCAACAGTTGTTTGGTAGTATCATCCGAGAAGCTACTGAAAACCGTCACATCTATTGTAGTGCTGGTACTTGCTCCACCTGTCCCATAAGCAATTACTGTAACGGTATAGGTGTTGATTCCAGTCTGGTTATATTTGTGTTCGATGGATCCGGTTGAATTGGCCGCGGTCGTATTATCTCCAAATACAAATTTAAAGCTGTTTGCATTGGATGCTGAAGCCGTGAAGTTAACCAGCCCCAGACCGTCTCCATAAGGAAATTCTTCCGAGACATTCAAAACCTGATGGTCTATGATCAGATTGGTAGGAGCAGTAACATCTCCAAATTCATGATCATCATCATAACAGCCACATAGTGTGACAAATCCGCAAAAGATCATCACCAATTGAATTATATAATTTCTAAAATTGTTCATACGAATTAATTTGTTTGTTCAACATCATCGAAATAATAATCGGTTCCGGTTCCCGGATTTCCGAAATCATAAAAAATCACCAATCGTTTCCAGTTACCTAAATTCATACCTGTGAAGTCAGCTTCTATGGTTTCCCATTGGTCTGAAACCGTAGTCACAGCCGCAGCTTCTACAAACTGGGTGGCATCATCCGGGTTTTCAAATTTTACCAGGACGGTAACTCCGGATTGGGGTGCTCTGAATTTCATACGGATTTTACTACCCTGGGAAAAATCAACCGCTTGATCCAAATTAATAAAAGTTCCTGCCCAAGTTTCGGCGTTTACGCCTTTGTTTCCTTTTACTACATGCTGGCTGGGATTGTCCCCGTCAACAAACGGATTTAATTCCACCGCTGAACCGGCACCGCCAAATCCGGTAAAGACATAGTCGGATGGATCAAAAATTTCAAAATCCAATGGCAATGACAATGGTACTTTTTGAATATTGTCAAAATAATAAGTTTCGCCTGCTCCGGAAACGTTAAAATTAAAGAATAGAACCACATTTGTATAACTCTGCGCAGGGTCAACCGGCATATCAAATATCAACCGCTCCCACTGACCAGAAACCGTCGTATTTACTGTGCTTTCTGCAAAAATACTTGGATTGGTATGGTCTTCTAATTTCAATAATACAGGTATTCCTGCCTCTGGCGAATATACATCTACTGACACTTTATTTGAAGATGAAAAATCAATGCTTTCATTTAAGGTAGTGACTGTTCCGGCCCAGGTTTCAGATCCTGCAGCTTTTGTATATCGGCCTACTTTTGAACTATTGTTTACGGAATTCGGGTTTGGATTATCGACGATAGGGACGATAGGTTCTCCTCCTCCGAAATTGTAAAATAAATAATTCAAATCTGGATTTTCAAATGTAATCGGTAAACCCATTGGATGGAAAATCTGAATTTCCTCTGTATAGGTAGTCGTTTGTGTCCCTCCGCTTAATGCAACAACAGTTATCGTATAGGTTCCGATGTTTTGGTACTCATGAGTAGCTATTTCTCCTTCCAAAATTGAGATAGGCTCCTCGTTTTCCGTTTCTCCGAAATAAACCAAAAAATTTGTTTCATAATCCGCTTCTGCCTGGACATTTACGATAAAAGGATTTACTGCATCTTTTGTAATGGTAACCACCAGATTTTCAGGAGCTAAAAATGAAACTTCCAGGTTTTGGATGTGCTCAGATTTTTCACCGCTTAAATTGGTCGCAATCAGTTTCACTTCGTAATTTCCTTCCGGATAAATATGCTCTAATGATTGTCCCGGTAAAAACTCTTCCGAAATTTCGCCGTCTCCAAATTCTATCTGGAATTTGGTAGCATTTTCAGCCGATGCTGTTATCTCAACCAAACCGGAATTGTCCGGAGTTATTTTAAAATTCAAAGCAAGACTTGCCGGCGCACCTGTTCCGGAAACCTCTGTCAGTCCGTCATCGTCCGAACAGCCGAAATAAACCGGAAGCAATGCTAAAATGAATATCTTTATTAAATTCTTCATAGTTTCAATTTTTAATAATTAGGGTTTTGCTGCCAGTTTCCGTTTGAGAATTGTATTTCTTCATAAGGAATCGGGAAGAGTTCATGCTTTCCGGCTACAAATCCCGGAATGGTTCCGGCTGCTTTTCCGGTTCTGACCAAATCAAAGAACCGATGGCCTTCACCCATTAACTCCAATTTTCTTTCTCTCCAAATGGCTTCCGTCAATGCCTGTCCCGAAACGGTCACATCATGGCTTGTGTTTCCAAAAGCTCTTTGACGAACCTGGTTCAAATAATTACGTGCAGTTGCATCGCTGATCCCACCTCGATTATAAGCTTCGGCTGCCATCAGCAAAACATCTGCATAACGGATAGAACGGTAATTATTTGGATTCGTCAGATTCATATCTCCTTGTGCTTCATCACTTCTCTCTCTTGGCAAGTATTTACGGTTAAAATAGCCGGTGTGCTTATATCCTGTTCCGTAAGTAGCTCCGGTAGCACTTGCCCAAGCTTCGATATCCAGAATCGCTATATCTCTTCTCAAATCTTCATCGTCATACGCATTGTATGCTTCGGCAGTCGGCACATTAAAACTATATCCGGAAGAAAACATTGGCCCTGCATAACTTCTGATGCCGTTGAAACCTACCGCTACGTTACCTTCACTACACTGTAAACAACCAAATCCGGCTCCTTCCACATCGGTATATTGCACTTCGAAAATGGATTCTGAGCCGTTTTCCTGGTCGAATTCAAATAAGGTCGAATAATCCTGAACCAAGGAATATCCTCCTCCGTTAATTACTTGATCCAATGCGTTGGCCGCTTGCTGGAATTTTTCCTGATACAAATAAACTTTTCCTAAAAGTGAATAAGCTGCTCCTTGTGTTATTCTTCCGACTTCAGGTGCTATGGGGTTTAGGTTTTCCGAAGCGTAGATTAGATCTGCCTCTATTGAAGCATATACTTCTTCGACAGAAGATCTGGGAATCGTCGTTTCATCGCCAATCACAAACATTTCATCGCCTTTCAAAGGAATTCCTCCAAACCATTTCACTAATTCGAAATGATAATAAGCCCGTAAAAACCGGGTTTCCGCAATGATCTGGTTTTTACCTTCAAATTCGGTTTTGTCTTTGTTCTCCATGATGAAGTTGCATCGCTGCACACCTGCAAACATCCAGTCCCAAACTCTTTTTAATTGATCATTTACCGGATTATGCGTCATTTCGTCCACTTGCTGAAAAGCAATTACATCGGTTGCACTTTCACCGCCGCTGAGGGTATTGTCCGAAGCAATTTCGCCCATCAGAACATTTAGATAAGTAGATTGAAGCAAATCATACGCTCCGATAAGTGCCTGATAGTAATCGGCTTCCGAATTGAAATAATTCTCGGAATCGATCTGGTATTCAGGATCCTGATCCATCTGACAATTATAGGATGTCAGCATCAGGATTCCGGCTAAACCTATTTGTAAAATTTTATTGAATCTCATCTGTTTCATTTTTTTAATTAACCTATAATAATTAGAATTTCAGGTTTACACCCATCATATACGTTCTTGGAATCGGGTAAAAACCAAAGTCAATTCCACCTCCAATTGGTTCACCTGTAGAAGCCCCCGGATCAAATCCTTTGTACTTCGTGAAAGTGTAAACGTTGTTGACTGCTGCATAAATTCTCAGTTTCTTAATGAAAGAATTATTCAGCAAACGGTCGCTAAACGAATACCCCAATTGTACATTTTGAATCCTCGCATAAGAAGCGTCTTCTACATAATAATCTGAAAACACATAATTATTGGTTGCTCCTGTCGTTACACGCGGAACTTCGTTGCTCGTTCCGGCACCGTGCCATCTGTCTAATACATAATTCATTCGATTTACATCACTCAAAGCACGTTCGTAATTACGTACCATATCATTTCCGATGGAAGCAAAAACATAAGTTGTAAAGTCGATTCCTTTATAATTTAAGGTCAAATTGAATCCCATGGTCGCGTCCGGAATCGGATCACCGATGTAAACACGGTCATCCAAATCAATCACACCATCACCGTTTTGATCTACATAGCGTAAATCTCCCGGTCTGACATCAGCACTACCGAGCCCTGCTTGATTTGCATGTGCATTAACCTCATCCATGGTCTGGAAAATTCCATCGGTTTGATAACCTAAAAAGTAACCCATCGGCTGACCGACCTCCATTCGAGAAGGCATAGGTTGACCGACGCCAAAAGCACCTCCTTCCAAAAAGCCATTACCATTATCAACTTTTGTCACTTCATTATTGATAAATGTGACGTTGTATCCTGCCGAAATAGAAATATCACTTCCAAAATTCTGTTTGTAATTCAATGCGAATTCAAAACCTTTGTTTTCAACCGTTCCGGCATTTACCCAGGGCGCGGAACTTCCCGGAGCACCAACACCTGTAATTCCGGAAATGGGCATATTTCCAATCAGTAGATCATTTCTAGTATCAACAAAGTAATCGGCAACAAAATTGAATTTATTGTTCAAGAAATTGATGTCCAATCCTACATCTAATTTTTCATCATTTTCCCATTTCATATCCGGATTTGGAACGGCTCCGATGGCTTGCCCGTTTGTAATTGCACCTCCCAAAACATATACGCCTTCTCCATCCAATACCGAACGATAAGTTCCTCTAACCTGATCGTTCCCCAATTGTCCCCAGCTTCCTCTCAACTTCAGGAAGTTGATAAATCCTGAATCATCAAAGAATCCTTCTTCTGAAACAATCCATCCCGCAGTAAAAGATGGGAACCAAACTACCCTGTTTCCTTTTTTGAATAAAGTCGATTCATCCCGACGAATCATCGCTGACAACAAATATCTTCCTTTGAAATCATACTGTAAACGACCGAAATAAGACAGTCTTCTCGTATCATAATTCCAGGAATCACTTGGATTATTTTCTACCGGGCCGGTTGCCAATCCTATGTCTGCATATTCCCAGGAATTATTCGGAACATCATAACCTGTGGAAGATAACTGGTCTCCCCAAGTACGATAAAAAGTTGTACCTACGGTTGTTTTTACGTTATGGTTTCCTAATTCTAAATTGTACGTTCCAAATAAATCAAAGGTATAATCATAATAATTGGATTTGTTTTGGGTCACGCTGCTTCTCGGATTATTGAAAACTTTTCCTCCTCCATAATCTACAATTGGACTAAACCCTCTGTAATCGTCATTGGATGAATTGAACCCGACACGACCTGTTACTTCTAAATTTTTGAATAAATCATAATTCAATTCAAAAGTTCCGCTGTATTTGCGAAGCGTATAATCATTATAAGTATTGGCAATTTGTGCCAATGGGTTAATGACTTCATTTCCGATTCCGGCAGTGTTTGGCATTAAATAGAAAGTTCCATTCTCATTATAAGCCGGTACGGTTGGCGGTGCGTTTAATGCGTTAAACAAGACCGAACCCAAACCGTTTTCATTGAGAGAGGAACGGTTTAAATTCATATACATAATATTTGTACTGAATCTCAGTCTTTCCGTCAAGTCACCATTTAATGCAATACGGGCTGTATTTCTTCTGAATCCAGATTTGTCTTTACCGACAATTCCGTCTTGTTCCAAATTGGAAGCACTTAAAGCATAAGCAATTTTTTCACCTCCACCTAATATGGATAAGTCATGGCTCATGATGGGTGCAAGCGAAAAGACCTCATCCTGCCAGTCGGTACCGGCTCCCAACTGATTTCCGATTTCAGGAAATGGAATATCCTGACCTCCGTTTGCATAGGATTCATTTAATAATAAGGCGTACTCGGTTGCATTTAGCAAAGGCAATTTGCGTGAAGTTTCCTGCACACCGTAATAAGCATTATAATTAAATTCTGTGCTTTTGTTTTTTCGCCCTCGTTTAGTCGTTACCAAAATGATTCCGTTTGCTGCAATGTTTCCGTAAATAGCTGCCTGAGCGTCTTTTAGCACTGTAATCGTTTCGATATCATTTGGATTCAACGTCCCCAAATCTCCCACATACCCATCAATTAAAACAGTTGGTGAAGTTACCCCGTTGGTCGCAATACCTCTGATATTGATATTAAAACCTGCTCCCGGGGCTCCCGATTGTGTCGTCACATTTACACCGGAAACCGTTCCCTGAAGTGCCTGTTCGACCTTTACAGGTTTTAATTGTTCGAGCGTTTCACTGTTAACTGTTGATACCGCTCCGGTTACTTCTTTTTTGGTCTGAGTTCCATAACCGATAACCACTACATCATCCAGAAGCGTTAATTCTTCTTGGTTCATAAAGAATTCCATGGAGGATTCACCATGATACTCAAACTCCATATTATCATATCCAAATGAGCTGAACATCAGTATGTCACCATCGGAAAGACCTTCCAATGTGAAATTCCCCTGTGTATCTGTTACATCATTACGTGATAAATCAGAAGTTGAAACTGACACATCTGCAACCGGCTCACCAGTCTCCGCATCTTTCACAACTCCTTTAAATACTGTTTCCTGACCATACAAATGGCTTATGAAAACCGTAAATAGAAATAGTAAAATTTTGTACCTCATATTTTGTGTTTTATATACACTAAATAACGTATTCATATTATGAATCCCTAAAATCTTTACACTACAAAAAATCTACAAACGGAAAAATTCTGAAAATTAATTAGAAAATCTCCACGAAACTATACTTTAAGGTTGATTACCATCATGGCATTATTCCAACTCAAACGTTATAATTTTGATAATTTAAGCATATTGTAGTGGTAATGTAGTGGTGTTTTCAGAAGTTGATAAGGTGATTATAAACTCAATATGTAGTCAATCAGTCCTGCTTCATGTTCCAAATTCAGTTTTTTGCGCAACCTGTATCTTTTTACTTCCACGCTTTTTACAGAAATATTTAACAGAGAAGCAATTTCTTTTGAAGTTAGATTTAATCTGAGATAGGCAGAAAGTTTAAGGTCATTTGGAGTAAGCGAAGGATGAAGTTCCTTTATTTTTTTTAAGAAATCTTTATCGGCATTATTGAACGTTTCCACAAACATATTCCAGTTATCTTCTTCATTTAGATTTTTGTCAATTATTTTTATTACCATTTTTATTTCCTGACTGTCAGAGTCGATATTTACCAAATGCTTTTTGATATTGGTCAAAATTTCATTTTTATTGATAATATTCATGGTTGAGGAAGCCAGTTCCTTATTTTTATTTTCAACATCCCAAACAAGTTGCTCATTTTTCAGTTTCATGATTTCTTTCTGACTCTCCAATTCACTTATTTCTAATTTTCGCTGGTTTTCTTTTATAATTTTTAAATTTTGCTTTTCATAGTATTTTTTATAAATCCTATTGATAAGCCAACCCGACAAAACAAAAATGAAAACATAAAAAATCACAGCTACTGTAGAAATATACCATGGTTTTTTAATGACGAAATTTACTTCTTTGATTTCATCTATCTCCTCATACCCTACTCTTGCTTTCACCTGAAAAACATATTCACCCCAACTCAAATTATTGAATTCAGCAAAAGCCTGGGTACTCCATTCTGACCAACCGTTTCGGTTACCATCATTTAAATAGTAGCTGTATTCCACTTTATTTAATTTTGTAAATTGTGGAACAGTAAAATAAATCACTAAATTCTTTTGCTGATTTTCTAAAATATTTTTGGTTCCGAGATCTAAATTTTTGACATTTTGATTTTTAGAAATACTTAGTATCTCTCTTATGTACAAATGGTTGTCAAAACTTTCCACATTGTTTAAATTGATGATGACATACCCATTTGAATTCCCTATCAAATATTTATTCTTTTCTAATTTGGAAATATTTTCAAAACTGGAAAGGGAACCAGAATAAATATAATCAATAGGTATCGAATTTATTTTAAACTCTTTACTTAAAGCCAATCCTTCTACTCGGCTTATATTTTCCTTTCCGAAAACCCATAGCAGATTACCTTCCTCGGAAACCAACTTACCGGAAACAAAATTCCCATCCTTGTAAATTTCAGAGAGGTTTTCGTTTCGAATAAACTTTTGAGAAGCCTCATCTAACTGAAAAATCCCTTCTTCAGAACCATAAAAAATAGTCTGGTTAAATTTCGCAATACTCGAATTATTCCCCTTTTTCGGGTAGTTATAAATTTTTAATTGATATGCTGTGCGCAAATCGTCATCCAGCTTAAAACGCATAACTCCCTTGTATTCATGGTTTACATATACATTTTTACCGATTATTTCAACAAAACGGCTGGAAATATCAAACCCATTAATTCGGTTTCGAAAAATCCAGTTCCCATTTACTTTCTCCAAAACCGATAAACCCTCATAATTCCCTGTCAATAAAAGGTTTTTATCTTCCGTTTCCACAAACTTCCAAGTACCATTTCCTTTATGAACCGGTAGTGCTGTCCAGTCTTTTACAGAAAAAGTCCCCAAATCATGCCCGCAAAACAAAGTACCGTCATACAGAAACAAAGACCAAACCTGCCCTTTTGTATTCTCAACCAATTTATAGGGATCATTGGTTTTATAAGTCTTAGCAAACAACCCCTGATTGGTTCCTATGTATAATTTTTCCTCAAATAAAATCGAAGTATATACCGTCCCCAAAATGCCATTTTTATCATCATAAGAAACCATGGTTGTTTCAAGATTTATACAGTCTACACCGTTGTCCAATCCCAACCACAGATTATGCTTTTCATCTTCAAAAAGAGAAAGAATCGTGTTATTGGATAAACCATCTGATTGTTGAATATGATAAAGCGATTGGTAGTGGCTATCAGTAATATACAATCCACTTGAAACAGTTCCCAAAGCATAATTTCCGTTGGACAATTTTAAACTTGTATACAAATTCAGTGAAGGAAGTGAAGTGGGCACTTTATTTAATTTCCCATTCAAAAATTCATAAAAACCCTCATATTGAAAATGAATCTGAAGGCCATTTGAACCCTCAAAAACCGATACCACTTTACTGCTTTTAAAGAGCTCATCGTTACTTACTAATTTGCTTTTTCCTTTTAATATTTCAAACAAACCTTTTCCAAATACCTGATAAAAAACCCGGTTCCCGGCTTTATAAACTTTTGAGATGGTTTCTCCCGAAACAATTCTATTTACGTTCTCTGATTTCCTATCATATAAAAAAAGTTGATTCAAAGACTGAAATAAAACAGATTCCCCATTTTCAATAATATTCCAAAACTGCTCATCTGACTTTATTTGATTCAGAATTTCATAACTTATAGAATGGTACACTAACTTCCCAAACTGATCTGATTTCCAATAACCAAATTCACGGTAACAGCCTACATAAATTCTGTCTCCTATGACCTTTGCCGACCGAAAGATACTTTGATTGGGCGAAGGATAAATCCGCCATTTTGAACCATCAAATTCAAGCAGTCCTTTATTATTGGCCGCATAAATAAAACCAGATTCTGCACCTGAAATCATCCAGTTTTGATTTCCTCCTTGGTAGGATTCTTTAGGGAAATTGATAATTGGAGGAAACTCCTGTGCCCAAACCACTCCTCCAAATAAAAGAATAAATGAAAGTAACCGACTTATCATACATACCAAATGTAAAACAATATTTTCCTATTTAATAAAGAAATCAATTGATTCTATCTCGCTATCTCCTATCTAATTTTTAAATTTGTAGCAAATGAAGAATTATTTAGATGAACTGAACGAACCTCAACGAAAAGCTGTTGAAGCAACTGAAGGACCGCTGATGGTCATTGCCGGAGCAGGTTCAGGAAAAACCAGGGTTTTAACATATCGTATTGCACATCTGATTGAAAATGGTGTGGATCCTTTCAATATTCTTGCGCTTACTTTTACCAATAAGGCTGCACGGGAAATGAAAGACCGGATTTCTAAGGTAGTCGGTGCTACAGAAGCCAAAAATTTATGGATGGGAACTTTTCACTCTGTTTTCGCGAGAATTCTGAGAGTGGAAGCTACCCGGTTGGGTTATCCTTCCGATTTCACGATTTACGATACGCAGGATACGCAAAGTGTCATGAAAAAAGTTTTGGAAGAATTGCAATTGGACAAAGACATTTACAAAACAAAACAAGTTCTGCACCGGATTTCCCAATTCAAAAACAATTTAATCACGGTTAGAGCCTATCATAACACACCTGAACTGATAGAAGCTGATGCCGCTGCCATGCGCCCCAAAATGGGGGAAGTGTATCGGGCTTATGTCGACAAATGTTTCAAATCGGGAGCGATGGATTTTGATGATCTATTGCTTCGAACCAATGAAGTTCTGACCCGTTTTCCGGAAGTGCTGGCAAAATACCAGGAACGTTTCAAATACATTCTGGTCGACGAGTATCAGGATACGAATCATTCGCAGTACTTGATTGTAAAAGCATTGGCTTCCCGTTATGAAAATTTGTGCGTTGTAGGCGATGATGCACAAAGCATCTATGCCTTTCGCGGGGCCAACATCCGGAATATTTTATCGTTCCAACAGGATTATTCCGATGCGAGAGTGATTCCGCTGGAGCAGAATTACCGTTCGACAAAAACCATCGTGGGTGCCGCCAATCAAATCATAGCACAGAACAAAGATCAATTGGAAAAAAATGTCTGGACGGCCAATGATCAGGGACAAACCATTCCCGTTTACCGCGCACTGACCGATGCAGACGAAGCTCGTTATGTGGCTTCGCAAATCTGGGAATTGGAAGTAAGTGAACATTTGAAACACAAAGACATTGCAGTTTTATACCGAACAAATGCACAATCCCGGGCGATAGAAGAAGCACTCCGCAAGCGAAATTTGCCGTATCGGGTTTACGGTGGAACTTCGTTTTTCCAACGAAAGGAAATCAAAGATTTGATTGCCTATTTGCGTTTGTTAATCAATCAAAATGATGAAGAAGCCCTGCTTCGGATTATCAATTATCCGGCAAGAGGAATTGGCCAGACAACATTGAACAAATTGACCGTTGCTTCAGGAGAATTAGATAAAACGATTTACGAAATTCTGGAAAACATAGGGCAATTCAATTCAAAAATCGGATTGAATGCTCCAACTGCACAAAAACTGAATGATTTCATTATCATGATCAAAAGTTTCAAAGTGATGTTGCAGAATCATGATGTCTATGAAGTAGCTTCTCAAGTTGCCAAAACGACCGGACTCATCAAAACGCTGAAAGAAGATGATACACCGGAAGGAATTTCCCGATTGGAAAACATACAGGAATTGCTGAACAGTATTCAGGGATATGTGGAAGAACAAAAACAATTGGATGAGGGCGACCCATCGCTAAGCGGATTTTTGGAAAATGTGGCTTTGGCTACGGATGCTGACAATTCGGATGATGATGACAACAAGGTTTCCCTGATGACAGTCCATCTGGCAAAAGGATTGGAATTTCCGGCGGTTTTCATCGTTGGTTTGGAAGAGAATTTGTTTCCTTCCATGATGAATCTGAATACGAGACAAGAGTTGGAAGAGGAAAGGCGATTATTTTATGTGGCACTGACGAGAGCTGAAAAATTTGCGCAACTCACCTATTCGGTTTCGCGTTTTCGTTGGGGAAAAATTGTGGACAGTGAGCCAAGTCGTTTTTTGGAAGAAATTGACGATAAATATTTGGAATGGAAAAATCTGAATGCAGGACTCCCCATCAATAAAAGCGGATTGAATGTCAATTTGTTTGATGATGACTATTCGCAGATTCCTAAATTCGAACGTAAAAAACCGGAAGCTAAAAATCCTGCTACTCCTTTAAAACCAAAAGCGAGCTTTAAACCGATTGCTCAAGCCAACATCATCAATCAATCCAATGGTGAAAATGTGGAATTGAGTTCAGGAAAAATCGTGATGCATGACCGATTCGGGCGAGGAAAAGTCATTTCGCTGGAAGGAGAGCCGGACAACGTGAAAGCGACCGTTTTATTTGACAATGCGGGGGAGAAAAAGCTATTGTTAAATTTTGCCAAATTAAAGGTCATCGGATAAAAATGCACAAGATTTGTATTGAATCAATTTCTTTTAATCATTAAATCTAAAAAATGAAAAAATTATTATTTACCATCGGAACCGTTTTGATCTGTATAAATGCCCAATCGCAAACCATCGGCGACGTTTTGGGAGGAATCGAGAAAGTAACAGGCATCAAAACTTCGGACACAAAATCTAATTCGTCTTCTGGAAATGTGGATTTGTCAGGTTTGAGCTCTGCTGAAGTTTCAACTGCATTAAAGCAGGCTCTGAATTTGGGTGTGGAAGAAGGAATTGATAAACTTTCCGCGCAGGATGGTTATTTTAAAAATGAATTGGTCAAAATCCTGATGCCGGAAGAATTGCGCAAAGTGGAAAATGTATTGAGAAGTTTCGGACTAAGCAGTCTGGCAGATGAAAGCGTTAAACTATTCAATCGTGCGGCAGAAGATGCGGTAACGGAGGCGGCTCCTATTTTTGCAAACGCCATCACTACGATGTCGTTTGATGATGCAAAAAATATTCTACTCAGCGGAGATAACGCAGCTACGGATTATCTGGAAGTTAAAACATCTGAACAGCTTTACAATGCTTTTGAACCGAAAGTACAGGCATCGCTTGGAAAAGTAGGTGCGGATAAAGTTTGGAATAAATTGATCACAAGTTACAATATGTTTACGGGTAAAAACGTAACAACCGATTTGAATCAATATGTGACACAACAAGCACTGAAAGGCGTTTTTAAAATGGTCGCGGACAAAGAATCCGGAATACGAAACAATGCGGTTTTCAGAACGACTTCTGTTTTACAGGACGTTTTTGGAGCATTGGATAAGAAGTAATGAATTGAACATAATAGAAAAGCCGTCTTGAAATTCAGGACGGCTTTTTGGTATAATTAAATTCTGAGATTATTTCACTACAACTTTTTTCATAGTTGAAGTTCCGGAAACGCCTTTAAATTTAATCCAGTAAACTCCCGGAGCAATTCCTGACATATCCAATGTAGATTTTCCGGCATTTAAGCTGGTTGTTTTTACAAGTTTTCCTTCTAAATTAACGATTTGCACTTGTGCGTTTTCTTTCAACTCAACTGTGGTTGAATTTTTCACGACAGTCGGGTAAACCTGTGCAATTGAAATGGAGTTAACATCTGAAACACCCATGGCATTTTTATCATACCGATAGGTAATGTTAAGGTTTGTATTTTCAATATCAAATCCGTCTTCATCCATTTGGAAAAATCGAAATTCATATTCAATTACTTCATCTGTTTCTTCATAGTGAATGAAGTGGTCAGTAGTGAAACCTTGGTGATTTCCGGCAGGTATGGCAACAGGATATCCCGGGATATATTGGAAAACTTCAATGGCCGGAATACATAAACCATAGCAAACCTGCATACCTGATGCGTCATCTCCTGCAGTTGAAACACCTGTACATTCTATTTGCATATTAATGGGTGCGCCTGAATCATTGTATGTTAAAAAAAAGAGTCCGTCTGCCTCTTCCACTGAATTCGAAGTGAAAACAAATCCTTCTTCTATTTCAGTATCATCATTTGTATCCAATGTGTTATAAGAATTCATCACCCGGTAATCCTGATTTTGACCAAATGAGAAACCTAACACACCTATACTCAAAATAGCGGTAAAAAATACTTTTTTCATTTTTTTAATTTTAAGGAGGGTTGCCCGGTTTAGGGCAACCCGTTTTATTATTTAATTACTAATTTTTTAACTGTTTCAGCACCTTTGTCGTCTGTCATAACCACAACATAAACTCCTTTTGATAAATGGGATAAATTAAGTGTAGTGTTATCACCCACATTTGGCTGAGTGAATACTCTTTTACCTGTCAAATCAAATACGTTTACATCCTGAGTTTTATCAGTCATGATTTTCACGATTCCCGTAGTCGGATTAGGTACCAGAGTTACCTGTGCTACATTCATATCGTTTGTTCCCAAAACGATGTTGGAAGCATCTGTGTAACGAGATTGAATGATTTGTTTTGTCAGGTTATCTTGGATAAATACCACCACAGCCAAATCGTCCATTTCTTCTACAAATGTGTCGCTCATGTCTTGAGAGAAAGTCAAAGTTTCAACTTGATCTTGTACAAACGAAATATCGGTTCCGGAAGGAGTTGGAAGTCCTTTCATGAATACATGATGGAATTCTGTTTCTCCGTTAGTTGCAGCATTTTCGGTTGTTAGTTTTTCAATCACCATAACGCGAACAGTATAATTGGCTGAAATATAAGGTGTAATATCTACTGTAACATCAATTGTGTTTCCATTGATAGAATGGTCAGCTTCGATATCAAAGAACGACAATCGGTCGTTTAGATAAGTTTCATCCACATAGTCTATCAATTGTTGTTGGGTTGGCATACCCAAGACTGCTCCCTGATATACGACAGTTGGAGCTGCGTTAATGCTATAATAGTTTACACGGTTTTGAACTTCCAGTCTTACAGGAGATCCTGACGCGCCTGCATAAGGGTCGCCTGCACCTGGCCACCAAACCTGATAGCTGATGAAAGTAGCTTTGTCGTGTCCATAATTATCATAGAATGGATTGTATATACTGGTGTTGTAAGAATAACATGGAGGACAAGTTGAACTGGAATATTTCTCAAAAAGAGGTACTTTCAAGCTCACATCGGAAGCTACCATTACATCTTTTATAAATTCATTGTTGGACGGAATTACGTCTGTAATGTTCAAATTGGAAACCCATACTTTTAAGTTGTGATTTCCACCTGTAGCACTCCATAAATCTGAATGGGTAAAATTAAATGACTGTCCTGATGTAATATTTTGACCTGTATAGTTTTGCGTATGTGTTGCACCACCATCCACTTGCCAGTTCAAGTCAAAAGAAGTAATAGGATTGATTCCCAAATTGGCCAAGGTTCCTTTTACCTGAATATCGCCTGCTACCAAGATATCGGCAACATCTAAATTTTGGACAGAAGCATCATCACCCGTCACTTCATCCACAGATATATTATCTAAATACAAAGCATATCCACCTTTGTTTGTCCCTCTGAAACGCACTACGGTTTCAGCACTTGGGCTATATGGTGTTAATACATAAGTAAATGTTGTTGGATTTATAATTTCATCAAGAAACTCGGCAATCGTAGTCCAGCTGTCCCCACCATCATTTGAAATTTCAAGGAAAAACCAGTTGTTTTTACCATCTTTTTCTCTTTTTGCCAATGTAAAGCTTGCTTTATAAACGCCTGACGACAAATTCAGTATAGGCGTATCTAAAGCTGTGTTATAGGCAGATTGGCTGGTGTGGTAAAACGTCGCTGCGTCATTGCAGGTAATTCCACCTGTGTCACCTCCACAGTCTGTCCAACTCAAATTACCATTTACGGTATCTTCAATCAAATCACCGGGAACCCCGTCGCTAAAGTCTTCTGAAAAAACCTGTGCATTTAAAAAACTCAATGCGCAGATTGTTACTAAAGTAAAAAATTGTTTCATAAAATTTATTGTGTGTTAATAATGTTTTCTATACGATTCACAAATATATTGTTTTTATTTTTTCTTTTAAAGAAATGTTTATAAAATAGTTAGAGACCTATTTAATTTTTAACCAGCGATATTTTTGACTTCTTGGAATCATTTTTTCTCATTCATTTATTGCTTGTCTTTATTAACTTCTATTTTTCTTTCATTTACCAAGTTAAATTTACACACAGTCAAAAATTCATTTACATAATCTTAAGAAAGTTTAAAGCCTAAAGGATTCAAATAAAAAAACAGCCAAGAAAACTTGGCTGTCTTTAATCTGTTATATAAGTTCTTATTTAATTATTAATTTTTTAGAAATACTTTTCCCTTCATCTCCGTTAAAATGAACCACATAAATTCCTTTTCCTAAATGCGAAAGGTTTAATGTTGAATTACCGGAAACGTTTGTTTGATTGAAAACATTTTTACCTGTCAGATCAAAGATCTTAATGTTTACCGGTTTTGCAGATACAACATTTACAATTCCTGTGGTGGGATTTGGAACTATGTTGGCACTTAGCTGGCTCATTTCTTCCAATCCCATTTCTATATTGGAAGCATCCGTATAGCCAGATTGCATAATTTCCTTTGTTACAGGATCCTGAATGAAAACTACAACAGCCAAATCCTCCATTTCTTCAACGAAAGTAGAACTTAGATCAGCTGATAATGTCAATGAATAGGGCTCATCATAAGTAAAAGATGCGTTTGTTCCATTTGCGTCAGGCAAAGCCTTCATAAATACATGATGGAATTCAGTCTCTCCATTGTTGGCTACGTTTCCGGTAGTTAATTTTTCAATCACCATGGCACGTACTATGAAATTTCCTGACAAATAAGGTGTAATATCTATCGTTACTTCGATATTTGAACCATTTATGGCATGATCTGATTCAATTTTAAAGAATCCCATGTTATCTTCTTCTAAAGTAGAATTTAAATGCTGTTCCAATTGTGCTTGATCAAAATAAGTCCCTGTCACGTTATTTAACAATAAAGTTGGGGCTGCATTAATTCCATAATAACTTACTCTTTGACCGGTTTCTGCCGTGTAGTAAGGATCTCCTGCCCCCGGCCAGTTTACCTGATAGCTTATGAAAGCTGCTTTATCGTGTGCATAATTATCAAAGAATGGATTAAAATAACCTGTGTTAAACGTATAGCATGGCGGACAAGTTGAACTTGAAAATTTCTCGTACAATGGTGTTTTATGATTGGAATTACTTGCGACAGATATCGTTTTGACCAATTCATCATTTGAACTGTCTGCATCTGTAACATTTACATTTGATACCCAAACCCTTAGGTCATACTCACCCGGAGTAGCTGCCCAAATGTCTGCATGTGTAAAGTTAAAAACTTGACCGGGTTCTATGTTTTGTCCGTTATAATTTTGCGTACTGACAGTTCCACCGTCTATTTGCCAATTCAAATCAAAAGAATTTAAATTACTATATCCTTCATTCTTTAAAGATCCGGTCACTTCTACATTTCCTTGCGGCAAAATTCTGGAAACATCAATCGATGATAGTGCTATATCGTCAGTTGTAACTTCTTTGATTTCAATATCGTCCAAAATCGTACGGTATCCATAATGGTTTACTGCTCTGAAACGAATTTGTGTAGTAGCTGTTGGCGAATACGGAGAAAGTGTGATGGATCTCTCTGTCGAATTATAAACTTCGTCCATATAGCTTTCCATGGTCGTCCAAGTTGTCCCACCATTTGTAGATATCTCTACATGAAGTTCATTAATATCTCCACCCCAAGAACGTTGAGCATGTTTAAATGTCAATTTATGAACGCCAGTAGATAAATCCAGACTTGGTGTACTCAAAGCTGTACTGTAAGCAGTATAACTTGCATGAAAAAAAGTAGCTGATCCTGATCCTGTAATCGGACAAGCTGCTCCACCTGTATTGGCACCACATCCTGTCCAGCTTACGCTTCCGTTAATGGTCGTTTGAGTCATCCCTCCCGGAACACCTCCATCAAAGTTTTCATTGAAAACCTGAGCATTTAGCCAGCTTAAGGCTAAAATACCCATCATAGTTAAAATTTGTCTCATGTGTTAATTGGTAAAATGTTAAATATTGCGTTAATTAAAAAGTCTTAACCAAACTCAATGTTAATCCCGTATTTTCAGGAACATATCTACATACTCCTCCCACACAAATCAGACCACCTCTTTGACGTCCATAGTTCAGAGCGACACGGGTAGACTCTTGGGTATAACTCCCACCTATCATATAATACTGGTAGCGTTTGCTTTTGTCGTCATTTCCATAATTGTAACTATCGCCAATATAGAAATTCCATTTTTGGTTGAAATTATATTCCATGAGTGCAGCTGCCCAGTTTTTTCTATCACGTTTGGTCTGAAGGTGTTGCAATTCAAAACGCAAAGAATTCTTCGAATCAAATTTGTAAAGGAAATCTCCCACAACCACATTGGCAACTAATGGCGTATAAGTAATCCCTTCCATCACGGCACGGTCATAATACTGATGCATATAGGTAATGATAGATGAGAATTTATCCGACCATTTTTTGTTCACTTCGAAATTCACATCGTGGAAAAATTTACGACCGAAATCGAAAAAATTGGTTTCATACGTCAAATCATCATTGAAAGTGGCATTCAAACCATTCCAATAAGATGCGTTAACGGCCAGTTTCGTTCCGTATTTTCCTCCCAAAAAGGTTCCTTTGGTAAAATTGTAGAAAATATCCAGCTGTCCTCCTATTTCACCTACTTCCTGTAAATCAAAGTTCAATTGAGGTTGCGCTTGGTAAACATAAATATTGGTCAACAAATAGTCGTGTTGCCGTGTAAGAGCGGGGACATAATTCACAATTCCTTCATTGTAAAGGTTTTGAGCCGTTTCACTCAAATCTCTTTGTGAATACATCGCCATATTTTCCATGCGACGGAAAGTGGCATTCACTCCAAATCCCTTCATCGAATAACCCAAATTGACCAATAAGGCATTTCCGTCATAATAATTCTCGGTAGGCATACCACTGAACAAAGCAGGTTGCTCACCTTTTATTACATATTCCGCATTGGCATAAATCCCTGCATTCCCGGAATATCCCAAACGAAATGAATAATTATTAATGTTTTGCGGAAAATCTTCCACAGCTCCCGTATAGTCTTCATGCTGGCCTACGTAGCTGAATCCTGCTGTTACAGAATTATTGTAATTTTCTTTGTTGAATAAACGTATTATATTGGTTTCCAAATCTACACCGCCGACTGTTCCTTCCGTGGTTTCAAACCCCAATCGGTTTTTACCGATTAAACCTTTTATGGTAGTGAAATCGTTAGGTGTATAGGCAACTTTTACCCCGCGAATGGAATTGTTGATTCCGATTTGACGGTCTTCCCAGCTTCTTAAAATCAATCCGCTACCAAATTGCTCGTAAAAATTACCAGCCGTAATATCCAGTTGCTCACCTTTATAATTTACATAATAAGTAGCGATTTTGTTATCGTTAAATCGATCCGAATATCCCAAGAGAGCTGAAGGCAGATAGGCCTCATATTGCAAGCCCGCTGAAAATTTTCCGTAATTATAATCTAAACGGATATAATTATTGGAACGAAAAGGATCGTCAGGCTGTTCAAACCCTAAGTCTTCATCATATTGATACCACTGGGATGTAGATTCTATTCCTCCGGAGAAAGTTCCTCCTGCTATATCTATTTGTCCATAAGATAAACTTGATGCTGTCAATCCAAGCATCAATAATCCATAAATTTTTTTCATGTGTTAATTCTTTCTTTTTGCTGCTTTAATATTTAAGACCAACTATGTTTGAAGTTGATCTGAAAGGTAATTAATTAGAAAATTCTTTGATTTTTTCAAACAATAAATCTTCTGCTCCGGGCTGATATCCAACGTGTTTATAAACCACCATACCGTTTTTTACGATTACCGTATAGGGAGGTGTAGAAAAATTCAATTGTCTTTTCAACTCATTATTGGTATCCAATAAAATATCAAATTCCCAACCACTACCATTGACCTTTGGTTGAACACGGCTGACAGTTTTGGAATCATCAACTGAAACGGCATAAAATTTAAAATTGGCTTCACTTGACCAATCTCCTATCTTATCGTTAATAGCATTTAATTCTAATAAACATGGACCACACCAAGTCGCCCAAAACGCCAATACCACAGGCTCCCCTTCTGAAGACAATGCTTTCACGTCCACTTTATTCCCACGTAAATCAGGAACTGCCATGTCAGGAAAAGCCGTATCCTGCGCAAAAGAGCTGACTGCCAAACCAATTGCAAAAATTGCAGATAAAAACTTTTTTTTCATGTTTTTTTATTTGTGTGTTATTTGGCTAAATTAGCAAAAATTATTTTCTGTTATGAAAAAATTAAATAAACTAACACACATCTTTATTTTTTTATTGATTTGTTCCGGGCTGATGATCAGTTGCGGAACTGAAGAAGAACCGCATGCAAATGCTTTGACCGTAACACTGAGCACTACTTCCGTGCAAGTTGGAAGCCCCATTACCTTTACGGCTTCCTCACTTGAAGATGGGGATTTAACCTCTGTGGCAACTTTTTTTGTAAATGGCAATCAGATTGAAGGTAATACCTTTACGCCAACTGAAGCGAGTGATAACAATGAAGTCTATGCGACTTACAGCGAATTGACAAGTGCAACTGTGAATTTTTCCTCTTTTGACCTCGTCCCAAGTGAATACACCCAAAAAGTATTGGTAGAAGACTATACCGGAACCTGGTGTACCTATTGTCCGCGTATGTCACAAATTCTTGACTTTTTTGTTGAATATAATGAAAATGTGATTCCGATAGCCATTCACTGTGCAAATGCTTATCCTGATCCGTGGGAATATGAGTATTGGGAACAAATGGCCCATGTAAATAATTATAACGCCGGAGGACAACCAAAAGGAAAAATAAACAGAATTTATCCGGTAAATATGTTGGAAGGAGTACAACCCTGCCCAAATGATCCGGAAGGCTATTACCCTCAAATAGACCCTTATTTAAATCAAGCAGCACCTCTGGGATTAGCCATCAATTCTACATTGAGCGGAAACAGTTTAAACATTAATGTAAAAGTGGGCTTTGCAACCGGAGATATTTCCAATGCGAAATTGGTTGTAAATTTGATAGAGGAAGGCCTAACGTATGATCAAGCAAATGGATACTACGGAAGCAGCTTCCCGAACTGTGCCTTTAATCAGGGAACATACAATCAAAACCCTATCCCGAACTTCCCGCAAAAACACGTTTTGCTCAAATCCTTTACCGATATATTTGGAGATGCAATTCCGACAGCAGAAGTGGCTGATGGAAATATTTGGCCTAAAGAATTTAACGTTACTCTCCCTTCAAATGTCACCAATGCCAACAATCTGTACATCGTGGCATTTGTAGTTGGCAACGGAGATGAGATTAAAACAAGAGCCGTTTTAAATGTACAGCGTTCCAAAGTAGGTGAAAACCAAGATTTTGATTAACTTAACTAAATTAGATAGATCCAAAAGCCGTCCAATCGACGGCTTTTTTCATTTGAAATTTTAACATTTAATTTTCTTTTGGCACAGCATTTGTAAATCCCTTAACAAACCTTAAAATCGGGTAAAAAAATAAACTAAAAAACCCTTTTTAAATTAAAATTAAACAGATGAAAAAAATGTTTTTAATTGCCGCAATTGCGGTTTTAGGAATGAACAGTGCAGATGCACAAGTAAAATTTGGTGTAAAAGCCGGCCCTCAGCTGACTAATTTCGTCGGTGACGATTCAGAGGATGCGGACATGAAAGTTGGTTTTAATGTTGGAGGTTTTGCCAACATCCGTTTTTCAGAACAATTTGCATTTCAACCGGAATTGTTATTTTCACTTCAAGGTGCAAAATCTGAGTATGAAATTTTAGGAACCAATGTTGAAGAAAAAGTTAATCTAAGTTATATCAATATCCCATTGATGATGAAATGGTATGCGTATGACGGATTGAACTTTGAATTCGGGCCACAAGTTGGATTCAACGTTGCAGCTAAATATAAAGCGGAAGCAGCCGGTGAGTCTGAAGAAGGTGACATTGATGATGTCAGCACAGTAGATTTCGGTGTAAATATAGGAGCCGGATATGAAATGTCAAATGGTTTAAATTTTGGTTTGCGCTATGGTCGCGGTTTGACAAGCCTTTTTGACGTAGAAGATGTAAATGGAGATAAATATAAAATTTATAACTCTGTCATCTCCTTAGGTGTAGGTTACACCTTCTAAAAAAAGAAATAACAAAACACAATCCAAATAAATGCCCGGTTTTTCCGGGTATTTTTCATTATATAGCATTTGAACCCATTATTTTAAAACAAAATAAATTTATCGTATTTTCGTTTTAGGTAAAAGGGTTTTTCTTGTCTTCAATTATCAATTTCAAATTCCTTACGGCAATATTTTTTGTTGCCACTTCCGTTTTGGTGAAATCCCAAGAACCCGTTATTTTCAGTAACGACCCCTTCAGCGGAATCAGTGCAGTCGGTATTTCTCCTACACAAAGTTTCCTCAATCCCAACCAATATGACGTTCACCTTTTTTCGGAAAGCGTTTTTATCCAGAACCGATATGGTTATATTTCCAAATCCAGCCTCATCGGTTTAACAAGCGGGGAAATCAAAGAATCGGATATCAAAAACAATATCACAGGGGAAAACACTAAACAAATCTGGGATTATTTTAATGAAGAAACCACCGGCTATCATTTCAGCAATGAAATCATGGGGCCGTCCTTTTCCTTCAATCTGGCCATTGCAGAAAAAGGTTTTTCTATAGGACTATTTTCAAAATTAAGAACCCAAAGTTCCATTACGGAAGTAGATAATTACTTACAGTACACCAATCAGGAAATTATAGAACCGGTTTTGTATAACCTGAATCCTTTTGAAGCCAATTTTATGAATTGGACTGAAATAGGGCTTAACCTTTCCACAGAAATTATTCCCAATTCCTATTATGCCTGGATTGCCGGAGTCAATGTAAAATACCTGATGGGAAATGATGCCTTTTATGTAAAAAATAAGGACCAGGCCGTCATGCGACGTGAAGATGAAGAAATCACACTGGAAGATGGTTCTTTGGCCTCTCAGAAAAATCTGTTTGTTTCCGATTTTGATGTGGAGGTGGGCTATGCTACCAGCTATAATTTTGACAATGATGCTTACCAATATCAATCTTTGGGAAAAGGAATCGGCTTTGACGTAGGTTTGGCCTTTGTGGATTTCGGGGATTATGATGAAGGATATAATTTTAAAGCCAGTGCCAACTTTTTGGATATAGGTGTGGTAAACTTTAACGGATTTGTCCACAGTTATATAGGAGAAAATTTTCAATACACCAACAATCCAAACCTTGAAGACATTGAATTTGAATCCCCTGAACAATATGCCCAAATCATCTCCAACGAACTCTATGGAGACCCCAATCAATCTTTAATTTCCAACGAATTTAAAATAGGACTTCCCACAAGTTTGCATTTTAATGCGAGCAAAAGAATGGGCGAAAACCAATATGTGAATTTAGATGTCATGCAACGTTTCCCCATCTTTGAAAATAGTTTGAAACGAAGTAATATCGTAACGGCATCCTACATCATGAGCCAAAATAAATTTTCCTATGGCGCTTCTCTTTCTGCTTATGAATATGAAGTTTTTCGGGTCGGTGCATTTCTGCGTTACGGACCATTAATCATAGGAAGTGAAAATGCTTTGCCTTTTATCGTTCCACATGGAAAATTAAAAGGAGCGGATTTTTATATCGGATTTAAGATTTACCCTATGCGAAACCGGGATATGGAACGCCGAAGCCGTGAAAAATGCTGGTGTGATGATTAATTAAACTGCGAATTTTCTCTGAATTTCCCAATTACCAAATACCAATTTATAAAATATGCTTCTCCGCATGATAAGACGAACGAACCAGCGGCCCGCTTTCCACATGCCGAAATCCTAAATCTTTGGCAAAGACTTCATACTTTTTGAATTGTTCCGGAGAAATGAATTCTTTAACCGGAAGATGTTTTTTGGTAGGTTGTAAATATTGACCTAAAGTGATGATATCAACATTTGCATTTCGCACATCCTGAATGGTTTCGTAAACTTCTTCTTCCAATTCACCCAAACCAAGCATTACACCCGTTTTGGTTCTCGGTTGCCCTTGTTCTTTCAGATAACGAAGCACTTCCAGACTGCGTTCGTATTTCGCCTGAATTCTAACTTCACGCGTCAGACGTTTCACCGTTTCCATATTGTGCGAAATTACTTCAGGAGCCGCTTCCAGAATTCTGTCCAGCATTTTGGTGTTTCCCTGAAAATCGGGAATCAAAGTTTCCATGGTAGTACCGGGACTGATTCTCCGCACCGCACCGATGGTTTCAGCCCAGATAATAGAACCCATATCTTTCAAATCATCTCTGTCCACTGAAGTCAAAACCGCATGTTTGATTTGCATCAGTTTGATGGAACGTGCGACTTTTTCCGGCTCTTCCCAATCGACTTGTTCCGGCCGGCCGGTTTTCACCCCACAAAATCCGCAGGAACGTGTACAGATATTTCCGAGAATCATAAACGTAGCCGTACCTTCTCCCCAGCATTCGCCCATGTTCGGACAGCTTCCGCTCTGGCAAATGGTGTTCAGTTTGTATTTATCGACCAAACCGCGAAGCTCACGGTGTTTTTTACCCGTTGGTAATTTTACCCGCAACCACTCCGGTTTTTGTACCCTTCCGTCTTCTTTAATGATTACTTCCATGCGAATTGCAAATTTACTAATTATATTTCGTTTGCCGAAGTTCGAAACTGAATACCCCGTCCGCTACGACGGATACCCTTCTTAAAAAAAGGGGAAATTCCCCTCCTTTGGAGGGGTTAGGGGAGGCTTTTCTGCCATTCCCAAGCCGTTCGCATAGATTCATCTAAAGAAGTTTTGGGTTTCCAGCCCAATTCTTTTTCAGCCAGACTATTGTCGGCAAAAGCTTCGATGATGTCCCCTTCCCTTCTGTCCACCAGTTTGTAATTCAGTTTCAGGTTGTTCACTTTTTCAAATGCCTGAACCACTTCCAAAACCGTGGAACCGATTCCCGTTCCCAAATTGAATACTTCCAGCCCGGATTTATTTTCTTTTTGAATCAATCTTGTCAAAGCTTTCACGTGGGCATCCGCCAAATCACAAACATAAATGTAATCGCGGATAGCGGTTCCGTCGTGCGTCGGATAATCCTTTCCGAAAACGGACAAAAATTCACGGATTCCGGCCGCAGTTTGGGTTACAAAAGGAACGAGGTTGTTTGGAATTCCTTTTGGCAATTCTCCGATCAAAGCACTCGGATGCGCCCCAACCGGATTGAAATAACGAAGCGAAACCACGTTTTTATCGTAAGCCGACACGAAATCTTCCAGAATTTCTTCGCCCATTTGTTTGGTTTTGGCATAAGGAGACTCCGCTTTTTTGATAGGCGCAGTTTCGTCAATCGGCATTTTATCGGCTTGTCCGTAAACGGTACAGGAAGAGCTAAAAATGAAATGATCGACTTTGTTTTCTTTCATTGCTTCCAAAACGTTTATCAATCCCAACAAATTGTTTTTATGATACATCAGTGGTTTCTGAACGCTTTCTCCGACTGCTTTGTGTGCCGCAAAATGAATGACGCCATCGACCTTATTTAAACGAAAAAATTCATTTACCGAATTGGTATCTTTTAAATCAATCTGATGAAAGTCGGGTCGGATTCCGGTAATTTGTTTGATTCTGTCCAGAACAAATAATTCCGAATTCGACAAATCATCAATGATTACGACTTCATATCCGGCTTCCTGTAAAGCGACAACCGTATGGGATCCTATGTAGCCGAGACCGCCTGTTACGAGTATTTTTTGTTTCAGGTTCAAAGTTTAAAGTTTAAGGTTAATCAATTACTTTTCATACCCACTAAAAAACTCCCAAACAGATTGTTTAATAAATTCCAACTGCTCACCGTCCAATTCCGTATGCATAGGCAATGAAATCACTTCTTCAATCAATTTGTTGGTGTTTGGGAAATCGGAATCATTGTAATTTCCCGTATCGTAAGCCTTTTGTTTTCTAAGGGGAACCGGATAGTAAATCATCGCCGGAATTCCTTTGGCCTCCAAAAATTCTTTGAGTTCATTACGCTTTCCATTGGTAACCCGCAATGTATATTGGTGATAAACATGTGTAGAATCTTCCGATTTAATTGGTGTCAATAATTCCGGAACTTCATAAAAAGCTTCATTGTAAAAATCAGCCGCTTTTCTCCTCGCTTTGTTGTAATCATCCAAATGAGGCAATTTCACACGTAAAATGGCAGCTTGAATACTATCTAATCGGGAATTCACTCCGATTTCATCATGATAATACCGTTGGTACATTCCATGGTTCACAATTCCGCGCATTTTGTGTGCCAAAGCATCATCATTGGTAAAAATAGCTCCTCCGTCTCCGTAACATCCCAAATTTTTTGATGGAAAAAAAGAGGTCGTTCCGATGGTTCCGATGGTTCCGGCTTTTTGACCTTTGAAATCCGCACCGATGCCTTGCGCCGTATCTTCTACTACAAACAAGTTATGTTCTTTGGCGATTTTATTGATTTCATCCATGTTGGCACACTGACCGAATAAATGCACCGGAATGATTACTTTCGTTTTGGATGTAATCGCTTTTCTGATTTGTTCCGGATCAATTAGAAACGTATCATAGTCCACATCAACCAACACCGATTTCAACCCTAACAGATGTATAACTTCGACAGTCGCAGCAAATGTAAAATCAGCCGTAATCACTTCATCTCCAGGCTGTAGATCCAATACCATCAAAGCAATCTGCAAAGCATCAGTTCCATTCCCGCAAGGAATGACATGTTTGACGTTTAAATAAGATTCCAGTTCCGTTTGAAAATTCTTCACTTCAGGCCCATTAATAAAAGCGGTGGAATCCACTACTCCCTGAATTGCTTCGTCTATATCTTTTTTGATTTTTTGGTACTGTGCACCCAAATCAACCATTTGTAACTTACGCATGCTGTAAAATTTTGTTAGCAAATGTACAAAACGGAATTTGTATCTTCGTAACCCATATGAACATCCTATATAATTTATTTATTTCCCTATATGGCATAGGCGTTTCAGCTGCTTCATCCTTCAATCCCAAAGCCAAGTTATGGATAGCCGGACGAAAAAATTGGAAAAAAGCAATGAAAGAAAAAATTTCCCCGTCGGATAAAGTCATTTGGGTACATTGCTCTTCTTTGGGCGAATTTGAACAAGGACGCCCGGTCATGGAGAAAATCAAAAAAGAATTTCCCGCTCACAAACTGGCGGTGAGTTTTTTTTCTCCTTCGGGGTACGAAGTTCGGAAAAACTATAAAGGAGCAGATTATATTTTCTACCTTCCATTGGACACACGGAAAAATGCCAAACAACTCATCAAAATCCTTCATCCTGAAGTTTTAATTCTCGTCAAATACGAATATTGGTACAACCTTTTAAATCGTTTAAGCAAAAAGAAAATTCCGGTCATCGTGATTTCGGCGGTCATCAAAGAAGACAATTTATTTTTCCGACCTTTTGGAAGTTGGTTTCAGAAAAGAATTGCTTCCATCCGACATTTTTTTGTTCAGGACAACGATTCCAAAAACCTGCTGGAATCTATCGGAATTGAACAGGTTACGGTTTCAGGTGATACGCGTTTTGACCGGGTGAAAGAAATACAGGAATCCAATCCCAAACTGGATTTCATGAAAAAATTCAAAGGGAATTCGAAGTTGATAGTGGCCGGAAGTACCTGGCCTGATGACGAAGAAATTCTCATAAAATTCATCCATGAAAAACTGCCCGATGACTGGAAATTAATTTTTGCTCCTCATAACATTCATGAAAAGGAAATCAAGTCTTTAAGCGAAAAAATCCATAAAAAAACAGCGATTTACACAAAATCAGATGAAAATCAAATCGAAAATGCCCAAATCCTGATTGTCGATACCGTAGGAATGCTTACCAAAATTTATGCGTATGCCAACGTTTCCTATGTCGGTGGCGGATTTACCAAAACAGGCGTTCACAACACGTTGGAACCGGCTGTTTATGGAGTTCCGGTGATTTTCGGACCAAATTATGAGAATTATTTTGAAGCGATTGACTTATTGGAAAACGAAGGTGCTGTCCGTTTCATCGACCCTTATGATTTTGATCAAAAAATGACGAATTTGATAGAAAATGAAGCAGAAAGAGCCGAAAGAGGAATTGCCGCTTGGAATTATATCAGAGAAAAACCCAATTCAAGCAATTTGATAATGGATTATTTGAAGAATTTAATCAAAAAATAAATCTTTAAATTTAAACCGTCACCCTTAGCTTGTTGAAGGGTATTTAAAATTTTTAATTTAACAAAGTGCTTCAACCCAACGAATTCAAAATCTACAATGCCTCTGCCGGAGCAGGAAAAACCTATACTTTGGTCAAAGAATATTTATCCATTCTTTTATCCAGCCCTCTTCCCCATTCGTTTGAGTCTATTCTCGCCATCACTTTTACCAACAAAGCGGCCAATGAAATGAAAACCAGGATTTTGGAGCAATTGGCGCGTTTCTCCCAACCTAATTTCGAAGAAAATAAAGATTTAAAAATCCTGAGTGCGGAATTAAACCTTTCGCCGGAAATACTGCATCAGCGAGCCAAAGAAACCCTGACCAAAATCCTGCATAACTATTCGCGGTTTTCGGTCAGCACCATCGATAAATTCAATTTAAGGCTGATGAAATCCTTTGCGCAGGATTTGGGGCTTTCCTCCAATTTCAATGTGGAAATGGAGCTCGACGCTTTGCTGGAAGATTCTGTGAATCAATTGTTTTCAAAAATTGGAGAAGATGAAATTTTGACTTCGGTTTTGATTGAAATCGCTTTGGACAACCTGAATGAAAATCGTTCCTGGGATATTTCCCGCGAGCTGATTCAAAATGCCAAAACGCTCTATTCCGACTCGCATCTGGTGAAATTATCAAAACTTCAACAATTTGATTTAGAAGAATTTAACCAGTTCAGAAAAACCGTTTTCCGAAATGTTTCAACCCAAAAAAACAATCTGATTTCAATTGGTAAAAAAGCATTTGAAATACTCAGAAATCATCAACTTTCGCCCGATGATTTCTCTTATGGAAACAGTGGATTCATTGGCTTTTTCAGTAAATTACAAAATGAAATTTTTGAATTTCCGGGCAGCCGTCACACTGCTTTTAAAGAAAATACAAATCCGGAAAAATGGTGCTCGGGCAAAGCATCTTCCATCGCTCAAAACAGCATCAAACAAATTGCGCCCGAGCTGATTTCACTTTCAAATCAGGCATTGGAGATTTTACGCGATCTGGCTGTCTGGCAGGGAATTCAAAAGACCATCACTTCGCTGAGCATCATCAACGAGGTAGAAAAATCCATCGATGCCATCAAAGAAGACAACAATGTTTTGCTGATTTCGGAATTCAATAAACTCATCAGTACCAATCTCCAAAAACAGCCTTCCGGATTTATTTACGAACGAATCGGGAACCGTTTTCATCATTATTTTATCGACGAATTTCAGGATACTTCCACGCTGCAATGGCAGAATTTATGGCCGCTCGTGGAGAATGCCCGTGCAAGTTCAGACACCGTAATGCTGGTGGGCGATGCCAAACAATCAATTTATCGTTGGCGCGGCGGAAATCCCGAACAAATGATGGATTTGATTCAAAACAAAGATGCACTCGACATTTCAGTCGAAAATCTGCCAAGAAACTGGCGAAGCCATCAAAACATCATTGAATTCAATAACGAATTTTACACACAAATCGCTGAAAATCTAACAGTTGAAGAATATAAAAATTTGTATTCCGATGGAAATCAACAACTCAGCAATGACAAAAAAGGCGGATATGTTCAGTTGAATTTCATTCCGAAAAAAAAGGATGAAATCGAAGGTTATAATTATGCCGAAGCGGTTTTGGAACAATTATCGGCCAACCTGAATTCGGCTTTGGAACAAGGATTCAATTTAGGTGAAATTGCCATTTTACACCGAACCAAAGCGGAAGGAAAAAAAATTGCGGAATTCCTTTCGGAGAAAAACATTCGGATTATTTCTTCTGAATCTTTGCTTCTGGCTAATTCGCCTGATATTCAAATCATTGAATTGTTTTTCAAAACCATTTCAAATGAAGAAGATAAAGTATCCAAAGCGCAGTTTCTCATTCGTTTAAACGAATTAAAAAACCATCCGTTTGCCGATATCACCGAAAAAATTCAATCAGTTCTGAACAAAAATCTTTTTGCGCTGAAAGAATTTTTAGCCGAAATCGACATTGATATTTCCTTTGCCTTTTCGCCTTCGGTTTCTTTGTATGATTTTACTGAAAAAACCATCAAAGCTTTTCATTTGGGAGAATCGGAAACGGCTTATTTACAATATTTTCTGGATTTCATTCTGGAATATTCGATGCAAAACGAATACAATTTACAACGGTTTCTGGAGCATTGGGAAATCCAACGTGAGAAACTCAGCATTTCTTCTCCGGAAGGTATAAATGCCGTTCAGCTGATGACCATCCACAAATCCAAAGGTCTGGAGTTTCCGGTGGTGATGATTCCTTTTGCCGATTGGGGTGACCGGATGAAGGTGGATAAATTCTGGATTCCGGTTCAGAAAGAAGAACTTCCTTTTGAGGAATTCATCGTGGATTCGTTTGGCAATTTGGAAAATGTTTCGGAAGAAATCAAGGAAATCATTGATAATGAACGAAATGAATTTCTTTTGGACAATCTGAATCTGCTATACGTCGCGACGACGCGTGCCGTGGAACAGCTTTATATTTCTGCACCCAAAGATGTAAAAAGCGGAATCGCTGTTTATTTTAACGAACAATTCAAAGGCGAAAATGAAATCGTTTTGAAAGGTGAAAAAGGAAGAATTTCCCAAGCAAAAGAAAGCGAAATTTCTTCTGAAATCCTGCCGTTTGTGGTGGAAAACTGGGAAAACCGGATTCAAATCAGCCGTGAATCTTCCAAACGCTGGAAGAAAAAAAAGGAGATTGTTTATGGTGATCTGGTTCACGGGCTGATGGAATTTATCTATTCCGAAAAAGATATGGAAGCGGTTTTCCAATCAGCTTTGAATGCAGGTGAAATCTCAGAAGAAGAAATGCCCGAAATGAAAAAACGAATGTTGGAAATCCTGCATAATCCCGATTTAATCCATTATTTTTCAGCAGATTATAAAATCCTGAATGAACGGGATTTTGTAAACGAATCGGGAAAAGTTTTCCGTCCGGACAGACTTGTCATCAACGAAAACCGTTGTACGATCATTGATTATAAAACAGGTGGCGAAAAGCCGGAACACATCCGACAAATGAATGAATATGCTTCCAATCTGGAGAAAATGAGCTATCAAATCGAGAAGAAATTGATTGTGTACATCGGAGAAGGGATTGAGGTGAAAGAGGTGGGGTGATTTATTTGGAATACTTGTTATATCACTAAAAAAGCGTCAACATTGACATCAAATTTCTGTACTGAAATTTAACGTACAAAATATTTTCATTTACGGATTGTTTCCGTACATTTGTGAAAATATTTCAATTATGGGTACGACAATTAAAGAACAGGCACGATTTGATGCAAGGCTTCCAAAAGAACAAAAACAATTCTTTGAAAAAGCTGCATATTTAGGCGGTTTTAGAAGTTTGACTGACTTTGTCATATTAACCGTTCAGGAAAAAGCAAAAGAAATAATCCAAGAAAAAGAACAAATAATAGCTTCTGAAAGAGATAGCCAGATCTTTTTTGATGCAATAACAAAACCAAAGAAGCCTTCGAAAACTTTAAAGAATGCTTTGGAAGATTACAATGTTTTTGTATCAAATTCAAAGAAATGATTCAACTTTTAGACAAAAAACATCATCGGGAAGAGTTTGATTGTGAAAAAGATCTTTTAAACAATTACCTAAAAACACAAGCAGGACAAGACATCAAAAGAAAGTTATCTGCTTGTTTTGTACTATCGGAAAATGAAACAACTATTCAAGGATACTATACACTTTCAAACAACAGCATTCCTTTAAGCAGTTTTCCGGAGCAAATTCAAAAAAAACTTCCAAAATCATATAATTCTATTCCAACGACTTTGCTTGGAAGATTAGCCATCGACAAAAAATATCAAGGTCAAGGAATAGGAAAAATATTGCTAATTGATGCTTTAAAAAGAAGTTATGAGTTATCACAAGAGATTGGTTCATTTGCAGTTGTTGTAGACCCAATAGATGACGAAGCGGAAGAGTTTTACAAAAAATATGATTTTATAAAACTTCCTGATAGCGAAAAAATGTTTATTGCCACCAAAACATTACAAGAACTATTCGGATAAAGAAATACTGCGTTACGTTGCAATAGCAAAATGGCGAAGAAATGGCAAAATTGAAAGTTTAACATTTTCTAATGAAACTTTCTGCATTAAGCTTCGTCTTTAAGGAAAAGTCATATTATGAAATTGTATTTGTTGATTCTGATGACCCTGACTTATCCTATTATTTTAAATGCTCAAAATGATTTTCAGATTTTTGATGAATTACAGCAAAATATTTGGTATTTACCTACAGATGATGAACAAGCTAGATTGTATGTTACGCAAATCGGGAAAGGAGATACAATTATAACCCTTCATGGTGGACCCGGAAATGATTTCCATTATTTGGTGGATGCCGTAAGAAATAATGCACATAAAAATACTTTTGTTTTGTTTGATCAAAGAGGTAGTCTTATGTCTCCAGTTAAAGATTCTCTTATCTCAAGTCTCTCACTTGACCTATTGGTAGATGATTTGGAAACGCTTAGGAAAGCGCTTAATCAAGAAAAAGTCGTTTTATTGGGGCATTCTTTTGGCAGTTTACTGGCTATTTCTTATTACTTAAAATATCCGCAAAATGTAAAAGGAATCATCCTTACTGCTACTATGCCTCCATATGTCAACAAAGTGAAACCTTTTTCGGCCGTTGTAAAGGATATTCATTCTCGAATAAAAGTTGTCAGAAACCGTCCGGAGATTCAGGAAATCATAAAAAAAGAAGGTCTTGAAAATGATTCATTACTTACAGCTCAACAGAAATCTGATAAATCTAAAATAGCCGGAAATGCGGCAATTAATATGGTAAATATTAAGAATTGGCGGAAATTCAAAGGCGGAGGTGTTTATTATAATTATCTGATTGATAGTGCCATTGCTTCATCCATTCCGGAAACATACGACATAAGAAATGTTCTCGACAAATTCCCTGTTCCCATAAGCATCATTCAAGGTGATCAGGATTACATTGATCCGGCAGGTGAAAACTGGAAGGAAATTAAGGAAGCTTATCAATTAGTCAAACTGTTTGTCGTAAAAAGCAGCAGCCATTATATCTGGCTTGATCATCAACTGGAATTTGATGAGCTTATGAGACAAGAGTTAGACCGAATAAAATCTTTTGGCAAATAAAAATCTAATCCGAAAATTCTTGCGAACTTTGTGAGAACAAATGCAGGAACATCTAAAAATCATCATTCAGTCTTTGCCCGGAAAACCCGGTGTTTATCAGTATTTTGATAAAAACGGGAAGATTCTGTACATCGGCAAAGCCAAAAACCTGAAAAAAAGGGTTTCCTCCTATTTTACCAAAACCCATGATTCGGGAAAGACACGATTATTGGTCAGTAAAATTACCGATATCCAAACCATGGTGGTCGATACGGAATTTGATGCGCTTTTGCTAGAAAATAATCTCATCAAAAAATATTTACCGAAGTACAATGTCATGCTTCGGGACGATAAGACTTATCCCTGGATTTGTATCAAAAACGAACCTTTTCCGCGCATTTTCAAAACCCGGAAACTCATCAAAGACGGTTCGGAATATTTCGGGCCTTATGCTTCGGGTTTGATTTTAAATGCGCTCCTGGACTTGATCAAAGAGATTTATCCGCTCCGAACCTGCAATTATGATTTGAGCCAAAAAAACATCGAAGCAGGAAAATTCAAAGTTTGTCTGGAATACCACATCGGGAATTGTTTGGGGCCTTGCGAAGGATTTCAGAATGAGGAAGATTATGACCAAAACATTCAGGCAATCCGTCAAATCATCAAAGGAAATTACAACGATGCGATTCGATATATGACAGAATTAATGCAAGAATACGCATCCAAACTGGATTTTGAGACAGCGCAAAGTATCAAAGAAAAAATCGAATTGGTCAAAAATCATCAGGCAAAATCCACGGTGGTCAGCCCGACCATCGGAAATGTAGATGTTTTTTCCATCATTTCCGACGAAACTTCCGGTTATGTCAATTTTTTACGAATCAACAACGGTGCTATCATTCAGGGATATACGCTTGAACTGAAGAAAAAACTGGACGAATCAGACGAAGAACTTCTCGAAGAAGGAATCATAGAACTGCTCAACCGTTTCGGTATGCATTCGAGGGAAATATTTCTCCCTTTTGAAATGGATCTGGAAATTCCGACCATACGAATTTCGGTTCCGCAAATCGGCGATAAAAAACGTTTGATAGAACTTTCAGAGCGCAATGCAAAATATTATCGTTTGGAACAATTGAAACAAATGAAAATCGTGGATCCCGATCGCCATACCAAACGCATCATGGCACAAATGCAAAAAGACCTACGGATGCCTGTAGAACCCCGCCACATAGAAGGATTTGACAACTCCAACATTCAGGGAACCAATCCCGTTTCAGCATGCGTAGTGTTCAAAGATGGGAAACCGAGCAAGAAAGATTATCGGATTTTCAATGTGAAAACAGTGGAAGGCCCGGACGATTTCGCTACGATGGAAGAAGTGATTTACCGCCGCTACAAAAGAGTTCTCGAAGAAAAAGGCGAATTGCCGCAATTAATTTTGATCGATGGTGGAAAAGGGCAATTGGGAGCGGCTTTGAAAAGCATTGACAAATTAGGTTTAAGAGGAAAGATTACGATCATCGGTATCGCAAAACGGCTGGAAGAAATTTTCTTTCCGGGCGATTCCATTCCGCTTTATCTGGACAAATCTTCGGAAACGCTGAAAGTTTTGCAACACGTAAGAAACGAGTCACACCGATTCGGGATTTCCAAACACCGCAATCGAAGAAGTAAAAATTCGTTCAATTCCGAACTGGAAGGAATTCCCGGAATCGGCGAAAAAACGATTCAGGAACTTTTATCCAAATTCAAATCTGTAAAAAGAATCAAATCCTCAACGAAAGAAGAATTGGCGGAAGTGGTAGGAAATTCGAGAGCGGAGAAGATTTTGAAGTATTTGAAAAATCAGGAATAAAATTCACTAAATTTAGATTTCAAATAAACAAATCATGAAACATTTCGCCGCATTTATATTTCTGCTGATTTCGATTCACATTTCAGCGCAAACTCATGAATATTTGATTCTTGAAGGCAAAATCGATAAATATCCGGCTCTGATGCAACTTTTTAAAACCAAAAACCCTGAAACCGGCGGTTTTTATTATATGGGAAATTATTGGTATCCGTCACAGGAAATTCCGGTTGCTGTTTCGCAGGAAGCGGCCGATGATCCTAAAACGCTTTTGATGTTAACCTGGAATGAAGATGAAAACCAACAGGAATTTTTCTCCGGAACTTTGGAAAAAGGAACTTACAAAGGAACCTGGACAAAGGGCAATAAAAAACTGCCATTTGAGCTGAAAACTGTTTCCGATGCCCGATACACAACACTCGTTTACCGCGATGCCGAGAGAAAAGTAAAATTAAAAACAGGAGATGAAGAAATTGCAGGGAATTCTTTCTATGGCTTTTATCTACCGAGAGATTTAGCTTTTCAAAAAGAATTTATGCAGAAAATCGACCCGGAGTATACAGATTTTGACAGTTGGTCCTCAATGCGTTTGAAAGAATTTGAAACTGATTACAAAAATGAGGTTCAGCAAATGATGAAAGACACGCCTGAACTACCTTCTTTTGCTTTGAATTATGAATTCATGGAAGAAATTTATCCCTTTCTGAATGCTGAAAATTATCTGGTGATGACCCATTCCGTATACCAATATACCGGCGGTGCGCACGGAATTTCGGCTGAAGCCTATTATACTTACGATAAACGCCAAAAGAAATGGTTGGAAATCGGTGATGTGCTGAATCTGGATAAATTTCAGGAAATCAATAAAGTTTTGGACAAAGCCGTCAGAAAACAATACAACATAAAAGATGGAATTCCTTTGCAGAATGCAGATGCAGGAATTTTCATTGTCGATGAAATTACTTATTCTGAAAATTTCACTTTGTCCAAAAAAGGAATTACGTTCCATTACGGATTGTATGAATTGACGCCGTATGTGCATGGATATTTTTCGCAATTTGTTTCGTATGAGGATTTAAAATCCTATTTGAAAAAAGGGTTTAAATATTGATTATGATAGGATATAGAGTTTTGGCATTTTTTCTTGATTTTTGGATAATTAACTTCTTAGGGTTCTTTCTTTCATTGCCTTATTGGTCAGATATATTGATTTATTACCCAGACTATATAATGGTTTATTTATTTGGAATTAATTTTACAATTATTTTTCTATACTTCTTTCTATTTGAATTAATTTTGAGAAAGACACCTGGAAAAGCCGTTTTAAAACTAAAAGTAGAGAAAAGTCAAGATTCAAACTTACCATGGTTTATGAGAATTTTAATCAGAACAATTTGCCGATTTATTCCACTCGAGCCATTTTCTTTTTTGCTTTTCAAAAATGAATATTGGCTTCACGACAAATTCTCCAAAACCATCGTAGTAAAATCTTGATAAAAGTTTGAGACCCTGACACTGCTAAAATTGACTCAAATCATTTCCCAAGCCGTTTGTTTTGAGTAATTTTGTCATTCATTCAAAAAGAATTCAAATTGAACTTCGATATCCAAAATATACGCACCCAATTCCCGATTCTCAAACGTGAAGTAAACGGCCAACCCTTGATTTATTTTGACAATGCAGCGACTTCGCAAAAACCGAAAATCGTGATTGACGCCATTGAAAATTATTACGAAAAATTCAATGCCAATGTGCATCGGGGAATTCATACCATCAGTCAGGAAGCAACTGTCATGATGGAAAATGCACGCGAAAAGGTTCGCAATTTCATCAACGCAAAACATGCGCATGAAGTCATTTTCACCAAAGGAACGACTGAAGGAATCAATTTGGTGGCATATACGCTTCGCGAAGTTTTAAAACCTTCGGATGAAATCATCATCACGGAAATCGAACACCATTCCAACATTGTTCCCTGGCAGATGCTTTGCGAACGGACCGGTGCGAAACTGAAATACATTCCACTGACGGAAGAAGGAGTTTTGGATGTTGAAAAATTAGATGAACTCATAACTCATAACACAAAACTCATAACTCTCAATCAGATTTCCAATGCGTTGGGTGTGGTGAATCCGATTGAAAAAATCATCGAAAAAGCGCACAAATTCGGGGCTTGGGTTTTGATTGATGCCGCTCAGTCCGTTCCTCATACAAAGGTGGATGTTCAAAAACTGGATTGTGATTTTCTGGTATTTTCCGGACACAAAATGTATGCGCCTACCGGAACGGGAATTCTCTACGGAAAAGAGGAAATCCTAAACGAACTACCGCCCTTTCACGGCGGCGGCGAAATGATCAAAGAAGTTTGGATGGATCGTTCGACTTATGCCGGATTACCGTTTAAATTTGAAGCCGGAACGCCCAACATCGCCGGAAACATCGTGCTGGGAACAGCGATTGATTTTATTAATTCGATCGGAATCGACCAAATTCATGCCTACGAAGATGAATTGCTTCAATATGCTACACAAAAACTCTCCGAATTGGATGAAGTGATGATTTATGCAAAAAAAGCCAAACGTTCGGGAGCGGTATCTTTCAATTTAGATTTACCGGGCGTTCATCCGTCCGACGTCGGGATGATTCTGGACAAAAAAGGAATTGCTGTGAGAACAGGACATCATTGTGCACAACCCATCATGCGTCATTTCGGAATCAAAGGAACGGTTCGTGCTTCATTTGCCGTTTTCAATACCAAAGAGGAAATCGATCAATTGATCGAAGGAATAAAACTTTCGATTAAAATGTTGGGGTAGGTTTTGTGTAGGAGAGTTGGAGTGTTTGAGTGTTGAGGGAGTTGGAGTGTTATTTTGGTAAGGGTAAGTTAATTTTTACTGATTTTAAGCATATCTCATTTCGCTGGCACAATCCTTGTAAATTCTGAAGCGAATTTCTTATTTTATTCTAATTTTGTAAAAAAACCATCGATATGAAACCTTTTCTTTTTTCCGCCGTCTTTTTTCTGTTTGCATTTAGTTTAAATGCGCAGACTTCAGGAAATAACCGCGTAAGCCCTATAGATTCTATAGAAACAAAAATCAATGATTTGAGCGTAGAAATCATTTACAGCCGCCCATATCTCAAAGGAAGACAGTTTGGAAAAGACATTGTTCCCTTTGGGAAAGTATGGCGTACCGGCGCCAATGAAGCAACCGTTTTTGAGGTAAATAAAGATGTTTTTATCGAAGGCAAACAATTGCCGGCAGGAAAATACAGTTTGTACACAATTCCCAACGAAACCGAAACTGTCGTTATTTTTAACAAAGACTGGAACCAATGGGGAACCAATTACAACGAAAGCCAGGACGCGCTGCGTGTTACTGTCCCAACCTTTAATTCAGATGAGTCGGTAGAGCAATTTACGATTGATTTGGATGAAACGGGTGCAGCTTGTTTGGTTTGGGGAAACACCTTATTTACTTTTCAGATTGCACAAAGTTAAATTCGCAGAGACCTGAATTACTTATTAAGCATGGTAAAACAAGCCATAGCCAAATATAAACTGAGGTAAAGGATAATCTGTAGCATAAAATTTATTTCTGACAATTCTTTATGATGATGGTCAAGGCTTTTTGAAGTGTTTCCATCTCTTTTTGCGAAACACCTTCTAAAGCAATTTTCCGGTTTTCCAACACTAAATTCTGAACATCGTCTATCACCTTTTTTCCTTCTTTGGTGATTTTCAGATTGGATTTACGGCGGTCTTGCGGATGAACTTTTCGTTCCAGATAATTTGATTTCACAAGAAGTTCAACCATCCTTGTCACCGAAGCATTATCTTTGAACACGCGTTCCGCAATTTCCTGTTGGGAAATACCCGGATTTTCCGTCATCACTTTTAAAATGAGCCATTGATCAATCGTGATTTTAAATCCGTTTTCCCGCAAACGTTTCTGCGCAAAGGTTCGGTACGTACGGATGCTTTTATCAATCGTATAAAAAATAATGTTTTCTAACTTTTCCACTTTTCTGAATTTGAAACAAATATATAAATGATTTATCAAACATTGATATATCAAATTAATCATAACTTCGAAATTCTATTTTTTACAATTCAACTTTCGTTCTACTTAATTCATAATGATTAACTTTGAAAACTTTCAAAAAAGCAACAAATAAATGATACAAAACGAACTTAAAAAATTAGGATTAAGCGATGTAAACGAAGGAACTTCTACCGGAAGCAACTGGTTTTCTAACGGCGAAATCATAGAATCATATTCTCCGGTTGACGGACAATTAATCGGAAAAGTTAAAACGACAACCAAAGAAGATTACGAAAAAGCAATCGCTTCAGCTCAAGAAGCATTCAAAATCTGGAAAACGACTCCGGCGCCTTTACGTGGAGAAATCGTTCGCCAGTTCGGAGAAAAATTAAGAGCAAACAAAGCTGAATTGGGAAAACTCGTTTCTTACGAAATGGGGAAATCTTATCAGGAAGGTTTAGGTGAAGTTCAGGAAATGATTGACATCTGTGACTTTGCAGTTGGGCAATCGCGTCAATTGTACGGTTTGACCATGCACTCTGAGCGTCCCGGACACAGAATGTATGAACAATATCATCCTCTTGGAATCGTTGGAGTGATTTCCGCTTTCAACTTTCCGGTAGCCGTTTGGTCTTGGAATGCGGCATTGGCTTGGGTTTGCGGTGATGTTGTGGTTTGGAAACCAAGCGAAAAAACACCTTTGTGTGGCGTGGCTTGTCAGAAAATCATTCAGGAAGTTTTAAAAGAAAATAATTTGCCGGAAGGAATTTCCTGTTTGGTAAATGGTGATTATAAAGTCGGCGAAATGCTGTCAAAAGACACAAGAGTTCCATTGGTTTCTGCAACAGGTTCTACTCGTATGGGAAAAATCGTGGCGCAGGAAGTTGCCGCACGTTTAGGAAAATCTTTGTTGGAATTAGGCGGAAACAATGCCATCATCGTTACACCGGATGCCGATGTGAAAATGACGGTTATCGGTGCGGTTTTCGGAGCAGTGGGAACTGCCGGGCAAAGATGTACTTCGACTCGTCGTTTGATCATCCATGAATCCATTTATGACCGAGTAAAAGATGCAATCGTTGCGGCTTACGGGCAATTGAAAATCGGAAATCCTTTGGATCAAAATAACCATGTAGGGCCACTTATCGATACTGATGCTGTGAAAAATTACAACAATGCTTTGGAAAAAGTAAAAGAACAAGGCGGAACTATTTTGGTCGAAGGCGGTGTTTTAAACGGAAGCGGATACGAAAGCGGTTGTTATGTAAAACCGGCTATTGCAGAAGTGGAAAACCATTTTGAAATTGTTCAGCATGAAACTTTCGCGCCTATTTTATATTTCATCAAATATTCAGGTGACGTAGAAAACGCAATCGAAATCCAGAATGGAGTAGCGCAGGGACTTTCATCTGCCATCATGACCAACAACCTACGGGAAGCAGAAAAATTCTTAAGCGCAGCTGGTTCAGATTGTGGTATCGCAAACGTAAACATCGGAACTTCAGGAGCTGAAATCGGTGGGGCTTTTGGTGGTGAAAAAGAAACCGGTGGCGGACGTGAGTCGGGTTCTGACGCTTGGAAAGTTTATATGCGCAGACAAACAAATACAATCAATTATACAACGAATTTACCTCTGGCTCAAGGGATTAAATTTGATTTGTAAAATAAATTTCACTAAATTTATTTTATTTTTTAATTTGCGCTTAAAATCAATTATTATGACAAAACTTTTTAATTTAATAGAAAGCTATAATAATGCGTTAGTTTATATTGCTAATTATCTAAAATCACTTGATAATTATGTTGTTAAAAGTGACGAGGAAAATGTCGAAAAATTATTGAGAAACTCAAATGATAGAATTGAATTTGAAAAAACAATTGATGAGATGATTAAAAATAATATTAAGACTAAGGATGTAACTTTGAATAATAAGAATATTAAAATCTCAATTTAATAGTAAGTGATTAATATAGCATTGAATACCATTATATATATAATGGTATTTTTATTTCCAGGTGTTTTGTTTAGAAGGGCTTTTTTTTCAGGAAAATTCACCAAGCAATTTGATGCTGGGAATCCACTTGAAAGATTATTCTGGAATTTATTATTAAGCTTTATTTGTATTTCTTTTTTCTTTTATTCTATTTCTCTTATAAACAATCAAAACTTAATTAAGTTTAAAATAGAAACTGGATTTACTATAAAAGAACTAATTGAAACATTTAAGAACCTTTATGAAAATAAATTTCCAATAAAGTTCTCGGAGCCAGAGTTTTTACTTAGTTGTTTTAAAATTATATCTTCTTTGTATATATATTCTATACTTATAGGTTTTTTTATAAATAAGATAATTTTCAATTTAGGATTAGAGAAAAGATTTGGTTTTTTACGATTCCAAAATAACTGGGATTACTTAACAATTTCTAATAACCAAAATAATTCTAATCATACAGTTGGTGATATTTATTCTACGAAAGTAGATATAAAAACCAAAGACGGAAATTTGTTTACTGGTACTTTATATGAAACTTTATTTGATAAAGATGGAAAAATAGATACAATTGCCATTAAAGAAGCGTATAAGTTCTATCGATTAAAATTTGGAGAAGACTTTGAAATAATTCAAAATATAAAGAAAGAAATTGATGAAAATAATCCTTTTTTAATTTTTCATTCTGAAAATGATGAGACTTTTGTGTATAGAAGAAGAATTAAAGGTGAAATTTTTTCCATAAACAATTGTGAAATAGAAAATATATCAATCACTTATATAAAAATTACAGATTTATCTGAAAAATATAGAAAATATCTGAAAATTGTGGTGTCAATACTGATACTATTGGTAACATTACTTTCAATTGCATATGGTATTTGGGATTTTAATATTTTTACTTTTACAAGTATTTATAAAAGGATAGGGCTTGCTATTGTTACGCCTTTTGCATTTAGTATGCTGATATTATTTCTTATTCAAATTTTTAATTTTCAAAAACTAAGAAGAGAAACAAAGAAATATTTTTTAAATTTAAAAGACTCTGCAATTATTTTTAGTTTAATATTATTTCCTTACACCTATATTTTTTTAAACCTAAAATTTTATTTAATGATAATATTATGGTTTCTATATTTTCTTTTTTCTGCAACACTTTTATCAAGAGTAAAAAAATAAAATTACAACCATTAATTAATTTTTTGATAATAGATAATTTTAAGACAGAAGCTTTTATAACGTCCTCTGATTAATCCTCTCAAAAAATACATTTTTGTAAGTATCACCTAAAGGAAGATTTTTACCTGAAATCCAAACTTCATTTGTATCTGTTTTTTCAATTTTACTGAGCGAGACCAGATAAGATTTATGAATTTTTATGAATTGATGTTCCGGTAAACTTTCTTCGAAATATTTCAGCGTGTTATATGTGATGATTTCTTCATTTTCAGTATGGACGATGACATAATTCTTAATGCTTTCGAGATAAAAAACCTCATTTAAATGAATTTTCCTGAAACGGTTTTTGCCATCTGTTTTCACAAAAAACAAGTCATCTTCGTCCACTTGCCTTTCCTTGTTTTCAGGTACATGTATTTGGTTTTTTACCTTTTCCACAGCTTTGATAAACCGGTCAAATGAAACCGGCTTTAACAAATAATCCACTACATTTAACTCAAATCCTTCCAGAGCAAATTGCGCGTAAGCCGTTGTAAAAATGATTTTCACTTTATCCTTCAATAAAGTTGAAAGTTGAATTCCGGTCAGTTCAGGCATTTGTATGTCAAGAAATAAAATATCAGGTTTCAAAGTTTCAACCAACTGCAAAGCTTCGATTGATTTTTGCGTGGTTGCCAAACATTCCAGATCGGGCAATTGTTCCGCATATTTCTGTAAAATCCTGATTGCGGGCGGTTCGTCATCTACGATGATGCAAGTCAAAGTTTTATTCATCACGAAAGCGGAATATTTAATTCAATTTTATAAAAATCATTTGTTTCCTGAATTTCTAATGTATGATTTTTCGGAAATAAAATCTCCAGTCGCTGGCGGATATTTTTATAACCAATTCCTGACTCATCATAGCTTTCATTTAATTCAAAATAGTTTTCAACCGAAAAAATCAAACGATTGTTATCGGTAACCAAATCAATTTTTACAGGTTTTTCAGGGTTGTTTGCGATGCCGTGTTTCAACGCATTTTCCACAAAATGAATCAAAAGCAATGAAGGAATTTGTTTGTTGTGATCAACTTCTGAATGTTTAAATTTAATTGCCAGTTGATTGTCAAAGCGTTTTGAAAACAAATCGATATAGTTTTGAATGAACTGAATTTCATCCTTTACATACACCTTATCGTTCTCATTTTCGTACGTTACATAACGAAGCATATCAGAAAGTTTCAAAATGTCATCTGCCATTTTGGGCTGTACATCCATCAAATCAGCATAAAAACTATTCAAAGTATTGAAAAGAAAATGCGGACTCAATTGATTTTTCAGATTTTGCAGTTCAGCTTGTTTTTTTTCAAGTTGTAATTCGTTGATTTTTTGAGTGTTATTCCAAAGAATTTTCACAAAATAAAATACAAGACCAAATAAAATAATACGGACAGAATAATAAGAATTATCATAGACATAATAAGGTGTCAGCCTTGATTGTTCTGGATAATTATGAGTTCCGGTAATTTCATAAATGATAATTTCTTCGATGATGTGTCTCAAACTTGGAAACAAAAACAAAAGGAAAATCTGTCCCAAAATCAACAAAGTCCATTTTTTCTGCGGAATGGTTTTCGGACAAATCCATAAATAATTGACATAAAAGACAATAATCTGCAGAATTACAAATCCAATTTGTTGTAAAGTAGTCCACAGTAAAGGTAATTCATTCTCCTTATTCAGAACATCAAACAGAATATTCATGCCGATGAATAAAACCCAAAATCCCAGATGCAATAGTATTTCTTGTTTTTTAGTCATGGCACGAAATTACGCTGAAATTACACTTGTTTTCAATTTTGAAATTCAACCTATCAAAACTTTATACAAACGCCTATTTTCACACAACGAAATCTTTTTATCTCGTAAAATTTCCGTTTGGTCTTGTAGAATGACTGTCACATCCTTTTTAGAATTTTCGTCTTTTAAAAGGTAATACACTTGCATCATAATTTTATAGAAATGAAAAAATATTGGGTATTGACGCTGGTTTTACTGTTCATTCAACTGAATGCACAGGAAACCATTAAAGGAAAAATAACAGATGAAACCACAAATGAAGCAGTCATTTTTGCAGATGTTTTGGTTTTTGAAAAGTCATCAAAAAAATTTGTAGAAACATTTTATTCGGACGAAAATGGGAATTTTGAATTTGAATTAAATGAAAATCCAACTGAATTTTATTTAGAAATCGAATCCATTGGTTACGAATCAAAAACTTTTTCCATCGAAAATAAAAATCCAATTATCATCAAATTAAAACTAGATAAAAGCATTGAACTTTCTACCGCAGTGATTTCAGCCAAGAAAAAAGCGATTTCCATAAAAGGCGATAAAATAATATATGATGTGGAACAAATGGGAATTTCAGATGGAAACAACGGACTGGAAACCATGCAGCAATTGCCGGGAATCAGTTTAGACAAAGACGAAAACCTGAAATTTCGTGGAAGCACCGGAATGCAAATTATGATTAACGGCAAAAAATCAATGCTTCAAGGCGATGCTTTGCGCGAATTCATCCGTTCGCTCAAAGGCGATGACATCAAATCAGTTGAAATCATTTCACAGCCTTCAGCCCGGTACGAAGCCACCGGAACTACCGGAATCCTTAACATCGTTTTAAAAAGAAATATCTCCCAAAGCTTGGGAGGGAATGTTTACACTTATGCAGGTTATGGCGATTATTTCAAACATCAGATAGGAGGACGCTTTTTCTATAATGACGAAAAATGGAGTGTGAATGCGAGCGGTTCTTATTACAAAGGGAAATCTTACAACGACCGCGAAGTCAATCAAACCATAAAACTGGGAAATGATGAACGATTTTTAAATCAAACCAATTACTGGCTTCCCGAAACCGAAGCCAAAAGTTTTAATTTGGGAGTGGAAAGAAAATTAAATAAAAATCAATTAATCAGTACCGAATGGCAGATCTACAGCGAAAGAGGTGACGAGCTGACTACCGGGAGAACTTTGGACTTTCTGAATGATAACCTGCAAAATGAAGTTCAATTGATGAAAAATGTCACAATGCCCGTTGACCAGATTTCCGGAAATTTGTTTTACAATTTCACTTCAGACAGTTTAACCACCAAGATCGACGCGCAAATCAATTACAGTCGTTACAAAAAATCGATTGAGGGTTTTCAGCGAAATGATTTTTCCGACGGAACGTCCAATCAATTAGATGGTTTGAACCAAACAAAATACAATCTGATGAATGCCCAAATCGACTGGAACCAGAAATTAAACGATCAATTAAATTTAGAAGCCGGCGCCAAGTTTTCGTATGTAGACATGAATTATTTCAACCATTACACTATTTCTGAAGGAACTGATTTCATCATTCCCGACAGCCTGATGACCAATGATTTTTTGTATAAGGAAAAGCTGATTTCGGCTTATTCACAATTAAGTTACAATTTAGAAAAGTGGAGTTTTTTAGTCGGATTGCGAATGGAAAATTACAATTACGAAGCGACTTCAAAAGTAAACAATCAAACCAACGAAGACAATTACACGAACTGGTTTCCTTCGTCTTCCATCAGTTACGAGACAGGAAATCATCAATACCGTTTGAGCTACAGCCGGAGAATCCAGCGTCCCGGTTATTTGAGCCTGAATCCTTATTACCAATATTTAGATGCTTACAGCATAGAAACAGGAAATCCGGAATTGAAACCCCAATTTTACCATAGTTTTGAGTTGAATTATATATACAAAAATTCTTTTTCGTTTGGACTTTACGGTTATCTCTACAAAGACGCATTTGTAGATGTGGTGGATTATCAGGATGCCGAAAATTACAACATCATTTATCAAAGCAATGCTTCCAACGGTTCGCGTTTCGGGTTTTCGGCAAGCATTCCTTATGAAGTCGGAAAATGGTGGTCTATGCAATTCAGTTTGGATACCTATTTGGAATCTGAAAAATCAGAAATTCCCAACTATGCTTATGATGGAACCGGTTATGGTTATGAATTGAATATGTATCATAAATTTACATTACCCCAAAAATGGACATTTAATTTAAACGGATTTTATGCCGGAAAAAGCAATACACCAACCGGATATAAACCTGCCGTATACGATTTCAGCGCTTCGGTCAAAAAGTCTTTTATGAATGACAAATTACAAATCACTGCCGGTTGTTCCAATATTTTGAAAAAATCTATGTGGAACAATTATTCTACCGTAAACAATGTCACCACGCATTGGATCAACAAATGGGAAACCCGCAGATTTTCTGTACAACTGACTTATAATTTCGGAAGCAACAAAGAGAAAAAAGTAAAAAACACTTCGTTGGATGACGAACAGGGAAGAATGTGATTTTGACTTAGAAATTTGGTTTTTGATAAAAACCTCCAAGGTTTTGAAAACCTTATAGGTTTTTATTAATTTTACCGAAGACCCTTTTGGTGCTAACTTCAGAAGAAATATTAAAAAAATATTAGGGTTATACGGATTTCAAACATCCGCAAAAAGAAATCATTGATTCGGTTTTAGAAGGAAAAAATACCCTGGCGATTTTGCCGACGGGCGGTGTTTTAAGCGGAAGCGGATACGAAAGCGGCTATGTAAAACCGGCTATTGCAGAAGTGAAAAACGAATACGAAATCGTGCAGCACGAAACATTTGCCCCGATTTTATATTTGATAAAATATTCGGGAGAAGTGGAAAACGCTATCGAAATCCAGAATGGAGTAGCACAAGGATTGTCTTCTGCGATCATGACCAACAACCTACGGGAAGCAGAAAAATTCCTGAGCGCGGCAGGTTCTGACTGTGGAATTGCCAATGTAAACATCGGAACTTCAGGAGCTGAAATCGGTGGGGCTTTTGGTGGTGAAAAAGAAACAGGAGGCGGACGCGAATCCGGTTCTGATTCCTGGAAAGTGTATATGAGAAGACAAACAAATACAATCAATTATACAACGAATTTACCTCTGGCTCAAGGGATTAAATTTGATTTGTAAATCCTGAGAATTTAAATACTAAGCCGACTTACTCCTATAGTTTGTCGGTTTTTTATTTTGTATAAAATACCTTCTTCAGGGTATTTTTTCTTCTTTATTCTGGAACTATTTTTACACAGTAAAGTTTGACATTCTGTTAATGTAAATTTGTTCATACCTAAAAACCATACTAATCTAATTCTCTTTACTAAAATCAAGATATGGATTAAGCTGAAAAGGTTCAAACACCGCTTTCAGCTTAATTTTTAGGAAATCAAAATGAAAATTTTTATATTCGGGTTTCGTGAAAATTTCTATACAAAAATTAGTCTTTATTCTACTACTCGGGGCTTTCATCTTTGGAAGTCTTTCTGCGCAAGAAAATTTAACCGTTAAAGAAATTTCACAAGAAGAAGGATTATCACAATTGGGTGTTTCGGCTATGGACTTTGATACAAAAGGTTATCTATGGATAGGAACCCAAAATGGTTTGAACCGATACAATGGTAATCTGGTAAAAGTATATTTTTCAGGTTCCGAACCAAATGAATTGAAAGACGACCACATTCGTTCATTGCTTTTCTTAAATGATACTTTATGGATTGCAACCAACACCAATTCGGTCAATGCCTTTTTGCCAAAAGAAAACAGATTTTTAGATTTCAACCAAGCTGACTCTGGAAATGAATTCATTAAATTCAGTTACACGCTTACTTCCAGCCCCAAAAATATAATAGTCGGTGCGATAGGAAATTGTTTTACAATCGACCGCAAAACAAAAAAAATCAAAACCATCAAAGTGCCGGGTATCCTTGAAAATGACTTTGTAACTACTATTGTCCCTATAAAAGAAAATCTTTATCTGATTGGAACCAATGCCAGCGGTGTTTATATTTTGAATGAAAATACGTCGGAAATTTATTCGGAAGACTTATTTAAACAACTAAAAACCAAACAAATAAATGCCATTTTAAAATCCAATTCTTTCAGAGTTTTAATCGGTACCAATCATGGACTTTATGAATATAATTTGTCGGATGAAAAGCTCTACCTCACTCATGAAATCTATGTAAAAACTTTGTTCAAATGGGATGAAAATAAAGTTTTTGTAGGAGGGCTGGTTCAGAACTATTTTCTCAATAATTTCAGGGAGCTCAATAAAATAAAATTTCTGGATTTTGCGGATCATGAAATAGAAGCGACGATTTTAAGTGTTAAAGAGGATCTGCTTGGCGGAACATTTTTCGGAACAGAAACAAAAGGAATTCTTTATTATCATCCTCTCCATAAAAAATTTACTCCTTTACGGATTGACGTAAAAAATTCACCTAAAAAAGATTTCATCAGTATATTTAATTTTCTGCGTAAAGAAGACGATTTATGGATGGCTACAGAAATGGGGTTTGTAAAATACAATTTAAAAAAGAAGAATTTTAAACTCTATCTTACTAATAATCTGGAATATACCATTGTTCAAGATAAAAGTGGGAGAATTTGGGCCGGGGGATTTGAGGAAGGCTTAGTCAGATACGATGAGGCGACAGATAAATTTGAAAAAATCCCGGTTCCGTTCAAAGATCGGGATGTTATCCAACTCACATTTGTTTCAAGGGAAAAGTTATGGATTCATACCTGGTCAGAGGGTATTTTTGAAATGAATATCCTTACCGGTGAAACCCATCCTCTCTATATTGATGGAAAGAAGCTCATCCGTTCACGTACAAGCTATATTGATCAGTCCGGAACGGTCTGGATAGGAAGTGATGAGGGTTTGTATAGTTTGAATGAAGACAAAGTCAAATATTACGGAAACCTCTCCAATCCGCGGGTCTTTTCAATTTCAGAGGACAGTGAGGGTAAAATATGGGTAGGGACCGCTAAAGGATTAAATAAAATAGACAGAAAAAAAAATACGGTAACCAAATGGTATAGACAAAACGGATTTCCTAACGATTTTATTTATGGAATTCTTGTAGATAAAAATGATCGAATCTGGATGTCTACAAATTTCGGAATATCTGTATACAGCCCTGAAAATAAACAATTTAAAAATTACACAGAAGAAGATGGGTTACAAAATAATGAGTTCAACGGAAAAGCTGCATATAAAGACCTTTTCGGTCATTTTTATTTCGGAGGGATGAATGGGTTCAACATTATACAACCTGATAAAGTTCTTGTCAATAAAAAAATCGGACAAACCGTCATTGAAGACGTGAAATTGTTTGGAAAATCTCTGAATCAAAATATCATTTATTCGGACACGATCTATTTATCCCATAACGAAAATGTGATAAGTTTTGATTACATCAGTCTAAATTTTCTCCGTTCTGAAAAAAACAGGTATCGTTTTATGCTGGAGGGATTTGACACTCATTGGCGGCCAGAAACTAAAGAAAAATCCACAACTTATACCAATCTAAATCCGGGCACCTATATTTTTAAAGTACAGGGAAGTAATAATGAATTGATCTGGGGAAATGAAGATCAAATGGTGGTTATCATCAAATCTCCCTGGTATAAATCCAATTGGTTCAAACTCTTGGTTATCTTTTCATTTCTGCTTTTAACCGGCTTAATTCTCTTTTATAAAAACCATCAACAGAAGAAAACCAACCGTAGATTGGTTCAGATGGTGGAAAAAAGAACAAAGGAATTGAACAACACAAATACCGCTTTGAACCACTCGCTTGAAATCTCCCAAAAACAGCAAAAAAATATTTCTTTCCTCATGCAGGAACTTAATCACCGCGTAAAAAACAATTTACAATTGATTACCAGTTTGATAGATTTACAAACTTTTGATATAGAAAATCAGGAAATACAGGGAAAACTAAAACTCTTACAATCAAGAGTATATACTGTGGCCAAGGTACATGATTTGCTCAATCGTGATGACAGTAAGAAGATTCATACCGATAAATTCATAGAAGAACTCGTAAAAGACATCATTCTATTTTCCGGTCAAAAAATTCATACAGAATTTAATTTACCTGCTTTTGATTTCCCCACCAACCGTATAACCTATTTAGGTCTGATTTTTAATGAATTGGTTACCAACTCACTCAAACACGCTTTTGCCGAAGAGCAAATTGATAAGAAAATCAGGATATCAGGGAAAGAAAATGAAGCCGAAATCGTTCTTGTCTATCAGGATAACGGACAGGGATTTGTGCCTGAAACACTAGACTTGAAGTCCAGCAAGGGTATGAACTTGATTTATACGCTGGTCAAAGAGTTAAAAGGAAATCTGAGTATTCATAATTCAGAAGGTTCTATCGTCGAATTTATCATTCCCAAAAATACAAAATGAAACAAGAAATACTGGTCATAGAAGACGAAATCATCATCGCTAATAATTTGAAAATGCAATTGGAAAGCATAGGTTTTTATGCTGAAATTGCCACTACGCCAGAGCAAGCAATCGAATTAAGCCATGAAACTGATTTTGATTTGGTATTATCAGACATCAATCTTGAAAATGATATTGATGGTATTGGACTCATCGGTAATCTTAAATTAAGTCCCTCGGCACCTGTTATTTTTCTGACAGCTTATAGCGATAATGAAACCATTAAACGTGCTGAAACGACCCAACCTTTCGCTTTTCTAATTAAACCCTTTCACAAGGAACAATTATTTCTGACCGTAAAAATGGCATTGCTTCATTCCAAAAAGAAATTCGTACATAAATCAAGTAATATCCATCATCCTGTTAAACTAAGTAAACGCGAACTGGAAATCATACAATTGATAAGTCAAAGTAAAACTTCAGAAGATATCGCTTCAGAACTGAACATCAGCCCTCTAACTGTAGCCACACACCGTAAAAATATTTTTCGAAAAACCAAAACTAAAACACTGATCGAATTAATTTCCCTTGCTGTGGAAAACCGATGGATTTGAATGATTTAAAATTTTAATTGATTCAAAATCTTCTGTAATTCGTCCGGTTTTTGCGTTCCGATGAGCAAAGCATTTCCATTTTTAAATTTCAATTGTAAACCTTTATTTCCTTTCACATTATAAGCCGTTCCGTTTCTACCCCAGCGAACGCCCCAACCGCCATATTCCATCAGAGGCGAATATTTTCTGACCACCGCAACTGAAATAGTTTCCCACGGATAGAATTTGAATTTCGGAATAAAAGGAAAAAAACGAACATAAATTCCATCTTCCTGAACCTTCGTTTCCAATTTAACCAAAACAAAAAGCAAAATCACCAAAGCGATGAACACAAAACCAACCCACTGATCTGTGCTTAAACCTTCATTTTCCGAAATCAAAAAATAAATAGGTTGAAAAATAAAATAACCGATAACGGCTAACAACAGCCAAAGCCACCATTGATTAAACCGTTGTTTTTCATAAAATAAAGCTTCCTTTTCCATCATAATCCAAATGACTAAATATACAAAAACTTAATTCCAATATAATTCGAATTCCTTTCGTATTTTTACCGAAAACCCTTTTGGTGCTAACTTCAGAAGAAATATTAAAAAAATATTGGGGTTATACGGATTTCAAACATCCGCAAAAAGAAATCATTGATTCGGTTTTAGAAGGAAAAGATACCCTGGCGATTTTGCCGACGGGTGGTGGAAAATCTTTGTGCTACCAGATTCCGGCGGTGATTTCAGAAGGAATAACACTAGTCATTTCACCACTCATTGCACTGATGCAGGATCAGGTTCAGCATTTAAACCAAATCGGGATAGGTGCCTCATCCATTACATCTCAATTAAATCCGGAAGAAATCGCCGTTGTCTTTGCCAAATGCCAATTGGGAAAAATCAAGTTGCTATATGTTGCGCCGGAGCGATTGCAAAGCCGAAAATTTATTCAAAATCTCATTGAACTTAAAATCAGTTTAATTGCCATAGACGAAGCGCATTGCATCGCACAATGGGGACATGATTTCAGACCTTCTTATTTGAAAATCAATAAAATAAGAGAGATATTCCCTCATGCAAATCTATTGGCATTGACCGCCACGGCACCACCCAAAACGCAGGAAGAAATCATTTCTGCGCTGCATTTAAAAACTCCCAACATTTTTAAATCAACTTTAAAACGACAAAATTTAATATATAAGGTAGAAAATTCGCAAAATGAATTGGACGAACTGGAATTGGAACTCAAAAGAAATCCCGGTTCTGGCATTGTTTTTTGCAGAAGCAGAAAGCAAACTTTTTCAATTTCAGAATTTTTGAAAAGCCGTGAAATTGACACTGATTTTTTTCATGCCAAACTTCCCCATGAAGAAAAAAAGAAAAAGCAGGAAAATTGGACCCAAAGCAACCATCAAATCATCGTTTCGACCAATGCTTTTGGAATGGGAATCGATAAACCTGAAGTACGAACTGTCATTCACATGGATTTACCGTCCAGTCTGGAGGCTTATGTACAAGAAGCCGGCCGGGCGGGACGTGACGGAAAAACGGCAGAAGTGGTTTTGTTTTTGCAACCTTATGCCGTAGAAGAAGCCGAAAAAATATTCAAATCAGGCCTTCCCACTCGCAATGAATTTGAACAAATCTGCCGGATGTTTTATAATTATTTCGAGATCGGTGAAAATGAAAGACCGGAAACAAAACTTGAATTTCAGTTTGATTTATTTGTAAAGAAATTCAAATTGGATAAACTGAAATCCATGAAAGTTTTAGGTTTTTTGGAGCGAAAAGAAATCATTTTATTTCAAAAAAAATCCGGTTATAGTTCCGTCCAATTAATTTCCAATCCTTCATATGTTCATTTTTCTAAATCTATTCAATCTAAAATCACTGAATATTTAGTCCGAAATCATCCTGGGATTCTTTCACAAGAAAAATCCATCAATGAATTTCTCATTGCCCGAGAACTTCAAAAACCCGTAAAAAAAATCAAAAAAACATTACATAAATTGAGCGAAACCGGTTATTTGTATTACCGAAGCCGCGATTTGCAAAGTCTGGTATTTTTACGTCCGCGTGAATCTGACTACTTAAAAAATAATGTGTGGAAAGAGTTTGAAAATCTCCAAGTCACACAATGGAAAAGACTTCAGGATATGATTTTTTATGCAACTCAAACCGAAGTCTGCCGTGAAAAATTAATTCTTCGTTATTTCGGAGAAAAACCAAAGGAAAATTGTGGGAAATGTGATGTTTGCCAAACCAAAAATCCAATTGCAGACAAGCAATCTCTGTTAGATTTTTTAGACAATTCGCCCAAAACAATTCAGGAAATACTCATTCAGTTTGTACATTCGCCAAAAGAATCGGTTCTCGCAATTTTACAAGAATTATCTGATGATGAGTTAATTCAAAACCAAGGAATTGATTTATTTAAAAAACGCAGTGGTTAAAATTCATCAACCTCTGCGTTTTTTGAAAATTTCACTTTATTTAGTTTTTTATAACCTTTTTAGTAAATGATTTTCCGCCTTCTGTTGTACCCATTATTACATAAGTACCTTTAGGAAGATGGGAAATATCCAATTTGTTTGATAATTTTTTCTGAGTTTTTACAATTTTTCCGGAAAAATCATACGTAGAAATGTCTTTTACTTTTTCTGAGAATTCAAAAACACCTTTACTTGGATTAGGATAAACTTGAAGCTTAGTTACTGTATTTTGATCATAAGCTGCTAATAATTCTTCACAAGGCTCGCTACATGTATCATCACATGGAACTGTACCTACTGAAAAGCTAAGTGTATTATCAAGATCATCTCCTATTGACCAGCATCCTGTATTTCCGTCTGCTGTTCCACTCATTACAAAAGTTCTTGTGCTACCTGTAAATGTACTATTACATACGCTCAAATCGAATTGAATACTAATAGGTGTACTACAATCCATCGTTATATCTCCATAGTTGTTTGATGGGATTCCGTCAGATTCTGTTGCTTCAGAACAGCATGAATTGGATGATGTGGCATCAAAATAAAAACCTTGTCCGCCTGTCACACCATACGAACATGAAGCACCTGTACAAGAAGGAAAATCACTCCATCCGGCAGGCATTACAATTCCGGAAACTGTTAAACCATCCCCTGCCGGAAAAAATAAACCATGAAACCAGTTAGCACCCGGACTTTGATCCCATCTTATATCAGATATGACGATTCGCAACTTGGTAACTCCACATGGGTCAGTACATACTATGTTTCCATCAACAATTTCTGAGCCTACACTTTCCGGTAAGAATTCAATGGTAATTTGAGGTTGAATATCACAAGTATTGAAACGTCCGGTTGTGGTTATTTCGGATACGGTTTGGCCTATTGCAAACTGAGAGCAAACCAATAAAAAGAATAGAATTTTTTTATACATTTTAATAAATAATTAAAGTTTTTAAGATAATTTAAATAGAAACTTAATTTCCAATTAATTGGAATTCAAATCTAAATGTTGTTGCAGGGTAGATTTTATAGGTGAAATAGCATCGGTATCTTGCTCCACAAAATGCTGACAGATAAATACTTTATCCTGCTTGCTGATTGCCGGATTGTAAAGCACCTTTAAAATTGAGCTACGGTAGGTAAACATTTTAGCGGCAATATCATCCTGATCATTAATAGATTGAAGCAAATCAATTTCGGTTTGGGGTAACACCGTATTTTTGCTGTCATTTAATAAATAAAATAATTTGTCGTGAACCTCATTTCCCGGCAAAGAACTTTGCTGCGAATCAGATGTTGTTTGTGAAAATGCAACGGCAGAAAAAAGCAACATTACATTTAATAAAAAAAGTCGTTTTAAATTCATGAGATATTAAGATTAATTGTTAAAAAATAATTTCAATTACTCCAAATTTAGTTTTTATTAATCATTATCAGAGCATAAATAATAATAATTTGTTCATTAATTGAGATTTAGAAATCGATTATTCTAAATCGAAAGAGCTGTAATTCCAAATGATTTCACATTTACTATCTTTATCCTTTAATAAGTTGATAACATTTATTTAATGAAAGTAGTTTTTATGGGAACGCCCGAATTTGCGGCGATTTGTCTGGAAGAAATTGTAAATAGTAAACATGAAGTAGTGGGCGTCATTACCGTTCCTGACAAACCCGCCGGACGCGGACAAAAGCTTTCCCAGTCTGCAGTTGCCAAATTGGCAATTGAAAAGAATCTGAAATTGCTTCAGCCGGAAAAACTGAAAAATCCGGAATTTGTAGAGGATTTAGAATTGTTGAACGCGGATGCATTTGTGGTGGTGGCTTTTCGGATGCTTCCCAAAGAAGTTTGGCAGATTCCGAAAAAAGGAACATTTAATCTGCATGCTTCGCTCCTACCTCAATATCGGGGTGCTGCGCCTATTAATTGGGCAATTATAAACGGTGAAACCGAAACCGGCGTGACGACTTTTTTGATTGACGAAAAGATTGACACCGGAAACATTTTATTAAAAGAAAAAGTAGAGATACTTCCTGTGGATGATGCAGGAACGCTGCATGATAAATTGGCAAAAACCGGAAAAAAATTAATCATTGACACGCTCGACGGATTGGAAAACAATTCCATTCAACCTCAACCGCAGGAAAATCCGGGAGAACTGAAACCGGCTCCTAAAATTTTTAAAGAAGACTGTAAAATTGATTGGTCCGAACCGATAGAAAATATTCAAAATAAAATCCGCGGACTCAGTCCCTATCCGGTTGCCTGGACAAATTTCACAAAAGACAACGAATCCAAATCTGTCAGGATTTACAAAGGTCATGTTGAAAAGAATACAAATTCGAATGAAAGTTTTGGCGAAATTTCATTTGAACAAAACCGGATTAAAATTCAACTTTCCGATGGTAATTATTTCGTAGAAGAATTGCAACCGGAAGGTAAAAAAAAGATGACGGATAAAGATTTCATAAACGGCATCCATGATAAAAACGGATGGAAAATAAAGTAAATCATCTGAAAAACAGACATAAAGGGTCGTGGTTATTAACAAATCTTGCTATTTTTTCAACAAAAAAGTTAAATTTAATAGGCTAAATCTTGCTTGAATAATGGATTCGTCTATATTTGTGTATAATAAATCAAAAAAAATCTTTAGAATTATGAACAAATCAGAATTAATCGACGCAATGGCAGCAGACGCCGGGATATCTAAAGCAGCGGCAAAAAAAGCTTTGGATTCATTTACTGGAAGTGTAACAAAAGCTCTGAAAAAAGGCGATAAAGTTTCATTGGTAGGTTTCGGAACATTTTCAACTTCAAAAAGAAGTGCAAGAAACGGGATTAACCCACAGACAAAAAAGACCATCAAAATTGCCGCAAAAACAGTAGCTAAATTTAAAGCGGGTTCAGAATTGTCATCTGCGGTTGACGGAAAGAAAAAATAAATCGGGTTTCGATTTCAAAAAAAAATCCTTTCAGGCTGAAAGGATTTTTTTTTGCTATGGAGCTAAACGTTCCTTTTTCCAATTACCATTGTCCAGTCTAAATCGGACTCTGTCATGCAAACGACTTGGGCGGCCTTGCCAAAACTCAATTTCTATTGGCTTTACTAAATATCCTCCCCAATTAGCGGGCCGCGGAACTATTTTTCCTTCAAATTCCAGACTCAGTTTTTTTACCTCTTCATTCAGATCATAATCCATTTCGATAACGGCACTTTGTGAAGAAACCAAAGCTCCAATCTGGCTCTCCACCGGTCGTTTGTGGAAATATTCGTCAGATTTTTGAGCTTCAATTTTTTCAGCCGATCCTTTTATGATGACTTGTTTTTCCAATTTATCCCAGAAAAAGGAAATACATATCTTCTGATTTTCAGCGATGGATTTTCCTTTTTGACTATTATAATTGGTATAAAAAATAAAGCCATTCTGATTGATTTCACGAAGCAATACAATTCGCGTGCGTGGAAATCCATCTTCCCCTACCGTAGCCAAACTCATTGCATAAGGCTCCGCAATCAAGTCTGATGTTGTAGCAAGATGATACCAATCCCGGAACATATCCATCGGATTTACCGGAAGGCCGGCAAAATCTATAAAATTTTGTGAATAGTCCTTTCTTTTATCACTTAAGTCTTGTTTCATTCGATTTTTTTTTTAACTTTATCAAACAGACGTTAAATTTTAATCCAAACTTAGTGCAAATTAAAACGATTACAAAAGGAAATATACTCATTGCTCAACCGGCATTGTATGATTTGACTTTTAATCGGTCTGTGGTTCTTATCACCGATCATAATGAGTCCGGTTCAGTCGGATTCATTTTAAATAAACCCCTGAATCATTCCGTCAATTTATATGTTTCCGAACTGGAATCTGATTTTACGGTTTATGAAGGAGGACCGGTTGAAACCCAAAATCTTTATTATCTTCACAAACGTCCCGATTTGATTAGAAATTCCGAACCCATCTCAAATGGTCTTTATTGGTCAGGCGAATATGAAGATGTCAAAAACGCCATTAATAATGATTTGATTACCGAAGACGAAATTCGGTTTTATCTGGGTTATAGCGGTTGGGGCGAAAACCAATTGCAGTCAGAAGTGGAAGAAAATGCTTGGATCGTGATAGAAGACGACTTGGATATTTTCAGGGATTGGGACAATAATCTATGGCGTATGCAAATGAAAAAACTGGGAGGTGAGCATCTCATCTGGCTCAATACGCCTGCTGATCCGACGATGAATTGATTCTAATTTGAAGATTTATGGATTTGAGAATTTGAAGATTCTTCTAAATCATTCATTAATTCTGTTGTTCAATAATTCTATAACTTTTCCCGTCACTTCAGTTGTATAATTTTTCTTTCGGTTTTGATGAATGGACAGAATGCCTTCGCTCTCCAAACAGATAAAAACTTCTTCGGTTTTCTGTAATTCAAATGGAAAAATATCGGTTTCCTCCAGCTTGAAATTCTCCAATTTGGCAATCAGTTTACATAAGTGATTTCGGGTTACGCTTCTGATTCCACCTTCTGAAATTTTTGGTGTTTTGATGAGATTTCCCTGAATCAAAAAGGGATTCCCTCTAAGTGTCCGGGCTATGCGTTTTTCGGGGTTTAACAACACCAAATCATCGTATTCATTTTCCTGCATAAACGCCCGGGCAATGATTTCTTCCGGTTTGTGAGAATTAACTTGGGTAAAGAAACTTGGGTTTATCGAATAATCTTTAAAAATTTCGATTTCGGATGGCTCATTTCGCCAAATATATTCTGCAGAAATATTTTTTTTCAAAATTTCAATCAGGTAAGATACAGTAGATCTGGTCAGTAAATCATCTTTGTCTGCATTCCGATAAACGCTTATTTGAATTTTTGCATGAGAAATTTTATTCTCCTGTACCAATTTTTTGATTTCGTCTTCCAGAAATTCCTGGGTGAAGTTCAAAGGGATTTTCATCCTAAAAATACGCATGGAAGCCATCAAATTAAAATAATGTTCTTCCCAAAGCAAAGGATTTCCGTCTGCTACTTTTACGGATTCCGAAATATAATCACCATATAAAAACGCACGGTTTATTTTCCCGAAAAGGGCATCTGCTTCATCAAAAAAGTTTCCGTTAAAAATGAATTTCACGAAGTTAGATTTTGGCTATGAACCCAGTATTTTTTTCAAATCCTCAATCTGGCTTTCCCAAAGTAATTTGGATTCTTCCAACTCGTCTGAATCTGCAAAGTCGGTAATCATCAGTGAAACATCACCGGTCAAATCATCTTCTACGATATTCAGTTCAAAGAAATATTTCGTATCCTCATCATCTTCCCACTGAAATCTCACATAGGTATCCTGCTTGCTTTTCATCAAAAAAGCAGACTGTTCGTCTCCATCCCAGATAAAAGTATATTTCTCCCCGCGTGAATTGACGTTATCCGCAAACCATTCTGACAGTCCTGAAGGATTTGAAATATAATTGTAAAGCAGTGAAGGAGATGCATTTATTACAAATTCCGATTGAAATTTTTCTCTGGCCATGTTTCTTTTAAATTGGGTTGCAATATATAAAATACACTTATATCCCCAAACTTTTTTATATAAGTTTTGATGATTTAAAAGAAGATTCTATATTTGCAGTCCTTTAAAACGAGGCGAGGTAGCTCAGGTGGTTAGAGCGCAGGATTCATAACCCTGAGGTCGGGGGTTCAATTCCCCCCTTCGCTACAAAATCCTGATAATTTATTATCGGGATTTTTTTTTTGATGAAATTTACAGTTTACATATTATTCTCTGAAAAGTACAACAGGCACTATACTGGTTATACTTCCGATTTAGAAATCAGGTTGCTTTCTCATAACGTGTTCGGGCATGGCTGGACGG
>JAEWOD010000031.1 GCA_023461035.1 Bacteroidota bacterium | reverse complement strand
TTTCCTTTTCCTCCACCCAATGTCAAACCTCCTGAAAGCACATTGTCTATATGCAGTTTATTGCTGCCGGGCAATGCACCGATTCCGCCGTTGTAAAAGTTGATGGCTGCATTGGCATTGAGCTGTGCGCCAAAACCGTTTTTTTCCTGAAATCTATAGCTGGCACCTACTCCGGCAGTGCCGCTCCAGTAAGCCGGTTTACCTCCTCCGAAGTGAATGCTGATCCCTAAAAATGCTTGGTATTCTAATTCGTTCATACTATTTTTATTTTACACCTCCACCGGCCAATTGCGTTTAAACTGCACGCCGTTCATAGCGATTGATTTGGCGGAAAGCACTAGCTCAACTCTCATGGGGGTTGTATTGGCACTTTGGAAGACCTCATTGTATCCGATGCAGTAGGCCTTCTCAAACTTAAGATCCCGCATCTTGGAGATGGCATCCCGACGGTAGAAAATCACTTCTCCGTCTTTGGTCTCTGTGTTGGAAATCATCCAGCGAAAGAAATCTGAACTCGAGGTCGATTCCACCACAATCGTTACGATGCCTCCGTGGGGCTCGGCCGAGGGTTTGCCGCTATTGTCTATGGCTTGTTGTAAGGATACCCGGCAGTCCAATACGTTGTACGACTCGCCGTCGATTTCTAATTTGGCTAAAAAGGACATATGATGATTGTTTTAAGTGAAAAATGCCGCTAGCGGATATCCCCTAACGGCATTATTGTTTATTTGATTATTTTATAAGCAGGTATAGATTCGGGGTTAAATCCTATACCCATTCGTTTTCATAAACGCCTGTTCCCATTTCTATTTTACGAGCCGAAATCGTAAAGGTCTCGGTAAGCGGATTTCTACCGGTCGCATCAAAATTCTCTTTGTGTTTTACCAAATATCCTTCGGTGAATTTCAATTCTTTCAACGTCGCTTCAGAATCTCTTTTGAAGAACTTCACGCTTCCGTCTTTTCTTTCAAATGAATTGGTCATCCACTCGAAAAGTTCAGTGTTGCCCGTCCCTTCAATCATTACTTCTATTTTTCCTCCTCTGGTTACTGTGGATGGACGTCCTGTCTGGTCTGTTTCCTGAAACAATCCGTAGTTGATGTTTAACACGTTATATTCTTTGCCGGCTACGACTAATTTTGCTTTAAATGACATAATAGTTTGGTTTTAATAATTAAATAATATAAAATAATAAGGAAATTTCTTTAGCGGTTATACCCATTCGTTGATGTGTTTGCCGGTTCCGACTTCTACGGCTCTGGCGGAAATCACAAAGGTTTCGGTCAGCGGATTGTCGCCTTCCGAATCAAAGTTCTCTTTATATCCTACGATGTAAGCTTCCTCAAACTTCACTTCTTTTAAGGTGGCTTCGGAGTCTCTTTTCAGATAAACGATAGACCCGTCCTTTCTTTCAAACGAATTGGTCATCCATTCAAAAAGATCGGTCTCTCCGGTGCCTTCTACTGTGATTTCGATTTTCCCTCCGCGGGAGATGGTCGAGGGACGACCTGTAGCGTCTGTGTCTTGTTTAAGACCGTAATTTACAGATAGTATATTACGCTCCTTACCAGCTACTTTGAATTTAGCTTTAAATGACATAATAAATAATTTTAAGGTTAATAATAAAAAATACCTACTTAAATAATAAAAATACTATCCGAAGATATTTATTATATTATTAAATCCCAAATTTTTAACAAATTTCAGGGATTTGTGTTTTTAAACACGTACGGTAACACCATTTACGCTGAAATATCTCAATGAGGAGAACAATAAATCCCAAAAAAACTCAGACGTTTTAAAAGGCTGTAAAAGTTGGACTTACACTTTGTTTCCTTAAAATGGTTATAAAAAAAGCCACCGCTTCTGCGATGGCTTTGTATGATAAAAAGAAATAAATTATTTCAATTCAACTTCAGCTCCTGCCTCTTCCAATTGCTTTTTCAAAGCTTCGGCTTCATCTTTCGCTACACCTTCTTTAACCGGTTGAGGTGCACCGTCAACTAAATCTTTGGCTTCTTTCAAACCTTTACCTGTCAAATCTTTTACCAATTTAACTACAGCCAATTTGTTTGGCCCACCGGCTTTCAAGATTACGTCGAATTCAGATTTTTCTTCAGCAGCAGCTTCTCCGCCTCCACCTGCAGCAACTACAACAGCAGCAGCAGCCGGTTCGATTCCGTATTCGTCTTTTAAGATTGTTGATAATTCGTTTACTTCTAATACTGACAAGTTTACTAACTCTTCAGCTAATTTTTTAACATCTGCCATTTTTAAATGTTTTTTTTGGTTTTACAACTTTTTTGTTTTGTTCAAAGTTTAAGGTTTAAGGTTTAAAGTTGAATCCAACCTGAAACGATAAACGTTATTCTTCAAACGTTTATAATAAATATGAGTGCGCTTATTCAGTAGCAGGCGCTTCGTCTGCCGATTCAGAAGTTTCTTCTGTTGCCGGTGCGTCAGTTGCTTCTGTTGTTTCAACAGCTTCTTCAGCTACTTCTACAGCAGGAGTTTCTTCTACAGCCGGAGCAATTTCTTCTGATTTTGCTTCCGTGTTTTCGGATGCGTTTTCTTTGTTCTGTAATTGAGAAACCAAAGACTGGATTGGAGATTTCAACAATGCAACGATATCTGCTATCATCTCTTCACGAGATTTCAATGCGGACAGTGTTGATAATTTGTCGTCGCCTACATAAACATTGTTTTCAATCCAAGCACCTTTTAAAACAGGCTTATCCGATTTCTTTCTGAACGTTTCGATTACTTTTGCAGGAGCATTTCCTTTTTCAGCGATCATCATCGCTGTGTTTCCCGCCATCGCATCATATAGTCCTGAGAAATCTTTGTCCTCGCTACGTTCCATTGCTTTGCGGAGCAATGTATTTTTTACTACACGTAAAGAGATGTCGCCTTTATGACAAGCTCTTCTCAATTCGGTAGTATTGGTTGCATCTAATCCTGAAATATCAGCAAGGTAAACTATGTTTGACTCTGCTAACACCGCAGTTAAATCATCGATCATCTGCGCTTTTTGTTCTTTTGTCATTGCCATAATTACCTATTTTATGCGTTTAAACTTTTAGGATCTACATGTACACCCGGGCTCATAGTGCTCGAAAGCGTAATGCTTTTCATATACGTACCTTTTGCTGCAGTTGGTTTTAGTTTTACCAATGTAGAAACTAATTCTGCTGCATTTTCCTTGATCATTTCAGGGTTGAAAGATACTTTTCCGATTGCAGCATGGATGATTCCGTAACGATCTACTTTGAAATCGATTTTACCGGATTTCACATCTGAAACTGCTTTTCCTACCTCAACGGTAACGGTTCCTGCTTTCGGATTCGGCATCAAACCTCTTGGTCCCAATACACGTCCCAAAGGTCCTAATTTACCCATAACAGCCGGCATGGTAACGATAACGTCCACGTCTGTCCAACCGTTTTTAATTTTATCAAGATACTCATCCAAACCTACAAAGTCCGCTCCGGCTTCTTTTGCTTCCGCCTCTTTGTCAGGCGTTACCAAAGCCAAAACTTTTACGTCTTTTCCGGTTCCGTGAGGTAGGGAAACTACACCACGTACCATTTGGTTTGCTTTCTTTGGGTCAACACCCAAACGTACAGCAATATCAACAGATGCGTCAAACTTTGCTGTATTCACTTCTTTTACCAAAGCAGATGCTTCGTCGATAGAATATAATTTGGTTTTATCTACTTTAGCTTGTGCTTCCTTTTGCTTTTTCGTTAACTGCGCCATTTTTCTAAAATTTAAAATGATTACTGAGGTGCCTGTCCTCCTTTTACGGTTATACCCATAGAACGAGCCGTACCGGCTACCATTTTCATAGCAGATTCTACTGTAAAGCAATTCATATCTTGCATCTTATCTTCTGCAATCGTTTTGATTTGATCCCAAGAAACGTTTGCTACCTTCACACGGTTTGGTTCACCGGAAGCTTTTTTCAATTTGGCAGCATCCATCAACTGGATAGCTACCGGCGGAGTTTTAACGATAAAATCAAACGATTTATCTTGATAAACCGTGATCACTACCGGCAAAACCTGACCTTGCTTCTCTTGCGTACGTCCGTTAAACTGTTTGCAGAACTCCATGATGTTCACCCCTGCAGCACCTAACGCCGGTCCAACCGGTGGCGATGGATTTGCCTGGCCTCCTTTCACTTGAAGTTTTACAACTTTTTCGACTCTTTTTGCCATTTTTGTTTTTTAATAATTTGAATACTAAATGAATTTGGAAGCATTTATTATTCAGCAAATTAGGTTACTCACAATACCCTATTTTACTTTTTGGATTGCAAAAGTATATATTTTATTTCAACTGACAAAAGTAAATGGCTGATTTTTAGGAAGATTTTCATCTTGAAATAGAATTGTAAAAATAATTTGGCCTTTTCTGTATTGTTATATCTGACTAATTTATTCTGAAAAACAAAAAAACCGCTCTTTTCAGAACGGTTTTCTATGATAATTCAAATGAATTTTAAATTTTTTCGACTTGCATAAACGACAACTCCAATGGTGTCTTACGTCCGAAGATGAGTACCATCACTTCCAGTTTACGTTTGTCTTCGTTGATTTTCTCGATAGTTCCGTTGAATCCGTTGAAAGGCCCGTCGATTACTTTTACGGTTTCGCCTACCAGATAAGGGATGTTTACTAAATTCTCATCGGACTCTGCCAATTCATCTACTCTTCCCAGCATACGGTTTACTTCCGCCTGACGCATCGGCACCGGATCACCTCCTTTGGTCGCACTCAAGAAGCTGATAACTCCCGGTATGTTTTTAATGATGTGCGGGATTTCCCCTGCCAGTTCGGCTTCAATCATCACATAACCCGGATAATGTACTTTTTCCTTCTGAACTTTTTTCCCGTTTCTGATTTGAATTACTTTTTCCATAGGAACGACGATTTGTCCTACGAAATCTTGTAATTTATGGTACTGAATTTCGTTTTCGATATAAGTTTTTACTTTTATCTCCTGTCCGCTTACGGTTTTCAATACGTACCATTTCTTATCACTCATAACTTTAATATATCGGATTAAGAACTTATCTAAGCAGTTCAAATAAATTTTTGATAATCACATTACCAAATAAAGAATCAACTGCATAAAGGAATAATGCAAGGATTACCGTTGCGATGGCAACGATGATAGTATCTTGTTGAAGCGAAGCCCAAGTTGGCCAAGTCACATGATCCTTAAACTCTGTAAAGGAATCTTTTACGTATTCTAAAACTTTCATTTGTTCTTTTAATTTGTAAAGAATTCAATATGCCCACGGCATTAATAAAATTTCATCTTTTGTTGCACGGGCACAAGGATTCGAACCCTGACCAGCGGTTTTGGAGACCGCGATACTAACCATTATACTATGCCCGTATGTGAAAGAAGGTGTTTCCGAATCCGAAAACCGAAAACACCTTTCTTTAATTTATTTAATCTTTGAGATTAATCAAGGATTTCAGTTACCTGACCTGCTCCAACTGTTCTACCTCCTTCACGGATCGCAAAACGAAGTCCATCGTTCAATGCGATTGGTTGCAACAATTCTACAGTAATAGTCAAGTTATCTCCAGGTAATACCATCTCTACTCCGTCAGGTAATTGGATTTCTCCTGTTACGTCAGTTGTACGTACGTAGAACTGAGGACGGTATTTGTTATGGAATGGAGTGTGACGACCACCTTCTTCTTTTGTCAAGATATAGACCTCCGCTTTGAATTTTTTGTGTGGTTTCACAGAACCTTGTTTTGCGATAACCATACCACGACGGATGTCAGATTTTTCAATACCTCTTAACAATAGACCTACGTTGTCTCCCGCTTCTCCTCTGTCAAGGATTTTACGGAACATCTCAACACCGGTTACAGTTGAAGTCAATTTTTCTTCACCCATACCTACGATGTCTACCGGATCTCCAGAGTTAATAACTCCTGCTTCGATACGACCTGTAGCTACAGTACCACGACCTGTAATAGAGAATACGTCCTCGATTGGCATCAAAAATGGTTTATCTTGCTCACGAACCGGCTGTTCAATCCACTCATCAACTGCATTCATCAAACTTATTACAGTTTCAGACCATTTTGGCTCACCGTTCAATGCACCCAAAGCAGAACCTTGGATCACAGGAGTGTTGTCTCCATCATACTCGTAAGTAGATAGCAAATCTCTAACTTCCATTTCTACTAACTCCAACAACTCAGCATCGTCAACCATATCTACTTTGTTCAAGAAAACAACGATACGAGGTACGTTTACCTGACGACAAAGAAGAATGTGTTCACGAGTTTGAGGCATAGGCCCATCTGTAGCAGCAACTACCAAGATAGCACCATCCATTTGTGCAGCACCCGTAACCATGTTTTTAACGTAATCCGCGTGACCTGGACAGTCCACGTGCGCATAGTGACGGTTTGCTGTTTCATACTCCACGTGAGAGGTGTTGATTGTAATACCTCTTTCTTTTTCTTCTGGAGCGTTATCGATTTGATCGAAAGCTTTTGCTTCTGAGAATCCAGCATCAGCTAATACTTTTGTAATAGCTGCAGTCAAAGTAGTTTTACCATGGTCAACGTGACCGATAGTTCCAATATTCAAATGCGGCTTATTACGATTAAAGGTTTCCTTTGCCATTTTAAATAATTTCTATGTTATACGTAATTCTAAATAATTTTCAACACAAAAAGTGGTGAGTTTCCCAACCCATCACCATCAAAACCAACTTCATTTATCTCTCCCTCTCTGAGCTTTACGCTCTTCCTTAGAGCCAATGACGGGATTTGAACCCGTGACCTCGTCCTTACCAAGGAAGCGCTCTACCCCTGAGCTACATCGGCCAAAAAGTGGAGCGGGAGACGGGACTCGAACCCGCAACATTCAGCTTGGAAGGCTGAAGCTCTACCAATTGAGCTACTCCCGCTTGTACTTAACTGACCAACTGGGTTGGTCTTGTTCAATTCTTAAAAATGAAGATTTGTAGGGAGAGCAGCCCCGATGCTTCGGGGGGACCTGCAAAGGCACCCTTTCAGCATAACGCTCTTTTGTGGGGAGAGCAGGATTCGAACCTGCGAAGACATAGTCAGCAGATTTACAGTCTGCCCTCGTTGGCCGCTTGAGTATCTCCCCGTCTTAATTTTAAACAAAAATGAGCCGGCAGAGGGATTCGAACCCACGACCCCGAGATTACAAATCACGTGCTCTGGCCAACTGAGCTATGCCGGCAAAAAATCTTCATTTTTTATGTAAAAGAACAGTCCGTTTTTCTGTAACGGACTGCAAATGTACGAAGTTTTACGAATTCTCCAAATTTTTGGAAAAAAATATTTTTTGACCTTATCTGTCTGTGATTTTCTCTTTTTTTCTTATGATTAATTTCTTTAAAGTATCTACTGATAAATCAATACATTCTTCAAAAGATTGACCTGATTTTTTAACCATAATGTCATCTCCCGGAACCTCCAATTTTATATCTACAAATTTGTTTTCTTTCTCTGAAACATTTTCTACTCTCATGGCTACCTGAACCGCTATGATTTTATCATAAAACTGCTCTAATTTGCTTAATTTACTTTCAACGTACTCCTCTAATCCTTCTTTGGCGTTGAAATTTACTGTCTGAAGATTAATTGTCATAATTTAATTCGTTTTTCGCTCTCTTGGATGAGCTTGGTTAAACACTTTTTTTAGTTGATCTATACTACCATGTGTGTAAACCTGTGTGGCTGCCAAACTTGAATGCCCCAAAAGTTCTTTGACTGCATTTAAATCTGCTCCGCGATTTAACAAATGGGTAGCAAAACTATGCCTCAACATATGAGGGCTTTTTTTCTGCTTCGTACTGATGTTACTAAGATAGTTATTTACCAAATTATATACAAGTTTATCATAAAAAGGTTTGCCTTTTTCAGTTAGAAATAAAAAGGAATTACCGTAAGGAAAAAGGTTTGACCTTATTTCTAAATATTCCGTTAAAGTTTTGAGCAATTTATCGCTCAAAGGAATAATCCGCTCTTTGTTCCTTTTTCCCAATACCTTTATTTGTCTTTGGGCAAAATCTATATCATCTGATACCAAATGAATTAATTCACTACGCCTCATACCGGTTTGATAAAACATTTCCATCATCAACCGATCACGGATACCGACAAAATTATCCGGAAAAATTTCTTCCGTTTCAAACAAATTCAGCATCTCATCTTCAGAAAAAGGAACTTGTACTTTATTGTAATGCTTTAATGTTTTAATCCCTGCCGCAGGCGAATGTTCTATTTCACCTATTTTCATTAAATATTTATAGTAACTTTTTAGGGAACTCAATTTTCGGTTGATGGTACGCTCAGAAACAGATAATGAAGATAAATAAATCAGGAAATTCCTGATATCCAATTTTGAAGCCTTTTCAATGCTTAAATCTGTATTTTCTGTTTGAAAGAATGAAGTGAACTCGCTTAAATCGTCCCCATAACTCTTCAAAGTATGAAACGAATATTTTTTTTCAATTTCTAAGTATTGTAAAAATTTGGATATGGACATAAAAAAACCTGTTCATCAAAGTTAAAAAACTTTCATGAACAGGCCTATATTTATAGTCAAACTATCTTAAGCTTCTTCTTTGCTCAACAATTGTTGTTTGTAAGCAGCTCTAAGACGTTGTTGTCTGTTTGTAACCGATGGTTTTGTAAATTGCTGACGGCTTCTCAACTGACGAACAACTCCGGTTCTGTCAAATTTACGTTTGTATTTTTTTAACGCTTTATCGATTGATTCTCCGTCTTTTACTGGAATGATTAACATATTTACATTTATTTTTGAGGTTGCAAATATAGCAATGATTTTAATAATAGCAAATATTATGCGCTTATTTTTTAATGATTGAAATCACCACAAAAAGATACGTGTTATAAGTTTCTTTGTCTGTAACCGTTTTTTGCTGAACATCAATAATGTATTTTTCATTTTCATACAGATTTGATTTCGCAAAAGGGTTTTTTGATTTTTCAGTTTCAGCCTTTTCATATTCCCCATTTTCAAACGGACTAATAGCAGAATTGAAAGAAAGGCTATTTGATGAATAACCCGCCGCACCTTCTACCAATTCAAGCCTTTCAATTCTCCTCTCATTGACAAAGTATTCATTCTGTTTCTTCCATCCCGGGCTGATTTTATTAAGTTTTTCAAGAATTAAATCCGAATCATTCATTTCAAGAATTTCAAATAAATCATTTGCCGACAAATGTCGCTCTGCAGCATCTGTAAATTTTCTTATGGATTTTGCATTGTCCAGAAATTCGACATTACTGGGATTTAAGCTGTCATAAACAATCTGTATTTTCTGACCTTTGTAATATTTGTTGAACTGGCTTTTGCTCACTTCCTTGGTCGCTTCCTGTTTCTTACCTTTTTTGTCTTTAAACTCTACCAAGATATAAAAATCCTCTATACGTCCTCTGCGGGCACGAATTTCCTCGCTCCAGCCGTTTATTACTTTGGCTTCGGTTTCAATTCCGTTGGTTACAATCTGTTTCTCAATTTCATCCTTGTATCTACCACTGAAAATAAAATAAGGAATTACGCCCAAAATCAGAAAAAAATGAAAGAAATCGAACTTTATACCGAAATCATTCTTCTTTTCAATAACGGATCTGATATGCTCTTCTCCTGCCCAATTTTTAATACACGCAACGATTAAGTAAAGAAAGAAAATCAACAAACCGGAACCCAAAACTGAAGTCCAGAAAGGGCTATTACGCCAGAAAGTTTTAGGGACATAAGAATAGAAAAACCACGCAGTTAAAATAAAAAGGATGATGCATCCAATCCAAATGGCAAAATTTCGTTTGGTGTAATACGAAAGCCTGTCCTGAACATAAGCTTCATATAGTTGTTCATACTGCTTTTCTAATTCTTCTTCAGAAACCCCTTTTGATTTGAAAAATTCAATCGCCTTATACTTAAAAGGTGTTTCTTTATAAATCTTTAAGGCCTCGGCTATTAAACTGCTATTCATTTGCGTTTGTTTATATATTGTATAACCTATGCCTTACTCTCTCTGATTAATCAATCTTTCACAAGATTTCTTCCGATTACTAATTTTTGTATTTCTGTAGTTCCTTCTCCGATTGTACACAATTTGGAATCGCGGTAAAATTTCTCAGCCGGAAAATCTTTTGTATAACCGTATCCTCCAAAAATTTGTACTGCCTCATTGGCAATTCTCACACAGGCTTCCGAAGCATAGTATTTTGCCATGGCTCCTTCTGTTGTCATCGGTAAATTTTTATTTTTTAAATAGGATGCTTTTTGGATCAATAATTCAGATGCTTCGATTTCGGTCGCCATTTCAGCTAATTTGAAATTTATGGCCTGGAAATTGGCAATTGCCTGACCAAACTGATGACGCTCTTTTGCATATTTCAAGGCAGATTTATAAGCACCCTTTGCAATTCCCAAACTCAAAGCCGCAATCGAAATTCTTCCTCCATCCAAAATTTTCAAAGCTTGTTTAAATCCCTCACCAACTTCTCCCAAACGATTCGCATCCGGAACACGTACGTTATCAAAAATCAATTCGGCTGTTTCGGAAGCACGCATTCCCAATTTGTTTTCTTTTTTTCCCGACGAAAATCCTTGCATGCCTTTTTCAAGCACAAATGCCGTAGAATTATTGGGAGCTCCTTTTTCACCCGTTCTTGTCATGACCACCGCAATATCACCACTGATGGCATGAGTAATGAAATTTTTGGCGCCGTTGATGACCCATTCATCACCATCTCTCTTGGCTGTAGTATTCATTCCACCTGCATCTGAGCCGGTGTTATGCTCGGTCAATCCCCAAGCACCGATTACTTCTCCGGTTGCTAATTTTGGAATCCATTTTTGTTTTTGCTCCGCATTTCCAAAAGTCAGAATATGATTGGTACAAAGTGAATTATGCGCTGCAATGGATAACCCTATAGAAGGGTCAACCTGAGAAATTTCATCGATAATCGACACATATTCAAAATAAGACAAACCGCTTCCGCCCAATTCTTCCGGAACCAAAATGCCCATAAACCCCATTTCTCCGGCTTTTTTAAATACTTCTACCGGAAAATGCTGGGATTCGTCCCATTCCATCATTTGTGGTTCGATGTATTGTTTGGCAAAATCTCTTGCTGATTCGGCGATAAATTTCTGATTTTCGCTTATTTCAAAATTCATAAACTTTTTCTTTTGATTGGGGTCAAAAATAATAAAATATATTGGGTAAGCCAATTCAATCTAATTCCAAAAGAAAAAACCATTCATTTTATATGAACTTCATTTTTAAAAATAAAATTGTCCGTATCAATCATTCCAAAATCTGAATGGTTGATACAGATGAAGAATCCTTTTCTTCCAATAGCTCTATGGTTCCGCTGGATTTAGGTTTTGGGAGAACGATAAATGGTTTCATTTCCCTGAATTTTTCTTCATCTATCATATAGCATTTCCTAATTTGCTCCAAATTTGTAAACTTTCCGCCCAACATTTTTTTATACTTCAAAATGGATTCGGCTTGTTTTTTGGTAAATCCGATTTTTTGCCAATCTTTTATACCATAATCATTGGGGTTAAATTTTTGATAGTGGATTTTAGCTTTTGGTTGTTTGGAAAAATTGGTATAAAACTCATTTTTCTTTGAGGCCGGTATTGGACTTATTTTGATGTAAGGTTCAATTTCGGCAAATTTCTTTTCACTGATGACAAAACATTGTCTTATTTCTTCTTTAGTCGAAAAATATCCGCCGAGCGAATATTTATATTTAAAAATCGTGGAAACCTGTTTGGCGGAAAAACCCAGATTTCGCCACTCTTCTTCAGACAATTCATTGGGATCAAATTCTTTTAAAGTTTTGGAAGCATTATTATCAAAAGATTTTTCCAATTCCGCATCAAGAAGCAAAACTTCATCGGGAACTTTTATTTCTGATGAATCAATGGGTTGGCGATTTAAAAAATAGCCGGCTATTTGCAAACCTACCAGAACTACTACAAAAGCAAAAATCCCCATTCGCTGCGATTTGCTATAACGAATTTGGGATTTTGCAAAAGTCCTCATGTGTTTTATTTTTAAGCTTCTTCAAGCTGATCCATCATTGTATGATTTTATAAATATTTAACGAAAATATAAATATTGTGACAATTATCATAATTTTTTCTAAAAATTATAAATCAAAAACTGATTTTCGTCGTATGATAAAGCCGTCTTTCACCCAAAGAAAAAATGCCATGATCAAATAAAATGCAAACGTAATCCCCAGTGTAACAAATGATAAGTAAATATAAAGCAAACGCAATTTAGAAGCCCGCACACCAAATTTATCGGCGATTCGGGAAATCACGTTAAATCCATTGAACTCTAAAAAATTTCGTAACCGGTCAAACATTTTTGAGAATTTGTAATCCTAAGGCGCAATTTAAACATTTTTTCTCGTTACAAAAATGTCTTTTCAGCTCCAAATAGGCTTGGGATTCGAATGCATTTTCAGCTTTTAATCCCAATTTGGAGAATTCCTGAATGATGGTGTTTTTCTCTGCCGGAAGATTCCGCAATCCTTCCAAAAGTTCATCCGAAACGTTGGTCGCTCTATGTTTAGCATAGACAAATTTCAACGGAAGAATGACATTAATGATGATCCGATCAATCAGTTCATCTGAAATTTCTTTATCGGAACGTACCGGACTTTCTTTTTCCAAGGTGAAATGATTTTTCCAAAATTCCGGGTATTTCAAATCCCTGAAAACCTGACGGATTTTACCCAAATCCTTTGTTCCCATCAGAAACATAAAAACATTTTGGTAATGTCCATACAAAGTTGCCAATTGCATCAAACGAACTGTCGGAAAACTGGGCGGACGCAATCTGAAAAACTCAAAGACCGATTTATCTAAGGGATTCAAGCCAAATTTGGATTGTAAAAAAGAATAGTCCTTTTTCAAATTTGATGTATAAATTTCTTCTGTTTCAAAATCCAGAAATCCGGCTTGACCAAAAAATAAAGCATATACTAAATCGGGTTTTGTTTGGATTTTAGTCAAGACTTTAAACGGAAATGAATTGGCCCAATCCGCAAAGCTTTCAGCATTTATTTTTAATCCAAATGCATACGCCATTTTTTTGAAAAGCAATTCTTCCCAATCTTTATTGCAGTTTAAAAATTCCTGCTCGATTTCATTGGTCTTTCTTTCCAGTCGTTCAATCACCAAACGTTCCAACCAGAATTTAACCGATTCTTCTCTGATCAAATGAATGCTTTTTTCACAGGGAATGAAATTCTTTCCCGCATCAATGAGGCGTTCATAGTTGGAAAGGACTTCAGAGGGAATGAAGTTTTTTAATTCAAGCGTTTGAATTTTTCTGGAACGGAGAAATTCGATTTCCTTGTCATGTTCAAAGACCACGTGGAGAATGACATTTTCGTAATTTTTATCGGAAGAATGTTTGTGCAAGTCCCAATCGGAACTTCGCACATGGATTTCCACGTTTCCTGCCCAGATTTGGTTGTCTATTTTAATTTTTGCCATGGAGAAATCGGGGCCGGAGTCGAGTTTGTTCCACAAACCTTTTTCCTCAACCGAGACAATTGAGCCATCTGTTGTACAAAGAGGGAAATTATGAAATAATTGAAACCTCCAGATAAAATGTAGAAATTTTTCTTTCACGACTTAAGTGTTTAGGTCTATGAAAGTTACGGAAATTATTTAGATTTCTTCAGATCCTTTTAATTTTTCAGCATTTTCTGCCAGTTTCAGAGAATCAATCATTTCCTGAATATCGCCGTTCATAAAGTTATCCAGATTATATATGGATTTATTGATGCGGTGGTCGGTGACGCGGCCTTGCGGATAGTTATAGGTGCGGATTTTGGCAGAACGGTCGCCGGTGGAAACCAGGGATTTTCGTTGGGCAGATCGTTCGGAATGTGCTTTTTCGTATTCGATTTCGTATAATTTGGTACGCAATAATTGCAAGGCTCTTTCGCGGTTCGCGTGTTGGGAGCGTGCTTCCTGACAAACGATTACAATTCCGGAAGGTTTATGAGTCAATTGTACTTTAGTCTCGACCTTGTTTACGTTCTGACCTCCCGCCCCACTGGAACGTGCCGTCTGATATTCCAAATCTGCAGGATTGATTTCCACATCCACCTCTTCGGCTTCCGGCAAAACCGCCACGGTAATGGCCGATGTATGCACCCGTCCCTGGGATTCGGTTTCAGGCACCCTTTGCACACGGTGAACGCCACTTTCGTATTTCATGGTTCCGAAAACAGCATTTCCCTGCACTTCCATGATGAGTTCCTTATATCCTTTAACGGCTCCTTCGCTGGTATTCAAAATCTCAAACTTCCAACCTTTGTTTTTGAAATACATAGTGTACATACGGAAAATATCTTCCACAAAGATGGCTGCTTCATCTCCTCCGGTTCCGGCGCGTAGCTCTACGATGACATTTTTCTCGTCTTCCGGATCTTTGGGGATCAGCATGAATTTTACTTCTTCCTCTACTTCGGGGATTTTGTGAATCGCTTCGTCTTTTTCCAGTTTGGCCAATTCAACCATTTCAGCATCGCTTCCATCGGCAATGATTTCGTCTGCTTCCGCTATGACATTGATGAGGGACTCGTATTCCTGTTGTTTGGCGACGATGTCTTTCAGGTCGGAATATTCTTTGTTCAATTTGGCATAGCGAGTTTGATCCGAAATCACATCGGGCTGGATGATGAGATCGGAAACCTCATCAAACCGCTGTTTGATCGCTCTTAATTTTTCCAATAATCCGCTGTCTGCCATTTTTCAAATTTGGATTGCAAAGATAGTTCTCCTTGTATAAAGTACAAAGTATAATGTAAAAAGTAGAAAGTAGGAAGTATAATTTAGGAAGAGAAATTCATAAAAAAACCTGACAGGTTTTAAAAGCCTGTCAGGTTGAATCAATTAATCTATCTAAAGATTATTTTTTAACGATTTTTTTCGTTTCAGTGTTTTTACCGTCCGTGATGGTTACTACGTAAACACCTTTTGGTAATTCAGAAACGTTATAAGAATCTGCAGCTCCAAAAGTTTTTACTGTTTTACCTGACAAATCCGTAACGGTTACAGATATTTTAGCAGCATCAAATTCTGGTGATAAGTTTACTTTGAAAGCATCCTTAACAGGGTTTGGATACAAGGCGAAAGAAGCATCATTTACATCTCCAACTCCTAATAGACCTACATTTACCGTATAGTCTTCGTATTCACCATAGATTAAAGTGCCTTCTCCAGGACATGCTACCGGCTCAAAAGTAGATCCACTGTTATAAGCAATACCTACTCTTAATCTTGTTTCACCAACTTCAGCATCAGCAGGTACAGTAACCGCTAATGTATATTGTCCGCTTGTTCCTGTGTGCATAACTACTTCATACACTTCACCTGCATCATCCAATGTTCCGTTTTGGTTCCAGTCGATAAAGAAGAATACGTTATCATCCGGGAATAAAGGATCTGCTTCGATATCAAGGATCATATCATAAGTTCCTCCAATCTCAACATTTGCAACCATGTCTGTGAAGTCATTGGTTTCCGCTGTTCCACATCCTGTGTTCAGGTTTTCAATTCCTGCAAATGTCACACCGTCAATTTTTTCAATTGCACAATCTAATGTTACAAGATCACAATAATCAACCGGTTCTTCACCTCCACTTACATTTACAGTGTAGTCTTCGTACTCTCCGTAAGTTACATTATCCTCAGTAGGACACGCAATTGGAGCAAAAGTAGAACCACTGTTATAAGCAATACCAACTCTCAATCTTGTTTCTCCCAATTCTGCATCTTCAGGAACCGTAACCGCTAAAGTATACTGCCCACTGGTTCCTGTGTGCATAACCACTTCATACACTTCGCCTTCATCATCCAATGTGCCGTTTTGATTCCAGTCAATAAAGAAGAATACATTATCATCCGGGAATGAAGGATCAGCTTCGATATCAAGGATCATATCATAAGTTCCTCCTTGTTCTACATTTGCAACCATGTCTGTGAAATCATTGGTCTCTGCTGTCCCACATCCTGTATTCAGGTTTTCAATTCCTGCAAACGTAACTCCGTCAATTTTTTCAATTGCACAATCCAATGTGATGATCTCACAGTATTCACTAGGCTCTTCACCTTCATCTGCCGTTACCGAAATATTATCCAATCCTAAAATCCATTGATCAAATGAGTCGGTATGATAAAAAGAAATATATACATCCTGACCGGCATAAGCATTCAAATTCACGGTTCTGTCAAATCCTCCTTGAGACGGCAAAGTCTCAGAAAAAACAGGAGTTGCGGCCAAAATAGCTGCCTGCGAATTTTCAGTTGTCACAATTACTTCATAGGTTTCAGCATAATAGCCAGTATCTGTACCTGAACCTATATAATAGGATAAAGTTACATTGGAGGCATCTGCCGGAATAGATATCTGTGGCAAAACCAAAATGTTTTCCGCTTGAATCGATTCCCCGGTCTGAAGATAGGTTGCCGAAATCATGTAATTACCTGTGTAGATATCCCCCATCGGTTGTGTCCAGAAATCAGGATTAGACAAACCCCAATTGTAACCATTCCCATCTACATCATAAGATGTATAACCTGAAGGAATTTGTGTTCCCTCCCCGGTATTCGGTTCGGCGGTATAAGATTCAAAATCATCTTCATATAAAACTGTTTGAGCATTTAAAGTAGCCAATCCTACTACTATTGCCAAAGAAAATAAAAAATTTTTCATCGATAAATATTTTTAAAGTTTACTCAAATTTATTCTAAATTAAGCGTTTAACCTCAAAAATTTTGTTAATTAATGTGATTTCGATTTTTGAAACATTAAAAATTATGTATATTATGCATTTGTAATTAAATGTCATTTACTGTAAAATAATATATTAAAATAGGTTAAAGATGTACAAGTCGATGAAGGAATTCTTAAGCCTTCTGCAGTAGACGCCTTCAAAAATCTTAATCACAACTTGCCATCTAACTATTCTTAATATTTAAAATTGTAAAATCAATTTATTCAGATGATTATGAAAATGGTTCTAACAAACTGACATTATTTAGTAAACAATAATTCTCTGTATTTGGTCAAAGGCCAGATTTCATCATCTACCATCATTTCCAATTCATCTACATCATTTCGGATGGATTCAAAATAAGGTTTTACCTTATTGGCAAAAGCTTTTGCCCTTTTTTGGGAATCTGAAATTTCATGGGATTTATCCTTTTCTTTTATCAATTGATCTACACCCACTTTGATTTTGGAAATATTCTCCGAAATCATTTTGATTAAATCCACTTGTTCTTTTGAAATAGATTTATATTCAGTAGCGCCAAAGATTTCTTTTAAACCTTGAACATTTTCGATCAATTTGTTTTGGTAACGAATGGCCGTCGGAATGATGTGATTTCTTGCCAAATCTGCCAATACTTGCGCCTCGATATCTATCAGTGTAGAATATTTCTCCAGTTTGATTTCATTTCTCGCTTCGATTTCCGTTTTACTTAAAACCGCATTTTCCACAAATAAATCCATGAATTTTGGCTGCATTTCAATTTTCAAAGCTTCAGGCGTCGTTTTCAGGTTGCTCAGTTTACGTTTGGCTGCTTCTTTTTCCCAATCCTTACTATATCCGTCTCCTTCAAACAATATATTTCTTGAAGTTTTGATATAGTCGCGTAAAACATTAAAAATGGCTTCGTCTTTCTTCAGACCTTTGTCAACCAAAACATCCACTTCTGACTTAAATTTTCGCAATTGTTGGGCAACTATCGTATTTAAAACCATCATTGCTTCGGCACAGTTTGCAGAAGAACCTACTGCTCGGAATTCAAATTTATTTCCGGTAAAAGCAAATGGCGAGGTCCGGTTTCTATCTGTATTATCCAATAGGATTTCAGGAATTTTCCCCACTATGTTTAGTTTCAAGTCGGTCTTTTCATCGGGCGAAAGTTTCCCTTTGGTTACTTTTTCCAATTCATCCAAAACGGCCGATAATTGGGAACCGATGAAAATAGAAATAATTGCCGGCGGTGCTTCATTAGCTCCCAAACGATGATCGTTGCTGGCAGAAGCAATTGCACTTCTCAAAATATCCCCATAATCATTAACTGCTTTTATTGTATTAATAAAGAATGTCAGAAACTGCAAATTCTTTTTGGGATTTTTTCCAGGGCTCAACAAATTCTCACCCGTATCCGTACTCAAGGACCAGTTGTTATGCTTCCCGGAACCATTCACTCCTGAAAACGGCTTTTCATGCAAAAGAACTTTAAAGTTATGCCTTCTCGCCACACGAGTCATTAAATCCATCAATAGTGAATTATGGTCAACCGCCTGATTGGCTTCCTCAAAAATCGGCGCACACTCAAACTGATTGGGTGCTACCTCATTATGTCTTGTTTTAATTGGAATTCCCAATTTCATACATTCTACTTCCAATTCCTGCATGAAACGAATGATACGCAAAGGAATGGATCCAAAATAATGATCTTCCAATTGTTGTCCTTTTGCAGGCGAATGCCCCAGCAGCGTTCTTCCTGTCAATTGCAAATCCGGGCGGGTATTAAATAATGCCGAATCCACCAAAAAATATTCTTGCTCCCAGCCCAACGTAGAATGAACTTTATTTACATTTCGGTCAAAATAGCGCGCTACTTCCGTTGCTGCTTCATCTACAGCTTGCAACGCACGCAAAAGAGGTGTTTTATAATCCAAAGTTTCACCTGTATAGGAAATAAATACAGACGGAATACACAAAGTCGTATCGATTACAAATGCATCAGAAGTCGGGTCCCAAGCCGTATAACCTCTCGCCTCAAATGTATTGCGGATTCCGCCGTTTGGAAAACTGGAAGCGTCCGGTTCCTGTTGAACCAACATGGAACCATTAAATTGTTCAATGGCTTTTCCATTTCCAACCGTGTTAAAAAAGGCATCATGTTTCTCTGCCGTAGATCCGGTCAATGGCTGAAACCAATGAGTATAATGGGTTGCCCCTTTTGATAGTGCCCATTCTTTCATGGCTGCAGCAATTTGGTCGGCAACTTCACGTGGGATTTTTTCTCCTTTGTCCTTTGCCGCTACGATATATTTAAAAGCACTTTGTGTCAAGTACTCCTGCATAGTATCGACGGAAAATACATTCAGATTAAATAACCTTGACAAACGCTCGGGTATTTCCACCTCTACCGGCTCTCTTTTGAACACTTCTTTAAGAGCATTAAATCGCAATTTTGACATTTTGGGTATTGTTTTTAAAGTTTATTGGACAAATTTATAATTTTTTCTATACATACCCCTATTTTTTTAGGGGTATGTGAGATTTTTTTATTTTTATTTCAATTTATCAAATTATCACAAATAAAAAAAGCAGCCCAATCGGACTGCTTTCGCGCTCATATAAAAAGTTGTTAAGTCTACCTGAACCTGTCTACCGATTTTACAAGCTTTTCATCTTTCATTATAAACCGATTGGCTATAAATAGCAAAATAATCGATGCGAAAGGAACCAAAAGCCCAATACCCTTCTCCGAATCCGAAAACCCTCCGGGTAAAGTTGATAAACTGTAAGCCAGATATCCAATTAACAAAATGTTCAAAAATATGTTTGCTCCGTTTAGCCGCATTTGCAGTTTTCTGTTTTTATACAGAAAAATACTTCCAAGCGATAAAAGAGCTGAAATCCCAAATAACAATAAGGTTTCCCAATTATCTTCAGGCTGAATCCATTCTTTTGCCAACCTCCATAAATCAGCTACCCAAGTGGATATTCCGGAAACCAATGCCGCCAAAAACAAGTAAATGCTCTGTTTTCTTTGTATCATTCTTCAAAATTCAGCTACAAAATTATGAATATTTTTTTTCTTTCAATTTAAAATTTATTCGTAACATTGCAGAGTTGTTCCTAACAACCTTACTTCACATTACATTTATTGGATGTTTTCATTTCAGAATTGTTAGGATTAATCCTTATGTACACTACAATACATTCTTATAATTAGCAAAAATTACATACCTATATGTTTGATTTAAACGAACTCAAGACTAAAAAAGTTGATGAACTTCAGGAAATCGCCACTAATTTGGACATTAAAAAAGCCAAACAACAGAAAAAAATGGATTTAATCTATAGTATTCTGGATCATCAAGCCGATAATTCTGCCTCACAAAAAGAAGAGCCTGAATCAAAAGACGAATCAAAAAAGAAACGGCCTCGGAAAAATTCAAATACACCGGAAACGGTAAAAACGGAAAATCCTGCGCCTGAAGAAAAAATAGAACCCACCCAAGCAAAGAAAGAGAATTCTGAAGTTCAAACTTCTGAACCCAACGAAAATCAGAATTTTAAACCCAACCATCCTAAACAAAACAACCAACGCAACAACAATAACGCCAACGCAAACCACAACAACCCAAATAACCCCAACTACAACAAAAAAAACCACAACAAGAACTTTCAGCAAAAACAAAATAACCCCAATCAATCCCATCAAAATGTCCATAACCAAGAATCCACGGAAAAAAATAAATACCGTGCTGCCAATTATGAGTTTGAAGGAATCATAGATACGGAAGGTGTTTTGGAAATCATGCCGGACAATTATGGTTTTTTACGCTCTTCGGATTTCAATTATCTTTCTTCTCCGGACGACGTATATGTTTCCCAATCGCAAATCCGTTTGTTTGGGTTAAAAACCGGTGATACTATCACAGGAGAAGTTCGTCCTCCTAAAGAAGGCGAAAAATATTTTCCTTTAATTAAGATAAAAGAAATCAACGGAAGAACGCCGGATTTCGTGAGAGACAGAGTGGCTTTTGAACATTTGACGCCTTTATTTCCGGACGAAAAGTTCAAATTGGCAGAAAACAATTCTACTATGTCAACGCGAATTTTGGATTTATTTGCACCGATCGGGAAAGGACAGCGCGGTATGATTGTCGCTCAGCCCAAGACCGGAAAAACGGTTTTGCTTAAGGAAGTAGCTAATGCGATTGCCGCCAATCATCCGGAAGCTTATTTGATCGTTTTATTAATTGATGAGCGACCTGAAGAAGTCACTGACATGAAAAGAAGTGTAAATGGTGAAGTTGTCGCTTCAACTTTTGACAAAGAAGCATCTGAACACGTAAAAGTGGCCAATTTGGTTTTATCAAAAGCCAAACGTATGGTGGAATGCGGCCATGATGTCGTAATTCTGTTAGACTCTATCACCCGATTGGCAAGAGCGTATAACACGGTAGCTCCAGCTTCCGGAAAAGTGCTTTCCGGTGGTGTGGATGCAAACGCACTTCACAAACCGAAACGTTTCTTTGGTGCTGCAAGAAATATAGAAGGCGGTGGGTCATTGACCATCATCGCAACGGCTTTAATCGACACGGGATCTAAAATGGACGAAGTAATCTTTGAAGAATTCAAAGGAACAGGAAACATGGAATTACAGTTAGATCGAAAAATTGCCAACAAACGGATTTTCCCTGCAATCGATTTGGTTTCTTCCAGCACGCGTCGTGATGATTTGTTATTGGACGAACCGACTATGCAACGTATGTGGATCATGAGAAATCATTTGGCAGACATGAATCCGCTGGAAGCAATGGAATTTTTAATCAGCCATATTAAAGGCACTCGTTCCAATGAAGAATTTTTAATTTCGATGAATAAATAACACTTCGAGAACCTCAGTGTCCGCGAGAAACTTAATATTCCTGAGGAAAGTGAGTCAAACAAAAAATTAGAATTAACTCCAAATAAAAATCCCGGTCACTTCAAGTGACCGGGATTTATTTTATATCAATTGGGAAATTAATTTCCTTGTTGCTGTTGTTGCATTTGTTGTTGCAATTGCTGCATTTGTTCCGGAGTCAATTGCGGTTGTTGAGACGGTGCCGGAGCATCTTCTGCCGAAATCAATTCTACATCAAAAACCAAAACTTCATTGGGCCCTATTTTTCCGGACTGGTCACCGTATTCACCATAAGCCAATTCAGACGGAATGTAAAATTTATATTTGGATCCGATTTTCATCAATTGAAGTCCTTCTTTCCATCCTGCAATTACATTACGAAGCGGAAATTTGGCAGGTTCTCCTTTTTTGGACGCATCAAATTCTTTTCCGTCCGAAGTTTTTCCTGTATAATTTACTTCCACTATGCTGTTCTCTGTAGGATTAGCACCCGTACCTTCTGTTATCACTTCATAAAGCAATCCGCTTTCAGTTGATTTTATTTTGCTGTTCTTTTTGGTTTCTTCCAAAAATTTATTTCCTTTTTCTTTATTTTCAGTTTGGATTCTGGTTACGTTATCCTGCATATACTGACGCATAAACATATCTATCGAATCTTTTGAAAACAAAGGATCTTTTTTCTTTTTCAAAACATCCATCAATCCCTGAACGATGTATTTCTGATCCACTACACCTTCCAGTTTCTGCATTTTCAAGAAATCATGAATTGTTTTTCCGATTTGTAAACCGCTGGTATAAGAATCTCTGGTTTTTTCATTCCCGTTGATGTAGTCCATCAATCCTTTCTGAAGTTCATCGTAATTCAAACTATCTTCTTTCAAGGACTCAGAATAACCCTTCACCTGTTCTCCTATGTTCATCCCATAGGCATAACCTGCTTTTTGATCTTTGTTTTCTAATTTATCTACGGTACCCAATGATCCTCCCGATTTATTACAAGAAACCACTACTGCCGCCAAAATTACTGTCGTAATAATTTTTTTCATCTGTTTATAATTTATTTTGTTTTTTATTTGTCAGACGGAACTCGCCAAAAACTTTTGATAATTTAAAGCTCATTTCATTCTAATTAAATTTTCGGCAAGTTTACGAAATATTTTGATGTTATTCATTTGAATTATAATCCAATCCAAATTCGTCCTTCATTTTTAAAAGAATCGGATTTTGCTCTGCCATGTCCATGAATTTCTCCTGATTGGTCTTTATATATTTTTTGGAATGATCTTCTTTAATTTTTGTATGAAATTCGATATGGTGATTGTTTAATTTTTCACGTAAAAACCGCATCAAATTATCTTTTTCCAAATCGAATTCATTGGCAAGAGAAGAAGATGTAAACTCAAATTGAATTTTAAAATTCTCCTTCAACTGAACAATTCCTGTATGAAGTGCATTATAAGCCGGAATTTTATTGGCTTTTAATAAATTTCCTACAAATTCATTCCATAATTCCAACAAAGTCGCTTCTGAAAAATCGGTGTTGGGTTTTTCACCACCAGGCTCTGAAACCTCTTTTTCTTCTTCCTTTTTGTCAAATAAATTTTTAAGAGAAAATGAGCCTTTGGTTTCTTTAGAAATAGGTTTTTCCGCCCGATTGGGTAATTCTTTTTCGGTAATTTCTGCCGTGGAAGCTTCCGCAACTTCTTGTGTTTGCTTTTCTTGTTTCGGCGAAATAGTCGATGGAACCGGATCTGATGATTTTTTTTCCTCTGAAAGGATGGGCGGGATTATCCTAAACTTTTTTTTTTATCGGGAGAATTAGTCTCAGCCGTCAGCGAACCAATTTGCATCAAGGCAATTTCAACGGTTAAACGCTGGTTTTTACTGGATTTGAAATGAATATCGGTCAAATTGCAAATCTCGATGGCGTCTGTAAGGAATTTCACATCACAGTGTTGCGCTTGATCCAAGTATTTGATTTTGGTTTTTTCGCCAACTTCCAGCAAATCGATGGTATTTGGGATTTTTGCCACCAATAAATCTCTGAAATGACCACCCAAGCCGTTGACGAAAACGTGTGCGTCAAAACCTTTGTTCAATATTTCGTTGAATTCCAATAAAAGTCCCGGAATATCATTTTTCAAAGCTGCATCCGTAATCCGGAAATAATATTCGTAATCAAGGACATTCAGATTTTCTGCCACTTTTTCCAGTGTCAGATTTCCGGAAGTAAAAGTAACCATCCGGTCAAATGTGGAAAGCGCATCCCGCAAAGCACCATCTGCTTTCAAAGCAATCAGATGCAAGGCATCTTCTTCATACGTGATTTTTTCTTGTTGGGCAATTCCAACCAGATGGTTTTGAATATCCTGAATCGAGATCCTTTTAAAATCATAAATCTGACAACGCGACAGAATCGTCGGGATGATTTTGTGTTTTTCGGTCGTTGCCAAAATAAAAATGGCGTGCGCTGGCGGTTCTTCCAAAGTTTTCAAAAAAGCATTGAAAGCCGCATTGGAAAGCATGTGCACCTCGTCGATGATATAGACTTTGTATTTTCCAACTTGCGGTGCGAACCGAACCTGATCGATCAGATTCCGGATATCGTCCACAGAGTTATTGGAAGCCGCATCCAGCTCAAAAATATTGAAGGCAAAATCCTGGTTTTCATCATCAGGCACTCCGTTTTCCTCATTGATTTTACGAGCGAGAATCCGGGCACAAGTTGTTTTCCCGACACCTCTCGGTCCGCAGAAAAGCAATGCCTGCGCAAGTTTGTTGCTCGAAATTGCATGTTCCAAAGTTTCTGTGATAGCCGATTGCCCGACTACATCTTCAAACTGTAGCGGACGGTATTTACGGGCAGAAACAACGAAATTTTGCATAAGGATTACAAAGGTAACCGAATTTTTAAGATGAAGAAATTTGAATTCGGATTTTCAATATTAGAGAATATTTCGGATTTTCGGCTTCAACACTCCACCATTTTTTCTTATTTTTGTCTGTTGAAATTTTAACCAAAGAATGGACGAGCCCACATTGATTTCTCAAACCAATTCCCGTAAAAATGTATTTAAAACGATATTGGGTGTATTATTTACCGCTATCGGGCTGTTTTTACTGATTTCCTTTATCTCCTATCTCATCAATTATCAAAATGACCAAAGCCAACTGAGCGATTTTTGGAACCGTGAAATCGTAGCGGATAACCTGATGGGAAAAGTCGGTGCCTATCTGGGAGAATTATTCATTTATCACGGAATTGGAATCACTTCTTTTTTCCTTCCCCTCTTTTTTATTTTATTGGGGTTAAAAATCATCTTCCGCTTCCGTCAGATAAAGCCTTTTAAATTATTATACAATTGTTTGTTTTTCCTGATTTGGCTTCCGATTGCATTGGGATTCGCTACCAAAATAGGGATTCTTCACGGCGTAATGGGCTATGAAGTCAACGATTTTCTCAATATGCTTATCGGAAAGATAGGTGTAGGAATCGCCCTTTTTGTCAGCTTGGTTTTATATATCGTGGTCAATTGGCGTATCACGCCCGATAAGATTTCCTCGACACTGGAAAAAAAATCCAAAGATTTGGACAAAGATGAATTGGACATTGATTTAATTGACAAAACCAATTCTCCTATTCAACAAACTGAAATAGAAGAAATTCCTGAGAAAAAAATTACAGAAAACTTTCTGGATGAAGATTTCAAACCGATGGATAAAACCGATCCGGAGGAAAAAAAAACGACATTAGTTAAACCCGAGCCTACACCTGAAATTATTCCTGCAAAAGACGAAAATGATGTAGCGCTTACCATCGAAAAAGTCCAACAGGAAGATGAAGTGGAAAAAATTGCGGCTGATCTGGTTGAAAAACACGGCGAATATGACCACCGCTTGGAATTACCCAAATATAAATTCCCAACATTGGATTTGCTCCGCAAGTATGATTCGGGAGACAATGTAACGGTGAACCAACAGGAATTGGAACAAAATAAAAACAAAATCGTCGAAACGCTGGCCAACTACGGAATCGGGATTTCCCAGATCAAAGCGACCATCGGTCCGACGGTTACTTTATACGAAATTGTTCCGGAAGCCGGAATCCGGATTTCCAAAATCAAAAATTTAGAAGATGACATCGCGCTGAGTTTAAGTGCGCTTGGAATCCGCATCATTGCTCCGATTCCGGGAAAAGGAACCATCGGGATTGAAGTTCCAAACAGCAATCCGACCATGGTTTCCATGCGTTCAGTTATCGCTTCGTCTAAATTCCAGCAAGCCAAAATGGATTTGCCGATTGCCTTTGGAAAGACCATCGAAAACGAAACTTTTGTTGCCGATTTGGCCAAAATGCCCCATCTTTTGATGGCCGGTGCAACAGGACAAGGAAAATCAGTCGGGTTGAATGCCATCATCGCTTCGCTTTTGTATAAAAAACATCCGACTGAATTAAAATTTGTAATGGTCGATCCGAAAAAAGTCGAATTAACACTTTATTCGAAAATCGAACGCCATTATTTAGCCAAATTGCCGGACAGCGAGGACGCCATCATTACCGATAATACCAAAGTAATCCATACGTTGAATTCGCTTTGTATCGAAATGGACGACCGTTATGAATTGCTCAAAAACGCTTATGTCCGAAATCTCAAAGAATACAACGATAAATTCAAAAACCGTAAACTCAACCCGGAACACGGTCATCGCTATTTACCTTATATCGTTTTGGTGGTGGACGAATTTGCCGATTTGATCATGACGGCCGGAAAAGAAGTAGAAACACCGATTGCCCGATTGGCGCAATTGGCGCGTGCGGTAGGAATTCATTTGATCATTGCCACGCAGCGTCCATCTGTTAACGTCATAACGGGGACTATCAAAGCCAATTTCCCGGCGAGAGTTGCTTTCCGTGTGACTTCAAAAATTGATTCGAGAACGATTTTGGATTCTTCAGGAGCCGATCAGTTAATTGGGAAGGGTGATATGCTTTTCACCACCGGAAATGAGTTGGTACGGCTTCAATGTGCCTTTGTGGATACACCTGAAGTGGATGAAATCACTGATTACATAGGTTTTCAAGCCGGTTTTGCAGACGCATTCTTATTGCCTGAATATGTAGGTGAAGATGGCGGTGGCGCACTAGACATCGACCTGAGCGAACGTGACAGTTTGTTTGAGGATGCAGCCAGAGTAATTGTCATGGCACAGCAAGGTTCTGCTTCTCTTTTGCAAAGAAAATTGAAACTCGGCTATAACCGCGCGGGAAGGTTGATTGACCAATTGGAAGCGGCGGGTGTTGTAGGGCCGTTTGAGGGCAGTAAAGCACGACAGGTGTTGATTCAGGACGAGATGAGTTTGGAACAGTTGTTGGATAATCTGAACCAAAATTAATTCCGATGCAAAAAATTGTATTTTCAGCCATTGTTTTTTTTACAATTTCTTTTTCACTTCAAGCTCAAAGTGCTCAAGAATGGATGGAAAAATTGAGCCATACTTATCAGAATATCCCGACTTACTACATCCAATTTGATTTAACAGAAAGTGGAAATCCAACAGCGGCGCATAAAGGAGAAATTTTTGCGGCAAAAGATCGTTATAGTTTAGATGTCATGGACATCAAACAGATGTATGACGGAAAGACGCTTTATACGGTTTCCAAAGAGGACAAAGAGGTAACGATTTCAAAGCCTACTCCTGACAGCGATGATTTGCTGACACCGACCAAAGTTTTGAGAATGTATAAAACCGGATTCAAGTTGGAATTGGGCAAATCAGAAACAATCGGCGGACAGAAAATACAATTCGTAAAACTAACGCCAACCTCGGATTCTGAAATCCAATCGGTGCAAGTCGGAATCTACACGAAGTCCAATACACTTTACTCATACAAAGAAACTTACAAAAATGGCGGTTTTCGGACTTTGACAGTAAAAGAATACTTGGAAAATTTAATTATTCCACGTGCATTGTTTAAATTTGACCCATCAAAATATGAAAAAGACGGCTACGTCGTAACTTCTATCTAATGGTCAGAAAACTTGATTGGTACACGGTTAAAACATTTTTAGGACCTTTTTTCTTTATATTCAGTATTTTGTTTTTCATTTTCATCGTCCAGTTTGCCTGGCAGGAAATGGAAAAATTTGCAGGCAAAGGGCTGAGTTGGGTGACGATAGGAGAATTATTGTTGTATTTAGGCATCAACGTCATTCAACTGGTACTTCCCTTGGCTATTTTGCTGGGTTCCATCATGACATTTGGCGGATTTGGTGAACGCTATGAGTTAGCGGCGATGAAAGCATCGGGTATCTCACTTGCAAGGATTCTACTTCCTCTTTTTACGGTTGTAACCCTTATGTCTGTCGGATTGTACTTTTTTGGGGATCATGTGATGCCTTATTCGCAGCGAAAAGCCAAAAATCTGGCTTACAACATCGTAAAAGCCAATCCCACACTCCAATTGGTGGAAGGAGTTTTTATAGAAAACATCCCGGGATTCAGCATGAAAATCAGTCAGGTTTCCGGCGAGGAAAAAGATCAGCTAAAAGATGTTTTTATTTTTCAAGACGGAAAATATGATGACGACAAACGTACCGTCGTAGCAGATCACGGAACCTTAAATCGTGACAAGGAAGACATCAGGTTGCTAAAAATGGTTTTAATAAACGGAAATATTTATGTTGATCAAATCAAAGGAAAATTGGGTCAGGAACGAAAAAACCAACCCAATCAGTCCATCAAATTTGACACCATGACGCAGTACATCGATATCTCCGAAATATTGCAAAAGGCCATGGATGAAGAAAACATCCAGGATCATTATAAATTTTTGAATTCAAAAAATTTAGGAAAGAGAATTGACTCGATGCAACTGGATTATCAAAAGTATTATGATCGGATCTATACGAGCAATATTTCTAAAAACATTTATGGTTCAGCCGGTATGGACACGGTAAAGATTACAAAGGCGGGTCAATTACCCAAAACATTGGACAAAATGTCAAAACCCAAACAAAACCAAATAACAAAAGAAGCATTGGAATTTGTGGATCGTGAAATAGACTCTTATAAATACCAGGGAGACGAAATAACAGGAAAGGTAAAATTACAGGCCAAACAGAAATTACACTTTCACCGAAATTTCTCGTATGCATTCACTTGTATTGTTTTCTTTTTAATCGGTGCACCACTGGGGGCCATCGTAAAAAAAGGAGGAATCGGAATGCCGGTGGTGATTTCGATTGTCATTTTTGTGCTTTATTACATCATCAATTTTTCTTCTGAAAACATGACCAAAAATGGGATTTTACATCCTACCTTTGCAGCATGGTCAGCCAATTTGATATTTTTCCCTATCGCGCTGGTGTTATTTTATAAAGCCAATAACGATTCGGGATTATTCAATTTCAGTAATTATTGGGATCCGATAGTCAAATTTTTTACCAAATTCCGCAAACAAAAAGGAACAGAACATAGCCGTTATCAATGATGGAAACAATCGCAGACAAAATTCAACTCAATACCATTTCAGAGGCGCTGGAAGATATGCGCAACGGAAAAGTCATCATAGTTGTAGATGATGAAGACCGTGAAAACGAAGGTGATTTCATCGCCGCCGCAGAAACCGTTTCCCCCGAAATGATCAATTTCATGGCGAAATACGGACGCGGGCTTATTTGTGCTCCGCTAACGATTGACCGCTGTAAAGAATTGGATTTACAATTGATGGTTTCACATAATACGGTTTTGCATGAAACCCAATTTACCGTTTCTGTCGATTTCAAAGGAAAAGGAAATACAACCGGAATTTCTGTACAGGATCGCTCCAATACCATTGAGTCTCTAATTGACCCTAATACCAAACCTGAAGATTTAGGCCGTCCCGGACATATTTTCCCTTTACAAGCCAAAAATGGTGGTGTTTTACGCAGAGCAGGTCATACTGAAGCTGCGGTAGATTTGGCGCGATTAGCCGGATTTCAACCCGCAGGTATTTTGGTGGAAATTCTCAACGAGGACGGAAGCATGGCGCGTCTCCCTCAATTGATTCAAATTGCAGAAAAATTTGATTTGAAAATCATCTCCATTCAGGATTTGATTGCTTATCGATTGCAATATGATTCGCTCATAGAACGAATCGACAGCTTTCCGGTCAAAACGGCTTATGGAGATTTCCAATTGATTTCTTATAAACAAACGACCAATAACCAGATTCATTTTGTATTGACCAAAGGCAAATGGGAGGAGGAAGAAACAATTCCGCTTCGGGTGATTTCTTCCAACAGTTATTACGATTTATTTTCGGCACTTGAATTCGGCGAAACACCTCAGTTAGAAATAACCAGCAACATCATCAACCAGCACGGAAAAGGTGCCATGGTTTTTATCAATAATGTTTCGGACTCAGAATTACTATTGAATAAAATGAACCAATTCCGTCAATGGGTGGAAGGAAAAGCCGATAAAGGAATTATTCCGAACGATATGAAAGATTATGGAATCGGCGCGCAAATCATCAAAGATTTGGGCATTAAAAAAATCAATCTTATCACCCGAAATCCAAAAGACAAACAACAAACAGTTGGCGGATTTGATATAGAAATCGTGGAGTATACCCGGATTAAATAATCCTTTAAGAGTATCCGGATAATCAAGTTTTGCTGAGAACTGCTGTTGCAAATTCCCGATTCATTTTTTCGCCCAACTTATTTTGTACAAATTCTGTATCACGAATGATTTCATTTAGTTGGAATTCAGAATCATCTACCAATTTTTCAATGTCCTGCGGATTATACATCGTAAATCCAAACGCCGAGAAAGGCAATAATTTCATAAAATCCTTTTCGACAAACGTGATACAAAAAATTCCGCCGGGTTTTAAAATCCAATAAACTTCATTCAGCATTTCAGTTGGATTCTCCCAAAAATAAATCGTGTTGACGGTAAATATTTTATCAAATGAATGGTTCTTTTCGGGAAAATTCTGGCCGTCGTACAGCCTAAATTCTGCTAAATTATTTTCGATGAAATCCTGATTATGACTTATCGCTTCTTTGTGCATCAGTTCAGAAATATCATATCCTGTATACCTTAGGGAATCTGCTTTTTCAAAGATATTATTCAAATGCTTGGCATTTCCATGTCCGATTTCCATGACCAATTCCCCCTTTTTTAAATTCAGATTTTGGATGGATTGTAGTGTCATCCCGATGTTGGTTTCGTTCATCATTTCTGCCACTTCCAATCCCTTTTCTCCGGAAGGATTTCGGAGTTGTTCCGCTAAATCTTTCATTCCTTGGTTTTCCATTTGGTAAAATTAACGTGAATAAAGGACAACGATGAATGTAATAAATTCATATTGAGTTTGTTATATTTCATTAGATAATGATTGTGAACTTTGTGCCTACTTTGAGAACTTTGTGGTAAAAAATAACCACAAGGTGCACAAAGAGAACACAAAAGCACACTAAGATATTTATTTTTAACAACTGATTGTCACTAATTTAATTTTTATTTTTAAACAATATTGACGTTAAAATTAAAACAAAGAAAGCTGTGCGCTTTGTTTTCCAATAAATAATTTGGTCGTGAGCGGCTCACGTTTGGGCTTGTCTTTAAAATATTTTTGTCGCCCGATTCTGAAAGATTGATGAATCATATCGGCAATGTTTCCTTTGCCTACATATCTTTTGATGGCCAAACGCTCATTTAGTTTTCCGCTATGGATTGAGCGAATCTGATTGAGAATTTTTTCTTTACGGTCAGGAAAATGCTGTTCCAGCCATTCGGTGAAAACCGGTTCCACCGTATCGTTTAGTCGAACCAATGTATATCCGAAATCTACCGCTCCCAATTCCGAAACTTTTTTCAAAACCTTTAGGATTTCATCGCTGTTCAATCCCGGAATGATCGGTGCTACCATCGCCATGACCGGAATTTTGTTTTGAGACAAAACTTCGATTGTACCAAGTTTATTGGCAATCGTAGAAGTTCTCGGTTCCAGTTTCTTCCGCAGATTTTCATTGATGGTCGGGATGCTGATGGCTACGTTTACTAAATTCAATTCTGCCAATTGTTTCAGAATATCCAAATCCCGTAAAATAAGCGCATTTTTGGTGATGATACCGACAGGGTGTTTATAATCCAGACAAATCTGCAAAATATTTTTTGTAATTTCCAATTTCCGCTCGATGGGCTGGTAACAATCGGTATTACCAGAAAGCATAAAAGTATGCGGTTGGTAATTTTTCTTTTGAAATAATTTTTCTAACAGATCCGGCGCATTTCTTTTAACCATTATCTTCCGCTCAAAATCCACTCCTGCGCTGTAACCCCAATATTCGTGCGTCGGACGGGCGTAGCAATAAGCACAACCATGCTCACATCCCTGATAAGGATTCATTGAAAATTCAAGCGGCATTCCTTTTCGACGGACATCGTTCATGATGGTTTTGGGAAAGACTTCGAGGTATTCGGTTTTTACCACGGACTCTTCCGGCTCTCCGTCTTCCGATAGGTAGGCATCTTCATAAAATGTTTTTTCATAAAGGTTTCGTTCAAAATGATTGTGCACATTCTGAACGGCTCCCTGTCCTTTTGTTGCTTTGGAATTCATATTTTAAAATTACGAATTCAGGATGTCAAACCAAGTCGTTGTTGATAAAAAAGAATGTTAAAGTTCCCTTCAAGAACCTCAGGGAACGAATTAAAGTTGGCACTTAGAAACTGATGGTGGCTGAGGCTCTCGAAGCCACAAAAAAATCCGCCAGTTAAAACTGACGGATTTTGTATAGAATTCTAATTGAATCTTAATAACTCCACATATCGGCTTCGGACTGTAGAATACTTTCCCGGATCCGGTCACTTTCTTCAAGCTGGCCTTTTGAATTTTTGGGAATATAGTCTTCAATCGGTGTGATACCGTACATGGTTTGTGCTTTGTAAATGACTGACGAGAATCGTCTTGCATTGAGTATATCGTCAAACGTGATACTGGATGAAGAGTTATTTGGGTTAAACACCGTGTAGTTGTTCAGTACTTCACGTGCATCCGGATACCATATCCAGAACATTTCCACGAAAACTCCATCATCAAATTCAGTACCGATGGTTTGCGCGTCAGGACCCATGATACACAATCCCAAAAGACGGTATTTCATTTCACCTAAACGACGGTCTATATACCACATACCTTTGATCTTTACCATTTCGATATCTTGCGAATCCATTTCGAATTTAAAGATTGCAGCAGGATCCGGTTCTTCACCTGCATCTATCATTTCGTAATAGTAATCTTGGGTATCGATACGATTGGTACGATCTACGATTTGCTGATAGGTCATTTTATTGACAAAATATTCATCATCATAAACCTGTTGGATTTTTCCGGATTCTACTCCGTCCACTAAGGCATCAAATAAAGATGCGGATTCGGTTAACAAACCATCAGATGCGCGGTAGTAAGGTTGATTTAAACGTTCGTTCAAGTCGATTACCTCCCATACCACTTTTGACCAAATGATGTCTTTGTCTTCTATATATCCGTACGCCAAAGGTTCGGCGACCGTACTGACGGTATCTCCTGCTTCGGTAACTTTCGTTTTATTAGCTCTCTGTTCTCTGAGTTCGTCAGGAGACATCGAGTTCAAAACGTTCTGAGCAAAACCCAGTGTCGTTACCATACTCATTATTCCGAAAAAAAGACATTTCATGATGAAAATATTTATTTAATTATCTTACTTCAATTGTAATTGGTGATGCTTCACCCGTAATTCCTGTTGAGCTCTTATACTTGATATCAAACACAAATACGGCATCTCCTTTTTTGGCTTTTCCAAGTGCACCTGCTGCTCCACCCATGCTTGTTCCGTTTACGGAAGCTGTTGGTTGTCCCGGTACTTTCACTTTAAAGGAAGTCACGGTTGCAGTCATGTCAAACAAGAAGTCAGGCCAGTCTACACGTACAGTTTGTGCTGAAATACCATTTGCAGGAACGGTAATATGTGTTTTTCCTAAAATCACCCCACGTGCCGGTGGAACCGGTTTGATACGGAATTCTTTCTTACCCGAAACCGTTTTACCGGTAGAAGTTTTAGCAGAAGCTGTGAATGTAACAGTTCCACTTCCTGCAGAAGGTTTGAAACTCCATTTTCCGTTTCCTCCGCTTAATCCACCCATAGAAGCAGACAAGCTTACTGGTCCGTCAGCACCGTTTACAGTTGCTGAAATCGGGTTGTCCAAATAACGATAAACTACGTTCATCTTATCGGCTGAGATGACAGCTCCTTCAGGTAACTTTTGCAATGTTTCAGCTACAACTTCATATTCCTGAGAATAAGGGATTGAAACATCTTTTCCGTCCGGACCTTTATAAGTCATAGTACCTGAAACCGTTCTTTTCCCTGGTGAACCTGCGTCAAGATTGAACTGTGCTACACCATCTTTCAATGCTACAGAAGCTCCATTTACAGACACGGAACCTTGTAGTGTATTGTCAAATGCTCCAAAAGCAATTTTCCCTTCAATTACTTCACCTACTCTAACAAATGGTGGAACCATTACGATAGGTTGGAAAGCTTTCAATTCGATTTCGTCCTGAAGTTTGTTTGCTAACAAAGTTCTCACCAAGTTACCTTCTTCCGTACGGATGTCGGATTGGATTTTAGTCAAATTCGCTAAACCTGCAACCATCGGTTGGTCATAGAATTGTGAATTTAACCAGGATTTATTTCCGCGATCAGACGTATCAAAAATATGCTCGATTCTCTCTTTGTCTTTTGGAGAACCAGTATAAGCAGTTGTCATGAACGTTTTAAAATCATCAATCGCTTTTTTCAATTCCGCACCTTTTGGAGTTGGTGTATCTTGTTTTGCGAACAAAAGTTTGGTAATTACGTCAACGTTCTGCAAGGAATTGTAGTTGGTTTCCACTTCATCTCCTGCACCCCATTCCGGTAATTTATATTCTTGCTCATCCATAATTGTTTTTTTGATGCCTTCAATCACATCAAAAACTTTATTGGATTCTGATTTTACTTGATTCGCTTTATCTTGAATCGCTGCATAATCAGGATCTTCTTTCGCTTTGTTTACGATTTGCTCGTAAAAAGTATTGTTGTTATCTGCTGTTAATTTAGATGAATCATCCAAAGTAACCGTTATCCCTTCAAAAGATCTTAGTACCTGACGGTCGACCTGCATAGCCATCATTGCGATGAACACAAGGTACATCAGGTTAATCATCTTCTGACGTGGTGTCTGTTTACCTGCCATTTTTATATAATAAGTAGATTGTTAAACATTAATTTAAATTTTTAGTTAATACAAAAAACTGTGATTAACTTCCTTTCATTGCGGACAACATTCCACCATAAACTCTGTTCAAGCTGTTGATGCTTTGTGTCAAGGATTCCAATTCTTGCTGGAATTTTTGAGAACCACCTGCTGATGCTTCCATCTCCGCAATAAATTTCTGATTTAAATCTACTTGTTTTTGACCGTTTTCCAATTGAACCTGATAAAGAGCGTTTAAGGACTCCATGTGGTTTGCAGCCAATGCCAATTGGTCACCGTATTGTTGTGTTGCAGCAGCAGCACTGGTTGTTTTGTTGATTTCGTTAACTGCAGATCCGAAGTTCTCAATTCCGGAACGCAATCTCTCCATCAAGGAAACATCCAATTTTGCTTCACCCAACATTTTATCTAATTTTTGAGAAAGAGACATATTGTCTGACTCTTCTACGATTTTTTGTGCTTTTTTAGCTACGGGTGTTCCGTCTGATAATTCAGGATAGGCTTTTTCCCACTCGTATTCCCCTTTTGGTTTGTCTAAAGCAAATACGATGAATACGATTACCTCCATCAACATACCAAATGCTAATATAGCGGAACCATCAATTATCCAAAATGAATAGTGGTTGATTTTACAAAGAGCTCCCAAAATCACAATTGCCGCCCCAATACTATAAAAGAAGTTTAAGTTCACATCTTTTTTACTCGCTTTTACTGCCATAATTTAAAATGAATTTGTGTTAATTAATAGTGAAAAATTGTTTTGATTTTATTGTTTTTAACTTTTTATCTTTTCTTTTTGAATTTGATTTTTGAACCTTCAGGGAATGATTGAACCGTTCTGAATCCGATGTAGCTGCGTGCTGAATCTGAATGTTCCCAATCACGTGCGCTTACCATCAATAAGTATCCTATGTCTTTCCATGAACCTCCCCGTATGGTTTTGTTTTCGCTACGGTCGCGAGACATGGTAGGATTTAAAGTGGAGGTCATTTGATAGAAAGCTTTGTCATAAGCCGAGCTGGTCCATTCCGCCACATTTCCGGCCATATCATATAGTCCGTATCCGTTAGCATGAAAAGTTTTTACCGGCCCTGTGTACATATAACCTTTTCCCTGATCTTCTATATAATCACCTCTTTTGGGTTTAAAGTTTGCCAAATAGCACCCTCTGTCATCAGTCAGATAAGGTCCTCCCCAAGGATATGGAGCATCTTGTAAACCACCTCTGGCTGCATATTCCCATTCGATTTCAGAAGGTAAACGATAGTCAATTACTTTACTGGAAGATCCTCTCTTTTTCTTTTTTGTAGAAAGGAAATCATTGTGTTTTTTTGTTTTGAAGGCACAATATCCCATTGCCTGATCCCAAGTTACCCCTACTACCGGATAGTCGGAATAAGCTTCGTGCCAGAAATAGTTTTCGTGCATTGGGTCATTGTGAGAATAATTAAAGTCGCGTACCCAAACAGTGGTATCAGGATAAACATTGATTTCTTCTTCATGACGGAAATCAATACGGAAAGATTCTCCATCTTTTCCTTCTTTAGCTGCGCCTTCTTGGTCTACCCAAACATATTTGAATTGCAGTTTACGTACATCGACCAATCTTTCATTGTTGAATCTTTCTTCCGGCGGATAATAAAGCGCATCGATAGCTTCTGCATAATCAATGTCAGGATATTCATATTTATCCCAAAATAATTCCTGATTCCAGTTTAATTTTCTCTGGTCGATTGGTAGATCCCCATCACGGCCTGTTGATTTTGATGCTACATATTCATCCCAGGGTGTGGACTCTCCGTCCTCTCCACCTGAAACATAACGGAATGCGGCAATACCGGTAGCGTCAGCAGACCCTCCGTTGGTCGGATCAAAACCAAGCTCAGCTGCTTTTTCAGCTAACATGGTTCGTGCGATAGAATCACGCACATAATCAACAAATACGCGGTATTCAGAGTTTGTCGTTTCTGTATCATCCATATAGAATCCGGAAACCGACACCGTACGAACCGGTGCATAATTGTCAAATGTAAAGTCGTAGTCTGTTTGTCCCAAAACAAACGAACCGCTTGGAATCGGCACCATCCCTTTGGGGCGTTGCGGCGTCCAAGATGACGATTTAGTTCCTACGATTTGACCATCATCCTTTCCTCCGTTTCTTCCCTTTTTCAACATGTTACAAGAAGAAAGTGAAAAGGATAAAATGATAACTGCTACCAATGCTTTATTCATCCTCATTTTTTTTAAGCGTGTAAATCTATTATAATTTTACGATTCTCCAAAATATTATTTCGTTCGGCAATAAGCTAAACGAGCAATTGTTTATTTTATTGTTTTTAATACAATTTTTTAAAGGATTTCCACCATCTGTCAGGTACTTTCCCTTTAAGCGAATCTTCATAATCTTTTAGTGAACAAGGGATTATATGTTTTCCTAATGGCTCTGATTCATTCATTTCTCCCAACTCCATCCACCATTGATCTGCTTTTGTATCCCTATAAAAAACCAAATCCTGTTCCGGAATCTGAACAAAAAAGGTTTCAAATGATTCCCCTTTTTCAAAATTTAATTTCTCCGGCACATGATTTTTTCCCTCAACAAAATACCAAAGAATTTCCGCCAACAACAATTCGTCTGACGGGATGTTTTTCGCTTTGAAATTATAAACGCCAAAAGACTGTACTTTATTGTTTATCCCTGCATATCTTGCTATCGAACATATTTCTCTGGAACTAAACCCATTGGGCGATAATTCTTCCGTAGAACGAAAATCTGAACATTGAATGGCTTCCAGATTCATGATTACCATATCCGAATTCCTCAATTCCGGCTCGGCTTCCTTTATATTTTCAGTCAATTTCCCCAATCGTTTTACATCAAAATTCAGATGTTCCATCAAATCCAATTCTTCTTGGGCAACAAAATACGTTTGATAACCCAAATGATGGTATTCAAAAAGTGTATGAGGTTCTTCCGTTATGATTTTGCTCAAATAATTTTGCCCATGTAATTCCTCTCCGTCATTTCCCAAACGAAACCGGTTGTCCACGCAGCTTAAGTTTACGGCATGTTTCAAATTATCAAATGCCCTGAATTGGGTATAAGCCAAATGTGAGGAGCCGCCCAATATGACCAGGATACAATTCTTTTTTAATAATTCCTCCTGGATTTTTAAAAAGGCAAATTGCGTGTCTTCTCTGGTGGCACCCGCATGCAAATCTCCTAAATCATACATGGGAAGTTGCCAGTTTCCCTTTTTTAATTGGTAAAATGATTGACGAACTGACTTAAATTCCAATTCCGAATTAAAACTTTCCATTCCGCCTCTGGTTTCCCTGACACCTAAAATGACCAAAGAATTTTCAACAACATCCGCATCAAATTTCAGTGAATGTCCGATAGAGAAAATATCCAGTTCCGAAGCCAACTCTTGAAGTTCATCCGAAACAGGCGTTAAAAATTCGTTTACCATTATTTTTTCTTAGTTGTTTTTTTGGCTTCCAATAATTTCTGAGCTTGCGCCAATGTCATTTTTTTCACATCTACTTCTTTGGCCAATTCGATTTTGGCTTTTCCCTTGATCAAATTATGTCTGCCCCATCTTGCCTTTTCAATCCGGATTCCTTCCGCTTCCCAATTCTGAACGACTTTTTCCGATTCTTTTTTCAATTTATCTTCGATCAATTCATTGACATCGGATTGAGAAAGATGGTCAAAATCATATTTCTTATTGACATTTATATAAAGGTCATTCCATTTGATAAACGGACCAAAACGCCCCTTTCCTTTTGTAACTTCCAAACCTTGGTAGGTTGCAATCGGCGCATCTGCTTTTAATTTTTCTTCGATTAATTCTATGGCTCTTTCCAACGAAATTTCCATCAGGTCTTCACCCTTCGGAATCGAAACAAAAGTATCTTTAAATTTTACATAAGGCCCGAAACGTCCGACGTTGGCTTCTATATTTTCTCCTTTAAATTCTCCTAAATTTCGTGGAAGCTCAAATAATTTCAGCGCTTCTTCAAGCGAAATATTATGAATGGACTGGGTATTCAACAAACTCGCAAACTTTGGTTTTTCCTCATCATCGGCTTCGCCAATTTGGATCATCGGCCCGAAACGTCCGATTTTTGCATAAACCGTTTTTCCCGATTTTGGATCTTTCCCCAACTCCCGTTCTCCGGTCGCACGCTCCGCTGTTTCTTCTACTTTCTCTACGTTACTGTGGAATTTATCATAAAAACCATTGATCATCGAAGTCCATTTTTCTTTCCCTTCGGCGATGTCGTCAAAACTTTCTTCCACTTTAGCCGTGAAATCATAATCCAGAATCGTCTGGAAATAATCCACCAAAAAGTCGTTTACCACGATTCCTATGTCCGTAGGCATCAATTTTCGACGGTCCGCTCCAAATGTTTCCGTTTCCGGCTTTTCCGAAATCTTTCCGTTTTTTAAGGACAAAGTTTGTAATTTCCTTTGTTCTCCATCCAAATTTCCCACGATTACATATTCCCGGTTTTGAATCGTAGAAATCGTCGGCGCATAAGTCGACGGTCGTCCTATATTCAGTTCCTCCAATTTTTTGACCAACGAAGCTTCCGTATATCTCGGAGGTGATTTGGTGAATTTTTGCGTTCCGAAAATTTCTTCGGCATGCAGATCTTCTCCTTTTTTTACATTGGGCAGAATTGATTTGTCGTCATCCACATCATCATCTGAAACCGAATCCTGATATACTTTCAAAAATCCGTCAAATATGATGATTTCACCTTTTGCCTGAAAAATTTCTTTGTTTTTAGAATTGTCGATATCGATGATCGTTCGCTCCAATTCGGCATCTGCCATCTGGCTTGCAATGGCGCGTTTCCAAATCAAATCATACAGTCTTCTTTGGGAATCATCACCTCCGGCTGATTTCATTTCGAAATTGGTAGGACGAATGGCTTCGTGCGCTTCCTGGGCCGATTTATTTTTATTGGTATAATTTTTTGGCGAACTGTATTTCGTTCCAAATTCTTTTGAGATTGTATTTTCTGCTGCCTGAATCGCATCCTGAGACAAATTCACGCTATCGGTCCGCATATAGGTTATCAACCCCGATTCATACAACTGCTGTGCGATACGCATGGTTCTGGAAACCGGATAACCCAATTTCAACGAGGCTTCCTGTTGCAAAGTAGAAGTAGTAAATGGTGCGGAAGAAGAACGTTTGGCGGGTTTCTTTTGTAAATCTTTTACAGTAAACGCAGCATCGACACAAGAATTGATAAAGCCTTGTGCTTCTTCCAGATTTTTAAATTCTTTGGTTAGAATTGCTTTGAACGACTTTTTTTCATTGTTTAAAAACTGAGCCGTAAATTTAAAACTTGATATGGGTTTGAAATTCTGAATTTCCTTTTCCCGTTCTACAATCAATCGAACAGCCACTGATTGAACACGCCCTGCCGAAAGTCCGGGTTTGATTTTTTTCCAAAGAATCGGAGAAACTTCAAATCCCACCAAACGATCCAGCACTCTTCTGGCTTGTTGTGCATCCACGAGGTTCTCATCGATCTGTCTTGGATTTTCAACTGCTTTTTGAATGGCTTTTTTGGTAATTTCATTAAAAACAATCCGGTGCGTGTTCTTTTTTTCCAACCCCAAAACGTTATACAAATGCCATGAAATGGCTTCTCCTTCCCGATCCTCATCAGATGCCAGCCAAACGGTTTCTGCTTTTTTTGTGAGCTCTTTTAACTTTTTGACCACTTCCTTTTTATCGGCCGAAACTTCATATACCGGTTTGAAATTATTGTCGATTTCGATTCCCATTCCTTTTTTGGGCAAATCCACGATGTGTCCATAACTGGATTCGACCATGAAATCATTACCGAGATAATTCTGGATGGTCTTGGCTTTTGCGGGTGATTCTACTATAACGAGGTTTTTGGGCATTTGTTCATTTTTTGCAAAAATAGAAACAAATTTTTGAAGCCACCAAAAACTACTAAGAGCCTGTTTAAATTTTATTGCTAAAAATTTTCATAGCTATTTTGAGATGGATTTTTTGTTTAATGTTTGCTGATTTAGCGGGCTAAATCAAAAATATAAAGTAGAAAATACGCTCAAAAAGAGCATGAAAATTTAGCAAAGATGATTTTCAATGGCTATATAAAAAATTTCGGTAAAATTTTTAACAGGCTCCTAAGAGTGACCGATTTCTTCGATTTGGTCGTCTTCAAAACCGACGATGTGTTTATACAACATATAAACCGTTACCAGCACAAGCGGATAAGTTACTATTCTACCTATAAAACAAAGCAGATAGCCGGCGACACCAATTAGCGAAGCAACAAAAAGTATTTGAAATACGGTAAACCAATTTTTATTGACCAACTTTATACTGGCCGTAAACGCCTGAATCCCGTTGGCATTGGTAAACATAACAATGGGACAAGCAATCACAGCCGCCACCCAAATATAAATGCCCGGCAGCAGCAAAAAAGCAGTAGCCACTTTTGAAACAATGAAATAAATGACCGCCAGCACCATCAAACGTCCCCAATACTGTGGTTTGAAACCTTCAAAAAGAGTTCCCACATTGAATGCTCCGTTTTTATCCATCTCACGACAAACCAGCATAAATCCGCCTGCCAACGGAAATGCCAGCAACATGATGAATTCGGTTCCCAGCCGGGTAACCAGGATTGAATTCAGGTTTTCCATATAAAAATCCTGAAGTTCATATAAAAGCGCATTAGGGTCCTGTATGCCCTGAATGTCCATCATAAATTCATTGGTTACATTTCGGAAACCCGTGATGCTCTCCAGTAAAAAATTGACTAAAAAAGAAGCAAAACTATAAATAATAACCGCCAGCGCTCCCACTCCTATCAGTTTCGTAAAAAGATTCCATGATTCGTTAAAAACGACACTGTATTTTAGGGAATACTCTTTATTCTGAATTTTTTCTATTTCTGAATTCATATCAATTGTTTCTGGCTCAAAAATAGGGAAAAGTTAAAAATTTGCAAACAAGAAAAAATCTGCCATATTGTCAGTAAAATTAGTACCTTTGCAAACTATTTGATTTCAACAAAAATGCATTCAGAAGTAAAAGAAATAAACGAAAGCAGACAAGGCGAATCCGTTGTGCTAAAAGAACGAAAATCCAATTCCAAAAAACTGTTTCTGGAAAGTTATGGTTGTCAGATGAACTTTTCCGATTCGGAAATCGTGGCTTCTATCCTTTCAGAAAATGGGTATAATACCACTCATAAAATGGAGGAAGCCGATTTGATTTTGGTCAATACCTGTTCGATTCGGGACAAAGCTGAACAAACCGTCCGCAAAAGATTGACAGAATTCAATTCTTTGAAAAAAAATAATCCGGCGATGAAAGTCGGAGTTCTCGGCTGTATGGCTGAACGTTTGAAATCAAAATTTCTGGAAGAGGAAAAAATCGTGGATCTGGTCGTAGGGCCTGATGCTTATCGTGATTTGCCCAATCTTTTAGAAGACGTCGACGATGGCCGTCAAGCCATCAATGTCATTCTTTCCAAAGATGAAACTTATGCCGACCTGAATCCCGTCCGTTTAGGCGGAAACGGTGTTACAGCTTTTGTTACCATCACCCGAGGATGTGACAATATGTGTACATTTTGCGTGGTTCCGTTTACACGTGGACGTGAGCGAAGCCGTGATCCTTATTCGATTATTGACGAATGTAAAAATCTTTGGAATGAAGGTTATAAAGAAGTAACGCTTCTTGGACAAAATGTGGATTCTTATTTATGGTTTGGAGGCGGTTTGAAAAAAGATTTCAAAAATGCTTCTGAAATGCAAAAAGCAACGGCTGTTGATTTTGCTCAACTTTTGAGCATGGTAGCAGAAACTGTTCCGGGAATGCGCATTCGTTTTTCAACTTCCAATCCGCAGGATATGCATGAAAATGTTTTACGTACCATCGCTAAATATGATAACATCTGTAAATACATCCATCTTCCGGTTCAGTCGGGAAGCACAAGCGTTTTGGAACGGATGAACCGTCAGCATACGAGAGAAGAATACTTTGAACTAATTGATAAAATCCGTGAAATCGTTCCCGATCTGGCTCTTTCACACGATATGATTGCCGGATTCTGCGGCGAAACGGAGGAAGAACATCAGGACACGCTGAGCTTGATGGAATATGTAAAATACGATTTCGGATTTATGTTTGCCTATTCGGATCGTCCCGGAACACCCGCCCATAAAAAGATGGAGGATGATGTTCCGGAGGAAGTGAAGAAAAGACGATTGACCGAAATCATCAATCTACAACAACAACACGGTAAAATGCGAATGGAAAGCTATGTCGGAAAAGTGCATGAAGTCCTGATCGAAGGAAACAGCAAACGCGATGAAAATTTCTGGTACGGAAGAATTTCCCAAAATGCCGTAATGGTTTTTCCTAAAACGGAAGGAACCAAAGTCGGCGATTTTGTCATGGTCAAAGCACATGATTGCACTTCGGCAACGTTATTGGGAGAAATGGTGAATTAAAATACTAAATATGGAAATCATATTAGCCACAAAAGAAGAAAATAACAAACGCCGGGAAGAAGAATTTCTGGCATTGAGTTATGCAGAAAGGCTGGAATGGTTTTTCACGATGTTGGATGAAAATGAATTCGTGGGAGAAGAAAAATTCCATCCCAACGACGCAAAAGGTAATTTTATTTTAAAGTGGCCTGAAAATCAACTTTAAACCTAAAACCTTAAACTTTGAACATTAAAAAATGGACAATTTACAAACGATAAAACAACGATTTTCAATTATAGGAAATGACCTGGGTCTGAACCGTGCTTTGGAAAAAGCCATACAAGTTGCGCCGACCGACATTTCCGTTTTGGTCAGTGGAGAAAGCGGTGTCGGGAAAGAATTCATCCCGAAAATCATTCATTCACAATCTGCCCGAAAACACAATAATTACATTGCCGTAAACTGTGGTGCAATCCCTGAAGGAACTATAGATTCTGAACTTTTCGGACACGAAAAGGGTGCTTTTACCGGAGCCACTACCACACGAAAAGGTTATTTCGAGGTGGCTGATAAAGGAACTATTTTTCTGGATGAAGTAGGTGAATTGCCTTTGCCGACACAAGTTCGATTATTACGTGTCCTGGAAAGTGGCGAGTTTATGAAAGTCGGTTCGTCCGAAATACAGAAAACCGATGTCCGTGTGGTGGCTGCGACCAATGTCAATATGATGCAGGCAATCGAAAAAGGAAAATTCCGAGAAGATTTGTATTACCGGTTAAACACGGTTCAGATTGATATGCCGGCACTTCGCAACCGCAAAAATGACATTCCGCTGTTATTTAGAAAATTTGCAGCTGACTTTGCCGCAAAATACAGAATGCCGCCTCTGGAACTGAGTCCGGAAGCTGCCCAATATATCGTAAACTTTCCTTGGCCGGGAAATATCCGTCAGTTGCGGAATGTTGCCGAAGAAATTTCAGTTGTGGAAAAAGACCGGGTGATTTCGCTTGAAAAAATTCAATCCTATTTGCCTTATCAAAATTCGGTTCCGGTTTTGGTAAATGCAGAAAAATCAAATGGAAATGCCGACCATTTGGAACGTGAAATTTTGTTCAAATTCTTATTGGAAATGAAACAGGATTTAAACGACTTAAGGTCATTGACATTGGATTTGATTCATAACAAAGAAAATATTTCGTCCAATAATATGGACGTTCTGCAGCGTGTAATCCGTGAAAACAATAATACCGAGCCGGACATTTCACCCTTAAAAATTATTCCGAAAGAAGAAAAACCCAATTCAATTATCCAAAATTATGACTTCGACGATCATGAATATGAAGAAGTAAATGAAACAGAAGAACCTCTTTCCCTGCAGGAAAAAGAAAAAGAAATGATCAAAAAAGCGCTGGACAAATACAAAGGTAAAAGACGCTCTGCAGCAGATGAGTTAGGGATTTCAGAACGAACACTTTACAGAAAAATTAAGCAGTTTGATTTAGAATAATTGCTTACCTTTGATACTGAACCAATTAAATTTTCAGTATGTCAACACAAATTTTCGACCTTATCAAAGGTCAGTTAGGTTCCTCTTTTATTTCGGATGCCTCCAATCAATTAGGAGAAAACGAATCTGGAATCTCGAAGGCAATTGGTGCGATACTTCCTATAGTTTTAGGTGGATTGGCCAACAATTCAAACAACAGTACTGTTCTTGATACAATTTCTAATTCATCTTCATCCGGTTTACTGGAGAATTTAATCGGAAACTCATCAAATAATCCATTGATTTCCACTATTTTATCGGCCATATTTGGTGACAAAGTAGGTGGATTGGTTAATACAATTTCGAATTTTTCCGGTTTAAGTAATTCATCTTCCGGCTCTTTACTTGACTGGGTTACAGGTGCTGTTACCGGAACCATAGGAAAATATGCTTCCGACAACCAGCTTGGAGCCTCAGGAATTTCTTCCCTTTTAGAAAACCAAAAAGGCATCATTTCAGGTTTACTTCCTGCCGGTTTATCACTTGCTAATTTAAATTTAGGAAACTGGTTTGGAGGAGATAACAGTGAAAAAATTTCGACCTATAGTTCGTCCGGATCTGCTCCTACCCAAACCTCCAGAAGCACAAACGATGACAAAGGCGGTGGTGGAATGGGTTGGTTAAAATGGTTAATTCCTCTTATCCTCCTACTTTTATTGGGCGCATGGCTGTTTAAGCAATGTAAAACCGACAAGAATGCAGTTGATACAGAAGAGGTAATTACAGATACCATCAATGTGGATACAGAAGACAACACTATGACGATTTCAACTGACCGTGTGGAAGAAGAATTGGATTTAAACGGAACCAAATTAAGAGCATTTCAAGGCGGCTTGGAAGGTCAATTGATTCAATATCTTCAATCCGGCCAATATGATTCAGATGATGAGACAACATTAAAAGAAAAATGGTACACATTTGACAATGTCAATTTCAAAATGGGTAGTGCAACCGAATTGGAAGATGGTTCTCAAACCCAATTGGATAATCTGGTAGTAATTTTAAAAGCATTCCCAAATGCAAAAATCAAAATCGGTGGTTATACCGATAAAACCGGAGATGCTGCAAAAAACAAAGCATTGTCCCAGTCTCGTGCCGATTTCATCAAAAAATCATTGTCTGACGCAGGAGTCGGAGGACAGGTTTTGAGTGCAGAAGGTTACGGCAGCGAGTTTGCAACCGTTCCTGCCGAAGCTTCTGATGATGAAAGAGCGGTGGACAGAAAAATGGCAATTCGTTTTGCGAAATAATTATATGAAAATAAAAATGGAGAGCCGAAAGCAATTTTGGCTCTTTTTTATTGTCCCAAACTATCTTATCTTCGCCAAATGAAGTCAGGATTCAAATTAAAATCAATCAAATTTTTACTTCCGGTTGCGATATTTATTTTCCTACAACTCAGCAGTTGTTACACACTATCGGGTTCATCTATCAAACCCGAATGGCAAACCATACGCATTTCCACTTTTCCGAATTATGCGCCCCAATATCAAAACCCCAATCTCAGCCAGGATTTTACCAATGAATTGCAGGATATTTTTAACAACCGGACGAAATTATCATTGACCACCGACGAAAGCGCCGATTTGCTGATTGATGGAGAAATCACCGGATACCAGCAAAGTTCCGTCGCTATCCAATCTAATGAAGTTGCAGGGCAAAACCGGTTGACCATGACCGTGCGTGTACGCTACCAAAACAATCAGGATGAAACCAAAAGTTTTGACCGTTCTTTTTCTGCTTATGAAGATTTTGCCGCCAACCTAACTTTACAACAAGCAGAATCATCACTTCTCGATAGTATTTTAGAACAGTTGACCACACAGATTTTTAATGCTATTGCGATGGATTGGTAATTCAATTTGAAAATGAGTTGATTTGAAAATTTGAAGATAATAGTAGTTTTAACTAATTTCGCATTTCGATAATCAAATTTCGCAAGACGAACTGAATGAATCCCAGAATCCAACATTTGATCCAAAATCCGTTTGAAGTCCGGCTTTCAGACGTTGCATTGCTGCAAGACGAAATAGAAAAATATCCCTATTTCTCTACTTTGCGCACACTTTTATTGTTTGGATTAAAGGAATTTGATCATGAAACTTATCAGGAAGAATTAAAAAAGACCAGCATCCATAGTCCAAGCCGTGTTGCTCTTTATCATTATCTTCAACGTGAAAAACAGGAATCCAAAAAGGAAATTGAAGAAAATGTGACGGAAACATCTATGGAGGATTCTCCAACGGAAGAAGTGATCGTAAAAGAGGAATTCTACTCAAAAGAAAATGAATCGATACCGGAAGAAAATACGGAAGAATCTGAAGTTGAAAGTACACCGGAAACAATAGAAAAAATAGATATTGTCTCTTCTGAACATACGTTTTCAGAATGGCTCTCGCTTTCTAAACCGGATTCAAATACACCGGCAAAAAAACCAAGCGAAAAAGACATCAAATTTCAATTAATCGACGAATTCATCGAGAAATCGCCCAAAATTTCTCCTGTCAGTAAAACACAGGAAATAAATCCTTCCGTGAAAAAATCAGAAACTTTTACAGAGTATTCAGATTTGATGACGGAAACACTGGCGCAAATATATACTGAACAGAAAAAGTACGACAAAGCCATCAGGGCATATAAAATTTTGAGTTTGAAATATCCTGAAAAAAAGGAAATTTTTGAAGACAAAATTTTGAATATTGAAAATCTACTCAATTCGTAATTGATTATTATTCAGTTTTTTATATCTTTATAATGTTCAAAAAAATCAATGCATTATGAAGACAACTTTACAATTTTTTCTTTGCTACCTGCTTTACCTAAACCTCTTGAACGGACAGGAATGGTTTAAATATGCTGATTTTCCAGTAAATGTTATCCCCAAAGATGTTGCCGTAAATAATGCCGGAACGGTATTCTTGTTGTCCAATGACAATTCGATATTTTATAAATTAGCAGATCAGGATTGGCATAAAATGGTGAGTTCGGTTATCAGCCCAACTTGTATTTCGGTGGATGAAACATCCAATAAATTGTATGTGGGCACCTATAATAACGGGATCATGCATACTTCCAATTTTGGTTCCAGTTGGGGAGTAAGTTATATTTTCACAAATCCACACACTGGAATGCATGAATCCTATAATTACATCAGCAACATCCGAAATTCCAATCTGCTTTTTGCTGCCTATCTGGGGGTTAATCAAATTTCAAAATTCACCAATCAGGGAAACAACGGGCAAGCTGTAACCGTAAACCCCGATCCGGAGTATAGTGTATTTGACATTTTCAATACAGAAAACAATAAAGTGCTCATTGGCTCAAATGATGGTGTTTGGATTTCCACAGATAACGGCAGTTCCTTTTCTTCATCCGGTTTGAGCGGATTAAATACGTTTAGTTTTACGGAGGACCAAACCCAAAATGTTTATGTTTTAACTAAAGATGATTCAGACAACAACCAGCTTTGGGTCTCAAATTCAGATCAATATGCTTCTTGGACTGATTTAGAGCTTCCATCCTCTACAACCAATTTTAAATTTGTCTATTTTGATAAATCTGCAGATATGATTTGGGTGGTAAACGAAAATACCATTTTTAAATCTCCGGCGAATTCATTGAATTGGACAGAAGAAAATCAAAACCAATCCCAGCCAAATGTCGTGGAAATACTGGATGACAATCACGGCAATTTATATTCCTTTTCTCAGGAAAATAATTGTCAGCTTTATAATTCTTCCAGCTGGGAAACCCATAATGAAGGAATTCTAGGAGATGTACAACATATTTTGGTGGATGGCAACGATAAGCTCTATGCCTATCATAATTATTTCTCCAATAAACTTGCGTCCCTGAATACACCGTCTTCTGATTGGGAAAATAAAATGATAGGTTCAAATGGAATCAGTAATCTATACGAATATGATGAAAACACTTTGGTTTTGAATCAGTGGAACAATGTGTATCTCTCAACAGACAATGGTGGTAGTTTCTTACCTATTCCGCTTCCTGACGAATTTGCAAATCAGGGTGGAGGCGGAATCAAATTATTTGTAAAAGGAAATAATTCCTCACTTTATATCACACATACATTTATTGGTGACCGTCTGTTTCGCTCAGATGATTTAGGGGAAAACTGGAGTTTGATTCAGACACCGGATGTTGTTGAACAAATCATTCAGGACGGAAACGGAAATTTGTTGGCAGTTCTATTTGGGGCCAATACTACGTTTGTAAACGAAATCCATTATTCTACAGACAATGGAGCCAACTGGAATATGTTGGACAATGATTTGATTAATTTTTCCTCCTCCGTTGTCATTTTATTTACGCATGGCGGTCGGAATTTTGTTCAGATTGAAAATAAAATCTACGAAATAGGACTTTCATCTGAAACGCTGACTGAAATCTCGATTCCATATTCCGGACCCAATAATTTTGATTTGCAGTTCAGAATAAATGAGGCAGGAGAAATGTTTTTTATAGATGCAGATTACAATCTGTTTAAATCTGTGGATGAGGGTCAAAATTGGGTAAACCTTCATAAACCAACAGGTGTTTCAAATGCTTCTACTACCTCGCTGGAATTTGGTTTTGATGATGTTCCGTTTGTAATTTACAAGGCATATAATTCAACCAGTGATTTACAGGGAATTTATTATTATGGTGAACAAATACTTTCCGTTGAGGAGATTTCAACTTCTTCCGGTTTGATTGTCTATCCAAATCCTGCAAAAGAAGAATTAAATATCATTTCTGCTTACAAGGGAAATTTCCATTTGTTTGACAGCAACGGGAAATTAATTTTTAAAGGAGAAATCCGTGGAGAATTAGAAACAATAAATGTACAATCCCTGCCAAAAGGTATTTATTTCTTAAAACTGGAAAATGGCTCTTCCGTTAAAATCCTCAAACAATAAAAGATAAGTTTGAATAATTTATAAAATTTTAGTTTCTTTGCAGACTAATTTTTGAAAAAAGAAGATTAAAATGCAGACGTTTATATTTTTAATGGTTGTAATCATTGTGGTTTGTGTCATCATAACTTTGGTAGTTCTTTCGCAAAACCCGAAAGGAGGAGGACTTTCATCTACCTTTGGAGGTTCCGGTGGAGGACAAATGTTTGGCGTACAACGTACCAACGAATTTTTGGATAAAGCAACCTGGACTCTGGCAGGAATCATCGTTGCGCTTATCATTACCGCAAACGTTCTGATGGAAAACCCATACGCTTCCAGCACAAATGTAGAAAGTGTTCCGGTAGAATTGCCGCCGGTACAGAGTCCTGCTACTGATACACCTGCAACTCCTCCTGTAGAAACAGGAAATTAATTTGAATTGAATTATTATGATATAAAAATCCTGACGAAAGTCGGGATTTTTAATTTAAAGCTGTACCGCAGGTTTTACAAAAATTGGCTCCCAATTCATGATTGGAATCATGACAATGCTGGCAGACCTGGGTATTACGGTCAGGTTCATTTTTTGAAGCGCGCATAACTTCAGATGAAACAATCCCGGTCGGAACCGCAATCACTCCATAACCGATTATCATCACAACAGCCGCCAAAAACTTTCCAATTCCTGTTACAGGAGCGACATCCCCATAACCAACTGTCGTAAGCGTCACGATGGCCCAATAAATACTCGCAGGAATACTGGTAAATCCTGACTCCGGATGACTTCCTTCTATTGCATACATCATTGAACCGATTACCACCACAATTAAAACTACAAACGCAAGAAATACGACAATTTTAGCACGACTTTTACGTAATGCAATTAACATAGTATATCCGCCACGATTAAACTGCGTCAATCCAAAAATCCGGAAAACCCTGAAAAGACGCAATATTCTGATGCTGGATAAATATTTAGTATGCGGATAAATGATGCCGAGATAAGTTGGCAATATGCTCAACAAATCGATGATGCCATAAAAACTAAAAAAATAACGCCAAGGTTTACGAACACAATAGAGCCGAAACCCATATTCAATCGTAAAAATCCCCGTTACGATCCATTCCAGTATGACCAATAATCGATGATGTTTGGCATTAATCATCGGAACAGATTCCAACATTACCAATGCCACACTTATCATAATGAAAAAGAGTAAAATAACATCAAATAACTTTCCGTGGTAGGTATCTGCTTCAAAGATGATTTCAAAGATTCTATCTTTGCGTCGATTCAGTTTCGATTTTTCCATTTTTGGAAAAAACAACTTATCAATCAAATTCATTTCCCGTAAATTTGTATAACGAATGTACATAATATAAATGAAATTCCCGTTGAGGTTTACACCAATCGGGCTTTTATAAAATATATACCGGATGAAATCTGTATTAATTTCGGGTGCCTCAGGACTAGTCGGCAAAGCACTTTCAAAAAAATTAGAAGAAAAAGGTTATGAAGTCAGAAAACTTTCCAGAGCCAAAAAACAAGGACAGTTTTTTTGGAATCCTACCGAAGGAAAAATAGAGGAAAAAGCTTTTGAAAATTTAGATGCCATCATCCATCTTGCCGGTGCTCCTATTTCCAAACGCTGGACAAATATCTATAAAAAAGAGCTGTATGATAGCCGTATCCAGAGTGCTCAGTTATTATTTGATTACACAAAAAATTTAGGCGTAAAGCTCGAAACTTTTATATCGGCATCCGGCACCAATTATTATGGAACTCAAACCACTCCTTCTATTTATAAAGAAACAGATGAACATGCAGATGATTTTTTGGGAAATCTTTGTTATCAATTAGAAGAAACCGCTACTCAGTTCTCAACTTTAGGCACCAGAGTGTGTTGCATAAGGACTTCTGCCGTCCTTTCAACCGATGGTGGTATGCTGAAGGAATTGATACCCATGCTGAAGAAAAACATGCTTTCGGTTTTGGGTACGGGAAAACAAATCCTTCCCTGGATTCACATTGATGACATCGTAGGAATTTATATTTATTTGTTGGAGAATCAAAATCTGACGGGATCTTATAATGCTGCTGCGTCTGAAATTATCACCAATAAAGAATTCACCCATCAATTGGCCAAAAAAACCTCCTCCAAAATCATTTTCCCTCCTGTTCCAAAATGGGTATTGAAAATGGCATTGGGTGAAATGTCCGGCATTTTACTCGAAGGAAGTGCTATTTCCAATTCAAAAATAAAAAATACTGGATTTGAATTCCGATTCGACGAAATCAAATCAGCACTTCAGGATTTAATCCAATAAAAATGAACTGAAAAAGAAAACCCCGCTTCAACCGAAACGGGGTTTCCCTAACCTAAAAATGAATAATTAATTAAAAAGAGGTTTAATCTTCTGCACCATACACATCAAGAATACCCATATCCCTTATCGTATTTTTTAACCTTTCCTCTTCCTGTTGAATTATCAGGTTCAAATCGTCCCGGTCTCTTTTGTGCTGTTCTTTACAGGCTTCGTTCGTTCCGCAGTCAATTATTCGTTGCTCTATATCCTGCAATTGCTGGCTGTACTCCATAATTTTCGCCATATAATTCTGCATTACAATTTGATAATTCTCTGCGGGATTGTTCCTAATAGTTTGCATATCTATTTGCGCTCCGACCTTTTTATAACCACTCATTGTGTAAGAAATTTCTCCATTGTTTAAGATATTGTCAATGGTCATTTTTATATCTCCAAACTCAACTTCAGTCGCTACCCGGTTTATTTTCTGAATATGATCTTTGAATATAGGTGCCATAAATCCGACGGCATCAGTATAAAGAGCAATGGCTACACCTCTGTTGGCAATGGTCATATTCATTTGTTGTCCGTTGATATTGCCTCTGTATTTTGTAGTGGGACCAAAACGGCTATGATTGGGGCCGGAAGATTTGGATGCGTTAACCCGAAATTGCTGAAAAACATCTGCATTCTCGTTAATCGGTGAAGAACCAAAAAAATCTACGGTAGATGCCGTTTTTTCATTATCTCTCAGGTCGGTAATATAGAGGAAAACTATTCCGTTCGGATTTAGATACATCCCATCGAAGCGCTCTTTATCTCCCCAATTCTGAGCAATTAACACCACATTTTTCGGAAAAAACATACTTCCGTCTCGTGAATTGATGAAGTATTTATATTGTTCAGTACGCCCTTTGTATCTAATCGTTCCGCTTACTTCAAGGTCAAAATAAAACGTATCGTTTGGGTCGTCATAAGGTGGATTATTCGTAATCGACGGCTGTTGTTCATACGCGTTTGCCGGGGTAACCTGCGCGCCAAGGTGTACTCCTAAAAATAAAGCGAACATTATAAATCGGTTTTGTATTGTATTTTTCATCTGTTTATGATTTTAATTTCAAAATCTTAACCTCCAAGGTTTATAAACCTGCCGGATAAGAACCTTGGAGGTTGATTAGAATTATTCCACATACGTAATTTCAAACCGGGGGTCTCCTCCTTCAATCTGATATGATGTAATAAGCCCCGCAGAGTTCCGTACCACGTTTACCATATTTACGGTAATGGGTTCAATAGGGCCGAAAATCGTTTCACCGCTTGCGTGGATTTGCGTAATTTCTTTGGACTGAAAAAACCCGTTATTGCCAACAGGATCACCCACCAGCATAAAGTAGACTTTCAACTCCTGATTCATAGAGGTTCCCGCATAAATACCTTCGTTAGAATTGGTAGAAACCTGTTGGGTTCCAAATAAACCCGTAAACCCGGTGACATCATTTGCCGAATTAAAAGAAACAGAAACCACGAAATCGGGAAACTCCGGGTCGAGGACACAGGAATACGTATTGGTGGCTGAATTATAAGAAAAAAGCAGCGGTTCGCCTTCCGAATAGCTTAGTGAGGACAACCTACCGCCTGTATAATTGAAATTTACAACTGTATTTTCTCCAAATTCGGTATCCACAACATCAATTCGCTGAACCGTTTGATCGGTGTTATAATGAATCGTGTAGCGGTATTCATAATTATCAGCAGGATTTTGATTGACTACTTTGTTTACCACACGGTTGACTTTTCCTTCATCGTTGTATTCGTAAATCATACTATTCTCGATTCCGTTTATGACAAAATCGGTTTGAGTGGTAATTCTTTTGAATTCTTTGACTTTTACCGCTCCAGATCCGTCAGGTGTTCCGGGCGAATCGTCGTCGCTGCTACAAGCTGTGAATGAAATCACTAGTGCACAAAGTAAAATCTTTTTGAATATTTTAAATTTTTTCATTGCCTTATTTTTTTTTCGAAGTTCGACCCCGTAACGTCGGGGCGAAATTCGCTGATTATGTTTATTTATAGTCTTGAATTAAAAGCCTTGTCAAGGTTAATATTCAGTGTTAAAAGAACCTTGACAAGGCTCATATAGTTAGTTAAGTGTAAACTCTACCCGTCTGTTTTTGGCTTTGGCGTCAGCCGAATTTCCGCTTGCCACTGGCTGTGATTCACCTTTGCCGATGGTCGTAATTTGATTTCCGCTCAATCCGAATTTATCGGTAAAATATTTCTTCACGCTTTGGGCACGCTGTTCGGAAAGGGTTTGGTTGGCTGCTTCCGCGCCGTCGCTGTCAGTATGCCCGGTTATAGTCAGGTGTTTGGAAGGGTTGGACTTCATAATTTCCCCGATTTCATCCAGCACCGAATAACTCGATGGCTGCAAGGTGGATTTCCCTGAATCAAATAGAATATCGTTGGTGGTAAAACTTCCGGTTTCCAGCAGCTTATGACGGGTATCGGCTCCGGCATCTGTTGCCAGGATGATGTTGCTTACGTAATACTGCCCCGCAGCTGTAAAGACCAAACTGTTATAGTTTTTGTCGGCAAAAGCTTTGGGAAGGTCAAAGATTTTCTCGTCGTCCAGATACACCCGAAGCCTATTATCCTGCCGCCAGAACGAAAGATGTGCCGATTTTTTATTGGCTGTAAATTGGGTAATTTTTTTATAGGGTGTTTCCAACACTTTCGAACCGTCAATCCTGTTATGAAGGGATATGTTTCCATCATTGGTCGGTTGAAAAGGAGCCAAATACAGCACAACTCCGTTTTTCCCATCTCGTCCATAAGTACCTTGCCACTGTGTAAAATCTTTGGCTTTGTTGTCCAATGCTACCAACTGTATAAAAATTTTACCCACACCTCTGTGTTCATAAGCAATATCCATTTCCAATGTACTGTTATTGGGAATTGAATTAAGTCCTTCGGGTAAAAATATCCCATCGGTCATCTTTAACCAGCGGGTATTCTCGTTGCCAAAGGTTACGACTTCGCCGGAACTGTTAGTATTCCAAGTGCCGGGAAAATCACCGATAACGTCTTTGGTAAACTGTTCGTGAAAAATCACCTTGTTGCCGCGAACGAAGTCCTTGGCGGTATTGACGCTGCTGCTGCCCTGCCCTGCTCCGGAAGAAGAAACCCCGGAATCATTGCCTTTGTTCTTTTTGTCGTTCTGCTTTTCCTTTTTTGATTTTTTCTTTTTTCCTTCAAAAACTTCGTCCATAGCTTCATCGGTTTTTTTGGAAGCTTCTTTTTCAACCCGTCTTTCAACGGTACGTTCGGCCGCGTTTACGGCTTTGTCCCCTAATTTTTCAAGGAATTGCGCCTGGGAAAACTGTATTCCCCCGACGGTCATTAAGATTAAAATAAGATATTTCATTTGTTTATATTTTTATTGTTTAAAATTTTAATTTACCCGGACGAAATTGTTTATCATATTACTGACTAAATACGTAATTCCCGGAATCTCCGTTTGTGGTATATCTGCATCCAAATGTAATTCAGTATCATTAAGCAAGTTGATATAGTGCCGTACTTCGCCATATCCAGGCACGGTCATCACCAAATAATTTCCTTCTCTACGCCAGGAAGAGCCAAAAGAAGAAGCATCTGTCTCATCGGTTGTTGTGGTTTCTACGACCGCTGTTTCACCATCTATGGTAAATTCCTGACGCATTTGTGTTACCAATGTAAAATCCCCACTGCTTGTAACAGAGCCATCTGCATTGAGCCTAACCAATACATTACCCAAATCTTCAGCGTGCGTAATGCTGTTTGTCAAAATATAAGTGTCCGAATCGGGTTGCATTTCAGATGTTACCAGCATATACAAAAAGGTTAAATTCCAAGTACCCACAATCGGGTCGGTTACAGTTCCTCCTCCGTCATCGTCGTCACTACCGAAACAAGATGTTATTCCGATAGTTCCCAGTGCGAGTATAAATACCCACACACTGGTTTTTAAAATTTTATTTAATTTTTTCATTTCTCTTAATTTATTGATTCATTTTATTTGGCTGTATTCTGGCTTGCCGTTCTCTGTCTTTAAAATCCCGCGGAAACGGGAAATTCCCGCGGGATATCTGAGTACAATGAACAAGCAAAAGCATTTTTACTTTTTAATTAATTTCTGGCTAAACCAGCCTTCGTCGGTTCTTATTTTTGCTATATACATACCGGACGGCAGGGCGGAAACATCAACCGAAACCGTTTTCCCGCTCTGCATAAAGGCTTTCACTTGTTTTCCGGTTACATCATAAATTTGAACTTCCTGAATTTCTTTTTTGGAACTGCTGATGTTTACTATGTCCGTCACAGGATTAGGATACAGGGATATTTTGCTTACCTCTGCCTGTACATCATTTGTACCGAGAATCGTATTTGGAATGATGATATCTATCCAAACGCCCGTAGGAAAAGCTATTCCATAAGCATAAATACGCCAACGGCCGGTAGAAGTGTGATATTCAACTTCTGTTACGGCAGGTAATACTGAATTATTACCCACAAAACCATAGTAATGGCTGTAAATAAATACCGCATTGGGGTTATTATTTAATGTCGGATGGTCTAATATAAGAGCATTACCGATAATATTTTCCGAAGTTGAAGCTACACCACCCATACCAGCAGAAAGGGGACTACCTTTCATCACAAGAAATCCGGCGTTATTAGGGATGTCAACTTCTGTTTCCGTAAATAATACGCGATTTCCACTCAACATGTAATCATTTCCATAAACATGAGGATTATAAACACTGTGAGGATTGTAATAAGTATTGTAAAAAAGGTAATCCAAATCGGTATAGCCGCTAAGTTGTGTATCACTACCCGAAGTGTTAGAAGAATTGGCTACATGAACAGCTACCTCGCTGTCACCGGGAATGTAAATATTAAATTCAATCCCTTCTGGCATTGGCGAACCATCTTCATTAAAAATTGTCCATCTTCCTCCGTCATACCACATTCCTGTTGGATGATTATTCGTAACCCCATTATAGCGTTGCGAAAATAAAACGTTTGCACCTGGGTTTCCGTCTAAATCCGGATGATTGATATGCGTCCAACTTGCTGTTATATTATCAGCTGTTGCAACGTGTACAAATCCTCTGTCTTGTTGTGCCCATACACTTAGTGTAAGGCATACTGTCGTTAAAATTGTGAAAAGATTTTTCATATTGTTTGATTTTAAGCCTCTCCCCCAACCCCTCTCCAAAGGAGTGGGGGAGCAAAGAAAGGATGATTATTATTTTTTAATGATTTTCAGGGTTTCCCTGTTTTTTGCCGTATGGATTTCCGCTAAGTAAACTCCTGCCGGAAGCTCAGATACGCTTACTTCTGTACGAGTACCATTCAGGCTGAATTCTTTGATTTTACTGCCCGAAAGGTTGTAGAGTATAATTTTTTGGACGGGTTCAGCTGACTGAAAAAATACTTTGTCCCGGACAGGATTTGGATAGACTGTAATAGCTTGCGTTTGATAATCGCTTACTGACATTGCTTCACAATAATCTGTTTCAGCGTCTTTCTCCCAAAAGCTCGGCGGTATGAAGCCATTATCTATTTGGATACAGGTTAAATCATTGTTTATGGCATTAAATACTGTAATATTTGCATTATTGCCATTTGCTACATTTAGACTCGTCAAATTATTGTTACTGCAATTCAGTTCTACTAAGGCCAGACTATTACTTAGATCTAAACTTGTTAAATTATTGTTTCTACAATACAAGTTTTCTAAAGCCGGTTTATTACTTAAGTCTATGCTTGTTATATTGTTTATGGAAAAGTCCAAGTCATATAAAGAAGGAAGACCGGATAAATCTAATTCCGTCAGCTCATTATCTGAACACCACAGTGTATGTAAATTTGGATTGTTATGAGCTCTTAACTGAATCAAAGAAAGACCGTGAGCCCATATAATTTCTAAGTTATTATTATTAAAACACTCCAGATACATCAAATCCGAATTGTACGAAACATTTAATTCCGTCAGGTTGTTGTCCTGTACGCTAAGACTTTCCAATGCATAGTTGGAAGCAACATTGATGCTTGTGAGGTTGTTATTGGAAGCCCACAGGGTTTTCAACAACGTATTGTTCGAAACATTTATGCCCGAAAGATTATTGTGAGAACAATGCAGGAGTTCTAAAAGAGGATTATAAAGATTCAGGCTCGTTAGCCCATTATATTGACAATGAACAACTTTTAGGTTTACGCAATTTGAGAGGTCTAAACTCGTCAAATTATTTTCAGAACAATTTAATTCATTCGCATTAACAAAATATCCGATACCGGTTAAATTGGAAATTCCTTTGTCAGAGACATTGATATTACCGGTAAAAGCGGCAGCTTCTGCCACGGATATTTCACCATTGCTGTTAGTGTCAATTACCGGAGTATGAGTCAATAAGGCACTTTTAAAATTAGGATCAGGGAAAACGATGTTTTGTGCATTTCCCATAAAAATACCTATGAATAAGAAAATGCTGAACACTAAGTTCTTGTTTTTTGTAAAGTTTAAATTTTTCATGTCATTTGATTTTAAGCCTCCCCCAACCCCTCCAAAGGAGGGGAATAGAGAGAAGATGATTGTTGTTTATAGTTTATATTCATTTTCTGTTAGCTGTTGCCAGATAAGTCCTGCAAGACAAGTGATGAACAGTAATTTGTAAAGTATATTTTCCATATTATTTCTTTTTAAAAGTGGTTTTCTTTATCAATTTATTTTGGTGGGTGATGTTGATTTCATAATCTCCTTTTTCTAAATTGTTCACGTTGATGTAAATTTTTTTATCGGGCAATTCATCTATTTTCCCCTCGTATTTTTTTCTCGCTTTTTTCGCCATAACTAAATTCCTTTGGTTGACTATGGTCAAAGTTAGAAGCACACAAAAAAAATCCCTGTGACTATTGTAACAGGGATTATAAATTATGTAACAATAAATTAATTATCTGTATATCACTTATTTATGTATTGTAAATACATTCAAACCGTATTATTTTTTTATTGCTTTATGAACAATTTCCAGCTGTCCGGAAATGATTTTTATAAAATAAATTCCCGGTTTGAGGTGCGAAAGGTCTAGAGCAACCTCTCTGTCCTGAAGATTACTTTCATAGTGCAAAGCACCGGTTACATCGTAAACAAGTACCTTATCCATTGTTTGGCCTGAAAGGATGACCAGACTGTCGCTGAACGGATTCGGATAGATTTTTATGTTTTCATCAACCAATGAGCCGCTTACCGACATATTTTCACAATCTTCACTGAAACTCGTATGAAGGTCTATATAACTCGTCCAGTTTGCAGTACTCCAATCGGGATCATCTACCACTACACAGAAAAGATCGGGATTGTTTATCGTCCAAAAATCAGCATCGGAAATATCGATATTATTTCCATTCTTGACATTTAAAGAGGTCAACTGATTGCTCTCAGAATTTATTCGCTCCAATTCTGGGTTTTGACTTAGGTCCAATTCAGTAAGTTGGTTGTAACCACAAGATAAATTTCGCAAAACCGGATTTTGTGTCAGATTTAACGTTGTCAATTGATTCGAATCGCACCATAAAATTTCCAATTCCGGGTTTTGAGTAAGATTTAACTCTGCAATATTATTTTCGTAGCAAACCAGCGATATCAACTCCGGGTTTTGGGTAACATCCAGTGCCGTTATCTGATTAGTATAACAAGTCAAATCATCCAAAACCGGGTTTTGCGTAACATCCAGTGCTGTTAGTTGGTTGGTATCGCAAATAAGGGAAACCAAAACGGGGTTTTGCGTTACATCGAGTTCCGTCAACTGATTTTCCGGACACCACAGTATTTCCAGAACCGGATTTTGCGTAACGTCTAACTCCGTCAGCTCATTACCGAAACAAGTCAAAGATTTTAAAACGGGATTTTGGGTTACATCGAGTGCTTCTATCTGATTATAATCACAAAGCAACTTCTCCAAAATCGGGTTTTGGGTAATATCTAATTCTGTGAGTTGGTTGGAACCACAGGAAAGTTCTTTCAAAACCGGATTTTGAGCAACAACAATTGAGGTAAGTTGATTGGCTCGACAGGATAGCATTTCCAAAGCCGGAAGGTAAAGCACGTTCAATTCCGTCAACTGATTTTCGTGGCACCATATTTCTTTTAAAATCGAATTCTGCCCTATTTGGAGAGAAGTAAGCTGGTTTCGGTAACAACGCAACTGTTGTAAAACCGTATTGGAGGTTACACTCAACTCTGAAATCTGGTTATCTTGACAGGATATACTTTGTAAATTCTGGTTATGGCTAAGGACAAGTTCCGTCAATTGATTATTGCTCACGTCCAATCCGGTTATTACAGGAAATGATTGAATACCTGTAAGGTCGGAAATACCCAGTGAACTTGCATTTATAGTCCCCGTAAATGACTGGGCTTCGCTTAGTTGTATTTCTGAATCGCCGTTGGTGTTGATTGCCGGATTTCCTACCAGGTACGACTTAAAAGCGGGGTCGGGAATATGAACATTTTGTGCTTTGACAGGAATTAAACTTATCCCTATTCCGGACAAGAATAAAAGTGTTAAGATTCTTTTCATCTGTATAAATTTTTATTGTTATTGTATGATTCATTCAAAGATTGATAGCAATGAACATTTAACATCCGGAATCAAAAGTACTTTGACACAAAAAAAATCCCTGCGACTATTGTAACAGGGATTATAAACTATGTAACAAGTATTTAATTAACTATAAATCAATTGTTTAAATACTTAAAATATATTCCGACGGCGTTTTGTTGTACAAATCCTTGAAGCATTTGGAGAAGTAGGAAACATCATTGAACCCAACGGTATAAGCAATCTCCGAAACGTTCTTGTTTCCTTTCTTCATCAGTTCGGCGGCTGCTTTCAATCGTTCATTTCGGATGAATTCCGTCGTGCTGACATTCAGCAGGGATTTCAGTTTTCGGTGCAACTGCATACGGCTCATTCCCAATTCCGATGCGAATTCGTCCGTAGAGAAATCGGGGTTGGACAATTGCTTCTCCGTTATTTCACCCAACTTTTCCAAAAACCGTTCATCTATCGTATTCAAAACGATGTCCACCGGTTTCAGAATTAACTCTCGACTGTATCGAAGTTGTAGTTTTTTGCGTTCTCCGATGAGTTGCTGAACGGTTTGTTTCAGGATTTCGTTGTGAAAAGGTTTGGTCAAAAAGGCATCGGCTTCATTTTGCAATGCTTCCAACCGTGCTTCGTCCGAAGTTTTTGCGGTCAGTAAAATAACAGGAATGAACGAGGTAAGTTCGTTTTCTTTAATGGCTTTGGTAAATTCAAATCCGTCCATTCCGGGCATCATCACGTCCGAAATGATACAATCGGGAATTTCTTTTTGGGCGGTTTTTAATGCGGAATTTCCATCTTCGGCTTGTAAAACGGTATAGTCGTTTTCAAAAACCTGTTGGATTACCGTTCTGATTTCGGGATTGTCATCTACGATTAACAATAGGGGAAGTTCTTTTTCAGTTGAAGTTTCCATGTTGGAAATTTCGTCAGCATCTGTTTGCGTTTGAGTTGGAATCAGAATGTTCTCTGAACCGGAAAGGCTCAGCGGTAAGGTAACTGAAAAACTCAAAACCCCGTCTTTTACCGTGGTTTCAATTTTCCCTTTGTACAAATCCACCAGCTCTTTGATAAGCGCTAACCCGATTCCAAAGCCCTCGTTTTGGTTGTCGGTTTGATGAAAACGTTCAAAAAGTTTCGGCAAATCTTTGTTTTTCAGATTTGTACCGGAATTTGAAACCTTGATTTTCAGGGTTTCGTTTTCAATAGTTGAGCTGAAATTTACTTCATTGTTTTCAGGCGTATATTTTACGGCGTTGGATAAAAGGTTGGTCACAATTTTTTCAATCACGTCTTTGTCGTAGCTGTACCGTCCTTCCGAAACTTCAATTTCTGATGAAAATTTCAGCCCGTTTTCTTTGGCCCGGTAGGCAAACGATTCGGAAATGGATTTCAAAAACGAACCTATTTCGCCTTCTTTCAGGATGAGTTGTAATTTTCCGCTGTCGATTTTGGAAAGTTCCAATAATTGATTGACTAATTCCAACATTCTATCAGAATTTTTGTCGATGAGCGAGAGTTGTTTTTGTTGGTTTTCATCTCCTATTTCGGCTTGCAGATTCTGCAACGGGCTTTTTATCAGCGTAAGCGGTGTACGGAATTCGTGGGAAATATTGGCAAAAAACCGGGATTTCAGTTGGTTGAGTTCCCTAATTTTTTCGGCCGTCCTCAGTTTGTTGCGGTAAGCAAAAGCCAAAGTCGCGCCGGCAATCAACAGCAATCCCACCAACGCGGCAAAAACCGTAAGCTGGCTTTTGCGTTTTTGTTCGGCCAATTCTTTTTCGGCGGATAAAAGTTCAATTTGCTGTTGTTTTTGGGCGGTTTGGTATTTCGTTTCGAGTTCGGTTGTTATTTCAAAGTTTCTCTTTTTGGTTAAACTATCTTTCAGAGAAATATATGTCAGGAGATATTCCGTAGTGGTTTTATAATTTTGTGTTTCGTAATTGATTTTAGCAAGTGCTAAATTGCAAATTACTTGTCCTGAAAGATCGGGTATTTTTTGATTAATTTCCAATGCTTCGGTATAATATTTTTGACTTTTAGCATAGTTTTTTTGTTTTAAATACAATCTTGCCAACTCTATCAAGGAGCTAGCTGTTTCACGCGGAGCACCAGCCTCCTTACTGATTTCGGCACCCTTTAACAAATAAATTTCGGCTTGTTTGAAATCCCCTTGTTGAATAGAAATATGCCCTAATATACTAAGTAAATTTCCTTCTTCTTTTTTGTTTTTCACCGAAACATAGTATTCCAGAACCTTGTTGATTTTTTCTTTCCCAGTTTCGTAATCTTTTTTGTAGATGGCGAGTACTCCCAACGCTCTTTCCGCCTTCATCACAGCCTCTATACTCCCAATCTCTTCACCTATTTTTTTTGCACGAAAACTGTAATTTTCAGCTTTATCAAATTCACTTATTTCTATAAGCACCATAGAGGCACCACTAAGTGCTATGGCCAAATTGCTGTTTTTAGTATTGGTCTTACTCCAAATGGAATCAATCATATTAAAATACTGTAATGATTTATTCGCTTCTCTTTGCCTAAAATAATAATTCCCTTTTTCTAAAAGAGCAGCCGTATAATTATCAATGTCATTTGATTTTTTGCTTGATTCAATTGTTTTATCGGTAAAATACAAGGCAGAATCATTCTTGCTCACAACAAAATAAAACCTTCCCAATTGACAATGTGCCTTAGTAATCAATTTCTGTTTTTTCAATTTTTCTGCATAAGCAAGTGCTTGTTTCATAGATTTAATTGAATTTTCAAATTCAGAAATATAATATTGGTGGATTCCTTTGCTGAAATATGCCGAATAATACACATAATCATCCTTATTTGTTTTTGCCAGATCAAAAAGCTTATCGGAATAGAGCTTGGCTTTGTCTATGTCATAGTTCGCATATTCTTCAAAAAGCCCCGTGAGTATATCCGCTTTAGCAGCGTTGTTTTTTGCTTTTACAAGCGCATTTTCCAGCGAATCAATTTTCGCCTGATTCTGCGCAAAAAGAAAAGAAGAAAAAAAGAGGGTTAAAATCAGTAGATATTTTTTCATAGTAAAAGATTTTAGGGTATATAAGTTAATCATAAATTAATAAATCAGATTTTCGCTTTTAAAAATAGAAATAGCGAACTACCAAATAATAGGATTTACGTAACAATGACTATGAATTATGTAACATTTTTAAGTAATTTTTGTTACAATGCCACAAATAACTGTATTTCTCAATTTTTCCCAAATAAAATCCCGCCTTTTGAGCGGGATTAAATTTATTGAAAGAAGTATAGTATCCTATTATTCTTCGTCCTGATTGCGTTGCAAAAGAAATTTATAAATCAAACCTCCAACCACACCTCCGACTATCGGTGCCAACCAAAACAACCATAATTGCGACAAAGCAGTTCCTCCCACAAACAATGCCTGAGAAGTAGAACGCGCAGGATTTACCGAAGTATTGGTAATAGGAATGGAAATCAAGTGAATTAACGTCAAAGCCAGACCGATGGCGATACCGGCAAATTTACCGTTGGCCCATTTATCGGTCGCACCCATGATCACGATTAAAAAGAACGCCGTCAATACTGCTTCAGCCAGAAAAGCTGCACACATGCTATAGCTACGGCCGGCATATCCTGCTTGGTCGTAAAAATTGGTTGCAAATGCACCGACTCCTTCAGTCGTAAAGGCTCCCGCTCCATCCAAAATAGCCCATAACACTGCAGCGGCGGCTGTTGCTCCTGCAACTTGCGCTATCACATAAGGGATTACTTCTTTAGCGGAAAATCTTCCTCCCGCCAACAAGCCAAAGGATACCGCCGGATTAAAATGCCCGCCTGAAATATGCCCTACGGCATAAGCCATCGTCAGAACCGTCAAACCAAAAGCCAGAGCGACTCCCAATAAACCAATCCCTATGTCCGGAACTCCGGCAGCAAAAACCGCGCTACCACAACCTCCAAACACCAACCAAAAAGTGCCGAAAAATTCAGCAAAATACTTTTTCATGTGCAAAATTTTTAAATGATGATAACGTAAATTTAGAAAAATTTAACAACTTTCCAAATCTTTAAAGTGAAGAATAGTGCTATAACCTTTTGAGGTAAAATAGTTTAGAAACTCTTCTCTGGCCGTTACCAAAACGAAGTCTCCACCCCATGCTCCCAGACTTTTTACACTTCCTTCATAATCTGAAAAGTATAAATCCTTCACTTTTGGGAGATTTAATTTGGAGGAAATCAATTCTTCATGAAGACTCATCAGCGTTTCAAATTCTGCTAATGATTCAGCTTTCGCCATGTTATAAGAAACCGTCGAAACTGAATTGACCCAATCCAAATCTTTGGGTAACTCCCGGTAATTTTTAAAAACATTGATTTGCGTGTCTTGTTTTTGATTTAGATGAACGAAATACAATTGTTCTGCAAAAGAAGGATGAAATTCTATGGGTTCAATTCGTTTTTCTATTCCCAAATTCTGATAAAATAATGGGGAATTCATACTTGCACAAGCTACATCATACCCGCTTGTATTAAACGTTAATCGATTCAATTCAAACAGATCAACTGACGTCCATTTTGCCAGCAGATAAATCAATGTCGAACTACTTCCCAATCCCCAATCTTTTGGAAATTCCATTTGGGTTTTGCACTGAATATTCTGATTTTGGTTTTGAAAGAATTCGGGGTTCAATTTTTCGATTGCGCTAAAAATTTTCCATAATTCGGAAGCCAGTTTAGCATTTGAACTTTGTACAATTTCAAGTGTTTTCAAATCAAATTCAGCTGAAAACCACAAAGAATGGTTTTGCAAATACGCTTCCCATTTTAATTTCGGTTTATTGATGGACTTCAAATATTCAACTTCTAAAGTCTGTCCTAATTTTGTAGGAATTGCAAATGCCAAACCGCCATCCAAAACTGCATATTCGCCTGCAATTAAAAGTTTTCCGTTGGCTCTGAATTTTTTGTTTAAAGTTTCAAGTTTCAAGTTTCAAGTTTTACTTCATACAATTCACTTCGCTCGTATTATGTTTCCAAGTTTTATTCAACCACTCTTCCACTCAAACACTCTCCCACTCAAGAAGTTGCCGAACTGGTCACAGCATTTCCGTCGATTTTACGGATTAACCCTTGCAACGTATTCCCCGGTCCCACTTCTATAAATTCAGTCGCGCCATCCTTTACCATGTTTTGAACAGATTGCGTCCATTTTACGGGAGCTGTCAACTGCGCCACCAAATTCTTTTTTATTTCTTCCGGATCGGTTACGGCTGTTGTTGTTACATTCTGATAAACCGGACAAACCGGATTTTTAAATTCTGTTTGGAAAATAGCTTCTGCCAATTCATCTTCGGCAGGTTTCATCAATGGCGAATGAAAAGCACCGCCCACCGGAAGTAAAAGAGCTCGTTTGGCTCCGGCTTCTTTTAATTTTTCACAGGCCAGTTCTACCGCCGGAACTTCACCCGAAATCACCAATTGTCCGGGACAATTATAATTGGCCGGCACCACTACTCCTTCGATTTCCGCGCATATTTTTTCCACAACTTCATCCTCTAAACCTAAAATCGCTGCCATCGTGCTTGGCTGGATTTCACATGCTTTCTGCATGGCCATCGCACGTTTATACACCAGATTCAATCCGGACTCAAAATCCAAAGTTCCGTTGGCAACGAGAGCGGAAATTTCGCCCAGCGAATGTCCGGCTACCATATCGGGCTGAAAATTTTCAAGCGTTTTGGCCAGAATAACCGAGTGCAGGAAAACCGCAGGTTGGGTAACTTTTGTTTGTTTGAGTTCGTCAGCCGTTCCTTCAAACATAATTTTGGAAATCTCAAATCCCAATTGTTTATCGGCTTTTTGAAACAATTCTTTTGCCAAGGGAGAATTATCATAAAGATCCTTTCCCATCCCTGTGAATTGGGCCCCTTGACCCGGAAAAACGTATGCTTTCATTTAGTTTGCTCTATTTAGAAAATAAATGTAAAAAAATTATTTTGCTTTCTTCTCTTTTTCACTCTCCCACATTTTGGAAAGAAACAAGTATCGTTTGAAAACGTGATGGGCATGAAGTTTTGAAATGATGTATCCTTCTCCTCCATCCAAAATTCCCAAACGTAAAACATAATGATGAACAAATCGGAACCATGGTTTTACCCAAAAATGAAAAACATTGGGTTTCAATCTTTTAGAAAAAAGTTCTTTGGCTCTTAATATGGAATATTGTGTAAGTTTTCGGTCATATTCCTCAACTGAATAATAGGAATAATGATCTAATTTGTTTTGTAAATATTTGACTTTTCCTTTGCTGTCAATCAGTTCATGCACCAATCGGCCTTCACCATAACGGTTTTTGGACTTTCTAAACAATCGGATGGCTTTGTCATTCTGCCAACCTGACCGTTTGATGTACTTTTCCATAAAATAAAACCGGCGGTACACAAAAAAAGCATCGGCTTCTGCTTTATTGATTTCGTCCATCATTTCAAAAATCAATGCTTTGGGAATCCGTTCATCTGCATCAAAAAATGTCACCCATTCATTTTGCGCCTGATCTATTGCAAAATTTTTCTGCGAAGTGAAATTATCAAATTTTCTTGTGATAAATGTAACTTTGGGGTGTTTTTTGGCAATTTCTGCCGTGCGATCCGTACTCTCAGAATCCACGATTACAATTTCGTCTGCATACCAAGCTTCATCCAAAAATTTCTGAATGTTTCTTTCTTCGTTATAGGTAATCAACAAAGCAGAAATTTTCGGAAGTTCCTGTTTGAATTCATCAGGTAAGACTATTCTCCCAAAATTGTTCTGCAAAAATTTGTCGGTTTCCGTCCTTACATAGGGATAGTTCAATTTTTTATAGTATTTGTGGGTGTTTCTAAATAATTGTTTGACGGTAGAATTGTCCACCGACTTTTTATCCAAATCCTGAAAATGGACGCTGACATGGTGTAATCCATCTTCAAAACATCCCCAGTCCGATGGGAATTTATGGGGAGAATAAATACTGAAAGTAGGTATTTCAAGTGCTTTAGACATATTTACGGCCCCTCCTTCATTGCCCAGAAAAGCATCACAATGATAGAGGATTTGCAAAAACTCACGAACCGATTTCCCCATCACTTCCGGATAGATTTTTTCAGTCGAATCCAGTTCGGACAAAATCTTATCAACTGTTTTTTGTTGGCTCGGAATGTAATTGAATAACAAATTGAAATCATAATATTTCTGAATATGCGAAATCAATTTAATCATGTATTCAATCGGCCATGATTTCTCCTCGCTGCTTCCCAAAATTCCGATCATCAAGGTTTTTCGATTAAAATCTAAATTGGCTTCTTCCAAAATACTTTTTCCTGTTCTGATTTCTTCCTCAGTCAGATAAATTTTCGGGTGAAGTGCCAGCGGGATTTTTTCATCCATCAAAGGATTGGCGAGCGATACTCGGTTATCTATAGCTGTACAAGATGTCTCGACCGATGGAATGGTAGTCTTCTCAACCACATCAGTATAAATGTATTTAAAGAATGGCTTATCATAACTGATGCGTCTTTTGGCGCGTGATTTCAAGACTATGAAACGGCTTTGGAGTTTAGCATACGGATCCAAAACGATATCATAATTCTCCTGCTTGATTTGGTTGGCATATTGGTTTAAAACCGAAATCTTTTTCAGCTTTTTTTCTTCAAATGTTATGATTTGATCTATAAACGGATTGTTTTCCAAAACAGAAACCGCAGGTTTATAACAGAAAAAATGAACTTCTATTTCCGGATTGATTTGTTTTAGATTTTCAGCTATCACGGAAGAAGTCAACACATCACCGATGTATTTGTTCTGCAAAATCAGTGCTTTGATTTTACCTGAAACAAATTCTGAATCCGTTTGATTATTTTTCTGAAATTCCAGCATAGATTTTCCTCAACTAAATTTAAGCAGAATTTTCTTAAACGGCAACATTATGCTCTCTCAAAGCATCGTTTAAAGAGGTTTTCAAATCAGTGCTTTCCTTTCTTTTTCCGATGATCAATGCACAAGGAACCTGAAATTCGCCTGCCGGAAATTTTTTGGTATAACTTCCGGGAATCACTACCGATCGCGGTGGGACAGAACCTTTTATTTCCACCGGAGTTTCTCCCGTAACATCTATGATTTTTGTAGAAGCGGTCAGCACGACATTGGCTCCCAAAACCGCTTCTTTACCGACTTTCACACCTTCGACCACGATACAGCGCGACCCCACGAAAGCATTGTCTTCGATGATAACCGGAGCCGCTTGTAAAGGCTCCAAAACACCACCGATTCCGACTCCGCCACTCAGATGCACATTTTTTCCGATTTGCGCACAACTTCCTACCGTTGCCCAGGTATCGACCATCGTTCCCTCGTCCACATAAGCACCGATATTTACATAAGATGGCATCATAATCACGCCTTTGGAAACATAAGATCCATGTCTTGCAATAGCGTGCGGAACGACCCGGACACCTTTTTCGGCGTAATTTCTTTTCAGGGGAATTTTATCATGAAATTCAAAAATCCCGACTTCTATGGTTTCCATTTTTTGAATCGGGAAATACATCACGACCGCTTTTTTTACCCATTCGTTTACCTGCCAACCATTTTCTACAGGTTCAGCGACACGAAGTTTTCCTTCGTCCAATAAATCTATTATCTGTCTTACCGCATTTTGGGTTTCTTCATTTTTCAATAATTCCCGGTTGTCCCAAGCATTTTCTATTATCGATTGTAATTTGTCCATCATAAACTATGTGTTATCTGCAAAACTACATTTTTAAGTTAGAAGTTAGAAATTAGAAGCTATAAATTCATCTATGGCTATCTTTAAAATTCATTTTCAAATTTTCAAATTACCTCATCTTCAAATTCCATAACTTTGTACCATGCCCAGAATTCTCGCCATCGACTATGGAATGAAACGTACCGGAATTGCCGTTACCGACGAACTGCAGATCATCGCCACGGCTTTGGATACGGTGGAAACTTCCAAATTGTTTGAATTTCTGGAAAAATACATTTCGGAAAATAAAATTCAGGAAATCGTGGTGGGATTGCCGGTGCGCATGCACGGAGAAATCGGCGAATTGGAAACGGAAATCCAAAAATTCATTTCGAAATTTGAAGAAAAACATGCTGAGATTCCGGTTTTTAGGCAAAACGAGACTTTTACTTCCAAAATGGCTTCACAAGCAATTTTACAATCAGGCACCAAAAAGAAAAAGCGTCAGGACAAATCCCTGATTGACAAAGTCAGTGCGACGATTATTTTGCAGTCTTATATGGAAACCCGGAATTAAATTCTAAAACAATTTATTTTTCAGATTTTCAAATCAGTACATTTTCAAATTCAAATTTTATCTTTGCAAAAATTTTTCAAGAATGATTTTACCGATTCGGGCTTACGGAGATTCCGTTTTACGACAAAAAGCAACGGAAATTGACAAGGATTATAAAAACCTCAGCCAGCTCATCGATAATATGTTTGAAACGATGGCGGATGCTTACGGCGTGGGTTTGGCTGCACCGCAAATCGGGTTGGCTATCCGATTGTTTGTGGTAGATCTGACTCCGTTTGCAGATGATGAAGATTATGAAGATATTTCGGAGGAATTAAAATCTTTTAAAAAAGTATTTATCAATCCCAAAATTATCGAGAAAAAAGGCGAAGAATGGAAGTTTAACGAAGGGTGTCTGAGCATCCCGGGCGTACGGGAAGACGTTTCCAGACCGGAAACCATCCTGATCGAATATTTTGATGAGAATTGGAAGAAACATAAAGAAGAAATTTCCGATATTCGTGCCCGCGTTATTCAGCACGAATACGACCATATCGAAGGAATTTTATTTACCGATTATTTGTCGGCCTTCAAAAAGAAATTAGTTCAAAATAAATTAAAAAATATCTCAAAAGGGAAAGTGAAAGCAGACTACAAAATGCAGTTTCCCAATTAATTGAAAAATCTAAGATAGAATTATGGATTTAACGAAAATTATTTCAATCTCCGGAAAACCGGGATTGTTCAAATTGGTTTCCCAAGCAAAAGGAGGATTTATCGTAGAGGATTTGGATAAAGGAAAAAAGACATCCATTTCTGCGCATAATAATGTGAGTTTGCTTGAAAATGTTGCGATTTACGGAGTTTCGGAAGAATACCCGCTGAAAGACGTTTTTACCAAAATTTACAACAAAGAAAATGGCGGAACCGCCATCAGCCATAAAGAATCCGGCGCAAATTTGAGAAAGTACATGGAAGAAGTTCTTCCTGAATACGACGAATCCAGAGTCTATGATTCGGATTTGAAAAAATTATTTCAATGGTACAACATCCTTCAAGCCAAAGGATTAGTAACGCCTGAAGTGGAAGAAGTAAAAGAAGAAGCCGCAGAAGAAAAACCGAAAAAAGCCAAAAAAACGGCTGCTCCAAAAGAGGATGCTGAAGAAAAACCAAAGAAAACAGCAAAAGCGAAAAAAGAAGAATAATTTGTTGGAAGCTGGATGCCGGAAGATGGAAGTTCCGGAAACCAACTTTAAACTCTGCATTAGCAGTCCGCCATGGCGGATAGAACCTTAAACTTTAAACTCGTATTGAACTCACGCGAAGAACAGTTAAAAGCATTTAACAGGCTGCTCGACATCATGGATGACCTGCGTGAGAAATGTCCATGGGACAAAAAACAAACCACGGAATCGCTTCGTTATCTGACCATTGAGGAAATGTATGAACTTTCCGATGCGATTCTGGAAAACGATAAAACGGAAATCAGGAAGGAATTGGGCGACCTTTTCCTTCATCTGGTTTTCTACGCCAAAATCGCTTCCGAAACCGGTGATTTCGACATTGCCGATGTGCTGAACGGAATTTCGGAAAAATTGATTTACCGCCATCCGCATATTTACGGCGATGTAAACGTTGCCAATGAAGAGGAAGTCAAACAAAACTGGGAAAAACTCAAACTGAAAGAAGGAAAAAAATCCGTTCTGGAAGGCGTTCCCGCATCACTTCCTGCGATGGTAAAGGCTTTCCGCATTCAGGAAAAAGTAAAAGGAGTCGGATTTGAATTTGAAAACAGCGAAGATACCTGGGCAAAAGTACAGGAAGAAATCAACGAATTCAAAGCCGAAACCGAGGATTCCAAACGCGAACAGGAATTTGGGGATGTTTTGTTTTCACTGATTAATTATGCGCGTTTTACCGGAATTAATCCCGAAGATGCGCTGGAACGAACCAATAAAAAATTCATTTCCCGCTTTCAAAAAATTGAAGAATTAGCGAAGCAACAAGGAAAAAATATTTCAGAACTTTCGCTGAAAGAACAGGATGAACTTTGGGAGAAAGCGAAGTTAATTTGAAAATGTGCTAATTTGGAAATTATATTTATCCTGTTTTAAACCTCCATCTTCCTACATCCATCATCCAAAAAACAATTTTTAGAGTACCTTTGCATTCATATTTCCAAACCCATTATGCCATTTAAAATCCACTCGGAATTTCAACCCACGGGCGACCAGCCTACTGCCATTGAGTCTTTGTCCGCCGGCATTATTTCCGGTGACAAATACCAGACGCTTCTGGGTGTAACCGGTTCGGGAAAAACCTTTACGGTTGCCAATGTGGTACAGGATACCCAACGCCCGACTTTGGTTTTGGCTCACAATAAAACCCTGGCGGCACAATTGTATATGGAATTCAAGGAATTCTTTCCGGAAAATGCGGTCGAATATTTCGTTTCCTATTATGATTATTACCAGCCGGAAGCTTACATTCCTGCTTCCGGATTGTACATAGAAAAAGATCTGTCCATCAACGAGGAAATCGAGAAACTTCGTCTGAGCACGACTTCTTCCCTACTTTCCGGGCGACGAGATGTGCTGGTGGTGGCTTCGGTTTCCTGTTTATACGGGATTGGAAATCCGACCGAATTTCATAAAAACATCATCGGAATTCAAATCGGCGAAACCATCTCCCGGACTAAATTTCTACAGAAATTGGTGGCTTCTTTGTATTCCCGTTCCGAAATGGATTTGCAACGCGGAAATTTCCGTGTGCGTGGTGATGTAACCGATATTTTTCCGGCTTATTCCGACCAGGGAATCCGGGTGCATTTCTTTGGGGACGAAATTGAAGAAATCGAAACTTTTGATCCGGCAAGCGGAAAGAAATTTTCGTCTTTGGACAAAATCCAGATTTATCCCGCCAATTTATTTGTTACTTCACCCGAAACCCTGAATGGTGCAATTAAAAATATCCAGATCGACATGGGAAAACAAGTAACCTATTTTCAGGAAATCGGAAAACATCTGGAAGCCAAAAGGTTGCAGGAACGAACGGAATTTGATGTGGAAATGATGAAAGAATTGGGCTATTGTTCCGGGATTGAGAACTATTCTCGCTATCTGGACGGACGGCTTCCGGGAACACGTCCTTTCTGTCTTTTGGATTATTTTCCAAATGACTATTTGATGATTGTGGACGAATCCCATGCGACAATTCCGCAAGTTCATGCCATGTACGGTGGTGACCGAAGCCGGAAAGAAAATCTGGTTGAATTCGGATTCCGGCTCCCGGCTGCGATGGACAACCGTCCGTTGAAATTTGAAGAATTCGAATCCATGCAAAATCAGGTGATTTATGTTTCGGCTACGCCGGCGAATTATGAATTGGAAAAATCGGAAGGTGTGGTGGTGGAACAAATCATCCGACCGACCGGACTTCTAGATCCGATCATTGAAGTTCGTCCATCATTAAATCAAATGGATGATCTGATGGAAGAAATCCAAAAACGGGCAGAAATAGACGAACGGACGCTGGTGACGACTTTGACCAAACGGATGGCGGAAGAATTGACCAAATATCTCACGAAATTCGGTGTGCGAACAAGATATATCCACTCGGATGTCGATACGCTGGAACGTGTCCAGATCATGCAGGATTTACGGGCTGGATTGTTTGATGTGTTGGTTGGGGTCAATTTATTACGGGAAGGACTGGATTTGCCGGAAGTCTCTCTGGTAGCGATTTTGGATGCGGACAAAGAAGGTTTTTTGCGAAACCACCGTTCGCTCACCCAAACTTCAGGTCGTGCCGCAAGAAATATCAACGGTCGCGTCATCATGTATGCCGATAAAATCACCAACAGTATGCAAATGACCATTGACGAAACCAACCGCCGCCGGGAAATCCAAATGAAATACAATACCGATCACAACAAAAAACCACAGCCGCTCAATAAGAAAATCAATGCGATCAATTCTTCGGCAGAACAATTTGAACTGAATCCTTACGAACGAAAATCCATTTCCAATTTCGCAGCAGAAGAACGCGAATCTTACGGTAAAATGTCGGCGGAAGACAAATCAAAAAAAATAGAAGAATTACAGAAAAAAATGGAGAAAGCCGCTTCCAATCTGGATTTCATCGAAGCTGCCAAATTCCGAGATATGATCAAAGAATTGCAGGAGTCTTAATTCCCGAAATAGCTGTTGGTCCTTTCACTTTCCTAACCAGTCTTTGAATTCCTGAACCCGATAACGGCTGACTATGATTTCTTCGGTGATATTCATTTGTGGGATTAGCCGGATTTTCAGCCGGCCGGAAAACCATTGTTGGATGGAATGTATGGATTGAATGGAAACGATTACCGAACGGTTTACCCTGAAAAATTGGGATTCTTCAAGTTCTTCGGACAAATCGTTTAGTGAAGCATCGAGCAAATGTTTGGTTCCATGGGACAGATATGCGACAGACATTCCGTCTTCTGAAAGAATACAGGCAATTTCGCTGGCCTGAATCGTTTTGTAGAAATCTCCGACTTTAACCAAAAACCGTGATTTTTTTTCAGAACTTTTTAAGATTCTCTCCAGCGCACCCAGTTCCGGCAGGCGGAAAGCATCTCTGAACTGATGAAATTTCCGCAAGGCTTTTTGTATGTCCGACAAATCATAAGGTTTTACCAGATAGTCTATGCTGTTTTGCGAAAAGGATTTCAGGGCATATTCGCTAAAAGCCGTTGTGAAAACAATAGGAGATGTGATTTCTACTTCTTCAAAAATCCGGAAGCAATTTCCGTCACTGAGTTCGATATCCTGAAAAATCAAATCCGGTTTGGGGTTTTCTGAAAACCACTTAACAGCTTCCTCTACAGATGATAGGACTTGTACGATTTCTATGGATCGCTCGCATTGCATCAGAAGTACGACCAGTCGGTCTGCTGTCGGCATTTCGTCTTCACAGATAACGACTCTCATGATATGTTTGGTATTGGGATAAGCGGAATTTTAACGGAGAATTTTCCATTTCGGATTTCGGTTGAAATTTTCTTATTATTAAAATGCTTCATGCGTTTGTTCAGATTATCCAAGCCGATTCCGGTTGATTGGAAGGAATCGGTTTTAATTGTAACGTTATTTTCCACATAGATATTTTCCAAATCATTTCGGAGTAAAATTCCCAGTGGATTTTCTGGGTTGAATTTATTGTGCTGCATAGCATTTTCAATAAGAGTTTGCAAAGTATAGGGCGGTAATATAAATTCTTCCGTTTTTAAATTCAATTGATTTTCAATATAAATTGCGTCACCAAAACGGATTTTAATCAAAAAGAAATAATGCATCATGAAATCAAGTTCTTCCTGAAGGGTAACAGACACGGAATCAGTCTGCTCAATGGCAAAACGCATGAGTTTGGATAGTTTTAAGATGAATTCTTCTGCCAAATCTGCATCTTTATGAACCAGAGAGGAAAGCACGCTTAGGCTGTTAAACAGAAAATGTGGTTCTATTTGAGCTTTCAGCAATTTGTAATGGGCGATGGCGTTTTCTTTTTCAAGCTTTTCCGCTTTTATTTCGTTTTCTTTTGCTGTTATATCTGCCTTGAAATTCTCATAAACACCCATATTTGTTATAAATATAAAAGTCAGTGCCAGTGTAAGCGTTGGATTTAGATAGCCTATATCTCCCCAATCGGTTTTGAAATAGTGAACATCTACATATCTGTAAACGATGTTGGTCAACAAGGCAAACGTATAACCATAAACGATATGAAACAGCAAATAGGAAAACCATTTTTTGCGTTTAAAAAAATTCAGTTTAATCCAATCAAGCAAATACAGAGCAAATACCCAAAGCACAATAACATAAATACAAAGTAAAATACCGCGCCAAGTGAAGTCAAAAAAGTCATAAAATGTCTCATCTCCCCATTTAATCAATAAATGCCAGACGTAAACAACGGCGACTCTAACCAAAAAAGTCCTTAATTTATTTCCCATTCTTAATTTCACTTAAGAAATATAGCCATTTTCCCGAAACCAATTCATGGATTCATAAAATGATTTTTCAAAATCGGTATTGGGCATTTGCAGTTCCAACCTTGCCTTATCGTTAGAAAAATAATTTCCTGAAAAAAACAATTTCATATTGGCTTTTGTCATTTTGTTTTTCTTTGTGGGAACCATCCCCAGCAACAGCCCCAATGAAGACGAAACAAAAACCGGAACAGGAATCAGCCGTTTTTTTCTTTCGCTGGCACCTGCAACCATACGGAAATATTCTCTATAAGATTTATTTACACCGGACAGCAGATAACATTCGCCAATCCTGCCCATTCTGAGTGCATTTACAGTCGCTACTGCAGCCGCCGAAACATCAACAAAACTTTTACCGCCACGGGACGGATAAAATAAGAAGCTATTTTTACAACCGTACATCAGCAATTGTCCGCTTGAAGGTTTGCGGTCATGCGGACCGATCATGAAAGTCGGTGCCACCACGATTCCGGGAAACCCGGTTTCCCTGACTTCCTCCAGAACCATTTGCTGTGCCAGATATTTGCTGTACGCATAGTTGGAATTTTTCAGGTAATTCATAAATGGAGAAATTTCATTTCCCGGTGAGGAAATCGTCCCGTTACTAAAACAATTTGCCGTGCTGACCAACACGAAACGTTTAATCGAATGCTTTTTGGATGAACGAACCAAAAGTTCGGTACTTAAGAAATTGGCAATCCGATAATTCTCAAAACTCACATCGGTTTGCTTGGTGAGCGAAGCACAATGGATCACATAATCCTGATTTTCAATCGATTTATCTATAAATTCCCCATCATTTAATTTCCCTGTTTTCACCACACAGCCCAAACGCTTCAATTCATCCACTCCTTTTTCCGAACGAACCAATGCCGTAACTTCATAATTCTGCGCAACCAAAGTTTTAGCTATGTGATATCCCAAAAATCCGGTCGCACCGGTCAAAACAACTTTTTCCTTTACTGTACGCATGCCAATTCTTTTTTGATTTCAGAATTAATTAAATTTAACTGAAAACCAACCGGAATCAGTCTTTGCAAAACAGAACTGAGCCGGTTTATCTTCCCCGGAATGATGATGGTTTCTTTACGGAACAATTTTTCCAAACAAATCTCGGCTGTTTCTGTTGGTGTCAGAATGGAATATTTCACCCAACCTTTATACAGACAAATTCGTTTTGAAACCTCTTCGTTGGTCGGCATTCCTCCCGGATGAGCCACTGCAACGTGTACATTGCTTTCCTTCAACTCGCTTTGCAATCCTCTGGAAAACGAATACACAAAAGCTTTGCTTGCCGGATAAACCGTCTTGAACGGCATAGGAACAAATGCCGCCAGACTCGAAATGTTCAGGATATACGCCTTGTTTTCATCTTTGAGCTGAGGCAGAAGCTGGTGCGTGAGCAAAACCAAAGAACGCATATTGAGCAAAACAATGTTATCAAGATACTGTAAACTCGCATCCATAAAGGATTTCGTTCCGCCAACCCCTGCGTTGTTAATCAGCATATTTAGTCTGTATTTTTTAATTTCACGGATGAGAAAATCCAGTTCTGACGAATTTGTTAAATCCAATTCAAAGGTCCGTACATCGACGCAAAATCTTGAACGGAGTTCGTGGGCAAATTCGACGATTCCTTCATTTGGAAGCGATACGAGCAGTAAGTTTCTTCCCTTTTTGGCACAAAGCTCTGCAAATGATTTGCCCAATCCCTGACTTGCGCCGGTGATGATGGTATATTTTTTAATTGACTCCATAACTTCTATAATTTTTGATCCAAATTAAAACCACATAATAATTGACTATCGCCGAAACAATTCCCATCAGAATTCCACCTGCCAGCAGACACTCGAAAACCTCAAATCCCGACCGGAACACCGTTGAGAAAAAACCGAAATCAATCTTTTCAGGCATTGTAAAATCAGGGCTCACACCCAATATTTTTTTCCCGAGCCAGAAATTGAAGGCAAAAATGAAACCTGCTGTAAAAAGATTGGTTTTGATGACACCGAGAAAAACTGATTTTTTATTAAGTTTCATCAGAAAAGCCAGTCCCATGGAAGAAAGAATATGAAATCCAGGTATGGGCAACATACCCACAAAAGAACCCAGTGCAAAACCTTTGGCTATGAATTCGGGATTTCCCTCAAAAGAAATTACCGCTTTCTTGTAACGGTTAAAAATTGCCCGGAAATTTATCATAACGAAGCGTATTTTTTGAGTAATTCTATGGATTGGAAAAGTTTTTTCTGAATGATCGGATCCGTTATAGATCGGGGGAATTCAGGTTGGTCATACGTCAGAGTAGTGTAAATTACTTTGGTCGTTCCATTTTTTTGCGGAATGAACTTCCACTCGGATTCCAGTGAGTTGATCCGGCTTTTTCCTTTGTAAACCGGTTCGGATTCTGGTGTGCTGTTCATCTTTATCATCCAATATTTTTCTGACTTTACCAATTGGTTTTCCATCACCAAATCTTTGTTTTTGAGTGGCCACGGCAGTGAAAAACTCATATAGGTTTTCCACTTTTCGTCAGACGACTTCGTGATTTTACATTCGTCAGCAGCATTTTGCCACTTTTTGAGATAAGTGCTGTTGGTGAATTGTTTCAAAATTGAATTCACGTCGGTTTTGATAAAAAATTCGGTTTTCATTTCACGTATCTTTTGATCCGTTTCCAGGAAAACCCACTGATAACTGATGTTGACATCATTCCGGCTATTTGCCAGTGTCCATTCCGATTTTTTTGTTTGTGCTGCGGCAGTCATGAAAACCAACAAACCTGCCATTGAAAATATCCACTTCATCTTTTGTGTTTTTAAAGCAAATGTAGAAGCAGTCCACAGCTAAAGCTATTGTTTTTCTATGAATGGTCGATTGGGAATTTGAATGGTAAAAGTTGGAAGACGAATGGAATTACCTATTTAGTCTCACCCGGACAAAATCCTTATAATTCCTCCCGATTGGGATCTGTTTCCCCCTGATTTCCACATCATTTGCATCAAAAAAATCAATTTTTGACCTGGAAACGATAAACGAACGATGGATTCGGATAAAGTTTTCAGGCAATTCTTTTTCCAAATTACTGATGGAATAACGTGTCAAAATAGTTCGGTCTTCCATCACGATTTTGACGTTTTCCTTTTGGCTTTCTATGTAGAGAATGGCATCCAGCGGCACACGTGCTTTCTTCTTCTGAACGGTAAAAATCAATTCTTTACTGCTTGGCAAATTAGAAATCTCCGGAACAGAAACAGTAGGCAGTGCTTTCTGTACTGCCGCCATAAAACGGCTGAACTCAATCGGTTTCAACAAATAATCCAAAACACTGAATTCATAGCTTTTTACCGCAAATTCATGATATGCAGTTGTGATAATGACTTTCGGCGGATTTTTTAAGGTGGATAGAAAATCGAGTCCTTTTAGTTTGGGTAAATGGATGTCCAAAAACATCAAATCAATTGGTTTTTCCTTCAAAACCTGCATGGCACAAAGGGCATCATGACAAACCGATTCCAATTCCAAAAAAGGAACTTGGGCGATAAAATCTTCCATCACTTCGACTGCCAGCGGCTCGTCTTCGACTATCAGGCAACGTATCTTCATGCCATTGGATTTAAATAAATTACTAATTCTGCAATGTGTCGGTTGGAATTTGTTTCGGTTTTCAAATCAAATTTTTGATAACTCAATTCCAATTGTCTTTTCAAATTCTTCAATCCGATTCCTTTAGAATCCGCATCGGAATTGGGTTCAAAAGAATTTTCCACCTTCAGCCACAATTCTTTTTCTTTTACTTTTAATTCAATATCAATAAAAGAATTATTGGTACTTTGACTGGCTCCATGTTTAAATGCATTTTCCACAAAAGGAATCAAAATCATGGGTGTGATTTCTTGATGTTCGTTCCCAACTTCATATCGGAATACCAATTGAAGCCTCTCTCCAAACCGGATTTTTTGTAAATCGATGTAATCTTGTAAAAATTCGATTTCACGGGAAATTGGAATTCTTCTTGCTTCGGCTTCGTACAAAACAAAACGGAGTAATTTGGAAAGTTTCAGGACTACATCAGGCGTTTCATCCGATTTCTTTCGTGCTAACGCATAAATATTGTTCAGCGTATTGAAAAGAAAATGCGGATTGATCTGGGATTTCAGAAAATTGAGTTCCGTTTCCACTTTTTCTTTTAATAATTCCCGTTCTCTGTTTCGCAATTTTTGGCTGTACAAATATTCGCTCAGCGCAATGACAACACTTGCCACAAATATTTTGTCCATAAAGGAATTCAGCAGTGTACTGAAACCTCCGAGCCCTACAATTTCCAGATGTGAATAAATCACTTTCACGACAAAATGCATCAAAAACAAATAACCCAACCATGAAAACAGCAGGAGAATAACAGTTAATGAAAGCGTAAGTTTCCAAGTATTTCGTTTTTGATGGGCAAATTTTTGGATGTAAAATAACATCAGGTAAACCATCGGAATTTTAATCAGGATGATTTGGGAAACCTCTTCCAAAAAGGCATGAATAGCCGTTGACCAAAACGGCTGCTGATACTGAACACCCATCCAATACCCTTCCGAATAAACTTCCAGAAACGTATAGGGAATCCAGAACCAGAGATGTTTCTTCCAACTCATTTGCATAACACAAAATTAATCCTTTCAACAATTGGAAGGTTATTTTGTTACAAACAGCAGAAAATCGTCAATAAACGGATTGAAATTCAACTTTTATTTCAAACTCAAATTAAAACAAGTCATTCGTTTTCAATAATTTGCTTTCCGGTTGAATTCTAATTTCCGCATCAAAACCAAATGTAATTTTAGTCAAAATTTCAATTATGAAACAAATACTATTTTTTATGGTTTTAAGTTCATTTGGCATCCAAAACAATTATGCGCAATGGACGACGGAAGCCGATATACCGGAAGGAATCCGGGCAGGAAACACGGAATCATTCCAGACAAACAGCCAATCTTTTGTTTATATTTTCGGCGGTCGGAATGATCAGGACATCATTTCCGATAAAACCTACCGGTACAACCTGACAACCAATTCTTGGGATGAAAAATCCAATGTCCCTACTCCCATTCTGGGTTCTTCCAGTGCCAAAGTCGGCGAAAAAGTTTACATCATCGGTGGAATGGTTACCACACCCGGAGCCGTTACGAAAAATGTTTACCGTTATGATTTGGTTTCGGACGAATGGGATCAGGTGGCCGATGTTCCGGTGGCTTATACGGACGGCGATGCCGTGGCTTATCAGGACAGTCTGATTTACATTGCCGGAGCTTATAATTCGGAGAAAACCTATGTTTATAATGTTCAAACGGACCAATGGCGGCAAGGAACTTCTGTGCCTTCGCCCGGGAATTCGCTTTCCTATGGTGCTTTGTCCGTTTATGGAGACAAACTGATTTATGTAGGCGGTTCCAACGGCACTTTTTCCACAACTTATTGGGACAAAGTCTGGATAGGCGAAATCGACCAAAACGACCGAAGCCAGATTAACTGGACGGAAGGAACGCCGTTTCCGGGCGAAACCCGTACTTTTTTTGAATTAAAACCCTGGGCAAACGGACTGATTCTCATCGGTGGGACAACCGACAATACGTTTGAAACCGTTTCGGATGAAAATTATTTTTACGATGTCGCTGCCGACATTTGGACGGAATTAACGCCCAAACCAACTGCCTGGAATACCGGAAATGCGACTTCAATTCTGGTGAACGGCATTTGGAAATTGGTTTGTGCTGGCGGTTTTAATGAAAATTATTTATTGAATACAGAGATTTATTCGCAGGAAAATTTAGCAACTTCTGATGCTGATGATACGGACTTGTGCCATCTCAAAAATATGCGGACGATAGGAGGAAAAAATCCTAAAGTCAGTTTTTGTACAAATGAAAACGGAATGATTGGGATGAAAATTTGGGATGGCCAAGGCCGTTTGGTTTCCAATAACGATGAAATAGCCAAAGACGCAGGCAAACATTTGATTTCGATTGATTCATTTCCTATTTCAAGTGGAATTTATTTTGTGACACTTCATCAAAACGGAATGAGCCAAACGAAAAAAATTCAGATTTTAAAATAATTATCGAAATCAGGTTAATAGATTAAATGACACCCAACCGGAATTTGTACTCGATTCCGGTTGGGTGTTTTTATGAATTTCAGAATTTTTCTCCCTTAGAATTATTCAATCATTAATTTTAATTCTCGGATAATAAAAATTTACCGCCGGGGCTTTTCCGTTGTTCAATTTCAAACGACCTTTGCCCACTCAAAAAATTCGGATGAACAAAGGATTGATAGCCCTCGCATTTGGGGGAATGGCGATAGGAATGACTGAATTTACGATGATGGGAATCTTGCCGGACATCGCAAAAGACTTAGAAATCGAAATACCGAAAGCGGCGCACCTGATTGCGTTATACGCTTTGGGCGTAGTGGTGGGAGCACCGACTTTGGTATTGTTTTCCGGGAAATATCCGCCGAAAACGGTCTTGATGGTTCTGATGCTTGTCTTTTTTATTTTCAACGGACTTTTTGCAATTGCGCCCGGATTTTTTCTTTTGGAAGTTTCAAGGTTTGCTGCGGGACTGCCACACGGAGCTTTCTTTGGTGTGGGTTCGGTGGTTGCCACCAATCTGGCAAAAAAAGGAAAAGAAGCCCAAGCCATTGCCACAATGTTTACGGGAATGACGCTGGCAAACCTGATCGGCGTTCCTCTCGGGACTTACATCGGACACCATTATTCGTGGCGGATCACTTATGGAATCATCGCTTTATTAGGCTTGGTCACTTTCATGGCGCTTTGGTTCTGGCTTCCTGCGATCAAAAGTGCCAATAAGAATTTATTCGGACAATTGAATTATTTCAAAAAAGGTCGCTCCTGGCTGTTGATTGCCATCATTTCCATCGGAACGGGCGGGCTTTTTGCGTGGATCAGTTACATTGCTCCGATGGTTACGAAAGTTTCCGGATTACCGGAAGGACGTGTACCTATGATCATGATTCTGGTAGGATTGGGGATGTTTTTCGGGAATATTTTGGGCGGAAAACTGGCAGATGCCGTCAACCCTACCAAAGCTACTATCCTGTGTTTTTCTACGATGGTAATTTGTCTTTTGGTTGTGCATTTCACAGCGCACATCGGTTGGATGGCTTATGTGATGGCATTTATTACCGGCGTAATTTCATTTTCGGTGGGTTCGCCGATTCAGATGATGCTCATCCGTGATGCCAAAGGAGCAGAAACTTTTGCGGCTTCTGCCGGACAAGCGAGTTTCAATATGGGGAATTCATTGGGTGCTTATCTCGGCGGAATTCCCATCACAATGGGATTTGCTTACGACACACCGGTTCTGGTCGGTGTGGGAATGGCTTTTATCGGGGTTTTGCTTACGTTTGCTTTTTTGAAAAGTAAAACCTCCAAGGTTATTCAGCAAACTGAAGATTAACCTTGGAGGTTTAAACATTATACAATCCAAAAATCAAAGCATCGTCGTCGGACAAACAAATTCGGTTTTTGGAAAGACATCAGACGTTTTGATTTTCCCAAATCCGCCTTCTACATTGATCAACTTATCATATCCTTTAGATTTTGCAATCGAAGCAAAGATCACGGAACGATAACCTCCTGCACAATGCACAAAATAGGTTTTGTTTTGAGATGCTTCGTGTAGGTTTTTATGAATGTAGTCCACCGGAAGATTTTGCGCCGAAGCTACATGTTCGCTCTCGAACTCACTGGCTTTTCTTACATCTAAAATATGAATTCCAAAATCGGATTTGTAACGGTTTTCGAATTCGTTTATATCTATACTCTCAATTGTATCAACCGGTTTTCCGACATTTTTCCAAGCATCAAATCCGCCGTTTAAATATCCCAAAACGTTATCATAGCCGATTCTCGACAAACGTGTAATCACTTCTTCTTCTTTTCCGGGTTCGGAAATAAAGATGATTTTCTGGTTGATGTCCTCTATTACCGTTCCCACCCAAGGTGCAAAATCACCTTGAATACCAATGAAATAAGCATTTGGCACAAATCCTTTTACGAAATCATTTTGATGACGGGTATCCAGAATCAACACATCGGATTCGTTTGCCAAAGTTTCAAACTCCTCTACTGAAAGTGGTTTCAAATTTTTTCTCAGCACTTCACTAAAGCCCGTAAATTCTTTTCGGTTCATCACAGCATTGTTCGGAAAATAAGCCGGCGAAGGAGTCAGTCCGGTGGTCAGTTCTTTGATGAATTCTTCTCTGGACAATTCGGGATTCAGTGCATAATTGACTTTTTTCTGGTTGCCCAATGTATCAAATGTTTCTTTGCTCATATTTTTTCCGCAAGCCGAGCCCGCTCCGTGACCGGGATACACGATAATTTCATCTGAAAGAGGCATGATTTTATTTCGAAGCGAATCAAACATATAACCCGCCAATTTATCTTGTGTCAAATCTGAAAATATGCGCTGCGCCAAATCCGGACGACCTACATCCCCGATGAATAATGTATCTCCGGAAAACAATGCCACTTCTTTTCCGTTTTCATCTCGAAGCAGAAAACAGGAAGATTCCATGGTATGTCCTGGAGTATGCAATAATTCAAAACTGATTTTTCCGACTTGGAAAATTTCGCCGTCTTTAGCCAGATGAAAATCAAAACCGGCTTCGGCAGTAGGTCCGTAAAAGATGGTTGCTCCTGTGTTTTTTGCTAATTCCAAATGTCCCGATACAAAATCGGCATGAAAATGAGTTTCAAAGATATATTTAATTTTCGCTCCATCTTTTTCTGCCATTTCTTGATAACTGTCTGTTTCTCTTAACGGATCAATTATCACTGCTTCTCCTTCACTTTCAATATAATACGCAGCATGCGCCAAACATTTTGTATAAATTTGTTCGATTTTCATTTTGAAAAATTTAGAAGGTAAATTTAGTGATTTCTGTTGGTTTAAATGTTGAAAATGATATCTTTCAGGCTTAGAGCCTATTTAAATTTCATCTAATTATTTTGTTATACGTCTTTTTGCCTGCAACTTTGTTAATTTTTTAACTCAGTACATTTCTTATTTGTTTTTCAATGGATTCGTTGAATCTTTGATTTCATCGAATATACCCGATTTCGACTGCAATCCCGAAACTTCGGGAGCCTCGTTTCGGCTAAAAATACGCCATAACATTTCTAAAATATAAATTTTAAA
>JAEWOD010000030.1 GCA_023461035.1 Bacteroidota bacterium | reverse complement strand
TGAAAAACGCCACGGTCAACAGGCTGCCGGCCAACAGCAACCCGCCATACCAGGGCAAGGCCGGGGTCTGCAGCACCGCCAGCCAGTCCAGCACTACATAATGTCCTTCCACCACGTCCACACCGGTGGGCACCTGCATCCAGGCCAATATCGCTACCAGCCAGAACGCCGTCAGCGTCACGCCCACGGCCACCATGAACACCACCAGGGTGTGCACCAGGTTGGACAGCATGCGCTGGGCGAACAGCATCACGCCCAGAAAGCAGGACTTGAAAATGAACAGCGACAACATGGAAGCGGCCAGCATGGGCCCCACCACATCCCCCACCCGCTCCATCAGTCCCGGCCAGACGCTGCCGAACTGGATCAGCACCGGCATGGAAGCGGCAAAGCTCAGGATGAAAGCCAGGGCGAAAATACGTACCCAGAAGCGATACGCGCCCATCCAGGCATTTTGTTTAGAACCGAATGTTTTAATCCTAAAATAAAACAGCACCCAAGACAAGCCCAGCTCCAGGGCCAGGAACAGCAACATGAAGCCCAGGCTGATGAAAAACTGAGCCTGAGACAGAGAAAGGGCGGAGTGCGTCATAATGTGCGGTAGTTTAGGGCGAATCGGCCTGCGAACGCCACCACTGGCATTCTGGCGCGCGACACCATTTCGATGCGTGAATACCCCAGTAAAACAAGAACGTGGCAAAATGACTGATTAGCCTGTCGCTTTCTTTTTTTCATACGTGTATGACCTCTGCTTCCACTCCCGCCCCCGCCTCTAATTTTCTGCGCACGATCATCGAGCAGGACCTGAGCGCCGGCCGCTATGCCCAGAAGACCTGGGCCGGACAGCCCGGCCCCGCCGATGTCCAGCAGGGCGCCGAGCCGGACATGGCCCGCATCCGCACCCGTTTCCCCCCCGAACCCAATGGTTACCTGCACATCGGCCATGCCAAGAGCATCTGCCTGAACTTCGGTCTGGCCAGCGAATACCTGGGCGCCTGCCACCTGCGCTTTGACGACACCAACCCTGAAAAAGAAGAACAGGAGTACGTGGACGCCATTATCGACATGGTGAAGTGGCTGGGCTTTGACTGGTCGTTCAAAAACGAAACCAACCTTTACTTCGCCAGCGATTATTTCGATCACATGTACCGCTTCGCCGAGGCCCTGATCAAGGCCGGCTACGCCTATGTGGACGAGCAAAGCGCCGACGAAATGCGCGCCAGCCGCGGCACACTGACCGAAAAAGGCGTCAATTCCCCCTGGCGCGACCGCCCGGCCCAGGAATCGCTGGATCTGCTGCGCGAGATGCGCGATGGCAAACACCCTGACGGCAGCATGGCGCTGCGCGCCAAGATCGACATGGCCTCGCCCAACATCAACCTGCGCGATCCGGTCATGTACCGCATCCGCCATGCCGAACACCATCGCACCGGCAGCAAGTGGTGCATCTACCCGATGTACAGCTGGGCGCACCCCGTGGAAGACGCGCTCGAACGCATCACCCACAGCCTGTGCACCCTGGAATTCGAAGACCAGCGCCCCTTCTATAACTGGATCCTGGAACGTCTGGTGGAGCTGGGACAACTATCCGACCCGCTGCCCCAGCAATACGAGTTTTCGCGCTTGAACCTGTCGTATGTGGTCACCAGCAAACGCAAGCTGCGTCAGCTGGTCCTGGAAAACCACGTGCAGGGCTGGGACGATCCGCGCATGCCTACGCTGGCCGGCCTGCGTCGCCGCGGCTACACGCCGGGCGCCATCCGCTTGTTCACCGATCGCCTGGGCGTGTCCAAGGCCGCCCAGCACATCGACTACAGCAGCCTGGAACAAGCCTTGCGGGACGACCTGGATCCGGTGGCCGATCGCAGCGTCGCCATCCTGGATCCGATCAAGCTCATCATCACCAACTATCCGGAAGGCCAGAGTGAACTGTGCCATGCCCCGCGCAATCCGCACAATCCGGAAGCCGGACAGCGCGAGTTCCCCTTTTCGCGCACGCTTTACATCGAACGCGAAGACTTCAAGGAAGAACCGCCCAAGAAATACTTCCGCTTGTTCCCCGGCAACCAGGTCCGCCTGAAATACGGCTACGTCGTGCGCTGCACCGGCTTCATCAAGGACGAACAGGGCCAGGTGACCGAAGTGCACGCCGAATACTTGCCCGACACCAAAAGCGGCACGCCCGGCGCGGATTCGGTCAAGGTCAAGGGAAACATCACCTGGGTCAGCGCAGAACATGCCATCGCGGCCGAATTCCGCCTGTACGATCGTCTGTTCGCGCACCCGCAGCCCGATTCCGGCGAGCAGGACTTCCTGGAACACATCAACCCGGATTCGTTGCGCGTCATCCAGGGCTGGATCGAACCGGGCACGCGCGCCGAGCCTGATGCGCACTGGCAGTTTGAACGGCTGGGCTATTTCGTCGCCGACCGTGTGGACTCCACCCTGGAAAAACCCGTGCTCAACCGCACCACGACCCTGAAAGACACCTGGGTCTAAGCCTACCTTCAACCGATCACAAGCGACTCAAGTGAACGATCAGACTCATGCCAAAGGGCCCCAGGCCCTGGATTTCAAAAGCGCCACGCTGTATGCCGTGCGCGTGGTGCTGCGCTCGGCCCATACCGCCGAGCTGTTGGCGGCCCTGGCGCAACGCATGAAGGATGCCGGCTCTTTCTTCGAAGACGAACCTGTCGTCATCGACGCCAGCGCCATCGATGCACCCGTGGACTGGACCGCCCTGACCGCCGCCCTGCGCCAGTACAAGCTCCATCCGGTGGGCGTGGTCGCGCATCCCAACCATGTAGGCGCGGCGCTGGACAGCGGCTTGCCCAACGTCGAACTGTCCAACCCGCCTTCTCGCCCTCAGGCTGAAGCAGCCCCCGAAAAAGAAGTGCCGGCCTTGTCCGTCGCCGCCCAACAGGCGCCGCAAGCGGCGCCGGCGCCGGCCCCTGCAGCCCCGGCCATCGCCCCGGCCGCCCTCATCATCAACCGGCAACTGCGCTCCGGCCAACGCATCTATGCGCGCCACACCGACCTGATCATCGTGGGCGCGGTCAGCCAGGGCGCCGAGGTCATCGCTGACGGCAATATCCATGTGTACGGACCGCTGCGCGGCAAGGCCATGGCAGGCGCTCGGGGCGACACCAATGCGCGCGTCTTCACCACCGAACTGGATCCCGAACTGGTAGCCATCGCCGGCGTCTACCGCGTCATCGAAACGCGCCTGGAAGCCGAGCTGCGCAATAAACCCGCCGTCGTGGCCCTGGACGGCGACAAACTCAGAATAGACCCGCTGGGCGCCTAAGGGCACCCACAACCGGCCCGAACCGGGCCGGCCCACCGCAGTATTCCCGGCAAACCGGCACGAATCGACGCAAATGATATTTTTTGTTGCCAAGCAGTAGGCGAAGTCTCAGGACGAATGCCAAAATAGCGCCGGTTATGCTTTACGATTATGTGACTTGAAAAACAAAGGAATCCGATTGTCATGGCGCGTATAGTTGTGGTGACATCAGGCAAAGGCGGTGTGGGCAAGACCACCACCAGTGCCAGTTTTGCATCCGGTCTTGCGATGCGCGGTCACAAGACCGTCGTCATCGACTTCGACGTGGGCCTGCGCAACCTGGATCTGATCATGGGCTGCGAACGGCGCGTCGTCTACGACTTCGTCAACGTCATCCAAGGCGAAGCCACCCTTAACCAGGCCTTGATCCGCGACAAGCAACTGGAAAACCTATTCATCCTGCCCGCCTCCCAGACACGCGACAAAGACGCGCTGACCCGCGAAGGCGTGGAAAAGATTCTGGAAGAACTCAAGGGCATGGGTTTCGAATACATCGTGTGCGACTCGCCCGCAGGTATCGAGACCGGCGCCCTGATGGCATCCTACTTCGCCGACGATGCGCTCGTGGTTACCAACCCGGAAGTCTCTTCGGTGCGCGACTCGGATCGCATCCTGGGCATTCTGGCTGCCAAGTCGCGTCGCGGCGAACAAGGCGGCGAGCCCATCAAGGAATACCTGCTGCTGACCCGCTACAGCCCCAAGCGCGTATCCGAAGGCGAGATGCTGTCGCTGCAGGACGTGGAAGACATCCTGCGCATCAAGCTGATCGGCGTCACCCCCGAGTCCGAAACCGTGTTGCAGGCCTCCAACCAGGGCGTACCCGTCATCCATATCCGCGAAAGCGACGTATCGCTGGCCTACCAGGACATCGTGGCCCGCTACCTGGGCGAAGAAAAGCCTCTGCGCTTCGTGGATTACGAAAAACCCGGCCTGTTCAAGCGCCTGTTCGGAGGAAAGTGATATGTCTTTCCTGTCCTTCCTGCTCGGTCATAAAAAGACATCAGCCACGGTCGCCAAAGACCGCCTGCAGCTGATCCTCATCAACGAACGCGGTCA
>JAEWOD010000029.1 GCA_023461035.1 Bacteroidota bacterium | reverse complement strand
TATATTTTTAAGGCTCTTAAAGAATATCTTTGCTAAATTTTGATGCTCTTTTTGAGCGTGTCATTGCGAGGAACGAAGCAATCAACTTCCTATTCTTGATTTATCCCGATAAATCTTCAAACACGAAGCAAAAAATCTGTCACCGTGAGCGTAGTCGAAGGGCATCTCAAAATAGCTATAAAAATTTTTAGCAATAAAATTTAAACAGGCTCTAATTAATAAATTTTTAGAAAAGCAGTTGGGTTGGCGGTTTTTTCATTTAATATTTTTTTGAAACGACATGGATTGGCTTGTTTGGTTTTCATCTTTGTAGAAAGAACATAAAAACTTTTATAAAATGAAAAATCAAACCTTACTGGCACTTTCTGAAACCTACAAAGGCTTTGAAGGAGTTTAGTTTTACGAAGAATTTACCTTTTTCATTTTAGAAAACTGGCTGCCGGATTTCATCTCATTTGACCACGATTTAGGCGAAGGAAAAACCGGTTTTGACTGTGCGAAATGGCTGGTAGAATATTGTTTGGACAATGAATTCAGTTTACCAGAGTTTGCAGTTCACAGCCAAAATCCTGTCGGGAAAGAAAATATAGAATGTTTGTTAGAGAATTTCAGAAAGACACAGACATAAAAATTCAGTTTGATTTTCTCTTTTGAAACTTGTGTATAGAAAATTAATTTTCAAACGACATCAATTGTCGCTATAAATTTTTATCTTTGAGAAATAAATCCCAAAACGCCAATGTCACAAAAAGAAACCCTGTTCCGTCACCGTATCATCATTCAGAAACTCAGAAACAAACCTTCTTCATTTGAAGAAATTTTGGATAAATTGGAATCCGAAGGTGATTTGAACGATTTGGAATTTTCTGTTTCACTCCGGACTTTCCAGCGTGATGTCAAGGAAATCGCCACGCTCTACAACATAGAAATCAAATACGACCGCTCCCGCAAAGTCTATTTCATAAGTGAGGACAATCAGGACGAATACAGCGAACGGATGTTTGAAGCACTCGACGTTTTTCAGGTGCTGAACCTCAATCAATCTTTTTCGGAATTCATCCAGTTTGATACCCGGAAATCGGAAGGGACCGAACATCTCAGCGGTTTGCTCTACGCGATTCAAAACCGTTTTCAGGTTCAGTTTCGCTATCAGAAATTCTGGTCTGACGAAGTAGAGGTTCGTACAGTTGAACCATATTTATTAAAGGAATTCAAAAAGCGTTGGTATGTTTTTGTGTATGATTTGGAACGAAAAGAATTCCGGACTTTCGGTTTGGACAGGCTATTTGCGCTGAATATCACCCAAACCAAATTCCAGCATCCGCAAAAAATCAATCCAAAAGAATTCTTCAAAGATTGTTTCGGGATTGTTGGTCCGGGCGATGAAAAGCCACAGGAAATCCAATTGAAATTTACGGAAGGGCAGGGGAATTACATCCGTACCATGCCGCTTCATCATTCGCAACAAATTCTGCATGATGAAAACGGCGAAATGACCGTCCGGCTCAAATTGGTGCCTACTTATGATTTCGTTCAGGAAATACTTTCACATGGCGAATTTGTGCAGGTTCTGGAACCCAAAAATTTAGGGAAACAATTAAAGAGCCGAATGCAGAAAGTTGTTCAATTATACAATTGAGTTATACAATTTAAACCCATAGTGCATTATGTTACAACAAATAATTCACTGACAGTAAATAGAATATATAAATCATGACTCCGTAGGAGTCAACTATTTATAACCCCGAATGAAATTCGGGGAAAGAAAATATAAAGATTTTGGCGTGTATTTTTGTTGTGAAACAAACGAAACTCCTGATAAAACCGGAGTTTTCACCGGAAAAACTGGAAAAGAAGAGGTTGGATAATGAATAAATGAGAAGCATTGAAACCGTTGCTGAATCTTCGTCCTGAAAGGACATTATGTAGCTGACTCCGGGTGAAACCCGGGGTAAAATGAACGATTCAAATTAGATTTTGGCGTGTATTTTTGTGGTGAAACAAACAAAACTCCTGATAAAACCAGAGTTTTCACCGGAAAAACTGGAAAAGAAGAGGTTGGATGATGAATAAATAAGAAGCATTGAAACTATTGCTGAATCTTCGTCCTGAAAGGACATTATGTAGCTAACTCCGGGTGAAACCCGTGGTAAAATGAACGATTCAAATTGGATTTTGGCGTGTATTTTTGTGGTGAAACAAACAAAAATCATGACAAAATCAGACCATAACCAACCTGCTAAAAATTCGACTTTTCCTATTAACACAGAATCTCAGCTTATTATTTAACCAAACTCCGGAAAAAATATACCGAATCGAAAAATGAAATTTAATAGGCGGAGTTTGATTTCTGTTAAAAAACAATTAACTTCACTAAAATTTTTAATCCGATGAAAAAAATAGTTTTACTAATTGCCGTTTGCTTAACCTTTCTAAACTGTAAAACCACTGTCAAAGAAAGATGGGATTATTTTCCCGATAAAGTCAGTCTTTCCGAATATAATCATTTGGAATTTGTAAAAGTGAAAAACGGTAAAACGGTGGCGGTGAATTTGGAAGAAAATCCATCAACCGGATATTCCTGGCAAACAGAAACCCAACAAGAGTGTATAGTAAAACTCAACGATGCAGGTTATCAGCAAAACGAAGCTCCTGAAGGAATGGTCGGTGTTCCGGGTATTCATACCTATGAAATTACAGGTGAATCAAACGGTGTTTGTTTGATTGAATTCAAAAAATTTGCGCCTGGTGAAGAAATAGCACAAGAAAAGAAAGCAATTTATTTTATTGTCGAATGATTATTCTGTTTATAATAGTTGAAGTCCGAAGCAATTCGGGCTTTTTTTATTCAGATTTCTGAAAATTTATATAAAAAGTAGGGCAGTTGTTTGACGCCTAAACTTTTCCATAGATAAAACTGTTGTTCCCAATTCAGCGAAACCCATTCTGCCAAACATTTCTTTTCGTCAGAAATTTTGATAATGGGATGGGAGTGAAAGAAATGATTGATTTCCGACAAAGCCTGAATGCCCGAGATGTAATCGTTTGAATTTTGGGAATGGGAAGAAAAAAGTAAATAAAATACCTGAGTCTGAACGGGTTGTTTTAGAACACTTTCATCATTGTTTCTTTTTATGGAAACCTGATTCCTTCTGTTTTTATCCTCTTCGAAATGGACAAGGGAAACGATGATTTTGGAGGGAAAATTTTTAAAATCCAATTGGGAAATAGATTTAAAATCCAATTTCTCATGGTCAGGGTCAAGCAAAATTCTCAATTGAGAAAAAAAATCCGGATAATTCATTTCAGTAAATTCTAAAGGCAGACTAAATGTAACATAAATATTTACAGTCTCTTGAAATTCATCTGATTATTTTATGGGCTAACTTTGCGAATTCTGCGTAAAATTTTTCGGTTAAAAGCTTAGTTTCGATTTCGGAAAATCATCACTTGTTTGATGTCATCATAACTGAATTTCCCTTTCAAATCTTTATAAATCTGCCCCATTCCGGCTTCCGGAGTTTTCTTCCAAATCTTTTTTATGTTCTTTAATAATTCCTCATCCGGCCGGAATTGTTCCAAATCAATTTCTGCATCGGTTTCCGAAATCCGGATCAGATGGCTCAAAATCGTTCCTTTTCCCAAACCTCTTTCAGAAACAATTTCGTCCAAACTCAATTTTTGTTCCACCAACTTTTTGGTAATCTGATAAGTCGATTCTTTTTCAGCTTTTCCTTTTTGGGCCAATTTTTCTTTTTGCTTCGCCAATTCTTTTTTGTCGGTTGTACCGCCGGATGATCGGATAAATCCTTTGAATTCGTTTTCCAAATCTTTTTCCTCCAGCGAATCATCCCATTCCTGCGACAATTCCTGAAAACGTTTATCGGCACGACTTGCCAATTCATCAACTTCCAAAGCCGTTTGGTTTAGTCCTTTCAATTTCAAACCCTGCAAATCCCGAAGCCGGGAAAGCGCCACATAACCTTGCCCTTTTTCAAATGCACGACTCAGGTCAATCATCGCCGCGTCCAGCGTCATTCCCTGACTTTTGTGTACCGTAATCGCCCATGCTAAACGCAACGGAATCTGCACGAATGAAGCCAAAGGCTTTCCACTTTCATCTTCGATTGACCAGATATGAGGTTTTGCTTCTATCAGATCGTTGTCAAAAGTTTTCACTAGCGGATTTCCTTTTTCCGTAAAGCCCGTTACACGTCCCAGCGTTCCGTTTACGTAACCGATTTCATAATTATTTTTGATAAACATCACCTGCGCACCGGTTTTCAGTTCCAGTTTTTCCAATGCCAAAACCGATTTTTTCAAAACTTCAATCAAAGCATCATTTCCTTTTACAGCCGCATCAAAAAACCTTGAACTGCTTCCGATTTGTTCCAAATACATCTGGTTGATTCTGTCCACATCTGCGTTATGCGTAAATAATTTGGTTTCCTGTTCGCCTTCGTCCGGATGAAGTTCTACCCTTGATTCCAATAAATCAATGGATTTCTGCGAAACAGTTCCGGTTCGGATTTCATTTAAAATCAAATTCAAATCATTTTCGGATTGACGATGTTGTTCGGTCAGATAACAAATCAGAGGTTCGGCCTCCAGCCAGGCATCGGACATAAAGGCAAATTTCTGACGCGAAGATTCTAAATCGTTACCGATGGGCGGCAACTGAAAAAAATCACCCGAAAAAACCACTTGAATTCCTCCAAAAGCCAATTCATTTCCTTTGAAAAATTTCAGTACCCGATTCACCAAATCCAATTGATTTCGGTGCAACATGGAAATTTCATCAATCACCAAAACTTTCACCGAATCCATTTTATCACGGAAATATTTTTTTTCTTTCAGATTGGACAAATGCCGAACCGAAACCTCATCCCGTATCCCGATTCCCGACCAGGAATGAATCGTCTGGCCGTTCATGTGCGTAGCCGCAATTCCCGTAGAAGCCGTTACCGCAACACCGACTTTATGCTCTTTAAGGTATTGGATATATTGATTGAGGACATAAGTTTTTCCCGCACCGGCAGACCCCGTCAGAAATACATTTCGTCCTGATTTGAGGATGGCAAGTGCTTTGGATTGGTTCATTTTATTTAAATTGGCTTTAAGTTTTAGGCTATTTTATTTCAATCACGACAGGATTATAACAATTAAAGTTTTTATCTTCTCCGTGAAATCCTTCTACAGCTAGAATATTAATGTTTTGTAAAGAAATGTATTCTCCTTTTTTTATCTTTTTTATTTTACCTATAATCTCTTTTGGAATTGAATTTCCTTCAATTCTGATGGGTTTTTGATTCGGAATTTTTAATTCAAAATCCATCACCTCAAAAACCAATGGATATAAAAAATCAGGAATTCCTGCTTCAAGTTTTATTGTTTCTAATTCAGATGATTCTAAACTTAAAAATGTTTTCCCGTTTATATGGGAAAGGACAGGTGGGATATCTCTTAAAATTAACTCAAAACGGTTTACCCTTGCTTTCCCATTTATATCTTTTGCAACAGCTGTAAGTATTGAAGTTTTATAATCAGAAATAGGTGTAACTATAAATTCTCCGGAAATTAATTTATGAAGAGATGGAGTGTTTAAAGTAAGAGAAATCACTCCCAAGCTATCTTTTGGATTTGATGTAATTGAAATAGGATTATCAATATATCGATAAAGGAAATTGGAATGATTTGGTTTTAATTGAAATTCCTGTGCTTTGATATCTGCGCAAATTGTAAAAATCAATAAAATTAAGATGTGCTTTTTCATTTTAAATTGGTTTCACGTCATTGCGAGCGTAGCGAAGCAATCCGTTGAAACTTGCTGCACCATTTTAAGGGATTGCTTCGCTATGTTAGCAATGACTTATTCTCTGCGAATTTACAAATTCAAATCATTATTCTCTTTACTCATATTCTATATAAAAAGCTATCAGAATTACCCATTTTGAAGAATCAGAGACCATGGTTTGATTTCCATTCTCTAAAAATAATGTAATTTTAACCAATTATTTTTCACAAATGAATTATGAAGACATATAAAGTTTCGGTCAATAAAGAATTTCAGTTTGATTTGACAGAGGATCAGATTGAAAATTTAGACCGTATCCAATTGGAAGACAATCAATTTCATATTTTAAAAAACAAGACTTCTTTTTCCGTCGAAATTATTTCAAATGATTTCCTAAACCGCACTTACACCATCAATGTAAACGGAAACGAATATGAAGTTAACCTCACTACATCTTTGGATCAACTCATCAAAGAATTGGGATTTGAAGTTGGAGCCGGAAAAATGGTCAACGCTATCAAAGCGCCTATGCCGGGATTAATTTTGAGCATTAATGTAGAAGTAGGACAAGAAGTAACTGAAAATGATAGTTTGTTGGTATTGGAAGCGATGAAAATGGAGAATAATTTCTCATCACCCCGATCCGGAGTCATCAAATCCATTCTAGTCAGTAAAGGAGATGCGGTAGAAAAAGGACAATTATTAATCGAATTCGAGTAAAATGAAAAAAATATTAGTTGCCAATCGTGGTGAAATTGCACTTCGGGTCATGAAAACCGCCAAAAAAATGGGCATCAAAACCGTTGCGGTTTATTCGACAGCTGACCGGGAAGCGCCTCATGTGAAATTTGCAGACGAGGCTGTTCTGATTGGCGAAGCGCCTTCCAACCAATCCTATTTATTGGGCGACAAAATTATAGAAGTCGCTAAAGAATTGGGCGTTGACGGAATTCATCCTGGTTATGGATTTCTTTCTGAGAATGCTGAATTTGCTGAAAAAGCAGAAAAAAATGGCATTACGTTCATCGGTCCGCGTTCCAAAGCCATTCACATCATGGGAAGCAAATTAGCTGCAAAAGAAGCGGTTAAAGCATACAATATCCCGATGGTTCCGGGATTGGATGAAGCTATTACCGATGTTAAAAAGGCAAAAGAAGTTGCCAAAGAAATCGGATTTCCGATTCTGATCAAAGCTTCTGCCGGTGGCGGCGGAAAAGGAATGCGCGTAGTAGAAAACGAATCAGAATTTGAATCTCAAATGGAACGTGCGACTTCCGAAGCCCTTTCGGCATTTGGTGATGGTTCGGTTTTCATTGAAAAATACGTCGGTTCGCCTCGTCATATTGAAATTCAGGTAATGGCGGATACGCATGGAAATATTGTTCATCTTTTTGAAAGAGAATGTTCCATTCAGCGTCGTCACCAGAAAGTAATTGAAGAAGCTCCATCTTCCGTATTGACTCCTGAAATCCGAAAAGCGATGGGAGAAGCGGCCGTGAAAGTGGCGGAATCCTGTGAGTATGTAGGTGCCGGAACGGTGGAATTTTTATTGGATGAAAATAAAAATTTCTACTTTTTGGAAATGAATACCCGGCTTCAGGTCGAACATCCCGTAACCGAAATGATTACCGGAATGGATTTGGTCGAATTACAAATTCGCGTAGCAAGAGGAGAAATTCTTCCCATAAAACAGGAAGATTTAGAAATCAAAGGCCATGCGATGGAATTGCGTGTTTATGCCGAAGATCCATTGGATAATTTCTTGCCAAGCGTTGGGAATTTGGAAATCTATAAATTGCCGGAAGGAGAAGGAATCCGTGTGGATAACGGAATTGACGAAGGAATGGATGTGCCGATTTATTATGATCCGATGTTGGCAAAATTGATTACTTTCGGGAAATCCCGTGAGGAAGCCATTTACATCATGCTACAAGCCATTGAAGACTATAAAATCAAAGGAATCAGCACTACACTTCCTTTTGGGAAATTTGTGTTTGAGCATGAAGCGTTTCTTTCCGGAAATTTTGACACCAATTTTGTGAAGAAATATTATAATCCTGAAATCATCAAAGAACAATCTTCTAAAGAAGCCGAAATCGCAGCATTAGTGGCTTTGAAACAATATTTAGAAGATAAGAAAATCGTTAGATTACCTAATTTGTAAACCACTATGAGCGATAAAATTCAAACATTATTAGATAAAAAAGCGCAAGCTTTATTGGGCGGCGGTCAAAAAAGAATTGAATCCCAACACGCTAAGAAAAAATTAACGGCAAGAGAACGGGTCGAATATCTGTTGGATGATGGTTCTTTTGAAGAAATCGGAATGCTGGTGGAGCACCGTACCAACGATTTCGGGATGGACAGGGAAAAATATCCAGGAGACGGAGTGGTAACGGGGTACGGAACCATAAACGGACGTTTGGTTTATATTTTTGCGCAGGATTTTACGGTTTTTGGCGGTTCCCTTTCCGAAACCCATGCTGAAAAAATATGCAAAGTGATGGACATGGCGCTTAAAGTGGGTGCACCGATGATCGGACTGAACGATTCGGGAGGAGCGAGAATCCAGGAAGGAGTTCGTTCTTTGGGCGGATATGCCGATATTTTTTATAAAAACGTTCAATCATCCGGTGTGATTCCGCAGATTTCCGCTATCATGGGGCCATGCGCCGGCGGTGCGGTTTATTCGCCTGCCATGACCGATTTCACGATGATGGTGGAAAATACCAGTTATATGTTTGTGACGGGACCCAACGTGGTGAAAACCGTGACCAACGAAACCGTTACTGCAGAGGAATTGGGTGGTGCCAGTACGCATTCCACCAAATCGGGAGTTGCGCATACCACTTCTGCCAATGATGTTGAATGTCTGGAAGACGTGAAAAGATTATTGAGTTATTTGCCTCAAAATAATGCGGAACTTCCACCACAACTTCCGTTTGAATTGGGCGAAGAATTACGAACCAACTTGGACAGTATTATTCCGGAAAGTTCGACCAAACCTTATGATATGAAAGATGTGATCAACGAAATCATCGACGAGGATTCTTTCTTTGAAATCCACAAAGATTTCGCAGAAAATATAGTTGTGGGATTTGCCCGTTTAGGCGGAAGAAGCATTGGGATTGTCGCGAATAATCCGATGTTTTTAGCGGGATGTTTAGATGTGAACAGTTCTACCAAAGCGGCTCGATTTACCCGTTTTTGTGATGCGTTCAACATTCCGTTGTTGGTCTTGGAAGATGTTCCGGGGTTTTTACCGGGAACGGATCAGGAATGGAACGGAATCATCGTTCACGGCGCGAAATTATTGTATGCATTAAGCGAAGCGACCGTTCCAAAAGTAACGGTAATTACCCGAAAAGCTTACGGTGGAGCCTATGATGTGATGAACTCCAAACACATAGGAGCCGACATGAATTTTGCTTGGCCAACGGCAGAAATCGCGGTGATGGGAGCAAAAGGAGCATCAGAAATTATCTTCAAAAAAGAAATTTCGGAAGCGACTGACCATGAAGCAAAATTGATTGAAAAAGAAAAAGAATATGCAGAACTTTTTGCTACGCCTTATGAAGCTGCCAAACGAGGATTCATCGACGAAGTAATTCTTCCGCATAATACCCGTAGAAAACTCATCAAAGCTTTTGCCATGCTGGAAGGAAAAGTAGTGGACGGTCCGAAACGCAAACATGGAAATATTCCATTGTGATTTTTTTTCTTTTACCATTAAGAAATGAAGAACATTAAGTTCTAATTTTAATTCATACAAATCCGTATCAGGAAAATGATGCGGATTTTTGTTTTTGTATATTTGGGTAAATTGAATTTAATGGCATGCCTTGGACCCCTGATATTTATTTCCAATTCAAATACATTCGTTATCAACCCTTTTTCGATTTGATGAATTTGATTTAGGAAGAAAAAATTAATTCGAAAAACAATCTTATTTTTTTTGATCTAAAATTTCAATTATAAACTTAAATGACTATTTACAAATGAAAAATTACCTAACCATTTCACTCGTCCTTTTTTCAGTTTTTCTTTCAGCTCAAACCTTGATTTCTCAAGATTTTTACAAAGGAACAATCGGCGATAATTTAAAGGTTTCCTTTTATCTGAAAATTGAGGAAAACGGCTGTCCGACTACATATGCATCGGCTATGTATAAATACGATTCCAATAAAGACGACAATTGGCTTTTGCTAAATTCGACTATGAATTATGAAAAAGGAAACTATACTTTAGTTGAAATTCATAATACAGGTACTTTAATTCTTCAAAAATCCGGAAATAAAATGATCGGAATTTGGGTTTCGCCAGACGGAAAAAAACAATTACCCGTTCAACTTCAAAAAGTGGACACAACACCCAAAGATTTGAAATATCTCGAAGAAAAATTAGACCAAGAATTTTATGAAGCCAATGATTGTTAATTCGTTATGAGAAAGACTTTTCTTTCCATTTTTGGAAATTGGAAGCGTACGATTTTGTTTTGGTTCGTTTCACTTTTGCTGTTTATTTGTATAGAAATTTGGCCTGTAATTCCGTTTGGAAGTATTATTTTTCTTGTTTTTCTGATTAGTATGTTTTTTTTACTTATTTCGGCTATTTATCAATTCAGACAAAAAAATAATTCCATCGCCATTTTAAATCTCGTTTTGTTTTTCATCAGTCTCAGCGGAATTGTTCTTTATATAATGGAATTGATCAATTCCACAACTGAAATTATCGAAGGTTTTTAGAATGATAATTTAAGAATTATTCTTCCAAGTTATTCTTTCACCCATTTATGGGAGAACCACAAAAAGACCGTTGCCAAAAAAGCCAAAACAAAAATCAATATAAACATGGTCAAAGAGGTATTTCCTTGGAATATCCCGATTGCCGCAGCTACCAGCGCTCCAACGCCCATTCGCATTGCTCCACCCAAAGCTGATGCAGAGCCGGTATTTCCCGTAAATGGCGATAATGAAGCCGCTGTTGCGTTTGGATTGATAAATCCGATTGTAAATAAAATTGAAAATAATCCGGCAACAATCCATTCGTATGTCAAATCGGGAATGGTATAAACCAACGCTAAAATCAATCCTGAAATTACCGTCAAAATCAAAGAGGCATGATTTGCAATTTTGATATAATTAAACTTTCGTGTCAACATACCATTAGCAGAACTTCCAATGATTAATCCCGAAGCATTGATGGCAAATAATATTGAAAAAGTTGTTTTGTCCAATTTGTACAAGGTCAAAAACACATAAGATGCCGAGGATATATATGCAAACAAAATCGACATCGCGATGCTTCCTGCCATAGTATAAAACAGAAAGGTTTTGTTTTTTAGAATTTCCCAATAACCACGCGCTATTTCACGGATTCGTAATTTATTGGAGTGCATATACAAACTCGTTTCGGGTAAGAAAAAATAAATCAAAATGGAAACGAATCCTGCAAAGACCGCTAAAAAATAAAAAATATAGTACCAATCTGCATGTTCCACAAAAAAACTCCCCACACTTGGGGCAATCAATGGAGCTACACCCATCACCAACATGATGGATGAAAAGGCCCTTGCCCGGTATTGGACTTCGTACACATCACTGATGATGGCTGTTGAAGCGACCATTCCCACACATCCGCCCAAAGCTTGTAAAAACCGCATACCAATCATCATTTCTATAGAAACAGAAAAAGCACATCCCAATGCAGCCAGCGCATAAATTCCCAATCCAAAAAGTAAAGGCTTTTTACGGCCATATTTGTCGACAATAGGACCATAAAACAATTGTCCTAACGCAATACCAATGAAATAAGAAGTCAAAGTAAAAGCAACATGTTGATCATCGGTATATAAATCTTCTGCAATCCGTTGAAATCCGGGAAGATACATATCAATGGTAAACGGACCCAATGCGGCCAATATCCCCAATAATATTATCAGAAATGTCTTGTTGATTTTTGTGTGTGTCATAGAAGGTGACAAATTTACTCCAAAACTCTGTTTAAAGGGTGTTAAATTTGGAGTAGATTTTCGGAAGAATTTATTCCTTCAACTTTGTAGAAATATGAAAAATAGCGTCGCCTTGGAACACGATTGCGCCTTGGTTTTCATTGATGATGTAGCCTGAATGCGAGGCCTTCACCGGAATTTCAACAGAACCGTAAGGATCGGTAATCCAGGCAAGGGTCTGGCCTTCCTCCACCCATGTTCCCGCCGGAGAAATACTTTGAAAAAGCCCGGATAAATCTGCACGTATCCAATGCGATTCCTCAATGTAAATCATAGGATTTTCTGATTTTTTAATTTCAAATTCGTCTTTTACCATATCCAAATGATGCAAAAATCGAAGGGTTCCGGCTATTGCATCTTCTACTATTTTGGGATTGATGTCCAAGGATTTTCCGCCTTCAAACAACAAATATTTCTTTCCCAGTTTATCACAGGACTCTCTGAATGAACCTTCGATATTTTTTGAATAAAGCAGAAAAGGAGCGTGAAAAGCTTCTGCAAGCACTTCTAATTCTGGTTGGTTTTCTTCAATCCGTAATTGAGAGACATTAAAACGGCTTCTTCCACCTGCGTGAAAATCAATTACATAATCCACCAAAGGAATGATGTACTCCATCAAATTATACGCAAACTGACTGGCGAGAGATCCGTCGCGGCTTCCGGGAAACACCCGATTTAGATCACGCCCATCGGGAAATTCGCGGGATTGGTTGACAAATCCAAAAACGTTGATGACCGGAATACAGATAATCGTTCCTCTTTTGGGACGATTCATTTTTTTACGGATGAGTTGCCGAACTGCTTCGATACCGTTAAATTCGTCGCCATGTAATCCGGCTGAAAGCAATACCACAGGACCTTTGATATCTGAATGAGAAATGATGATGGGAATTTTTAATTCCGTCATGGTGTGCAATTGTGCAATTTTCAGATTGACGGTTTTGGTTTCGCCCGGTAAAATTTCTTTGTCCAGAATATGAAAGCTTTCGGTTTGGGTCATGAATTCTATTTTATTGGAACTAATTTAATGAATTCTAATTTTAATAAAAAAGCCACCTTAAAAGATGGCTTTGAATTTTATCATTGAATTCTCATTTCAAAACAATTTCTTCATCTCCTTTTTCAATTTGGCCAATAAACATCGAACCTTCAATCAGTTCCAAAACAGTCTGAGCGTCTTTTTGTTCACAAACCACAACCATTCCCACTCCCATATTAAAAGTGCCAAACATTTCGTCTTCCGCAATTCCACCACGTTTCATCAATTCTTTCATCACGGTCGGAACGTTTACTTTTGATTTTTCGATGACAGCTGTCAGTCCTTTTGGTAAAATGCGTGGAACGTTTTCAATCAATCCACCACCGGTAATATGTGCGATTCCTGTCAGTTCGACTTTTTCCTGAATTTTAAAAATGTCATTTTGGTATAATTTAGTGGGAACTAAAAGCGTTTTCCAAAGCGGTTTCCCTTCAAATTCTTCATTGAAATCCGGAAATATTTTCCGTACCAATGAAAATCCGTTGCTGTGAAATCCGCTGGAAGGAAGTCCTATGATGGCCTGACCTTCATGGATTTTAGAGCCATCTATGATTTCGTCTTTTTCCACCACTCCGACACAAAATCCGGCTACATCATAATCCCCGATTTGGTACATGCCCGGCATTTCGGCTGTTTCTCCGCCAATCAAAGCTGTTCCGGTTTCTTTACAAGCCGCTGCAATTCCACCTACGATCTCAGCTGCTATGTCTGAATCTAATTTTCCGCAAGCCAAATAATCCAAAAAGAAAAGCGGTTTGGCGCCATGACATAAAATATCATTGGCACACATCGCAAAACAATCTACGCCCACTGTATCATATTTTTTTACATCAAGCGCAATGCGCAATTTCGTTCCCACACCATCTGTTCCGGAAACCAAAACCGGTTGTTTGTATCCCTCAGGCAATTGGAAAAATGCACCAAAACTCCCGATTCCGTTTAAGACATGTGAGTTATGCGTTTCAGAAACGACCTTTTTAATCTTGGAAACCGTTTGGTATCCTTCTTTTTTATCGACTCCTGCCGATTTATAGGTATTGCTCATGCTGAATGGTGAAATTTGTTTTGCAAAAATAACCAATAATTCAAAAGCGCCTAACCAAGAGGGAGAATTTATAGCGGCTAATTTTAATTAAAATGCGACTAAAAATAGCTACTTATAGGTATTTTTTTAGATTTTGACTCAGCTTATTTTTATACCCTAAAATTTATATATCATGAAAAAAATTACTTTATCGATTTTTATGACTTTTCTAACTTTTTTAAGTCTTAAAGCTCAGTCCCATTTTGAAATTGGGGTAATTTTCGGAACTACCGTAAATGAAGTTTACGGAAGCAGAAGCGGAAACATCGGAGGTGGAATCGCTTATTACTTTCAACCCGTGGAAAATTTGCATGTAGGTCCATTAGTTTTATTTGATCATTTTGGTAGTAATGATGAATATGGAATTGACGCGTCCTTTTTAGACATTGCGGCGTCTGCGAAATACAATTTTATTCCGGCTTTATTTGGCGGATTGGATCTGGGGTATGCCGTGGCTTTGGAAGAAGGATATAATGGTGGATTTATGGTTCGTCCGCGTTTTGGATGGAGTACTAAACTCACCGATTTATACATTTCGTATAAGGGAATTCTGGCTACACAAGACTATTATTCAGATTCTGACATTAATTTCTCTGCAGTCAACAGTCTTTCATCGGTCACTTTAGGATTGAACTTCAAATTTTAATTTATCCAAATACAATTCAATATTTATAAAGAAAGCATCCCAAAAGGATGCTTTTTGTTTACCTAATGTGGATTAATTGTCAATATTTTAAGATATTATATTAGATTGACTTATGGTTTTAAATTATATTTGATAAAACACTAAAATCATTAGTTATGAAAAAACTTTTATTATCGTTTGTAATTGTTGTTTTTGGATTTATAGGTGCCAATGCCCAGATGGAGGTTGGTGCTTTTGCAGGATATCCTGTTTCCGGCAACGATGGAATTGGTGTAAATGTCGGAGCAAATGCTTCGTATTATTATTACATTATTGACGGAAAATTAGGAATAGGTGGAACAGCAGGAGTTGATCATTTCTTCGGAAAGGATTTTGATTTTGGCGGAGACACTTATGAGGGTGATGGTGCCACTTTTATCCCGATTGCGGCCTCTGCCAAATTTAATTTTACAGATAAATTTTTTGCAGGATTGGACTTGGGGTATGCCATAGCCATCAGTAAAGATACGAACGGTGGTTTGTATGTGCGTCCGAGAGTGGGTATGAGTTTACCGATGGTGGATGTATATTTATTTTATAAAGGAATCAACTCCGTATATGGTGATGGTTACTGGGGTGATTATTATGATTACACGGACTGGGATGATAATTTATATTTAGGTACTCTGGGAGTTGGAGCCGCTTTTAGATTTTAAAAATCCTTTCATTTGAAACAGACCGCCTCAAAAGGGCGGTTTTTTGTTTTTTGAAACTAACCGGATGGCATTGTATTTGCAAAACCCCTGAAAATTGTAATTCAAAAGTTATGAAAAAGATTATTTTCACAGTATTACTGTCAGGTATGGGGTTTGTAGGAGTTCAGGCTCAAAGCGGAAGTTTTGAAGTAGGGCCATATCTGGGTGCACCAGTTGGTGATGCAGATGGTTTAAGTTTTAATGCGGGAGCTACTTTCGCCTATTATATAGAAGTAATCCCACGTTTGAAAGTAGGTGGTCTTATTGGTGTTGACCATTTCTTTGGTAAAGATTATGAATGGGGCAATGTAACTTATGAAGGTGACGGAGCTACTTTTATTCCGATTGCGGCTTCTGCCAAATTTAACATTACTGAAAAATTCTTTGCAGGATTGGATTTGGGATATGCCATCGGTGTAAGTGACGGAGCAGGGGATGGTGGTTTCATGGCAAGACCGAGAATCGGGTTCAGCTTACCAATCGTGGATGTTTACGGTTATTACAAAAACATCAATTATAACTGGGATGGCCCCGGAGACCCTGATAATTGGGATGACGGCTTCAACGTAGGTTCTGTCGGTGTGGGTGCTGCCTTTAAATTCTAATTGAATTCATTATAAAATAAAAGTCCCGGTCACTGATTCCGACTTCTCGGAATGAGTGACCGGGATTTTTTATGTTTCAATTTGAAATAGACTTATAAAAAACTTTCAATAATTTCTATCGCTTTTTCTAAATCCTCTCTTTTTACATTCAAATGTGGGCGGAAACGTACCGATTGCGTACCACATGGCAAAACAATCAGTTTGTTTTCAAATGCTTTGTTGATAAATGCACTTCTGTCTTCGTCTGTTGGTAAGTCAAAAGCAAGAAACAGTCCCATACCGCGTACGTTGCTGATTTGTGAATGTTTTTTCTGTAACCTTTCCAATTCGGATTTTAGGAATTCTCCTTGAACCCTTACGTTTTCCAATAGATTTTCTTGTTCGATTACTTCCAGAATCAATTTGAAACGAAGCATATCGATGTAATTTCCACCAAATGTCGAATTGATACGGCTTGATTCCTGAAATACGTTATTTGGGACCTGATCCAACTTTTCTTTATTGGCCAAAATCCCACATACCTGTGTTTTCTTTCCAAATGAAATGATGTCCGGAATGATGCTATAATTTTGGAATCCCCACATTTTTCCGGTCAGTCCGATTCCGGTTTGAACTTCGTCCAATACCAAAAGAATTTCATTCTCATCACAAATCCTGCGCAATTCTTTGAAGAATTCATTTCTGAAATAATTATCCCCGCCTTCTGCCTGAATGGTTTCGATGATGATACAGGCAATTTCGTTTGGATTTTCAGAAATTGCCGACATAATTTGATCAACAGCCGTTTTTTCCTGTTCGATCGTAACTGCTGTGTTTTCTTCTGTTATCGGGAAATACATTTTCGGATTCAGGATTCTCGGCCAGTCAAATTTCGGGAAATACATATATTTTCTCGGATCTTTTGTATTGGTCAATGTCAACGTATAACCGGAACGTCCGTGGAATGCCTGTTGGAAATGAATAACTTTTCCTGCTTCCAAATCGATTCCTTTGGATTTATTCAATCTTGTTTTCCAGTCAAAAGCAGCTTTCAAAGCATTTTCAACCGCCAAAGCACCTCCTTCTACAAAGAAAGCATATTGCAATTCTTTTGGAATCGCTACCCGTTCAAATGTATCCACGAAATCAGCGTACTCTTCTGTGTAAACATCAGAAACCGTCGGTTTGTTAATCGCCATTCTTCCCAAAAACTCCAGATTTTTTACCAAATGCGGATGATTGTACCCGATGGAAGCGGAAGCAAACATACTGAACATATCCAGATACTCTTCTCCGTTTTCATTCACGATATAAGAACCGTGTGACTTCACGATATCCATCACAAGCGGATAGCCGTCGGCCAATATATGTTTCCCTAATCTTTCGTGTACGTTCATAGTCTGTGTTTCCATATTGAAATAAAATTTTTGTTTGAATTGCGGATTGCAAATTTAGAAAATTAAAGGTAAATAACTTAGAAATCGGGCATAGGAATTGTCCTATTTTTTTCGGTTCAAATAATCATTGACCAAAATCTGATTGGCGGCCATCTTTTTATACATCGTTCGGGCCTCTTCTGCAGGCGAGCCGAAATAAGCTTTTCCTTCTTCCAAATCATGCCCCACTCCGGATTGAGCCATTACCACCACTTTATCGGCAATCCTAATTCCGCTTTTAATCCCGACCTGTCCCCAAAGCGTGACTTCGTTTCCGATGACCACGCATCCGGCGATGCCGACTTGCGAAGCAATCAAACATTTTTTTCCGATAATCGTATCATGTCCGACCTGAATTAAATTGTCCATTTTCGTTCCGTCACCAATCGTCGTCGAAGCCGTTACGCCACGGTCAATGGTACAGTTCGCACCGATTTCCACATCGTTTCCTATGACCACATTCCCGACCGATTTCAATTTGTCAAATCCGGTTTCCCGTTTTTTATAATAAAATCCGTCGCCGCCTAAAACCGTTCCCGAATGGATAATCACATTGTCCCCGATAATCGAATCATTGCCAACAGAAACATTGGCATGAATCAAACAATTCGTTCCGATTTTTACGTTTTGACCGATGAATGCTCCCGGTTGGATGTGTGTTCCTTCGCCAATTTGAGCTGTTTCTGAAATAGTTTGACGGGAATTTTTAAATGAATTAAAATGCTGCCCGATTTTCACGAAATCCCGAAATGGATCGTCTGAAATCAACAGAGCTTTACCTTCCGGACATTCTACTTCTTTGTTGATCAAAACCACGGTTGCCGCACTTTGAAGTGCTTTGTCATAATATTTCGGATGATCGACAAATACGATATCTCCAGGTTCTACAACATGGATTTCGTTGAGTCCTTCTACAGGAAAATTTTCATTTCCCACAAATTTGGATTGTATGATATCGGCGATCTCTTTTAAAGTATGAATATGTGGAAATTTCATTTTATTTGAATTAAAATAGAACACAAATATATTTTTTTCTTTTTGGATTGTTTCTTTTACCTTCGAATTTAAATTATGTCCTTTGGAATAATAATTGTTCCCAAGGATTTAAAAATTAAATCAATTTAAAAATCAATAAGTTATGAAATTACAAAAAGGAATTTTGGCTGTAGTTGTCGCATCATCATTGGCCTTTACAGCTTGTAAATGTGAGAAAAAAGAAGGAATGGTTACAGCTCCAGTTGAAGATACTTCTACAACTGATATAAATTCTGCAGATGCCGGAGTGACTAAATTGGATGCAGATGGAAACTATATCTACGATATCGGGAACAACATCGAAATCGCTTTGCCGGATGGTTCCAAAATGTCTGTAGGTGAAAATTCAACCGAAAACAAATTGTTTGCGATGTTAAATGATGCCAATTTTAAAGTAAGTGATGACAAAACACAAGGTTGGGTAACGCTTGACCGTGTGTATTTCTCAACAGGAAAAGCGGACTTGACAACTAATTCAGAAGCCCAGGTTGCCAATATTATCACGCTTTTAAAAGCATTTCCAACTGCAACTGTAAAAGTAGGAGGATATACAGATAATACCGGTGACGCAGCCGTAAACCAAAGAGTTTCGACTGAACGTGCAAAATCCGTTGCAGACAAATTAATCGCCGGTGGAGTAGATGCTTCGCGAATTGAAAGCGAGGGCTATGGTGCACAACATTTTGTTTGTCCGGCTAATGATTCTGACGAATGTAAAGCACAAAACAGACGTGTAGATTTGAGAGTTACGAAGAAATAATTTGTAAGTCATTATATAAAACAAAATCCCGGTCACTTCGAGAACCTCAGTGACCGGGATTTTTATATTGTAATTATTTCTATTTCGAATTAATTCTTGCTGTATAATAAAGTTACGCCTTCCTGTTCCGGCAAAGTAGGACGAACTTCCAGATGTAATCCTCCTTTCTTTTCTTTGGCCTTCATGCGAAACCATCCGGTTAACCAAAACGGAATGATGGATGCGAAATATAAAATTCCCCAAAAACCGCAACAAGCCATAAACAAGAAAAATACAAATCCTAAGTACTGAGCCATAACTGTTAATTTATCCTGACAAAATTAAAAAATTTAATTCAATTCCAAAGCGAAACTGAAAATTATCACTTTTAAAAATTATTCTGTTCAGGTTTCTTAACTTTGGGCTTTAATTTTCAATCAGATAGAAATGGATTATAGAATCGAAAAAGATACAATGGGGGAAGTAAAAGTCCCTGCCGATAAATATTGGGGAGCTCAAACCGAGCGTTCCCGCAACAATTTTAAAATTGGCCCTGCGGCTTCCATGCCCAAAGAAGTCATTTGCGGTTTTGCTTATTTGAAAAAAGCAGCGGCTTATGCCAATTGTGAATTGGGTGTTTTATCTGAAGAAAAAAGAGATGCCATTGCGCAGGTTTGCGATGAAATTCTGGAAGGAAAATTGGACGACCAATTCCCGTTGGTCATCTGGCAAACCGGTTCCGGAACCCAATCCAACATGAATGTAAACGAAGTTGTAGCTAATCGCGCACAAGTTCTTGCAGGAGGTAAAATCGGCGAAGGAGAACCTGTTTTAAAAGCCAATGACGATGTCAATAAATCACAGTCTTCCAACGATACTTACCCGACCGGAATGCACATTGCAGCTTATAAAGCTGTTGTGGAAAAAACGATTCCGGGCGTGGAAAAATTAAGAGATACCTTAAAATCCAAATCGGAACAATTCAAAGATGTCGTAAAAATCGGACGTACCCATTTGATGGATGCGACACCATTGACTTTAGGTCAGGAATTTTCGGGTTATGCTTCCCAATTGAATCATGGACTGAAAGCTTTAAAAAATACCTTACCGCATTTGTCTGAACTGGCTTTGGGCGGAACAGCGGTCGGAACCGGACTGAATACGCCAAAAGGATATGATGTTCTGGTTGCCAAATACATCGCCGAATTTACCGGACTTCCTTTTGTTACAGCCGAAAATAAATTTGAAGCGTTGGCTGCACATGACGCCATCGTGGAATCACATGGTGCTTTAAAACAATTAGCCGTTTCCTTGAATAAAATTGCCAATGATATCCGTATGATGGCTTCAGGACCGCGTTCAGGAATCGGAGAAATTTTCATTCCGGAAAACGAACCGGGATCTTCCATCATGCCGGGAAAAGTGAATCCTACTCAATGTGAAGCTTTGACGATGATTGCCGCGCAAGTGATGGGAAATGATGTCGCCATTACCATAGGTGGAACGCAAGGTCACTACGAATTAAATGTTTTCAAACCGATGATGGCTTATAATTTCCTGCAAAGTGCCGAACTAATCGGTGATGCCTGTGTTTCTTTTGACGAACATTGCGCAAGCGGAATTGAACCGAATTATAGAAGAATCAAAGAATTGGTGGATAATTCACTGATGCTGGTTACGGCTTTGAATACGAAAATCGGATATTACAAAGCAGCTGAAATCGCACAAACCGCACATAAAAATGGAACGACTCTGAAAGAAGAAGCGGTTCGTCTGGGATATGTGTCGCCGGAAGATTTTGATGCCTGGGTGAAACCGGAAGATATGATTTAAGCCTCCCCAACCCCTCCAAAGGAGGGGCTTAAATTTGAAGATTTGAAAATGAAATAATTTGAAAATGAAAATCCGGACACTTCGAGAGCCTCAGTGATCGGATTTTTTTTTAATTTTTGATGAATTTCTGGTTGATTTTCTTTCCTGAACTTGTGATTCCTTTTAGGAGATAAGTTCCTTTTGATAAATTGGAAACGTTAATTTGATCTCCTTTTCCTTTCTTAAATAATTTTCCTGATAAATCGTAGATGCTGATTTCTTTTAAGTTTTCGGAGAAATTCAGGATGTTTTTGGTTGGATTTGGGTAAATTGAAATTTCATTTAAATCTTCATCTGAGACAGCCATATAGTTGCAATCTTCATTGAAAGTTGACCATTCATCAACATTTGTCCAATTAGCTGCGGACCAAGATGCGTCATCAACCTGAATACACAAAAGGTTGAGATTATTTATTGATGTGAAACCTCCGTATCCATCTTCATTTTCCAATATATTTATATTATTTCCATTTTTAATATTTAATTCAGATAAATTATTACTATTACAATTAAGAAATTTTAAATTTATATTATTGCTTAAATCTAAATTAGTTAGCATATTAAAGTCTATATTTAAGCCTCTTAAATTTATATTATTTGATAAGTCAATTGAAGAGATTTTATTGTTGCTACAAAAGAGTTCAATCAATTGAACATTTTGACTAATGTTAATATCTCCTAAATAATTATGATCGCAAAATAATTGCTCTAATGAGAAATTATTTTCTAAATTCAATTCTGTTAAATCATTATTTTCACAAAATAAAAATCTTAAATTTTCATTTTCTGAAATATTTAATGAACTAATATTATTATCCTTACAATTCAACCGATACAATTCAGAATTATTACTTAAATCCAAACTAACCAACTGGTTATTAATGCAGTCAATTGTTTGTAGAAATGGGTTTTGCGAAAAGTCCATTTCACTTATTAAATTATTGTGAAATGTTAAATCTCTAAGATAAAAATTCTGAGTCAAATCTAAATTTGTTAAGTTATTATTGGAACAATTAAAGAAAACAAGAATTGGACAATTACTTATATTTATATTTTCCAAATTATTATTCTGAACAAATAATCTATTAATATTAGGGTTATTACTTAAATCTAATTCTAGGAGATTATTATTATAACAATATAATTCACTTAAATTTTCAAATCCATCAATACCTGTTAAATCAGAAATTCCTAAATCTGATATATTAAGAACAAATTCATTTTCAATATTAGAAGTCAAAACTTGATTATCCAATACATCATCATATCCTAAGTCAATTAATGCCTGCTCAAAATTATCATCTGGCACATAAGTATATTGTCCAAATCCTAAAAAGGAGATCATTAAAAAAACTGTAAATAGATTTTTTTTCATTGTTTAAGTCTTAAGGTTGCAAAAATAAAAAAAATCCCGAGCATCATCTCAGGATTTTTACATTATACTTTATACAATTTTACTTCTTACCGTAACGTTCGTAAGCCAAACGAACCGCTTTGTTAACATCAATCACACCGCCTGTAACAGAAAGATCGCTGAATTTTCTTTTGTCTTTTTCTGAGCCAACTTCTACCTCTACATCCGATTTGTTTACGGAATCAAACAAAACTTCTTTTACTTGTTCGGAAGTCATATTTGGGAAATAGGCCCAAACCAGAGCTGCACATCCTGCCGCAACCGGCGAAGCCATAGAGGTTCCTTGTGCATAACTGTATTTCTGATCCGGAATCGTCGAATAAATCTCTGTTCCCGGTGCAAATAAATCCACTTTCACTGTTCCGAAATTGGAGAAAGATGCTTTTAGTTTTTCAGGAGTTCTGGTGCTGGCGCCCACGGTAATCCAGTTTTTAGCGATGGAATGCATATCATTATCTTTGAAATTACTTGGATAATTGGTGTTGTAATCCAAATCTTTATTGTCATTTCCTGCCGCATGGAACATCAAAACGCCTTTGCTGTCCGCATATTTAATTGCGTCATAAACCATTTCTTTGTTAGGCGAAAAGGATTTCCCGAAACTCATGTTCAGGACTTTAGCACCATTGTCAACCGCATAGCGGATTGCAGCAGCTACGTCTTCATCACGCTCGTCACCATCCGGCACCGTGCGCACGGACATAATTTGAACCAAACCTCCGGCTACACCGTCCATTCCTATTTTATTTCCACGTGTTGCTCCTATGATTCCTGCGACGTGGGAACCGTGAAAAGCATCAGGTCCTTCCACTTCATTGTTTCCATAACCTTTGATGTCAAATTTACCTTTGGCAGGATTATAATCAGGATTATAGGCATAAAGCAAATCGGTATTTTCGCTTTCGTCCACCATTCCAAATTCTTTTTTGGCTTCGGAAATGATTTCTCCCATGGTTTTTCCTGCGAATTCAGGATTATTGGTAATCAAAAACTCTACTTTTGCTTTTCGTTCTTTGTCTTCAGGCGTTGCTTCAGGAAGCGTTTGTAAAGATTCTTTGGAAAGTTTTATGTCTTTTGTATAACCGGCCAAATCTTCTAAAAATCCCATGATTTGATTAGCTTCGGCATCATTTCCGGCCGATTTGCTTTTGGCCGAATAGTATTTGTCTGCCCAAACTTTTCGGGCTTTTAAATAAGTCTGATATTCGTTCGGCATTTTGCGCATATTTTCCAAATTTGCAGCTTTGTTACCTGAATTGAAAACAGACTCGTACATGAAAGTTACACGGGTTGCCTCATACGAATCTTCATTGTAATCCTTTCCGGAAGCGTCCGTACAAAAATCCCAGCCGTTTATGTCGTCCACAAAACCATTTTTGTCATCGTCTTTTCCGTTTCCGGCTTTTTCTTTTTTGTTGACCCAAATTTCATTTTTCAAATCTTCATGGTCGATTTCTACTCCACTATCCAAAACGCCTACTACTACCGTTTTAGGTTTTAAATTTTTAGAATTTAAAAATTCAAGTGCCGATTCAGTTCCCACGCCGTATATTCCGGTTTTTGAAAAATCACTGTGGAACCAATTTCTTTTTTCCAGTTCTTGCTGGTCTACCGAGTTTTGTGCAATTGCCTGAAAACTCATTACCAATAAAAAGAGAGGTGCAATTAGTTTTTTCATTTTTTAATGTTTAATTTATTTGATATGTCAATTAGTTTTAGAATTTCAGTATTTGTTACAAAAAATTATTCTTTATTTACAATCGTAATATATTTTTGAATCCGGTTGCCTTCTGTATCACTTACGGTAATTCTATGACGACCCGGTTCGGGTTTAAGCGCAAGTTTATGAATATTTTGTGTAGTTCCCATATATTTTCCGTCCAAATACCAAAAAAGTGATTTTTCCGGTTGGTTATACGCTATCTCAAATATAACCGGTTGTATTTCTCCTGTATAATCCCTTGGGAGATAGAGTTGTGTGAATTTTTTTGGATAAACAAATGCAAAAGAATTTTGAACGCCGTAATTCACACAGCCTTTCATAAAATCCGGAACCGGTTGATATTCCGGATGGATTTTCCGATAATAATATCCTTCAATCGGCGGCAACACAAATCTTTTTTCGGTTATCATTTCGCTTACAGGATAACATTCGTTATTCACCCGATAATTTCTGGTTTTATCCAGATGAATTTTTTGATGGTATGGGCAAACCGGTCCGTTTTCAGCCGTTTTCGGGATTTCTGTCCGGACGAATTCCGCACAATTTTCACCCAATAAATATCCGCTTTCCTTACAGGTTTTGACTTCAATCCAATTTTTCTCCGGCTTTTTAAATCTGGAATTCAACTTTAACCGCCCAAAAACATCAAACATGACCGGTGCAGCCGCTTTCACGCCTATGATTCCCGGGCGGCCTTCTCCGTCTGCATTCCCAACCCAAACCGCCACCACATATTCAGGCGTCATCCCTACCGACCAGGCATCTTTAAATCCATGGCTGGTTCCGGTTTTCCAGGCGATATTTTTTCCTGAATATACCTGCCAGCCGGTTTCGGACTCTGGACGTGCTACTTCTTGTAAAGCCTTTATAGTCAAATAACCGGACTGGGCGTTTAAAGGATATTTTTTAACTTCACTATCTTTGTTTTTTAAATAACCAATCTTCGTGTTGAACACATAATTATTGGGCTTAGTCACACGATAAGCCAGATTCCGATAGGCCTGTGCCAACTCCCAAAGCGTAACTTCACCACCTCCTACGATGAGCGACAAACCATAATGTTTGGGCGTTTGGGTGAAAGTGGTAAATCCGAATTCTTTTAATTTATGATGAAATTTAGCCACACTATATGATTCCAGCATGTGGACAGCCGGGATATTGAGCGATTTGGCCAATGCTTCATCGGCCGGTACGGCTCCCGAATAGTTTCTTTCATAATTTTCGGTAATGTCCATCGGTGTATCAGTAAGGAGCATTTGGGGCAATAGTTTTCCTTCCTGAATCATGCTTCCATAAAGAAAGGGCTTTAAAATACTTCCACTGCTTCTTTTGGATTGGACGATGTCGACTTGGTTGGAATAGGGATTGTTTTTTTCTGAAGCATTTCCCACATAAGCCAATACGTTTCCCGATTTTACTTCCAGTACCAGTACGGCGAGATTATGGATTTCATTGGTGGTGAATTGTTTTTTGTGGTTCTCCACAATCAAATTGACCTGTTCCTGAAGATTGGCATCGAGTGTGGTTTTCAGGCGTTTTCCTTTGTTTGATTTGATGGCTGTTTGTAGTAAATGAGGCGCAATTTCAGGCAGTGCATTGGGTTTTCCAGGCAAAGGTTCTAAAAGAGCCAGTTCGTAGTCTTCCTTATCGATTAATTTTTCATCCCATAATTTCTTCAGCAAACGATTTCTTTTGGCCAATAATAATTCCTGATTTTTTCCCGGAAAAATAAGCGAAGGCGCATTGGGTAAAACCGCCAAAGTTGCTGATTCTCCCCAGGAAAGCTGATCGGCCGATTTGGCATAATACCGCCAGGAAGCCGCATCCAGTCCTACTACGTTCCCCCCAAATGGGGCATGGGAAACATAATAGTTTAATATTTTATCTTTTGAATTTGTCAACTCCAGACGGGTTGCTTGTATTATTTCCAGAAATTTCTGTCCGTAAGTTCTTTTCGGATTTTGTTTGGCCAAACGGATGGTTTGCATGGTGATGGTACTTCCGCCGCTCACGATCCCGTCCGAACTTAGATTTTGTCGGAAAGCCCGGAACAGCGAAACGAGATTCACGCCCGGGTGTTTAAGGAAATAAGCATCTTCAAATTGGGTGATGCAGATTTCAAATCGTTTGGGGACGGAATCATTGGCAGGAAAACGCCATTGTTCGTCACCTGAAATCGTAGCACCCAGCAATCGGTTATCTGCGCTGTAAATCAGTGTGGATGTTTCTTCTTTAAAAAGAGGTTTGGGTAAGGAAAAGAACAAATACCAAATAAAAAAAATCCCAAATATTGTCCAAATTGGGATTTTAAATTTCCGATAAAATATTTTAATTTTTTTCCACATGAAGAACCAACGATCCTCAAATATAATTCCAAATTTTTATTTGGAATTAGCCACTAAATAAGCACGCACCAATCGGCCTTGTTCATAATCCAGCGGAGTCTTTGGTAACATGCGTTTCAGGACATTATTCCATTTTTCAGGATCCCGGGATTCAGGATCTTTGAGGTCGTGGCATTTTGCACAATTATTTTCAAATAACAACTTTCCCTGTGCCAGCTGATCTTCGGAAAAATTGGCTTTTACATATTCCTTTGTAGGTGCTGCTTCCATGTGGGCAACCGTTTTAGCTGCATTTGCCGCACAAGTCACCACAAATAAACTGGTTAAAACGAAACCAAAAGTTAAAAGGATTGTTTTCATACAAATGTTTTTGTGATTTTAAAGTTACAGAATTGGAGAGTTAGATTTTCAAACGACTCATAATTTAGATTGATACCAAATTGAATTTAATAAACAGACCCGTTTCTTAATTCTTGAAAACTTCTCGTTTTTGTTGATTCTTTTATTTGTGCCTAATAGGTATAACCTTTATTTTTGTGCGGTAACAAGCAAATTTATTTGCACGATAAAATTCTATTCAAAAAATGTCCACTTATGTCGTTGTTGGTCTTCAGTTTGGAGACGAAGGAAAAGGAAAAATCACCGATGTACTTTCTGCCAAATCCGATTATGTAGTCCGCTATCAGGGCGGGCATAACGCCGGCCACACGGTTTACGTAGGCGAGGATAAATTTGTTTTGCATCTATTGCCATCGGGTGTTTTACAATCGCAGGGCAAATGCATCATCGGCAGCGGGGTAGTAGTTTATCCGCAAAGTTTTCTGGATGAAGTTACCTCTTTGGAAAGCAGAGGTTTGAGCAGCGACCATATTTTCATCGATCGAAGAGCACATATCATCATGCCGTATCATATTTTGCTGGACACTTATCGGGAAGAAGCCGCGGGAAAGGATTCCATCGGAACGACAAAAAGAGGAATCGGGCCCTGCTATGAAGACAAAGTGGCAAGAGTCGGAATCCGTGCAATCGACTTATTGAATCCGGAAGTTTTAAAAGAAAAATTAGAAATCAATCTGAGAATCAAAAATGCTCTGTTTGAAAGATTATTTGAGAAACCGGCATTGGATTTTGAAGAAATTTATAATCAATATTTGTCCTACGGCGAAAAAATCAAACACCGGTTGATCGATGCCGTAGTGGAAGTAAATGATGCCATCGACGAAGGAAAAAATGTATTGTTTGAAGGCGCACAGGCATTGATGCTTGACATTGATTATGGAACTTATCCGTTTGTAACTTCTTCATCTCCCTCTACAGGAGGCGTTTGTACGGGAGCTGGAATTCCTCCGACCAAACTCAAAAATCTGATTGGGGTTTCCAAAGCCTATTGTACACGAGTCGGAAACGGCCCTTTTCCAACGGAATTGGATGATGAAACAGGCGAACACATTCGCAAAGTCGGACATGAATTCGGTGCATCTACCGGAAGACCGAGAAGAACCGGATGGATTGATTTGGTAGCCTTAAAGCACGCTTGCCGAATCAACGGAATCACGCATTTGGTGATTACCAAATTAGATGTACTAAGCGGATTTGAAACTATAAAGGCCTGTACGGCTTATGAAACAGAAGACGGACAAATCATCGATTATTTCACCGCTTCGACTACCAAACTGGAACAATACCAACCGGTTTACAAAGAAATGACCGGATGGAACGAAGACATCTGTAAGTTCAATTCCTTTAACGAATTACCAGAAGCTGCTCAGGATTATATTCATTTTATCGAAGAATATCTGGGAATCGAGATTTATCTGGTTTCGGTAGGACCGGACAGATCGCAGAACATCATCAGAAAAGAGTTGTTTTAATCCGCTCCCCATTCTTATCCAAAGAAGAGGGAGGTTTAAATCCATTTTTTATAATCATATTTCTCCAAGAGTTTAGAGTATTGGTTTTTTACTCCAATTCCTCTTTTCTCCCTTCAATTTCCAATTGGAGCAATACTCTGGCAGCGTGTTCTTCGTTTAAGGCTAAATCTCCGGCAACAAAAACACCTTTTTCTCCCGAGCCGGAATTTCGGATACCATAAACGGTGGATTCATCATCCGGATTGGACATTCCTTCGTACCGATAGATGTAAACAATCTCAAAAAGAGCCGGATTTTGTTCAATTTCTTCACAAAAAATATTAAAATCTTTTTCAAATCCTTCATTTTTCAGTTCATCAAGTGCTTCCTCAGCACCTGCATATCTGTATTGATATTTAGCTTTCATACCTCATTTTTTTTCTAATTTAAACAGAATTATTGGGATGACAAATCAAATCTTATGAATATTCTGTCTAAACTATTCCCAAATAATCCCTTAAAAACTTTTTCCCCTCTACACGAAATCTTAATTTTGCAAATCAAATCCACAAAAATGAGTCATTCCAAATACCAAAATCCGCTCGAATCCCGCTACAGCAGCGATGAAATGTTGTATAATTTCTCACCCGATATGAAATTTTCAACCTGGCGGAAACTTTGGTTGTCGCTCGCGGAAATTCAAAAAGAATTGGGGCTGGACATTTCAGAGGAACAATTACAGGAAATTCGTGACAACATTTACAACATTGACTATGAAACAGCGGCGAAATACGAAAAACAATTCCGTCATGATGTGATGGCGCATGTTCATACTTTGGGAGATGTGGCACCAAAAGCCCGTCCGATCATCCATTTGGGAGCGACTTCTGCTTTTGTGGGTGACAATACCGATTTGATCCAGATCCGCGAAGGACTTATCATCGTCAAAAAGAAATTGGTCAATGTGATCAAAGGATTGAGCGATTTTGCGCTGGAATACAAAGACTTACCGACTTTGGGTTTTACCCATTTTCAACCTGCCCAGTTAACGACCGTAGGAAAAAGAGCCACGCTTTGGTTGCAATCGGTTTTATTGGATTTTGAAGAATTGGAATTCCGAATTGAAACTTTGCGTTTCCGTGGAGTAAAAGGAACGACCGGAACGGCAGCGAGTTTCAAAGAATTATTTGACGGTGATTACGAAAAAGTAAAAACATTAGACAAAAAGTTATCCGAACAATTCGGATTCAAAAAAGTATTGGGCGTTACCGGTCAAACTTATGACCGGAAAATTGATGCGGAAGTTTTGGCAACGCTATCCAACATTGCCCAATCTGCCCATAAATTCACCAACGATCTGCGTTTGCTTCAGAATTTAAAAGAAATAGAAGAGCCATTTGAAAAATCCCAAATCGGTTCCTCTGCCATGGCTTACAAACGAAATCCGATGCGAAGTGAACGCATAGCAGCCCTTTCCAAATTCGTGATTTCACTGGCAAGCAGTCCGGCGATGGTCGCTTCGACACAATGGTTTGAAAGAACGCTGGATGACTCTGCCAATAAGCGTTTGAGCATTCCGCAGGCCTTTTTGGCGATGGATGCGATTTTGATCATTTGGAACAATATTTTGGAAGGAATGGTCGTATATCCGAAAGTCATCCAAAAACGAATAATGGAAGAATTACCGTTTATGGCAACGGAATACATCATCATGGAAGGCGTGAAAAACGGCGGCGACCGCCAGGAATTGCACGAATTGATCCGTGAGCACAGCATGGAAGCGGCTAAACAAGTAAAAATGGAAGGAAAACCCAATGATTTGGTGGAACGAATTCTGGCGGACGAACGCTTTAACATCGACAAAGAAAAATTACAACAAGTTCTCGATCCGGTAAACTTCATCGGTTTTGCGCCGATTCAGACCGAAGAATTTTTAGCAGAGCATGTACAGCCGATTTTGAATCAAAATAAAGATTTAATCGGATTGGAAACCGATTTGAAAGTTTAGGATAATGGGAATTATCAGATAATTTAAGAAAATGAACGCGCTTCGAAATCAGAATTTCGAAGCCTGTAAAACATAACTTTAAAAACAAAACAAAAATGCAAAAGCAAGCACTGATCAGTGTTTCGGACAAATCCAATTTATTGGAATTCTCCCAATTTCTGGTTTCCAAAGGTTACAGATTGCTTTCGACCGGCGGAACTTTTAAACATTTACAAGACAACGGAATCGAAGTCACAGAAGTCAAAGATGTAACCGGATTTCCGGAAATCCTGGACGGAAGAGTGAAATCGCTCCATCCTGCGATTCACGGCGGAATCATGGCGCGTCGTTCGGACGAAAAACACATGCAGACATTGGTCGAACATAACATCAATCCGATTGACATCGTGGTGGTAAATTTGTATCCGTTTTTTGCAAAGATGAACACCGGGCTTTCGGAAGCAGAAATGATTGAATTCATCGACATAGGCGGACCCTCCATGTTGCGTTCCTCTGCAAAAAATTTCTATGATGTTACCGTTTTAACAGACGCAAACGATTATGCAAAAGTGCAACAGGAAATCGAAGAAAGCGGTTCTACAAAAATTGAAACGAGAAAATTTCTGGCAGGAAAAGTATTTAATCTGACTTCGGCTTATGATGCGGCGATTTCATCCTATATTCTGAATGACGAATTTCCTCATTTTCTGGAATCTTCTTATGAAAAATCAATGGATCTGCGATACGGTGAAAACCCGCATCAGAAAGCGGCTTATTATGTGGATAAAACCCGAAATGGTGCGATGAAAGATTTCGAATACCTGCAAGGAAAGGAATTGTCTTTTAATAATATTCGCGATATGGATTTGGCATTTAAAGTCGTTTCGGAATTCAAGGAAATTACCTGCTGTGCGGTGAAGCATTCGACACCTTGTGGTGTGGCAATCGGAAATTCGGTGGACGAGGCGTATCAAAAAGCGTATGAGTGTGATCCGGTTTCCATCTTTGGCGGAATTATCGCTTTCAATGCCGAAGTAAATGAAACAACTGCTATCGAATTAAACAAAATATTTCTGGAAATCGTGATTGCGCCCGGTTTTACAGAAGGAGCACTGGAGGTTTTTAAATCCAAAAAGAATTTGCGAATTATAAAAGTAAAAAATCCGGTTTCGGACAGAGTGAGTTATGCGAAAGTGGATGGCGGACTTTTGGTGCAGAGTGTTGACAATCAGTTTTCAACTGATTTGAAAGTAGTAACGGAGAAACAACCAACCGAAAAACAAATGGTCGATTTGGTATTTGCACAGAAAATCGTGAAATGGGTAAAATCCAATGCGATTGTGGTCGCAACCAACGGACAGGCATTTGGAACCGGCGGTGGACAAACCAACCGTATCTGGGCAGCTCAACAAGCCATTGAACGTGCAAAACGTGTTCAAACCGAAGAATTGGTTTTGGCATCTGATGCTTTCTTTCCGTTCCGTGATACAGTAGATTTCGCGGCTGAAAACGGCATTACGGCTTTGATTCAGCCGGGCGGATCAGTAAAAGACCAAGAGAGCATAGATGCTTGTAACGAGCACGGAATCCCGATGGTATTTACCGGAATGCGGCATTTTTTGCATTGATTTGAAAATTGAAATAGCGCAACCTCCAAGGTTTTTATTCAACTCTTTTAAATGGAAAATTTAGAAAATATTCTGTTGTTCTTACTTTTAGGTTTCATACTAATTCTTACTGTATGTTTTACATTTTCTTGGGTCAAATGGAGGAAGGCTCAAATAATGAAAGGAAAATTTAATTTGAATGATTATGAAATATTTGAAAAAGTTACTTTTTCATCAATTATTTATTCAAATCTAAAAATTACAAACAGCAAGAGAATTAATTGTGATATTTATTTGAAAACCCTAAAAGTGATTATTTTACCAAGTTCATTCCAACTAAAAAATTATAAATCTAAAGCGCCTTTATTTATAAATTTAAAAGAGTATAATTACGAAATCAACTCTTTATATTCAAAGATAGTTATTATAAAGATTGGTGAATTTTCTAACTAATGGGATAAAACTTCCTATAGAATTTTTATTTGAATTTCCAAGTTCACAAAAAAGAGATGATTTCATCCAAAGTTTTAGAAAATGATTGGGATTTATACATTTTTTACATTGATTTGAAAATTGAAATAGATTAACCTCCAAGGTTTAAATCGGGTTGAAGATTAACCTTGGAGGTTTTTAAAAATTGTGACAAAACCGCCTTTTGATTAATACTGCAAAACGGGTAAAAAGTTAAAATATGAAAAATCAACCCATTCTCATTTTAGGCATCGGTATTTTCTTTTGGGCTTTGGGCGCAACTTTTGCTTTTCTGCTTCAATATATCGTCCGAAATCTTTTATTTCTGATAGGTGAAATTCCACCTTTGGTCAATCTTTTATTTAATGAAATCATTTATTTGTCCGTATTTATAGGATTGTTTTATGGATTGATTTATCTCTTGAAAACCGGAAAATATAAGCTTTTATCCGTTTTCTATTGGTCGATAGGTTTGGTGATTTTTGTGCAGATATTACAATTTATACTTCCGCTGATGGTGTCCAATATTTATGATGAAACTTATTGGGGAAATGCGTCGGAATATTCTGATTTTTATGGTTTAAATATGATAGCACCCATCATTTCGGGTATTTTCAATTTAGCCCAATATGGAGTTCTGGCTTGGTTAATTTACCAAAACAGGAATCTTCTTCTCAAATCTGAACTCAATTCATCAGAAATTAATGAAATAGGAAAACCTCCTGCCAATAATTAGCATTAAAATTATTTTATCAAAATTTTAAAATTATACAGCTTGTTTGGGATTTTATATTAAATTCGAAAAGTTGATTTTTATCAGTATTGATTTTATTTTGATGAAATTTATCAGGTATTTTAATTTCTTATGAAATACCGAATTGATATTCTTTTAGAAAAAATTCTAATAATTATTGAATAAATCAATTTATTTTTTAAAATTAGCACAACATACAAACCGAATTTTTAACAGTATGGAATTTTTCCTGACCACGACCGAAATTGATGACCGGCCGGTTTTTATCACCGGAAATTTCAATAAATGGAATCCGAAAAGCCCTCAATTTCAGTTAAAAGAAATTGACAAAGGAAAATATTATATAAAAATTGAGGATGCCTTATTACCGGCACTCGTCGAATTTAAATTTACCAAAGGCGGATGGGAAAATGTGGAATTGGACAAATACGGCAATATCACGCCCAATCGCCGCGCAGAAAAAAAAGAAGAAAGATCACTGAATTCCGTTGAAAAATGGCGATTGAATTGGGGACCGTTTAAAAAAGAATATTTCCCCATCGTTGAATTGATTTCGGAAGAATTCTACATTCCCCAACTAGACAGAACCCGTAAAATCTGGGCTTTGCTGCCCTATAATTATTATAAATCCAAAAAGGATTATCCGGTTCTCTATCTTCAGGATGCGCAGAATTTATTCAGGGAAGGATCTCCTTTCGGGAATTGGGAGATCGATAAAAAATTGTCCATCTTATCTGAGTATGGACGTGGCAATGTAATCGTAATTGCGGTAGAACACGGCAACGATGACCGTATCAACGAATATGTGTTTGAAAATCCCAAACTGACCGAAAATGCGGAAGGTAAAAAATACATCCGTTTCATCACGGACACTTTGAAACCTTATGTAGATGCAAATTATCGCACCAAAAAAGACCGTGAAAATACCGGAATCGGCGGAAGTTCTCTGGGTGCGCTCATCAGTATTTACGGCGGATTTCTTTATCCGGAAGTTTATTCGAAACTCATGCTTTTTTCACCCTCGCTTTGGGTGGAGCCGGATAATAATTTCCCGATGGTCAGTTTTCAACACAAATTCAAAACAAAGGTCTATCTCTATGGCGGAATTAAGGAAGGCTCACAGATGGTGAAACGCATCAGGACTTTTGAAAACGCGATGAGAAAATGGGAAGAACAGGGATTATTTGATTTCGAATTCAGGGAAAGCATCAACGACGAAGGAACACATCAGGAATTTTTCTGGTCACAGGAATTTCCCAGAGCGGTAGAATGGTTGTATTATGACAGCAAAGAAGATCCAGTTGAAATCATCAAACAAGCAAATAAATTAGAAGAAAGTGATAAAGATTAATTCTAAAAAGAAAAAAGCAAAACAGAATTTTCATCTCTTTACGGAGGAAAGTTGGAAGAATTTGAAATCCGATTTCAAATGGAGTGAACCTTATTTTACGGCTAAAAGAGGTGAAACCTTTATTTTGCCCGGTGAAGCAGTGGATATTTTGATTGGTTTAGGAAAAACAGACGAACTGAAAGGATTTGATATTCAATCGGTTGCCAATAAATTTTCAAATGATTTCAAAGATAAATTAAAACCGGTTTCAACTTCTGTTTTCGGATTATTTTCGGAAGAATTTATTGAAGAATTCATAAAAGGATTATTTCTGGGAACTTACAAATATCCGTTTGAAAAATCCCATCCGTTTTGGGAGGAGAAATTTGAGTTATATTTTGACCCATTGTCAAACACAAAAGCCAAAGAAATAGAGAAATCGGTAGAAGCTTTGTGCAACGGACAATTTGCCGCAATGGATTGGCTGAACAAACCCGCCAATTTCAAAACCGTTGACAAACTTTCGGAATTTCTGCAAAAAGAAGCCAAAACCCATAAAATCAAATACAAAAAATTAAACCGAAAAGAAAGTGAGAAGCAAGGTTTTGGTGCTTTTCTCGCAGTAAATCAGGGAAGTGCGCAGGATGCAGCTTTCACCATTTTGGAATACAAAAGTGGCGGCGAATCTGCACCGACAATCGGTTTGGTCGGCAAATGCGTTTTATTTGACACCGGCGGAATCTCCATAAAACCATCGGACAATCTGCATTACATGAAAAGCGATATGGGCGGAGCTTCAGCTGTAATCGGAACTTTGCTAACCGTTGCCGAATTAAAACTTCCCATCAATATAGTAGCCATTTTACCGATTACGGACAATGCCGTTTCGGAGCGGGCTTATCTGCCGAGTGACGTGGTAAAGGCTTATAACGGAAAGACAATTGAAGTGTTGAACACAGATGCAGAAGGTCGTTTGACGTTGGCAGATGGACTTTCCTATTTGGCGAAGAATTATAAAACCGATGTGCTGATTGACTTGGCAACACTGACGGGGAGTTCAGTGCGGATGTTTGGAAATACTTGCGCCGCTTATTTTTCCAATCAGGATGAATTGAAAAAACAATTGGAAAATGCTGCCAATAAAACCAATCAACGACTTTGGAATATGCCGCTTTGGGATGTGTGGAAAGATGATTTCAAATCAGATGTAGCCGATTTTAAAAATATTTCGTCCAAACCTTTTGGCGATTGCATCGTTGCTGCGAAATTTTTAGAAGAATTTACTGAAAATCACCCCAATTGGGCGCATCTGGACATAGCAGGTGTTGCATTTGGAAATGTTAATTATTCTAAGGAAAAAGCAGCGACCGGATATGGCGTTCAACTTTTATTGGATTTCATCGAAAATTTATTGAAAACCAATTCAAATAAAACTTAAATTGCAGTAATGGAAAAGGTTATCGTCTGTATAGCGAGTTATTTCAAAGGTTCTCAATTCATACAAAGTTGTAAAGAAATGGGTAACCGTGTTATTCTGATTACTTCCGAAAGTTTGAAGGACGAAAACTGGCCTTGGGAATCGATTGACGAAATTTATTATATGCCCGAAATCGAAAAATCGGTTTGGAATCTGGATCATTTCCTGCAGGGCTTTTCTTTTCTGATGCGCAAATATGAAGTGGATGCGGTTGTTGCATTGGACGATTTTGATGTGGAAAAAGCAGCAATGATCAGGGAAATTTTCCGTATTCCGGGGATGGGACAGACTACGCACCGTTATTTCCGGGATAAATTGGCGATGCGTCAAAAAGCAAAAGATTCCGGTGTTTCCATTCCTGAGTTTTCCGCTGTTTTTAATGATGCCCAACTCAAAAGATTTATGGATGCCGTTCCCGCGCCTTGGGTTTTGAAACCACGTTCCGAAGCATCTGCCATGGGCATCAAAAAATTGCAAAATGAAGATCAGCTTTGGTCTGCATTGCATAAATTGGGAGAAGAAAGACTGAAATTTTTATTGGAATCCTTTAAACCAGGAGATGTTTATCATGTTGATTGTCTGGTTTTTAAAGACGAAATAGTTTTTTCCAGCTATTCCAAATATTTGACAACTCCTATGGAAGTTTCTCATGACGGAGGCGTTTTCCGTTCGGTTACTTTAACGGAAAAATCAAAAGACGCTTTGGAATTGGAAAAAATAAATCGGCAAGTGCTGAAAAGTTTCGGCATCAAAAACGGTGCTACCCATAGCGAATTCATCAAAGGAAAAGACGGAACTTTTTATTTTCTGGAAACTTCTTCACGGATAGGCGGAGCTTATATTTCCGATATGATCGAGGCAGCAACCGGAATCAACATCTGGAAAGAATGGGCCAAACTGGAAACAGCTTTGTTGCGAAATGAAGAATATGCTGTTCAACCAACCAAAAATCTGCATGGCGGATTATTGGTAGCATTGGCAAAAGATCAATATCCCGATACTCAAAATTTTGAATCGGAAGAAGTCGATCGTTTTTTACAGAAAGATTACCATATAGGAATTATTTTTAAATCAGACAATTCCGAAATGATATTAAAAAGACTGGAAGAGGCAACAGAGAAAGTAACAAAAGATTTGTTGAGCATCCTTCCACCCAAAGAAAAAGCAGCGGAAATGTAGATCATAAAGAAAACCTGACTGAAATGCCAAAAATAGAACATACAGATTATTATTCCCATATTTTGGGAATGAGCGTAAAAGTTGAAATTACGGGGCATTTTGGTTATCCGGTTATTATGTTTCCAACCTCACAGGGAAATTACACCCAAAATGCAGATTTTTATCTCAATGCCAGTATTTCGGAGTTTACAGATTCCGGAAAATTAAAATTGTACAACGTTCAAACCATTGATAAAAATAGTTTTTACGCAGATGAATTGTCACCGCATGAACGTATTTATAACTACGAATTATTCATGCGTTTCATGGTGCAGGAATTTGTTCCTTATATCCAAAAGATGCATCAAATTCATCGGGTAGCTGTTGCCGGAGCAAGTTTCGGCGGATATCATGCCGCGAATTTTGCATTTCGTTTTCCGGATTTGGTATCGCATTTATTTTGTATGTCGGGTGCGTTTTCTATCCGTAATTTTATGGATGGATTTAGCAATGATTTGGTTTATTATAATTGTCCCGAAGAATTTGTGGCGAACGATGAAAGTTGGAAGTATAAACACATGAATATCGTTTTAAGTACATCTGATGAGGATATTTGTTTGGACAAAACAAGAAAAATGACCGGAATACTGGAAGAAAAAGGAATCCCTTTTTGGTATGACGAAGCCAAGTGGATCCAGCATGACTGGCCGCTGTGGCGCATGGTTTTCCCTAAATTTATTCGAGCATATTTTGGATAAACTAAATTGAATAATTAAATATTAAAAATAACGTAAAACGTTGAACATTAAACTTGAAACAACATAATTATGGCAAAGAAAATTGGAATTTTATTTGGGATGGAAGACACCTTTCCATGGGAATTTATAGAAAGGGTAAAAAAGCTGAGCAAAGGGAAAATCGAAGCAGAACCCGTGCGCATCGACAAATTGGAACAAGGCGCAGATTATGGTTATGCCGTGATCATAGACCGGATTTCGCAAGATGTTCCTTTTTACAGAGCCTATTTAAAAAATGCGGCTTTGAACGGGACTTATGTGATAAACAATCCTTTTTGGTGGAGTGCCGATGAGAAATTCTTCAACAACTGTTTGATGGAAAAAATAGGGATTCCGGTTCCCAAAACGGTTTTATTGCCTTCGCATGAAAGGCCGGACAACACAAAGGAAAATTCATTCCGAAACATGGCTTTTCCATTGGACTGGGATTATATCTTTAATTATGTCGGTTTTCCGGCATACATGAAGCCGCACGATGGTGGCGGATGGAAGAGTGTCTATCAAGTGACAAGTCCGGAAGATATGTGGAACAAATTGGCCGAAACAGAACAACTGGTGATGATGGTGCAGGAAGAAATCATTTTTGATGATTATTACCGCGTGTATTGTTTGGGAAAAAAATATGTTCACATCATGCCGTATGAACCAAGAAATCCTCATCATTTGCGATATGCGACCACGCATAAAACAGAAGGAAAAGAATTGGAAAAATTATTAAAGACAATAGAAGAATATACCATTAAAATCAATGAAGCACTGGGTTATGATTTTAATACGGTGGAATTTGCTGTTCGTGACGGTGTGCCGATTGCGATTGATTTCTGTAATCCTGCGCCGGATGCCGATAAGAATTCGGTGGGAGATGAAAATTTTGAATGGATCGTGGAGCATGCTGCGAAATTTGCCATCGAAAAAGCCAAAGCTTATAAACCGGGAAAACCTAACGTTGCTTGGGGTAAATTTGTGACAGGCGAAAAATAATTGAAGACAACTTAAACTTAACAAAATGGAAGGGCATACATTTACAATTGGGGTAGAGGAAGAATTCCAAATCATAGACGGAGAAACCAGAGATTTGGTTTCCCATGTTTCCAAAATCATTGAAGGAGGAAAGGCCACGCTCAATGAAAGTATCAAATACGAAATGCACGAATCCGTCATCGAAATGGAAACCGGAATCTGTCAAAACATAAAAGAAGCAAAAGCAGAATTGACCTGTTTGCGGAAAAGGTTGGTGAAAACGGCTCACGATAACGGATTGAGGGTTTCTGGCGGCGGAACGCATCCTTTTTCCGATTGGAAAGTCAACAAAATAACTGCAGCGGAACGTTACGATAAAATCGTAAGTGATCTGGGAGATGTGGCAAGGGAGAATTTGATATTCGGATTGCACGTCCATATCGGGATTCCGGACAGGGAAGAAGGAATCCGCATTCAAAATGTGATGCGTTATTTTTTGCCGCATATTTATGCACTTTCTACTAATTCTCCTTTTTGGATTGGCAGAAATACAGGATTCAAATCCTATCGGCAAGAAGTTTTTGCCAAATTTCCCCGCACCGGATTACCTAGTTACTTTGGAAGTTTAGCAGAATTTGATGCGTATGTAAACTTGATGATTAAGACAGGAACCATCGACAATGCCAAAAAAATCTGGTGGGATTTACGGGTTCATCCTTTTTATCCGACCATCGAATTCCGGATTTGCGATATGCCATTGACCATAGAAGAAACCGTTTGTTTGGCAGCAATCATGCAAAGTCTGGTGGCTAAAATTTACAAAATGCACCAACAAAATACGAGTTTCAGAAGCTATCGCCGATTGTTGCTGACCGAAAACAAATGGCGTGCATCCAAAGAAGGAATAGACGCGCAATTGATTGATTTCGGCAAGGAAAAAAGTGTTCCTTACAAAGATTTATTGGAAGAATTATTGATTTTTATAGATGATGTTGTAGACGAACTGGATTGCAGAGAGGAAGTCGAATATGCACGTAAAATTCTGGAGATGGGAACAGGAGCAGACCGTCAGTTAAAAGTATTTGAAGAAACGGGAAGTTTGCAGAAAGTAGTGGATTATATGATTTTTGAAACAGAAAAAGGATTGCTAGATTGATTTTGTGGATAAATTGATAAGGATAAAAAATACGATTCAACCCTCATTTTGAGAGGAGTTTCCTAAATTTGCACAAATTATTGAGGAATGAAACATAAAGAAATACGTATTGCCCTTTTGGACATGAACAATAATCATCCTAACCAAGGATTTAAAAATATCGTGGATTTAGTGAAAGCGTTTCGTGCCGTTTCTACAGAACAAATAACGATCGATATTTACGATGTACGGTATAGGTGTGAGGTTCCGGAAGTTGCTCAGTACGATATCTTTATTTCCTCAGGTGGTCCCGGAAATCCACATCCGGAAGGATTTATTTGGGAAGAAAAGTATGCTAAATTTCTGGATGATGTTTGGTTGCATAATGTAAACAATGAGGATAAAAAATATTTATTTTTAATCTGTCATTCGTTTCAATTGGCCGTTATTCATTGGGAATTAGCAAATGTTTGCACACGAAAAAGTTATTCGTTTGGTGTCATGCCGATTCATAAGACCATAGAAGGTACGCAGGAATTTTTGTTTGAAAATTTACCCGATCCTTTTTATGGAATCGACTCACGTGCTTACCAATGCATAGAGCCGGATGATGAGAAAATCGAACTTTTTGATATGAAAATCGTGGCTTTGGAAAAAATCCGTCCGCATATAAAATTGGAAAGAGCCATCATGGCGATTCGTTTTTCAGATGAAATCTTTGGAACCCAATTCCATCCGGAAGCAGAACCAGTTGGCTTTATGGAAAATCTGAAAGATGAAAACAATAAGCAAACGATGATCAAACACCACGGTTTGGAGAAATACCAGGAAACCCTGGACAGAATTGATGATCCGGATAAAATTATTTTGACGCAGGCCCAAATCATTCCCAGATTTTTACAGGATGCCACCGAAAAAATTACTAAAAAAAAGGTTGAGTTGGTTTAAATGATGAATGATAAATTTTGATGTATTAAGATTTTTGATAAAAATTGAAAGAAAATAACAAGCTATGTTTAAGATGAGAAACAATTTTCTTACATTTTTTTCAAGGTCTTTAGAAAGAGAAAAGGTAAAAAAAGAACAAGAAGAAAGTATTGAAAAAGAATATGTTTCAAAAATTTTAAAAATTATCTCAATTGAGAATAAAAAAGCTGACGAACTAAAAATTTCTTTTGAAGTAGTGCATGATATTTCTATAAATGAAACATTTGCTTATTTCTTAAATCATTCATATTATATTAAGTTGTTGGAGATCTTTTATGATACGTTGCTAAATGTGGATGTTTTAATAAAATTAAAAGAAAATAATTCTGAATATTTAGAAAAAGCAATAACATCACATTTTGATAAGAAGCTGATTTATTTAGGTTTTACAGGTGGAGAAGTTTCTTTTTGGGAATTTGATATTGATTCATATGAAGGTGGTTTTTCTGGTATGAAGTCCATAGAGTTTGAAAGCTATGAAATAATCAAAATTAATTAACTTTAAACCTGAAATTCTTGTCCGCCGTGGTGGATTAAACTTGAAACCTGAAACCAAAATATAACTCCATGATTACAAAATACAGACAAGAGTTTAATTCCCGATTTTCAGCGGAATCTTATCAAAAAGTAAAGGATTTGGTTCGGGAAAAATGTGGCGGAGATTCAGGTTTCCGGATTTCGGAAAGTCCGGTTTTTTTGCCTGTTTCTTTTCGGGAGAAATTGATAGATGCTTCGAATTCCATCATTGCACAAATCAAATCGATGTCCGCAGAAGAATTGGAAAAAGCCATTCCTCCCAATTCTTATGTCCCAAATGATACCTCAAAACCGGAATTTTTAGCCATAGATTTTGGAATCTGTAAAGATAAAAACGGAGAGATTTCTCCTCAACTCATCGAACTACAAGCCTTTCCGTCGCTCTATGGATTTAAAAAAATCTATGAAGAAATTTTAATAGAAACCTACCCTTTTTTAGGCGAACTGAAAAATTCGCTTTCAAAAAAGGAATACATCGAAAAATTTAAAAACTTGGTTGTTGCCGATGAAAATCCGGAGAATGTAGTTTTACTGGAAATTTATCCAGAAAAACAAAAAACATTGGTGGACTTCAAAACCACTGAAAAAATGTTGGGAATCGAAACCGTTTGCCTGACCAAAGTAAAAAAGGAGGGAAGAAAATTATACTATGAAAATGACGGCCGGAAAATTCCTATTCATCGCATTTACAATCGTGTTATTTTTGATGAATTGGATAGAATCCCTGATTTAAAATTGGAATTTGATTTTAGAGAAGAAGCTGATGTCGAATGGGTAACACATCCCAATTGGTTTTTTAAAATTTCGAAATTCATCCTTCCCAAATTGGATCATTCTTACATTCCGAAAAGCTATTTTCTACATGAATTTCCTTCGGACGAAAAATTGGAAGATTTTGTATTAAAACCTTTGTTTTCCTTTGCCGGAAGCGGTGTAAATCTGAATCCTACTCAAGAAGAAATCGATGGGATTCAGGACAAAGAAAATTTCATCATGCAGCGAAAAGTGCAGTATGAACCACTTTTTGAGGACATAAATGGTGAATTTTCCAAAGCCGAAATCCGTATGTTGTTTTTTTGGAATCCCAAAGATGAAAATCCCGAATGGGTGGTCAATCTGGTTCGGATGACCAAAGCGGCAATGGTTAACGTCGATTTCAATAAAAAAGATGCTATCTGGATCGGAAGCTCTATGGCGTTTTTTGTTTAAATTGCGGAGGATTTAAACTTTAAGTATTTTATGGAATTAATATTGAAAATTATAGGAATCACTTTATTAACATGGGTTCTTATATTTTTTATTTCTTTAATTGGATCCTATTTCAAATGGAAAAAAACATTGGAGTTAAAAGAAAAATTTAGAAATAAGCAACCAAAAATATTTAAAGATCTGAAAGTGAAATCCGTTTCTTATACAGGAATCAATAGAAAGTTGAATGTAAATTCGAGACTTTACAGTATAAAATCGGATATGTTTGTGACTTCAAATGAAATTTATTTTCTCCCACAAAAGTATTCTGTTTTAATTGGAAGTTCAGCATTGCCAATAAATTTTAATAAAAGACTTTATAAATATTCAATCCATAAAAGGTCTGAAAATCAAATACATTTTAAATGGGAAGATGAGGTTTCGGATAATGTTAGAATTGTCGAAATTTTAATTACTAAAGAAGTAGGATTTATTGATGAGATTGAATCGTTTCTCAGAGAATGGGAAGCAAAATAAATATAATTATGTCAGAAAATTATTCAAAACGAATTTTAATCATCGGCTCCGGCGGTCGCGAACACGCTATCGGCTGGAAATTTTCAGAAGATTTTAAAAAGAAAGGAGAAGAATTGGAATTGTTCTTTGTTCCCGGAAATGCCGGAACGGCTCAGATTGGAACCAATGTTTCGTTGAATTCTTTAGAAGAAATGCGGGATTTCGCCAAACAAGAAAACATCGACTTGACGTTTGTAGGACCAGAAGATGAATTATCAAGAGGAATTGTTGATTTGTTTCAGGAATTTGGATTAAATGTTTTTGGTCCCGATAAAAAAGCAGCACAATTGGAAGCCAGTAAAGCATTTGCCAAAGATTTTATGGCAAAACACGGTGTTAAAACGGCAAAATATAAAACCTTTCAGGGACCGATGCTGGCCATCGAATACCTGGAATCACAGGAATTCCCGATTGTGGTAAAAGCCAGCGGATTGGCAGCCGGAAAAGGCGTGATCATTTGTCAGGATTTTGAAGAAGCCCAAAAAGCCGTTTTGGAAATCATGGAAGATAAAACCTTTGGTGATGCCGGAAGCGAAGTGGTAATCGAAGAATATCTGGAAGGATTTGAAGCCTCTATTCTTTCGTTTTTTAACGGAAAGGAAATTGTTCCGTTTATATCGGCAAAAGATCATAAGAAAATCGGTGAAGGAGAAACCGGATTGAATACTGGCGGAATGGGTGTTTTGGCTCCCAATCCATTGTTCAAAGAAGAATTCTACAAAGCATTTGAAAAGGATATTTTGACACCAACTTTAAACGGATTGTTAGAAGATGGATTGTTGTTTTCAGGTGTGATTTTCTTTGGGCTGATGATTACCGAAAAAGGAGTTTATTTGCTTGAATATAATTTGCGAATGGGCGATCCGGAAACGCAGGCGACTTTGCCTTTGCTCGAAAATGATTTGTACGAAGTTGTGATGAAATCCAATAAGGGAGAAAGTTTTGAGTTAAAATTCTCTCAAAAACAAGCCTGTTGTGTGGTGATGGTTTCGGGCGGATATCCGCTGAATTATGACAAAGGATTTGAAATCAGAGGTCTGGAAAAGGTGGATTGCCCGTATTTCATCGCCGGAGCGAAAGAATCCAACGGACAGATTCTGACTTCCGGTGGCCGTGTTTTAAATGTAGTCGGATTGGGCGAAAATATGGAAGACGCTCGAAAAATTGCGTATGAAAATGTGAAGAAAATTCATTTTGATTATGAGTATTATCGGAATGATATTGGATTGATTTAGGGCGAAATTCGAATTTCGCTTTTTTTCGTAATTTTGATAAAAGTTCAATAAGAATGGGTACAACGGAATTAAAGAAAAATATTATTTCCAAAATTTCTGATTCGGAAGATAATCAATTGTTGGAAGACATTCTCCGGATGATAGATTTGCATTCCGGGTTACCTGTTTTTGAATTAAGCTCGGAACAAAGAGTTGAGGCTTTGAAGGGAAGAGAGCAAATTCAGAACGGAAAATTTCTTACAAATGAACAGGTTGAAAAAGACTTGGAAAAATGGTTGAACAAATAATTTGGTCAGAAAAAGCTGCATTTGAGAGAAAAGAGATTCTTGCTTATTGGATAGCCCGAAATAAATCAAACTCTTATAGTTTAAAACTGAATATACTTTTCAGTAAAACGGTTCAGCTGATTGCCGAATTCCCTCATTTAGGTATGGAAACTGATGAGCCAAATGTTATGGTAAGGGTAGTAAAAGTTTATTTAGTCTTTTATGAAGTGATTGATAAGAAGCTTTTTATACTGACAATTTGGGATGGAAGAAGAAACCCGCAAAAATTAAGAATCAGATGATTTAAAGCGAATTTTGTTGTTTTACTAAAGCTTTAAATATGTATAAATTTGTTGAGAATTATTTAAAAAAACCAAAATTCCTATTATTAATAGTCACAGCACTTTTTATTGTAAGTTTTTTAGATAGTTATTTATGTAGTTTATTAAATCGTTTTTTGAATAAAATTAATCCAGCAAATGGGTTGTTGTGTAATGATGTTTTAGCAAAATATGAAGAAATCATAACTTTTTCTATTATTCTAATCATTACGTTTTTCATATTTAAACTGCTTGGAAATAAAAACTTTAAAATTATTTCCGCTTGTATAGGGCTTTTATCAGCGGTTATAATAAATACTTTAAATTTTATTATTGTAAAAGAAGTTGATTATTGGCAGTTTATATCAGATTTATTCTCTATTTCAGTGCTTATTTTTACTTGGATTATCTTATCTGAAAGTACTTTAAAGATTGTCAGGATTCTGAGTTTAGGTTATTTTGCCTATCTTCTAATTCAATCTATAATTGAGATATTTGTAATGATAATTTACAATGAAATTGATTTGATTTTTGTTATTTCAAGTGTATTAAATGTCTTTATTTTCAGTATAATATTTGAAATTATTCTTATAATTTTGAATCTAATTTTTAGAATAAAATCATTCAAAATTTCTGAATGAAAATGAATTATGAGAAGACTCTGGAAAATAGTAAAACGAACTTTTATCATTCTGTTCATTGCACAGTTGGTGTACATTGTAGTGCTGAAATGGATCAATCCGCCGATTACCATTACCCAAATCAACAGTTTAGTGGAAGGAAACGGCTTGCACAGAGATTATATTTCCTGGGATAAAATGCCCAAATCTGCCAAACTTGCAGCGATTGCTTCGGAAGACCAATTGTTTGTTTCGCACAATGGATTTGATCGAAAACACATAGAAAAGGCGCTCCAATTCAATGAAAAGAACGAAGGGAAAAAACTGCGAGGTGCGAGCACCATTTCGCAACAAGTTGCCAAAAACGTTTTCCTTTGGCAGGGTAGAAGTTGGGTCAGGAAAGGGCTGGAGGCTTATTTTACTTTTATGATAGAATTGGTTTGGGGAAAAGAACGAATTCTGGAAATGTACCTGAATGTTTCGGAAACCGGAATCGGGACGTTTGGGATTGAAGCGGCTTCGCAGCGATACTTTAAAAAACCGGCTTCTCAATTAACCAAAAACGAAGCAGCGCGAATTATTGTCAATCTTCCAAACCCTAAAAAATATCGTGTGAATCCGCCGAGTGGTTATGTTAGCAAACGTGCCGGATGGGTCGAACGCCAAATGCGGAATCTGGAAGGTGATGTTGAAATCAAGGAATTAATTCAATAAACATAAAATCACATTTTATGCAAACTTCACACAATAATAACATGGCTTATTTAATTTCAAGTTTGCGTTGATCTCTGTTTCCATCCCAAACCGATAATATTTTAATTTGTTTTTCGTCGTATTCGTAGAAAAGCAGATAATCTCGCACAATTTTTAAGCGGACATTTTCATCAAAATCTGTTTTTCTCCCGATTTCAGGAGAGCTGGCAATCTTTCTTATTGCATCAATGAAGAGTTTGTTCAGTTTAACACTGTAAGTTTTTGATTTATTTCGGTTAATCCAATATTCGAGAATTTCTTTTCTTTCAAAATTAGCTCTTTCGGTTCAATTTATTTCTCGTTCAGCCATTTTTCGATTTCACTGTTTGCATCTGTTTCCGTTAATATTTTATCAGCCTTAGCCTCAGTCAACCTCTTTCTTTGTTCAACACTTAAATGGTAAACACTTTTATCCAATTCAAAATCAAGAAGATTTTTAATTTCTTCAATGATATGAGCTTCTTTTAGGTTTGTTATTCGGTTGATGATATCTAATTTTAATTCAGCAGTACTCATTCTCTTTCTGATTTTTATCAAATTTACAATTTTTATTCTATAAATGATTTAGTCCGAAACATAAAACAAAAGACAAATAATTCGTATTTCGTAATTCTAAATTCGTAATTGAATAGTATTTTTGCGCAAACTTCGCACAATGACAAACGGAATCATCATTCTGGACTTCGGTTCGCAGTACAATCAATTAATAGCCAGGAGAATACGTGAGTTCGGTGTGTATGCCGAAATCCTTCCTTTCAATGCTTCGCTCGAAGAAATTTTGAGCAAACAACCCAAGGGAATTATCCTTTCGGGCGGACCTTCGTCGGTTTTTGCCGAAGACGCGGCATTGGTTGAAAAATCTTTGTACGAACAGAATATTCCGGTTTTTGGGATTTGTTACGGAATGCAGTTGACAGCTCATTTGCTGGACGGAAAAGTGAAAAAAGGAGAGAAGGGCGAATATGGGAAATCGGCATTTCAGATCACTGAAACTTCTGCTTTGTTTCAAAATGTACCGGAAAATTCTACTGTTTGGATGAGCCATTTTGATGAGGTTTCAGAGCTGCCCGGCGGATTTAAAATTGCAGGGAAGTCCAATATAGACATCGCTTCCATAGTCAACGAAGAAAAGAAAATTTATGCGGTTCAGTTTCATCCCGAAGTTTCACATACCGAATTTGGAAGTAAGATTTTGGAGAATTTTGTATTTAATATTTGTCAATGTGAAAAGAATTGGGAACTGACCGATTTTATTTCAACCGAAGTTCAGCGAATCAAAGAAGTAGTCGGAGATAAAAAAGTGATTTTAGGTTTATCAGGAGGAGTAGATTCCTCTGTGGCGGCGGTTTTGATTCATAAGGCAATTGGCGATCAACTGAATTGTATTTTTGTGGATACCGGACTTTTGCGCAAAGATGAAGGCAAAAAAGTAATGGAAAATTACGGCAAGCATTTCCATATGAACATCAAAATGGTGGATGCACAGGAACAGTTTATGTCGAAACTGAAAGGTATATCGGATCCGGAAGAAAAGCGAAAAATCATTGGGCGTGAATTTATCAAAGTTTTTGATGCCGAATCCCATAAATTTGAAGATGCCGAATTTCTGGCACAAGGAACGATTTATCCCGATGTGATTGAATCCCAATCGGTAAAAGGGCCTTCGGCAACAATTAAATCACACCATAATGTAGGCGGATTGCCAGAAACGATGAAATTGAAATTGCTGGAACCGCTTCGCGAATTATTCAAAGACGAAGTACGAAAAGTAGGAGTAGAGCTGGGAATTCCGAGAGAATTGGTTTATCGTCATCCGTTTCCCGGTCCCGGTTTGGGAATTCGTGTGTTAGGAGAAGTAGATGAGGAAAAAGTAAGAATTTTACAGGAAGCGGACGATATTTTCATTCAGGAATTATACAATCACAATTTGTATGATGAAGTAAGTCAGGCATTTGTAGTGCTTTTGCCGGTGAAATCGGTAGGCGTGATGGGGGATGAACGAACTTACGAATACACCGCTGTGGTGCGTTCGGCCAACACGATTGACTTTATGACGGCGACTTGGTCCAAATTACCTTATGAATTTTTGGAATTGGTTTCCAGCCGTATCATCAATGAAGTCAAAGGAATAAACCGGGTGGCATACGATATAAGCTCAAAGCCGCCTGCAACAATAGAGTGGGAATAAAAAAACTTTAAAATGTTATTTGTGAAAATAGAAAATTAAATTATATTTGCACTCGCAATTTAAGGCAGACCCATGGTGTAACGGTAGCACACCGGTTTTTGGTACCGTTTGTCGGGGTTCGAATCCCTGTGGGTCTACCAATTTTTAAAGCAATTAATTGAAATTCAGTTGATTGCTTTTTTATTTTTTATTCAATGAAACGAATTTTAAACGAATTATTAATTATTTTCGCATTCCCATTCATCTTGTTGTATGAAATTTATTGTACTCTGTTCAAATACAGAAAATAATCAAGGATTCAGATAGCTTAGAAATTCATCGGCTGAAATTTCTTTGGCTCCCAAACTCTCCAAATGCTCAGTATAGACCTGACAATCAATTAATTCAAATTGAGTCGAATATTTACTGACGAAATAAATAAATCCGGCTTTGGATGCATTTGAAACTTTGGTAAACATACTTTCACCACAGAAAATTTTATTTATTTGGATTCCATAAAATCCGCCAACCAATTTATCATTTTGCCAGACTTCTACACTTTTTGCAATTCCTAATTCATGTAGTCTTATATAGGCATTCATCATCTCGTCGGTAATCCAACTTCCTTTTTGTCCCGGCCTTTTTATTTTTCGACAATTGAAAATAACATCTTCAAAACATTGATTTTCAGTAAATTGAAATACTTCATCACGCAGGATTTTTTTCATGGATTTGGAAACTTTCAATTCTTTTGGAAATAGTACAAACCGCGGATCAGGAAACCACCAGAGAATAGGTTCGTTTTCATTAAACCAGGGGAAAATACCTTTCTGATAAGCCAGTTTCAACCTTTCAACACTTAAATCTCCACCATAAGCAATGATGCCGAATTTGTCGGTTTCGGAATAATCGGGAAAAATCAGTTGTTCAGTTAATTTTTTCATTTTTATTTCATGGTTACTCTTGCCCCCACGCAAATTTAGTACAAAAAAATGCCCGGATTGCCGGGCATATATTAGATTAGCTTTGGAAAGAAATAGTGAATCAATCTTTCCAATTTTGAATCAATCTTTCAACTTCTTCCTTGGTTTTTCCGGATTTCTCCTGAATTTTACCAATCACTTCATCATATTGTCCATTTATGAATGCCTCATCGTCATTGAACCATTCTCCGTATTTCTGTTTGAAAGCACCTTTGATTTGGTTCCACTTTCCTTCTAATTCTAACTTATTCATTTCTAAATTTTTAAGATTAATGATTTAATTAATGTTAATAAACAACCATTGTTCCGAAATGGGAATTCAAACCCTAATTGCTTGTTAAAAAACTACAAATTGTGTTAAGCTCTAAATCTTTCTATCTTTGACAAATCAAATTAAGATATAGCAGAAATGAGTATAAAAACAATAGATACAACGCAGGTAACGCCGGCCGAATCCATTCAATATTTACAAAATGCAGTAGCTCCAAGACCCATCGCATTGGTCAGTACAGTGGATGGTGAAGGCAATGTAAATCTGAGTCCGTTTAGTTTTTTCAATGTTTTCAGTTCCAATCCACCTATTTTGGTGTTTTCTCCTTCACGTAGAGTACGGGATACGACGACGAAACATACGTTGGAAAATATAGAACAAGTGCGAGAATGTGTAATTAATACTGTTTCATACGACATCGTTCATCAAAGTTCACTTTCCAGTACCGAATACGAAAGGGGCGTGAACGAATTTCATAAAGCAGGATTTACAGAAGTCCCTTCTCAGAAGGTGAAACCCCCGCGTGTGAAAGAGTCAAAAGCTTCTTTTGAATGTAAAGTCAAAGATTTGATTTATCTGGGTGATGGTGGCGGAGCCGGAACTTTGGTGGTTTGTGAGGTTGTGATGATTCATGTGGACGAATCGGTATTGAATGAAAGAGGCCAGATTGATACTCGGAAAATAGATTTGGTCGGTCGGATGGGCGAATCCTGGTACACGCATTCCAACGGTGACTCGCTGTTTGAAATACCTAAGCCGCTGGTTACAAAAGGAATAGGAGTGGATGCTTTGCCAAACGAAATTCGTTTGAGTCATCACTTTACCGGAAATGAATTGGCTATGTTGGGAAACATAGAAAGTTTGTTACAAGGAGAATTTAGAGACGACAAAATCGCACATCTTCATGCCAAAGATCTTTTGCGGGATGGTGATGTTATGGGAGCTTGGGAAGTTTTGAAAAGATAATCTATAAAACGATATTTTCTTTTTTTAATTCAAACCAATTACAATCAAGATTTTCATCATACGGAAAAACTTCTTTGAGCTCAAATCCTAATTTGTTCAAAACATGGATAGAAGCAGCATTGTCTAAATCGGTAATCGCATAAATGGTTTCTGTATTTAAATTTTTAAAAGCCCAATCCAAAACCACTTTGCTTGATTCGGTCGCATAGCCCTTGCCCCAATGTTTCTGTTTGAACCGATAACCGTGCTCATAGAAATTCTGATGGCCGTTTAGTTCGTCCATATAATATTTGATTCCGCACCAACCCAGCATTTCTCCGGTGTTTTTATCCACGACTGCCCAGCGTGCAATACCATTTTCAGCATATTGGTTCCGGAGCATATTGACTACTTCCAGAATCTCGTCTTTTGACTGAACAGGACTTTGCAAGATGTATTTATGAACTTCCGGATCGGAATCCATTTCAAACATATCTTCAACGTCCGTTAACTCGATTTCACGTAGGATTAGACGCGGGGTTTCAAGGCGGATTTTCATTTTAAAGATTTTAATGAACTAATGTAAGTTATTCCAGCTTCTTCAAATAAACTCCTTAAAAGTTTTATTTTACTGCTGCATTCTTCTCCTAAAGTATAATGATCGCTGCTTGACCGATATTTATGACAATCAAAACAAATTTCCAAATATCCTAAAAGTGCATTTTCTTCGTTGAGAAATAAAATTGCATTATGTGGAAAATAACAATTAGCAGAACGTCCTCCATTTATATTTTTTCTGAAACCTATATTGTATACCAAATCACTTAATTGGTTAATTTGATTTGAATTCAAAAATTTAACTTCGTAGAAATCATTGATATTGAATGTTCCGGGATTTTGTTCCAGATTTTCAAAATATCTTTCAATATCCATATCTATTGTTTTTGGAAATGAAGCATAAGCTATTTTAGCTGAGTTTTTAAATTGAAATTTCTCATTTCGTTGCTCAATTGTCATAGAATTAATCTTTTTGCATTTTAAACAACGATCAACATATCTCCAATTATTTAATGAGTTTCCGCAGCTTTGGAAAATAAAAACCAAAGACATCAAAAGTAAAAAAGGATGGATTTTCATAGTTGAATTTAGTTTATAACGAATTAATTCTTTAGAAATTATATAGAATTAAACAAGGAAACCTCCAAGGTTAATCATAAAATTGAATCTAACCTTGGAGGTTTTTTTTAGACTTTTTATCAGAACTTTGACAGAATTTTTACTTGTTATTTCAAAACTTCTTTCCATCGGTCACTCTCGGCATATTCTTTAATCATTTGGTTTCGGCCCACTAAAAATTTTCTCAAATAATTGGTTAAAAATAAAGACTCAACCATTTTGCCTAAAAATCCCATTGGAGCTTCGTAATTGAAATCATCTTTCATCAATACTTTATCATCCATTAATTCGAAATAATGATCGTGTTTGATGGATTTGAAAATACCTTTTAATTGTTCGTCTCTGAAATGAAATGGGCGTTCAAAAGCGGTGATTTTGGAGGTTAATCTTTGTTTTACACCCAAATGAATGGCTTCCCAAGTCACAAATTCGTTGAGTTCAATTAATCCTGACGTTTTGCCATCGATGGCTTTTTCTTGGGTTTTCGATGTCGAAATGAGATGTAAATCAATGCTTCTCGCCAAATCAAAACAAATTTCAATTTCAGATTTGATGAAAGTTTCAAGTTCGATTTTGGGCATAAAATGAGTTTATATAAAAAACTTTGACAAAGGTTTATCTGTGAAAACAGAACTTTCTCAAAGTTAATATCATTTAAAATTTAGAATTTAAAATTGACTTCGTCGAATCTTCGATTTCAAAATAATCATATCAAATCTTCGCCAGCAAATATTTCATATTCACTTCTTTGTCAATGATTTCCGATAGTTTTTCAACCGGGATTCTTTCCTGTTTCATCGTGTCCCTATAACGTAGCGTCACCGAATTATCATTCAGCGAATCATGGTCAACTGTGATACAGAAAGGCGTTCCGATGGCATCCATACGGCGGTAACGTTTCCCGATGGAATCTTTGTCTTCGTACATCACATTGAAATCCAAACGCAAATCATTGAAAATTTTCTCCGCAAACTCCGGCAAACCGTCTTTTTTGACCAATGGCAAAATAGCTGCTTTAATCGGAGCCAGGGCAGGAGGTAAGCTCAAAACGGTGCGTTCGCTTCCGTCTTCCAGCATTTCGTCTTTCAGTGAGTTAGAGAAAACGGCAAGGAATAAACGATCCAAACCAACTGAAGTTTCCACTACATAAGGAACATAATGCTGGTTTAACTCGTTGTCGAAATATTGTAATTTTTTGCTTGAATATTTTTCGTGTGAACTCAAATCGAAATCGGTTCTCGAATGAATTCCTTCCAATTCTTTGAAACCAAACGGGAATTTGAATTCAATATCGGAAGCAGCATTGGCATAATGCGCCAATTTTTCATGGTCATGGAAACGATAATTTTCCTCACCCAAACCAAGCGATTGGTGCCAATTCAAACGGGTTTGTTTCCATCTTTCGTACCATTCCAATTCGGTGCCGGGTTGTACAAAAAACTGCATTTCCATTTGTTCAAACTCACGCATACGGAAGATGAATTGTCTTGCAACAATCTCATTTCTAAATGCTTTTCCGATTTGCGCTATTCCGAACGGAATTTTCATTCGTCCGGTTTTTTGGACATTCAGGAAATTGACAAAAATACCTTGAGCCGTTTCAGGGCGCAGATATAAATCCATTGCAGTATCGGCAGTAGCTCCCAGTTTCGTTCCGAACATCAGATTGAACTGACGAACTTCTGTCCAATTTTTGGAACCAGTAAGCGGATCAGCGATTTCCAATTCTTCGATCAAAGCTTTTACATCGGCCAGATTTTCGGTTTCCAGAGATTTCGCCATGCGGCTGAGAATAGCATCGATTTTTTCTTTGTATTCCACAACTCTGGCGTTGGTAGCAAGAAATTGTGCTTTATCAAAAGCGTCTCCAAAACGTTTTGCCGCTTTTTCCACTTCTTTGTCAATTTTTGCTTCAATTTTTGCGCAATAATCCTCAATCAAAACATCGGCACGATAGCGTTTTTTGGAATCTTTGTTGTCTATCAAAGGATCATTAAACGCATCAACATGTCCGGAAGCTTTCCAGGTCGTAGGGTGCATGAAAATGGCAGAATCAATCCCGACGATATTTTCATTGAGCTGAACCATGGCTTTCCACCAATATTGTTTGATGTTGTTTTTCAGTTCGGCTCCGTTTTGTCCATAATCATAAACGGCAGAAAGTCCGTCGTAAATTTCACTGGATTGAAAGATGAATCCGTACTCTTTTGCGTGCGATATAATTCGCTTGAAAATATCTTCTGACATAGATCTTATTTAGTTTGCGAATTTAAGAAATTCAATGCAATTAGATGTTTTGAAATTGGATAGAAATCTTAATTCGGCGAAGCCAAATTGAATAGGTAGAAAATAGGACTCATTCAGCGGCAAAAATTAATGGAATCAACATAGCTTTTTTCCTCTCATTTTGACAAAAATTAAATTTTGATCGGAAAAATTTTATGGAAGTTGCATAAAACTTGCACCTATCACCTTTAATTTGCCGTCCAATCGTTTCCAAACTCTAAAATAGCGAAATTTTCCTTCCAATGGTGTTTCCATCATTTTTCCTTTTGCTGTCATAGTTACAATGGAAATTGCTGTATCTCCTGAGATTTGAATCTCATCAATTTCGGTTGAAGCATCTTCGATAATCATTGTTTTTGCTTTATGAGAGTTCAAATCCATTTCCTTGGATAGAATTTGTCCTGTCGGCCCAATTGCAATTAAATCATCGTGCAACAGCTCATCAATAATTTCCACATTACTTATTAGTTGGGCTGAAAAAAGTTTTCTTTCCGCTTCAAGAATATCTTCTTTGTTAATATTTGTTTTGTCCATGTTTCAATATTTTTTTGTTGTCATCGATGGGAAATGCATTCAAGTAAATAGAATTCCTAAAGTTGAATTAATCACTTAGCCTTGTATTTAGCCAAACCGATTTGCTTGTTCCACACCGACGGGCAGATGCAGAATTCAAATATAAATAAATTATCATACCTTCCTATATTCAAGTCCCCCAGAAGTATAGCATTCATCGGATGTTTTTAAATTGATCGTATATTTCAGGATAATTTGTTTTTTTAAGATTAACAATTTTATTGTCTTAACAATGCTGTCGGGGCATAGCCAAACTGCTTTTTAAACGCAAACGAAAAATGCGACAAATTTTCAAAGCCGACTTCGTAACAAACCTCAATGGGTTTACTCTTTTGTTCAGCAAGTTGATAGTGTGCTAATTCCAATCGTTTTTGAGTCAGCCACCTTTGCGGAGTACTATTAAACGCTTTCATAAAGTCGCGCTTGAACGTTGTAAGGCTTCTTCCTGTCAGGTAACTGAATTTTTCCAATGGCATATTGAACATGTAGTTCTTTTCCATAAAGCTGATTAAATTCACTTTATGCGGGTCGTCAAAATTGGCCAGTACACTATCAATCTCGACATCAATCGCTCTTAGAATACTTATTGCTTCGGTGATTTTCAACAATGCCAGATTCTCGGGAAAAGGTTCTTTCATATCAAAGTAGGGAATTAAGGAAGCAAGGCAACTTTCAAGCAAAGGGTGATTGCTGAAACTATGAATTTTCGAAACAGGATTAACCGTTGTTTTCACCACTATATTACTGTAAAAATCTCGTAGGATTTTTTCGGTTAAGAGCATTACCACTGTTTTATGAGGCAAACCGTCCTTTGGGTAATTAATAACGGTTGCCGGTTTATTTCTCGGAATAAGAAAAATATCACCTGTCCTGAAAATGTGTGTTGCCTCAGACTGCACGATTTTGGTTTCGCCTGAAATGAACCAGATGAGCATATGTTGGTCAAACACGATTTCCGTTCTTGAAAACTTGTCCTCGTAACAGGACAGTTTTATTTCCGGTATCATGTATTTTGAGATGTGTTCCATTTTTTATAGAATAAGTCTGTTACGAATTTACAACATTCGTTTTTTGAATTTAACCGTTTACTATGAATAACTGTTTAAATTATTTTGGTAGTGGCTTTTACACCACTGCCGAATACTTTATTCTTATTAAATGATTTGAAATTTTAGACCGTTCAGTTCTTCGCTTAGCTCCCACAAACGTTTTGCATCTGTTTCGTCTAACGAATAAGGTTTTACGCCGCCGTGATTTACTTCTTCAAGAGCTAATTCGGCAATGTCTGCATCTTCACAATACACACCGCCAATGGTATTGAGTAATGGACTTGTAGCCGCAAAAACCGTCGTGGCTGCACCTTGCGGAATGGTTTTGAGCGAAGCGGTCACTTCGGGTAACATATTTCCCTGTTCGTCACAGAAGCCCATTTTTATAAATAATTCTAAGGGTGCCTCTCTTCCTAATTCTGTTCCGGCAATAGATCCCGGATGTACAGAGTATGCTCTTACGCCAAATGGTTTGGCTCTATTATCCAATTCAAGTGAAAACAGGTTGACAGCGGTTTTTGATTGCCCGTAACCTTGCAAAGTTTCGTATTCCCGATTTTCAAAATTCGGGTCGTCAAAGTTGAAAGGTGCAAACTGATGCCCATGGGAAGATACATTCACAACTCTTGCACCATTGGCTTTTTTAAGTGCAGTCCAAAGCCTTGCCGTCAATTGAAATTGCGCCAGGTAATTGGTGGCTAATTGAGATTCAATACCGCGATGGTCTCTGCGTAGCGGAACCCACATAATGCCCGCATTGTTGATAAGCAAGTGTAACGGTCTGCCCGATGCCAGAAATTTTTCAGTAAAAGCGTCAATCGAAGCCGGATTCATTAAGTCCATTTCTTCGATTTCTACATTGTCAATTCCTTGCAGATTTTTCTTTGCTTTTTCAATGTTCCGTGCAGGGACAATTACGATTGCCCCTGCGTTGGCAAGCGTTTTTACCGTTTCCAAGCCAATGCCTGTATTACCGCCTGTTACAATGGCGATTTTTCCTGTAAGATTGATACCTTTGATTACTTCTGTTGAGGTTGATTTTGCATTGAAGCCAGAACCTATCGGTTTTTGTAATGCTCCGTTGTAATTACTTTGTTCCATTTTTTTAATTTTAATTGTTATTGTTAGAACAAAAGTAAAATGCTTCTTCTCGGACGACTTTGTTTAAACGTCCGAATTTACTTTGCTGAAAAGGTCATTTACGCAAATGTTTGAAAAACAAGGGTTATTATAAACATGAGTGGTGAGTGGATATAATGGAGCTTGGTGCAAAATTTTCACCATGAAGTGTTTATTAGCTCCAGGGGTTCATCATCTCCCAAATCGAAGTATTACTGAATTATGCAGATCGCTACTACAAAAGGCAATTCATTACGAGAGAGCGTAGTAATCATGAATTACTCACCAGATTTGAAGAATTACTCGAGCTGTATTTCAACGAAACAGACGATTATTGGGGATAAGACAATGTTGGTAACGACGAAGAAAGCGTTGACGAAGTGGTGGATAAATCGGAGAGAAAATTCATTTTAAACGTAACCTATCCGATGTATGTTGACTGCAACTAACCACTTGATTAGATTTCGAATTTATTAATGGGCATATCCTGAGCGAATGCGAAAACGAAGTTTTATCAATTCTTTTGAAGAAGGAAATAAAATCTTACCGCTATTCATTCGAAATCCCGACTGCGGTTCCTACGAATTTATTCTCTCCGTATCCAATAAAAAGCGGACAAACGAATGTGAATTCAGTGAAGCTGGACTCTAGAGTCTTCAATACTTGTGAATGTGCCGCAACGCAATCGAGCAAGAACTGTTTAGCCCCAAAAGCAAGAAAGGGATTAAAAAATAGGTAGATGACTTTAAATTTTTCATTAATTCTGAATTTTCTTGTTGACAAAGTAGTTTTGAAGTAGTGAGCCAACAATCGAAAAAAACAGACCTGAGATTAACAATGCAAAAATCGTTATTCCTGCAAAATCTTCGTCAGGATGAAAATGCGATAAAACAACTATTGCAAGAAATGCTACAAGCATACCGAATACAAAACCAATAATTTTTCTTATTTTATTTTTCATGATTTATATAAATTAAAATTAGCACAATAAAATTACAAAAAGTACTTTGAAATACAAAGTTAAATTTGTATTTTTTATTCCAATACCCAATTCGGAACTAATTAGATCGTCATAGTATAAAATAAACAAACCAGATTTTAACTAAATTATCTGACGGAAAGAGGAAGAACTATTAAGGCAGACTGACCAAATAATTATCAAACGAAATATAATAAAATCATATTGTTGTTCATACCATTGTCATTTTGATTGTTGTAAATGTCGTATTGCAACGTCCGGCAGCTTGGCGAAGGAGCGGTTTTGGAGGACGAAACTTCCAATTTGCACCGACCGAAGCAAAACCGTTTGCGTTGATGCTAAACTATAAAAAGAAAAGAGAAAACCAAGCGATTTTTGCGAAATAGGAAGTCCAAAGTTCAACTTATCTCTTACTTCGTTCTTTTGCCAAACTGCTCCTATGTTTGCAAAGAGATAATTTACATGTTATGTGTAGCCAGAATTAATCATTCAACCTGTTTTCAATATCCATTTGTTGGTGAAGAATTCTGATAATTTCTACTTTCTCCTCTTTCAGATTTATTTTATAAAAAATAAAATGCGATTTTACTCGAGATCGAAAATATTCTTTTCTTATATCGTTATAATCTTTTCCAGATTTTGGATTTGTTGAGATATATTCAATTTCGTCCAATATTAAGTCATAATAATAATCAGCTTGTTCAAGCGACCATTCTTCGAAAGTATAAAGCCAAATATTCTCTAAATCAATTTCTGCTTGTTTACTTAATTTGTAATTCATTATTGAGCAGAATATTTTTGATGTAATTTTTGTTTGAAAGATTCTCGATTAAAATCCGTTGAGAATCCTGATTTTTCGCCTTTTTTTAGTTCTTTTATTAATTCAGCTTTTTTAGTTTCTTCGTGTTCGAACATTCTTAATGCTGCTCTTACAACTTCACTTGCAGAAGAATATTTTCCATTTTTTATTTGTGAATTGATAAAATTGTCGAAATAATCGCCCAATAAAATCGAAGTGTTTTTAGCCATAATTTTTCAATTTAATTTCTAAAATCAAATATACCAAGTTTTGGTATTTTATCCAAATTGTTTTTACGAAATATTTTCAGATATGCTTATAGTCAACGGAAAAAATATTGGCGAATTATGGGTTAATAAGTCGAAAATGTTCAATTTAAAACTACAATTAGCAAAATGCCTTTCTAAAAATAAACCTCGCTTAAAAAAGCACGATGCTGATCCTTTCGAAGTAAAACAAGGTGGTATTTGATGTTCTTTTCTAGAATTTCAATGGTGTTTAACGGTTCCCCTTGTTAGCAGAAGGTGTTTTTAAGATTAAAACATTATTAGGTTCAATAAGTAGCATTACCCTTCTTTATATATTCAGTTTTTCACCTGCCTGTCATTTTGTTCTTGTCCTGCTCTGCAAGTTCTGAGGGTGTTATCTTGAATTGTTTTTTGAAAGCATACGAAAAATGAGATAAGGTTTCAAATCCTAATTCCAAATAAAAATCAGAAGGTCTTCTGTTTTTCTTTTCAATTAAATAATAAGCTTCCTGCAATCGTCTTTTTACAAGCCAGCGATTGGGCGTTTCGCTAAATATGCTTTGAAAATCTCGTTTGAAAGCCGACAGGCTGCGCCCCGTCAGATAAGCAAAGCGTTCGATATTTATATTGAACATAAAATTTTTGTTCATAAACGCTTCCAGATTGATTTTTTCAGGTATACCAAAATCAAAAAATACACCCGAAAGCTCCGGTTGTAATTTCAGTATAATAAGCAACAATTCTTCTCGCTTTAGGTCTGCAAAAATTTCATCAATCTTTCCTGTTGAGTTATAATATGGCGTTAATGACTGAATGAAATTCGACAACAATTCATTTTTAGCGATGCGTAAGAATGTTTCATTTGATTTAAATGCTGTTAGTTCCGGCGTATATCTTTGCTGAAATTTTTTAAGAAACACCTCATCGAAAATGATGAATGTTGTTGCTGCTTTGTTGTCTTTTTCTTTACTGTATTTTGATAAGCGGTTTTTACGCACAAGCCCGAAATCGCCTGATTTAAAAGTGTATGTTTTACTTCCGTCATAGCATTGGGTGACTCCTACCTTTACAAAAAAGAAAGTATGTTCATAAATAAAATGTTCTCCTGAAATTGTTGAACCTACACAATCAGACGATTTTAGCTTTGCTCTCATAATAACCCCAAATTTAAAAAATTATGACGCCGCCCAAGACAAAAATGCAGACGGATATCGTTCACCTTTTATCGTACCTTCTTTAAACACTTCGTTCAAACGTTCCATTTCTTCTTTTGTAAACGTTATTTCCAATGCGGTCAAATTATCAGCTATCCGTTCAGGTTTCGTCATCCCCACAATCGGGATAATATCATTTCCCTGGTTTAATAACCACGCCAATGCTATCTGACTGGTATTTGCACCTTTCTTTTCTGCAAATTCTTTCAACCAACCTACTTTTTGGAGATTGTGTTCTAAATTTTCTCCCTGAAATCTGGGGAACATATTTTTGTAATCGTTTGGCGCTAAAGGGAAACGCATTTTACCTGTAAGTAAACCATAATAAAAAACAGAATAAGGAACGATAGCGGTGCCCAATGCTCTTGCTGTAGGTAAAATTTCTTTTTCAATAAAACGTGTAGCTAAAGAATATTCAATTTCCAACGCAGCTACCTGGTGCACTTTATTTGCCCGTTGCAATTGTTCTGCATTTGCTTCTGATAAACCTAAATACCTGACTTTCCCTTCATCAATTAAATCTTTAATTGCACCGGCTGTTTCTTCAATCGGAACATTAGGGTCGATCCTACAAGGTTGATACAGGTCAATTTCGTCAACACCCAAGCGTTTCAACGAATAAGCGCAGTAATTTTTTATCGCTTTCGGACTACTGTCCAATCCGGCAAAATGTCCATTGGGGTTAATGAGAGCACCTGTTTTGACACTGATGAATACATCTTTTCTTCTTTCTTTGATTACTTCGCCAATCGTCAATTCGCTTATTCCGCAACCGTAGAAATCGGCTGTATTGATTAAACTAACTCCCGCATCTATCGCCTGATGTAATGTATTCGTGAGTTCTTTTTTAGATTGATCCCATTCTGCTAGATTATTGATGCCCCAACTTGTTCCAATAGATATAGCAGACACTTCCGGTCCATTTTTTCCTAATTTTTTAGTTTCCATTGTTTATATGATTTCTGTGATAAATTCTTCTTTCGGTGTTCTCCATTTTTTTAGTTTGACTAACCAGTCTTCTGCTTCGTCTCTATACCCGATCGGTAATAGGACTACACTTTTCAATCCTGATTTATCGATTCCCAAAAACTCATCCATCTTGGCATTGTCAAAACCCTCCATTGGCGTGGCATCCACTTTTTGTTCTGCTGCTGCGGCAATCGCCAAACCAAACGAAATATGAGCCTGTTTGGCACAGTGATTTTCCTGCCATTCTTTACCTAAAGAATCGTACAGCGATAAAAGCCTTTGTTTATATGCTTCAGAAGAGTCCGTTGAAAAGTTTCGTTCTGTAGCCGTTTTTTGTAAAGCACCGCTCACTTTTTCATCTGTATAATTATCCCACGCTGCCCACACCAATAAGTGAGAACAGTCTTTTATCTGATTTTGATTGAAAGGATGATTATTGAAAACAAATTTCTTTAGTTGTCCAAGCGTTTTGCTGTTTTTGATGACAAAAATCTTGTAAGGTTGCAATCCCGATGAGGATGGTGCGTATCTTGCCGCTTCTAAGATGTAATCTAATGTTTCTTTCGGAACGGTTTGTCCGTTCATTCTTTTTGTGGCGTAACGCCATTTCAAGTCTTCCAGTAAAGCCATTGTAAAATTTATTTTATGCTGCAAAGTTCAGCACAAAAAAGTCATTCAACTTTTCTGAAAAGTCCAAAGTTGGTTTCTTGAAAAGTCCAACTATTTTTGCAAAATCCTTATTATATACCGTTTTTCTTACTCAGTATGGTCTGCCTGTTCACCGTTAGTTTTTCGTTTCTGATTTTCTTATACACAATTGTAAATAGTATGGCGGTTAAAATCGTCAAGCCTCTAAAAATGTTTGCTTTTACATCGCCTAGTGCGGAATGATCCACTTCAAATAAATTCCATGAAAGGTTCATCAAAGTATGTGTGAAAATGGGAACCCATAAATTGTAATTCCATTCCACATACATCCAGGCGAAAAAGACAGCTCCAAAGAAAGTGACCGCGAAGATTCCGAATAATTCGCTTATATTTTGACTTTGATGTAAATGTCCAGAAGCAAAAATCAGTGCACCGAAAAATATGGAAGGAATAAATCCTAACTTCGTTTTCTTAAACAATTGTCCGAATAAAAATCCTCTGAAATAAAGTTCTTCCATAAATCCAGCGATCAGCGTCCCGGCAATTAAATTCTCAATATCGATTTGCCGGCTGAATTTGAAAAAAGATAAGCCTCCCAAAAACATAGGCAATGTAAACAGAATGCTTATCCAAACGGCAGTCAAAATGTTTGCCGAAAGCCCAAGGCTTTTAGTAACAGAAGTTCTTTTGTCGATGAAATAGGTTCCTAAGAAAATGGGAATGCCAACTATAAAATAAGTCAGTACATAACTCACCAAACCTTGTTGGGTTATTGTGTCGAACCAAAGTTTTATCGGCTTAAAATTTGAAAAGAGAACATAATAAGCCGCAAAACTTGCAACAACAAGAAGTATTATTTTTTTAGTTTGGGGTTTCATTTATTATTCTGTTTGTGCCTTATTCAGGAAGTTTTGTGTAATGTTCTTTAATTTCTCCTTGTTCCAATTTCATTTCTTTTGTAGCAGGGGAAAATTCTAATTTGATTTCCTCGTACTCAAACTTATTGTTTCCTTTATAGGCAATCGGGAAATACATTTGTCCGGATGCTGAATTTTGAAATATCGCATTTTGACCATCTGATGAAATCGTGACAGTATAACCATGTTCTTTATCTACATAAGTGCCGGCAATTGCTTCAAATTCTTTCTCTGAAAGGTCTTTTGTTTGTTTAAAATTAGGCAATTCCGGTGCCTTTCCATAAACAAATTCCACCATCGTTGTTTGAATATATTCCGAATAGATATTAATGGCATTAGATAAAGTTACAATACCCAATTTTTCTTTAGGGAAATACCAATAGTCAGAAAAGTAGTTCTCAATCCTTCCTCCATGTGTGTAGCCTTCGGGACTGCTAAAAGGAAGTTTTTCTATTCCCAATCCGTATTCGCCTTTATTTTTGGGTAGCATCAGTTCCAAGCTATTTTCGGAAATCAATTTTCCATTAAAGAGAGCCGATAAAAAAATATTTAATTCAATAGCAGTAGAAACCATTCCTCCGCTGGCAGGATGGTTGGAAAAGTTGACTTTGGCATTTTGAATGTATTTATTTTGAATATTGTACGACAAGGCTTCATTCTTCGTTTCATCTGTTTCCGTAGAGAAATAGGTGTTTTTCAAATGAAGCGGACGGCAAATTTTTTCATCCAGAATTTCTGCAAATGGTTTTCCGTAAATTTTTTGAAGGATAAAACCCAGCAACGCATAGTTGGTATTGCTGTATTCGAACTCGGTACCGGGTTCAAAATTGCTTTTTTCATTCACAAAGAAGCCTATGAATTCTTCTTCCGTATGAAAGGTTTGTTCCCATTCGTTTTCTTCGGGAATTTCGGTGAAATTAAAAATTCCGGTGCGGTGTTTCAGTAACTGTTCTATGGTGATCTTTTCGGCATTTTTTACCTGTGGATAATAAGAAGATAACGCATCACTAAATTTTAATTTGCCTTCTTCAACCGCTTTTAGAACCAAAACGGCCGTATAAGTTTTAGTATTTGAGGCAATTCTGATTTTAGTGTCGTTATTCATTTCTTTATTCGTATCAACATTGGCAAAGCCGACAGATTTTGCATAAATAATACTATCGTTATAAGAGATAGCAACACTTCCCATAAATTTTCGGTTGGCTGCAAGATGTTCAAAATAAGCGTCTAATTTGTGTTGGGCAAATAGCGGAGTACTTACCACAAAACTGATAAACAAAATGAACAGGTGATTTATTTTCATTTTTTTATGAGGGTTTAAAATTAGTTATTCATTGATATATTTAATGGCAAAGTCCAGCCAGTCGTCAACGGTATCATCTAAATACACATCCGGTTGAATGCCGGTATTGTCAATAGGATACTGTGGAAGCCTCGCCGAACGATAAGTAGGCAGATAGAGTGTGTAATTGTCGCATTCCAGATTGAATTCCCTAATGGAACCATAATCTAAAACACCCATCGACGGGGTTCCCAATATCTTTACTTTTTTGCTCTGACGTGCCGAAAATAGAAAATTTTCTCCTGCACTGGCTACATTATTATTGGCTAAAATTATAATTTGTTTGGGACTCTTGGGTTTAAGTTTAATGTTGTCCACCGTTACTTTTTTTCCGTCATACAAAACAAAATTTCCTAAGTTTTCTTTGTATTCTTTTAAATCATCTTCGATTTGCTGTATGGCTTTCAATGAGTCTTTAGGTATGTTTTGCAAGGCATAATCCCGCAAGCCGTTTATTAACGTTGGAGTCGATAGGAATTCAACATTCATAATCCGCAAGGGGTTCGTTAAAATATAAGGCAGTAAAGGTTGGTACACGTCATCGGTACCACCAAAATTGTCCCGAACGTCAATAATCAATGCCTTTGATTCTTCAATATTTTTTTTATTTTTTGCTATGAGATTCTTTACCGGGTCAATGTTTTCGTATTTAAAACTGGAAATTCTAATATAGAATATCTTTGAAACCAACATCCTTGCTTCAATCTCAGGTTTGTCTTGTTGTTGGTCATCTGTACCAGGAGCTTCCTGTTTGCTTTCAGCTTTTTCGTCAATGTATATATGCTCGTCTTTGAAAAAAGAGGTATAGTCGGTTAGTATCTTTATACAATCTTGATTACGGGTGGTTTTAGACCGTGCAATAACCGCGGTTTTGTGATTGTTGTATAGTTCGGTATTGTATGCTGTTTTTTCTTTAAATCCCGGATAATCAAGTTCTATCGTGGTAATTAGCTTTTCTAGAGCTACTCCACAATTGCAATTATTTTGTGCAAACACGGTATTTCCCAAAAATACAACAAGGATAAACAATACATTTTTCATCAGCTATCTATAGAATTAGAGTACGAAATTAAATAGGTTTTTCCTTTTAGAATTGTAAAAATGTAACCAGACTACGCAAAAAGCCAGAAAATTTCTTTTTCCGTATCTACGGTTTTAAAGAACCTACTGGGGTTTACGTTGGTTAACGCCTTAAAATCTTTGATGAAATGAGATTGGTCATAAAAAAGGTTTTCGTGAGAAAGTTTTGTAAGGTTTCTACTTTTTTTATATTCCAAAAGTGAGTTCCGAAAACGATATATTTTACGGTATTCCGATGGCGGTTTACCAATATGCTTTAAAAACAGGGTATTGATGTGCTTTCTGGAGATGTTGTGTTTCAGAGCGATGGCTTCCATTTTTAAATCGGCTTCCACATCAGCCAGGATGTGTTCCATCATAGTCAAATTTTTTGGTTTAAATTTTGACAGCCAGTAATTTTCCAATAATTCCATTTGGCGTTCCCTGTCTGGTTCGTTAAAAATCAACCGCATCTGGTCTTCAAAATCAGCAAATGGAATAAAATGGGTATGTGTAGCTTGTCTGAAAATCCCCGGGTTATCAATAAAATGGGTGATGCCGGGTGGTTTGAAATAAATGGTGACCTCATCCACCACATTTTGGTAAACTACTTCAATGGGTTCGGTATACCTGACAACAATGTCGGCTAAAATTTCATCTGTTTTAGCACTTGATACAAAATATGAATTTTCTTTAAGTGCAACTTTTGCATTTTGATTGACCGAAAGAACACAAAAGTTGTTAGGGAATGTGAAGTATTTTAAAGGTGCCGAACTTTTATCTTCTCTAATAAAATAATACCCTTCAATGTATTTTTGTAGTATTTTATTTTTAGGTTTATAAAAATCCAACTTCATTTTTTTATATAGTGTTGTTGTTTTAAAATGTCATATAACGGTTAGGCAGCTGCAGTGGTTTTGAAAGACAAAAGTACTAATTTGCACAACCGAAACAAAATTACTTTTGTTATGCTAATTTATAAAAAGAAAAGTAAAAACTACATGGTTTTTACAATAGGGAACGCAGAAATGTTCAATTTATCACTTAACCCGCTCTTTTGCAAAACCGATGTTAGCTGTAGCTGTTCTAAATCGTCAATTTATTCAGTTCTTCAAGATAGGAGTTTAGTCTTTGATGAAAGAGTGAATCGATTATTAAAAAACTTAAAAAAAGAATTGCAAAACCAAGTGACAAACCTTTGTAAAAATCTTTTCCGATTACAAAATAAAGTACAATAGAAACAATTGCACAAAACCCCCAAACGTATTTTAAAGTTGTATAACTTTTATCATCTGTTTTAACTTTTTGTAATTCGGAATCTAATTTTTCTTTGGGATTTAATTGGATTTCTTTTTCAGTTTCTGTAAGATGTTTCGGTTTGGAATACAATACATAACTACCGTAGCCAATACTGATTGCAATAAGTAGGCCAACAGGAATTGCCATTCCCTTTTGCAAGGATAAATTGCTTTTGAAAAGGAAAAATACAAGTGGTAAAAGAACAACAATAGCTATTCCAATCATCCATTTTCCCTGTAGCAATTCGCCTTTTGTGAAGTGTTGCAATTGTTGTAAAAAGTCCATAAGCAATTATATTTCGGTAGTAGTTAATCCAAATTTTTGTTTGAAGGAAGTGTAAAAATGTGATAAGTTTTCAAATCCCAAATCGAGATAGAAATCCGAAGGTTTTTCCTTTTTTTGTTTGATTCTGTACATCGCTTCGTCCAAGCGCCTTTCTAGTAACCATTTTTTTGGAGTGTTGTTGAATGTTTTTGCAAAATCACGTTTAAAGCTGGAAACACTTCTTCCTGTGAGTTTTGCAAATGCTTCCACAGAAACATTGAACATATAATTTTGGTTCATAAATTCTTCCAAATCTATTTTGTAAGGTTCAGAAAAATCGAATAAAACATATTTCAAATCAGGGTTGCTCTGAAGTATGAGTTCAATCGCTTCCCTGATTTTTAAATTAGCCAATTTTGGTGTTGCTTTCTTTGTTTTATTGATATACGGACGGAGTGATAGAAAATAGGTGCTTAAAAAATCATCTGCCTCAAAAAACAATTGATGTTTGGTTTCCTGTTTTTTTTCTATAACGATTTTGTTTTCAATTGCATATTGACGAAGTGTTTCATGGTCCAATGTGATAGAGAGAAATTGATACTTTCCGGATTTGGAAGGATACTTTATGGTTCTGATTAATTGGTTCTTTTTGACCAACAAAACTGAATTTTCCTTGATTACCGTATCGCCATCTGCAAAGAAAGCGTGGGTTTCTCCCGACAATTGAAATCCCAAAAAATGTTCAGGAAAAAACTCTTCGTATCCTCTGTGTTTTTCAAATGCACAAGAATATACTAATTTGTCAAATATAATTTCATTGGTTCCTTCCACTTTGCAAAGTTCTTAAAAATTATGAAAACATTTTTGCTCCCACTTGGGCAATTTCTTTATCCTGTTCTGGTGTTCCTCCTGAACAACCCACTGCTCCGATTATATTTCCTTCTTTATCTTTAATAACAACGCCTCCTGCAACGGTAAAAAGTCCGTTGTTAGAATGGAGCATTCCATAACCGTGAATATTTGCTCCTTCAACAATAGTTCCCATAATATCGTTGTCTACACCAAACATTACGGCTGTTTTGGCTTTCTTTTCTGCGAATTCAATGACTCCATAAACACTGTCCAATCGTGCCATTGCCATCAAATTCCCTCCCGAATCTACAACTACAATGCTCACGGGAATATTCAGTTCTTTTGCTTTTTGTATCGAAGCATTCAATATGTTTGATGCTACATTATAGGTAATACTCATACTTTCTTTTTTTATGTAATTAAAAGAAAGCACAGCGGATTGACTGTGCTTCCATATCAATAATTTAGCTTTTTGCTGTCCAGGCTTCGGCTTGCAATTGTTTTATGAAGTCTTCGGTTTCTTTCGGATGTACATTTCTGAAATTGGAATTGTCGTCCAGCGCCACATTTACAATCGTCTCTGCCATAGATTGCGGGTCTAACTGGTCTTTGAGAGATTCAGAAGCTCCATCAAAAGCGGAAGCCGGTGTAAAATTTTTCTCTGGATTGTACCAACGGAAAATAGAATCCACACCACGGTCGTTGAATCCTGTTCCGAAAACACCCGGATTGCAGGTCGCAATTTTGATGTTGAATGGTGCCAATTCCGTTTTTAAACCTTCGGCAATGGCTTCCATAGCGTGTTTAGAAGAGCAATATGCTGCCACATAAGGCACTGTCCAAAGTCCTCCCATTGAAGTCGTAAACACAATTTTGGCTGCTTTTTTCTGCTCTATCCATTTTTTGATAAATCCTTGCGATAATTGTAACCCTCCGAAAACGTTCACGTCAAACATATAACGGATTAAATCTAATGGCTGTTCTGCAATCGGTCCACCTTCCATAATTCCCGCATTGCTGATAAGTATGTCGATGTCGTATTTATTAACAATGTACTCAATATCACGAGCATCGGTTACGTCCAGCTTGTCGGCAATTAATTCGATTCCTTTTTCTTGCGCTTCACGAATCAAATCGCTTACTTGAGGATAAACTTCCGCTGTTGCAATTACTTTGTGACCTTTTTCTGCTAAATCAAATGCAGCGATTTTTCCAAAACCGCTCGCAGCTCCTGTAATTAAAATCGTTTTGCTCATTTTATTTTATTTAAATGTTATAAAGCAAAATTGACCTAATTACAATTAATTTTTGTTGGTCATAAGTTCAAATATTTATTGCTGAAAAGTTCGTTTGTTTTTGTAGGAGTTTTTTTACAGTTACAGCTAACGTTTGGGGTATTGCCGAAGGCGGGAAAATCGAAGCTGAAAGTTCGATTTTGCACCGAGGCGAGCCAAAACGAATTATATTCGTTTTTGGCGGTGATAGAAGCAACAACTTTGAATTTAGCACTTTAGCCCCGATTTTGGCAATGCCTTGTTAGTGGTTCGTTGTTTTTCTTTTCAGTTTTATAAATCATAAATTGGTTTGTACATTCCTTCCGAAAGCTGAACTATCTCGTTAAAAAGAGATTTCAAAAGTTCCACATTTTTTGATAGGGTTTGTTTGTCGGTACATAAAATATTGTTTGTTCTTTCTGAAAAATCTTCGGGTTTTATTTTTGATTGTTCAAGAATAGAAATAGCATTTTTGTCGCCAATTGGATAAAGTTCGTTGATTGCAAAAAGGGCTGTTACTAAGTTTTTTATTGCTCTTGTAAAACAGCCTACAGTACAATAAATGTCTACTTTTGATGCAAAATCCCTTGCTTGCCAAATCGTAAATTCTGCCGACCATAAAGATTGTTGAACAACAGATTGTTTTAGTTTTTGAGGATATTGTTCAATGTTTTTTTTTAGGTTATATATAATGTCTTCGGGGTCGTGCAAAGGTTTATTATAAAAAGTTTCTGCCAAGAAGATGAGTGATGAAAATCCATAGGGAGGTTGTTGTTCGAAATGGTTTTCCAAAATTCCATTTTTTGCATTTTCGGTTGTCTTAACAATTTGTTCAATGTTTTTATAAAGAAAGTCCACCTTGCCATTTACAGTCCTAATCCAAGCTCCACCATTTATCCAAGGACCCCATTCGTAAAAATCTGTAACGGTTGGCACTTCGTTGTCTGAATATTTTTCTGCAATTGATTTTATTTTGTCAAGGCTAAAGGGGTTATCTTCCGAATAGTAAATGCCAATATCAAGATCAGAATTTGCGGTTGCCCTGCCTGTTGCATAAGAACCCCCAAGAACAATGGCTTTAACGCCGTCAATTTGTTTGAGATCGTTTGTGATATTTTCTAGTAGAATTTTTTTGTCTTTGGGTAATTCCATTGTTGATATGTGTCGGCTTGAGTGTTGTCGGTTTACAATGACCGCTAACGTCCGGGCGGCTTTGCGAAGTGGCGGGAAACCGAAGACGAAAGTTTCGATTTGGACGACACGTAACAAAAGCCAATTTCTATTTGCTAAATTATGAAAAAAGGAAATATAAAAGGCTTTTGCGACAAAATATGCAGAAACGTTCAATTTATCACTTAACCCGCCATTTTGCCACCCGAGCGTAGCGAACTGTATAAAGTAAGTACGGTGTGCAGTCTTAATCAGTTACTTCTTGTAAATAAATGGTGTCTAAAAACAAAGTCGGGTTTGGTACATTCTTCACTCCGTTCAGTTGAGCCAATGAGCTATCTGCCAAAATCGTTTTACGTAATATCTCTTTTGGTTCAAGTGTAAGTTTTACTCCCGTTCGTTTTGGGCTTATTTTAAAATTATCGGTTTCCTTTCGCTCGGTTGTGTATTTTACAAAGCATCTTTACAGTAAAATTAGATGTTATATTTTGTAATACGGTCTATAAATTTGTAAATTTAATATACTCAATAAAAAATTATTGTATGAATGAAGAGTTGTCAAAGGTAGTGGTTACACTAAACAATGAAAAGGGGATTGATGCCGTATTGAACACGGCAGAAAAGTTCGATGCCACCCAGATAACCAATTACGAAGGAGTGGGCGGCAAACCTGTTTTTGAATTTTCGATTGCAGCAGAAAAAGAAGATGAATTTGCAGGAGCGGTTACATCGGAATTTGTTGAATCGGTAGCTAAAAAGTAGTTGTAAAAAATTGTTGCATGATACCCCACCGCTAATTTTTAGATAAGGATCGTTAAAAAAATCCGATAGCACACATTCCGTTGGTATTTTAGTTATACCCTCATAACTTTTTGCAAGGGTGTTTAAGGGTTCGTTCCCTATTATTCCAACGGTATCGGCAACGTTTTTTAAATAGTTAAATACATCAAAGGCATTTTTTGCACTTACTCCGCTCTTTTGCCAAACTGCTTGTTACCTGCTGTACTTTGTCATACAATTTGTTCTAAATATTTTTTGTATAGTGTTTTAGTTGTCAGCTTAGTCATAAATTCTAAAAAGTCTGTCGCAACAGTTTCTGTTTCTTCAAATTCAGGCTCATTTCCATAAACGATTTGTCCATAGTTGTCAGTATGTAAACAAATTGCAAAGTAGCAATAATAGTTTTTACAGGACATTAAAAACGGAATGTGATTGTTCCAAAATTCAATTACGATTTTAGCATCTTCGTCTGTTTCGTCTTCATAATCTTCTAAAATCATTAATTCAAACTCGTTCCATCGAAATCCATTGTCAGTTGTTCCGTTAAAGTCGCCAATCGTATTAAACCAAGATTTTTCGTCCTTTGTTACACAATATTCAAGGTCTGTCAGAAAAGTCAGATAGTCTTTGGGCAAATTTCGGTAGCGGTCTGTAATCGTCTGGCTTAATTTCGCTTGTTGTCTTGTCTGAACAATAAAGTCTATATTTTCTAATTTTTCTGTCATAACGAATGGTTGTGTAGTATAGCAGGTAACGGAAAAAGTATTGGCGAAGTGCGGGCAAAAATGAACGAAAAGTTCAACTTCAACCAAACGAAGCAAATGCTTTTTCAGATTGTCTAAATTAATAAAAAAAACAATATGAAAAGCAGTTGCGGCTAAATATTACAAAAAGTTCAACTTTGGTTTAAACCCCGCATTTTGCCAATACAATGTTAGCAGACGTTGTTTATCACATATTTAAAATGTGTTCAATTTTGTCTATAATTATCTTAAAGTTTGTCATATCAAAACTAGTAAATCCTTCCTCGTTATTATATATTTTGTCAGCGAAAACAGTTTTGGAATGGGCAATTAAATCACCATTATTGTTTTTTATTTCACTCACGTCCTCGCAATAGATTTTTTTGTCATTTTCTTCTTCAAGTTTTGGATTTTCTAATACTTTAACTATTGAAGTGACCTTTCCTTTATTTGTCTTACTTTTAATAATGTGTTCTTCAATTTCATTTGTAAATAATAAAGTAGTATTATTTATAGGACAAACTGTCTTTATTTCATTGTCTGTGTAATAAAATTCAATTGATATATTATTATAGTTTTCTCTTCCATTTGGTTTAGGGATACAAAATGAGTAAACTGAATTTCCCCAATCTTTATAGCCGATAGATTCTTGTCCTGACATAGTATCAATGATTTTTTTATCATCTCTGTCGAAAATGCAAATTATTTTTCTGTTATTTCTTAATTTAGATGCTTGTTCACAAAGAGATTTTAATTGACTATCACCCATTTCAAGTTCATTCTCGTATTCTAGGAAGTCAAAATCGAGGTTTTGATACTCATTTGAATTTTTAAATTTGGACAAAGCCGATTTAATATGTTTCCAATCCGTTTTTCCTTCTGTTATTACTAAAGGTTTAGAGAGATGCTTTAATTTTTCATTTACATTTCTTAATGTGTTTTGAATATTGTTAAAACCATCCACAAAAATCTCATACGCAATTTTCATTTCAGAAAAATCATTAATATCAATCTTATCTCCAAATGGAAGATTAAATAAATTCCAATTTAAGTCAAAAGTTTCTTGCATACCGTGCAAGAAAAAAGGGGAATGACTTGATAGAATAAATTGGACATTAGAAAATCTTTTTAATAATTCAGGAAGTATACTTTTTTGAAATTCAATGTGGAGATGCAAATCAATTTCATCAATTATAACGATTCCTTTTACATCATTCAAGTTTCTTACAGATTGTCCCAATGAATCATATTCTTTCAAAAGAGTGGTAAATAAGGATAGAAGCATTGACTCTCCTGAGGATATATGTGAAAAAGATGGTGCTACAACTTTCTCGACGCCATTTTCCTTAATGTGAATTGATATGCTGCGTCTATTTTTCGCACCAATGCCAATTCTAGCATATTCAATATTTGGAAATTTACTTTTATAAATTATTTTTAAAATTTCATTAATTAGATTTATTATGTCGTTGTTTTTACCATTATAGCCTCCAAATAATGGTAATGGTATATTGGGCAAACTAATTTTTTGTTGTTCATAAATTTCCCTGTCTAAGAGACAATCTAGAATCCACACTTCAATATCATTTATTACATCATTTTTAATTATGTTTTTTGTTGAAACCTCAATGAAATTTTCTTTCATTGAAAATCCAAGTTTTGTTTTTTTATTTAACCAAGCAGGATGATCATATCTACTGTGTGGAAAATAAGAAATTATTTCAGTTTCAAAAGTGTTTAAAAAAGTTTCTGAGGTACTGATAAAATCTTTGTAAAACCCATTTTTTTGAAAACGTTCATTTTTGCTACCTTTCAAATTAAGATTTGAAAATTGATTAATGAATTGAGAATACTCTAAATTCGTCATTAAATCAATAAATGTGGCTTTTTCAGAATTTTGAGAAAACTCTAGTTCAACATAAGAGTAATTTTTACTGGTAGAAATGTAGTTCTTTTTGCCTAATTTTAGATATTGATTCTCTTCGACTTCTAAAAGACTAGAGTATTTTTTTCTCTTTAATTCGATTAAGCCATCTAAAATATTGCTTAAAAATAATGTTTTACCTGATCCATTCTTTCCAATAACTACCAAAGGCTTTGGACTTCCGTTTAAGTTAAATTCAGGATTTAAATATAGTTTTTCAAGTGGTCCGTAATTTTCAAATTGAATTGTTGTTAAATACATTATTTTCTTTGGGATTGACTGTTTACAATGTCTGCTAACGGAAAAAGTATTGGCGAAGTGCGGGATTTCGAAGAACTGAAAGTTCAAGGAATTCCAATCGTAGCCGATATTTTTTTCGTGGAATAAACTTACAAAAAAACTATGGAACGAAAAAATAGCGGCGGCTAATTATTACAAACAGTTCAACTTTGGATTTAACCCCGTATTTTGCCAATACTATGTTAGCAGAAGTTCTTTTTATACAATGCCGTAAAATCCTTTAATAATAGTTGCTAAAAGATTGCCTGATGCGCCTATTGCAATTTTACCTATTCCATCCATTGACTTTTCCATTATTTTCATAATCCAACCTTTACTTTTTTCACCTAACTGGTCTTCGTTTGGATTTTCATTTTGAATAATTTCTGTGATTTCTGCAATATCAGAATCTTCAATACCTAATTCTTTAAATTTCTTTTGTAAATTTTCTAAATCACCTTTTGTAATAGTAGGTGAATTTGTTATTTGGTTGTTATCACCTGTATTGATGACATTACCATCACCAGAGTTGAATATATTATTCATAATATTATTTATTGTTTTATTATTTTCTTCATTATTTTCTTTAAACGAGTTAATCTCAATGTTAAAACCAAATTTTTCTCCAATATCCATCACTAATTCTAATAATTTTTCTCTTACAGCGGAGTTAGCTTCTAGAAAAACATTTGCATTTCCAATTGTTTGAGCACTTTGAACATATAATTTACCATATTGAGGGAAAAGTTTGTCCACGACATCTTGAATAGGATGTAGCATTTCTAAAGGAATTGGCCGATAAAATTCTTTCTTTGCACCGTTACTATTTCTGAATTGATTTTCCATATTTTCTATGACGGCAATTCCATCATAAATACATAAAAATTCTAAACCTTTGTTGAAAGGCTCTTCTAACATTGAAACAGGTACTTCAACACTTTGGTCAAAAAAGCGATTTTTAATATGAGTTTGTAATCTTGGACGAGTTTTTCTATATTGTGGAATGTCATCATTAGGATTATATCCTTTGATTTCTTTTGAAGTATAGTTTATTAATTCTTCGTTTTTAATTAATCTTCCAAAATAATTTAATTTCATCAGTGGACCTGATAAAGACTTGTCTGGATTTACAAGTTCATCAATAACTTCTTGTAAAATAAAATTATTTTCGTTCATAATTAATGGTGTTCTGTTTTTGTAGAATTTCTGCTAACGGAAAACGCATTGGCGAAGTGGCGGATAAATTGGACGGAAAGTTCAATTTAGACGGAACGTAGCCGATGTGTTTTCACAGAAGCTAACTTACGGAAAAAAAGCTGAATGTGAAACACATTCGGCGGCAAAAAATGCAGAAACTTTCAACTTAGCCGTTATCCCGCCATTTTGCCAATGCGATGTTAACTGCAGTATTTTTTAGTAAGGAATTGTGATTATTTCTCCTTGTTTCTTCAGTATAATAAGATTTTCGGGAATTTCTCCATTAATTTCTTGGTTAGGATATAAATGATACATTCCGAAATTTTTTGCGTCAATTTTGACTTTTTCGTTTTCGGCATTCATATAAATCCAAGGATTAACAAAAGCCCAGTCAATATTTTTGATTTTGCTCAAGTCTTCCAAATCTCCTGTATCGCCAGAAATATAAATTTTCTTTCCGTGCCAAGTAATTAGATAAGAATAATGTTTGAACGTAAATTTATGAGATGTTTTAAATTCTTGTATTGAAAAATCATTTGTAGAATCATTCAATTCTTTAAGTTTGTCAGTATTCCAATTTCCATAAACATTTCCAGCAAATTCCTTTTTCATTTTTCTGACAAGTTTTTTTGAATAATGGTCAGAGTGTCGATGAGTAAATAAAAAGACAGCATTTTCCTTTACGTTTTTCAGCTCGGACTCGTCATATTCCATATATTTATGAGCACCTGATTTATAAGGGAAGTCAACATAAAGATTTAGATTTCCATCCGTTAAGTAAAGTCCACAGTTTCCAATGAATTTGATTTTAATTTCGTTTGATTGACTAAATCCGAAATTAGAGAAGCCAATAATTGTAATAATCAATAAGATTTTTTTGTAAAAGTTCGTCATATACGTTGCGTTTTTCAAATATTGCAGTTAACGCCCGCCGGATTTGCGAAGTTCGCGGGAGCGTCATAGCGAAGGTATGAAAGCGAGGCGAATTTTGCAAATCCGTAGATGTGCGCAGTTCGGAGCGACAGCGACGATCTGTGTACATCTACGGATGAAATCCGGCGGGCGATGTGTCGCAAGGCGTAGCGTAGCGGAGAATTGCGACACATCGGTTCTGGGCTTTGCGAAGTGGTGGTAAATCGAAGATGAAAATTTCGATTTAGACGACACGTAGCAAAAGCCAATTTCTATTTGCTAAATTACAAAAAAAAGCCAATAAAATTGGCTTTTGCGGATTACGAAGCACAAACTTTCAACTTACACTTAACTCCGCCATTTTGCAAAACCCTTGTTACCTGCTGTGTTGTTTGTCAGTTACATATTTTCAATTACGAATTTTACGATTTTGTCTTTACGTTGCTGTATAAGTCCCTTCGTCCAAGTCGGATTATCTGCTGTCATTTTTTGGATTTCACGTTGTTGTTCCAAATGATTGTAACTACTCCGTTTGTCAGCAAATGGTTTGTTACCAACTGAACAATTATGCGATTTAGAAAGCAACAAATAATTCCCTAAACAATTGATGTATTGATTTACAAATTCCTCGTCATAACTGTCGTAGCCTGTTTCAGGATTTTCAGTTTGCGGTGCAATGTGTTCTAATTCTGGATTTTCAATTTTGTCAAACCGAGTAGGCGAATAACCACTTTTGCCTTGTCCTTCCAAATGATTTTCGTATTTCCAAAGCAAGTATTTTGCTGTTGAATGATTTATTCCGCCTTGAATTGAACGTTCCAATTCTTTGTTTCCCCAATACGACCACCACCAATCTTGTGTGGTTTTCATCCAATCAATTCTAACATTTATTGGTGTGATGTCGGGATTTTCAGATGTGAATTTTTGATAAACATCATTTAGTCGTGATGTAATTTCCGCTCTTGTTCCGATTAGTCTGTGTCGTAAAACCATTGTTTCCAACTTGCTACAAAGCAAATTGATTTGGCTTATTGGTAAACCAAATTTATAAGCCTTAATAATAAATGGCATTGCAATACCAATTCCACCAAGTGTTACAAGCGAATGAATTTCTAAATTTTCTCTTTCGTCTTTGCTGAAAAACGTTGTTAGATGCTCAAAACTTATAGCAAGTGATTGAGTAAACGATTTGATAAAAGGAATTGGATTTGCTTCGGATAACAACTTATTTATTTTGTCGATTGCGTTTGTTTCCCAAAGTGAATTAAAATGAACACGAAGCGTGTAAACCAAAACATCGTCTTCGTTAATTCTGTATTCGATTGATGAAATTGATTTGTAAATTTCTTCAAATCGGTCTTTAATTTCTTTTATCAAACTTTCTTTTTCTTCGCCACCATAAAGATGTACGTTGAACATAAATTGAGCTTTGATAATTTCCAAATTTGAAGGTTTTTTACCTCTGTTGTTTTGGAAAATAAACATCTGAATTGCTTCGGAAGCGTCTTTTACTGGATGAGTGGTGCAAGATGCATTTTGAACCGTATCCAACATTTTCAATAAATACGTTTCGTCTTTGTCTGCAAGTTGCGAAGTAAAAAAATCAAACGCAATAGCAATACGTTTTGCAGAAACGGTTTTTATTCCATTTCTGTCTTTTTTGCTTTGGTCGATTACGCAATCTTTGAAAAATCTGTCATCATAATCAACTGTTTCAAAACGATAAGTTGAGTTTCGTTTAATTATGTCTTCAAAAGTTTCCTGTTCGCTTTCTGTTAAAGTTCGGATTTGTTTTAGTCTGCTGAATAGTGCAGATAAGAAGATGACGATTGTCGTCATTCGCTGTTGTCCGTCTATTATTCCAAAACTTTTTTCGTCTTTTTCTTCAAATAAAAAATGTCCAAAATAGTATTTTGATTTGGTCGAACTTTTATTGTAGTCTTCCAAGTCAGATAAAAAAACGTTTGTCTGCTTTGGTGAATTTGCTTTTTCAAGTTCTGTGTCCCAAGAATATGCTCGTTGATAAGTTGGCACAAAAATTTTGTTGCCTGCCAACATTTGTTTTATAGTTGTAGATGCTTCCATTTATTAATACAATTTAAAAATATAATGGGTGGCTTCGCCACCCATTATTGAGGTTTTATGCAACTCTTGTTCCTGTTTTTTTACAAGTTTTATCAAATGTATAAATCCAACTTCCCTTTTTTAGATTAAACGAATTTCCAGCGGCATTTTTGAAATTACCTGTTGAACTTGCAAGAGTTCCAATTTTTTTTCCGTTTTCGTCATAAGTGTAATACCAACTTCCTTTTAATAATACAATGAAATCAATACCAATTCCCATTAAATCACCTGTTGATGTAGCAAGTGTTGCTGTTTTTTTACCATTGCTGTCGATTATGTAAAACCAACTTCCTTTTTCTTGAACGTCTGAAATAGCCATTTTGCTTTTTTTGAAAATTTGTGCCTACTCTATTCGGTTTTCAGCTTTTCCCGTTAGTTCTGCAAATGTCGAATGTCAGTCGGTCAAAACGTGTCGTTGTGATTTTCTTTTTTGCACGGACGTTCCGTTTAACATAGCAGGTAACGTTAACTGGCTTTGTGTTTGCACGGGAGTAGGGAAGCCTGAACTTCGACAAATCCCGAAAGTAGCAAAACCGTTTTCACTTGCTAAAATACAGAAATAGTTGCAAGTAGAAAACGGTTTTGCGAGAAAATTTTCCCAAACGTTCGACTGTGGCATTTTCGCCCGTGTAACACAAAACCGATGTTACCAGAAGTTTTTATTTTTTCTTTTTTATCAGTTTAAACATTGAGTGATTATAATATTCGCCAGTCGGTAAACCCTTTCGAAGTATATTGAGATTTTTATCCCAATCAACAATTTTACTTAGCTGATTGAAAAAGTCTTTTATTCTTTCATTATCTACTGTATTTGGTTGATTATCAACATCACTGTATTGCCTTTTAAGATGTTTTTTATTGTGAGAGAAATTAACAATATATAATTCTTCGTCAGTAATTCCAATTTTCCAATCTGCTAATTTTTCTTCGGACTCTAAGTTTAGGAAATTATATTCTTCTAAAAGATTATAGATGGAGTCAGTTTTTTGGTCTTCAATTTTTTCGATTTTTTTATAATAGTTTTTTATTTCTCCATTCTTTTTTATAGTCCAATAAAAACTTGTTATTTGAGATTGAAAGTTAATTGTGTCGTTAGACCATAAATCAAGTATTTGTCCAGATTTTTCGATTCTAAGATGAAACGTTTTGTTATATTCTTTTAAATTAAGTTTTTTCTCTTTGATTATTGGGCTGTTTTCTTGACTGAAAAGAAAATATAAAAGTAAAATGAAAATTATTGTAAAGTATTTTTTCATAAAATTTCTGGTAACGG
>JAEWOD010000028.1 GCA_023461035.1 Bacteroidota bacterium | reverse complement strand
GGATTCGTTGAATCTTTGATTTCATCGAATATACCCGATTTCGACTGCAATCCCGAAACTTCGGGAGCCTCGTTTCGGCTAAAAATACGCCATAACATTTCTAAAATATAAATTTTAAACAGGCTCTAAATAACGTCAATAATGTTTAAAAATAAAAATTAAATTATTGACAATCAGTTGTTAAAGATAAATATCTTAGTGTGCTTTTGTGTTCTCTTTGTGCACCTTGTGGTTATTTTTTACCAGAAAGTTCTCAAAGTAGACACAAAACTCACAATTATTATCTAATTAAATATAATATGCTCAATATGAATTTATTGCATTTATTCTTATCCATTATTCATGTTTAATAGATTTTTTGGTGTAAATCTTGTTGGAATTGGACTAATTTTGTCTTTATGAGCAAGCGGAATGATATGCTAAACAAAATTTGTGTTGTATGGATTTTTATATATGGGCTTTCTTTTGCCCAAACCACCGAAACCTACACATTTCCCAAAATCAAATCTCATCTTACTTTACCGATTTCGATTCCGGTTTCGGAAGTAAATAACCTGATCAACGGTTCTGTTACGGGCGTGTTATTTGAGGATAATTCATTTACGGATAACGACAACGACCAATTTAAAGTGAGAGTGGAAAAAAGTGATAAAATCAAATTGACCGCTTTAAAGGAAAACCGATTTCTGATTGAAGTGCCGTTGAAAATATGGGCAGAACAAGGTTATGGCGGCATGGGTTATTATGTCTATCAGGACACCAATTTTAATGTCGTCATGAAATTTATTTCTTCTGTCGAATTCCAACCTGATTGGACTTTAAAAACCCAAACCAAAACCAATGGATTTGAATGGACAGTAAAACCGGTTTTGGACTATGGAAAAGTAAAAATACCGATTTCTTCGCTGATCGAAGAAACTTTGACTGAACAACAAGCAAAATTCACTTCGGTAATTGACGATAAAATCAAAGAAAGTTTTGACCTGAAACCTTATTTATTGGCGGTTTGGAATAATTTCAGTTCGCCTATCAATATTTCGGAAGAATACAATACCTGGTTAAAACTGACGCCGGAAAAGGTTTATTTGTCGCCGGTAAAAATCTATTCGGATTATATCAAAACGACTGTGGGACTGGATTTGTATTCGGAAACTTTTATTGGGCAAATTCCATTGGCTTCACCATTACAAATGACATTTCCCAACTATACTTTAAAAGATGAAATGAGTTCGGACTTTAATTTAAAAACGACGGCCAATGTTTCATTTGAAAAAGCAACCGAATTGGCAAAAAGACAATTTCTGAATCAGGAATTTGAATTGACCAGTGAAAAAAATAAAGTCAAAATCACTGATGTGAGAGTGTATTCGGAAGATTTTTACGTTATCATCGAAGCTCAAACCGTAGGGGAAGTAACCGGTACTTCCATCATCAAAGGGATTCCGGTTTATGATGCCGAAAAACAAAAAATAGTCCTGTCCAAAATTGATTTCAAATTAAAAACGAAAAACCTGTTCCATAAAACGGTTGCGGCTTTATTTGAAGGGAAAATCAGAAAGATGATCGGGGAAGAATATGGAATCCCGATGGACGAAATCATCCATGCTTCCAAAAAAAGCCTGACCGAAAATTTCAACAAAGAATATTATCCGGGTATTTATTTAAAAGGTAGGGTAGTGAATCTTTTTCCGAGCCAGATTCTGGTTTTTGATAAATCCATGACGGTAGTAATCGATACAGATGCACGTCTGCAGATGAATGTGGAGGGATTGAGTTTTTAAAAAACGTTGTATATCAAAACTTTGACAAAGTTATTTCAGTACGCCTAAAACTTTGTCAAAGTTATTCCGGTATGTCTAAAACTTTGTCAAAGTTTTTTATCAATGCTCCCAAAAAAACGGCGGTTCTATCCCCAATGCTCTCAGATATACATATCCTTGGCCACGATGGTGGATTTCGTTGTCAATGAAATATTGGATGTTTTTGATTCCCAGATTTTTATACTGCCCAAACAAATTAATTTCCTCCCGAAATCTTTCCGGTTTGATCAGTTTCCACAGAGAATTGATTTCATCGGTTGATTGGTCCCAGGCATTTAATAAATCCTGTTTGGTTTTCAGTTCTTCTTTTTTTTCTTCCAGTTCCGTTACTTTGTCATGTGCGATCTGTGTCAGACCCGGAACGGCGATAGCCAACAATTCTTTGGTGATTTCGCTAAAAGGACGCATGCCGCCTATTGAAAATTCAAATAATTCTTTTTCCGGAAATGCCTCAATGACCCTTCTGGTTAATCCTCTGTGCCCTTGCCAGTTTTGCAAAATTTCTTCAGATGTGTAAACCGGTGGTGTGTTTTTTTCATTTGCATTCATATTGATGTGTTTTTAATTAAAAATTGATTCTGAAACAAAAGTAAAACGGTGAAGTGACAGCAGTATGTCAGGAGGGTTTTGAGAAATTAAAATTTAAAGTGGAAAAGATAATTTTAGACAGTTTCTAACTCCTTTTTATATCCAAAATCTCAAAGTAAGTCGTATCGCTGCATTCTTCTAAGTTGTATAATTTACTGTTTTTTAACGTAGTCCAAGTTGTGGTAGGATTAGATTCTTTATCATCAAACATATTATCTCCGGTGGTGTTGCTCATCTTTTTTGTGGAGAAATTGATGCTTGTTGAATTTTCTTCGCCTGAAGAACGATGAAATTCATAGTGATCAAATCCAATCAATTGAAATCTATTATTCTGGAACCGGAACGTATAAGTAGCATGATTGACATACCAGGAACCACAACTTAACCAATAGTGGAAATCAATTTTCAAGATGTTTTTTGAAATATCAATTCCACCATTATCCATCAACGGATCTATCAAACAAACACTCAGATCACTGTTTTCGGGTGGGATAAAACCTCTACTGTTTTGGGCTGCAAGCGTATAAGTAGCATCCGGTTTTTGAAAAAGGACCAATAGATTTCGGGGATTTAAATTGAGCATATCAGTTCCCAACCCTTCGTTGGATTTTAAATTTGAAGGATTGTTTTCTTCAATTATCATCACTTTATCGGCAAGCCCGTCTTTATTTAAATCCCCATCCTTTTCCAGAATCAATTTCCAACCTTGCGGAATAAAATCTTTTGGAGATTTGGAATCCGAAGAAACGATTTCGATAGTTTGAGGTTCATCATCTGCGGCTGTCTCCCAATCTACATTGGGTTCAAAATCTTCCGATAATTCTTCTGTATCAGCATTTTGTTTACAATTGATGAGAAATAATATAGACAGTAAAAAGAAGGATTTTCTCATGTGTATAGTTTTTTGCTATTTAAAATGAAACATCAGTTATCTTTTATAAAAAATATAATCCGAAAGAATTGGTTCGATACCCGATTCGCGGAAAAGCATCATGATTTGTCCGCGATGATAAGTTGAATGGTTGATGATGTGGAAAAGAATATCTTCCGTTTTATTTTCAAACAAATCGCCTTTTGAATTTTTATAAGACAAACTTTGTGATAAGTCGATGTTTTCCAGGATGTATTTCGTTTTCTGATAATTGGATTCATTTATTTCCCATAATTCTTCAAAAGGATGCATTTCCCAAACTCCAAAAGTTGGTTCATTCAGAATTCGCGCATTCCAGATTTGATGGGAATTTAATGTATGATTGATTAATTGAAAAGCTCTTTCAGGCAAGATGGATTTATTCAAATCAAATATTTCGATTAGTTTTTGGTTGAAATGATTTGTATAATCAAATAATTCAGGAAACTTTTCTTTCATTTTCTACCCATTTATCAACCTCTCGGTTCTTCCACTGCTCATCATTTTTCCGATTATTTCAACTGTGATTTGTATTTATCGATGGCTGCGCGAATTTTCTCCCGTCGGTTTTCGGGCGATGGATGCGTACTTTGAAATTCCGGTACGTTGCTTCCTCCGGAAGCGGCTTCCAGTATATCCATCACGCCGATTAGCGCTTCGGGATTATATCCGGCTTCCATCATAAAGCGAACCCCGAGTTCATCACTTTCCAGTTCATCTTCCCGTCCGTATTTCATATTGACCATATTGGCAACTACTTGTGCATAGTAAGCCGAATTAGCATCACCACCTGCTACGCCCGCCGCTCCGGCAATTCCCTGTGAAAGCTCTTGTTTGGCCATTTGCTGGGCACTGTGTCTTGCAATTACATGACCTGCTTCGTGTCCTAAAACGCCTGCCAGCTGGTCAATGTTTTCCAAACGTCCGAGAAGGCCTTCCGTGATGAAAATCTGTCCGCCCGGCAAAGCAAACGCATTGACCGTTTGGTTGTCTGCAAGCAGATGAAAATTAAAAGGATATTTGGATTGTGCAGCAGAGCTGTTTCGTATGATGCTTTGTCCTATGGAATCCACTAAATATCTTGCCTGGGCATTGGTGCTGAGGCCACCGAATTCTGCTGCCATTTGGGGTGCGGAATTAAGGCCGAGTGCGATTTCTTCTTCTTTATTTAAGCTGATGTATTGTTTTTCACCGGTGATTTCGTTTACTTCTGAGGACGAATAAAATTTAATCAGGGAAAATATAACGATTCCGGCTGCAATTAATATGCGTAACCAAAATCCGGAATTTCTGCTTCTCATGGTGTTAAGGATTTACTAACTATAACCAAATATAATTATTTTATTGGTCTTATTTTGTATGTTTGGTTTAGAAATCTAATCAAGTTATTATGTCGTCTGAAATTATTGTACTGCTTTTATTGTTTTTGTTTTTCGTCCTATTAATCGGAGGGATTTTTTTGATTGCATTTATTGCGGCCAATAGCCGTAAAAAGAAACAAAAGAAAATTTTGGAAGCTTTGCCGGCAGAAGTTGACTTCTATGCGTTTGTACGTTTTAACCGAGGAAATCAGCAGGATAAAATTCTGAAACTAAAAGCATTTCAGGGAAGCGGAATCATTTATGTGCTGAATGACAAAGCGGTTTTCAAAAGCACTACTGGATTTGAACATAATTTCGATTTGAGAAACTCCAAAATCTTTTGGGAAGGGGAGAATCTTGTCAACGGCCTGCTGAAATGGTTCAGCATCAATGATGGCCAGGAGAAACTTTATCTCAATGTGGAAACCGGGATGTTTATCTTTCATACCGGCGGAAATAAACCGACTACACGCAGCATTCATGATCAGTTGCTTTTGAAGCAGGCATCGTTAAAATAAATAAATATTGGTTTGGCTGATTGCAAAAGAAACTTTACCTTTGCAACCCAAATTAAAAATTATTTAAATGACTCATTACGAAACTGTTTTCATTTTAACTCCCGTTCTATCTGACGCGCAGGTGGAGGAAGCAGTAAAAAAAGTAGAAGATTTCCTTGCTGAGAGCAATGCGACAATCGTAGCAAAAGAAAATTGGGGCCTGAAAAAATTGGCATACCCTATTCAGAACAAACGCAATGGTTTTTACCATTTGCTTGAATTCAAAACTGAAAACAACGAAGTTGTTGCAGGATTGGAATTGATGTACAAACGCGACGAGCGTATCATTCGTTATTTGACTGTGAAATTGGATAAGCACGGTATCGACTGGGCAGAAAAGCGCAGAACCAAATTGAAATCAGAAAAATCTAACGCTTAAAATCAAGAAAAATGGCAATTGACGAATTAGCAAAAAAAGCAGCAGAAGGAGGTGAAAGCGAAATCCGTTATTTATCTCAATTAGATATTCAGACACAAACCAACAAGAAATTCTGTCGTTTCAAAAAATACGGAATTAAATATGTGGATTATAAAGATCCGGATTTCTTGTTACAGTTCGTAAACGAGCAAGGTAAAATCTTACCTCGTCGTTATACCGGTACTTCTTTGAAATACCAGAGAAAAGTTTCACAAGCCATCAAACGTGCCAGACACATGGCTTTGATGCCGTTTATCGGAGACCAATTAAAATAAGTAAAACCTAAAAAGAAAGAGAAAATGGACATTATTTTAAAGCAAGATGTAGAAAATTTAGGTTTTGAATTCGAGATCGTTTCCGTAAAACCGGGTTATGCCCGTAACTTTTTGATTCCTCAGGGAAAAGCGGTTATAGCAACTGCTAAACAAAGAGAAGAATTGGCTAAAACACTTGAAACCCGCAAAGCGGAAGAAGCAGCTCTTATTGCTTCAGCACAAGAAAAATCTTCTAAATTGAATGGTTTGGAAATCAAAATCGACGCAAAAGTTGGTTCAGGAGACAAATTATTTGGTTCTGTTAACAATGGTGATTTGGCTGACGCTTTGAATGCTGCAGGTGTTGAAATCGAAAAGAAAAACATCAAAATCCCGGGAAATACTATCAAACGTCTTGGGAAAAATACAGCAAAAATCCGTTTCCACAGAGATGTAGAAGTTGATTTTGAATTTGAAGTTGTTGCGGATCAGGAATCTATCCAAAGAGCGGAAGCAGCTGCAAAAGCAAAAGCAGAAGTAGCGAAAATGGATGCTGAAAGAGCAGCAAACGCCAATAAAACGGACGATTCAGGTTTTAACTATGACAATCCTTTGTTTGAAAAGAAACCAAAAACAGAAGAAGTTGCAGAAGCTCAAGCCGAAACTCCGGCAGCTGAAACAACAGAAACACCTTCTGAAGAAGCTTAATCTAAGTTTTCATATAAAAATAAAAACCACTCGGAAGAGTGGTTTTTTTATGGATGATAATTTTCTGATTCTAAACAATCTCCGCACTCAAACCTCTGTCCAATAAAGCGGTGCACATCGGTTTCAGAAAATCAAAACTTCCGGTTTTTACTTCGCACTTCCCTTTGTAATGAACCAGCCAAGTGCATTGTTCGGCTTGTTCCAATGTGTGGAGGCAAACTTTAACCAAAGACTCAATTACAAAATCGAACGTATTGTGATCATCGTTGTGCAGAACCAATACGTTTTTTTCCTCTTCTTCAATCAGTATATCAAGATCAAAGTCTTCTTTCCAAAACGGATTTGTCTGAAATTTCACGTCAAACATAATTAGGTTTCAATTTAGTTTTTTTACAAATTTTAAAGCGATCCATTCGTTTCGTTGTTTTCTTGAAACAAAACTCAGACCGTTTTCTTCGCATTTCTGTTTGATGTCTTCGAAATCAAATTCCATCAAACCGCTAAGAATCAATTCTCCTGCAAAGTTAAGAACTTTTATGTATTTCGGGATGTCTTCCATCAGTATGTTCCGTTGGATATTGGCCAGAATGATGTCGAAATTCCGGTCGCCGAGGATTTCGGCATCGCCCAACCGAACGGTTAATTCTACATGATTCCTTTCTGCATTTTCAGCCGAATTCTCGATAGACCATTCGTCTATATCGATTCCTTCCGTATAAGCTGCGCCTTTCATTTTAGCGAGAATGGCGAGAATCGAAGTACCACAACCCATGTCCAGCGTGTCTTTTCCTGTGAAATCTGTTTCCAGGATGTATTCGACCATCAAATGAGTAGTCTCATGATGCCCCGTCCCAAATGACATTTTAGGCTGGATGATGATTTCGTATGGGATATCGGGTTTGGGTTCATGAAATTCTGCGCGGATGTAACATTGGTCGTTCACTATGATCGGGTGGAAATTGGATTCCCATTGTTGGTTCCAGTTTTCCTGTTTGATTTCGGTTCTTACAAATTCGATTTCGGCTTCGGTAATGGAATTGATTTGTTCCAAAATAGAAGTTTCATCTTCCATATCTGCCTTTACATAGGCTTCCAATCCTGTTTCCGTTTCCACAAAGCTGTCAAATTCACATTCGGCCAATAATGCCATAAGTATTTCTCTCCATGGCTCGACAGGTGAGATGGAAAACCGGTATTCGATGTAATTCATTGTAATTTTTTATTAAAATGACGAATTATTTTCTCGCTGAAATAATGGTAGTAAAATCATCCAGATTTAAAGAAGCGCCGCCAACCAATGCACCGTCTATATCATATTGCTCAAACAAATCGCGTGCATTTCCGGCATTGACACTACCTCCGTAAAGGATGCTTGTTCCGTTTGCAACTGTAAGTCCGTGCTCTGCCCCAATAGTTTTACGGATGAATGCATGCATTTCCTGTGCCTGATCGGGTGAGGCTGTTTTGCCGGTTCCGATTGCCCAAACCGGTTCGTATGCTACTATCAGATTTTTTAAATCATCTACTTTTTGACGCTCCAGTGCTACAGTTACTTGTTCTTTTACGACATCAAAATGTTTTCCGGCATCACGGTCTTCCAGTTTTTCTCCCACACATAAAATCGGACTCATGCCCAATTCATATAAATGAGTAATTTTTTTACCGATGTATTTGTCCTGTTCGTGGTGATAAGCTCTTCTTTCAGAATGTCCAACGATGCTCATTTTTGTGCCGATGGACAATAATTGTTCAGCCGAAACGTCTCCTGTATAAGCACCATTTTCCATAGCTGATACATTTTGAGATGCTACTATTATATTGCTGTTTGCTAAATCTTTATTGAGTTGTTCCAAATATAAATGAGTAGGAGCGATGATAACCTCTGCAGTGGGTTTATTGGTTTTTACCCAGGTATTCAATCGTAAAGCCAATTCTTTTGCCTGTTGAAATGTCAGGTTCATTTTCCAGTTTCCGGCTACTATTTTTCGTCTCATAGTCGTAAGTTTTTATGTTAATAAAGATTCAATTCTGCTTCCATAAATTTAAGAAAAATTCAAATGTGAAAAAAATCTTAATTTAGGTTTTTAAACAGACCCAACAAATATCATTGAATTCTCACTTTCGGATCCAAAATTCCATAGAAAATATCTACCAAAATATTGATGCAAATAAAAGTGGTGGCAATGATTAAAACTGCACCCATCACAATCGGTAAGTCCAATGTGTTCAGGGCGTTTACAATTTCTTTCCCCAATCCGTTCCAGCCAAATATAAATTCTACAAAAACCGCTCCCGCCAACATAGAAGCAAACCATCCCGAAGTTGCCGTAATGACCGGATTCAATGAATTTTTTAAAGCGTGTTTTTGAATAACTTCTCTTGATTTTAGTCCTTTTGCATAAGCCGTTCTGATGTAATCTTGATTCAAAGTTTCCAAAAGTGAATTTCGGGTTAATTGTGTGATAACGGCCAGTGGTCGAATTCCCAACGTAAATGCCGGAAGAATTAAATTTTTCAGCATCAAATGTTTTCCTTCGCCCATATCATCTATTTCATACAAACTTCCCGTCATGGAAAGTCCGGTTAGGTTGTGAAGCAAAAAAGCAAAAATATAACCGATGATAATTGCCGAAAAAAACGAAGGCGTACTCATCCCGATGCTTGTGATGACCAAAAGTGCCCTATCCCACCAACTATCCTTTACCAACGCTGACCAAATCCCCAAAAGAATGCCTATAATCGTTGCAAAAATAATGGCTGAAACCGCCAATATCAATGTGTTGGGTAAAGTTTCGCCTATGATGTCCGAAACCAGCTTTCCTTGTTTCTGAAAAGAAACTCGCAAATATGGACTTTTCAATAGGACCGATGTATTTCCGATAGAAACTAATTGAATTCCTTTATATTTCCCTGATTCCAAAGATGTATAGGAATTTCCCGATTTCTCATGAAGTGAAATGGGAGAAAGATCGTTCAGATAATATAAATATTGTTTCCAAATGGGTTGATCCAATCCCAAATTTTTGCGAATCAAAGCCAACTGTTCAGGATCTTCCTTCTGGTCGAGCATCATTCGAGCAGGGTCGCCGGGCAAAACCGTAAACAGCAGAAATACAATCGTTATCACACCCAACAAAGTCAGGAAACCATAAAGGATTTTATTGAGGATGTAACGAAACATTTTTTATTTACGAAGTACGATTTACGAAGTTTATTTAAAAGATTTCATGATTTCATCTGCGCTCGGAAGCAGATTATCGTGGAACTTCGCTACGACGGTTCCTTTGTGTAAGACCATAATTCCGGGATTATTTCGGATGATGGTTTTCAATGTTATTTGATCGACAAAACAATACGGGAATTTCACATTTTCCAAATCACCGTTGGTCAATGCGGCAACTTTGATGTTTTGTTTGGTCAATTCTTCAAATAAATTATTCAACTGCGAAATTTCTTCTGCCGTAACTTTTTCCGAAAAAGGAGTGATAAAAAATACGACTTTTGGTTCTTCCAAATAAATTTCCGTCATGTCCTCACCATCACAATCCAAAATGAAATCGTGAATCGGGGGTTCGTATCCACTTGACACTTTTTTGCTTTCAGTCAAATCGGACATAAATTCCCATGGTGTTCCTTCTGCATACCATTTTTCATCATTGGTATATTCCGTATCGGTGATTTGAACTGTTTCTCCCGATTTTTTGTTTTTTAAAGTATATAAAACTTCATATTTAGGCGGTTCCAGCCCCAATTCCTTGGCCGATTTCATCCCTTCCGTGATATTTTTACCCACGGCATACGCACGGAAATCGATGATAGGCAAATATTTGATTCCGGTAAAAGCAATCCATCCGCAAACCAATAAAACAATGGCTGAAATCCCATAATTGACTTTTGAATTGTCAATCAATGGTTTGATGTATTTCTGTCCAATGAAAATGATGATGATCAAAATCAACAGAAATATATCTTTCCAGAACGATTGCCAAGGAGTCAACTTCATGGCATCTCCAAAACATCCGCAGTCTGTAACTTTATTGAAATATGCCGAATAGAAAGTTAGGAATGTGAAGAATACAATCAAAACCAAAAGCGCCCAAGATGTGAATTTCCGGAAAATTCCCAGTAACAAAAACACGCCTAAAACGATTTCGAAAATGCTGAAAAAGGTAGCTTGTGGCAAAGCCAGATCATGCAGAAATCCAATATTGAAAACATCGGGTGCAAAATATTCTTCCAGTTTGTAACCAAACCCAATCGGGTCAACTGCTTTTACAAATCCGGAAATGATAAAGATAATTCCGACGATGAATCTGCTGATTTGTACGATGTATTTCATTCTTGTTATTTTAAAATCTAAATTTTGAATTCAAATTGAAAGATTAATTCTTTTCATTTAATAATATCAACGCAAAAACCGCATAGTTGATCATATCCAGATAATTGGCATCCAGTCCTTCCGAAACCAGTGTTTGTCCCTTGTTGTCTTCAATTTGTTTGATTCGTAATAATTTTTGCAAAATCAAATCGGTAATGGAACTTACTCTCATATCACGCCAGATTTCGCCGTAATCATGGTTTTTATTTTGCATCAAATCAAAGGCATTTTTACTTTGCTCATCAAATTCTTCCATGGATTTCTCAATGCTGAAATCAACTGTTTCCACTACACCGAATTTTAGTTGGATGAGTGCAATAATGGAATAATTAATGATTCCGATGAATTCGCTTTCCTCTCCTTCCTCTACTTTTCGGTTTTCACTTTCCTGCAAAGTTCGGATACGCGCCGCTTTTATGTAAATCTGATCGGTAACGGAAGGCAAACGTAAAATCCGCCAGGCAGCTCCATAATCTTTCAGTTTTTTCTCAAAAAGTGATCGACATTCTTCTATGACGGATTGATATTGTTCTAATGTTTTTTCCATACATTCGTTTCGGATTCAAAAATAGGATTTACCTTTTAAATTACCCAATCAGAATGCAAATTAACTGCAAAGGCCGACTAATTGATTTGAAACATCCCAAAATCATGGGAATTCTCAACACGACACCTGATTCGTTTTTTGAAGGAAGCCGGAGTCAAAATCTGAATTCAGCATTAAAAAGAATTGAAAAATTATTGAAAGAAGAAGCCGATTTTATCGATATCGGCGGAATGTCCACCAGGCCGGGTTCAGCCGAAGTCTCCGAAACCGAAGAATTGGAAAGGGTTTTGCCTGTGGTTGAATCAGCCGTAAAAGAATTTCCCGATGTTCTGATTTCCATTGACACCTATCGGGCAAAAGTAGTCAAAGAATCGGTCGGAGCCGGAGCAGCCATTGTCAACGATATTTCGGCGGGAAGTCTGGATCGAGAAATGTTTGAAACCGTTACGGAATTACAGGTTCCTTATATATTGATGCACATGCAGGGCACACCCAAAAATATGCAGCTAAATCCGGTGTATGAAAATGTGACGTTGGAAATCAATCAGTTTTTGTCGGAAAAAATCAAGGAATTAAAAGAATTGGGTGTAAACGACATCATTCTAGATCCGGGATTTGGATTTGGGAAAACGGTGGAGCATAATTATGAGTTATTCCGAAATCTGGAAGTAATCGGATTTGGAGAATTTCCTTTGCTGGTCGGTATTTCCCGAAAATCTATGATTACAAGATTTTTAAATGTCTCAGCCGATGAAGCCCTGAACGGAACGACTGTTTTGAACACCATTGCCTTGCAGAAAGGAGCCAATATTTTGCGGGTTCACGACGTGAAGGAAGCAAAAGAAATTATAAAAATTTTAGAACAGTTGAAATCATAAAGACCTGACAGGTTTTTAAAACCTGTCAGGTCTGAGAATTATAACTTTTAAACGAATTATTTCGCAGTTGCTTTTGTGTAATTTTCTCCGACAACATTCCAATCCACTACATCAAAGAAAGCCGTGATATAATCCGGACGTTTGTTTTGGTAACGTAAATAATAAGCGTGTTCCCACACATCAATTCCGAAAATAGGCGTTCCGGAAATGGATTGTCCCGGCATCAAAGGATTATCTTGGTTGGCTGTAGAACCAACTGCCAATTTCCCGTCGTTTCCAACTACTAACCAAGCCCATCCGGAACCAAATTGTTTTGCTCCGGCATCAGCCAATTTATTTTTTAATTCATCAAACGACCCGAAATCTTTGTTGATGGCATCTGCTAAAGCACCACTTGGTTGTCCGCCGCCATTTGGGCTCATCGTAGCAAAATACATGGCATGGTTATAATATCCGCCGCCGTTGTTTCTCAGTGCAGAGTTTTTCATATCAAGACCTTTCATGATTTCTTCAATGGATTTTCCCTCAAGAGGTGTTCCTTTTATAGCCTCGTTCAACTTATTGGTATATCCTAAAAAGTGTTTGGAATAATGGACTTCCATGGTTTTTGCATCGATTGATTTTTCCAAATCTGCATAACCGTATTTCAAACCGGGCATGGCAAAGGTTCCGCCATCGGCTTTTACGTCAGCCGGATTCCCAACGGTTTCTGTTGTTTCGAAGGAAGCTTGACTTTCAGTTGGTTCGGTTGATTCATTTGAGACTTTTTGTTCACAAGAAATCAATCCAAACGCCAAAACCAATGCGCTTACTGCGATTGTTAATTTTTTCATTTTCTAAAGTTTTTTATCAAATTTACCGTAATTCTTAAAGGATAATCAAATAAACGGGTTGAATTATATTATTTTTAACAGTATGCACAACCTTATTTGGACTTGATTATTTTTTTATTAATCAAATTACCATCGATAGTTTTAATTTTAAGAATGTAGGTTCCATTTGATATTCCGGAAAGATTTAGCTCTGTTAAATTATTGTTTCGTTGAATTCCTTTAATCTGTTTTCCGCTCAAATCAAATAATTCAATACTCAATACGGGCTCTTTTGATTCAATAATTAATTTTTCGGAAGCTGGATTCGGATAAATATTGACAGACGAAGTGGTGAATTCATGCTGCCCCATATCAGAGCCATTTAATTTAACAATCCACATATCATTTAGACCTTGGTGTGCAGAAATATCACCATTATTGGAGTTTGTATTGCCAATTAGAGCAATGGTGTTGTTTGTTACGGCCATATCCCATAAATCATCTGCTTCGGTTCCACCATAAGAATTTTCCCAGATGATATTTCCGTCTGAAGTCATTTTAAAAACCCAGAAGTCAGAACTACCATGGTTGTTAGAAACATCTCCGTCTGAAGAGGCGCTTCTATTGGCTACAATTACTTCTCCGGAACTTGTTTGATATAGAGCCATGGGTGCCTCAGATGAAGAACCGCCAAAATGAAATTTATGGTGAATTAAACCTACTTGGAATTCAAACAGCCAAATGTCTGAACCTCCAAAATTGTTTTCAAAATCACCGTCATTTGAGTTGGAATTCATACCGATTAAATAGTTCCCATTTTCCAATTGAATAAATGAATAGGTTTGGTCACTACCACTACCGCTAAATGTCTGAGTCCAAATGAAATCTCCTTCTTGTGTAAGTGCATCAATTCTGACATCTGATCCGTTTGTTTCCGATTCACCAAATGAATTTATAATAACTTGATTTGAGTTGTCTATAATTCCTCCAATCCCAAAATCATGCTCAGGCCCTCCATAGAGTTTTGTCCATATTAAATTTCCATTGTTGTCAATTTTTGCCAAAGCAACATCTGAATCACCTGAATTATTTTGAAAATCACCATCATCTGACCAAGAACTCCCGATTAAAATAAATCCAAGATCTCCATTTTTAATTATTCTGCTAAGATCATCATAGTGGGAGCCACCATAAGATTTTTCCCATTCTATATTTCCCTCACTATCTAATTTTACCACCCAAAAATCAGATGCGCCAAAATTTTCGGAAACATCGCCATCAGTGGAAGTTGTATTTCCTGCAAAAATATAGCCTCCATCATCCGTTGCAAGTATATCCCAAATATAATCTTCACCCGAACCACCGTAATTATTCTTCCATATTAGGTTTCCGTTTGGATCGTATTTTATAATCCAAATATCCAAACCTCCGTATGACTGAGTGATGTCCCCATCACTAGATAAGGTAGAGCCACCTGCAATGATATTTTCGTCACTGTCAATTATCACAGTATATCCATAGTCTTCCTGCGACCCGCCAAATGATTTTTCCCATTGGATACTTGGAGATTGTGAAAAGACATAAGTTGAAATTAACAAAGAAATAAGTATAGATATTTTCATTAGTTTGGGATTTTACGCAAATTTACTTTAAATAATTTTGTACGAAAAAAATTAACTTTAGGTAAAAAATGTGGTATGGCAGAATTTGATTTAGAAGATTTAGATAATATTTCCAAAAGCGAAGAAATTTTGGATTTGTTAGTTGGGAAAGGAATCATCAAGGAGAAAAAATTTTTGGAACAATTGAAATATGAAAAAGAATTGGATCAAATCCAGTCCGAAATGCTCCGACTTCAGGAATTCATCATTCGACAGCAAAAACGATTGCTCATCATTTATGAAGGTCGCGATGCTGCCGGAAAAGGAGGGACGATTTCACGGACGATTGCTAAAATTAATCCGAAAAAATATAAGGTCGTAGCATTGCCCAAACCTACAGAAGTCAACTTGAAAGAATGGTATTTCCAGCGATACATCGACCATTTACCCATCAGGGAAGAAATTGCTTTTTTTGATCGGAGTTGGTATAATCGTGCAGTCGTGGAGCCGGTTTTCGGATTTTGTACGGAAGAGCAACATCAGTCGTTTATGAGCCAGGTCAACCGGTTTGAGGATTTGTTGATTGATGACGGCATTATCCTGATCAAATTCTTTCTCAACATTTCCAAAGAAGAACAAGCGGACCGATTGGACGAGCGAAGAGAAGATCCGTTGAAACAATGGAAAGTAGGTGGATTGGATGAGCAAGCACAGGAAAAATGGGATATTTATACTTCGTATATCGATAAAATGCTGAAAGAAACATCTACCGAAAAATCGCCTTGGGTGGAAATCAAAACAGATAATAAAAAAGAGGCAAGACTGGAAACGATGAAATACATTTTGCAAAACGTACCGGGATTCTCATCTGAACTGGATTTGAAGAATGATGATGAAACTCTGAAGATTTGGAAATGATTTCGGTGTAAAATCAAGATATCGTTAAAAATCCAAATTACTTACTCATTGATACATTGTACTTTCTACAATTTGTCGTACTTTTGCACCCTCAAATTTTTATATGCAAAACATACGCAATATTGCGATCATCGCACACGTTGACCACGGAAAAACGACTTTGGTTGACAAAATCTTACACAGCACCAACGTTTTTCGTGAAAATCAGGATGCCGGAGAACTTATCATGGACAACAACGACCAGGAACGTGAACGGGGAATTACCATTTTTTCAAAAAATGTTTCTGTCGAATATAAAGGCGTGAAAATCAATGTGATTGACACTCCCGGTCACGCCGATTTCGGTGGTGAAGTGGAACGTGTTTTGAAAATGGCCGACGGTGTAATCCTTTTGGTGGATGCCTTTGAAGGACCGATGCCGCAAACACGATTTGTTTTGCATAAAGCTTTGCAATTGGGATTGAAACCTTTAGTGGTCATCAATAAAGTAGATAAACCCAATTGTCGTCCTGACGAAGTTCACGATGCCGTTTTTGAATTATTTTTCAATCTGGATGCGACCGAAGAACAATTGGAATTCCCGACTTTCTACGGCTCATCCAAACAAGGTTGGTTCAATACCGAAAACGTTCCGACCGAAGATATTTTCCCGTTGTTAGACGGAATTCTGGAACACGTTCCGGCGCCGGAAGTTTCAGAAGGAACCTTGCAGATTCAGATTACTTCGCTTGATTATTCGTCGTTTTTAGGACGGATTGCTGTCGGGAAAGTAGCCCGTGGTTCCATCAAAGAAGGACAGTGGGTTGCTTTGGTAAAACCGGACGGAACCATCAGCAAACAAAAAGTAAAAGAACTATATACGTTTGAAGGATTGGGCAAGAAAAAAACCACAGAAGTTCAGGCAGGCGATATCTGTGCGGTTGTGGGAATGGATAAATTCCAGATCGGTGATACGATTGCCGATGCCGAAAATCCGGAAGCACTTGCCAATATAAAAATAGATGAGCCGACGATGAATATGTCGTTTGGGATCAATAATTCGCCTTTCTTCGGGAAAGACGGGAAATTCGTTACCAGCCGCCATTTGATTGAGCGTTTGGAGGCAGAATTGGAGAAAAATTTAGCTTTAAGAGTAGAGCCGACTGATGATTCAAACACCTATTTGGTTTACGGTCGTGGTATCATGCATTTGTCGGTTTTGATTGAAACCATGCGTCGTGAAGGATATGAATTGACCGTGGGTCAGCCTCAGGTCATCATCAAAGAAATCGACGGGGTGAAATGTGAACCTTATGAAACTTTGGTGATTGACGTTCCACAGGATTTTGCCAGCAAAGCAATCGATTTGGTAACGCAAAGAAAAGGTGATTTACTCATCATGGAAGCCAAAGGTGAGTCCCAACATCTGGAGTTTGATATTCCTTCAAGAGGTCTGATCGGATTACGTTCGCAAATGTTGACGGCAACGGCCGGAGAAGCTGTCATGGCTCATCGTTTCAGCGAATACAAACCGCTGAAAGGAAAAATTCCGGGACGTTTGGCAGGTGTTCTGATCAGTAAAGATCAGGGTGTTTCCACGCCTTATTCGATCGATAAATTACAGGACAGAGGTAAGTTTTTTATCAATCCGGGTGAAGAGGTTTACACCGGAATGATCATCGGGGAGCACAGTCGCGATAACGATTTGGTAGTCAATGTGGTGGAAGCTAAGAAGTTAAACAATATGCGTGCTTCCGGAAAAGATGATTCGACCGCAATCGCTCCAAAAATCGATATGTCTTTGGAAGAATGTATGGAATACATTCAGGGAGACGAATGTATCGAAGTAACACCGAATTTCATTCGTCTAAGAAAAATTCATTTGAAAGAAGAAGATAGAAAACGCCAACAAAAAGTATTGGAATCTAATTAATCATATCCAAATAAATAAAAATAAAACCTGTCAGATTTGAAATCCGGCAGGTTTTATTTTTTGTTTTTCTCCTCAATCCACAAACTCATATACTTCAAAGCATTTGCAGCATTGGATTTCAGGATTTGGCCGATGAAATTTGTATTGCGGTGTTGCATTAAATTGGATGCTACATCTTTTAATTTTTCTTCGAAATCATTTTCGAATTGATTTTTATCAAATTTTTCTTTTAAGATTTTAAATCCTATTTCTTGTGCTTTCGCCCAGATTTCTTCATTTATAAATAGGTCAATTGTTTTTTTGACGAATTCATTTTCATCATCTTCTGAAATTCCCGGAATTAATTCATCAAACATCGATTCCGCACCCACAGAATTAGTGGCAATCGGCGTTCCGGTTTGCATCGCATCAATGAATTTTCCTTTTTGTCCGGCACCAAATGGAATTGGCGCGAGCAAAATTTTTGAATTTCCAACAACTTCCAAAGCATTTTCTGCCTTTCCATGAACTAAAAACCCTTCTTTTTCGTTGTCCAAATCCCAAACTTTTTGCGCCGGATAAGCACCATAAATATTGAGTTTAGCTTCGGGAAGTTTAGATTTGATTTTTGGCCAGATATTTTTCTTTAAATGCAAAACCGTCTGCCAATTGGGCTCATGAAGGAAATTTCCGATGAAAATGAAATCTTCTCTTTCGTGAAAAAGTTTGATTTTATTTTCAGAGATTCCTCGTTCCTCGGAATGACAAACATTTTCCAAAAAAGGTAAATAATGAATTAATTCAGAAGAAATATTAAATTCATTCTGAAGCAAATTCATTTCAAATTCAGAAATAATCAAACCTAAATCACAACGCAAAATTGAAGCAATTTCCCGAACAGCAATTTCGTTGTACAAATTAATTTCTTCCTTCTTTTTATAGGCTTTTTCCCGCGCTGAACGTAAGAAATGTAAATCTTCGGTATCCAGTATCTGTAAAGCATTTGGGCATTCCTGAGAAACCCGCCAGCCAAATTGTTCTTCGCTCACAAAGCGGTCGTAGATGACAATTTTTGGATTTAATTTTTGAATGAATTCGTTAAAGGAAGAATCATTTAATTGGATAGAAATTTCATTTACGTTTGATTTCGAAAAATCAAAACTGGCTTCTGTTTTTGTGGCGGCAGAACTAAAAGTTACCTCATAATTTCGTTCCAAAAAGAAATCTACCAACTGCAAAATCCTCTTTCCGGCTGCGGAAGAAGTCGGTTCCGGCCAAACGAGCCCAATAAAAAGAACTTTGTTTTGAATCATCGTGTAAATATCCGATTTTTGCAAAGAATTCTGAAAAACTTTGCCAAAGTTAAATTCTCAACGGTTAGAACTTTGGCAAAGTTGCTAAAAGCAAATTGATATGTTAGGACTGAAATTACCGACCGACCCGAGATGGGCAAACATAGCTGAAGGAAATTTGGAAGAAATCCTCACCGACCATGCTTGGTGTGAACAGAAAGCGGCTTCCAATGCGATTTATCTGATTATCAACAATTCGGAACTGCCAGATTTGGTTTCGACCATGACTGAAATTGCCATTGAAGAAATGCAGCATTTTAAAATGGTGCACGACATCATTCTGGAGCGGGGCTATACATTTGGGCGGGAAAGAGCCGATGATTATGTCGGTAAACTGATGAAGTTCTGCAAAAAAGACGGAACGAGAAATTCGGCTTTCGTGGACCGGTTGCTTTTTGCGGCGATGATTGAAGCAAGAAGTTGTGAACGTTTCCGGGTTTTGTCCACCAACATAAAAGATGAAGAATTGGCCAAATTTTATCATGAACTCATGGTTTCGGAAGCCAATCATTATACGGTTTTTCTCGGCTTTGCCAGAAAATATGCAGTAGATGTTGATGTGGAGAAACGCTGGAAAGAATGGTTGGAATTTGAAGGGGAATTGATCCAAAGCTATGGTAATAAGGAAACTATACACGGATAAGCCTCCCACCCCTCCAAAGGAGGGGGTTTAAATATTAATTAATGAAAAGCGAATTTCTGACTGTTCTCCTGAGCGTAGTCGAAGGGTCGAATTTCGCAAGACTAATATAAAAGTATGAAACTGGAAAACATAGTAAAGGAAAGAAGCGGCGGAGTATGTGAACTAAGCGGCGAGTCAGGGAATTTAAATTTTTATGAAGTCCAACCGACTTCAGGAAACGAACCGGAACGGACGATTTTAATCGGAGACAAAGCATTGGCGCAGATCGAAAAAAGAGAAGAGCCGGATGGAAAATATTGGGAACGAATTTTACCTACTTCCATGTGGAGTGAGGTTCCGGGTGTACAAGTGGTTTCATGGCGTATGCTGAACCGTTTCAGAAATGAAAGCTGGGCGGCAGATGCACTGGATATGATGTATCTGGACGATGAAACTTTGGAGTGGGCAAAAGCATCGGGCGACCACATGGGTGACGGTTCGGTTCAGTTGCACAAGGACAGCAACGGAAATATCTTACAAAACGGTGATACGGTAACGCTTATCAAAGATCTGGATGTGAAAGGTTCGTCCATCACGGCAAAAATCGGAACGGCTGTACGGAATATCCGATTGGTGCATGACAACGTGGAACAAATCGAAGGAAAGGTAGAAGGCCAATCTATCGTAATCCTTACGAAGTTTGTGAAGAAATAGGTTTAAACTTTATACACAAATCCAATCTCTGAAAAGGGATTGGATTTTTTTGTTAAGAATTTAAAATCAAAACGGTCTTGTTGTGAATAAACACGGAATCACGGATTGCAAATCCGCGAGATCGGTGAACTGAGCGAAGCTAAATCCGCGAGATCGGGTTGGATTTTATTGATTTATCTAAGATTTCTTTTCTTTGGGTTTTGGCGATTAGAAAAGAATGATAGAATTTCAACCGTTTCATTTTTTACACGATAATACATGGTATTATATTTCAAGATGACGACACGATGAACTTCTTTTTTGATATCGGAAACCGGAAATGAATTTGGATTTTCTGCGATGAGATTTAAATTTTTTTCTAAGTTGACGGCTAATTTTTTGATTTCTTTATCAGTGAAATTCAGCTCCAAATAAGAAATTGTTTGACTCAATTCTTCTAAAGCAAAATCTGTCCAAAAAATTTTATAACCATTTTTCATACAATTTTTTTGCGTCAGAATGGGATTTTAAATTTCCATTTTCTGCGTCTTGCAAGCCCTTTTCTATGGCTGATTTTTCTTCGTCGGAAATGGTATTCCACCAATCATCGTCTTTTTTCAAAACTTTGATGATTTCCAAATCTTCTAAATTCTTCAGAAGTTCGTATGCCTTTTTGTTATTGATTTGAACGATAACGGTTTCCATTTCAATTAAATTTAACCAAAGTTACGATTTTTTTGTTGTGAATAATCACGGATTGCAAATCCGCGAGATCGGTTTATACACGAAACTGTAAGCCGAATTGAGTGAAGTCAAATCCGCAAGATTGGATTTTTTGTTTTTAGTATATTTGTATAAACCAATTTTTATGGAACTCACAATCAAAATAGATCAGTCCAAAAAAGAAGCGAAAGCACTTATTAAATATTTACAAAGTTTGCCTTTTGTAAACATCAAACAAAAAGCTTCCAACGAAGAATTAGTTCCAGAAAACAAAGCTCTGGATTTTGTAAACAAATGGAAAGGTTTTTTAAAAGATGGTGAAACACACACCAAAAGAATTTCTTTCAGAAATATGATTATTTAATCTAAATCAAACTCAACTATGAAAAGAATATTTATTAGCTTTACCCTATTACTCCTTATCCCATGCTATTCGCAATGGGTGGATATAAGTCCTGATTCTGCTATTGGATTACGAGATGTTTCTAACCCATCTGATGAAAATATTATTGTTGTAGGAGGTGCTGGTGTAATCTTAAAATCAGTTGATGGTGGGATAACTTGGAGTCTAAAAGAATCTGGAACGGAAAGTTTCTTACAGAAAATTGAATTCATTTCGCCTGAAGTGGGATTCATTTTAGGTATGGATGGGACACTTTTGAAAACGATTGATATGGGAGAAACTTGGGAAACGATTGATACAGGATATAATAATTCTTACGATTTTAGCATTTTCGATGAAAATAATATCTACATACTTGGATTTCAAAATTTCATACATACATCAGATGGTGGGGAAACTTGGGAATTGATTTCAAACTCTCCCCCGAGTCATACTTATGTGCAATTTTTTGAAGGTGGGGTAGGATACATAGGAAAATATAAGTTATACAAAACAATTGATGACGGGGATAATTGGAGTGAAATGTATTCTCCAAACTTGGAAGAATATGACGGTTCTCCCTTTGGCTTTATTAATGAAAATATTGGATTTACATATTGGCACGGCTTGACCAAATTTAAGAATAATGAGCAACTTTGGTTAGGAAGTAGCCTTGATTTCCCTGAACTCCTTGATTTGTTTATAGTAGATGAAAATAGAATGTGGGGAATAATTAAAGGACTTTCAGATTTTGAACCACCTTCAAGGGGGATAGTGAAAATAAATGTTATAGGAGAATCTACATCTTCTTATTCAGATGAAGTTATGTGGAAACCAGAAGAATATATTAATTTTAGAAGTATTAAAGCCTTTAATGACGTGGTTTATGTAGTTGGCGACTATGGTGTGCATAACAACGACTTAGTATGGAAAAATGTGACAGGAGAGAATTATATGAATACTTCAGAAGTTAAATCAAATACAACGCCGATTATCTATCCCAATCCTGCTTCTGGACAATTGAATATTAAATTTAATTCTTTTGGTACAAGTAAAACAAAAGTTGAATTAATTGATTTTATGGGTAGAATTATTCATTCGGAAGAATTTTCAAATCAGTTAAATATAATGATAAACATTTCTAATTATCCAAAAGGAATTTATATAGTAAAAATTAAATCAAAGGATAGGATTCATTCTCAAAAAATTATAATCGAATAGATTAGTAGTAATAAAAAAAACTTTCTTTTAAAGAAATTTAAAAATACTATCTTCTTAATTTGCCAAATCAAAAAAACTTCCTACATTTGCACGCCTAAATGTATTCCAACGTATCGGTTTCATTTAGAGAGTTTAAGTTTAAAAGTAGGGTCGGATTGTCCGGTTCTATACTGTAAAATAAACAAAATTTATGTTAACAGATCCAATTTCAGATTATCTGACGCGCATCCGAAATGCGATGTCAGCAGGCCACAAAGTAGTGGAGATTCCTGCATCTAACCTTAAAAAGGAGATCACTAAAATCCTTTTCGATCAGGGTTATATTTTGAACTACAAATTCGAGGACACATCTCATCAAGGTTCTATCAAAATCGCTTTGAAATATGACAGAGTGACCAAAGAACCGGTTATCAAAAAACTGAAGAGAGTTTCCCGTCCGGGCTTACGCCAGTACAAAGGTTCTGGTGAACTTCCAAGAGTATTGAACGGATTGGGAGTAGCGATTGTTTCGACTTCCAAAGGGGTTATGACCGACAAACAGGCTCGTCAGGAGAATGTAGGAGGTGAGGTATTGTGTTTAGTTTATTAATGATTAAAAGAAAAGAAAATGTCAAGAATAGGTAACGCAATCATTACTATCCCTGCCGGAACAACTATCGATACAAAAGACGGAGTTGTAACTGTAAAAGGAAAGAACGGCGAAATGACTCAAAACATCAAAGAAGGATTTGAGTTAAAAAACGAAGACGGACAATTGACCGTAGTAAGACCTTCTGAATCAAAAGAAGACAAAGCTTTACACGGATTATACAGAGCGCTAATCAACAACATGGTAACAGGTGTTACCGAAGGTTTCAAAAAAGAATTGGAATTGGTTGGGGTTGGTTACAGAGCTTCAAGTCAAGGACAAAGATTGGATTTATCTTTAGGTTTCTCACACAACATCGTTTTGGAACTGCCAAAAGAAGTTAAAGTGGAAACAACTGCAGAAAAAGGTAAAAACCCAACTATTATTTTAACTTCTCACGACAACCAATTGTTAGGGATGGTAGCCGCAAAGATTCGTTCTTTCCGCAAGCCGGAACCATACAAAGGAAAAGGTATCAAATTCGTAGGAGAAATCATCAGAAGAAAAGCAGGTAAATCTGCCTAATAAATTATAATCGAACAATGGCACTATCAAAAACAGAAAAAAGACAAAAGATAAAAAGACGTGTTCGTCGTAATATCTTTGGAACAGCGGAAAGACCAAGACTTTCAGTATACCGTTCCAATAAAGAAATTTACGCTCAATTGGTAGATGACAACGCAGGTGTAACACTTGCCTCTGCATCATCAAGAGAAACGAAAACTTCAGCGACTAAAACAGAACAGTCTGCTGCAGTTGGAAAGTTAATCGCTGAAAAAGCGACTGCAAAAGGAATCGAAGTAGTTGTATTTGACCGAAACGGTTTCGTTTACCATGGTAGAATCAAAGCTTTGGCTGACGGAGCAAGAGAAGGAGGTTTAAAATTCTAAGAAAGAAAAGACATGTTAGGATATAAAAACATAGAAAAAGTAAAACCGGCGGGAATCGAATTAACAGACCGTTTGGTAGGCGTACAACGTGTAACGAAAGTAACAAAAGGTGGTCGTGCATTCGGTTTCTCTGCTATCGTAGTAGTAGGTGACGGAAAAGGCGTAGTAGGTTACGGATTGGGAAAATCAAAAGAGGTTGCTTCTGCAATTGCCAAAGCGGTTGAAGATGCAAAGAAAAATTTGGTAAGAATTCCATTGGACGGACATACAGTGCCACACGAAATTGAAGCAAGATATGGCGGAGGTCATGTATTTTTGAGACCTGCTTCTCATGGTACTGGATTGATTGCCGGAGGTGCGGTTCGTGCGGTATTGGAATCAGTAGGGATTCATGACGTATTGTCAAAATCCAAAGGTTCTTCTAACCCGCATAACGTGGTAAAAGCTACTTTCAAAGCTTTGTTGGATTTGAGAAGTGCAGGAGTTATTGCACGTCAGAGAGGTATTTCGGTAGGAAAAGTGTTTAACGGTAAATAATCGCAGAGATGAGTAAAGTAAAAGTAAAACAAGTACGCAGCGCAATCAATCGCGATAAATCTCAAAAAGCAACATTGGTGGCTTTGGGATTGAGAAAGTTGAACCAGGTAGTGGAGCATGAATCTACACCTCAGATCGAAGGTATGATCAAAAAAGTACAACATTTAGTTGAAGTAGAAAAAGCTTAAGATTAAAGAAATGAAATTAAATAATCTAAAACCTGCTGCAGGTTCAGTTAAAAATAAATTCCGAAAAGGTAGAGGGGAAGCGAGTGGAAACGGCGGTACTTCCGGCCGTGGACATAAAGGACAAAAATCCCGTTCAGGTTCTTCCAAGAAAGTCGGATTTGAAGGTGGTCAGATGCCTTTGCAAAGACGTACGCCGAAATTTGGTTTTAAGAACATCAACCGTGTTGAATACAACGGAATCAATTTGGATGTAATCCAGAAATTGGTAGATGACAAAAAAATCAAAGATACGCTTACGAAAGAGGATCTTGTAAAACAAGGTTTGGCTCATAAAAGCGATTTGATCAAAATTTTGGGTCGTGGTGAATTAAAAGCAAGTGTAAACATCACTGTTGATAAATACACCAAAACAGCTCAAGAGGCAATCGAGAAAGCCGGCGGAAAAGCAGAATTGATAACAAAGTAAAAAAATTGACCGGACGATGGAGTCACCAAAGTGATTCCATTGTTTGGCATAAACAATAACGAAACACCTGAAGTATAACTTCAAGTGGTAATTGTAAAAATTTAATGAACACATGAAACTTAGTTCCATGTGGCAACCGAAAATTAAAGTAACACATGAAAGGGTTTATACAAACGATTAAAAATATTTGGAGTATAAAAGAACTGAGAGAGAAATTGACTATCACGTTCTTTTTCCTTATTATCTATCGATTCGGTTCATATATTCCATTGCCGGGGATAGATGTTAATGAAGTAACCAGATTATTGGCAGCGCAGACAGAAGATCAACGTGGTCTTTTGGGATTGTTAAACTCTTTTACGGGAGGTTCGTTTAACCGTGCTTCCATTTTGGCATTGGGAATTATGCCGTATATCTCTGCATCCATTGTGGTTCAGTTGATGGGATTGGCCGTTCCTTATTTACAAAAATTACAGAAAGACGGAGATAGTGGCCGTAAAAAAATCACACAGATTACAAGATGGTTAACCATTGCGATTTGTTTGGTTCAGGCACCTGCATATTTGACTTTATTACAAACCCAATTATTACCATACGGTGGAGGATTTCGTTCTGCTTATCTATTGGATCCGGGAACTTTCTGGTTTATCTTCCCATCGACCATTATTTTGGTGACAGGAACGATTTTTACCATGTGGATGGGTGAAAAGATTACGGACAGGGGTATCGGAAACGGTATTTCCATATTGATCATGGTGGGTATTTTGGCCGATTTCCCTAGAGCACTTATCAATGCATTTGAGGTGGATACGACAGGTGGAATCATGTTCTTGCTGGAAATTATTGGGCTATTGCTTGTCATCCTTCTTTGTGTATTATTGGTACAAGCGGTACGAAAAGTTCCGGTACAATATGTACGAAGAGCACAAGCAGGTAGCAGCAGCTATATCCGTTCCATGACTGATTCAGTTCGTTCTTATATTCCGTTGAAAGTAAATGCCGCAGGGGTGATGCCTATCATCTTTGCACAAGCGATTATGTTCTTACCGGCGACATTGGTAGGTTTGGTATCTGAAGCAGATTCGCCTATGATGATGTTTCTGGCAAAAGTATCCGATCCGTTTTCATGGCAGCATAGTGTGATTTTTGCTATTTTAATCGTTGTGTTTACATTCTTTTACACAGCCATTACAATTCCTGTAAATCAAATGGCTGATGATTTAAAAAGAAATGGAGGAATCATTCCCGGCATAAAACCGGGGAAAGATACAGCTGATTATTTAGATGATATATTATCAAAAATCACATTCCCGGGATCATTGTTCCTTGTATTGGTTGCGGTTTTACCGGCGATTGTGCACTTATTTGGTGTAGATCAGAGTTTATCGATGTTTTATGGAGGAACTTCGTTGTTGATTATGGTTGCAGTAATTTTGGATACGATCCAACAAATCAATACTTATTTGTTGAATCACCACTATGACGGATTGATGACAACAGGCCGTACGAAAAACGTTGCGTAAGTGATTAATTAGTTGTACATTTGCAAACTTTCTGACAAGGGAGATAAAAATTTATGGCAAAACAAAAACATATAGAGCAAGACGGAACAATCATAGAAGCATTGTCAAACGCGATGTTTAGAGTGGAATTGGAGAATGGTCACATCGTGACCTCTCATATTTCAGGAAAAATGCGAATGCATTACATCAAATTATTACCGGGCGACAAAGTAAAAATTGAAATGTCACCTTATGATTTGAGTAAAGGAAGAATTACTTATAGATATTAGTAAAAAGTTAAAAGTGACAAGTGAGATTAACTTTAAACTTTGAACCTTAAACTTTAAACAAATAAAAACGACAGAAGGCATAAAGCCGGAGCATTTAAAACAGAACTAAAATGAAAGTTAGAGCATCCATCAAAAAAAGAAGTGCTGAGTGTAAAATAGTACGCAGGAAAGGCGTATTGTACGTGATTAACAAGAAGAATCCTAAATTTAAACAAAGACAAGGTTAAGATATGGCACGTATTTCAGGAGTAGATTTGCCAAAAAACAAAAGAGGAGAAATAGGTTTGACCTATATCTACGGAATTGGTAAAAGCACAGCACAGAAGATATTGGATCAAGCCAATGTCGACAGAGACAAAAAAGTAAACGAATGGAACGATGATGAAATCAACGCAATCCGTTTGGCAATTACTGAGAACTACAAAGTGGAAGGTGAACTTCGTTCAGAAGTCCAATTGAACATCAAACGTATGATGGACATCGGATGTCAGCGAGGAATTCGTCACCGTCTTGGATTACCTCTTAGAGGTCAGCGAACTAAAAACAATTCTCGTACGAGAAAAGGTAAAAAGAAAACAGTTGCTAACAAGAAAAAAGCCACTAAATAGTAATTGGTTTTAGGTTTCAAGCTTCAGGTTTCAAGTTAGGAAATTACTATTGAAACTTTGGACATTAAACCTTAAACTTTAAACAAGATTTGACATTATGGCAAAAAATCAAAAAACAGTAAAAAAGAGAAAGGTCATAGTAGAAGCAACCGGACAAGCACATATCCAGGCTTCTTTTAACAACGTGATCATCACTTTGACTAATAAAAATGGTGAAGTTATTTCTTGGTCATCTGCCGGGAAAATGGGCTTCAGAGGATCTAAAAAGAATACACCTTATGCTGCTCAGGTTGCAGCACAAGACGCTACTGCTCAAGCTTTGGAAGCCGGGTTAAGAAGAGTGAAAGTGTATGTAAAAGGACCTGGACAAGGTCGTGAGTCTGCAATCCGTACTATTCACAACGGAGGTATCGAAGTAAGCGAAATCATAGACGTTACACCATTGCCGCACAACGGTTGTCGTCCACCAAAACGCAGAAGAGTGTAATAAAATTGAAAATGTTGAATGAAGAATGAAAAATGAAAATTCATTCAAAATTCAAAATTCAAAATTCAAAATTTAGATTAAAATGGCAAGATATACAGGACCAAAAACCAAAATCGCTAGAAAATTCGGACAAACCATCTTTGGTGACGATAAAAGCTTCGAAAAGAAAAAATACCCTCCGGGAATGCATGGCCCGAATAAAAGAAGAGGAAAAAAATCGGAGTACGCAGTTCAGTTAGAAGAAAAACAAAAAGCGAAATATACCTATGGTATCCTTGAGCGTCAGTTTGCAAATATGTACAAAAAAGCAAACGCAAAACCGGGAATCACAGGTGAGATTTTGTTACAACTTTGCGAATCCCGTTTGGATAACGTTGTTTACCGTTTCGGAATCGCTCCGAGCCGTAGCGCAGCAAGACAATTCGTATCACATAAACACATTACTGTAAACGGAGAAGTGGTAAACATCCCATCTTATCAGTTGAAAGCAGGTGATGTAGTAGCCGTGCGCGAAAAATCCAAAACACTAAGTGCAATCACAGATTCATTGAAATCTCGATCTAATTATGACTGGTTGATCTGGAATGACGAGCAAATGTCAGGTACATTTAACTCCGTTCCGGAAAGAGTTCAGATTCCGGAAGACATCAAAGAACAATTGATCGTCGAATTATATTCTAAATAATTTTAGAATACTAGAATTTATAACAAGTGGAGAAACCGAAAGGTTTTGGTTAAACTAAAAAATCTTAGAAAAAAAGATGACAATTTTAAACTTTATAAAGCCGGACAAAGTAGTCTTAATCGAATCAGACGCTAATTTTGGACAATTCGAATTCCGTCCGTTAGAACCGGGTTACGGTCTGACCATCGGAAACGCTTTGCGCAGAGTATTGCTTTCTTCTCTGGAAGGATACGCCATTACTTCTGTAAAAATCGAAGGAGTTGACCATGAATTCTCAACCATTTCAGGAGTGGTGGAAGACATGACCGAAATTATCTTGAACTTGAAAAAAGTTCGATTCAAAAGACAAATCAGCGAAACCGATTCTGAAACCGTTACCGTTTCCATTTCCGGGCAAGAACAATTGACCGCAGGTGATTTGGGGAAATTTATTTCCGGATTCCAAATCTTAAATCCTGATTTCGTAATTGCCAACATGGATAAAAAAGTGAAATTGGATTTCACCTTTACCATCGAAAAAGGACGTGGTTATGTACCGGCTGATGATAATAAAAAAGCCAATGCACCCATCGGAACCATCGCTATTGATGCGATTTATACACCGATCAAGAACGTTCGTTACAGCGTGGAGAACTATCGTGTGGAACAAAAAACCGACTATGAAAAGCTGGTTTTGGAAATTACCACTGACGGTTCTATTTCTCCACAAGACGCATTGACAGAAACTGCCAAAATCCTGATTCATCATTTCATGTTGTTCTCAGATGAACGCATCACTTTGGAAGCAGAAGAAGTAGCCTATGGCGAAACTTATGACGAAGAAGCTTTGCACATGAGACAATTATTGAAAACCAAATTGGTGGACATGGATTTATCAGTACGCGCATTGAATTGTTTGAAAGCAGCTGAAGTTGAAACTTTAGGCGAATTGGTTTCTTACAACAAATCAGACTTGATGAAGTTCAGAAATTTCGGGAAAAAATCATTGACCGAATTGGAAGAATTGGTTGACAACAAAGGATTAAGTTTCGGAATGGATATTTCCAAATATAAGTTAGACGTAGAATAATTTTATTACAATGAGACACGGTAAAAAAATCAATCATTTAGGAAGAACAGCTTCGCACAGAAAAGCGATGCTATCCAACATGGCTTCCTCTTTGATTACACATAAAAGAATCAACACCACCGTTGCCAAAGCCAAATCTTTGCAACGATACATTGAACCTTTGCTTACAAAAGCAAAGACAGACGACACCAACAACCGTCGTGTGGTATTTAGCTATTTGCAAGACAAAGAAGCCGTTGCGGAATTATTTCGTGAAGTAGCTCCAAAAATAGGCGATCGTCCGGGCGGATATACCCGTATCATCAAAACCGGATTCCGTCATGGAGACAGTGCCGATACGGCGATGATCGAATTGGTGGATTTTAACGAGCTATACACTTCTGCAAAACCAGAAAAGAAAACAAGAAGAAGTAGAAGAGGTGGTAGCAAAGCTGCTGAAACGGAAACGAAAAAAGAAGAAACAGTAGAAGAAGTAAAAGCAGAAGAAACTCCGGTAGAGGAGGCTCCGGTTGAAGAACCAAAAACTGAAATTGCTGAGGAAACTGTTGCTGAAGAAACTTCCGAAGAAACACCAGAAACTCCTGCTGAAGAAGGAACAGAAGAAAATAAAGATTAATTTTCTTTTAAATAACTACAAAGGCAATCTGAAAAGGTTGCCTTTTTTATTTGTTAAATTTTATAGTTCCAGTGGGCGGATGTTTCCAAATTATCCGACCTTTACTTTTCTATATTCTATCATGCCGATTAAAAAAGTTTTATGGATTCTATTGGGAATCTTTGTTTTTGGGATTTTGGTTTTTAGCTTTATCATTTACGCGACCATTAAAGTGAAATCTAAAGACATAAGTAAATTGGAACCTTTTCAAGAATGGGTGGGAAAAACCGTACCTCTGCATCAGGAAGTAGTAGTTTTTAAAGAATTGATTTCGTTGAATGAAGACCGGAATTATCCCTATATCATTTTAGATAAAGCTCATCCGAAATGGCAATATGTAGAACAACAAAAAACGATGGCAGAGCCTGACTTAAAGAAAATAGATATTTTTCCGGTCGGTTCCACTTTCCAAATTGAAAAAGCAACCATATTTACCAACGGCGTCTCCGGCTTTTCCACACCTTATGTTTTTGGAACCATTCGTTATGGAGATAAGGAATTTAAAGTAGGCTACCAATGGGGAGAAGAATCCATTTCCAAACGAATGGATAATAATGACAAATCCTGGAAATTTCATCAGGCACCATGGCAATCTGAAGTAGATACGATTGATTATGCTTTGCCGGAAGCAAAAGGGTGGTAAAAAAGCGGCAATTGCCGCTCTCTTATATGATGTTTAGATTCCTGAATTATCCTTCTACATAATATTTAAAGAAATACGGAATCGTTTCAATTCCTTTATAAAAATTAAACAATCCGAAATTTTCGTTGGGCGAATGGATCACATCCGAATTTAACCCAAATCCCATCAATACCGATTTAGAACCCAATTCTTTTTCAAATAAAGCCACGATAGGAATGCTTCCACCACCACGCGCAGCCAGCGCTTCTTTTCCAAATGTCTGGGTCATGGCTTTTTTGGCAGCCTGGAAACCTTTATCTGAAGTTGGTAAAACATAAGCTTGTCCGCCATGATGTGGAATTACTTTTACTTCAACCGATGACGGTGCCAACGTAGGGAAATAGTCTGCAAATAATTTTGTGATTTTATCAGGATCTTGTGCCGGAACCAATCGCATCGAAATTTTGGCATAAGCATGCGACGGAATCACCGTTTTAGCTCCTTTTCCTATGTATCCGCCCCACATTCCGTTTACGTCAAGTGTTGGACGTACAGAAGCTCTTTCGATCGTCGAATATCCTTTTTCTCCTTGAATGTCGGAAATGCCGATTGATTTTTTATAGGCCTCCAGACTAAATGGAATTTTATCCAAATCCGCTTTGTCTTCAGGTGAAAGTTCCTGAACATCATCATAAAATCCGGGAATGGTTATGCGTCCGTCATCATCATGTAATTTGGCGATCATACGGGAAAGAACATTCAACGGATTGGGAACAGCACCGCCATAAACGCCCGAATGCATATCCAGATCCGCTCCTTTTACTTCTACTTCTACATAACTCAACCCGCGTAATCCTACGGAAATTGAGGGTTGATCGTTTGAAATGATTTCGGTATCGGAAATCAAAATGATATCATTTTTTAGCTTTTCTTTGTTCTCACGCACGAAATCTCCCAAAGAACCGGAACCGACTTCTTCTTCTCCTTCGATCATAAATTTCACATTACAAGGAAGCTGACCCGTATGATTCATTGCTTCAAACGCTTTGACATGCATAAAGAATTGTCCTTTATCATCAGCAGAACCTCTGGCAAAAATGGCTCCTTCGGGATGGATTTCCGTTTTTTTGATGACGGGTTCAAAAGGCCCGGATTCCCATAAATCCATAGGATCGGGTGGTTGAACATCATAGTGTCCATATACCAAAACAGTCGGTAGGTTGGAATCGATGAGTTTTTCGCCATAGACAACAGGATAACCTTTGGTTTCACAGACCTCCACATTGTCTGCTCCGGCTGCTTTCAAGTATTCGGCAACCTTATCAGCCGTATTTAATACATCCTGATTATAAGCCGGATCTGCACTGACAGATGGTATTTTTAATAATTCGATAAGTTCGTTTAGAAATCGGTCTTTGTTTTCTTCAATAAACCTTTGCGTTTGATCCATTTTAAAGTAAAATTTGAATAATAAGCTAATGTAGGAATTTTAAGTGAATTGCCATGAGTGATTGGTGATTTGTAAACTCACAATCAAAACTCAAAATGCGCAATGCGCAACTCAAAACCCATCACCCAAATCTCATAACGCAAAACTAAATTTCCTTATCTTCGTTTCAGAAAAAAAACAAATGATTATTTACAGTGTGACCATCAGCGTAGAAGAGAGTATCGAATCCGAATGGCGGGAATGGATGCGTAAAATCCATATTCCCGAAGTGATGAATACGGGCAAGTTTATTTCCTGCCGTTTTTCCAAATTGACTTCACATAAAGAGGATGGACTCCGAAATTATTCGGCGCAATATACTTGTCATTCAGCTGCGGAGTTGGATGATTATAAACAAAACTATGCAAGTTCTTTGCAAAAGAAATCTTTGGAAAAATTTGCCGATAAAATGCATGCTTTCCGCACCGAACTGGAAATCATCGAGGATTTTTATTCGGTTTTGAGTTAAAAATAAGGTTAATTAATTGATGAAAAGTGAGGATTAAGAATTATTCGAACGTATCATCTTTTTTGAGGTTGATGACATATTTTGCGCCCAATGAAAAACCAATTCCTTGATTGCGGTATTTTCCTTCGCTTTTATTGAAACGAGCAATGGCAGGATTGGTATTCATTTCAAAGAATAATTTCAAACGGTCTTTCAACACAATTTTTTCTAATCCTAAATCAAATAGGAAATTAATTTCATGGTCTTTGATTTCAAAATAATCATCCATCAAAAGAAATGCATCCAATTCATGCACATTTCCTTTGTAAATATTTTCAGTATCAAACATGGTGTATCCTACACCCACATCTGTATAGAGTAAAAAACCGTTTCCAATTTCTCTTCCTGCACCGAAAAGCAATCCAAACATATTAGAATTAAACTGATATTTGGCTTCTTTAAAAGTTTCACTTCTAGAACCTTTATCTTCATTTTTATATAGAACACTTAGTCTTCCTCTAAGATGGTTCTGATCTGGAGTTTTAAAATAATAGGTGATAATTCCTCCTTTGCTTAAATCCCAAAGTGCATCACCGATTACAGCTCGTCCTTCTTTGATACGCGCATCCACGATATTGTTATATCCATAACCAAAATAGGCGCCGAATTCAATTTGCTGTGCAAACGTAAAACTGCAAATGGTAAAAATGAAAATGTTTAGTAAAGATTTCATATTTGAAAATTTTTTGCAAATATGTAAAAATTCACATCAATTTAATTATGAAAAATATCACCTCGTGTTTAACTCGTCAACTTCTCCAATGCATACTGAATCATCTTATCGACCGAAGCATACGAATCCTTACTGAATTCGCCCAGCGCGCGATTGGCCACAATACAGTTAACCGAAAGCGCTTCATGCCCCATCATAGCTGCCAATCCATAAATCCCGGAAGTTTCCATTTCGAAATTGGTGATTCGATGTCCTCTGTGTTCAAATGATGCCAGTTTCTCATTGATGTCAAAAGGGTTTGGACGTAAACGTAAAAATCTTCCTTGTGGCCCGTAAAAACCCAAAGCCGTAGCAGTAATTCCTGAATTTGTTTGTTCAGATGAAAGTTTTTCCAGCAATTCAGATGAACCTTTTACGACATAAGGAACCGCTTTTGAATCATCCCAATCTGCATGCTCATAAAAGGCTTCTTCCATATCCAAATCCCGAACCAATAAAGAATCTTCATAAAAATGTAACAAACCATCCATACCCAATCCATGTGAACTCAAAACAAAACTATCTACCGGAAGGTCTGAATGCAAGGCTCCTGAAGTCCCTAAACGGACAAAGCTCAACTGTCTGAAATCCTCTTTGATCTCACCGATTTTCAAGTCTATGTTGGCCAACGCATCCAGTTCGCTAAACACGATGTCGATGTTATCCGTTCCCATTCCGGTAGAAATCACCGTAATCCTTTTGCCGTTCAGGCTGCCGGTATGAGTAACGATTTCCCGTTTTTGGGTTTTGAATTCCACGGAATCAAAATACCGGGAAACTTTTTCCACCCGATCCGGATCACCGACCGTGATTACCAAATCAGCCAATTGTTCCGGTAAGATATTACAGTGATAAACACTTCCGTCTGGATTTAAAACCAATTCAGATGCAGCTTTGCTCATATTCCAATTAGATTTTTTTCAAAACTAAGGATAATCGGTTAAAGAAGGTTGAAAATTTTCCTAAATACAATTGTTAGATTATTCTAACTATTAATTACATTTGACAAAAATTAAATCTATGTTTGATTCTATCATTGCTTATTTTGAAAGCATCAATCCTATTCTGGCTGCCTTTTATGCCACTCTTTTTACCTGGGGAGTTACAGCTTTGGGAGCGGCTTTTGTGTTTTTCTTTAAAAACATGAACAGGGCTTTGTTGGACGGGATGCTTGGATTTACGGGAGGTGTGATGATAGCGGCGAGTTACTGGAGTTTACTTGCTCCGGCCATAGATATGAGCAAGGGAGAAGGCATCATGAAAATAGTTCCGGTTGCTGTCGGATTTATCTTGGGAGCCATGTTTTTATTTGGATTGGACAAAGTCTTACCCCATTTACATATTAATTTTAAAAAGGCGGAAGGCGTAAAAACGCCTTGGCAACGGACTACTTTATTGACTTTGGCCATTACGTTGCACAATATTCCCGAAGGATTGGCGGTCGGCGTTTTGTTTGGTGGAGTAGCGGCTGGGATACCGGAAGCAACGATTGCCGGTGCATTGACGTTGGCAATCGGGATTGGAATTCAGAATTTTCCGGAAGGAATTGCTGTGGCGATGCCACTTCGCCGGATGGGTCTTTCCCGTTCCAAAAGCTTTATGTACGGACAGGCATCGGCCATCGTCGAACCTATTTTTGGTGTTTTGGGAGCCTTGGCGGTTACGTTTTTTACACCTATTTTACCTTATGCACTTGCATTTGCAGCAGCAGCGATGATTTATGTGGTCATTGAAGAAGTGGTTCCGGAAACCCAACAAAGCGGAAATACCGACATTGCGACACTTGGCTTTGTAGGCGGGTTTGTGGTGATGATGAGCTTGGATGTGCTGTTGGGATAAAGCGGAATTTTTCTTGTCTTATTGGACAATTTATGACTCACCAACTCTCCCATTCAAAAACCCTCCTCATACAATTCCAACGGCAATCCGTCCGGATCGGTAAAAAAAGTAAAGCGTTTTCCGGTAAATTCGTCTATGCGGATCGGTTCTGTTTTTACGTTTTTTGAATTTAATTGTTGAACTGCAATTTCTATGTTTTCTACTTCAAATGCCAGATGACGAAGTCCTGCTGCCTCGGGTTGGCTGACTCTTTGCGGCGGATCGGGAAAGGAAAAAAGTTCGATTATATAATGAGAATTCAAAGCCAAATCCAGTTTATACGAATCTCTTTCTTCCCGGTAAACTTCTCTGATGATTTCCAATCCTAATACTTCAGTATAAAATTGTTTCGAAATTTCATAATCCGAACAAATGATGGCGATATGGTGGATGGATTTCAGTTTCAATTTTTATTTATTTTTGTAAAAATCAGAATATATTCGAAATTTAGAAAAAATTGGAATAGAAAATACAAATGATTAAAATTTATCATAATCCGAGATGCAGTAAGAGTCGTGAAGGATTGCAGTTAGTGGAAAATTCGGGAAAAGAATTCGAAGTGGTTGAATACATGAAAAATCCATTGTCCGTAAAAGAATTGAAGGAGATCATTCAAAAACTGGGAATTAAACCAATGGATCTGGTACGGAAAAACGAAGCCATCTGGAAAGAAAGATTGAATGATAAAAATCTAAATGACTCTGAAATCATTCAGGCTATGATTGAATTTCCCAATTTGATGGAGCGCCCGATAGTTGTGAGTCAAAATAAAGCTGTAATCGGCCGTCCGCCGGTTCTGATTAAAGACATCTTGTGATTTTGCAACAATTTAATTAACTTTAACCTATGGCAGAAGAGAAGGTTTTAGATCCTATAGAAAAGGAAAATCAGGAGATTTCACGTCGGTATAAAGATATGCTGAAGCATACTTATCAGACCCTGACGACTGAAGACAAAAAATTAATCCGGAAGGCATTTGATCTGGCGGTGGATGCACATAAAGACCAACGCCGCAAAACAGGTGAACCCTATATTTTTCATCCGATTGAAGTTGCTAAAATAGTCGCAGACGAAATTGGTTTGGGAGCAACCAGCATTGCAGCTGCATTGATGCATGATGTAGTGGAGGATACGGATTATACGTTGGATGACATCCGCGAAATTTTTGGTGAAAAAATTGCCCGGATCATCGACGGATTGACCAAAATCTCTGTCCTGAACAAACAGGATGTTTCCATTCAGTCGGAAAATTATAAAAAACTCCTTCTTACGCTGTCAGAAGATGTCCGTGTGATTCTCATCAAAATTGCAGATCGTTTGCATAATATGCGGACGCTGGAATCGATGCAGGAAGACAAACAACTAAAAATCGCATCGGAAACGATTTTTATCTATGCTCCTTTGGCACATCGGATGGGTTTGTACAACATCAAATCCGAACTGGAAGATTTGAGTTTGAAATATACCAAACCGGAAGAATATTTCAGCATAGAGCGTAAGTTACAGGAAACCAAAGAAGAACGAGAAAAATACATCAACGATTTCACCCAAACCATCAATGAAAGATTAAAAGAAGAAGGTTTGGAATTTGAAATCAAAGGCCGGTCAAAATCGGTTTTTTCCATTCATCGGAAAATGCTTTCCCAGCATGTTTCATTTGAAGAAGTCTATGATAAATTTGCCATCCGGATTATTTACAGATCTGATAAAAAGAATGAAAAATTTGTGGCCTGGAAGATTTATTCGGTCGTGACCGATATTTTCCGCCCCAATCCCAAACGCCTTCGGGACTGGATTTCCCAGCCGAAATCTACGGGATATGAATCATTGCACATCACGGTGATGGGGCCGATGGCACGTTGGGTGGAAGTGCAGATCCGTTCGGAACGCATGGATGAACTGGCAGAGAGGGGAGTAGCAGCGCATTATAAATACAAGGAGAACTATCAGGTGGAGGATTCAAAAGTGGACGAATGGATCAGCCAGGTACGGGAAATGTTGGAAAATAATGAAGGTCAGGACGCTACCGAATTCATAGATAATTTCAAATTTAATTTATACGCCAAAGAAATTTATGTATTTACGCCCAAAGGTGATTTGTTTTCTTTGCCCAAAGGCGCTTCCTCGCTTGATTTTGCCTATGCGATCCACAGTAACATCGGCGATACCTGTTTGGGTGCGAAAGTGAACGGAAAACTCTATCCGCTCAGCCACGAATTACAAAGCGGTGACCAAGTGGAAATATTGACTTCGCCCAATCAAAGACCCAAATTGGATTGGTTGGAATTTGTGGTAACGAGTAAGGCGAGATCCAAAATCAAAGCGACTCTAAACGCCGCCAAAAGAGCCACTTCAGAGGAAGGTAAAGAGATGCTGATACGTAAACTCCGTCATCTGAAAATTGATTTTAATGAAGGCATAGTCAATGATTTGCAGAATTTCTTCAAATTAAAAAACAGTCAGGATGTATTTTATAAAGTAGCTACCGGCGCGATAGACAATAAAAGTTTGAGGAAATTTGCAGAAAGCAAATCGGGAATTACCGGATTTATCAACCGTTTCCGCCCGAAATCCAAAACCGTTTCCCAACCCGAAGACGAAACGACTCAGAAATACGATTCGCTGGTTTTCGGGCCGGATGAAGAAAAACTGGATTATGATTTGGCTTCTTGTTGTAACCCTATTCCGGGTGATAAGGTATTTGGATTTGTGACGGTGGCCAAGGGAATCAGGGTGCATAAAAAAGATTGTCCAAATGCGGTATCTCTTCAGGCCAATCAGGCGTATCGGATTATCCGTGCCAAATGGATCGATTCTTCTTCGCAGTTGTACCGTGCGATCATCAACATTCACGGATTGGACAGAATCGGTTTGGTAAACGACATCACGAAAATCATTTCGTCCAATCTGCATGTACATATCCGAAGCATCAATATTTCAGAAGAAGATGGTGTTTTTGACGGGAAAATTTCGGTTTCGGTAAAAAACAAATCCCAATTGGATAAAATATTGGAACAATTAAAAAACATAGAAGGAATCGAAAAAGTAAGCCGTACCTTTGCCAATTAGATTGAGAAATGAAAAAAGTCTTTATTTATTACATCGTAGGTTTTCTGCTGGCCGTTACCATCGGGTATTTTTCCAATGAAAACCCTTTTTACGGATTTATCATCGCGATGGTTTTATATGCAGTTTTTGTTGCGGTTCTTTCGTTTTTTTTAGGAGCTTTCGGAGCCAATCCTATGGACAATTCTCATTATGAAAAACGAAAAAAAGAGAATTAGTTTGTGATCATCGCAAGAAACTCATTTTCCGTCAAAACCTGAACCGTGCCGAGCGCTTCGGCTTTTTTGAGTTTGCTTCCGGCTTTTTCTCCGGCAATCAGGTAATTAAGATTTTTACTTACTGCCGAAATGTTTTTTCCTCCGTTTTGTTCCACCAATTTTTGCGCTTCATCGCGTGTGAATTGAGTTAAACTGCCGGTAAAAAGAAAAGTTTTTCCTTCTAATAAATTCGAAACCGGTTTTTCTTCTTCGCCCACTTCCATCTGAACACCTGCATTTTTAAGACGTTCAATGATGATTTGATTTTTCTCTTTTGAAAAGAATTCCTGAATGCTGATGGCAATTTTCCCACCGATGTCTTCTACATTTTCTAATTCTTCTAAAGTCGCATTCATCAGACTTTCAATCGAATGAAATCTTTTTGCTAATTTTTTGGCAACCGTTTCCCCGACATGACGAATTCCGATGGCATATAAAACTTTCTCGAAAGGAATTTTCTTGGATTCCTCAATTGCATCAATGATATTTTGTGCAGATTTTTCCGCCATTCTTTCCAATGGTAAAATATCTTCTTTCTTTAAATTATAAAAATCGGCCACATCTTTTACCAATCCGTTGTCATACAATAAAACCGCAGTTTCCCCGCCTATGCTCGCCATATCCATCGCTTTTCGCGAAACAAAATGTTCCATTCGCCCGATGATCTGCGGTTTACATCCGTCTTCGTTAGGACAAAAATGCTGGGCTTCGCTTTCTTTTCGAACCAATTCAGTTCCACATTCCGGACAGTTTTGAATAAATTCAATCGCTTGGGAATCCGGTTGGCGGACATCAAAATTTACTTCCACGATTTTAGGGATGATTTCACCGCCTTTTTCCACATACACCATATCGCCGATACGTACATCGAGTTTATTGATGATATCTTCGTTGTGAAGCGAAGCTCGTTTGACGATGGTTCCGCCCAAAGAAACCGGTCGCAGATTGGCAACAGGAGTGATGGCACCGGTTCGTCCGACCTGATAAGAAATGCTCAATAATTCGGTTTCGGCTTTTTCTGCTTTGAATTTATAAGCCATGGCCCAACGTGGCGATTTTGCGGTATGTCCTAGTTCTTCCTGTTGGGAAAACGAATTGACTTTTACGACAATTCCGTCGATTTCAAACGGAAGATGTTTTCGTTCGGTGTCCCAATAATCAATAAATTTCAAAACTTCCTCCAAACCGGAACATAATTGGGCAGTATGCGGGATTTTAAATCCATAGGATTCCGCCGATTTCAGCATATCCCATTGGGAACCAAACGCTAAATTATTTCCAATAATTGTGTACAGATAACAATCCAGTTTGCGTTTGGCGACTTCGCCGCTGTCCTGCAATTTCAAACTTCCGCTGGCGGTATTTCTTGGATTTGCATACAATTCTAAACCTAATTCTTCGCGCTCAGAATTGATTCGGTTGAATTCTTTAAAAGGCAAAACAATTTCACCGCGAATGTAAAATTTATCAGGAAAATCTCCTTTTAATTTCAAAGGAATGGAACGAATGGTTTTTATGTTTGAAGTAATTTCATCACCCTGAAATCCGTCGCCGCGTGTAACGGCTTGTTTCAGTTTTCCGTTTTCGTACAAAATCGAAATCGAAGCACCGTCATATTTTAGTTCGCATACAAATTCCACTTTTTCTTCCAGTGTTTTTTCGATCCGTTTTTCCCAATCTTGTAAATCTTCAATCGAATAAGAATTATCCAAAGAATACATACGGTATTCGTGAACCACGGTCGGGAAGTTTTTGGTGATGGTTCCACCAACGCGTTGGGTAGGCGAATTTTCATCAAAAAATTCAGGATGCTGATTTTCCAGTTCCTGAAGTTCTTTCAGCATTTTATCGAAATCAAAATCAGAAATTTTGGGGGAATCGAGAATGTAATAATTGTAATTGTGTTGGTTAATTTCTTCCCGTAATTGTTGTATTTTTTCGTGGATGTTCATTGAAGTTTGCGTTTGAACAAAGATAATTGTTCAATTTGAAATTCTGAATTATTCCGGTAAATCAAAAACCGAATTTATGTTATAATGCGTGCGGGACTGATTCTCATTCCCACCATAAATCAAATGCAATTGCGCTTGAGGATTCAATTTTTTGAAAAAATCCAATCCTTTAAAAAAATCCTGCCGAATGGTTTTTCCTGATTTTATTTCGAAAGCATCCAGTTGCAAACCTGTCTCCCGTAATAAATCTATTTCGTTTTGGGAAGCATCCCGCCAGAAATAAAAATTTGATTTTGTATTTTGGTTGATGCTGTTTTTGAGCATTTCGGTGGTCGTAAGGTTTTCAAAAATACTTCCTTTTGCAAAATGAAGATTCAAATCATCAGCATTTCTGATTCCCAATAAATAGCATAATAATCCTGTGTCATAAAAATAAATTTTAGGAGTTTTTACGATTCTTTTATTGAAATTGGAATGATAGGGCATCAGTTTAAATGCAATAAAAGAGGTTTCCAAAACCGTAAACCAGGAATTGATGGTTTTGTTATCCAGCCCCAATTCGTTCCCTAAACTGCTTTGATTGAACAATTGTCCCGCTCTACCGGCTAATAATTGAATGAATTTTTGAAACAAGTTAAGATTTGTGATGTTTTTCAGTAGCCTGACATCTCTTTCGACATAGGTTTTCAGGTAATTTTCATAGTAGTCCACAGCCGGAATTTCTTGGGTAATTTTTCTGGGATAAGAACCTGAAACAGCATATTCTTCCCAATTGTTAAATTGATACGGAGTATTAGTTAATTCCCGGAGTGAGAATGGCAATAAATTAAACAGAGCGACCCTGCCGGCAAGTGATTGGGAAATTTGTTCCATCATCAGGAAGTTTTGAGAGCCGGTCAATATGTACTCACCATTTCTTTTTCGTTCATCGGTTACCACCTGTAAATAGGAAAAGAGGGAGGGTACATTTTGTATTTCATCCAAAATAACGCCATTCTGATAGGTATCCAAAAATCCGACCGGGTCGGTTTGTGCAAATTCCCTGTCTGCAAGATTTTCAAGGTTTACATACTTGTAACCCGGTTTTATGATTTTGGAAAGCGTTGTTTTTCCCGACTGTCGCGGCCCGGTAATGACCGTAATCGGATATTTATCCGCTAATTCTAAAATACTGTTTGTTAATGCTCTGCGAATCATTTTGTAAAATTAGGAATTCAATTCCTAATCTGCAAGAAATTTTGACCGATAAAAAACCTCCAAGTTTTCCAAAACCTGTGAGGTTTATTTTTGGATTAAACTATCAAATTACATTCTCGATAAAATCTCTTGTTTTTTGGCTTCGTATTCGTCGCGTGTGATGAGGAAATTGTCCATCAATTTTTTGAGTTTGCTCAAAGTTTCAACCGGATCTTCCTGAACGGGTTTTTCTTCAACAGATGGTTGTTGTTGTTGATTAGCTCCTAAATTGATGTTTCCGGCAGAAGCCTTGATGACTTCGATTTCACGTTGTCTTCTGATTTCATTTTGGATTTCTTCTTGTTCCTGACAATAAGAATAGATTTTTCTGGCTTGTGCTTTGGGCAGGTAATCGATTTCACCTGTCAGATTATGAATGGTTTTCACTGTAATGGTTGCGCCAAGCATATTTTCTTTAAGGTTGCAATCTTTCAAATCGCGCCAGATGAAATCCTGAAATTCCATCGACAAACCTAAATTTTTGGGACGACAGAAAATGATTCTTTTGTCAGTAATCGCCACATAATCAGGCGAAATATTGATAGCCGGTTTTTTCTGGACAGCGATGTAAACCAATTCTTCACCGCTCATCAGAATTCCGTTTAATTTATCGAGAATTTTCTCAATGTCTTTTTCGTCCTGGTTTTCGTTTATATATTTTGAAATATCCATTTGATTCTAATTTGATGAAATAAAAGTAAGATTAAAATTTGAATTGAAAATAAAAAGCCATCTTTCGATTTTTCTTCAGATGGCTCTTAATTTATTTTGGAAAATTTTAGTTTTTCTGCACTTTATAGTATATTCTCAATAATCATCGCAGAAGCACCACCACCTCCGTTACAGATTCCGGCTCCTCCGATTTTTCCTCCGTTTTGTTTCAAAACATTGATGAGTGTAACAATGATTCTCGAACCGGAATTTCCAAGCGGATGTCCCAAAGAAACCGCTCCGCCGTTTACATTGATTTTAGCTGAATCCAATTCTAATAATTGTGTATTGACAATTCCAACGACTGAAAAGGCTTCGTTAAATTCCCAGAAATCAACTTCTGATTTGTCCAATCCTGCTTTTTTCAAAGCTACGGGAACCGCTTTTGCCGGAGCCGTGGTGAACAATTCCGGGTCGTGTGCTGCGTCTCCGTAAGAAATGATTTTTGCCAATGGTTTGATGCCCAATTCGTCTGCTTTTTCACGTGACATCAATACCAAAGCCGATGCACCGTCATTTAAAGTAGAAGCATTGGCAGCGGTTACGGTTCCTTCTTTTTCAAAAGCCGGACGTAATTCCGGAAATTTCGCAAAGTTGGCGGATTTATATTCTTCGTCTTCACTGAACAAAACCGGGTCGCCTTTACGCTGCGGGATTTCTACGGGAACGATTTCGTCGGCAAATTTTCCTTCTTTCCAGGCATTGGCAGAACGGGTGTAGGATTCGATAGCGAAAGCGTCCTGCTGTTCTCTGGAAATATTGTATTTAACAGCTGTAGAATCTGCGGCAAATCCCATCGTTTTTTTGTCGTATGCGTCTTGTAGTCCGTCCTGAACGATTCCGTCCAATTGTACGGCATTTCCGAATTTGGTTCCGGTGCGTCCTGCCATGTTGTAAAACGGTGTTTGGGACATATTTTCCATTCCTCCGGCAACGACGATGTCGGCATCGCCACATTTGATGGCTTGTGCAGCAAACATGATGGCTTTCATTCCGGAAGCACAGACTTTATTGACCGTGGTACAAGGAACGCTGTTGGGTAAACCTGCTCCCAGAGCGGCTTGCCGAGCTGGTGCCTGGCCTTCTCCCGCTTGTAATACATTGCCCATGAATACTTCCTGAACCAATGCCGGATCTAAATTGATTTTGCCCAATGCGCCTTTTATGGCGGTTGCGCCTAACTGAACTGCGGGTATAGTGGATAATCCGCCGAGAAATGAACCCATAGGAGTTCTTACGGCTGATACGATGACAACTTCTTTCATTTGTTTTTGCTTTTTTGTTTAAAAATTTAGGAGTGCAATTTAGTGAAAAAAGCCGATTTCTTCTTTTAAATTATCAGAGTTTAAAATGATTTAAACCGTAGTGTATATTAGTCAAAAGACTGTTTTGTCATAATTTTTGTTTGCTTTACTCTGTTTCGCCACAAAAATCTACGCCAAAACCCAAAATCTTTTTGTTTGGTTTCCCCGAATTTCATTCGGGGTTAAAATAGTTGACTCCTGCGGAGTCTTTTTTGTTTTATT
>JAEWOD010000027.1 GCA_023461035.1 Bacteroidota bacterium | reverse complement strand
TCGCTTTTTTTGTCATTTTTCAAACAAAGAAAAAGTTTTATGAAACGCGTTTCATAAAACTTTCACTTATCCCCTTGTCAGAAAGCCTTTCGAAAGGTTTTACCAACCATTTTTCAGTATTATGCCATAAAAAAAAGCAAGTATATCACTTGCTTTTTTACTACGATGTAGTGCTACCTAAACTAATCTCTTCTACAACTGAAGATCTTTTGCTTATAGGAATACAACTTACCCTCACATAAGAAATATTGATTCCTAGAAATGTTATAATAAAACTTGTAAATTGGAATAATTAAAAAATTAATTAATTCTTAGTAAATGTGTTAAATTGTTCTTGACCAGTTTCTGAAATAGCTACAACATGGTAAATCCCTTGTTGAAGCCCTTTAATATTGATTGATGTTGTGTCATTTGAAATTGCGGCAGAACCGATTAAATTTCCTTCAACATCAAAAATTTCAAGTCCGGAAATTTTTTCGCCTTCAGATGTAATTTCAATCTCACTTGATGAAATCATAGTAATCTCAGGGTTAAACATCTTACCGCTACTTCCAGCGCCAAGGCGGACTCCGTTATTTTGCTGAGCTAATGTAAACCCAAAAGCAAATGTAAATAATACTAAAAAAAGTGTGTGTTTCATTGTGCGTTTCATAATGAAACAAAGTTATTTACAATTTTATAAATGAAACCTACCAAGATTTTGGTATTTTTACCGCAACCATGAGAAATTTGTTGATTTTAGGGTTTATCTCTGTTTCTTTTTTGGTTTTTTCCCAAAATAATGAAGAAAAAATCGAATACAACTATCAGAAATACAGAGAGTTGGTGGATACTGCGCCGGATTCCGCTTTGATTTATCTGGCTGAAGCCAAACGATTGAACCAACAACTTGAATTGAAGGATTGGGATGCGAGAATAGCATATGGGATGGGTTATTCTTATTATGTCAAGAAAGATTTTAAAACTGCCAATGAATTTTTCAACGAAGCTATCAGGTATGCGGATTCCGCCCGGAACTCCAATATCTTGAGCAAATCCTATAACCAAATCGGACAAATCTATGCAGTTCAAAATGATTTTAAAAATGCATTGTCCAACTATCATCTATCTTTAAAAATTTCGGAAGGAAAAGAAGAGCTGAGTGATAATACCATTGCAGTTCTTTCCAATCTCGCAGATCTTTATATTTTACAGAGCGACACACTCAGCGCAAGGAATTATTATCATCAGGCACAAAAAATTGGTGAGCGAGACGAGAGAAAATTACATCTGGCAGTCGTGTATAATAATCTGGCGGTTTCTTATATGAAATCAAATAAAGACAGTACCGAATTTTATTTAAGAAAATCCCTTCAAATTCAGAAGGATAACCATAACGTTTATGGTCAGATCATGAGTCAAATCAATTTGGTTTCTACTTATTTAAATTTCAAATCGGAATCGGATTACAAAAAATCATTTCAATATTTACAGGAATCATTGAGGTTAAGCAAGGCATTAGGGAACCTGGAAGCTGAGTTTTTTAGTTATTTTTATTTAGGTAAATATTATGAACAGGCAGAGTCCGATCTTCAACAAGCCCTTTATTATTATAACCAATCAAATGAAGTTTTGCGAAAAGGATATAAAAATGACTATGCCATAGAACTATACAAAAGTCTCTCGCATGTCCATTCTGAATTGGGAAATTTTAAAGAGGCCTATTATTTTGAAACAATTCAGCATAAATTACAAGACAGCATTTTCAGCATAGAGAAAAATAAACAATTTCATGAAACCCAAACCAAATTTGACGTTGAAAGAAAAAACAACCAAATTCAACTCTTAAATAAAGAAAAACAAATCCAGAAAGGACAAAACCGACTGATTTTCATCGGATCGATTATGGTGATCATTCCTCTTTTACTGTTAGCAATATTTTATAGGCAGCGCATGAAATACCAGCAAACAATTACAGAGCAGGATAAATTAATTTTTGAAAAAGAAATCGAATCCACACGAACCAAAAACCTCCTGGAAGGACAAAACCTGGAGCGGAAAAGAATTGCAAGCGAACTCCATGATGGTGTAGGAGGAAGGCTTTCGGCCATCAAAATTAAAATGGATCAACTCAACACAACTACGATTCAGGATAAAGAATTGGAAGAATGTATCAATCAACTTCAGGAGACGGCAAAAGAAATTCGTGTTATTTCGCATGAGTTAAATGAAAATAACCAGGATAAAATAAATTTTGTACATTTATTGAATCAATTGGTAAAGGACTATAGGTTTTATTTTACCGGCGAGATTCATCTGAATATTTTTCCTGAAGCAAAATTTCAGGAAATCGAAGGTGTTGCAAAACACTATTTGTATAGAACTATTCAGGAAATACTATCCAACTGCTTAAAGTATGCCGACGCCGAAAATATAAATATAGACTGCACTTTTGATTCGATGTACAGGATAATTGTTGAAGATGATGGTAAGGGGTTTGACGTTGAGAAAGTCAAAAAAGGAATGGGAATCAGCAACTTGTACAAAAGAGTTCAATCGTTAAATGGCAGTCTTTTTATAGATTCGGCAAAAGGAAGAGGTTCAACTTTTATTATGGAAATCCCCAAGGATGGAAAACAAAACAGTTAGGATAGGAATTGTCGATGACCACCAATTAATTTTAGATGGATTGGAAAAACTACTGAGTTCAGAAGAGAGTTTCCAAGTCGTATTTATTCAAAATTCAGCCGTAAAAGCACTGGAATACATGGAAAAAAATCCCATAGATTTAGTCATTACAGATGTTGCTATGCCTGAAATGAATGGGGTCGAATTTATTCAAAAAACCAGAGCCCTTCATCCAAAAGTCAGAATATTGGTGCTCAGCATGTATAAAACAGACTTGATTCATGAGGATGATGTAGACGGGTATTTGTTAAAGGAATCTTCCAGTAAAACCATACTGAAAAAAGTAAAAGAAATTCTTGCGAAAAAACCAAAAAACCTCTATTCAACTCCTATTGGGAACTATCATAATCTGTCCAAACGCGAGAGTGAAATAGTGATAGAAATTGGAAACGGATTATCCTCAGAACAAATCGCAGAAAAATTGTTTCTCAGTTATTACACCGTCGAAACCCACAAAAAAAACATATTCCTGAAACTCGATGTTAAAACCACATCTGAATTAATCAAAAAAGCCATGCATTTGGGAATTATTATGCATTAATAACCGACTCAGGTTAATAATCTTCCTCCGTCTTTTTTAAACGGTTCTTTACAAATTCCATCTGGGTTTTTCCATGCGCTTTAGGCTTGCCGTTTTCATCCAGATTAACCATGGTAATATTATCAACCGTGATGATGGTTTCATGTGTCATTTTATTGCGAACTTCACATTTTAAAACCAAAGAAGATCGTCCGAATTTTACTATTTCAATTCCGATTTCCACGATGTCTCCTTGCCTGGCTGAACTCATAAAATTTATCTCCGAAATATATTTGGTAACTACATTCGGGCTTTCCAGCTGGATGATTGAATACAAAGCAGCTTCCTCGTCAATCCAAGCCAATAAAGTTCCTCCAAACAAGGTTTTATTGGGGTTTAAATCTTCGGGTTTTACCCATTTTCGAGTATGAAAACGCATGATGAATTAGTTTTCGACAAAGGTAAATCGGTTCCGGTACTTTTATAAAAACAATTTGGAATTAATTCGGATTAAAATAAAATTTTTATCAGATCTCCTACTTTTGATACCGTTTCGACACGAATTTGATAATCAGAAGTCTTGATTTTATTGTATTTCGAAATAAAGATCACATCATAACCTAACTTTTCAGCTTCCAAGATTCTTTGTTCAATCCGGTTGACAGCACGGATTTCTCCGCTTAAACCTACTTCACCGGCAAAAAGGCAATTATCCGGCAATGCCACATCCATGCTTGACGATAAAATCGCCGAAATCACCGCCAGATCTATCGCTGGATCATCCACACGGATTCCGCCGGTAATGTTCAGAAACACATCTTTTGCACCCAATTGAAATCCGGCCCGTTTCTCCAGAACCGCCAAAAGCATATTCAGTCTTTTCGTATCAAATCCCGTTGCAGAGCGCTGAGGAGTTCCATAAACAGCCGAACTGACCAATGCCTGAATTTCAATCAACATCGGCCGGATTCCCTCCAGCGTCGCCGCAATCGCATTTCCGCTCAGCGGTTCGTCTTTCTTTGAAATCAACACTTCAGACGGATTTTTAACCTCACGCAATCCACTTCCCTGCATTTCGTAAATTCCCAGTTCGGAAGTCGAACCAAAACGGTTCTTCTGCGCTCGTAACAAACGATATATATGGTTGCGGTCACCTTCAAACTGCAAAACCACATCCACCATGTGTTCCAGGATTTTGGGTCCGGCGATGACGCCTTCTTTCGTTATATGCCCGATTAAAACGATGGGCGTATTGATTTCTTTTGCATATTTGATGAGTTCGGAAGTCGTTTCTCTGATCTGCGAAATGCTTCCGGGCGAGCTTTCCACAAATTGGGTATGTAAAGTTTGAATCGAATCAATGATGATCAATTCGGGTTGGATTTCCTGTGCGTGTTTGAAGATTTTCTGGGTATTGGTTTCAGTCAGAATGAAACATTGATCGGACTGAATGCCAATTCTTTCCGCACGTAGTTTAATTTGCGAAGCGGATTCCTCTCCCGAAACATATAAGACCTTTACTGAAGGAAGATGTAAAGCAATCTGCAGCATCAAAGTAGATTTCCCGATTCCGGGTTCTCCACCGATTAAAGTCACGGATCCGTTGACGATTCCGCCACCCAAAACGCGGTTCAGTTCTTCGTTTTTAGTATCAATCCGGATTTCACCTACTTCTGAAACATCCTTGATGTTTTGGAGACCCACCCGCTTAGAGTCGTCGGATTTCCAGGCTTTTTTTTCTTCGCCTTTGTCGATGATTTCTTCTACTATGGTGTTCCACTCGCCACAGGCTTTGCATTGTCCCATCCATTGTGAATACTGGGTACCGCAGTTCTGGCAAAAAAAGGAAGTTTTGGTTTTGGACATTTTTATAATTTTAAATTATTTTCTTTGATAAATTCTTGAAGCCTTTTTTCCCAAATAGCTTTTTCCTTAAATTCCTCTCTTCTTTGTCTGATAATTTCAAATCCTTCATTAAATAATTCTTGATTATTTAATAATTTTATTCCATTCATAATTATTAATAAACCATAAGCATTATCGTTGTTCTTCATTTTAGTAAATAATCCTTTAGAGTTTTTAATAACACTTTCATTATCCTGTAATTCGTAAATAAATCTATCAACAAATAATGTTTCAATATCTAATAAAGATTGATACAAAGCTCTTTGATAATCGGATTCAGAATAATTTCTTAATTCATTCAAAAGATAAATGTATTGTTTTTCCTCACTGAATTCCAATTCTCTGATTTCTTCCGGCACATATTCATCAAATGGAAAAATTGCAGTAATAAACTTTAATTCTCCATTCGATAAAAATCCTTGCAATAAAAATTCCCGTGTTTCATTTTTTGTATGATTTAATTTGAAATGATCCAAAACATCATATGAAATGATTTTATTTGAACGCCACATTTTATATAAAATCGGGTAATTTAGCTCACATTTATTTTCATTAATTAGATTATAGATTCCTTCCAAACACGAATTTTCATTGCAATCATCTTTTTTGAGATTTGCGATTTCGTTATTAACGAATTTTTCCAAAAGTGCAGTTGTTCTTTTATTACAAAAATTACGTAATGGGAATAAATAATATGTACTATCCGATTCATATGAACTGTTTTCAAACAATTGAATAAATGCTTCGTCCGGGAAAAATTCAATTGCATCGAATGCTTTTGAATCAAAACTTTCAATTAATTTAATATCTTTCTTGTTTTGAAATTTGGCCAATGCAACCAGAAGTTTTTCTGATCTTGTATTTTCCACAGCTTTTTTCAGTAGTTTGTGAAATTCTTTTTTGGGAGGAATCAGCTGATAAACTTCTTCTAATAATTCTATATTTAATGGTTTTGAATTAAATACGATTTCGAATAATTTTTCCATTTTATAATTTGGATACGAAGTTGTCGTATATATACTTTCAATGAGATAACCGGGTAAAGAGTAAGAATCTATTTTACAATTAAATTCAATCTTCTTTTGATTTGGGGTTTTTAGGAGATCGGAAAAAGCATCATAAAAATTTGCACTCTTTTTTTCATTCAAAACCTGAAACGCTACAGCATTTACATAAACATTATTTTTTTCTTTTGCTAAATAAACGAATTCCTCGTCCGTTGAATTTTGAATTAAATTTCTTTTAATACTATCTAATTCGAATTCTTGTGTTGGTTCACAAAAATATTTGTAATCATAAATCGGTTTCAGAATTTCCTTTGTCTTTTCAGAAAGTTGGCTAAAAGCAAAAGAATGAATAATGCAAAAAAGAAAAAGAAGTCTTTTCATTACATCAAAGATAAGTTTAAATTCAAAAACAGAATTCTACTTTTTCCGGTCAATTCTTGCAATGAAATAAAAGGATAGGATTCCAAAAATCAGAATCGAAATAATCTGGGCGAAATAAAGCATCAATCCGAAATAATTTCCGACTATTTTCCCCTCTTCAACGGTTTGTCCGTTTGACAAATAAATAGCGGCAAAAGCCAAACTCATCACGTATGGATAACCCAGACCACCGACTGCAGGCATAATCATTCCGAGTGCTCCGGCAACAATCAGGAAAAAACCCTCTCCCAGCCCATAATGGGAAGTTTCCGGAAAGGCAAGCAAAACCACATACGTCATCAGAAAATAACAAAACCAAATGCCGAATGAATACGCAATAAATTTCCCTCGTTCTTTTAAATGCAATATGGATTTGAATCCTTCCAAAATTCCACGAAGGAATAATTCGATGCGGCGGTAAAGAGAAAAACCTTTTAATCTTTTTCGAAAGGCCAAAACTACTAAAAACAAGAGCAGGAAAATACCTCCTAAAATGGCATATTTACCCAAAGACGGTTTTTCGCTGAACGAAATGAAAGACCCAAAAGTTTTGGCGTTGAAAACTAAGGTTAAACCTAAAAACAACAAAAGAAAAAACACATCAATCACCCTTTCAAAAACGATGGTGCCCAGGGATTTGTCAGCCGGGACTTTTTCCATTTTATAAAGGGAAGTAGCGCGGGAAATTTCACCGCTCCGCGGAATGACCAGATTCATAAAGTATCCCAATGAAACCGACCAGAAAGCACTTTTGACTTCTATATCGTGCCCCAATGGTTTGAGTAATAATTTCCATCGGGCAGCACGCAACCAATAAGACAGGATGCTGATGGCCATGGATACGAAAAACCAAAAATAATTGGCACGCCGGGCTGCAGATTTCAATGCGTCAAAATCTGTTTCTTTAACGGTTAAAACGATAAAAAATGCTGCCAATCCAATGGCTAAAACCGTAAAAATCAAATTGGTGATTTTGGATTTCATTAATCCAGTCGATTGGTTTCTTCGTTTGGAAATATAATGGTAGGCTTGAAGTTTTTTGCTTCTTCAAGTGTTGCCAGACCATAGCCGATGATGATGATGGTGTCGCCTACCTGTACCAACCTTGCAGCAGGGCCGTTTAGGGTTATTTCGCCTGAACCTCTTTTTCCCGGGATGGTATAGGTCTCAAAACGCTGGCCATTATTAAGGTTTACGATTTGAACTCTTTCTCCAATGATCATATTGGCCGCATCCAGCAAATCTTCATCTATCGTGATGCTGCCTATATAATTTAATTCAGCTCCGGTGATTTTTACACGGTGAATTTTTGATCGGACTATTTCTATCATCATAACAGCGGCAAAGGTAAGGAGATTTATGAAAAAGAATATTAATATAATCCTAAGTTATCGATTAACCGGATTTCATCTGCAAAAACAGCGATAAAAGCTCTTAGTTTTTTGTCTTTTGATTTTTCTGTTACGGACTCAAGTGTTTGCTCGTCGGCAATTTCAAAATATTCCAATTGAAGCCGGGTTTGTGCAAAAGCTTCCACGACAAATTCTTTGGTTTTTTCTACCGAATGATTTTCCAGAAATATTTTGGCTTCTTGGAGGATTTGATAAATTTTTGGTGCTTCTTCGCGCATTTCCACACTTAATCGTGTATTTCGGGAACTCATGGCAAGACCATCCAATTCGCGCATAATTTCTACCGGAACTATTTGGGTTTTGACAGATAATTGTTTGACTAATTCTTCTATGATGCGGAGTTGTTGAAAATCTTTTTCTCCGAAATAAGCACGGTCAGGTCGGATGATTTCAAAGAATTTCTTTACGATGGTTGCTACTCCGTCAAAATGCCCCGGTCGAAATTTACCTTCCATTTGGTTTTCCAATCCGTTAAAGTTAAATCTATGAGATTCAGTTTCTTGCGGATACATTTCTTCAACTGAAGGAATAAATAAAACATCTACTCCTGCATCTTCCAGCAATTCTGCATCTTTTTTTTCTGTGCGGGGATATTTTTTCAGGTCTTGTAGGTTGTTGAACTGTGTTGGGTTCACAAATATACTGACAACTGTAAAGTCATTTTCTTTTTTTGACTGATTGACTAAGGAGATATGACCCTGGTGCAAAGCGCCCATAGTTGGCACAAAACCAATAGAATGACCTGAATTTCTTTGAGATTCCACCCAAATTCTGATTTCATTAGATTCTCTTAAAATAATCATTAATCTGTGTTAAATTAATCAAAAACAAGGCAAAAGTAAGATAAGTGCTTCACATCTCGTAGAAAATTCGTATCTTTGTGCACTATTTCAAGTAATTAATGAGTTCAAAAATGGATGGAAAGCGCATATTGTATGTAACTACAGAAATGATTCCTTACTTTCCTGAAACCCCGATGTCTTTACAATCGTTAAGGATTCCAAAAGCTATGAGTGATAAAGGCGCAGATGTGCGGATTTTTATGCCCAGATTTGGTGTGATTAATGAAAGAAGACATCAGTTGCACGAGGTCATTCGGCTTTCGGGAATGAATTTGATCATCAATGACATGGATCAACCTTTGATTATAAAAGTAGCCTCTGTTCCAAGCGAGCGTTTGCAGGTATATTTTATAGATAACGAGGAGTATTTTAAAAGGAAATCCGTCTATTCAGACAAAGACGGAAAGCTGTTTGATGATAATGATGAACGTGCAATTTTCTTTGCGAAGGGTGTTTTAGAGACAGTGAAAAAATTGAATTGGAAACCTGATGTGGTACATGTTATGGGTTGGATGTCCAGCATGGTGCCTGCTTATGTAAAAAAATACTATGCAGAAGATTCCTTTTTTAATGAAGCCAAAGTAGTAGTTTCTTTATTTGACAATTCATTTGAAGGAGAATTGAATGCTGAAATTTCAACTAAACTGGCTTTTGACGGAATTGAGGGTGACATTGCCAATTATTTACAAAAACCGGATTTTGAAGGGATGACTTTATCGGCTCTCCGCTATGCAGATGCTGCAGTAAAAGGAGAAGAATTCATACCGGAATCTATCAACAAATATTTAGAATCCGAAAACATGCCTGTAATGGGATATTGTCCCGTTGAGGGAATCAGTGAGGCGTATAATATCTTCTACGCTGAAGAATTAATGAATGAAAATTAAAGAGATTTGATGAAGAGATTTTTCAACTTCGTTGGCACAATTATTTTGTGTGCAACCGTATTAACAGTTTTTTCTTGTGAAGATGATATTTCCGGTGTGGGAAGTGGACTATTGGACAGTGGATCCACTGCTAATGTGAAATATGTAGATATAATTTCCTATAATACCAATAACGATTCCATACGGTCAGATGAAAAGGTTTTGCAAAGTGGTGTTTTGGGAGTTTATGAAGAGCCGGTCTTTGGACGAACCAAGGCAAAATTTTATTCGCAGGCCAGACTTTCGGGCTTTAATCCTGATTTTGGTGAGAATGCAGAAATGGATTCTGTGATTCTGTATATTCCCGTCTATGTTAAATCGGGCGATGATAATGTAGAAACCGATACCACCTATTTATATTTAGGAGCTGGAGAAGAAGCGAGTGATACAGCTACTGTAAGGATAACGCGTACCTATAAATTGGATTCTATTTACGGAAATACGGATTTGACGATGAATCTTCAGGTGCGGGAAGTAGCGGAATATATGGGTTCACAAGAAACCATACACTTCTCAAATCCCAATTTGGCACCCTGTGCAGAATGCCCCAATACCAATCAGATAGATGTTTTCCCAACTATTTTAGGAACAGGTGAGATCAAAAATAAAGTAACGACTTATCAGGTTAAACAACTTAACTCAACATCTACAGATGTGCCTGCTACTGCTTTTCAAATCAAATTGGACAAAGATTATTTCAAACAAAAATTTATAGACAATCAGAATTCTTCTGACTTAAATGATAATTCGGCTTTTATCCGGAATTTCTTCAGAGGAATCGAATTGACAATTGCAGAAGACCAAGGATTTTTGTTTAATTTCCGTCCAACCGCCTCTGCTTTTAGTTTGATTATGTATTATCACTATGATAATCCGGCAGACCAGGAAGAGGGCGACGATGATTATTTACAAACGCTCAATGGTGGTTTCCCATTGAATTTTTTAACCTATTGGTCAGATCCAAGTATCGGGTATAATGTTCAGATAAATCAATTTGAACATACTAATCGCAGTTCCCAGTTTGTCAATGCTTATACAAATCCCAATACGACTGTCGGAGATTCCCGTTTATATTTAGCAGGAATGGATGGAACGAAAACCATCATTAAAATCAATCAGGAACAACTGAACGAAATCCGTCAGAATGTGTTGAATAATGATTGGGCCGTAGTGGGAGCTGAATTGAATTTGTACGTTGACGAAAGTCAAAATTTAAAAAAGCCTCCTTATTTATTTGCATGGAATAATTACAGAGACGAAGACGAATGGAAAAATATTAATTTCCCGGATGTATATACTTTTTATAACAGTTATCCTATTTCAGTTCAATTCAATCCTATGTATGATTATGAAGCGGATAATAAAATGTACACCATCCGAATAACCGACTATATCAAAAGTATAGTTGAGCAAAATGAAGTTTTTGATGAAGGTTCTGTAATTTTAAGTCTGGGTAATTTCTTATTGAGCTCTTCCAGTTCATATACAACTGTTTTAAGTACAACAGATCCGTTTTTTAACAACAGAAGTTTTAATCCTTATCGCGTAGTTTTACACGGAAGTAATTCTGAAAATGAGGAGAAAAGATTAAAATTAAAAGTCTATTACACCCAAAAATAAATCAAATTATGTGTGGAATCGTTGGTTACCTTGGTCATAGAGAAGCATATCCTATCATCATAAACGGTTTGAAAAGACTGGAATACAGAGGTTATGACAGTGCTGGGTTGGTAATAATGGAAGACGACGACTTTGGATTGGTTAAAACCAAAGGAAAAGTTTCCGATTTGGAAGAGAAATCCAAAGAATTGAATCATGGTGCTACCATGGGAGTTGGTCATACACGTTGGGCGACACATGGTGTTCCAAATGATGTAAATTCGCATCCACACTTATCAAATGACGGAAATTTGGTCATCGTCCATAACGGTATCATTGAGAACTACGATACGATCAAAACCCAGTTGTCCCAAAAAGGATTTGTTTTCCACAGCGATACGGATACCGAAGTTTTGATCAATCTAATTCAATTCTTTAAAGATTCCGAAAATTTAAGTTTGACCGATGCAGTCCGCTATGCTTTAAACGAAGTAATCGGTGCTTATGCGATAGCTGTTTTGGACAAAAATACACCCAATGAAATCGTAGTAGGACGTTTAGGAAGTCCGTTGGCAATCGGAATCGGCGAAAACGAATTTTTTATCGCTTCAGATGCTTCGCCTTTTTTACAATTTACCAATGAAGCTGTTTATTTGGATGACGGCGAAATGGCCACAATCAAATTGGGTGAAGATGTGGACATCCGAAAAATCAAAGATAATTTACCGGTTACACTGGCCGTTCAGGAACTTCAATTGAATTTAGAAGAAATTGAAAAAGGAGGCTATGAACATTTTATGCTAAAAGAAATCTACGAACAACCCAAATCCATACGCGACACGATGAGAGGAAGGTTACTCGTGGACGAAGGCATCATCAAAATGGCCGGAATATGGGATCATCAGGAACGTTTCCTGAATGCTAAACGCATCATCATCGTAGCATGTGGAACCTCTTATCATGCCGGGTTGGTAGCAGAATATCTGATTGAAGATTTGGCACGTATACCTGTTGAGGTAGAATACGCTTCGGAATTCCGATACAGAAATCCGATTATTAAAAAAAATGACATCGTGATCGCTATTTCCCAATCAGGTGAAACGGCCGATACACTGGCTGCTTTAAAATTGGCAAAAGAACGAGGCGCATTTATTTATGGGATAAATAATGTAGTCGGCTCATCCATTGCAAGGATTACAGATGCAGGTTCTTATACACATGCAGGGCCTGAAATAGGTGTTGCCTCCACCAAAGCATTTACCGCTCAGTTGACGATTCTTTCATTAATTGCCATCAAACTGGGTAAACATAACGGTAATCTAAGCAATGAAAGATTCAATGCTCTCATTAGCGAGCTGAATGCAATTCCGGAATTGGTGCAGGAAACTTTAGACTCAACAGCCGAAAATGTAATTCAGATAGCCGAGAAATATAAAGACGCTCCAAATGCCCTTTATTTAGGAAGAGGTTATAATTATCCGTCGGCTCTGGAAGGAGCATTAAAGCTGAAAGAGATTTCTTATATCCATGCAGAAGGATATCCGGCTGCAGAAATGAAACACGGGCCGATTGCGCTTATCGATGAAAATATGCCGATAGTGATCATTGCGACCAAAACCGGGCACTATGAAAAAGTAGTAAGCAACGCCCAGGAAATAAAGGCACGCAAAGGGCAGATCATCGCAGTTGTCAACAAAGGAGACAGTGAAGTAAGAAAAATAGCCGATCATATCATCGAGATTCCTAATTCTTCAGAAGAATTCAGTCCGATTCTGGCGGCAATTCCGTTACAGTTGTTATCGTATTATGTTGCGGTTAAATTGGGAAGAAATGTAGATCAGCCCAGAAATCTGGCGAAATCAGTGACGGTAGAATAATCATATAAAATATTTAAGGCAAATCCTCTTCTTTTTCGGAAGGGGATTTTTTATTTTCCACCTCATCCGAAATTTCGGTAGTTTCCGCTTCTTCTTCTGTCTGATTCAGGTCTTCAGTGTCTTTGACCAAAGCCGGCAACACCCAGGTTTCGTCCATATCCCATAAAACCCGGACATTGATGACGGAAGGATAAACATAAGAAGGTTCGGGTTGTTTTTTGGTAAAAAAATCACCGGTGTCCCAGAAGCCGTTTTCGTTTTCATCGACCAATAATTTGAAATAATATTTTCCTGCCGGCAGATAATTGTATTCAAAATTTGTGTTAGTAGACAATTTTTCATCCAAAATCTCATCTTTATCATTTAACAATTGAATCCAAAAAGGATGTGCAGGCGGGTTTTCTAATGTAAGTTTTAAATTCCCGAAATCATTTCGGGTTTTGGTGCGCACATCAAATTGAATCGTATCATTTGTTTTTCCAAAAAAGTCGGTAACGGCTTCCGGGAAAATTTCAACCCGATAACTTGATGCCAATTCGATAGGAAAATCCAGCGTAAAACTGTTGGGGTCTTTCAAATCATGAATCAATTTTGCCGGCAAACTGATTGTGTCTTTTAATACGTTTACACGAGTTGAATCCAGCTGAACAATCGGATAATTGGCTGTAAATTTTATAGGACGGCCGGGCGCATAATCCAACAGGTTTTTTCTGTCCAATTTGAGCGAATGTTTTGTCAAATTTGAATAAACCATCGTAAGGGTATCGGTCTGTTCTTTATGATTGACCAAAAAATGGATACGTTTTGAATTTTCAGCAATGGAATCGATGGTAGGTTGGAACCAGAAATTCAGAGAATCACTTTTGGGAATATAAGAGGTTTTGGAGGTGGTAAAATCAAAATCCAAGGGCTGGATTTCTATCTCTTCCGGTTGGCCTTTGAACCGGAAAACGATATGTCCATAACCTTTTTGTTCCGCTTTTTCTGCTCTATAAGGAGGAATTTGATCAAACAATTCGATATTGAAATTTTGATTTTCGGTTAATTCTATCGGTTCTCCCAGAAATCCGAATTTTTCTTTTCCTATATCAAATTGCATGTTTTGGACTTCATCATCAAAAGCCACCATTTGGTATTTTCCGGGACGCAGATAATTGAGTTTATAGATTCCGGCAGAATCCAGTCGTGAAATATAAAATGGTTTTTGTCGTAGGATCAAACTATCGGTGTAAGCCGAATCCATTTTAAAAAGTGCCACCAAAAGATTTTCAGATTGTTTTCTGAGTGCAGGTATGCTCGCTTTGCCGGAAATTTCCAGCGAATCGATATAATCTCCGGTAGAAAAAACGTATTGAAAATAAGGGAGTTTATTGCCTTCATTATTGTCTTGAATGGCATTCCCGAAATTGATGTTATAAGTCGTATTGGCCTGAAGTGGTTCTTCCAATTTAACTTTGAGTGTCTTGCTTGGTGAACCGATTGGCATAAAGGTGGCAGAACTTCCCAAAGGAGGTGAAACCACGATATTTTTCATAGGTTCTTTCAGAATGATATATTCGTCAAAATCAATTTTGATTTCTTTTAAATCGGTTGAAACATTTAAAGACAGCGTGTCGGGATTTGACCCTAAAAACTGTGGTGCCTGGGTATCCTTCGGGCCTCCTGAGGGTGTTCCTTGTCTGGCACAGGAGATAAGAAGGCATAAACATAAAATGGGTAATAGAAATCGCATATCAAAAATATGCTGCAATTTAATCAAAATTCAAATGGAGCAAAGAGTCAACTTTATTCTCATAAAAAAAGGCCGTCCATTTGGACGGCCTTTTAGCATTTATTCTAATTTATTTTTTTACCAATTTTTTAATGACGGTTTGTTTTTCGCCCATAATTTGGACTAAATAAGTACCGGTTGGTAAATGTTTGATAGAAATTGGATTTTCTACCAATGAATTGTTCAGATTTACTTCCTGAATCAGTTTCCCGCTCATATCCAAAATCACCACCTTTAAGATGGATTGTTTGGTTTGATTGGAAATGATTACCTGATTGTCTGCCGGATTTGGATATAGGCTGATTAAATTGTTAAACCCAACGTCTCCTGTACCCAACAATTCATCAACAGTCAATTCAAAACTACAAGTTGCAGTATTTCCTGAACTATCCTGAACCGTAAATTCAATTGTATGTGCGCCGATTGCCAATTCGGTTCCCGGAGCCGGCGACTGAGTTTGGTTGGAAACAGCCGAGCAGTTATCGGTAGCGGTTACGTCTCCGTCAGCCCAATAGTCAGGCAAGGTATAAGTCTCTCCTACAGCAACTTCAATAGTAGCATCTTCAGGACAATTGATTTCAGGAGCCACACCATCGTTTACGGTAACTGTAAATGAACAAGTAGAAGTGCTGGTTCCGTCTGTTACTTCAAAAGTATTGGTAGTTGTGCCAACAGGGAATTCGCTTCCGGAAGGCAGACCTGCTGTTTGTGTCACGGTAGGTGTAGGCGTAAATACACCTTCTACATCTATGTTGTCCACCCAAATACCCGTTGCATTTGCAGAGCTATCACATCCCATTCTCCAACGGAACATAACATTTTGACCGTCAAAAGAGGCATTCAAATTAATTTCAACCGGAATGAATCCACTTGAGTTACCGGACCATGCTTGTCTTCCCGGTAGAGGGTTACTCCATCCTGTACTCAAAGTACTATTGTAGGCGCCAGTTACAAAGGTTCCTCCTCCTGAAAGGATGTCCGACCAGTTTGAGCCTCCATTTGTAGAGTATTCCAAAACGGCACCGTCAAAACCGGATTCAGAATTGTAATAAATATCAAAGAATAATTTGGCATTAGGGCTATCGATTGCGAAGGCCGGTGAAACCAAAGAGTTCAAACTTACCGAAGGGACGTCAACTGCAAAAGCTGAATTTGGGGCAGATGAAGATTGTGCACTTGAGGTTACCCATGGATTGTTTCCTCCGGATTCATTTGTGGAGGTCCAGCCATCCGGTAAATTAGGCGCACCTACCATGTCAAAGTTTTCCCCATTTGTAAATGAACAGGTTGTCATTCCAACAGGCTCATCATAATTTACAATAGCAGAACATGCTGAGCCGCTTGCATTCACAACCATGTCAGCAGGACATTCTACTGCCAATCCTTCTGTTACTTCAATCTGATCAGAAGCAGAAGTAGCAGTAGCACAATCAGTTGCCGGAACAGAATAGGTAATAGTATGAACTCCTACACCTGCAGTTTCCGGATTGAATGAATAAGTTGTACCATTTCCGTCATCTGTAACTCCAGGTCCGCTATAAACACCTCCAAATGGTGATCCTCCGGATAATCCGGTCATTACTTCTGTATTTATACATACGTCAGCTGGCGCTGTAAATTCAGCTTCGGCTGATGGTGTATCGAAAGCTTCCGTTCCATCTGTATTACTGCTTGAAGAACCTTGAGAAGCGCTTACTCCCAATCCTCTTCTGGCAAAAACATCCCAAATTAAACATTGGTTCGCACCGCCATATAAAATTTGGTCTGCTTCCAAAATCGCATCGCGTCCATCCACAAATCCCGGGCTACATGGTTGTAATTTTAATCCTTCCACTACCAATTGAATGGCAATGTTATTTCCTCCCGTACCTTCATAAATATCGGGATCAAATCCATATTCGTCGATCAATGCCCAAGTTAAATCCCAAAGCATGGCACACCAAACGCTGCCTATTGGGTGTGGTCCGAACATCGTTTTAATATCATCATATGTATGTGGATTGACGTTCATATCGGTTGAATATCTATAATCGCGGATGCCATGTCCACCAGGCCCTTCGTTAAATAAATAAGTTCCAATTCCCCTTCCGTCTGTTCCTTCATCATCTGCATCCATGGTTAACATCAACCCGAACCAGTCGCTCCATCCTTCTCCCATTTGTTCTCCATTCCACAAACAACCGGATTGGCTTGGCCCTCCTGTCAAACGGTTTGAAATTCCATGACCGTATTCGTGTACGATTACTAAATTGTCAAAATCACCGTCTTTATTTCCACAAACATACATTTGCATGGTCGGATTTCCACCATCTGCGGGTGTTCCGAAATTAGCGTTACAGGTTCCGCTTCCGTCCTGTGCTTCTGCAAATACATAATCGTTCCCTAAACCACCGTTTCCATAGTTGTTTTGTTGGAAATTTCCGCTTGGTTCATCAAATCCATACTGGTAGAAAACATCATGGATGATGTTGTTCCAATAAAATAAGTTGGTGATAGCGGCTTCTTCATAAGGTGTTGCATTGGAATAATTTTGGTCAAACGGATAATCAAAAACCAATGGAGCTCCGGCATTTGGTTGGAATCCCGGGTTGTTTCCGTCTTCGTATGCATTTACGTTGTTACCACGCGTAGTTGTATATTCTGGTCCGGTTACTCCGTCTGTATCATGCCATCCAAATGGAGATGCGGTCAAATTAACAGCATCGTCTGCCGATACTAAAGTTCTATCACCATAATAAGGACTTTCCAACGGCATGGCAAAAACTCTATAAGATCCGGTCAACAGCATATTTGAATTGGATTCGATATTGTCATCTTTATGAAATACCCACATGTCTTCCGTTTCTGTTTCATTTTCATGGACATGTCCAAATTCACAGGAATTGACATAACTGCCTTTGTTGATGAATTGTCCGGTAACTGCATTTATGCGGACTTCATACCATTCGGCGATTTGCATGGCATCGATACTTAGTTTCCACGCCAATACCAATTCTCCTTTTTCATCGATTACATATACCAATTCTGCAGGGATATCCTGCTTTGCAAAACCTCCGTTACTCAAGACCGTTTTATGGTTAGGTGTGAATTCCTGCGATATTACGGAAACAGGGGAAGCTGCCGTATATCCCAAATGAGTAAATGCAGCATTTGCCGCCTGAACTGCATTGATTTGAGGGGAAACTGCAGCTTTATGTCCGCGTTTTTCCAAACTGGTCAAAAAGTTTGTCTTAACTGAAGATAATTTTCCGTTCCCTAAAATATGTATGGATGACTCGGTTCCTATTATTTCAATGCCATTAAAAGATTGGCGTACATAAATGTGCTGTGCCCCACTCTGTTTACTGGAGTGGAAATCAGTAAGTTCAAATGACAAATCTTCTGCAAGGAGATTTTTTCCTTTTTCAGATTGTTGTAAGGCTTGTGTGACTACATTGTCACTAGGTCTGTTTGAAACCTGTGCCAATAACCCACTGCCCAATACCATCAACCCTAAAAGTTTTAGTTTGAATAAATGTTTCATCATTGTGTTAAATAATTTTAAGATGAGCTAATTTACCAAAAAAAAATAATTCAAAATATTAATATTGAAATAGGTAATGATTTTTTAATTCCACATTGACCGGGAAGTAAAGATTGATATTTAATAAATTTGAGGTGATTCCCTTTGGAATAATAGAGTGGGAGATATTGAATTCTCCCGGTCAGATTATGGACAATCCCAACAAAATGATGAATTTCCCATCTGTTATGTCTTGTTGGGTCATAGTAAATCCACGTCTTATTAATTATTTATTAAATTCCTTTTGCCAAGATTTTAACGCTTTTTTTATGATTTAGGCTAATTGATTTCCCAATTTAATTCCTTTTCCTTCAGGCCTACTTTGATTTTGGAACCTTCTTTCGCTTCGCCTGAAATAATTTTTCGGGATAGGGGACGACGAAGCTCGGAACGGATGATTCCCTTTAATGGTCGTGCTCCATACGTGGCATTGAATCCGTTTTCTACCAGAAAGGATTGGGCTTCGTCCGTGATTTCAATTGACATATCCAATTGTTTTAACAAATCGAACAATTCTTTTTTCAAATGAATTTGGAAAATACCCATGGCGTTTTCTTTTGTAATTGGTCCAAAAGGAATAATTTCGGTCAAACGTCCCAGAAATTCCGGACGGAAATGACCTGACATTATTTCCATCAATTTGTTAGATGAAGGATGTCCTTCCCCTGAAGTGATAGAGTCTATAATGAATTGAGAGCCAATGTTTGAGGTAAACAAAATCATGGCATTGGAGAAATCACCTTCTTTACCCAAACGGTCATGTAATTTTCCTTCGTCTAAAATCTGAAGAAAAACGTCAAACACAGAAGGATGTGCCTTTTCAATTTCATCAAAAAGAACAATGGAATAAGGTTTTTGACGGATTTTATTGACCAATAATCCCCCTTCTTCATAGCCGACATATCCTGGAGGCGCTCCGTATAAAAGTGCTGCAGAATGCTCTTCTTTAAACTCGGACATATCGAAACGAATTATGGCGTTTTCATCTTGAAAAAGAAAATCGGCAAGTGATTTGGCCAATTCGGTTTTTCCGGTTCCGGTAGGGCCTAAAAAGAAAAACGAACCGATGGGCTGTCCTGATTTGCTCAATCCTGACCGGGATTCCAAAACGGCTTCGGTTACAACGTTGATTGCTAAATCTTGCCCCACAACTCTTTTTTGTAGTACCTCTTCCATGTTTTGAAGTCGTTCTTTTTCACCTGATTTTAGCTTTCCTAAAGGGATTCCGGTTTTTTGAGCAACGATGGCGCCTAAATCAATGGGCTCTATGTGTTCTTTTTTTATTTGGGCGATTTCGGTTAACCGATTTAATAATTTTTCAATTTCTTTCAAATCAATTACAGAATCTTCCGAATCATTCCGGTCTTCGGAAAGCTTTTCCTGTGTCAGCAAAAAGTGAGCTTTGCGATTTATATCTTCCTGTAGCCAGCGGGCTTCCTGTTGTTGTTTTTCACCTTCCATCAACTTGATGCTTTCCAATTTCTCCTGAAGCCTATTTTTTTCTTTTAGGAATGAATCGCCGGAAGTTTTTATCACAGACATGGTTCTGTCCATGAGGTTCAGAGCAGATTCAGGCAAACTTTTTTCTTTTAAATATCTTTTTGACAAACGAATAGCTTCCGATATTGTTTCATTGTCCGCATCTATGCCATGGTGTTCTTTTAATCTTGATAATGAGGACTGAATGATCCGGAAAGAGTTTTGGTCATCTGGTTCATCAACCTTGATCACTTCAAATAGGTTCGAAAGTCCTTCGTCCTTTTCTATTTTTTTGGTGAATTCGTCTACTGTTGTGGTTGCAATCAGGGTCAGGCCTTTTGTTAGTTCGCTTTTTAAGATGCTGGAAATGCCGGCATTGTCACTATTTTTATCAAGTAATACATGGATTCCATCTACGATGAGAATTGTTTTTGGGAAGGATTTTAGCTCTGTAATTATCTTTTTCAGACGCTCTTCTATTTCTCCTCTATATGAAGCACCTGCAAGCAGGGTTCCCATATTTAGTTCAAATACTTCCGTGTCCAAAAGTCTTTCCGGTACAGTTTTACTCACGATTAAATTGATAAATCCATTGATGAGCGCACTCTTTCCTGTTCCCGGATAGCCTTGTAGTAAAACATTGGGTTTGGAGAATCTGCAAAGAACCTCTACCACTTCTTTCAATTCTTTTTCGCGGGCTACAATTTCTTGTTTTTTCTTGTTGTTTTTTTCAAGAGCCGTTCTGTTTACACAATATTTATATATCAATTTGACATTGGTTCGTTCTGTTGGTAGATTCAACAATTCTGTGTTGGCTGAGCTTTGATTGACGCGTTCATCCAATAATTCTGCCCTGCTGACCGGAAAACTTTTCATCTGGTCAAAATTGAATCCAACTCCAGGCGTTGCGATAGCCACCATAACCGAAAATAAATCTATTTCTTCTCTTTCCAGCACATCGCGTATCGCGTCTGCTTCCGAAATCACGTCATCTATGGAAGCACTGGCTTCTATGTCGGTAGGAACTGATGTTTTGGGTTGTTCTTCGATACGGACTTCTGCCCATTCTTCTAAATAGAAAACGTCTTTTCCCATGGCTTCGAGTTCCTTCAATAAAGTAAAACTTCTATGAAGAATTGCTTTTAGCAAATGAGCGGGCGTATATTCTGCGTGTTTGGATTCGTGTGCGATTTTTCCTGCGATTTCAAGTGCAGATTGTAGTTCTTCGCTAAATATTATTTTATCGGTTTGCATGGGGCATTGAAAAATTAAAATTTAGAAATTATTCTTTTGTCCATATCATGAACTTTTTCACCTTATAGTCAATCGCAAAACTTTCTATACAGTTTAAGTTGTTCTTTTTTAATTGAACAGTTTCAATCCTGACATCTTTCCCTGTCACATCATTTAAAAATTCGGATAACGAAATGATGTCTTCTCCGTTTTTCTGAACCGGTATTTCTTTTTGCTGACACAAATACTCATAAAGGGATTCTTTGTCTTTTGTTTGTTTTATGACTTGTTGTAGCAACATTTTAAATTTTTCTGTAGAAACATCCTCTGACTTCTGCTCTTGATTGCTTGGCCGATGTAAAGGAATGGAATTTACTGTTGAAGGAATTCTGCTCTTTTTAGGGTTTCCTTCGGGTTTCTCAAAACTTTCAGGTGATTTTTCATATATGTAGGCTTGTATAGTATCTTCCTCTCCTTCATAAGGGGTCTTGGGGATAACATAGATTGTCTTGTATGCTTTGTAATCTACCTCTCCATTTATTGTCAATGAGATGACTTTTTTTCCTGGGAATTGAAAAATATAGGTAGGGTACTCGTTCGTGGCATCTACCTGCCCTGATTCCCCAAAACTCCACTGCCAACTCATGGTTTGGTCTGTATAATAATTATAACGGAATGTTATGGGGTTTCCTAACTCTACTTTGTCTGGAGCAACAATGTAGGGTAGTTTTGTGCGGTCGATGATTCTTCCCTGATCGGTGATTTCTATCAGGCGTTCTTTTTGACAGGACTTATTGATGGTTAATTTTACCAGATATACGCCCGGTGCGGTATATTTATGCAAAGTACTTTTCCGGTAATCTTTCGCTCCGTCACCAAAGTCCCATTCCCATTCTTTTGCATTGTCAGAATCATTTTTAAATTCAATTACTTCACCAACGGCAAAATTATCAGAATTAATAATCATCCCGCTCTCTCCACAGTCCAAATTGTTTCGAGACCGGAAGTAAAAAACGGTAAGCCCTATGACTATGATGGTCAAAAACAATATCAGAATCCTGTAGTCAAAATTTGAAAATATATTATTGGATTGCTTGTTTCTTTTCTTCATAATTAGTTTTCGTTTGTTAGGTTAATCCTTTAACCACATCAAATTCTTTTTTATTTTGTAATTGACATTCATACTTACGACACAGTTATTAACGGGGTCTTTAAGTAAGGTAAGAGATTCAACACGTATGTCTTTACCCTTTATTCCTAAACAAAAGTCGGCAAATGTCATTAGTTCTTTTTGATTTTTCACAACAGGTATTTCATAGTTCTCGCAAAGATACTCACTGAAGTCTTCTTTTGTTTTACTTTGTTCGGCTACTTTAAGAAGAAGGATCTCAAATTGTTCGTTTGATATTTCCGGAGCCTTTTTTTGAACGAATGCTGGTTGCTCAATCATAGAAATAGGAGTAGGTGCAATAGGTAAACCCATGACATGCTCATCTACAGGATCCTTCTGGGGAAGTCCGGGGTCCAGTGCAACCTCTTCACGAATTCTCTGTTTGTATTGGAAAGAGTTAATTACAGGTTCTCTGGGTTTTACAAAAACATTTTTGGAAGAAATATAGCGTGCATCTCCGTTAATGATTAAAGATACTCTTTTTTGTCCCGGAGTTTGGAATATATATATAGGATTCTTTTCTGCTTTATCCAAATCCCCGGTTTCTCCAAAGCTCCACTCCCATGAAAATATGTCTTTGGATTCATCTGCGAAATAATAATCAAATGTAATCGGATCACCAACACGCACCACATCCGGTGCAATGATTTCCGGCACGGTTTCATGTAAAACCAAATCGGAGACATTTTTTATGACAATTTCCTTCTCTGCATAGCATGAACCATTTACCGTAAGACGTACAAAATATTTTCCGGAAACAATGTATTTGTGAACGGGGTTGGCTGATTTGCTGATGGGCGTTCCGTCTCCAAAATCCCACTCCCATTCTTTGGCATCGACAATATTGCTTTTGAATTTCACTTCTTCATTTGCCAAATAATTCTTAGAGTCCATCAGTAATTGAAGATTTTCACAATCCACGCGATTATTCATTCGGATAAAAAGAATAATCAGAGCTGTTATTAAAAAGAATGCGAAAATTAATATAATCCTATAGTCTAATTTAGTTTTAAATGAATTTATTCGTTGATTGTTCGACATAATGAGTAAATAATTGTAAAAATCTTCATAAACATACAAAATTTGACTTAAAAAAAATTAAAAAATTATCTATATTTGAACTAATAATCATTAAAGACCTAATGTTTTGACAAAATACATTCTGTTATCCTCCATTGTTTTTTCCCTGTTAATGTCCTGTGGAACACCCAAGTACATAAATGACGTACCTTATAAATTTTCATATAACGAATCCGAAATCAAAAAAGAATTGGGGATTTCGGATGCTCCTATAAAGGCAAATGAATATGAAGAAAATCTGACTGATCGACAGATTTATCTCAAAGAAAAGTATGCCATCATTTTAAATGTCTCTCTTAAAGACATAAATAATTATGATTTTTATGACTTTATTGACCAATGGTTGAATACACCCTTTTCGAGGGAACAAGTCATGAGTAAAAACGGATTGAACATGGTTCCGTTTACACAAGCTTTATATAATAAGGTGTATGGCACAAAGCTACCCGCATCTTCTGCAGCGGAAATCTTCATGGCTGAAGAAATCGAAAAATTTACCGGAAGAGCGTTCTTGGAAGAAGGCGACATCGTTTTTTTTCGTTATAGTAAAGACTTACCCGTCTCTGATATAGCCATATATCTTAAAAATGGGAAAATATTAATGAGTACCCGAGATTCTGGCTTGGCTATTTTCGATTTTGACGATGAATATTTTCAAACGAGATATTTAGCTGCCGGGCGCATTGTTCAAAAGGTAAATCAAGAAAACTGATTTCATGGCGGTTGTCGATGACATAAAAGATAAGATAAATACGCTATCCGGCGATTTAAAAGCGGAAGTCGTAGTATCTGCTTTTTTGGAAAATGTTTCGCAAAGAGATGATTTGAATTATTATATAAACCCACAAAGCCAGTTTAAACGGTCTTACAGAAAGGACATCATAGGGGCTGAAGTTGTAGATTTCGAATTTGATTCCCGACAATTTTTAAAAATAGACATTTCCCGGGACGGTATTTATGACCTGCTTCCCGAGGCGGTTTTGCATTATCGCCAGCATCAGAATAAAGATATTTCTGCTGATGAAATGGCAAAATACTATCAGGAAAGAAAAAAAGAAGAAGAACAGACCCGTCTTTTTTTTCTTCCGTTTGAAAATGAATTTTTTGATCACTCCATAGCAAGGGAAGACCGAGAAAAAAAATACTTGTTTAACTTAAACGGTGAAAAGCCCATTGATTTCCTATATGATTTCTGGGGGATTGATGAAAATCTGCCACAGGAACTTTTGGCAAAATTTTTACGGCTCATACCCTATATGTATAAAATCGCAGGAGATATTTCATTGACAGAAAGTTGTCTTGCTTATCTACTAAATGAAAAGGTCAGTATTTCACAAGGTGATTTTAAATGGCAATCTGACAAAAATGAAAGAGCTGCCATAGGGGAAAGCAGGCTGGGCATTGATTTTGTTTGTGGGCATGAATATTTAGATCATACCGTAAACATGGAAGTTTTTATAGGGCCGCTGGTGAATTCCGATTTTAAGTCCTATATTAACAACGGTAATATCAGAAAGTTTTTAGATGTATTTTATGAATTCATATTCCCGTTGGAAATGGAAATTCAAACAACTGTACTGCTCGCAACAGAAAAAGAAAAATTTGAAGTAGCTGAAAATAATAACCCCATTTTAGGAATTACAACAAGGATTTGATTATGATTAGACCCACTTACAGACCCAATTTTAGAGAGTTAATTGACCCACAGGTATTAATCGCAGTCGGTGTATTGTTGATTTTGGGTGTTATTTTGTCAATGCTTTTTACAGATAAGGTCAAAGATTTCAAGACACTTTTCAAGAAAAAATATTACGTGTATCTTTTTTCATCCATATTGGTCTTTGCACTTGTTTCATTTACAGGGCAATCCAAAGTGATTGAAAGCTTATTTGGGCAGTTTTTGTTTTACCAAATCATCTTTTTCCTTTTGGGAATAGTTCACGCCTTTTTGTACAGAGCCTATCTGAATATGTTTAAAGTAAACGATAAAATCTGGCTTGAACCTGTTTTTTGCCTTATGATCAGTGTGTTTGGTTCCATATCGTTTTTGCTGGTTTTTACCTATCTGAACGGGACTACCTATATGTTTGTTTTTTTGGGAAGCATCATAGCCTATTTGATTCCCACACTTATTTATGCGACTTTTAGGACTTCCGTTTCCATACCTGCAAAAGTGTATAAGACTTGGGCCTTTCCACCCGCTGATTTTTATCCGGAGCCCAAGGATGATGAATTCAGAGACATGGTTGTGATTACTTTTGTGTTTCATAAATTGCCCAATTCTCCAATTAGAACAGAATTCAGGGCAAAATCTCCTATGAGAATGGATTTTAATCGTTTGTTTTATCATTTTGTGTATGATTACAATGAGCGAAACCCGGACAGCCCCATTCAGTTGACAGACGAAGAAGGAAACCTGCAACATTGGGCATTTTATCTAAAACCAAGATGGTATGGAGTTTCAAAATACATCAATCCTGACTTGCCGATGTACATGAACGGAATAGAGGAAGACAGTATCATCATTTGCCAAAGAAGCAATGCACAACAAGAATATGAAAATGAACTGAAAACTGAATCTGAAAAACCCGAAATCATATAAATATCTAAGAAGTTGAAATGAAATGATGAACGATTCTAATCAATATTTACAAGTAAATTGGATTGACGGGATGAAAATAAATAAGTCCCATTTTATCGCTGTCCAAAACTATATCAGCCAAATGGCAATGGGAATTGGTCAGATTCATTTGACTGAAATTAATTTTGGCCTGATTTCCAATAGGCAGAACGGTAACCCATTGAAGTTCAATTTTTTTATTGACAATCATAAATTAATCAAAGTAAAATTAGAAGAATGCAGAGCCATCACTTATGGTGGAGAGCGCATTCACATTACTCCGATAATAGCTCATTCCTTAAATTTGGAAGCGGAATATAATTTGCAGGTCGATGAAGATGAACTTCGGAACGGACAAGAAAAAATATTCTTAATAAATCTGACAGTTAACTCTTACAATCATATTCCGTTTGGAGATCCTGATCCAGAAGAAAATCCACCGAGATATCCTTTTCTTATTCCCGAATATATTTTGAGTATCGTTCCTGAAACCCGCAACAAAATTGGCTTTAATAAACAGCAGTTGACAATTGGAAGGATCGTAGCCAATTCTGCAGAAACATATATAGACGAAACTTATGTTCCTGCCAGTACAACTGTAGAAAGTCACCCCAAACTGTTAGAAGTTTACAACATAATCAACAGGTTTTATGGCAATCTGGAAATGCATATCATACAAATTATCCAGAAAATCCATACAAAAAACCAGAACAATCCCTTGTCGTTGATGATTTTAGATTTATCCGACAAACTTTCCATGCATTTGGCAAGTACAATCGATGGTTCTAAACAAGTATCTATCTACGAACCTCCGGTTTATATGTTAGAAAAAGCGGCCTCCCTCGCACGGGTAATGAAAAATTACATTGACTCCAAATCAGGTTCCGGAAAAGAAGAATTACTCAATTATTTCGCAGAATGGTGCAGCATACAGCAAGGCGACTTTGAAACGCTATTTAGTAATGTTCTCAATACGGATTATGATCATTCAGATATGTATGCTCTCATCGATAAAATCATTTCATTTGTCAGGATGATGGATGAATTATTTGCTGCTTTGAGCAGATTGGATTATATTGGAAGAAAAAAAGAAACCGGCATATTTGTAAAAGAAAGACAGGAGTCAGAAGTCGGAATTATGGATAACAAACCAAGAAACAGAAAATCATTTTTAGGAGAATAGTATAAAAGTCACATTCAATTATGGAAGTTTTAAATAAAAGAGAAAGAACGGTATCCTTCCTGGTATTTTTGGGAATATTCTGTACGACGGTATTAATCATTTTGTTTGCCGTGTATTTCAATTATTACCTGCCATGGAAAGAAAATGAAGAGCTACGTAGAGATAACATCGTAATGCGAAATGAGTTCAATTTTCAGGAGAAATTTGCAGGAGAGATGGAAACGCTGAAATCGACCATTGATTCTTTAAATGCGCCCGGACAAGATTTCTACTACAATCAGCAGAAAGCCATTTCCATCTTGTTGAACATGCAGCAATCCATCCCGCTCAATGACAGTCTGGTAAGAGATAATATGTATGACAATATTCTCGTAACCAACCGCCAGTTAATCGATGCGAAAAAGACCATCCAAATGATGGGCGGAAGCCGTGAAGAACTTGATAAACTTTTAGCGCAGATTGAGGTATACAAGAAAGAGATAGAAACTATCAAACGAGACTTAGAAGTCTGTCGACAAATCAATAAAGCTAATTAATTTTTAATTTAAATTTTACTATTATGGCGTCAAATTATGGAATAGGTGGAAATGAAGTAAAACTGGATGCTAATGAAGCCATCCTGGAAATCCCACAGAACAGAACTTTAATAGCACAGAAACTTACAGGGGACACACCCATACGCCCTGAATTGATACAAGGTTTAAATACCATAGAGCAAGTATTTGAACACTTTAAACCCAGTGTGAAAGTAAATTTTGAAGATGCAGAGGGAGCTACCAAAGCAGAAGAATTAAAATTTACAAACCTAGGAGATTTTGGAATCAAGGGAATTACCAACCAAAGTAAATTCCTTTCCAATTTGGAAACAGAAAAAGACCAGTACCAAAAAATAATCAAACAACTGAAAACAAACAAAATACTGAAAGGCGCATTGGAAGATCCCGATGCCAAGTCGGCATTATTGGAAACCATTCAGGAGCTGATTAGTGAATTAAATACCAACAAATAATTATCTAAAAAGTAAGTTTATGTCAAAAGAGCAATTACAGGCACAGAACATTGCAGCATCTTCGGGTCAGGGATCCAAAGAGGTTGTAAAACAAAAAGAAAATGCAGAAAAACTTGCCAAATACGGAGGATTTGATTTGTTGGAAACTTCCATAGAGGGGGTTCAGAACATGAATCCTGAAAGAAAAGCAAGAAGAAAAATCTTTTTGAATGAAGCGGCAAAACAAGGCGAAAGAGACACACTTCTAAAAACATTGGAAATGTGGGCGTCTGTTTTACAATCAGACAACTTGACTGACATGGTAGCCGAGAGTGAAGATAAACGAAAAGTAGCCGAACAAACGCTTACCAATAATCTGGCAACTGCAATAGATGAAACCCGTATTCTGGAAGAAGCCTACCGTACCATTGCCCTGTTTTATAAAAACACAGAACAGGACAAAGTGAAAAATGTAACAATTATCAATGCGGAATTGGAGCAACTTCAGGATCTGGACAATACTCGTTTTATTGATGCGATACATCAGGAATTGGTTAATAACTATGACCGTTTGGATTTAAAGAACAATTATGGTTTACTTGTAGTTCCGGGATTTTTGGGAAGCAATGTAGTATTGGAAAAATGGGCAAAAATTGCACACAATAACAAGGTAATGCTCGTTACTGACTTTGCCCACCTTGATGAACCAGACGACGTAATGGAAATGTTTGACAGTTCGGGGCTGACCGGAGGTGACATTTATCGTTCCAATGTTTTGATGACCTGTAACTGGCTGGTAGGAAGAGGTAAATTTGACGAAGTAGGAGAAGATGAAGATTTATATGTTGCACCTTCCGCAGCTCTTGCCGGTAAAATATACAATACTCTTATGTCGCAGGTGACTGCCGGTAAAAAGTTCGGAGGAATCAACGAAGTCGGCGGGGTGAAATTTGATTTGAAAAAGAGCGAAATCGCTAATCTTGAAAACATGGGACTGATTCCCATGGTGAAAGAATATGAAAAAGTAATGGCCTTTTCTGCCAAGACCCTTTTCAACGGAGATAACCTGGGATTGCAAACCTATTCGGTAGTGCGGGTATTTGACTATGTTACAAAAGTTTTGATGGACTTTTTGAATCGTAGGGCATTTGAAAACTTTACGGCAAAAACCCGAAAAGAGATCATGACCCAGATTGTCCAATTTTTGGACAGTATAACAGGACCTGATAAATTGATCGAAAACTTTGAAATCAGGAAATTTGAACAGGATCCGATTCAAAAAGACAGAATTTATTTGGACATCCACATGAAACCATACTTCCCTGCAAAAAACTTCATGATAAAAATGGAGGGGCAGAAAGGAGACGACGGCACGGACTGGGATACTGAATATGAACAAAAATAGATTTAACTGATGTATAAAAGGGCTATCGGTACATTATTTTTCGCAATTTGTCTTTCTGTAGTTTGTTACGGGCAGGAAAATGTACATTATTCTTCAAAAGATTCTTTGAACAATGCTGTTGTATGCGATCGCATACACGTTGAGAGTAAGTCAAGCAATGCGCTTTCCAAAAGGGATTTTGCTGCGGCCGAACCTTATTTTCTTCGCTCCTACAATTCCAAAGAAGATTTTGCTGCGGTACAGTTGGGAAAAAGAAATGGATCCAAGGTCTTTTTATACATTAAGATCTTCAGATTTAATACATGCATTAAAAATAATGAAGCGCTCGAAGTAACTTTAGAAAACGGTATTACTTATTTTATTAAAAATAAAATGAGTGTGAATTGTAAAGGTGATTTGGTGGTTGAACTCAACAACAGCGACATAAAAGAACTTGTGACTCAGCCTATTTCAAGTTTTAAGGTGCTTAGTTTTCAAAAAGATTTTGAATTTCATTTAAATTCTGAAACCGCCACAAAAATTCGCCAGGACTTAGAATGTCTTGCCGAGTATAAATTTTAAAAATACTTTTTTTATGCCCCTTCCCGAGCTTGGTTTGTCTATGTCCATAACGGATCATGAAGGTTCGCCCATGTATGCCGGCAAAGGCCAGCGTGAACACATGGGGAAAACTGAAATGTTTTATGAGGATCATACCATAACAATTACTGTTTCGGACGAGGAAGTGGGGTTTACGACTGTTGATTTGGTAAACGACGTCGGGATTAATTTCCAAATTGATCTGCCGACTTATCGGATGAAACTTACGGACGATAAAACCCATGAAATAAGCTTTTATACCGTAACAAGAGACAGGTTGCTTTTAAACGAATTGAGTAAAAAAGAAAGCATTGGCGGATTTCAGCTCTTCGGGCTTAAATTTTTCAAAAAACACCATTATGTTTTACCTTCCGTCACTTTTGAACCCCGGAAAGAACAGATGGAAACCTTTGAGGTTTCGAGATACAGGACTTTAAAAGAAGACTATCTTTCTTATCCGTTAAAAAAACTGAATGGCGAAATGGGCTATCTCATTTCCGGAAAACCGCCCAAAGACCTGTTTGAGATAGCGGATTCGCAGTGTTTTTTCTGTGTTCTGGATAGCAACGAAGGAAAATCTTTTATCGGAGACATACTATACCGTGAAAAATTTATCAAAAAGACCCCCAAAGTGTTGGTGCATGTTTTGAAAAGAAATAAAACGATAAAAGAAATTACCCTTGACGAAAAAGGGGTCAATACGGTTATTTATTTATGATAAATGAGTTATGAAAGGAGCCTACTACTTATCTCCTCTGATGTTTGAGGATTTGATAAAAAAGAAAGAATTGGAGAAAACCAATATTGAGAATTCAATTGCTCAACATATTAACCTGATAATTACCACCTCTTATGGAGAGTGTAAATTCAATGAAGTTTTCGGGTGTAAGATTTGGGACTCCCAGTTTGATCTTTTGGTTCAACCCAAAATATTGAAAGAAAATATAAAAAAAGAGATAAAAGACGCCATAATGAAATTTGAAAAACGACTGGAAGTAGAAGGAATAGACATCAGCATAGATGATTCACACTCCATTTCGTATAACAAAGGAAAACGCATCAAACGAAAGATAAATGTTAAAATCAATGGATCTGTGCGCTTGACGAACCGTCCATTTAAATTCTACAGTCATTTCTTTATCGGGCCATTGTCCTATATATAACAACCAAAGTCATGCAATCAAAAGAAAGAATTAAAGACAGGGTTTTGAGCAGAGCCGCACGACTATGGGGCTATACGGACAGTGAGTTTGAAACATCATTTGACCCATTGGTTGCTTTGTTATTGGATGCCGTTTCCTCCGAACTTGAAAAATTATCCGCAGAAATTCATGGTTCCGAATCTCGCATCATCGAACGGATGCTGGAAGTAATGAGTCCTGCTTCCAATGCGGGTTCCATTCCTTCCATGACTATTCTCCATTCTACCCCTTCTGAAAACAACTTTAAAATTTCTTCGAAAAATCAGTTGTATTGCAAAAAAAACATTACCAATGTTTACAATCCGCAAAGCTCTGTGATAAAGGAAATCTATTTTGGCCCTACCGCACCTTTCATTTTGTCAGGCGCAGAAATAGGCTATATGGGTTTAAGTAATACATTGTACTCCGTTTCAAAATCTTCTTACAAAGAAGTCTTTCAGAAATCTGATAGTAAAATTTCTCCCTCCGTTCTCTGGTTAGGGCTGACCAATCTAACTTCCGGAATGTTACTGAAAAAACTGATGTTTTATACAGACATTAAAGAAATTCATCAGAAAGATTTTTTCTACCATTATTTAAAACAAGCCAAGATTTATTTGGGAGAGAAACAACTCTCCTATCAAACCGGTTACAATGTGCCCACTTATGAATTGAACATAGATTCTATCATAACCAAAAATTACAATCGTATTCAACACATATACCATGAAGTCAACCGGCATTTTCATGATAAATTTTTTCATCTGACAGAGGACATCCGAATTCAAGATGAAGATTTTACACCACCAGATGAATTGACCCGGGTTTTTGGGAATGAAAAGTTTGGAAATCTCAGAGACGTGGTTTGGTTACGAATTGATTTTTCCGAGGCCATGATTAATGAAGTTCTGGAAAGTACCGTTTTTTCACTGAATTGTTATCCGGTAATCAATAAAAAGTTAATTTCTGCCAATCAAGCCATAGATCCATTTATCAATTATATTCCATTGATTTCTTCCGATCATTTTCTTGATGTCGATAGAATTACAGATTCGACCAATAATTCTTATCATATAAAAGATTTTTCAAAAGAAAGTCTGGAGTCCGGAAATGCTACGCTGAGGAGCAACGGAGTCATGCGTTTTGACGAACGGAATGCTTCAGAGCTGATTCAATATGTTTTGGAATTGCTCAAAGACGAGAGTGCTTCATTTTCAGTTGTAGGTGGAGATTTTATAAAAAAGACAATTGAGGAAGTAAACCAGCTGATTGCTATTCTGGAGCAACAGACCAAAGAAAAGATGTTTATCAAATCAAGTTCTCCGTACGTCATTGTAAAACCCAAAAAGTTTTCTGAAAACCGCAATGATACGCTGTATGTTACTTTTTGGTCCACTTGTGGTGAAGATGCCAACGGACTGAAACCAGGAACGGTGGTAGCGCCGCCATCGGGAACAGATTTCTTGCCCAATTCTACTTATTTGGTGACTTCTTCAGTTGGTGGAAAGACCCGATTGTCCATACAGGAAAAAATTTATTCCTATCGTTCGGCATTACTTTCTCATGGCAGAATCGTTACCATAGCAGATATAAAGGCATTTACTTTGAATCATTTTCATAACCTGGTTTCTGGAGTAGAGGTAAAAAGAGGAACAAAAAGAGATATTTCCCTGAAATCGGGATTTATCAGAACCATAGATGTTTTTATCACACGAAATGTCCAGAATGATCAGGAACTTCCTGAATCGGAATGGGTCTATTTGTTTGAAAGCTACAAACAAAAGCTAAAACATACTTCTTCCAACGTATATCCTTATCGTTTAATCTGCGATGGGGAAGAAATCTGATGAGTTTTTGCCCCATTGCATATATAGATTGATAAGCCGACTTACCGCTTACAGAAATGGCGGTTTATAAAAGTTTATTCGGTTCTATGAAAGATGTGTATAAAAACAAGTGAGAAAATTATCCGTCGGGATTTTTCAAAATTATATAGAAATCATGTTTGATAGCCTTTTCTCTTGTTTAATCCTTAAACCGCACATCCCTTAAGTTTAACTGAAGATAAGTATTTCCTTTCCAATGGTTTTCATCGATGGAATAAACCGCATCGAAATGCCTGTATTGGAAGTCTTTGGAAAATTCGCCCATACCAAATGCTACGGCAGGCAATTTTATTGCCGAATTCTCATCCCAAAGGGTCAGCCGTAAGTGTTCGCCGTTTTTTCCCATTTCTTTCACTTCTCCACCGATTAAATTTTGGGTTAAAAAAATCGGAGTCATATTTTCCGGGCCATAAGGTTCCAATTGGTTCAGGACTTTAATAAAATAGGTTGTGATATCTGAGAATTGGATTTCGGCATCGATTTCTATGGAGGGTTTTCGCTGAATCGGACGAATTTTTCCTTTGACCAATTCTTCAAATTTTTCTTTGAATGCCCCAAAATTCTCTATCGGCATGGTTAGTCCGGCAGCAAAACGGTGACCACCGTATTTGGTCAGCAAATCGGAACAAGCGTCTATGATTTCATACACATCAAAATCTTTTACCGAACGCGCAGAACCGGTAATTTCACCTTCATTTCCTTGTGTCAACACCAAAGTCGGTCTGTAAAAGGTATCGATAAGCCGGGAAGCCACAATCCCCAACACGCCTTTGTGCCAGTTCGGATCAAAAACCACCGTGGTAAACCGGTTTTCTTCTCCATTTTCTCGGATCATACTGATGGCTTCTGTCGTCACATTTCCGTCGGTTTCTTTTCGTTCGTTATTTAAATTGTTAATTTGGGACGCAAAAGTTGAAATCTTTTCTTTATCCTGTGAAATTAACAATTCTACAGATTGGGAAGCATGTTTTAGTCTTCCTGTGGCATTTATTTTTGGAGCGATGGAAAAGACGATATTGGAAACCGTTAATTTTTCTTTTTGGTTTTCACCCATCAGACTTTCCAGTCCCGGTCTGGGTGAACTTTGTAGTTTCTTCAGACCATAATAAGCCAGCGTACGATTTTCTCCTGAAATCGGAACGATATCGGCCGCGATGCTCACTACCACCAAATCCAAATATTCAAAAGCTTTTTCCGGTTCAACTTCCCATTTTTGAAGCAAAGCCTGGATAAGTTTAAATCCGACTCCGCAACCGCTAAGTTCTTTAAACGGATAATTACAATCGGCCCGTTTAGGATCCAAAACTGCAACGGCATCGGGTAATTTATCGCCCGGTAAATGGTGGTCACAAATGATGAAGTCAATGTTTTTATTGTGGGCATATAGGACTTTATCAACTGCTTTTATTCCACAATCCAATGCGATAATCAATGAAAAACCGTTGTCCTCCGCAAAGTCAACTCCTTGGAAGGAAATACCATATCCCTCGGTATAGCGGTCAGGAATATAATAGGAAACATGGGGATAAGCGGAAGCCAAAAAATCATACATCATGGCAACTGCTGTTGTTCCATCGACGTCATAATCGCCATAAACCAATATGCTTTCCTGATTTTCAATTGCTTGACTAATTCTCTCAACGGCTTTATCCATATCCTTCATCAAAAAAGGATTATGCAGTTGGGAGAGTTCGGGGCGGAAATAGGTTTTGGCGGTATCGTAAGAATCAATTCCGCGTTGTGCCAAAATTTTAGCGATTGGAAGTGGAAGTTTTACTTCCTCCATTAAACATTTTGTGATTTGGGCTGAGGGTTCGGGTTTTATAACCCATTGGTTTTTCATTTCCGAATGGCTATTATCGCCCTAATTTACCAATTTATTTTTTATTGGCTTCTTTCACATATTTCTCCAAAGCCATGGTCATAGATGGAGTTTCAGGTGTAGGAACTTCTATGTCAATGCGTAACCCCATTTCTTTTGCGGCTTGAACAGTTGTTTTGCCAAAAACTGCTATGCGCGTATTGTCTTGTTTGAATTGAGGGAAGTTCTCAAACAAAGATTTGATTCCGGAAGGCGTAAAAAAAACCAATATGTCATATTTCACGTCTTCCAAATCAGATAAATCGCTGGAAACTGTGCGACAGAGAATTCCTCTTTCCCAATTGATGCCCGTTTGATTTAAAAATTCCGGCACATCCGGTTTTAAAATATCGGAAGAAGGCAATAAGAATTTTTCATCTTTGTGCTTTTTGATGAAAGGCGCCAAATCCTGAATTTCCTTTTCACCTATATAGGTTTTTCTTTTTCGATAAACGATATATTTCTGCAAATAAAAAGCGATGGCTTCTGACTGACAAAAATACTTCATATCATCTGGCACCTGAAAACGCATTTCCTCTGCCAATCTGAAATAGTGGTCGATTACATTTCGGCTGGTAAAAATTACCGCCGTGTATTTTGAAAAATCTATTTTTTGCTGACGCACATCTTTTGCATCTACTCCTTCCACTTGAATAAATGAACGAAAATCAATTTTAATTTTATTTCGCTTACTTAAATCAAAATAAGGGGAGGAATCATTTGCAGGTTGAGGTTGAGAAACGAGGATAGATCTTACTTTCATTTTCGTGTTTTAATTACCACATTTTTAGAAATTTTAACAAGACTAATAAGGGCAATATTTCCAGTGCGCAAAGATACAAAATATTATAATACCAAATTTTAGTTTGTTTATCTTGCTGATTTTTTATGAGATAGCGATAAGAAAGGAATCTGATGATGACCAATAAAACAACGCCTAAAGCCAAGATAACGGGCTTTAAAATTTCCGAAAAATAGAACAGTAAAACAGCAACCCAAAGCACTCCTACAGAAAAAACCCGGAAATAATTGGTTGTCTTCATCGTAAAATTCCGGTCTTGGGTTATCCCAAATGCATAGGCGGCTACCGAGCCCAAAATAAACCGGACGACAAAAAAAAGTAAGATTAAAAATGATATGGCAATCACTTTTAGAGTCGGTGTGTGAAATATATAATCATAATCCGGTATGACATAATTGATCAAAATCACACCACATAATACCGCAAAGGAAATTTGAAAAATAAATCCAAAAAGTGCCTGATTATCATTCACATCCTGAAACCGCTCTATATTGGTCAGGGCTTCATAATTATTTGAAAATAAAATCCGTCCGATTACAATAAAAGCAAGCGTCAAAACCAAAATATAAATAACCCAATCCAGGTTATCTGTCGCTCTTTCCAAAAAAAATGATGATGCAGGGATTTTCATAATCTTTGCAAAAATACAAAAATTGTGGGGTGCTGGATGTGGAGTGTCGGATGTTTTTCGAGTGGGCGTTTTCAATACGCATAACCCAAAACAAGAAAAACACTAAACTTTAAACATTAAACTTTAAACATTAATTATCTTAGCGCCATATTTCGAACAGATGTCGGAAAATTTAGTTATTATCCCTACTTACAATGAAATAGACAACATCGAAGTTGTTTTGAGACAGGTTTTTTCACTTCCGGTTTCCTTTGATGTTTTGGTGGTGGATGACAGTTCGCCCGACGGTACTTCCGACTGCGTTAAAATCTTACAAACTGAATTTCCAAATTTGTTTTTAGAAATCCGAAAAGAAAAAGACGGACTGGGCAAAGCATATACCCATGGATTTAAATGGGCTTTGGCATATCATTATCAAAATATATTTGAAATGGATGCCGACTTATCCCATAACCCGAAAGATCTACCAAAACTCTTAGAAGCCTTACAACAAGGAGCCGATTTGTCAATCGGTTCTCGTTATTCGCATGGCGTAAATGTGGTCAATTGGCCTATGAACCGTGTTTTGCTTTCTTTTATGGCATCCAAATATGTAAGGCTTGTTACAGGTTTGCCGGTTCATGATGCGACTGCCGGATTTGTGGGATATAAAAGAATTGTTTTGGAGTCCTTAGACTTAAATCGGATAAAGTTCAAAGGATATGGATTCCAAATAGAAATGAAATACAAAGCTTGGCGGAAAAAGTTTAAAATCATCGAAGTTCCTATCGTATTTGTCAACCGGATAGCAGGCGAATCCAAAATAAGTTCCAACATTTTAGGCGAAGCAGTTTTTGGGATTTTGATGTTGAGAATTCGAAGTATATTTGGAAAATTATGAAAAGGATTTTCGTTTTGATGTTGATTTTAATTTCATTTTGCAGTTGTACTAGCAATGTGGAAAAGCCCAAAAATTTATTGGATGAAGATAAAATGACGGAAATTTTGGTTGACCTTTTCATCCATCAGCAGAGTACTTATTTAACTGAAATTAATTCAAAAGGCAAGGATAGTTTTAACTTTTCCCAAATAGATGCGCAGATTTTACACGATCATCAAACCAATGTGGGAGATTTCAGGGAAAGCTATAAATACTATTATCTCCATCCCGAAAAATATACTGAAATTCTTCTGGACGTAAGGGAAAAATTGGAAGAGAAATTACCAAAAGAAGAAAGAGAAAAGCGAATTCAAGACCGTAAGGACAAAGAAAAAAAGAAGTAGCTTAATCTAAGAGGCTTTGGATAAATCGAAGCGTTTCATCAGGGGCTTCTAAATGTGCCATGTGGCCGGTTTCCAGTTCCAACACCGAAATATTTTCTTTTTGTGGAATTCTTTTCTTCAGCTCATCCGGATTGACGGCCTTGTCATATTTTCCCATTAAAATTCCGATTGGCTCTTTGAATTCTTCCAACAGTGAGCTGCGGTCGGGACGCAATCGCATTCCTTTTAAAGCCGCCGTCACACCTTGTAAAGAAGTTTCTCTCGCCAATTCTTTTGTGAATTCGATTTCCGGTTTTAAATTCTCCAAATTCTTTTCGGAAAAAAGTGTAGGAATGCTCATCTTTATCAAAGTATCCAGATTTTTTTCAGCCGTTTCTACCGCTTTTAAACGTTGCTCTTTTTTTTCAGGCGAATCGGGAAGAGTCGAGGAATTCAGCAAAATAAAAGATTGAATTTGGTCGGGAAACAATTCGGCATAAGCCAATGTGACATATCCGCCCATGGAATGACCCACAAAAACAGGATTTTCAATTCCCAATTCCATTAAAGTTTGATGGACGGCCTCTGCCATTAATTCCATCGTATGCACTTCCGCCAGATTTTTTGATTTTCCATGTCCCGGCAAATCCAATAAAGTGATTTGGTGGGTTTTTGAAAGCTCGTCCTTTATTTGAGCCCACATTTTCATATTTTCCAAATAACCGTGAAGCAAAACAACCGGAGTTCCCTTTCCTATTATTTCATAGTGTAACATTTCTTTCAAATTAGGAGACTGTTTAAAATTCATTCAATATTTTTCTTATGGTTCTTTTTGGATAAAATTTCTTTGAATTTTTTGCCATAGCGACCTACTATTTCTGCAAAATTCGCATCATTTCCTCTCAAAAATATCGCTATAAGAAATTATATCAATAAAATTTAAACAGTCTCTAAGAGAATCCTTGTAAATTTACACAAAGTTTTGGGTATGCGCATGTGTGTCGGTTTGTTGGTTTTATTTCTTCTTTTTATTTCTTGTAAAAAATTAGAATCCAATACTCCTTTGGTCAAGCCAACAGAATTTGACCAAAAGGCCTATGCGGAAAATTTGAAAAAGCAAAGGGACAGTTTGGAAACAATTTCTCCAAAAAAACAAACGTCCATAAAGACTTCCTCTCCCGATTCAATCACCAAAACCGAACCTCAAAAACTGACCTTTTCGGAAAAAACCGATACGGTTCAGGTAAAAATCATTTATGGAAAAGCCAAATTGGATACAGTAAAACTTCCCCGTCAAAAAATGGTTTTTGTATTGGATACCGATACGGCCAAAAAAATCAAATTAAAAATCAGTGCTCAGGATAGCACTGCCAATTTGAGGATCACCCAAATCATTGACTCAAAGGGAGTCTCGGACGGCCCGTTTGGGAGAGAAGTTGAATTTCCCATTGTCCAAAAAGGCAAGCACCAAATCATCATATCAGAAAATCAAATGCAGGGCGAACCTTGGGGTGGACGGTTTATATTTGAAGCCCAATTGGGTTGGTGACAGCAAAAATCCTTTTAAATGTCTGATTTTTTTCAATTTCATGAATTATTTAAGTGAAATTTCGTAACGATTTGATAAATTGTTCCACAAATAATACACAAAAATAATTTCTATGAAAAAAATTGGACTTGCGTTCGCTTTTTTGGGTATATTAGGAAATTCAGCTATGGCACAAAAAATCGAATTTGAAGAATATGATCTTCCCAATGGTTTGCATGTGATATTGCACCAGGATCATTCGGCGCCTGTAATCGTAACTTCAGTTATGTATCATGTAGGAGCAAAAGATGAACAACCGGACAGAACCGGATTTGCCCACTTTTTTGAGCATCTTTTATTTGAAGGAACTGAAAACATCGAAAGAGGAGAATGGTTTAAAATCGTTTCTTCCAATGGTGGGAAAAACAATGCCAACACCACCGATGACCGTACTTATTACTATGAAGTATTTCCTTCCAATAATTTGCAATTAGGACTTTGGATGGAGTCAGAGCGACTGATGCATCCGGTGATCAATCAAATCGGAGTTGATACTCAAAACGAAGTGGTAAAAGAAGAGAAACGTTTACGTGTGGACAACCAGCCTTATGGTAATTTGGTAAAAGCCGTAAAGACTCATATGTTTAAAAACCACCCTTACCGTTGGACAACCATCGGAGAAATGGAACATTTAGATGCTGCGAAATTGGAAGAATTCCAGACTTTCTTTAAAAAATTCTATGTAACAACCAATGCAGTTTTGGTGGTTGCCGGAGATTTCCAGACCGAACAGGCGAAAAAATGGATTGCCGATTACTTTGGTGCCATTCCCAAAAAAGAGGCGCCGGTTAAAAAGCAATATGAAGAAGCGCCTATCACCCAAGAGATCAAAGCCAATTGGGAAGATCCAAACGTTCAGATTCCTATGTTGGTAACGGCATACAGAACTCCTTCCATGAAAACCAAAGATGCGCGGGTACTGGATATGATTTCTACCTTACTCAGTGACGGGAAAAGTTCCAGATTATACAAACGATTGGTCGATACAGAAAAAAAAGCGATGGATGTAGGCGCATTTAACTACAGTCAAGAAGACTACGGAATCTATTTCATCTATGCCTTACCGCTTGGAGAAACGCCTTTGAGTGATTTGTCAAATGGATTTTCAGATGAAATTAAAAAATTACAGACCGATTTGATTTCAGAACGTGAGTACGAAAAGTTATTGAACAAATTTGAAAATCAATTTGTTAATTCCAATTCAAATGTAGAGGGCGTTGCACATAGTTTGGCAAGTTATTATTTGTTATACAAAGATGTAAATCTGATCAATAATGAATTGGATCTTTACCGTTCCATCACGCGTGAAGATATCAGAGATGTGGCTAAAAAGTATTTAAATGACAACCAGAGGTTGGTGATGGAATACGGTCCAGAAAAAAAATAATCGGCAAAATCAAGCATTAGAAAAATGAAAAATTTAGTATACATATTCTTTATGGTAATTTTAGCAGCCGGCGCACAAGGCCAAGTGGACAGATCACAGCCCAAACCGGGGCCGGCACCAAAAGTAAACGTAGGCAGTCCGCAAACTTTCGAATTAAAAAACGGACTGAAAGTGATGGTGGTGGAAAACCATAAACTTCCGCGCGTTACTATGACATTGAGCATCGACAATCCTCCTTTTACAGAAGGAAATAAAAAAGGAATTGATGATTTAACCGGCGCCCTAATCGGAAACGGAACCAGCAAAATAGGAAAAGACGCATTTCAGGAAGAAATTGATTTCATGGGAGCGAGATTGAGTTTTCATTCTTCAGGAGCAAGTGCCAATACACTTTCCCGATATTTCCCAAGAGTTCTGGAATTGATGGCACAAGGTGCTATCGACCCAAAATTTACACAAGATGATTTTGACAAGGAAGTAGCCCGATTCATCGACGGTCTAAAGACTGAAGAGAAAAGTGTGGCTTCCAACGCTGCACGGGTGGAAAATGTATTGGTTTATGGTGTCAATCATCCGGCAGGTGAATTTACAACAGAAGAAAAACTGAAAGGTTTAACGTTGGAAGAAGTAAAATCACATTATAAAAATTATTTTGCACCCAACAATGCTTACCTCATCGTGATGGGTGATGTGAAATTCAAGGATGTAAAAAAATTGGTGGAAAATAACTTTTCAGGTTGGAAAACAGGTAAAATCCCTACTTCTCAATATCCTGACCCAAAAAATGTATCCAAAACCGAAATTGATTTCGTGGATATGCCCAATGCGGTTCAGTCTGAAGTAGCCGTTTTAAGTTCGGTGAATTTAAAAATGACGGATAAGGACTATTTTGCAGCATTACTGGCCAACCAAATTTACGGAGGCGACTTTAACAGTTATCTGAACATGAATCTTCGCGAAGCACACGGTTGGACTTATGGTGCCCGTTCCAGTATCAGAGGGAATAAATTTGTGGGCAAATTTAAGGCCGGTGCTCAAGTAAGAAATGAAGTTACGGATAGCGCAGTGGTGGAAACCATGAAAGAATTGAACCGTATCCGAACCGAAAAAGTGACCTCACAAGCATTGGAAACCGTAAAAGCCACCTTTTTAGGAAACTTTGTAATGGACGCAGAGAAGCCGGAAGTAATTGCCCGACAAGCTTTGCTTACCCAAACCCAGGGCTTACCGGCCGATTTTTACCAAAATTATATCCAAAGCATCAATGCAGTAACGGTAGATGATGTACAAAAAGCGGCTCAAAAATATTTTTCAAAAGACAATGCCCGCATTTTGGTGGTAGGAAAAGCTTCTGAAGTTCTTCCGGCTTTGGAAAAACTGCCTTATAAAATCAATTATTTTGACCGATTTGGAAATTCAACAACCAAACCGGAACAAAAACAAGTCGATGCAAATGTTACGGTAAAATCGGTTTTGGATAATTATATCACAGCAATCGGCGGTGCAGAAAAAGCAAAATCTGTGAAATCATTTTTGGCTAATTATGAAGCAGAAGTTCAGGGAATGAAGTTAAACCTGAAAACCGCTTCTACAACAGAAGGAAAAACGATGAACCTCGTAACCGGAATGGGAATGGAACTTTCCAAAACTGTTTTTGACGGAAAAACCGGATACCATGCACAACAAGGGCAACGCAAAGAAATGGATGCGGAAGAAATCGCAGCTTACAAATATGATGCGCTTCCTTTTCCGGAATTGACGTTGGTAGACAAAGCAGGAATCAAATTGGGAGGAATTGAAAACTTTAACGGAAAAGATGCCTATGTGGTGATTGACGGAAAGAAAAAATCTTTTTTTGATGTGAAGTCAGGATTGATGTTGGGTACTGCAACTGAAATCGAGGCCCAAGACCAGAAAATGATTCAGACCGTATCCTATGGCGAATACAAAGATTTCGGAGGAATTAAATTCCCTGCGGAATTCACTATGAATGTAGGAATGGATATGGTTTTCAAGGTGTTGGACATCAAATTAAATGAAGGTGTTTCTGATGCGGATTTTAAATAATATTCATACTTAATTTAACTTAAATACGGCTTGAGAAATCAGGTCGTATTTTTTTCTGTTTACAATTTCAAGCAGACGAAATGGACGAAAGATACCGGGAAAAGAGAGGTCGTCATTTCAAAATATTATATTCATTCAAAGAATTTAAAATATAGATTCCTAAAGTTTTTGAAGCTTGTCAGAACCCGGAAAAATGAAAGAAAATCTAAAATCCCTCCACCACCAGCACCATTTCACCTTTTAGATTTCTGGATTCCGAAATTTTATATAATTCTTCCAGCGTTCCGCGAAGGGTTTCTTCGAACTTTTTGGTGATTTCTCTTGATAAACTCGCTTTTCTTTCTGCCCCAAACGATTCTGCCAAATCTTTTAAAGTTTTGGTGATTTTATGTGGAGATTCGTAGAAAATCAAAGTTCTTTTTTCTTCTTTCAGTTCGTTGAGTTTGGTTTGGCGGCCCTTTTTTACCGGAAGAAATCCCACAAAAACAAATTCATTTGAAATCAATCCCGAAACCGTCAAAGCAGGAACAAATGCCGTTGCGCCGGGAAGCGCCATCACTTCTATATCATTTTCTACGCAAGCTTTGGCAAGCAAATAGCCGGGGTCTGAAATGCCGGGTGAACCGGCATCGGTGATCAATGAATAGGTTTTTCCGTCTTTAAGTTGTTGGATGATTTCCTCTGTTACTTTGTGCTCGTTGTGCGCATGATAACTGCGCATGGGCGTAGAAATTTCGTAGTGTTTCAGAAGAATTCCGCTGTTACGCGTGTCTTCCGCCAAAATCAAATCTGATTCGTTCAGTGTGTCAATCGCTCTGAACGTCATATCTTTTAAATTTCCGATGGGTGTTGGAACTAAATAAAGTTTTCCGGGCATTCCACAAAATTATAAATAATAAATTTCACACCTTCCACATTTTATAAATTAGGGATTTACATTCATAATTTTAATCATAATATTTTCTACATTAGCTACTTAAATACAACACACATGAGAAAATTTTATTTAGGAATTCTTCTTTCTTTGTTTTTTGTCAATGCATATTCTCAGCAGGTTCTCCCAAAAGGATTGTCATCGGAAGAACAAAACCTGATTTCAAGTTATCAGTTTACAGGCACCCATTTTACGCCTCCACCTTCGTTGCCTGTCCGGACGGCTGCTCAATGGGAGGAAGTGGAATATTTACTGGTTCGCTGGACTCCTGAATTTCAAAATATTCAACGCCAGATAGTGGAAGCGGCTGTTGACGAATGTAAAGTAATAATCGTAACCCAAAATCAGTCTTCCGTTGCAAATTATTTAACAAATAACGGCATAGATCTGACAAATGTTGAATTTTTAAATACGGGTTCAAACAGTATTTGGATCAGAGATTATTCGGCCAATACGGTTTATACAAACGATGTCGGAGAGTTGGCATACATAGATTGGATTTACAATCGTCCGCGACCTTTGGACAACGTGATGCCTACGGCTGTGGCTGATTATCTGAGTTTGCCGCTTTATGTTACGGACACGGCTCCGGCAGATTTGGTCAATACGGGAGGGAATTTCATGTCAGATGGATTGGGCAACGCCTTTGCATCGGAATTAGTTTTGGATGAGAACGATGCCGGAAATCCTTATGGCGTATCACCCAAAACAGAAGCTGAAATTGATCAGATTGTCCAAGATTACATGGGAATTAATTCTTATCGGAAGATGGAAACTTTGCCCTATGACGGGATTCACCATATCGATATGCACATGAAACTGCTTGATGAAGAAACGATTTTGGTAAGCCAATATCCCGATGGAGTGGCAGATGGGCCACAGATTGCGGAAAATATCAATTATATCACCAGTACATTTCAAACACCGTTTGGGAATGATTATGAAATCAAATGGATTCCGGCTCCGCCAAGCTCCGGCGGACAATATCCAGATTCCGGCGGTGCTTATAGAACATATACCAATGCCATCATTTTGAACAAAACGGTTTTAGTGCCGACTTATCGGCCGGAAGTTGATGTGGAAGCGCTTCAAATTTGGGAGGAAGCGATGCCCGGCTACCGTATTGTAGGAATAGATGTGGACAATGCTAATGAAAACCTGATTTCAATGAGTGGTGCGATCCACTGCATCACGCATACGATTGGTGTGGCAGATCCGCTTTGGATTGTCCATGAAAAAATCAGGGAAGTTTCCACTACTTCCGGTATTCCCGTGGAAGCACAGATCAAACATATTTCGGGTGTTGCAGCAGCCAAAGTTTTCTGGAAAGAGGAAGATGAAACTGCGTTTCACGAAGCGTCCATGACAAATGTTTCGGATGATAATTGGTTGGCAGAACTGACGGTTCCTGCTGATGCGGAAGAAATTGATTATTATATCTGGGCAGAATCCAATTCCGGCAAATCCATTGCGCGTCCTATGCCGGCACCGGAAGGATACTGGACTTTCAATGTCTTACAAATGTCTACTGACGAATGGGCGACTCACAGCATCAAAGGTCCATACCCAAATCCTGCAAAAGACAAAGTTTATTTTGACTTAAAGAACATTCCGGGCAAGGTGACTATTTCTATTTATACCCTGGCCGGACAGAAAATGTATCAGAATTCGCTCGAAAATGCCGACGGAAAAATCACGTTGAACCTGAATCAGTCTTGGAAAGGAATTTATTTGGTAAATTTTGAAGGGGAATTCGGGAAAGTGACGAGGAAGTTGGTATTAAACTGATACATTTGAGAGAGGAGATTTGCGCAAAGATTAAGTGTTAATTATTGAAAGATTAATAAAATAAAATAGCCCTGTTTTTTAAAAGAATTAAATTTGCTTTTTATCATTTTTATTCGATAGAATTAATAGCGTGAGGATGAAATTTGTTTTGAAGTGGACATTGCTTTTGATACTATTTTTTAATTGTTCCTTGAAAGCTCAAAATGGGACTGCCAATAATTTCGAACAGAGACAGTTTGACCTGAAATACAAAGTAGAAAAAAATTATGAGCTGCTAAAAGACAACCCAAAAGAAGCCTTTCGGTTTACGGCAGAACTTATCAAAGAAGCTAAAGAGTTAGGTGCATTTAATGAAGAATTGGAATTGTTAAACCAGCGGGTATTATATTATTATCATCATGACCTTAGTTTCGACCAACTGATTTCTAGTGCCAGAGGACTGAAAGAAAAAGCCCAAACCTATAACAGTCCGTATCTGCAAACTCAGGCTAACCTTTATTTATTTGACGCATACTGTTTAAATAATTTGTATGATGATGCTTTGTCCGAATTGGAAGAAGCACAAGAAACCTTATCCAAGGTTCGGAATGAGTCAGACAAATTTCATCAATCAAAATCCAAAATTTATATAGCTTATGCTAACTACTATTCGACCATAGGGAATACGAAGAAAGAGATTGAAAGTTTATTGTCCTCCGTAAAAGAGCAGGATAAGATTTCGGATAAAAAAAATCTGAAAGACAGCCAGACTAGAGATTATGCCAATCTTGCAAATGCATACAGCCGGATGGAAAAATATGATTCCGCAAAATTATTTGCAGAGATTTCGATGCGACTGATAAAGGAAAGTAAGAAGAAAAATGAAAATCTTAAATTTATCAACTATTCAGCAATCGGAGATTTTTTTTATTTTTCCGAAAAGGATTTTCCGGAAGCCCTCAAATACTATAAAGAGGCAGAGCAACTTTCACAACAGATGCATTATCTCAATGTCGCCAGATTATATCGTAAGATGGCTGATGCATATGATTGTATGGGAAACGATATCCTGAAACAGGAGTATGAATACAAGCTGAAGGATGTGAGCCTCAAGGTTGCTGAAAGTCAGAATGAATCTTTGCATAAAATCATAGATGAAACAAAAAAACAGAACAACAGCAGAGTTTATATTGCGATGATTACAGGTTCTTTATTGGTGATTATAGGGTTGCTTTTTGTAACCATTCGTTACAGACATAGAACCAAAACTTTGGAGCAGCAGGAAAAAGTCAGCTATGAATATTTACAACAACAAACCGAATTTAGCGAACAATCGTATAAAGATTTGATCGAAATGGTAAAAAACAGCAACTCCGCTTTTCTTGGTGAATTCCTAAAAGTATTTCCAGATTTCTTTGAAAAATTGCATGCCGTTAATCCCAATATTGTTCAAACTGAGGTAGAGTTTTGTGCCTTGCTCAAATTAAATTTACCAACAAAAGACATTGCGCGATTTAAAAATTTAGAACCTAAAACCGTGCAAAATAAAAAATACCGTATCCGAAAAAGGCTAAATATTCCAGAGAATATTGATATTTACTATTGGTTTAGCCAACTTTGACTTTTAAAATCTATTTTACAAAAATCTAATATTCAATAATTTGCAATGGTGCAGTATATGTTGAGGACATGAAAATAAGAGTATTTAGAATCCATCTAATTAAATTTGAAAAAATTCAGATTTAACTGCGATGGCAAAAAAAATACTCATTTTATTTTTAGTTCTGATGAGTTTCACATCTTTAAAATCTCAAAATGTTTTTGGGGACTTAAATTTTATTTGCAGCAATCAAAGTATCTCTGTCGGAGCTCCAATCGAAACAGAATACGATGAAATCTTTACTTCCTGTCATTGGCAGCCACTAAGCAGTTATATAGAATTCTATCAAGTTATAATTGAATCAGGAACAACCTTCACTTTTACTATTACACCCAATGCTCAGGTAGATTATGATTTTGCATCCTGGTTAAATCCTGACCCCGCTGATTTGGGCTATCCAGACAGGAGTTCGCAAAATAATCCGGATTTGACTAATATGTATGATTTGGGTCTTTCTTTAACTGAACTTAATCAACTTTGTGAGTCAGGAAACTCAACGGGTTATCCTGAACCCGGATTTGTACGTTACTATGAGGTCCAGCCCGGAGATATGATTATCATTGCTATTGACAGGTATATGGAAGATGACCAAGGTTATACGTTGAGTTTTGGAGGAAATGCAGAACTGAGCTGTTCCTTTACTTATTCTTTGTGTGATGAAAACGGTGATGGGGAAGAGGACTTTGACTTAAATCAGATTGCTTTAAATATACAACAAACACGTTATCCGGAATATAACATAACATTTTACGATACAGAATTTAATGCAGAAAGTGGGACATCAGTAGGGCAATTGACAGGGAATTATACTGCTTATACGGCAAATAACCCAAATGTTATTTATGCCCGTCTCGAAGCTCAAAACGGGGATTTCATAGAGGCGGTGGACATCAGATTAAATGTGAACGGCTATCCTGAAATTGAAGAAATTCCCGCTTTGTATTATTGTGGCAGTTCCGGTGAAGACGCAGGCATATTTGATTTAACCCAAGCTTTTGAAAATATAATTTCAGACCCTGAAAATTATCTGATTAAATTTTACTTAAGTGAACAAGGAGCGCAAGACGAAAATCAAAGCGAAGAAATTTTCAATCCATCCATGTATTTAAGTGATTCTGATACTGTATATGTCAGGATAAGAAATGAGTATGGATGCCACATCATTAAGCCACTTAATTTGGTCATTTCTGTTAATCTTGAATCTCAGGAGCTGGTACTTCCTTTGATTTGTCTTGAAGAAAGTACAACGAACGTAAATCTTGAAGATTATCGGGAAGCCCTGACGGATGAAGGATTTTTATCCTATCAATTCGAATATTATTTAGACGAGGCAGATGCTCAGGCTGGAAATAGTGGCAATGCCATGACAAATCCCGGATCTTTTCCGGTATTGCCTGAAAATACGTATACCGTTTATGTTAGAATTATAATGGGTACAAATTGCCCTCCTGTTATTAGTTCCATAACATTTACGGTTGGCCAATCTCCTGATATAACCATTGTAACACCACAAGAAACTTGTTTTGGAGAAAGTATCATTCTGACAGCCGATACCTCTTCCAATGTGGTTCGTTGGTACAACAGTGAAGACGCTGAAACCTCAATGTTTATCGGAAATCCTTTTGTGACAACACCAGAAGAAACCACAACTTTTTGGGTAGAAGCAGAAAGTTTGGAAGGCTGTATTTCGGAAAGAATTCCAGTTGAAGTGCTTGTTCATCCGCTTCCCACTTTCACTTTTGATACTCCCAATCCGATTTGCACGGGAAGTTCCACCAATATCGACATCACCACAGCCACCAATATCGTAAATTGGTATGAAAATGAATTCGATACGACTCCTATTTTCACCGGAAATCCTTTTACCACTCCGAACTTAACCGAAACCACCAGTTATTGGGTAGAAGTAGAAAGCGACGAAAGTTGTACAAGCGAAAGACAAGAAATCATCGTAGAAGTAACCGACGAAATCATCCCAGAATTCACGCAAGTCGTTCCACAATGCGAAGGAAACTCGTTCACACTTCCAAACACATCTAATAATGGAATCACAGGAACTTGGTCACCGGCAATCGACAATACTCAAACAACGATTTATACCTTTCATCCTGATTCCGGACAATGTGCTGCAGAGAATGTAACAATGACTGTTCAAATCGTTCCCATTCCTGAACTGACACTTCCAACTCTCCCCGAAATCTGTTCAGGCGAAACCATTTCCATTACGGTAAGTACAACAAATGGAATCATCAATTGGTACGAAGACGAATTAGATACAACTCCGATTTTTACAGGAGCGATTTATTCAATTGAACCCACAACCACAACTACCATTTGGGTAGAAGCCATAGACGGAAATTGTCCATCCACAAGAGAATCCATCACGATAACCGTGAATGAACTTCCAACCATTACCGCCAATCCATCCAATCCGGTTTGTGTTGGGAATTCAGTTGAATTAAGTGTAACTACAAATGGAACCACAGTCAATTGGTACACAAGCTCAATAGGTACAACGCCAATTTTCACAGGCAATCCATTTACAACTCCGAACTTAACTGAAACAACGATTTATTATGTTGAATCAATTAATTCCAATAACTGCACAAGCGAGCGAATTGAAGTTCAGGCTACTGTAACCAACGAAATCATCCCTGAATTCACCCAAATAGAAACGCAATGCGAAGGAAGTGTTTTTGTTCTTCCAACGGTTTCTAGTAACGGAATCACAGGAACTTGGTTACCGGCAATCGACAATACTCAAACAACGATTTATACTTTTCATCCTGATGCGGGACAATGTGCAGCGGAGAACGTAACGATGACTGTTCAAATCGTTCCGATTCCTGAATTGATTCTTCCCACAGAAGAAATCATCAGTTGCGTAGCACAAACGATTCCTATTACAATAACGACAACAAACGGAACAGTGAATTGGTATGCATACGAATTCGACACAATTCCGATCTATACAGGAACAACCTATAGCCCAACGCTTTCAATAACCACCACATATTGGGTAGAAGCTCAAACGGGGAATTGTAAGTCAGAGAGAGAATCCGTTACTGTAACGGTTTATCCGACTCCTGAAATGCAAGAGTTCAGTTCGATTATGATTTGTGATGGTGATCAATTTGAATTCTCGGCTCCTGAAGGATTTGATTATTACCAATGGAAAAATCAGTCCGGAACCATCATCAGCAACGAAGCTACAGTGGTTTTCACACAAGAAGGAACTTATACTTTGATGGCAAGCATCAATGGGATTCCTTGTCCGGTTTATCGTAACCTGATGGTCAGTTTTTCCACCACACCGGTCATCACGGAAATCAAATCAACGGAATCAAGTCTTACGGTTTACGCCATCGGAGACGGGCCGTTTGAATACAGCCTGGACAATATATTCTGGCAAAGTTCAAACACATTCTACAACTTACAACCAGGAATTTATTTTATTTATGTAAGAGATAAGGAAGGCTGCGGCACCTCCGCCAAACAGGGAGCGATTATGGGTGTGTCGAACTTCATTTCGCCAAACGGCGACGGGAGGAACGACACCTGGAAGATACGGGCATTGGAAGCCTTCCCGAATACAAGATTACAGATATTTGACCGCTACGGAAAAATGTTTGTGGACAGGATTCTGGATGGAGATTTCGAATGGGATGGCAAATACAACAGCCAACCACTTCCATCCGGAAGTTACTGGTACATTCTTACGCTGGAAAAAGGAGAGAAACTCTCCGGGTATATTAGTATCAGAAATCAATAATAAATATTAATCCTAAAATTTTATTACACATTATGACAAACAGATTTATTTTATTAATTACATTATTTTTTTGCTGTTGTATTGGCACAAATGCGCAAAGTCTACTGCAGTTAGAAAGGATTACCGCAAATGATGCTGCTAAAATCGACAGGTTTGGAGAGGGAGTAGCATTTGATGGTGACTGGGCAGTTATTGCAGCAGCTTACGACGATAAAGATCAGAATGGAAACGGAAATATTCCTAATGCGGGTAGTCTGTATATTTATAAAAGAGAGGGAAATGACTGGATATTCAAACAAAAACTGGTTGCTAATGACAGATCAGAAAATGATTTTTTAGGAGCTGAGGCAGTTGCCATAAGTGGGGATTATATCGTAGCTGGTACAAAGGTAGAAGATGAGGATGCCAATGGAGCCAATACGATTGAGGATGCAGGTTCTGTATATATTTTCCGACGAGTGGGAGATACATGGGTGCAACAACAGAAAATTGTTGCCTCAGACCGGGCGTACAGGCAATACTTTGGAAGAAAAGTAGTAATAGAAAATGATTTAATTGTCGTGGGAGCTGATGGAAATGACATTGAAGGTGAACAAGGGCGAGATGTCGGTGCGGCTTATGTTTTCAAAAGAAATGGAAATGTTTGGAGTGAACAACAAAAATTAATGGCATCTGTACCTGTTAAGGATTCTTATTTTGGTGCTTCAGTAGATATATCAGGTAATACCATCATCATTGGTTCGGACAAAACTGATGTAGGTGGGCAGACTTATGTGTTTGATCTGGAGGGAGAAATTTGGCAGGAAAAACAGATACTGACAGGACTGCAAGCTGGAGATTATTCGGGTAGAGCAATTAGTTTAAGCGGGGACTACATAGTTACCGGGGCGTATTTAAATGGCACAGATGTTAATGGAGAAAATGAAATAACTCAGGCAGGAGCTGCTTACATTTATAAAAAAGAAAACGGAAGCTGGAGCTATCAACAAAAAATAGTAGCGTCTGACAGAGACTTAATCAGTCGATTTGGCTCTGCTGTAGCTGTTTCCGGAGACTTTATCATTGTAGGTAGTATATATGCAAAAACAGATCAAAACGGAGAAAATCCATTTGACAATGCAGGAGCAGCCTATTTATTCAAGAATGTAAACGGAACATGGGAAGAGCAGCAAAAAATAGCAGCATCTTCAAGACATAAAGGTGCAGTATTTAGTAGCTTTATGAGTTTTAGCGGAGAGCATGCGATAATTGGAGCTCATTCCGAAAATGGAAATGTAACCGATACTTTTAGCTCACCTACTTATTCAATAGGAGCCGTTTATACATATCTTTTATGTAATACAGATACTTCTGTTACTTCCGAAGAATCATCACTCACTGCGAACTTCACAGAAGAAGGAGCAACCTATCAGTGGTTAGATTGTACCAATGGAAATGCAATCATAGAAGGAGCAACCTCTCAAACTTTCACACCCACACAAAGCGGAAGTTATTCCGTTCAGATTACAAGAACAAACGGATGCGTAAGCATTTCAGAATGTATAGATTTTTGTTTGGTAGTAGATGTTAACATCACGAATAACGAATCCGTTTTAACTGCTGATTATACCTCAGAAGAAATTACATATCAATGGTTGGATTGTACCAATGAAAATGCACCAATTGATGGAGCGACTTTTCAAACTTTCACTCCTACTCAAAGCGGAAGCTATTCAGTTCAAATCACAGATGCATCAGGATGTGTAAGCGTATCAGAATGTTTTGATTTCTGTATCGCAGCAGAAGTTTCTGTAACACAACAGGGAACTACACTTACAGCTTCTTATACCGGAAATGAAGGTTCATATCAGTGGATCAACTGTACAAATGATGAAGAAATAGAAGGGGCTACAAACGCTACTTTCACACCAACCCAAAGCGGAAATTACAAAGTAATTGTATCAGACGCATTTGGATGCGAAACGATTTCAGAATGTGTTCAGGTGTGTTTCGGAGTAAATACAAACGTACAGGTTCAGGGCAATACATTGACGGCATTATTTGCTGGTGGAACGTCTTACCAATGGCTAAACTGTGACGAAGACAATGCACCAATTTCTGGAGCAACCAATCAAGTATTCATTGCTACTCAAAGTGGAACTTATGCTGTAGAAATCACAGATGAGTTTGGTTGTGTAAGTACTTCATCATGTATTACCGTTTGTATCCCAATCGACTTGTCAGTTTATGTTGAGGATGGGGCTTTTGTTGCGACTTATAGCGAAGACGGAGCCACTTACCAGTGGGTAGATTGTGCGAATAATTACGAACCGATAGCGGGAGCGACTGGTCAATTCTTTACTCCTGAAGAAGAAGGATATTATGCCGTAGTCATCACAGATGCTTATGGATGTGAAAACATGTCTTCATGTTATGATACAGAGATGCTAAGCAACGAAAACATTGACCAATCAGAATTAACGATTTATCCGAATCCAGTAAAGGATTATTTAAATATTAATATCGGAAACAGCTCAAAACAGCCTTCGGCTTACCAGATTTATAATTCGTTAGGACAATTATTAGAAACCGAAATAATCAAGAACGCATCTGATTTGAAAGTAAATGTTACCACATATCCAAGTGGAACTTACATATTAAATGTTCAAATCGATAAAAAAACCAAATCATTCAAGTTCATCGTGAAATAAATTCATCATCACTCATTTTAATGTTAATTAATGGCTGCCTCTCTGAAATGGGAGGCAGTTTTTATATGGTGAATTCGGGAAAGTAACGAGGAAACTTATCATTAATTGATTTGAAAATGAGGTAATTTGAAGATTTGAAAATTATAAAACACCGTGAAAAGTTATATTTTTTTATAATTTTTCACGGTATTTTTTCGTATCTTTATTCTTATTTAGAAAAAATGCTTTCCCAAAATATTAGAGATAAAATGGATGCTTTAAGGCAAGAATATGCGAATCTTTCTTACGAAAATGCCACGTATTTGAAAGAAATTGCTCTTGCTGAAATTCCTGAAATGGTTTATAATTCCAATGCGATTGAGAATTCTACCCTTAGTTTGGAAGATACAGAAAAGATTTTGGCTAATGGAGAGTTGGATAGAAGTGTAAACATTCGTGAAGTTTTTGAAGCAAAAAATTTAGCCGAGATTACCGAATCATTGCTTGAAACCCCTAATCATAAATTGACACCAAAGCTGATATTGGATTTGCATAAAAAATTATTGACCAGTATAGACAACAGCATTGCCGGAAGGTGGAGAAGCGGAAAAGAATGGGTGCGAGTTGGAAATCATTTGGGAGCAAATCCTTTATTTGTCCCAAGTCTTATGGAGGAATTGGTGGCGGAATATAATAACGATACCGGTGCTTATTTTTTGGATAAAATTGCTCATTTCCATGCCGAGTTTGAAACGATACATCCATTTGTGGACGGAAATGGTAGGATGGGGCGATTGCTGATTAATTTACAATTGATGCAATTGGGACTTCCGCCTATCATTGTTCAAAACAAAAGTAAGCGAAGCGATTATTATCCTTTGTTTTCCAATTATCAAGTAAAAATGAATTACAACGGATTTAGCCAACTTTTTGCTTCTTTATTGATGGAATCTTTACACAAAAGAATTACATTGCTTACTGCAAAAAGAATAATTCCGCTATCTCTTTGGGCAAAAAACAAGGAAATTAAAGGAAACATAGCCGCAAACAAAGCAAAACGTCAAACGATTCCTGCTTTTCGCATGAAAGGAAAATGGATGATTGATGAGGGGTTTGAGGAGAATGTGGGAAAGTGACGAGAAAGTTGGTTGTGAAGTAGGATGAGTATAAGATATGGATTCTAAATTCGAACAAATTATTTAGTGAAAGATAAAGTCAAAAATATATGCTTGGTATTTTTTACAGTGTTATTCTGTACACACTGTAGCAATAATATTAATAATATAGTCCAGTCAACCAAATTTCATGGATTAAAGTATGAAACATTGGATATTAAAAAATTGAAAAATTTTCGGTCAATTGAAAATGATAGAATAAAAATCATCATTGAAGAAGATTCGCTAAAAATTCTTTATAAGGAATTAGATAAAATTACACAGAAAACAAATGAAATAACTGCATGGAATTATGGTGATTATTTTAAAACAGCTTGCGAAGAAACGGATAAATATAGAATCTGTGAATATACCAGATTTCATCCCGATGGTAAACTTGGCGAAATATCGGAGGCAAAATTTCCAAAATTAAAATCCGGTGAAATTTTTTGTGCTAATTTTTCCAATAGTAATTATGTTTACTATGACTCTGAAGGGAATATAAGATCAATAAGTTTTTTTGATATAAATGAAAAGTCTTTTTCACTGCCTTTTGATAAAATTTTAAAGAACTTAGAAAGGGAGGGGGTAAATCTTTCTTGTGAAGAGGAGTTTACACGTTTGGATAGGATAAACTTATCTGAAGCTTTACGAAGAGGTTATATGAAAGAAGAATATTATCTCAACATAATTTTTAGTGACGGAGCTTTGTTTTATAATACTGACTATTTCAATCAATTCTATTCAGATGAAGCTGAAGATTTGATAGAGGTGGATGAAGGCTTTTGGTATATCTATGACAATAGAAACAAAAAAGTCTATGTGCTGGGTGGGAATTCGGGTATTCTAGTTTATAACGGGTCCGAAAAATATTAATCTAAAATGCAATATTGATTTGAGAAAATACTTCCATCTTCCAACACCCATCATCCCGCTTATTTAATCTTTGCAGACATTTCCAACATTCTATTGATCGATTTCAAAGCTTTTACACGCAATCCTTCCTCGATTTGGATTTCGGGTAATTCATATTTCATGCAGAGATATAATTTCTCCATCGTGTTTCGCTTCATGTAAAAACATTCGGAGCAATTACAGCTTTCGTCTTGTGTCAAAGCCGGAATCAGTTTTTTATGCGGAGCTAATTTTCGCATTTCGTGGATGATTCCTTCTTCGGTTGCGATGATAAATTCCTGTGATTCATCATTTTGAATATAATCCAATAATCGGGAAGTAGAACCAATGAAATCCGCCACCTGTAAAACCGGCTCTTCCGATTCGGGATGGGCAATTAATTTTGCATTCGGGTTTTCGGCCATCTGCTGAGCGATTCTTTCCAGAGAAAAAGCCTCGTGCACCATGCAGGCACCGTCCCAAAGGATCATTTTTCGTCCGGTAACCTGATTTAAATATCGACCTAAATTTTTATCGGGTGCAAAAATTATTTTCTGTTCCGACGGCAACGAATTGATGATGGTTTCGGCATTTGAAGAAGTAACGATGATGTCGCTTTCTGCTTTCACACCTGCATCACAATTGATATAGCTCACCACAATGGAACCGGGATGCTGCTCACGAAACGCGCGCAAACCCTCACCTGTACAGGAATCGGCAAGCGAACAGCCTGCCAAAGTGTCCGGCAGAATCACTTTTTTGGTTGGGTTCAGGATTTTGGCTGCTTCTGCCATGAAATGAACACCGCAGAAAACAATCATATCGGCATCCGTATCAGCCGCCGCACGTGCCAGTTGTAAACTGTCACCTAGAAAATCAGAAATATCCTGAATGTCGCCCGTTTGGTAATAATGCGCCAGAATAATCGCGTTTTTTTCTTTGCGCATTTTGTTGATTTCTGCTATTAGATCAATTCCTTTTGGGATTTCTATATCCAAATAGCCTTTTATGGGAAGTGTGACCGTTGCTTTTTCGATTGTCTGCATTGATTTAAGTTTTTTAAGCCCTAACAGGGTTTTACTTGTCCGCCGTGGTGGAAACCTAGTTAGGGCTGTTGAATGAATCAATTTTCATTCCGAATGTTTTGGATTAATTCTAAATCAGATTCAATTACAAAATCCCCAATTTCTTTTTCAATTCTTTACTCAAAGCATCTTTATGAACGGTATAGGCGATGGATTTCATTTGGAAATAAGGAATGGACATATAAATGTGTCCACCGTTTCCAAGGTCTTTTGTTCCCCAGGAATTTTTGACATCGTAATAAAGGTTTCCGGTTTGGTCTTTTAAAATTCCGGTGATATGCATCAAATGATCGTCTGTCGTATCATAATTCTCAAATGCTTTTTGGCGAATTTCGGCATCGATGGATTTTTCCGGAAGCAAAACTTTAAAATAGTCTTTTTCGCTTCCTTCACTTGGCCAAATGGCTAAACCGGCTTGGCTTGAAAATGTTTTTTCGCTCACATCGGCATCCAGAGCAACGGTAAAACCCTTATGCAAAGCATCGTTCAGTGCTTGCGTATATTCGTCCAAAGGCAGGTTGTAATAACTTCCGTTGGAGAAATTATCTGGAATTTCCAAAATGAATTTTGAATAATTCGGATGATGGGTAAACGAAGTCAGCGTTACATAATCTTCGGCATGGATTTTTAGTTCGGCAGCGAATGACTTCGCAGTGTATTCCTTTCCTTCATACATAAAAGTTTCAGGAGCTTTCCCCATGTATTCGTCCAATGTCGATTGGATGGAATTCATCCAGTTTTCTTTCAGGTTTTTTTTGGGGTCTTTGACAATTTTTTCCAATTGGACAGTCAGGTTCTTTTCCAGTTCGGAATGGTCAAACGTATCTTTTCCAGGAGTCATGCCCAAATAAACTTCATTGGGTTCAATTCCGTGTTTGGCAACGGCATTCATCACATCATGGCTCAAACCGCCTTCACTGAACTGCGCTTTTCCTTGTCGATAAACATAATTATACGCCTTTTCGGGATAGGTCATCCGCACCGCATACATTTCCGATAAGTCGATTTCTTTTCCGGTCAGCCTTTTTACTTCCGACTCCAGAAATGAAGTGGTTGAAAAACTCCAGCAAGTCCCGGTTTTTCCCTGGCTTAATACCGGAGTGGGGGTCAAATCGATGACTTTTGTGAATTGGTATTCTGATTTTTGTCCAAATGCAAAGGTTCCAAAAAGAACAACTGCGCAAATAATTCTTTTCATAATTAAAATTCAATTGAAAGACGAATGTAAGGATTTCTGACGGGATAAAAGATTTTTTCAAATTGTGGAAAAATCATAAGAAGATTCAGTTCAATTTATCAGTCTCAACTCCTGAAATCGTTTAACTTTGCGCAAACCTTTTAGAAATGCAGCAACGCGAAGACTTTTTACTCAAAGCATACGAATTAGGAATCATCAAATTTGGAAATTTTACCTTGAAAAGCGGTATAGAATCGCCTTTTTATGTGGATTTACGTCCACTTTCTTCCAGCCCGCAATTATTAAAAACATTGGCGAACAGTCTTTTGGATTTGGTGGAGAAATCTCCTTTTGAATTGATTTGTGGAGTTCCTTATGCTGCTTTACCGATGGGTACGACCATGAGTCTGGCGAGCGGAATCCCGTTAATTATCAAACGAAAAGAAAACAAAGGTTATGGAACCAAACGCATGGTGGAAGGAGTGTATGAAGATGGACAAAATTGTTTGTTGGTGGAAGATGTGATTACCAGCGGTCAAAGTTTGCTTGAAACGATAGACGAAATCGAGCGTGAAGGATTGAAAGTAACGGATATCGTGGTGGTTTTGGATCGGGAACAAGGCGGAATTGATAAGCTGAAAAAGAAAGGGTATACCGTCCATACGTTGTTTACCATTAACGAAGCGGTTGATATACTACACAAATATCATCGTTTAAATGATGCCGAATTGGCAAGAATCAAAAACTTTTTAAATAATCCGCCGGCACCACCGGAAATAAAAAGAGTTCCGTTGGAAAAAAAGAAAATCCAACATCCGGTTGGGAAGAGATTGGTAGAAATCGCTTTGAAAAAACAGTCCAATTTGATTGCTTCAGCCGATGTGATTACTTCAGCCGAATTGTTGAAACTGGCAGAGGAAGTGGGACAGTACATCGTCGCACTGAAACTCCATACCGATATCATCAAAGATTTTAGTTTTGACTTAATTGATCAATTGAAACAAATCGCAAGAGAAAAAGAATTTTTGCTGTTTGAAGACCGGAAGTTTGGGGATATTGGAAATACTCAGGAACTACAATTCAAAGAAGGAATTTACAAAATAGGAAGCTGGGCAGATATGATTACTTCGCATGTCATCGCCGGAGAAGAAAGTTTGAAAGTGTTTGAAAACGTAGGTGTTGTGGCGATTGTGGAAATGTCTTCAAAAGGTACTCTGACAGATGATTATTATATCACAAAAGCACTGAATGTAGCTGAAAATGCATCTAATGTGATGGGAGCGGTAGCGCAGAGAAAAATTTCTGACGATTTGCTTTTGTTTACACCGGGCGTTAACATCAGTTCGGCAGGGGACAACAAAGGGCAACAATATAACACACCGGAAAGGGTTTGTAAAAACTACCATACCGATTTTATCATAGTGGGTCGCGGAATTTACCAATCAGCCAATCCGGCAGAATCAGCACAGGAATACCAAACCAAAGGCTGGAATGCGTATCTGCATAGTTTAGGTTAATCATTAAGTTGAAAGAGAAATTCAAAATAAAATCATGGGTTGAACTCTATGATTTACTTCCGCCGGAAGAAATGATTTTGGTTGATGTTTTACGACAAATTGTTTGGGAGGTGTTGGGAAACCGAGCCAAAGAAAAATTCTCCTACAATGTTCCTTTTTTCTATGGAAATCGTTCGATTTGTTTGATTTGGCCTTCAACTATTCCCAGAGGTGGAATTAAATCGGGTGTGATGATTTCTTTTTGGTACGGCAGTTCTCTAAAAGACAAAGACAACTATCTAAAGCATGGAACCAACAAACAGATTTTTTACAAAATTTATCATTCGCCCGAAGAAATTGATGTTAAAGCCTTACAGAAAATACTAAAGGAAGCTTTAAGGTTTGACCAATCCTTTAAAAAGAATTAATCTATTTCCCTGATTTCCAGTTATTATATTCCTCTGCCACCTGGATGATGTCCTTGTGCTTGTAATCCCTGTTTTCAATTTTACTACTTAAAGCAGGGTAATCTTTGAAATATTTGGCTGCATTTTTCCGGAAAACATTGTTTTTATTGACTTGTGTATTAAATGTCCAGGAAATGATGGTTGCTACATCTTCACCCGGCCGTAAACAATACCAGAAAGTATCACTGACATCTACATTGGTCCGCATTCCCCCGCCGGTACTGGAACTCATGGTGCTATGAACATATGCTTTATACATTTTAATATGTGGCAAGTCCACAATTAATTCGGCCTTTATAGGTTTTTTAGCCACTTTTTTGTTGAGTGCATTTTTATAGCCTTTAATTGTCACCATGGGCCCAGGTTGATGATCTTGAGCAGTCAAAGGATTTAGGAAAGCCAGAGAACAAAAAACAGCAATGAAATAAGCAAGGTTTTTCATGTTTAATAAGTTTTAGAAAACTAAGATAATGATTATTTCATAAGTCAAATGCAAACAATAACTTTGGAAAATGGAGCAAATCATTTTAGGCATCGACCCCGGAACGACCGTGATGGGATTTGGATTGATCAAAGTTGAAAAAAAGAAAATGCAGTTTCTTTTGCTCGACGAACTTTTATTGCACAAATACGATTCGCACGAATTAAAATTGAAAAAGATTTTTGATAAAACACTTTCATTGATCGATACCTATCATCCCGACGAATTAGCCATCGAAGCTCCGTTTTTTGGAAAAAATGTCCAATCCATGCTCAAATTGGGGCGTGCTCAGGGCGTTGCTATGGCAGCCGGACTTTATCGGGAAATTCCGATTACGGAATATTCCCCAAAAAAAATCAAACAATCCATCACCGGAAATGGAAACGCTTCCAAAGAACAAGTGGCAGGAATGCTGAAAAATCTTCTAAATCTAAAAGAATTGCCCAAACGACTGGATTCCACAGACGGTTTGGCGGCAGCGGTTTGTCATTTTTTTAATACTGGAAATGAAGCGGTGACCAAAACTTATTCCGGTTGGAATTCTTTTTTGAAAGAGAATCCGGACAGGAAAGTTTAAAACCAAATTTCGTATGTTTACCCAAATGAATTAAAATATGAGGATAAAGTTTTGTTTTTTATGGATTCAATTGATCGGGATGTCTTTGTGGGCTCAGGAAAATTGGCAACAAAGAGTCGATTATGATATGCAGATTGAGGTGGATGATGCCCAATTTCAATATGACGGAAAAATGAAATTGGAGTACACAAACAATTCGCCCGAAAAATTGGACAAAGTTTATTTTCACATTTATTATAATGCTTTTCAGCCGGGGAGCGCCATGGATTATCGGTTGACAAACATCAAAGATCCGGATGGACGGATGATCACCAAAGAATCAAACGGAACAATTAAAAGCAGAATTGCGGCATTGTCAGAAGAAAACATTGGATTTCAAAAAATACAATCCCTTAAACAAAACGGAAAGAATCTTACCTATTCGGTCAACGGAACCATTTTGGAAGTGAAACTGGTAAACCCTTTGGCGCCGGGTCAGAAAACAACTTTTGATATGGTTTGGAAAGCACAGGTTCCGGAATTAATCAGAAGAGGCGGAAAAAATTCAAAAGAAGGCGTGGATTTTTCCATGACCCAATGGTATCCAAAAATGGCACATTATGATGCGTATGGATGGCATTTGGACGAATATATAGGACGAGAATTTGTGGCACCGTTTGGTAATTTTGATGTGAAAATAAAAATCCAGAAAGATTATGTAATAGGTGGTTCCGGGAAATTAATGAATCCGGACAACGTGAAAGGCTATACAACAAAAGGAACTGCAAAATCAGAAGGATTAAAACAGACAGAAAAAGTAATTTGGCAGTTTCATGCTGAAAACATCCATGATTTTGCATGGGCGGCCGATAAAGAATTCGTAGTGTCTAAACAAAAAGTACTGGATGGGCCGGAAGTTTATTTTGTGCGGATGAATGATGAATCTCTTGCTAAAACCTGGAAAGAAGCCGAAACACCGACTCTACAGTTTTTTGAATTTATGAGCCGTAATTTCGGGAAATATCCATGGGAAACTTATACCATCGTTCAGGGCGGTGATGGCGGAATGGAGTACGGAACAGCAACTCTGATAACCGGAAAACGTGGTTTTGACAGCTTGGTAGGGGTTATTTACCATGAAGTCGCTCATTCGTGGTTTCAACATTTGTTTGGGATTAATGAAACGGTGGACGAATGGATGGATGAAGGCTTTACTTCCTATGCAGAACATCTGGCTTATTTGGAAATCTTCAAAAAACCCATGGAGCCCAATCCCAATTATCCGGCCTATGAAGGGTATTTTGATTTGGCCAAATCCGGATATGAGGAACCGATGAGTTTGTTGGCCGATTATTATGACACCAATTATGCGTATGGCGTGGAAGCTTATGTAAAAGGACAAGTATTTCTAATCCAATTAGAATATATCATCGGTAAAGAAAATTTAAAACAAACCTTTTTAGAATTTTATAAAGACTGGAAATTCAAACATCCTACACCAAATGACTTCCGCAGAACGGCAGAAAAAATATCCGGGTTGAATTTGAAGTGGTATGAAAATCTTTTTGTAAACACTACAAGAACAATTGATTATGCTGTTTCAAATGTTACTTCGAATTCGATTGACTTAAAAAACCTGAGCAATTTCCCTATGCCGATTGATCTTTTGGTCGAATATTCAGACGGGAGCAAAGAATTATTTTACATTCCCAATTTAGAACTCAGAGGCGAAAAACCGGCTGAAGGATTTGATTTATACAAAGAAACAAAACGAACGGTTTTGAAACCTTGGATTTGGACGAATCCAGATTATTCGGTTAAAATTTCAAAACCTGTCAAAAGAGTAATCATAGACCCGACTTTAAGGTTGGCCGATTTAAATTATTCCAATAATACTTATACAAAATAAAATGTTGCTGGCTGTAAACATCGGAAATTCAAACATCCGTTTTGGTGTATTCAAATCGGATGAAGAAATCATTTCCTGGACGATCAATACAAAACCCTATCGGACGGAAGACGAATGTTTTGCGAAGTTCAACAGTATGTATAAGCCATTTGGTTTAAAGAAAGAAGACATCACAGAAATTGTTGTCGGTTCGGTTGTTCCTCCCATGACGGCAGCAGTGGTAAATTCTTTGCGCAGAATCCATGGTATTTCGCCCAAAGTTGTGGACAGAGATACGCCGTCTGAAGTAAAACACAAATCCAAACAAATGGGTACCGATTTGTTTGCCAATGCGGTTGCAGCTCATCACCTGTACAAAGGAAAAAAAATAGTTATCGATTTCGGGACGGCACTTACTTTTACGGGAATAGATGAAAGCGGGTTCACGCTTGGTGTTGTGATTGCGCCCGGCATCAATACGGCCTTAAAATCCTTGATTGATGAAACCGCTCAATTGCCCGAAATAGAAATGAAACCACCGGAAAAAGTATTGGGTTTTGATACGGTTAGTTGTATGCAAAGCGGGATGGTGTATGGTTTTTTAAGTTTTGTGGAGGGGATGATTGATAGGATAAATGAAGAGGTAAACGATAAATGTTTTGTAATTGCGACCGGCGGAATGAGTGCTGTATATGCTCCATTGACGGATAAAATCAATGTACAGGATGCACTTCATACGATCAAAGGGTTGAAAATATTATATACCTGAATTCGATTATTATTTTAAGTTTCAGATTTAAATAAAAAGCCGGCTTGAAAATATTTTCCAAACCGGCTTTTTCCGTAAAATAATTCTTTATCAGATTTTTTCAAATGTCAGTAAATCAATACTGCCATCGCCACCACTGACGTGCTTTAATTCGATTTTTGTAACGGTTTTTGTAATGATGTTCCAATCCTCCGAAATCTCTTCAAACGGACTGTCATCCTGTGCGGAAGGAAAATCAATGTTCAATTTGTTTGCGCTGTCATCCCCGCCGTTGTTCCAATTTCCGGTTTGAGTGTTAGAGCCATTGACGGCTGTAAGTATTCCGTTTGTTTCAAAATCAAAAGCATAACCGTTGAAATGAGCTGTTTGATTTGAATTGTCTTCCTGAAAAAGTGTCACTTTCCAGTTTCCTTCTATCACGATTTCTGTCGTGCTGCCGTTCGAGTTGTCATCGTCATCGTGATGGCTGTCGTCATCATCGCTTCCGAAACAAGAACTAATTGAAAAACTTAATAATAAGCCTATCAAAATTAATGAAATCGATTTCATTGATATATCATTTTTGATATAACGGAAATCATATATTGTTTATTTTTGTTAAAAATCAAATCATGAAAAAAATAGTATTGTTTTCCGTTTTTAGTGCCATTTTGGCAATAGGCTGTGACTCGAAAAAAGAAGAGGTAGCTATAGAAAAGCCGGCAGCAGAGGTGGTTGATGCCCACAATGCCAAAAATTCACTGGACTATTTAGGTACTTATAAAGGTGTTTTGCCTTGTGCAGATTGTCCGGGAATTGAAACTGAAATCGTCTTAAATAAAGATGAAACTTATGTCAAAAAAACCAAATATTTAGAAAAAGGAGATAAGGTTTTTGAAGAATTAGGTGACTTTACCTGGTTGGAAGATGGAAATACATTGAGTTTGGAAGGGATTGATACGGCACCGACATTGTATTTTGTATCTGAAAATAAATTGATTGCTTTGGATCAAGAAGGAAATAAAATAGAGGGAGATTTAGCAAAAAATTATGAATTAATTAAACAGTAAAATATTTTTTGGCACGGAATTTGTTTTATAGATGTTCGGAATTTAGTAAAATAAATTGTCCTCATGTGTTAATTAAGATAAAAGCCCGTCCCTCAAACGGGCTTTTTTCATTTTAAGAAACAGTTTAAATTTTATCGAAATTTATTTTTATGGCTCTTAAAGATAGCTTTGCTAAATTTTAATACTCTTTTGAGCGTATTTTTCACTTCCTATTCTTGATTTATCCCGATAAATCTTCAAACACGAAGCAAAAAATCTATCTCAAAAATAGCTATAAAAATTTTTAGCAATAAAATTTATACAGTTTCTAAGAAATTCGCATAAATTCTTCTGCTTTTTCCACCATATTTTTTGAACCGCAAAAGAAAGGAACTCTTTGATGTAATTCTGTCGGTTCTATATCCATGATACGGTTAAATCCATCGGTTGCTTTTCCACCGGCCTGTTCCGCTATGAACGCCATAGGATTGCATTCATATAACAGACGCAGTTTCCCGTTAGGGCTTTTGGTACCCGAAGGATAAATATAAATTCCGCCTTTGAGCATGTTCCGATGAAAATCTGCACAAAGAGAGCCGATATATCGCGATGTATAGGGTCTGTCTTCTTCCACTTTCTGACAATATTTGATGTATTCTTTTACGCCCAATGGAAACAAGGCATAATTTCCTTCATTGATGCTGTATATTTTTCCGTCTTCAGGGATTCTCATATTGGGATGGGAAAGATAAAAAGTTCCGATAGACGGATTGAGCGTAAAGCCGTTTACACCATTTCCTGTGGTATAAATCAGCATGGTGGAACTTCCGTAAATCACATATCCGGCCGCCACTTGTTGGTTTCCTTTTTGTAGGAAATCTTCCATTTGAACAGGAGTTCCTTCGGGTGTTACTCTTCTGTAAATGGAAAAAATAGTTCCGACCGAAACATTTACATCGATGTTGGATGAACCGTCCAATGGATCAATAAGCACCACATATTTGCTCAAATGTGAATTAACGGTATTGGTAATTTTAATGAATTCATCATTTTCTTCAGAAGCAATTCCGCAAACGACTTCCCTCTGAGAAAGTGTTTTGATAAAGACTTCATTTGCGAAAACATCCAATTTCTGTTGTTCTTCACCCTGTACGTTTTCGGCTCCGAATTTACCTAAAATATCTACCAGTCCCGCTTGATTGACTTTATGGTTGACTACTTTGGTGGCCAATTTTATCGAGCTTATTAATCTGCTTAATTCTCCTGAAGAATATTTGAAATCTTTTTGATTCTCGATTATAAATTCACCTAAAGTTTGTCCGGCTTCTAAATTCATGATTTTTATTTAATTTTTTGCGTTTGACAAATATCGTAAAATTCTAAAACAACCCATTTTAAAAAAGGATTTAACATTAGTATATTTGTCAGGGTTCAATAGATAAAGAAAGAAATGAAGGTTTACAAATTTGGTGGCGCCTCCGTAAAAGATGCCGAAAGTGTAAAAAATGTAGCATCTGTCTTACAAACTATCGGGATTACCGATAGGTTTATGGTGGTTTCGGCTATGGGAAAAACAACCAATGCGCTGGAAGAAGTCGTAAAATTGTATTTCGGGAAAAACAATTATGGAGAAAAAATTGATCAAATTCAAAACCAACATCTGGAAATCGCTTCCGAATTATTTGAAAATCCGGATGCGACCCAATCGGAAATTAAGTTGTTTTTTGAAGACTTAAAAGCCTTTTTACGCCGAAATAAATCTCCCAATTATGATTTTGTGTATGATCAGGTGGTTTGTTGTGGTGAATTGATTTCCACAAAAATCATCAGTAATTACCTGAATTCCAAAGGAATGAAAAACACATGGCTGGATGTTCGTGATTTTATCAAAACGGATGAAACCTACAGGGAAGGAAAGGTTGATTTTGAACTAACCGAAAGGAATTTCTCCGAATTGGAAAAAGGAAAATTTTACATCACCCAAGGATTTCTGGGTTCAGATCCCAATTTTTTTACCACGACGTTGGGACGGGAAGGATCTGACTACACGGCGGCCATCATCGCCTACTGTCTGGATGCGGAAAGTATGACGATCTGGAAAGATGTTCCGGGCGTTTTAAATGCAGATCCACGGTATTTTGATGATGCACAATTATTACATAAAATTTCATTTGAAGAAGCAATAGAATTGGCTTATTACGGAGCCTCCGTTATCCACCCCAAAACCATGCAACCGCTTCGTCAGAAAGGAATTCCGTTTTTTGTAAAATCATTTTTACATCCGGAAGAAGTTGGAACAGAAATTCAGAAAAAATTTCAATTGGAACCGCAGATTCCATGTTTCATTGTAAAAAAAGAACAAAATCTCATCACGCTCACAACCTGCGATTTTTCTTTTATTACCGAAGATAAAATCAGCGAAATCTTTAACTTGCTGCATGCATTGAAAATCAAAGTAAATATGATGCAGAATTCCGCTATTACTTTATCGCTTTGTTTGGAGGACAAATATGGTAAGCTGGATGAGTTCCTGAAAGAGCTGGAAAACAGTTATCAGATAGAAATTGAAAAAAATGTATCTTTATACACCATAAGACATTTCGATGAAAAATCATCCTATTCCTTTTATAAAGGGCAAGAGTTGCTTCGCCAAATCATTAAAAATACTTTACAGATAATCGTAAAAGAAGCATGATTCTAGTCAGCACAAAAGATATTTACCAAGCATCGGGCCTAAAAAAAATTGGGCCTTTCGGTTATCCTGTCGCTTGGCTTTATAAAAAGATTGGCGGACTTTCTAAATTAAATGATCTTTACAATAGAGGTTGGGAGAAAAATGCACCTGATTTTTTAGAATTCCTGTTGGATGATTTAGAAATCACCTATGAGTTGCATGATGTGGATTTAAACCGAATTCCTAAAGAAGGCCCTTTTGTGATCGTTTCCAATCATCCACTTGGTGCTTTGGACGGAATTCTGATGATGCATATCATCGGGAAAATACGTCCCGATTTTAAAGTGATGGGTAATTTCCTTTTGCATAAAATCAAACCGCTTGAGCCGATGGTCATTGCGGTAAATCCGTTTGAAACCCGTAAAGAAGTATATAGCAGCAGTTCGGGAATGCGGGAAGCACTGCGTCATGTGCGGGATGGTGGTTGCCTCGGGATTTTTCCGGCAGGCGAAGTTTCTACCAAAGACGAAGATGGAAATGTAACGGACAGACAATGGCAGGAATCTGCGATCAAACTGATTAAAAAGTTAAATGTTCCGATTATTCCCATGTATTTCCGGGCAAAAAACAGCCCGTTGTTTTACAGGATGTCAGCTTTAAGCCCCAATTTACAAACAGCGATGCTCCCATCTGAAATGGTGCGGCCGAGAACAAAACCCATTCAAATCAGAATCGGGAAGCCGATTTTGTTCAAACAACAACAGGAATTTGAAGACATCGAATCATTTTGCGAATTCCTCCGAAAGAAAACTTATTCGCTTTCGACCTATTATACCCAGAAAAAATCTTTGTTGATGGAAACATTAAAAATTCCTGCGACTATAGCCATCAACACCACCAGCAAAAAACCTAAACCAATCGTCAAAGAAACCGACAAGGAATTAATTATCAATGAGATAAATGAGCTTAGGAAGATAGAAGATATGTTGTTGTTTAAGAACAATAATTATGAATGTTATTTTACCAAAGCCCATGAAATTCCCAATATCTTGCGGGAAATAGGACGTTTACGCGAATTGACATTTCGGGAAATAGGCGAGGGAACGAATCAGGAAATTGATTTGGATCGTTATGATGTGCATTACCACCACATGTTTTTATGGGATGAAGATACACAACAAATCGTCGGCGCTTACCGGATGGCACTTGGAAAAGAGGTTTATGAACAGTTTGGTGTAAATGGTTTTTATCTTCACGAATTATTTCACATAGAGCCTGAGCTTCATCCGTTTTTCAAAAAATGTATAGAAATGGGGCGTGCTTTTGTAGTGCCGGATTACCAGCAAAAACCTATGCCGCTTTTCTTGTTGTGGAGGGGAATTGTACATGTTACGTTGCGAAATCCGGAAGAAAAATACATCATAGGCAGTGTTTCCATTTCCAATCAGTTTTCCGATTTTTCGAAATCTTTGATGATCGAATTCATGAAATCACATTATTACGATCCTTATGTGGCGCAATATGTACGGCCGAAAAACGAATTCAAAGTGAAACTGAAGGACGAGGACAAAGAGTTCTTTTTTGATGAAGCCGAAGCCGATTTGAATAAGTTTGACAAACTCATCGATGAAATTGAACCAAATGTCCTACGCCTCCCGGTTCTGATCAAAAAATACATCAAACAAAATGCAAAGCTTATCGGGTTTAATGTGGATCCGAAGTTCAATGATGCGATTGACGGGCTGATGTACATTCGCATTTCAGACTTGCCGGAAAGCACCGTAAAACCGGTTTTGGAGGAATTCCAGGCGGAGCTGAACCGTAAGCTGAACGGAGGAGGAAATGGTGCGGAAGTTTAAATAAGCAGGTTTGTCTATGCGATAAATAATATAAATCGGGTTTGGCTTGGTACGGATTGCAAATCCGCGACATCGGGTCTTGTTGGCGGTTCATTGTTTATTCCGCTTCAAGTATCGTTTTAATTTTTGTCAAGTCGTTTTCAATCAATTTTGCATCTTGGTTAAACTCTTCTTCTGTTCTGTTTGGCATCCAAAAAAGTGTAAAAACTAATTCGCTACCTTTTCCGTTTTCAATTACTCTCATAGGATTGGTTACTGTTGAACTGTCTGGAAGTATTACCAAATGGTCTATAATTCCAAATTCGTTTTTAGGGACAAATTGAATTTTGATGTTTCCCAAATCTGTTTTTGCCAACCAAAGGCTTTCGCTTTCCTTTGTCATAGATTTTATAAATTCTACCCAAATAGGAAAGTTTTCGGGTTTTGAAGCAAATTCATACACTTTGTCGGCTGGTTTGTTGATTGAAATGCTGATAGTTTTTACAGGATATGTCATTTCGTTTATTTTTTGTCTTGTCTGTTCATTTGAGTTTTTGCACGCTGTCAAAGTGAAAAGGGTCAAGCTGAAAATTACAATTATTCTTTTCATTTCTTGTTGTCCGTTTGATGTTTGCACGGTCATCTTGTTAGGGCTGGCTTTAATACCCGGCGGCTTTACATTCTGGCAGGACTTTGGGCAGAAAATTCCGAACGAGCGACAAAGCTCAAATTTACGAAAAACTGTCGAATGGGAACGTTCAGGCCGTCTTATTCCAAACCGTTGGTAGCTGTTTTTTTCTAAATTAGTTTTTCTTTTTTATTTCTAATTCGCTGAAATCAACGTCTAATAGATTTTGCTGGTCGAGTGTAATTCCGATAATTTCTCTATTTGCATTAAAATTAAAGGTGACAAAACCATTAGGCACACGAGCATCATACCAATCTATCATGAATGTATCATATTGCCAATGCCTCAATTTAGCTTTAAAAAGCAGAGTATGTGAAAAACTAATTTCTAAATTACCATCATTATACTTTATAAAAATATCTCCATACATTTTGTCATTATATGTACCTGCATATAATTTCAAATCTAATGAGGGCTTTGTTCCAGTTACTCGTAGTTTTTCAAGTTTTTCTTTATTCCCTTTTTCTTGAACGAGTAAATCATCTCTGTATTTTTTAAGGGCATTGTATTGGTTGTATGACTTGTCGAAAAGGACTTGTTCTAATAATTCGGATGTCATTATAAAGGGAGCTAATTCGTTTGTATTTGTTAGTACAATTATTCCGATATCCAGATCTTTAATCATAACAAGATTTGCAGACATACCGTCTATCCCTCCGCTATGGTCTATTATTTTATGACCGTTCTTTGGAGTTATCCACCAACCGAAACCATACGAAGTAAATTCATTATGGATAGGCGGTGGTAGTATAGGAAATATTATTTGTGGCGTAAAAATTTCATCAATAATATCTTTTGAAACAATAGTATCTTTTTCAAATATTCCATCTCTCAATAGCAATCTCATATAGTTCATCATATCATTGACAGAGGAATAAACAAATCCTGCAGGTGCCAAATTATCGCCTTTCTCTTGTTCAATAACTACCTTTTCAAAATTGTCGTTCCAAATATGAGGTTGAGCTAAATTTGTACTTGCTTCACGTTCATTTGAAATGGAAGTACTGCTTTTCATATTTATTTTATCGAAAACATTAACTTTAAGAAATTCGTCCCATGTTATTCCACTTACTTTTTTTACAATTTCACTAGCAACCAAATACATTACATTTTGATATGCTGGCTTGTCCCTATATCCCGAAATCGGTTTTAAATATCTTAAACCTTTAATCACATCTGTTCTGGTTAAATCAGAATGATACCAAAGTGTTCCTCCACTTGTCCAATTAAGTCCGCTTCTATGCGTAAGTAAATCTCTGATAGTAAAATTTTCAGTTACATACGGAGCATACAATTCAAAGTCAGGAAGGTAATCTATAACACGATCGTCCCAATTTATTTTTCCTTGGTTAACTAATATTCCTAAAGTTAATGCTGTAAACGATTTTGAAATTGATCCAATTCCAAAAATTGTATTGGTATTTACTGGCATATCTTTATTAATTTCTCTCACTCCATATCCTTTGGCAAATAGAATTGAGTCATTTTGTACGATCCCTACAGCAATTCCTGGTAAATTAAAATCAACCATCAATTTTTTCGCACACGAATCAAGTTTGTCAAATTTTATTGTTTGTCCTTTTGAGGTTGATAAAAAGAAAAAACAAACAGTTGTGAGAAGTAAATTTTTTGTTTTCATAATTAAATGTTTCCCGTCAAAAAAAACTTAATTCGTTTTGTAAATCGTTAGAATTGCTGCCAACGGCTCCGGGCTTCACGCAGGGTTTGAGCTTGCGTGAAACCCCAGCCGTTAGCTAAATTAAGTAAAAAAAGCCAATGCTCACAGCATTGACGGTAATCGAAACCGGACCTTTCAATTTACCGATAACTCCGCTCTTTTGCCAATCTGCATGTTGTGCGATTGTGCTGGTTTATTCATTTTGTTTTTTGCAGGTTCTTTTAAAAACCATTTCCTATTGGTTCCAATGGTGGCACCATTTCTTCCCTTTTTAATAGTAAACCATCATCGTAAATATGAACTTTCAATCCTTTTTTATGTGTAAGAATGTCTATAAAATATTGGCATCTTTCGGACAAATCAGTAGTCTGTTCAATCTTAAAAGAAGGTTCGATGATAGGAAATTCGAGTCTGATATCCATCAAATTATTTCTTTGGTCAATAAAAGGGATAGGATTATAAGTCCCTTTGAAAGATTGGCGACAATTATCCAGATTAAAGACTATGATAACATTCTTGTCATCTAAAAATTCTATGCGACTTTCATCTTTATTTTTTTCCGGGTTTGGGCTCAATTCAATATACTCATTTCCCGAAGAATTGATAAACCAAACCGAGTTTTGAAAAGGATAGCTATCGGTTGTAACAGGCCTGAGATAAGGTATGTCAATATTAGGTTCTTTTACGGTAAAGCGTATTTTGTTGCGTAATTGTGATTTATACTTTACATTTTTACTTATTTGAAAATGCAGTGTTTCTTCTCTATCATTTTTTTTCTGATAATCATTTTTTTTGAAAGTATAACCAGTTTCTTTCAGTCTTTTTAGAAATCGTGTTAAATCGGTGGTTGTAGGGAAATAATAATCAATAATTAGCTCAGAATATGAAGTCAGTTTATTTCCATGAAAAATTAAAGTTTCTTCATTCTCTGATTGATATATTGTGTCGTTTATTTGTTCAAATCCTGCGATTTTGATATATCTATCATTGATTTTTAGCGTTTCGGTTTTGGACGAATAATATCCTAATTCTTCAAAATTAGAAGGATAAAATCTTTGAGCCATCGTTACAATAGGTAATGATAGTAAAACCATAAGTGCTATTTTAAACAGTAGTTTTTTCATTTTGTGTCTTTCAATTTTGGAAGGCTGTTGTTTTAGCATATCGGCCAACGATTCGGCAACTTGGCGAGGGAGCGGAAAATCGAAGCTGAAAGGTTCGGTTTTGCACGAACGTAGCCACCAATGCTGTGAGCCGTTAGCTAAATTAAGTAAAAAAAGCCAATGCTCACAGCATTGGTGGTAATCGAAACCGGAACTTTCAATTTACCGAGAACTCCGCTCTTTTGCCATCTGCTTGTTACCTGCTGTATCTCTTCAGAGTTCAATTGTCCGTTCGATATTTATTTGTTCCAAAAATGTTTCATCGTGCGATACCACAATCAGCGTTCCTTGATACTCGTTGATTGCTGTTGTCAGTATTTCCACATTTTGAATATCCAGATTATTTGTTGGTTCATCAAGGATAATGATGTCGGGCGATTGGCTGTTAATGGTCAAACAACAAATTAGTAAACGCATTCTTTCTCCACCGCTCAAAGCAATGCAAGGTTTGTCCCAATCTTCTTTTGTAAATAAAAATCGGTTTAAGCGGATTTTGATTTCGTGTTCCTGCAATGCTGAAGTGTTGAATTGTTGGGCTTGTTCGTAAACTTTCAGTTGGTTGTTGAGCAAGGAATAATCTTGATCAATGTAAACCGATTTGTTATCTGCCCGATAAACAGTTCCTGTTTGCGGTTCAATGTCGCCCAAAATTAGTTTTATCAAAGTTGTTTTTCCCGAACCGTTTTTCCCTTTCAAGACAATGCGTTCGCCACTTGTGATTTGAAAAGTCAAGTCGTCTTTCCAAAGCGGTCTGTTGTCGTAGCCAAAGTTTATCGCTGCTGCCGTAATCAGAATTTTCCCTTTATGTAACGCTGAATGATCAAAACCGAATTTCATTTTATCCATGTCGGGCAGCGAAGAACGAAGGTCTTGTAAGTTTTGCGAAAGTCCACCGATTTTTTCTGCGTGAACACTTTTCAATCTTGAAGTGCTGTTTTCTGCGTTGTTCCGCAAGGTATTCATCATTATTCGGGCAACGCCCGATTTTTCTTGCTTGCTTTTGCCGCGACTGTCCAATTTTTGCTGACGTTCCAAAGTTTCCCGTTCTTTCTCTTTGGCTTTTCGCAACGCTTTTTCTTTGCTTTGAATGTCTTGGCTCAAAGCATTGTTTTCTATTCGCTTTTGTTCTTTGTAAAAGTCGTAATTACCGCCATAAACTTTAATTCCGTGTTTGCTTAACTCACAAATGCTGTTCAAAAGATTGAGTAATTTTCTGTCGTGGCTTACGATAATTAAAGTGCTTTTTGTGGTTTGAACAAAGTCGTACAAAAGTTGTCGGCTGGCTATGTCTAAATGATTACTCGGCTCGTCCAACAAAATCAATTCGGGTTGATGAATGGAAATCCCGGCAAGGAAAACTTTTGTTTTTTGTCCGCCACTTAACGTTTCCATTTTTTGCGACAAGTCCAAACCGTTGAGCTGCCAATAGGCTAAGGCTTCGTTGCAACGGTCTTCAATCGTCCAATCGTCATTGAGCAAATTGAAATTTTCTTCGCTTGTGTTGCCGTTCAAAATCTCTTTCAAAGCATTCAATTTGTCTTCGATTTGCAACGCCTGTGCGATGGTCAACTGATTGAATTGCCCGAAAACTTGCGGAACATGATAAGGTTCGGTTTCAACGCTTATTTGTCCGTTTGATGCTTGCAATTCATTGGCAATGATTTTTAGCAGCGTAGATTTTCCTGTTCCGTTGTTGCCTATTAAAGCTGTCTTTTCGTGATTGTTTACTTTGAGATTGATGTCGTCAAACAGTAAATCTTTGTTGGGGTGTGTGTATGAAATGTTTTGTAAAATCAACATAACTTCTTTCTTGAAAGATTAAACAATACAACAAGTCGTTTTTTCGATTGTCGTTTTAGTTTGTCTGAAAGAAATTATATTTTACATTTCGTGTTATTAAAGTTTTTGTGTCTGCAAATGTACGAACTTTTTTTTGGTACGGTCAGTTGTCATATAGCAGATAACGGCTCGGAGCCTGATATTCGCGCAAGTAGTTCCGCTTTGAACGTCGATCCGCCTGTCGAAAAACCCGTGTTATGGGGCGTTTTTATTTTGTTGTTAGTTGTCAAGTTTGTAAATAAATTCTTCTATTTCTGTTTGTCGTGCGTTTGCAAAACCTTTGTCAGAGCCGATTTTTACAAAACCACATTTTTCTAAAACTTTTTGCGAACCAAAATTGTCAAACGCAACTCGTCCAAAAATTGGTCTGGTCGTTTCAATGTCAAGAAGATTTTTTAGAGCCATTGTCGCAACACCTTGTCCCCAAAATTTTTTGTCTAACCAATAGGTGATTTCCGCATTGCCTTCCATTACGAATTTAGCAACACTTCCTACGATTATATTGTCAATTAAAATTGTCTGATTGTTTACCGTTGGGTCGCTCAGTAGTTTTGCGAATTTCGTCAAATACGCTGTTTTGTTTGTCGGGTCTTTTGGCATAAATGCAGCTAAGTATGCACCTTCCTTGTCAAGTTGAAATTCAAATAAAGTGTCCAAGTCTGCAATTTCTGTCGGTCTAAGTTTTATGTCAAGTTTGTTGTTCGTCATTTGTCTTGTGGGGTCAATATTGTTTTGTTAGTTGAATTGTCTTTCGGTTTCGGGTCGTCCTAAAATGCCCTATAACTTCCCCGGGGATTAGTGAAGTCGGAAAATTTGTTAGTGAAACTAAGAGAATTTTTTTGATTTTACAAATCACTTGTTCAGCGAGGGTTTACCCGAGTCTGAACAAGGGATGTAATTCCCGGGTATTGCCGAAGGCGGGGATTTTTAGCACAAAACTTCAATCGAAGAACTAATGATGAACCTTGCACAAATGTCCAATCGAAGCCTTTAAGCCCTGCTTTTGGCAATACGATGTTAGTCGTTTGTGCTTTTATTTTCAATGTTGCTTTTTAAATCTTTTAGTCTTTGTTTTACGTTTTTCTGTAAGTTTCGTTTAATAAATATTGTCATAATATTAAATGGAAACCTTAGCAAAAACGAATATAAAAAAATCACTTCAGTTTTGTCTACCGAAAGTTCTTTAAATGTCCAAGAGCCTAAAAATGACTTAAATATAAAAGGTCCTTTTGTCATTTTAATGGCTGTCACTTTTGGTCTGTTGAAAGTTACATATTCTGTTACCATCCCAAGTCCATTTTTTGAAACACAATATGCTTTTACACCTTTGTCAGCAGTTGTTGCATTTTCCATTAAATCGGCTCTTTTCAAGAATGTGTCCCACTTTAATCGTTTATTGTAATCTTGTGTGAAATCAAAGACTTGTTCTTGACTGGCTTGAATAATTATTGTTTCAGTAAATTTTATTGCGTCCATTTACTCGGAGTTCTTTTTGATTGATTTTAACAAGTAACGTTGAAACGCCTTTAAAATAAGTCTTACCGGAATACTGAACAAAAAATTTAGTCGTCTGTCTATGCTATATGTTGTAGTTAATTTTAAAGTTGTTGTCTGTCCAACGGTTGTTAAATAATATGCTCCTGTTGGAATTTGGAAAACACCTTCTGAAAGGTCAAAAAAATAGCAAACCCTAAATTCTTTCTCGGGGTTAAATGAAAATGAGTATTCTGTTAATGGTTTCCAAACTAATATTTCTTGAATAAATCTTTTGCCGCTGTCAAAATATGCTATTCGCTTTCCGCCTTGTCCTTCTGAAATAACTTCTGCTCTTAATGGTTTTGGTATGTCAAGAATTTTAAAAATTGTCGGGTCAGAAAACTGTTCGATTTTCACATTCGTTATATTGTCCCAAATAGTTTCAGGTTTTCCTTTAATGTCAATTGTCGAACCAAGTGTTTTAATAATATGTCTGCTTGAATTTTGCAATTCTTCAATGTTGTAGGGGTTGTCATAGCATAACGGCTAAACACCCAAATTTACGAAACTGCGCCAAAATTCCCAATAAGCTTCGCCTAACCTTCCGAAAATAGTTTTATGTGTATTTTTTTGACAGTTGCACATAACTTCTATAATTCATTCTTTTTATAAAAAAATGCTCATGAAAATTGGCTTTTTTTATTCAGTCATAGGGGGTTAAATATCATGTTTACAGTAAGATAGAAATGCATATAAGGTTGTTTTGTCAATTTTTAGTGCCGATATTTCTGTGTTTGACAGGCATATCCTAATCGGCAGATTTAACGCTGTCTAATTTAGCTTCACTTTTTCTCTTCTGTACAAATCAAAACCCCAAAAACTTTTTCTTTTTCGGGCGGGGATTATCGTCATAAAATTCCAGCATCCAGACTATGGCACAGCCGGCAACATAAGCCCAGAGATCATTGAGGTCAAAAGTAGTTCCGAGAACGGTAGCGAAAAATCGGTTGTCCTGCAAATTTAGTTTTTCTACTAAATTTAATGCTTGTGAGATTTCCACTAAAACAGCAAAAATCCCTACGCCTATGATGGTTTTCTTTTTGTCAAAATTGAAAAAAGTCTGAATAAAACAATAAATCAAAATCACGACCAGCACATCTCCCACCGAACCTCTAATGATTTCATTTTTCACAAATAGGGCAATGAGGATTTCTACAATCAGCAACCCTGTGAAATACAATGCGTATTTTTTATCGAAACGAACTTTCATGTTTCTAAGATATAAAAATCCTCTCACTTTACAGCAAGAGGATTTCAGAGTACAAGTATAAAGGATTCACTTTAAGAATTCATCTATTTTTTGATCAATTTTATGGTGAATATTTTAAAGTTGGAAGTGGCTTTTACCACATAAATTCCCGGCGGAAGTGAGCTTACATCAAATGTTTGTCCTTTTTTCAATTGTCCGTTCAGTGCTTTGACCTTTCTTCCCGTCAAATCATAAATTTCCATGTTTTCCACGTCTTTGGACAAAGAAAAACGGTCTTTTGCAGGGTTGGGAACCAATTGGATTTTATCATTTGGAGAATTAAAACTTTGATCTCCCATTATCGCCAACTGATTTCCGTAAATACGAAATTCTCCGGGTTGCAACGTGATGGTAAAATCTGCTCCGGTAGAAGTCACGTTGACAGGTGCTTCGCTCAGCAAATCGTACCAGGTTCCGGTATAAGGAAAATACGGAATGATGTCTTTTTGTACCACATCAAAATTGGCCAGAACAATTACATTTTTTAATTCCGAAGGGTCAATCGTGTCGTTCCAAATATAAATTCGCGGCAGCAAATCACCCGATTGAATATCATAGGTATCGGTATTGAAGACCTCCTGAGAAACACGCAGTTGGATGATGTCTGCCCAAGTATTATAAACCGCCAAACGGTTTTCGTCCGTCATATAACCGATTTCGGAAGGAATCGGTTTCGGGTCGGTACGGCAGGCATCGCTGTTGGTGCCGTCCTGACAATGATTGATGCTGAAATCATATCCCAATTCTCCGAATTGCCATAACATTTTGGGTCCGGGAATCATAAAAGTAACTGCGCCCAATGCCTTTTGTCTTTCCAATGCCGTTTCGGTGTCTTTTACATCATAATCACCGCTTTCATTTCCCCATTGGGAATTTTTGTACATCATGCGTTCTTCATCGTGACTTTCCGCATAAGCAACATTTCTTCTTCCCGGATAACCCTGAATCTCATGATCAACCCGGTTGAAACTACTGTTTTCCACCCAGCCCATCGTGTTTTGGTTGTAAGGCTCGGTAGCCTTGTTCCAGAGCATGATTCCTTTTCCTTCGGGGAATTTGTAGTTGGCCCATTCAATTTGTTCATCATGCGAACCGCCATATCCCAAATGCTCAAAAATGATATAGAAATCATCGTCAATTGCCCATTGATAATCGGCATATTGTTTCAATATCGCTACGCGGTCGGCTTGGTAACCGTTGGTACAATTTTCATCTGAAGGTGTGCAGTTTTGTGTAAAACCTTTGGTTAAATCCCAGCGGAATCCGTCGATTTTAAATTCCTCCATCCAGTATTCGACCGTTCTTCTTACATAATATTGGGTTGCGGTTGACTGATGGTTCAAATCATATCCCACGCTGTAGGCATGTTTTGCTTCGGTATTGCAATAAGGGTTCTGAGCCGTCGGATTTCCGAAACCGTCTCCATCCGGGTCGTCCATCCACATTCTCACCAGTGGCGAACGTCCGTAAACATGGTTCAAAGCTACATCCAGAATCACAGCGATTCCGTTTTGGTGACAAAGGTCTATAAAAGCTTTCATGCTGTCTTTGTTTCCATAAGCTTTATCCAAAGCCAAATGAAAAGCCGTGTTGTATCCCCATGAAATATTTCCTTCGAATTCCATCACAGGCATGATTTCGATGGCGTTAATGTTTAAATTTTTAAAATATTGGATATCCTGAATCAATGAATTCCATGTTTTCTCCGAATTGAAATCACGAATGAGCAATTCGTACACCATCAAATTCTCTTTTGCAGGACGATTGAAGTTTTCAACCTGCCAATTGTATTCCGGCTGATTGGTTTGTAAAACCGAAACCTCAAATTCCTGTCCGGCCGGATATTCCGGCAGATTCGGATACATCTGCGGTGTGATATAAGGATCGTCCCAAGGACTTAGAACCAAAGTCGAGAAAGGATCGGCGGTTTTGATTCCGTCACTGGTGCGGTATTGGAACGTATAGATTTCGCCAGGAGTTAAACCTTCCAATTGTATCCAATACAAATCCGGATTGGTCGTATCGCGTTTCATCAGATAATCATTTGAAATCGTCCAATTATTAAAACTTCCGATGACATGGACAAAACTTTTTCCGGGTGCATAAAGCGCCAAACCTGCTTGCGAATGAGTTGAATTATAATTAATTCCCTGTTCCATCCAGCTCGGAATTGCCTGTGTCTGAACGACAGGTGTTACGATGGCCGTAAACTCGATGGTAATCGTTTGTCCGCCGGAATGGGTTGCGGTTAATTCGAATTCAACCGTTTCGTTAATCGGATGGCTGTAGGAATAATTGGAAGAATTATTTGAAGTATTGACCGTCGTTCCGTTTGCCTTCAAAACCCAATTGGCATTTAAAGTTGTGGAAGCGGTGATGTTGAGATTTTGTCCTTGATTTACCGTTACCGTCGCTCCGTTTGCCGGATTGGAAGAAACCAATTGGAATCCGCCTACGGGAATCGTATAATCAGGATTTGTCTGCTGAGTTCCGTCTGCACTTCGGAAAACGACGTTGATAGCATTGATGGTATTGGACGTTCCTACTCCGAAATAACTGAAAAGCGTTGGCGACAAAGTCAGCGAATAAGTTGTCCCCGAAACAAAAGTCAAAGCAGGTTGTGTGGAATTATTTCCCCATTCTCCGATGACATTTTGCCAAGGATTTCCGTTTACCGTTACTCCTATGTGGGCATAAATGGTTCCGTTGTATCCGCCCAAACCTGTTCCGGCTTTGTCAAAATAAATGATGACCTGGCCGTCTGCTTCCGGTGGGTTAGGGTCTGTGGTTACTTGTGCGAAAGCTGAGAATCCAAATAATAAAAACAGTATATAAAATATTTTATTCATGGGGTATTAATTTGAGTTAATTCAATTCGATAATGAAAATGTTCGGGAATGGTTATGATTTCTTCACATAATTCTTTTGTGTTCCCTGAAAAAACAACCTCTATTCCGGTATCGGGGATTTCACCCAATTCATGGATCAAATTATCATCACAGACATAATAAGAAGTTTGCCATCCGGGCATCTCGGGGTTGTTCCTGACAATTGCAAAATTGGCAGTCGGGGTGTTGTCGTTTTGAGGATTAATAGGAAATAAAGTGCCTTGCATCTGCTGAACTGTATTGATTGTTTCCGCATTACATCCGCAATTTTGGGAATTATCGTCGTCATTTTTACATGCCGTCAGAAATAAGAGCAAAAAAGAACCAATAACTATATGTTTCATAAAATTTCAGATAAAAAAGGCCGCTTTTTACAGCAGCCTTTATGATAATGTTTTATTCGCTTGGCGTTATGGAATAAGTATTGGTCGAAAGATCAAAGACTACATCGTAATTGCCATCAGTCGCAATAGCAATATTTGCTCCTCCATTTTCCAAAGTTCCATCTGCACCATCATCTCCATAATTCAATCCCCAATCATTATCGGCGCGGAATTTAACTTCACCAGCTAACAAATGAACTCCGTTTATGTACCATACGCCCTGACCGGAAGTATATTCGCTGGAATAATCAATGTTCAACTGAACATCCGGGCCGTCCCAACCATTTGGCGTAGCAGATCCTACTAATCCCCAGATATTTGGAATTGATTCTAATTCATAAGTCATATCGTTCATATTGACAGTTACAACATATTTTCCTGCCGCAACCACGATATTTGCTCCGCCCGGCTCCAAAGTTCCGTCAGCTCCGTCATCACCCCAGTTAACACCCCAATCGTTGTTTAATCTGAATTTCATTTCGCCATCTGCAAGACTTACGATTGCTCGGAATTGATCTGAAGTTGAGTCGAACAAAAGTTCAACATCGGGTCCGTCCCAACCGTTTGGAGTAGCCGAGCCTACAATTCCAAGTGTCCAGGATTCAATTAAATATGTCATTGCATTAAAGTCAATGGTGATTTTGTATTTTCCTGCCGTAACCGGAATATTATCTCCTCCGGCAACAAGATTTCCACCTGAACCGCCATAATTTTCTACCCATTGAGCGTCTTTTCGAAACTTAATTTCTCCATCACTTAAATTTGCGTATGCAACAAAAACATTGTCTGTTCCGGTTTTCCAAAAAGGAATGTCATTTGCATATTCATCCCATCCTCCTGGTGTTGCCGAACCAGCAATCCCCCAAGGAGTGGAAAGATCCAAAACATCTGTATAAGGCGTAACAGTGATTGTAATGGTTTCGGAAATCAGATCTGAATTAGCCGATTCTCCGATTCTTGCAATCACGCGGAAATCCAAACTACCTTGGGTTTCCGGTAAAATTTCTGCTGCGATAGCACGGGCATTTAATTGACCCACGGTCATCGTAAAGGAAGTGTTAGCAGAATTTTGCAAAGTTGCCGGTGTTGCAAAATTGGTTCCGCCGGCCGCTACTTCTAAAATATAGGAAACGGGAGCCACATTAACGTTAAATACAACTTCATTCCAGTTAAAAGTTACCGCTTCCATGTCGGCATTTTCACTTAATAAAACCTGGGTTGTTTCTCCGGAAATGGTCAATACGGGCGCTTGGGCACTGCCATCAAGCATGGTATAATCATCGTCTGAACAGGAAAAAATGATTCCGGTCAAAACAAATAAACTCAAAAAATATTTAAAAATTTTCATTTCAATTCGATTTTAAAATTAATAGCCCGGATTTTGGGTCAAATTTGGATTGGCTGACAAGTCTGAAACCGGAAGCGGATACAGATTGTATTTTTCATCCGTTGAAGTTCCTTCCGGAGCTTGTCCTTTCCATGGCCAAACATAAGTCCCACCCGTAAATTTCCCGAAACGAACCAAATCGGTTCTACGTGTTGCTTCCCAATATAATTCTCTTCCTCTTTCATCCAAAATGAACTGATCGTTAATTTGTCCGGCAGAAACCGTAGAGGCATTGGCTCTGGTTCTCAGCATATTGATATAAGTTGCATCTGCACCTCCTGTTCTCATTTTGGCTTCCGTCCACATCAGATAAACATCACCCAATCGGAACAACGGAAAGTCCACACTTACCTGACTTGCGTCATTTTCACCTGTTGTACCGGCTGAACCGTCAGCATTCAGATTTTTGAATTTGAATACACCGTAACCATTTTTGTATTGGGTCACGTCGGCCATTTCCAGCTGTTGTCCTTCCGTAAAGAATGTACCGTTTCCGGCGCCGTATTTTTTACCACGTGCATCTGTCACGGCCTCTACATTTCCATCGGGCGCAAATAAATGCACTAAGTTTTTAGTGGTTCGGGTTCCTCCCCATCCACCGCCGGGCACTCCTAACTCGGAAGGGCTGGCATCGCCACCTATGGAAGCGTTGATTATGAAAGTCATCCCACCATAAGTCTGCATATAAGTTGCATCATACGGAATGGCAAAAATGATTTCATTCATCGCATCTCCCTGATTATTGTCTGCACGGAACAGGTTTTCATAGTTTGAAGCCAGTGAATAACCGCCGTTCATGATCTTTTCACAATAAGTGATACAATCTGCATATCGGGCTGTTCCGGTATAAACTTCTGCATTTAAATACATTTTGGCTAACAATGCCCAAGCTGCTGCACGGTCTGCACGCCCGTAATGACCTGCTGTGCGTGGTGCAACCATTTCCTGCTCTATTGCCAATAATTCGGATTCGATGTAATTGAACAATTCGGTTCCGGAATATTGTGGCGGATAATAACCTCCTACAGGGTCGTTTTCGGTTTTGAAAGGAACATTTCCAAATAAATCCAAAGCATGGTAATAACCCAAAGCTCTTAACCAACGGGCTTCCGCACGGTACTGATGAACAACTGTTTTTTCTGCATCAGAAAGTCCGATGGCATTTAATTGTTCGTCACCGGAATCTCTTAAGAATTGGTTGGCCAATTCGACTTCGTAAAGGAAACGGCTGTATCCTGCATTGATAAATTCACTGGAGCTGGACCAGGTTTGGAAGTTGAAAGTTTGTAAAGTACCGTCGTTCCAGGCGATTTTGGTTTCGTCTGTCGGTAATTGTTGCAATTGCCAGTAGGCGCGTAAATACTGTCCGAAACCTTCATCGATTCCACCTATGTCTCCTTGTCCGGCAGGACCTTGTTGTCCGGATAATGCCAATCCGGCATAAACTTTTGCAATACCTGAAGTGTAATCATCCAGACTTTGATAAGCGTTTGCACCTATGATTTCATCGGGATCTTCAATTTCTACATCCAAATCATCCACACAAGAATAGGTCAGAAACAATCCTGAAAAGATGACGAATAAGTATGATTTTATATTTTTCATTTTCAATTGATTTTGTAATTAAAAGTTCACATTTACACCCAGCGTATAGATCCGCGGACGTGGATAAACGTTGTTGTCGATTCCACTTCCGATCTCCGGATCCAGTCCTTCATATTCAGTAATCGTAAATACATTTTGAACTGTTCCGTAAAAACGCATATTGGTTTTTCCGAAAATTTCTTTAAAGGTGTATCCAAGTGTCATATAATCCATTTTCAGGAAGGATGCGTTCTGAATATAGTAATCAGAGAAATATTCGTTGTTTTCAAATTGAGAATCCAAAGCATCTGCCTGAATGTTTACCAAAAATCCGTTTGTTCCCCGTGTTGAAGCATAAGTTCCTACGTTGGAAGCTACGTTGTTATACAAATAATTTCCGATGTTGGCTCTCATAGAGAATCCGAAATCCCAGTTTTTATAATTCAAATTGGAACTGAAGCCCAACATCCAATCCGGTCTTCCTGAATGGAAAATACGTAAATCCTGATCATTGATTTGTCCGTCTCCGTTTTGATCCACATAAGCACCTTCTATCGGATTTCCGTTTGAATCGTAAACTTGTTCATATACATAAAAAGAATAAGCCGGTGAACCTACCATGTTGGCCAGAACCAAATTCCCGACTCCTCCGGAAATAGCATCTCCCGCCAGATAGAACTCATTGTTTCCGACTCCTGAAATTTTGGTGATTTCATTTTCGTTAAAAGTAGCATTGGCGTTAACAGTCCAGGTCAAATCTTTTGATTTGATGATGTCTCCACCTAAAGCGATTTCCACCCCTTTGTTTTCCATCGTTCCGATATTGGTCGTAATTCGGTTATTCAAATTAGGAAGTGGTGCAGCAACTGTTTGGATCATGTCCTCAGTTTCTTTTAGATAATATTCGACTGAACCCCACATTCTGTTGTTAAAGAATCCGAAATCCAAACCGATGTTCCAGGTAGTTTGCTCTTCCCATTTAAGTTTTGGGTCATAAATGTTCGGACGTAAAGTCGATACAAAATTCCCACCGATTGGATAATAAGCCAATGCATTGGTTGAACTCAAATAAATGGGTAGATATGGATAAGGCTGGTTATTGATGTTTTCTTGTCCTGTGATACCCCATCCTGCACGAAGTTTCAAATTGGAAACCGTTTTTGAATCTTTTAAGAAATTCTCTTCCGAAATGTTCCAGGCCGCGGCCAATGACGGGAATAATCCCCATCTTACATCTTCCGCAAAACGAGAGGTGCCATCATAACGAACCGTACCGGTCAATAAATATTTTTCGTTGAACGTATAATTGAATCGACCGAAGAAACCAACTAAAACACGTGTATAAATGTCATTATATTCTCCGTTTAAAACTTCTCCGTTTTCGCTGGTACTTAATTCATAATTGTCATAATCAAAACTTTGGTAAGAGTATCCGGCGGTTACATCAAATAAACTTTTGATAGAAGCCACTTCTTTGTTGTAATTCAAATAAAAGTCAAACAATTGGTTTCTGCGGATTTGGTCATAATCTCTACTTAAACCACCGTTTGCCGGGTTGTCGGAATTATAATTCATCCGCGCAAAAACCGGAACTGTTTCAGAACCACTGGATTGCGAATAATCCAATCCTAAATTCAATACTGCTTTCAAATCTTCAAATCCGTGAATTTTATAATCAAATTTCACATTCCCAACCAAACGGTTTACATAAGAATGATTATCCTTTAACATCAACATAGCTAATGGATTTCGGGTTGCATTTGCATTGGGATTACCTTCATTGTTTAACCATTCCCAATATCCACCGAAATCCGAGTTCCCTGAATAAACCGGTTGTGTCGGATCCATCATAATGGCGGAACCGATGGCCCCAGTATCTGCAAATTGATTTTCTTCTACAGAACCTTTGGCATTTACATCGATGGTTAAATGATTATCAAACAAGGACGGCGTCAAACTAACAGATGCCGTGGTTCTCTCGAAATTGCTGGTTTTTAAAATACCGTCTTGGTTGGTATAACCTAATGATAGGCGGAAAGGTAAATTGGGAGTGATGTTTCCGGTCAAACCGACATTGGTATCATACCCCAATGCTTTTTTAAAGATTTCATCCTGCCAGTTGGTATTTGCGTCTCCCATTAATGCCGCTACATCTTCATTTGCACGCTCATTGATTAACTGACGGAATTGATCAGCCGACAAAACATCTACTTGGTTAATCCGATCGGAAAGCGAAACCGAGCTGTTAAAGTTTACACCCAGTTTTTTGTTTTTATTTCCTCTTTTTGTGGTAATGATGATGACACCATTTGAAGCTCTCGCACCATAGATTGCTGTGGCAGAAGCATCTTTTAACACACTGATGGATTCGATGTCTCCGGAATTGATATAATTCAACGGATTGGAAGATCCCGCAACGGTTGCACCGTTATCCATGGGAACTCCGTCCACAACAAATAATGGGTCGTTTACAGCATTGATGGATGAACCTCCCCGAATTCGAATCAGAGAACCTGTTCCCGGTTGTCCGCCACCTGTAGTAATAGCCAAACCAGCCACCTTTCCGGTCAGCAATTGTTCCGGTGCGGTCGCAACACCATCGTTAAAGTCTTTTTCTGTTACCGCGACCACAGATCCGGTAGCATCTTTATAAGTTGTGGTACCATATCCGATTACCACCACTTCATCCAATTGAAAGGAAGACGAAGTACGCATGGTGACGTTCAGTGAAGATTCGTTGGCGTAATTTACCGTCATGTTATCATAGCCCTCAAGTGAAAACACGATGATGTCACCTTCATTTGCTTGGATGCTGAACGCACCGTCCAAATCTGTAAAGACTTCCTCAAGCGTATTTTGGTTAGTTACGGTAACGTCAGGAAGCGTAAAGCCGCCATCATTTTCGGTCACCACTCCGGTCACAGTTGTTTGTGCGGCTACCCATATCGGGACAACCAAAAGACAAACAACATAAATTTTGTTCAATAATTTCATCTGTTTAAATTTTATTGTTTTTAATTTGTCAGATGGAATTCACCAGAAATTTGGATTTCTTATTTCCAAGTTTTGGCTCATTTCATACCTCAGTTATTAATTAAAATTTTGAAAAAAATGTTATATTTTTACTTCTCGATGTTAAAAATATGTAAATAGAACATATGTTGGTGTAGTCGATACACTACGAAAACTTCCGAAAACGTTTTCGTGTTGATAAGTTTTTAAATATCTTGTATATTTCTAACCAATTGGGGTGTAAAAATTTAAAAAACTGCCGGGATTGAAAAAAAATGTGACCTTAAAACAAATAGCCAAAGAATTAGGTGTTTCGGTGTCTACCGTTTCTAAATCCCTTAGGGACAATGAAGAAATCGGGTTGGAGACCAGACAAAAAATTCAGGCATTTGCCAAAATGTACAATTATAAGCCCAACAGCATCGCACTGAACCTCCGAAATAAATCCACCAAATCCATCGCCATCATCATCCCCCAAATCGTCAACCACTTCTTTACAAAAGTGATTCAGGGGATTGAATCTATTGCCAATCAGCGGAATTATAACGTCATCATTGCTGTTTCAAACGATTCCTTTGAAAAAGAAGTCCTGAACATGGAAACATTGGTCAACGGAAGCATAGACGGCTTCATCCTGTCTGTGGCGAAGGAAACGATGAAAAAAGCAGATTATCACCATTTTAACGAAACCATTTCGCAAGGCGTTCCCATCGTCATGTTTGACAGGGAAGTGGCCGATGTGAACTGCGATAAAGTTGTGATTGATGATTTTCAGGGAGCAAAAAAGGCAACACAGCAACTGTTGAACACCGGTTGTAAACAGATTGTATTTATTACAACAGAAGACTTTGTTTCAGTGGGAAATTTAAGACTGAAAGGGTATATGGAAGCATTGGCTGAAAACAATATTGATTTAAATAATTCGCTCATTATCAAAGTAAAAGACAAATTCACATCTGATGAAATTGAAAATTTTATCTTTGATGAATTGGAAAAATTAATCCAAAAATATCCGGATATCGACGGACTGATCGGCGTAAACGAATTTTACACTATAACGGCCGCCAATTATTTTAAAAAGAAAAATACCAAAATCCCTGAAGAAGTTTCAATTATTGCTTTTTCAGACGGTGACTTACCTAAATATTCTTATCCAAGCCTTACGGCCGTAAGCCAGCACGGAAGGCAGATGGGTGAAGCTGCCGCCAGACTTCTTCTCGACAAACTGGAAGGTATCACGCCTGAAGAAGAATATCAGACTCTCATCATCGAAACCGAACTGATTGAAAGAGACTCTACAAAGTAGGAGAGTGGGAGAGTTGAGAATGGTAGAGTTTAGACCGATAAATTAAACTTCCGGTTCTGAAAGGTTAAAACTCTGAACAAAACTTCTTCTAAATCAAATTATCTTTTATATTTGTGAAATCAAAACTTATATTTTTACTTCTCACATGATTATAAGTTTTGATAAGCTTTGCGCTTATCGTGTTGTTTAACAATTAATTACGATAATGGAAAAGCGTAGATTAGGTTTCTGGGAAATCTGGAACATGAGTTTTGGTTTTCTGGGAATTCAAATGGGATTTGCACTGCAAAATGCAAATGTCAGTCGTATTTTTCAAACCTTAGGTGCTGAAATTGATGAAATCCCCATTCTTTGGGTGGCAGCTCCTTTGACAGGTTTGATAGTGCAACCTATCATAGGATATTTCAGTGACCGGACTTGGCATTCCAAATTAGGAAGAAGAAGACCTTATTTTCTTGTGGGAGCATTATTGGCATCGATTGCATTGTTCATCATGCCAAACTCACCGGTTTTATGGTTTGCCGCAGGAATGCTGTGGGTCATGGATGCATCTATCAATGTCTCGATGGAGCCGTTTAGAGCATTTGTGGGAGATAATCTCCCTGATGAACAACGTACCAAAGGCTTTGCCATGCAGAGTTTTTTCATAGGGGCGGGAGCTTATGTTGCATCAAAATTACCCAATATCCTGACCTATTTTGGTGTAGCCAATACAGCAGCCGAAGGAATCATTCCGGATTCGGTAAAATATTCGTTTTACATAGGAGGAATCGCCTTTATTCTTGCGGTTTTATGGACAATTATAAAGTCCAAAGAATATACCCCGGAAGAAATGAAATTAATTGAGGCAAAAGAAAAGAAAGAATCTCCGGATTATAAAAATTCAGAACCTGCAAACGGAAAAAATTCCGTCTTGATAGGCGTTCTGATGCTGATCATCGGTCTGGTTTCTACTTATTATGTTTATTCTCATGATCTAAAAAAGGATTTATATGTTCTGACTTTGGGTCTAATTACATCCGGTGGACTAGTTTTTTCAATTGCAGGAATTATGCAGATGCAAAACATCAAAAACGGATTTGTAACCATGGTCAGCGATATCCAGTCCATGCCGAAACTGATGAAACAACTCGCCTTAGTACAATTCTTTTCATGGTTTGCATTGTTTTCTATGTGGATTTATACCACCGGGGCCGTGACAGAACATATATACAAAACCGCCGATACAACTTCAGAAGCCTATAATACCGGCGCCAATCAGGTAGGCGAAATGTTTGCTAATTACAATTTAGTAGCGGCAATTTTTGCATTTTTACTTCCAATTATTGCCAAAAAAACAAGTCGGAAATTCACTCATTTTTTAGCATTGGTTGCTGGAGGATTGGGATTAATTTCGATCTATTTTATAACAAACCCAACCATGTTAAATTTAGAATGGCTGCCCATGATCGGAGTTGGAATTGCTTGGGCAAGCATACTTTCGATACCGTATGCGATGCTTTCGGGTTCGTTGCCGGCTTCCAAAATGGGTTATTACATGGGTGTTTTCAATTTTTTCATTGTAATTCCCCAATTAGTTGCCGCCTCTATTTTAGGGTTTTTAGTCAATAGGTTTTTTGATAACCAGCCGATTTATGCCCTTTTTATCGGAGGAGCGTCCATGTTTCTTGCGGGAATATTATCATTATTTGTAAGTGACAAAGCCAAAATTGAAGTGGAATAATGAAAATCAAAACCTACATATTTGATCTCGACGGCGTAATTGTCGATACTGCGAAATACCATTATCTGGCATGGAAAAATCTGGCCAACGAACTGGAAATTGAATTTACAAAAGAACACAACGAACTCTTAAAAGGTGTAAGCCGTATCCGTTCACTCGAAATTATATTAGAATTAGGAAAGAAACAAATTTCCGATGCCGATTTTGACCGGTTTTTAATTCAGAAAAACACAGATTATTTGTCTTACATTGAAAAAATGGATGCATCCGAAATTCTCCCGGGCGTTTTGGAAGTTTTGAAATTTATCCAGTCCGGAGGCGGAAAAATTGTTTTGGGCTCAGCCAGCAAAAATGCCAAACCGATTCTGGAAAAAGTAGGATTACTGGATTATTTTGACGCAATTGTGGACGGAAATGATGTTTCAAAAGCCAAGCCCGACCCTGAAGTTTTTCTTTTGGGTGCGGAAAAAGTTAGTTCTAAAAATGAAGAATGTGTCGTGTTTGAAGATTCTGTAGCCGGAATTCAAGCCGCTAACATTGCCGGAATGGTTAGCGTGGGAATCGGTGACAAAGAGGTTTTACATGAAGCCGATTTTATATTTGCCGGTTTTACAGAAATTGATTTAGAAGAAATGAAATTAATATAGCGTTAACCTCCAAGGTTAAATAACAAGGATCAGAATAACCTTGGAGGGTTGAGTTAAATATCGAAAAAGTACATTTTACTTTATACATAATACTTATTACAAGAAATAATGAATCAGGATTATATCATACCAAACGAATGGTCCATCATAGAAGAAGGATTTGAAAAAGAACACGTCACCTCATCTGAAAGTATTTTCAGCATTGGGAATGGCGCCATGGGCCAACGGGCCAATTTTGAGGAAACTTACACCGGAGAAACTTTTCAGGGAAGTTATATCGCCGGCGTTTATTATCCCGACAAAACCAAAGTCGGATGGTGGAAAAACGGTTATCCCGAATATTTCGCCAAGGTTTTAAATGCGCCAAACTGGATTGGAATAGACATCCAAATCAACGGTGAAAATCTGGATTTGAATACAATTGAAATAAAGAATTTTCGTCGGGAGTTGAATATGAAAGAAGGATGGTTAGGAAGAAATTTTCAGGCCAAATTGCAAAATGGAATCGAAGTTGAGGCAAACGTCAAACGCTTTCTGTCGTTGGATCTGGACGAATTGGGTGCGATAAAATACGAAATCAAACCTTTGAATCAATCTGCAAAAATTTCTTTTCAACCTTATGTAGATTCCGGTGTGAAAAACCGCGATGCAAACTGGGAAGAAACCTTTTGGGAGCATTTGGATTCCGGTGTGGAAAACGATTTCGGATTTGTTCAGGCAAAAACGTTTAAAACAGGCTTCAATGTCGTAACTTATATGAAAAATGCAGTTTTCATTGAAGATAAAAAGCAGGAAATCATACCAAATTCCGATGTTTCCATTTCCAAAGCTCAATTAAAATATGAAATAAATCTGGAGCAAAATCAAACGGCTTCGATTGTGAAATTTGGCGGATACACCGTTTCCAACAATCATGATGAAATCGAATTGATTTCTGTTGCAAAAAATCTAAGTGAAACCGCTTCCCAAAAAGGATTTGATGAATTGTTAAACCAACAAAAATCGGACTGGGAAAAGATTTGGGAAATGGCGGACATCACGATTGAAGGCGATGTGAAAGCCCAACAAGGAATTCGTTTTAATATTTTCCAATTAAATCAGACTTATTTAGGAAAAGACGCAAGACTCAACATCGGTCCAAAAGGATTTACAGGCGAGAAATACGGTGGATCAACTTATTGGGATACAGAAGCCTACTGTTTGCCATTTTATATGGCAACAAAAAACCAAGAAGTTGCGAGAAATCTGCTGGAGTATCGCTTTAACCATTTGGAGAAAGCCATTGAAAATGCAGAAAAATTAGGGTTCAAAAATGGCGCAGCACTTTATCCGATGGTGACGATGAATGGTGAAGAATGTCATAACGAATGGGAAATTACCTTCGAAGAAATCCACCGAAACGGAGCGATTGCATTTGCGATTTTCAATTATGTGCGGTTTACGGGCGATTATGAATATGTTCCGGAAAAAGGATTGGAAGTTTTGATAGGAGTTTCGCGTTTCTGGCATCAAAGAGTCAATTGGTCGGAAGACAAACAAAAATTTGTAATGCTGGGTGTTACCGGCCCGAACGAATATGAAAATAACATCAATAATAATTTCTATACCAACTATTTAGCGAAATGGTGTATTGATTATACAATTGAACAAATTGAGAAAATAGAATCGGAATTTCATACAGATTATGTACGAATTCTAAACAAAGCCAAATTGTCAAAAGCAGAAATTTCCGAATGGAAAAAAGTGGCGGACAATATGTATTTTCCTCGTTCGGAAAAACACGGCGTTTACTTGCAACAAGATGGATTTTTAGATAAAGATTTAACCTCCGTTTCAGAATTGGATAAATCCCAGCGTCCTTTAAACCAAAAATGGTCATGGGACAGAATTTTGCGTTCGCCTTATATCAAACAAGCCGATGTTTTACAAGGTTTTTATTTTTTTGAAGACCAGTTTTCAACGGAAGAATTAGAAAAACATTTTGATTTCTACGAACCTTTGACGGTTCATGAATCATCGCTTTCACCTTGTGTACACAGCATTCAAGCTGCGAAATTGGGACGAATAGAGCAGGCTTATGAATTCTATCTCCGAACTTCCCGATTGGATTTGGATGATTACAACAAAGAGGTAGAAGAAGGATTACACATCACGTCTATGGCGGGAACCTGGATGAGCATCGTGGAAGGTTTCGGAGGAATGAGAGTGCGTGAGGGTAAACTACATTTTACACCTCAAATTCCGGAACAGTGGAATTCCTATTCGTTTAAAGTGAATTTCCGAAATGAAATTTTAACGGTTAAAGTGACCAAAGGAGAACCAAAATTCTTTATCGATGGAAAAGAACCGCTTGAAATCATGGTAAATGGAAATCCGGTAAAAGTAGAACCGGGAAATTTTGTGAAAATTTAATTTATCAAATCATAAAGCCCTAACAGGGTTTCAAACCCTGTTGGGGCTAAAGTCATAAATAATTCAAAATGAAAAAATTCAAAAAAATTGCATTCTTACTAACCCTAATCTCCAGTTTTTCGATGGCACAACAACTCAAATCGCCAAGCGGAAATTTCAGTATGGATTTTATGTTGACAGCCGACGGAACACCCACGTATGATCTAAAACTGGATGGAAAGGAAATCATCAAAACAAGTAAATTGGGATTTGATTTTAAACCCAATTTAAAAGATTTGGCATTTGATGTTCAAAAGGATGTGGAAAATGAAAAAGCCGATAAGTTAGCTAACTTCAAGTCCGGATTTAAAGTAGAAGAAGTAAAAGAGTCGACTTTTGATGAAACATGGACACCGGTTTGGGGAGAAGTTTCAAAAATTCGAAATCACTATAATGAACTAGCGGTAACTTTGAACCAAACGGCGACAAACCGCCAAATGATCATTCGCTTCCGATTGTTTGATGATGGTTTAGGATTTCGGTATGAATTTCCCGAACAGAAAAATCTGACTTATTTCGTTATCAAAGAGGAAAAAACCCAATTTGCGATGGCGGGCGATCATACAGCATGGTGGATTCCGGGCGATTATGATACGCAGGAATACGATTATACAGAATCCAAATTATCCGAAATCAAATCCTTATTTAAATCGGCTTTGACTTCAAATGCTTCCCAGATACAATTTGCAGATACAGGTGTTCAAACGGCTTTGATGATGAAATCAAAAGACGGTATTTATATCAATTTGCATGAAGCCGCTTTGCTAAATTATCCGGCGATGAGTTTGAATCTGGATCCAAAAAATTTGGTGTTTGAATCCTGGTTAACGCCAGATGCTTTAGGAGATAAAGGATATATTCAAGCTCCTTTTAATACACCTTGGCGAACTATCATAGCCAGTAAAAATGCAACTGATATTCTCGCTTCCAAATTGACTTATAATTTAAATGAACCTTCAAAAATTAAAGATACTTCCTGGATTAAACCCGTAAAATACGTGGGAGTTTGGTGGGAAATGATTACCGGAAAAAGTTCCTGGGCTTATACCGATGATTTTTCCACGGTTCAATTGGGCGTTACGGATTATACAAAAGCAAAATCCAATGGAAAACACGGTGCTAACAATGAGCACGTAAAAGCATATATCGATTTTGCGGCGAAACATGGATTTGATGCGGTTTTGGTGGAAGGATGGAATGAAGGATGGGAAGATTGGTTTGGAAATCATAAAGATTATGTATTTGATTTTGTGACAGCGTATCCCGATTTTGATGTCAAAATGCTCAACGCATACGCAAAATCAAAAGGTGTTCAGTTAATGATGCACCATGAAACTTCAAGTTCGGTTCGTAACTACGAAAGACATTTGGATAAAGCATTTCAATTTATGAATGAAAACGGTTACACTTCTGCTAAAACGGGTTATGTGGGAGACATCGTTCCGAGAGGCGATTACCATTACAGTCAAAATACAATCAATCATTATCAATTTGTAATTGAAAAAGCAGCGGATCATAAAATCATGATCAATGCACACGAAGCGGTTCGCCCGACTGGAATTGCCAGAACTTGGCCCAATATGATCGGAAATGAATCAGCACGAGGGACAGAGTTTCAAGCATTTGGTGGTTCAAAACCCAATCATACGACGATTTTACCTTTTACAAGATTAGTGGGTGGGCCAATGGATTATACACCGGGAATTTTTGAAATGCACATAGAAAAAGTAAATCCTAACAACCAATCACACGGGAATTTTACGATTGCCAACCAATTGGGATTATACCTGACCATGTACAGTCCGCTTCAGATGGCGGCTGATTTGATCGAAAATTATGAACGTTTTCCGGATGCTTTCCAATTCATCAAAGATGTGCCGGTGGATTGGCAGGACAGTAAATATTTGGAGGCGGAACCGGGAAAATACGTGACCGTAGCGAGGAAAGATAAAAATTCGGAGAATTGGTTCGTCGGGAATTCCAATGGTTTGGAAAAACGCTCTGCCAAAATCAAATTGGATTTCTTGGACAAAGGAAAAAAATATGAAGCAACTATTTACCAGGATACAAAAGATGCGCATTATAAAACCAATCCGCAGGCGTATGTAATTTCAAAAAAATCGGTTACAAACAAGTCGGAATTGGAATTGTTTTCGGCTCCGGGCGGTGGTTTTGCAGTGAGTATAATTGAAGTGAAGTAGTTTAATAGGAAGACCTCCAAGGTTTTTAAAAGCTTGGAGGTCTTCCCAAGAAGTAAAAACATGAAAAAAATTCAACTATTTATCTTAATATTAATTTTCAACTTTTCTTACGCCCAAATCCAGAAAATAGAACCCGAATTCTGGTGGAGCGGAATGAAAAACACGGAATTACAACTATTGGTTTACGGAAAAAACATTTCAAATTTGCAACCTGAATTCTCTAAAGGAATTTCCATCAAAGAAGTCAAAAAAGTCGAAAACCCAAATTATTTATTCGTAACCATAGACACCAAAGGAGTTTCGCCCGGGAATTTTCAATTGAATTTTAAAAATGGAAATAAAACCGTTCAGAAATTCGAATATGAATTCAAACAAAGAAATCCCAATTCCGCTCAGCGAAAGGGTTTTGATAGCTCGGATGTATTTTATCTGATCATGCCCGATCGTTTTGCGAACGGCAATCCGGACAACGATAATACCAAAAACACAGCAGAAAAAGCCAATCGTTCCGACCCGAACGGCCGTCATGGCGGCGACATCGAAGGAATCATTCAAAATCTGGATTATTTAGACCAATTGGGAATTACCACGATCTGGAGCACGCCGTTGCTGGAAGATAACGAACCGGTTTATTCCTACCACGGTTATGCCCAAAGTGATTATTACAAAATTGATCCGAGATTTGGAACCAATGAAGATTACAAACGATTGGCAGATGAAATGCACAAACGCGATATGAAACTGGTGATGGATTATGTGACCAATCATTGGGGCTCCAAACATTGGATGATTCAGGATTTACCAACCAAAGACTGGATTCACGTTTGGGAAACGCCGGATGCTCAGAAGCAAAATGGTTTTCAGCGAAGTAATTACAGGATGACTACGCAGTTTGATGAAAATGCTTCCAAAATAGATGCCGAAGGATGTATGGACGGATGGTTTGATACGACGATGCCCGATATGAACCAATCCAATCCGTTGGTTTTGAATTATATGGTGCAAAATGCGATTTGGTGGATTGAATTTGCCGGTTTGGACGGATTGAGGGTGGATACTTATTCCTACAACGATAAACACGGAATTGCTGAATGGACAAAACGCGTGATGGACGAATATCCGAACTTCAACATCGTGGGCGAAGTTTGGATGCACGACCAGGCGCAAATGGCTTATTGGCAGAAGGACAGTAAAATAGCGGCGATTCAAAATTACAATTCGCATCTTCCGTCCGTGATGGATTTTACGTTGCATGATGCAATCGGGATGGTTTTTCATGAAAAAGAACAGGGTTGGGACACCAGAATGATGCGGGTTTATGAAAATTTCACCAATGATTTTTTGTATCCGGACATCAACAACATCATGGTATTTGCCGAGAACCACGACACCAACCGTTTTAATCAAATGTATCCTAATATTGAAGATTATAAATTAGGATTGAGTTTGGTGATGACTGTTCGGGGAATTCCGCAGATTTATTACGGTTCGGAAATCGGGATGGAAGGTGATAAAAGCAAAGGCGACGGTGACATCCGTCGTGATTTTCCGGGTGGTTGGAAAGGAGATGTGAATAATGCGTTTACCGAATCCGGAAGGACTGCCGAACAGAAAGAGTATTTTGATTTCACCAAAAAATTATTGAATTGGAGAAAAGGAAATTCGGCGGTTCACAACGGGAAGACTTTGCATTTCGTTCCGCAGGACAATGTTTATGTGTATTTTCGATATACGGAAAAAGAATCTGTTATGGTGGTTTTGAATAATTCGGAGAAAGATCAAAAGTTGGATTTGAAACGGTTCGAAGAAGGAATTCAAAATTCGACAAAAGGAAAAGATATTATTTCCGGCAAAGAAATTAGCCTGAAAAATGGATTGGAAATCAACGCTAAATCTTTCTTGATTTTGGAATTGAAATAAAATAATTAGAAAACCTGTGAGGTTAAAAAAAAATAAAATTAGAATGAAAAAAATAATCACACTAAGTTTAGCTATGCTGTTAACCAACATAAGTTGTAAAAAGGAAAAAACGGTAGAAGTGGATCAATTAGCGATGAAGGAATATGCTCCCGAAGAAATGGAAAATGCCGTGATTTATGAAGTGAACATCCGCCAATATTCGCCCGAAGGAACTTTTGAGGCCTTTACCCGAGACATTCCCGAACTGAAAAAACTGGGTGTGAAAGTGCTTTGGGTGATGCCTGTCCAACCGATTTCCATGACCAAACGAAAAGCAACCGGAGATAAATCCATCGAAGACATTACCGATCCGGAAGAGCGGAAAAAGTATTTGGGAAGTTATTACGCCATTTCCGATTATACAGCAGTTAATCAGGATTACGGAACGATCGAAGATTTCAAAAAATTAGTCGATACGGCGCATGAAAATGGGATTTATGTCATCCTCGATTGGGTGGCTAACCACACAGGCTGGGATCATAAATGGATCAAGGAACATCCTGAATTTTACCAGAAAAATTCAAAAGGCGAAGTAACCGATCCGCTGAATCCCGAAACCGGCGAAAGCTGGGGCTGGACAGATGTTGCACATTTGGTTTATGAAGACAAAGGTATTTATGACGCAATGGCAAACGAAATGATTTATTGGGTCAAAGAAACCAACATTGACGGATTTCGTTGTGATGTGGCGGACAATGTGAAACTGGATTTCTGGGAATTTGTTTATCCGAAATTAACGATGGAAAAACCCGTTTTTATGTTGATGGAATCCAACAAACCGGAATACCTGAAAAGTGTTTTTGATATGGGTTACAATTGGCCGATTCATCATCTGATGAATGAAATTGCGCAAGGAAAAAAGAAGGTTTCGGATTTTGATGAATTGATGACGGAGCAGGATTCGGTTTATCAGAAACAAGACATTCTGATGAATTTTACTTCCAATCATGATGAAAATGCTTGGAACGGAACCGAATACGAACGTTTGGGGGATGCCGTAGAAACCTTTGCTGCATTGACTTATGCGCTTCCGGGGATGCCATTGATTTACAATGGCCAGGAATATGATTTTGACAAACGCCTGAAATTCTTTGAAAAGGATACCGTTACGCATAATCCAGGAAAAATGTTTCCTGTTTATGAGAAATTGGGGAAATTGAAAAATGAAAATCCGGCTCTTCATGGTGGCATAAACAAAGCTTCTTATGAACGAATCAAAACTTCTGATGATAAAAACATTTTGGCATTTAAACGTGAAAAAAACGGAAAAAAGGTGATTTATATAGCCAATTTGTCAAAAGAACCGAAACAATTTACGTTGAATTTAAGCGGGGAATTTGAAAATTATATGAAATCAGAAAAAATCAGTTTGAAAAACAAACAGGAATTGGAATTTGGCGCTTGGGGCTATTGGATTTTGGTACAATAAATTGGATAGAAAAAACAGCAAGTCCTGTCAGGTTTCGAAAACCTGACAGGACTTTTGATGAATGAATCCACGATAACTGAACCTCAGGTTTATAACTGGGTGTAATTAAAAGTCATGACGGAAGGTTCTCCTTCTCCGGCAGTGTTTATAGCCATTTCTGAGATAAATCCCTGATCATCCAATTCATTTTCAAAGAAAATATTTCCCCCTACAAATGATAAAGTTTTAATGGGATTATTTGAAATGGGAAAAAAGTAAATCCCAATTTCGAAATTTCCGGAAACCAATACAGTAGCGATCGTAATGTTGTTGGTGTTGGTAAGCACGCCTTTGCCGGAATTCTCATAAATATAAACTATACTATTTGTTTCATCATACTCAGCGTCATATTCGATTGCTCTATAAATGTCATCATTTTCATTCAGGTACAGCATGAATTCATCTCCATTTTCTTTTTGATAGAGATAAAATTTTTCGGCTGCATTATACGTAACGGGTGTTACGACATCATCCAGTGAAAAAGATGAAATCATGCCATTTTGGTCATATTCCAAATGATAATCCAATACTTGACCATTTCCAATCATAGAGATTTTTGAAATTCGGTTGTTTTCGTATGTATAATTATAAAGTATAAAATTGCTGATATTCATGGAGCGGACGGTTTTGTCCTCATTGTATTCGAATTGATAATTTAACCCATCATCTCCGGAAGAAACAATGTTGTCGATAAGTTTCTCGTCTTCGGGAATCGGAGGCGGACCGGCATTTTCATCATCGCTGTTACAAGAAAAGATGAAGAAAGTCAATAGACTGAGAATTAAGAATTTCGTTTTCATACGTAAAAGAATTTCAATCAAAATTCTCCATAAGTATAAAAATTTACAATCTCCGTTTTATGAACTGCGGATTTGGGTTGGTAAAGGGTGAGATATTGAAACAGTTTCTTAATCAAAAATCATAATTCTTCCACCTCTTCCGGGGCGTTTGTCACTTTTTCCTCCGAATTTATCCAATTTGAATCCGAGCGAAAACATCAGATATCGTTTGAGCACATCGTTCTGAACGTCTGAAATATAAGTGTCGGAAACCGTTCTTCTGTCGCCGGTATTTTGGTTCAGTATGTCATAAACTTTGACTTTAAAGGTCAATTGGTCTTTCCAGAAATTATACGCCAGACTGGTATTCCACAGAAAGAAATCATTTTTGAAACCATCGGCAATATTGGAATTATAAGTATAGCTGAAATCGTTCCCAAATACGAAATTTTTCGGCCAATAGTTGGTGGTGGTCAGTTTGGCGGTATGAATAATATTGGTGGAACTCTCGATTCTGTAATTTTCATATTTGGTAAGTTGGTAATTCAATACATAGCTCGGATTAACTGTCAGTTTATCTCCTAAATCCCAGTTAAAGTTGATTCTTGGACGCACGCTGAATTGTCTGGAAATAAACTCTTCTCCCTCTACAAATCCCTTGTTGGATGAATTGTAAAGATAGATTCCTCCACCCAGACGAAATTTGCTTTTGTCCTTACTAAATGATTTATTACCATTGATTCCCATCCAAACCGAATAGTTTCCTGTTACATTCCGGTAGGTGGAAGTCGTCACAAAATCTTCATTTATTTCACGGTAATTTGCGATGCTGACTTCATTGATATTAGCTCCGAAATTTATGTTGTAGCCTGTACGCGTCTGGAAGTTAAAATTATTATAACCCAAATAGATATTATGGGTTTTGGTCGGATCCAAATCCGGATTTCCTATATAATAATTTAAAGGATTGGACCGATTTTCAATCGGCAATAATTGTTGGGCAGAAGGTAGGTCAGCATTGAAATTATAATTGAAATAAATAGAATTTCCTTTTCCAAATCGATAATTTGCATTGGCCGAAGCTGAAGGGAGACTGAATTCTTGTTTTTGGAAATAAGCATCAGAAACATAATTTCCATGGTTCTTTTGTGATAAAAATTGTACTCCACCTGTTAAAGACAAATTGAATTTGTTTTTTCTGATGCGATAGGAAATATAAGGATTCAGGTTGTCAAAATCAGAAGAAAACTCAAAACTCAATAAATCATTTTGGTTCACATAATCCTGAAAGGCTTCATCATAATCAAAAGCATAAGTGTTATCGATTCTGTTTTTGATGGAATAATCCGTTCCCACAGCGAATTTTGCCGAATCCAAAACAGAAAATTCAAATTCCAGATTCATGTCATATTCGTCAGAACGGTTTCGGTCTTGGGTATATTGATTTCGGATGTCGTCTGCGTCACCGGATTGGTAAAAATATGTGCTGGAAATATTGTAACCATCAGATTTGTCACGAGAATTGGAATTGGAAAATTCCAGATTCAAACGGGTTTTATTTCGAAATGATTTGTAGAAATTAATAGAATTGCTGAAACTGTGTTTGGATTTTTCATCGGCCGTGGTTCCATTGCTTTCATTCAAAATGTCTCCTGATTCATTGACCGAATTTTTATCAAAAACGCTGGAAGATTTGGTTTTATTAAAAGCATAACCCGGCTCAAACCAAATAGAAGCAGTCGAATCAATCTTTACTTCAAAATTGGTTGTAAAATTATGGTTAAAGGACTGATTGCGGGATTTTGTTTCGGAAGTGGTTGTGTACAAATTATCGGGCAACAGGTTTTGCTGTACCGTTTTATTGTTGTTTTTAGTGTCGGAATCGGTGTAGTAATAGCTTCCGTTAAATTCGATATCATCTTCGGCCCATGAGTCCGAATAATTAATTCCTCCTACATTGGATTGGGTAATTCCGGAACCCGATCCACCAAAGTTAACCCCGTTGATGTTAAACGAGCCGCTATCATTCATCCAAACAGAGCGACTTCTGCCTCCCGACATATTGTCAAAAATTTCGTTCATGGAAAATCCTATCGAATTGATGTTATTGGAAGAACCTAAAATGCTGAGTTTGGTGTTTCCTTTAAAATAATTGAGCATCATACTGCTTTCATATCGGTCATCGGTGCCATATCCGGCCATAGCTTTGAGCATAAAACCTTTGTTTTTATCTTCGTCTATGGTGAGGTTGATGCTGGAATTATTTCCACTGGCCTTGTCGCCTGAAAGTTCTTCTTTTTTGGTTTTTGTATCGGTTACCTGCACTTTATTGATGATGTTGGCAGGCAGATTTTGTAAAGCAATTTTTCCGTCTTTGTCAAAAAAAGGTTTTCCGTTCACCAAAATCTGATTGACCTCTTTTCCGTTGACCGTGATTTTTCCGTCTTCGTCTATTTCCACGCCCGGCAATTGTTTCAGCAAAGTTTCCACATTGGCGTCGGGACGGACTTTGAACGAAGAAGCATTGAATTCGAGCGTATCGGATTTGATACGGATCGGCGGAGCTCCCGAAATAACAACACCTTCGAGGTCTATGACGGTTCCAAGTTGGATTTCTCCTAAATTTTTATTTTCAATTAATGATTCAAAATCAATTTGATAGCTACCTGCCAAATCATCTGAAACCGTAAAAAAAACAGGTTCATTCAGTTTTTTTACTTCCAATTTGAAATTCCCGTCTTTATCGGTAAGCGAATATTCCACTACCGTCGAATCTTTTTTTAAGGACAAATAAACCGTGGCGGCTTCCACAGGAGTTTTCAGGATTTCGTCAACAGCAGTCCCAGAGATGGAGATTTTGTCTTGGGCATTGATAATAACAAAAAAGAACAGACAAAAAACTGAAATGAGGTTAAGTCGGATGTTGTGCATTTTGCAAAGGGTTTCGGGGTGCAATTTTAAAAAATAAAATGACCGATTTCCGTTAATGAAAGGTTAAACGAACAGTTTACACATCCTAAAACCCCAATAAAAAGACAAATTGAAAATTTGGTATCAACCTGAAGTTTCATCTAACTTCAACAAACCAGCCGTTCTTTCCCGGCTTTTTTCATAATAGTCAGCGTTTAATGCTCGATTTTTATAAGAAGGAATCATTTCCTGAATTTTCGGTTTCCAATCATCCGCATTTTCCGGGAAACATTTTTCCATCAAATCCAGCATGATTTGAACGGAAGTGGAAGCACCGGGAGAAGCACCCAGAAGTGCGACAAGACTTCCGTCTTTTGAGCTGACGATTTCCGTTCCGAACTGTAAAACACCGCCTTCTTCGCTGTCTTTTTTGATGACCTGAACGCGCTGTCCGGCAGCGGCTTCTGTCCAGTCTTCGGATTGGGCTTCCGGATAATATTCGCGTAAAGTTTCCATTTTGTCGCCCTTGTCCTGACTAACTTGTTCGATGAGGTATTTGGTCAATGGGATATTGTGCAAACCGGCTGCCAGCATTGGTTTTATGTTGCTCCATTCGATGGATTTCGGCAAATCCCAATAAGAACCGTTTTTCAGGAATTTGGTGGAAAATCCGGCAAAAGGCCCAAACAATAATTGATTTTTCCCGTCAATCATACGAGAATCCAGATGCGGAACCGACATAGGAGGCGCCCCGACTTTGGCTTTTCCATATACCTTCACCAAATGTTTTTCAATCACTTCCGGGTTATGACAGATAAGCCATTCGCCGCTCACCGGAAATCCGCCGAAACCTTCTGCTTCCTCGATTTCCGATTTTTCCAACAACCATAAAGCTCCACCTCCCGCTCCAATAAAAACAAAATCCGCTTCCACCCTAAATTTTTTATCGGTCGTCAGATTTTTGACTTTGACTTCCCATTTGTTGTCTTTCTTTTTCAGATCCCGGACTTCATTGGCGACTTTTAGTTCTATTTCGTGGTCGAGGAACATATCGGCCATGATGGCACGCGTCAACGCACCGAAATTCACATCGGTTCCCAAATCCATTTTCGTAGCCGCCACTTTTTGGTTTGGGTCACGGCCTTTCATCACCAGCGGCATCCATTCGGATAATTCTTCAAAATCTTCCGAAAACTGCATTCCTTTGAAAAGCGGATTCTCAGAAAGTTTTTCCCATCTTTTTTTCAGGAAACACACATCTTCCTCGCCCCAGACAAAGCTTAGATGAGGCGTGGAACGAATGAAATCCTGTGGTTTTTTGATGTCGCCGTTTTCCACCAGATACGACCAGAATTCACGTGATTTTTCAAACCAGGAAGCGATTTTTATGGCTTTTTGTACATCGACCGTTCCGTCTTTCAGTTCCGGCGTGTAATTCAGTTCGCAAAATCCGGAATGCCCGGTTCCGGCATTGTTCAGCGCATCGGAACTTTCACCTGAAATGACATCCAGCTTTTCAAAGATTGTAATTTTAATTTCAGGATTTAATTTTTTGAGCAAGACCGCCAGAGTTGCACTCATGATGCCTGCACCGATCATTACAACATTTGTTTCGGATGTATTTTGAAGTTCCATTTTTATTTAATTCTAAGGTAAAGTTAAGACAAGAATTGTATCCGGCGAATTGATTTGGGTTAAGAATTTTGCCGTATTTCATTTATAAACCGAGAAAGAATTAGCAAAAGAAAAATAAAATCCGTATTTTTAAATTAAATTTGTACGTATAATTATTTTTATGGATTCAAAACTGACATTAAAGCTAAATGAAAGTGTCATTCAAAGAGCTAAAAAATACGCTTCTCATAAAAACACAAGTCTTTCCCGTCTGATTGAAAATTATTTGGATTCTTTGACAACTGAACAGACAGATGATTTTGAAATTTCGCCTTTTGTGAAAAGTATTTCGAGCGGAAAAAGCATTCCTGCGGATTTCGATGAGAAAAAATGGCGTGAAGAACGTACCGATTTTTTAGATGAAAAACACAAATGATGCAGCGAATATTTTTAGACACCAACATCATTTTGGACTTTTTGGGCGAAAGAGAAAATTTCTACGAGCCAGCAGCTAAAGTGATGACGCTTGCCGATAAAAAAGAAATCGAAATCTTTACCACAACGACTTCCATTACCAATGCTTTCTATATTCTGTCCAAATTTGAGGGTCAAAAAGTTGCTTGGGAAAAGGTCAGAAAATTCAAATTGATTTGTGGGATTTCCATTGCAGATGATGAAGTGGTAGAAAAAGCTTTGAATTCGGATTTTAAGGATTTGGAAGATGCTTTGCAATATTTCAGTGCAGTGGCAACGAATTGCGAAATTATCCTTACCCGAAACGAAAAAGATTTTAAAAAAGCAGAGATTCCTGTGATGGATGCGGTTAGTTTTTTGCAAACTTTGAGGAAGTGATTTCTCTCACAGATTGCGCGGATGAGCGCAGATTTTTATAAGTTGAATTAGAATTTTTATGATATTTGGGAAAACATAAATTCATGAAAGCCTTAATTTTTTTATTTTTAATCTCTCTTTCCTTAAGTTGTAATACCAATAAGCAAATTTCCTTGAACGAAAAAGAAAGTAGTATGATTGCTCAATTATCAGAAATCAAACAAGAAGACAAATTTATTGAAGGAAGCAATGGATGGGAAGGATATTCTGGATGTAAAAATCCTATTGAGAAAAGAGCATATTCTGATAACATCAATAGTTTGATAGATAATCTAATAAAAGCTATCGAAGAAAAGGAGAGTGTATCTCATCTAAAGAATCTTATTGATGAACATTCATTAAATGGAGATAAATTACTTGAAGAATTTAAAGCTGATACAGACGAAAGCGAAATCCAGTTTATGTATTTTGAAAGAATAAAAAAGGTATGTGAAATTTCATAATTTCAAATCCTCCACAATCAACTCCGCCGTCCGTTCTGAAGCGCCTTGTCCGCCCAGTTTTTCACGTAATTCTTTGTAGTCATTTAAAACCTGCGAACGTTTGGGTTCGGTGAGGATTTTTTCCAGTTCGAATTTTAAGTTTTTCGAGTTCAATTCATTCTGAATCAATTCTTTCACGACTTCTCTGTCCATGATTAAATTGACCAAAGAAATAAATTTGATGTATTTCACGACGCGTTTTCCGATTTCGTAGGAAATCCGGCTTCCTTTGTAGCAAACGACTTCAGGGATGTTGAGCAAAGCCGTTTCCAAAGTTGCGGTTCCGGAAGTGACCAAAGCCGCTTCGGAAATTCGAAGCAAATCGTATGTTTTTCCAAACACAATTTTCAAATCATTTCCTGCAATTTCTTGGTAAAATTCTAAATCTAAAGATGGCGCACCCGCAACCACAAATTGATATTCGGGAAAATCTTTTTCAACCGAAAGCATAATCGGCAATTTCTTTTTGATTTCCTGTTTTCGGCTTCCGGGCAGCATTGCAATTACTTTTCGATTGTCTAAACCATGCTCCGATTTGAATTTTTCCAGATTCATTTCAGGCAAATTTTTCATCGCATCCAAAAGCGGATGACCCACGAAATCTACTTCAAAATCATATTTCGCATAAAATTCCTTTTCAAACGGAAGGATCACAAACATCTTGTCCACGAACTTTTTGATTTTGTGCACGCGACCCGTTTTCCAAGCCCAGATTTGTGGTGAAATGTAATAGTAAACTTTAATCCCGAGCGATTTTACAAATTCGGCAATGCGCAAATTAAATCCGGGATAATCCACCAGAATAACCGCGTCCGGTTTGTATTCCTGAATGTCTTTTTTGCAAATTTTTATGTTGTTGAGAATGGTTCGCAGGTTCATAATCACTTCCGAAAAACCCATAAAAGCGAGGTCTCGGTAATGCTTCACAATCGTTCCTCCTTGCTGCTGCATCAAATCGCCACCCCAGAAACGGAATTCCGCCTGTGGGTCCTTTTTCTTCAATTCTTTCATCAGATTGGAACCGTGCAAATCGCCCGATGCTTCGCCTGCTATGATGTAGTATTTCATGTATTTATCTCCAAAATTCAACTGAACGCTGACTGAAACAAAGATAATGCGTTTGACCGAAAAATAAAATCAGGTAATCTTCGAGAGACTACCTGATTAAAACAATTAACTATTTAACAAAATCTATTGTTTCACTAATTTTCGGGTTTGAGTTTTTCCGTTTTCTAATTTTATCTGTACGATATAAATCCCTGATGGGAGAGAAGAAACATCAATCTGAGTTGAAGTTTGCTCGCTGAGTTTTTTTCCGCTCAGATCAAAAACGGCCACTTTACTTACTGTCGATTCAGAATGGATATTTACAAAGCGAGAAGCCGGATTCGGATACAGCGTGATTGAAACTGAGTTGGTTGGATTGCTGATTCCCATCGTTGTCAAATCCAGTGTATATTGAACCAAACCTAAGTCGGGAACCAGAAAATATGTATCGGCTGAATTCTCATTCTGGAAAAGGATTTCGGTTGAAATGGTTCTCATATAGCCGAGTTCATCGGTTGAAATTTCGGTCCAATTCTGACCTCCGTCTTTTGAATAGATGGTTTTGGAGGTGGAAGCCGGATAGAAACTCCCGTCTTCAAATCTTACCGAAGCTACCATTTTCCCTTCTGCATAAGGAGAGAATTCTATCCGGTTCATAGGGCTGCTGTTATAAATCTGCTCCCAATTCGTTCCATTGTCATTTGAAATAAAAATTCCTTTGGAAGTAGCCAGTCCAATTTGCTCCGGGTTTATCGGATTTCTTTTTAAATCATATATATAATCATTATTGGTCAGTTGGTCAAGTCCGGAAGAAGCCTCATCCCAAGTCTGTCCGCCATCTTCTGTTTTGTACACTTTGTTTTGCTGGGCTATGAAAAACTTGTTTTCATCTCCATCAAAAAGCATGGTTCCGACTTGCCCGAAAGAAGGAAGCGTCAATTCCTGACTAATAATGTTTTCGGGATCTGTAAAATCAAATTTATAAAGAATTTCTCCAAACGAAATCAGGGCTTTGTCAGGATTGGAATCTAAACTTTGCTGTGCTATCAGCAGAAGATAGCTTCCGGAAAAAACGCTTATAAAATTGGCTCCATTGTCATCACTCATAAACAAAGAAGAATTGCCCATCATAGCCATATTGGAAAAAAACAACCGTCCGGCCTTGTTGGAATCTACAAAGACGCCACTGCGGGTTTGATTGGACATTTGGCCTAGTGGGAGTAATCCTACAGCATTTTCCTCTTGAGTTTGTAAATTCAGATGAATGAAACCACTCCGTAAACCATAATAAAGATGTTTTTCATCTTTTTTGTAAATGGCCATTTGTGCGCTGGCATTTAAAAATGGAGATCGGAATTTCTCAATTGTCACCCCTCCATCATTGGAGATAAACGGATAATAGTTGGCGCTGATGATGACCTGATTCTGATCAAAAGGATTGAAGGCCGCCGAAATCCCGTAATAATAATCGGTTTCATAATCAGGGTCATTATAAACATGATTTTCCCAGGTTTGTCCTGCGTCTGTGGAAATCACAATTTCGTTTTCTTCGAGAATTATGATATTTTCATAATTGGAAGGATTATAGACAATAGAATGGATGCTGTTGGTGGAATTGCTTGTCCAATTGATCGGAACGATGTTCCAGGTTTCACCTGCGTCGGTAGATTTGTAAAGATTTTCTTCCTGCTCAAAACCAAGATAGAAAGTTCCCAAATAAATTTCATTTTCATTTTCGGGATGAAAACTAATGGCTGAAAAATTGGTTTCAGGAAGTTTTTCTTCCCAGTCCTGACCTCCATTTTCTGAAATCAGAAGCCCGCCCTCTACCGGGTTTGGGGAGGCGCCGCGCATGATGAACAACTTTTCGGAATCATAAGGTGAGACAGCCACATTATTGACATTGATATCTCCGTGGTCAGGACCAAAATAAACCGATACCCAGTCCTCTCCACCATCCAGGGTATAAAAAATTTCAGTAACCAATCCCCAATTGATATATCGGGTTGTATGCAACAATGCTATATCTGTATCATCATTAAAAAGGGAATAGGACTGAATCAAACTACCGGAAATTTCCCCAATCGGCGAAAAGATTTGTTTTTCAACTTCTTCCGTAGTAAGATTCAGGATTTCTACACGGTTCAAGGCGGTTCCTTCCGCGGTACAAATATAGGAAAGCGAGTTGCCGTCACCTGTCAGGCGCATATCTTTTATAGTAATAAACCAATTCTCTTGCGGAACAGAATGGATGATTTCCCAAGTTTCACCCAAGTCGGTTGATTTGACAATGTGATTGTTTACTGTTCTTCCATAAACGGTATTATTCTGATTCGGATGATAAATCACATCAAGAATCTGACCATATTCATACGATCCGGCCAGCTGGAACTGAGCCTGAACATTCATCAGAAAGCCCAATAAAAAGCAAATAAATAATTTCCTCATGTTGTAGTATTTAAAACTCAGGTAAATTTCCAAATTCAAAAATTGATTTCGTCATAAAGACGTGCGACATTTTGTGACAACTCAGAGTATGCATTGTGACTTTAACATTAAATGCCTGACAGGTAATCAAATAAGGTTTTGTCCTCCGGGAGGTTTAGTTTTTTTCCCAATCGTTCTTTTCTTTTTCGTGTTGATTGGGGCGTGATGTTAAGCAGTGATGCAATTTCCTTATTGTTAAGGTTCATATACACATAAGTGATGAATCGGATTTCTCCCGGAATCAAATCGGGATGCATTGTTTTAAGCCGTTGGAGGAATCCCGGATTGGCTTCTTCGAAATGGGTAAAAAAGGATTCCAGCTGATTGTCAGCTTTCAATTGCATTTTTAATTCCTGAAGATATTTTTTCACAAAATCACTGTTAGCAGTTTGAGGATGAGAGCTCAATTGTTTGATAACTTCTTCTATTACCTCATTTTTACTCGATAAATGCAATGCACGTGTCGCCAGTTTACGGTTCTTCTTTTCGAGTTCGTTTTTCAGTTTTTCATTTTCAAGTAAAGCCAATGCTTCCTGCTCTTTCAATTGATTTTCAAGTAAAAGATTTTCATTTCTTTCTTTTTCCAATTCCAGCTCAGCGATTTTTTCCTTCTGTTTGTGTTTAATATGGTTATTCCGGAAGGCAAGACCAAGCAGCAGAATTATACAAAAACCTGAAATTAAAATCGTTAACAATAAAGCCCGGCTTGATTCCAATTTGCGTTGGCTTTCTTTGAGTTCGTATTGATAATTTTGAATTTCAAATTTAATTTTTCCATTTTCATACAAAGCTGAATTTCGAAGATTGCTCAGTGAGTCTTTGGTCATGATAACCGAATCTTTGTACAAAAGGGAATTTTCATAATCGCTTTGGTCTGCATAAATTTTGGACAATAATTGATAGATTTCCATTTTATCCTGGACATTTTCCGATTCTTTTCTGGCCAGATTTAAATAGAAAACCGCTTTTTTGTAATCTTTCTTTTCTTCATAGATCTGGGCCAAAACCAAATAAATAAAAATCCGGTTTTCCAGCTGTGGACTTCCGGTCAATTCCGGTAAAGTTTCAAGCGCTTGTTGTTCGGCTTGAGAAATATTTTTTTTGAAAAGGTTGTTTTCGGCGGTTGCCAATTTGGTCATCAGGAAAAATTCAGAGTCTTCGGGAATCAGTTTTTCGGCCTCTGCGATAAATTCCGATGCTTCGTCCAATCGGTTGAGCTTATTTAACACAAATCCGAGATTGAGTGAATAAAATCCCTTTTTGGCAGACTGGGTTTTTCCGTCAGCAAGCTGATAAGCTTTTAGGAAATATTCGTGTGCTTTTTCATGGTCTCTTTCCTGAAAATACAAAATGGCAATATTATTTAAAACCGTCATGATATTTTTAGTATCATCTGACTTTTCGGCGATTTCGTAGGCTTCGAGGTAATATTTTAGCGCTTCTCCATAATCAAGCATCTTATAATAATTGGCACCGATATTATTGGTAGCCCGGAAATTTTGTTGTGTCCAGTTATTGGCTTCGGCTACAGATTGGGCTTGAACCAAAAGTTCCAGAGATGTGGCATGCTCTTTCTGGTACATTTTTTTGATTCCTTCATCAATTAAGTAATCGCATTCTTTTTCGGTTCTGGGCTGTGCTAAAACCCAAAACGGTAAGAAAAATCCCAGAATAACGAGTTTAAGGATTTTCAAATATGGAAATTCTGAATTCAAATTTTATGGTGATTCTTTCGTAACTTTACAGTCCGAACAAAGATAGAGAATTTTGAAAATGGAAGAGATAGTAAATAGGGTAGCCAAGAGTCCATTGGTAACCGTCGATCTAGAAGATTATTACCCCGAAGGCAAACGGATGGTTTTTGACCTGAAAGATTTTTTATACGAAGAATTAATTCTAAAAGAGAAAGATTTCCGGGAGCAATTGAAAAGCCATGATTGGGAACAATATCAGGATGCTTATGTTGCCATGGATTGTTCTACGGATGCGATTGTGCCTTCTTGGGCGTTTTTGTTGGTAGCGACTTATTTACAACCTTATGCCAAAAAAATTGTGAAAGGAAATCCGGAGGATCTGGAGACTTCTATTTATCAGGAAATTATTTCCAATTTGGATATTTCACCTTACGAAGGAAAAAAAATCATCGTAAAGGGATGCAGCCGTAAACCGGTTCCCGATGCGGCTTATATTCAATTGATTGAAAAGATACAACCGCATATTCAGTCGTTGATGTTTGGCGAGGCTTGTAGTACTGTGCCCTTGCTGAAGAAAAAGTAAACCATTTGCAATACGCAATACTTCGGGAAGGAATTCCGTTAGAATTAGAAAATTTATACACATGAAAAATTTACTAAAACCAGCAGTCCTTTTAATCTTGTTTTTTACCATGGCATTCACACCCTCCAATGATAAAAAAATCATTGTTATAGATGCCGGACATGGTGGCCAAGATATTGGATCTCAAAATAGTAGCATCATCGAAAAAGATTATACACTGAAAATTGCCAAGCGTCTGATTGACGAAAATACCAATCCAAATATTGAGTTTGTTTTATTGAGAGAATCTGATGAGTTGATAGAACTCCATTCAAGAGTTGAAAGAATCAATGAACTGAAGCCCGATATGGTAGTTTCTCTTCATCTTAACAAATCGACCAATAAAGACCAGAATGGAATAGAAGTATTTGTCAGCCCGGAAAATATCCAATATGAAAAATCAAAAGAGCTGGCTGAAAGTTTAATGTCACATTTTGAAGCTTCTCCTTTGGCAAAAAGAGGTGTAAAAGAACAAAGATTCAAAATAATCAGAGAATCAGAAAGTCCGGCGCTTCTTTTTGAATTGGGCTTTGTTTCAAATGAAACGGATGCTGCTTATCTAGAATCGAAAGAAGGGCAAGATGACATAGTCCAGAAATTGTTTTCTTTTATCAACGGATTATAATATAACCCGTTCACTTCGAGAGCCTCAGTGAACGGGTTTTTTAATAGAATATCTACAATTAATTTACTTCTCTCAACAAAATCGTATAAACCGGAAAATGATCACTATAGCCTTCTGCCCTGAAACTATCACCCGAAAACATACGGTAGGGATAACCTTTGTATTGTCCATCCGGCTGAACCAGATAAGGAGGTGAAAATATTTCGGTTTTATGGATTTTGTAGGAATCGAATTTTTTCTGGGAATCAATTAAGGTTCCGGTAACCAAAAACTGATCAAACAAATTCCAGGAATCGCGATAAGCAAGGGTTCCCATTCCATTTTTAAACATCAGGTACATCAGATTGACGATGTCATTGTCTTTAATCTTTCCTTTGTTGGGAATTGCGTTCATGGTTTTTTCCATGCTTGGGCTTACCGGATCGTCATTGAAATCACCCATGGCGATGATTTTGGCTTTAGGGTTTTCAGTACGGATTTCATCATAAATTCCTTTCATGACTTCGGCTGCTTTCTGTCTTCTGGGACGGCTGGCTTGTTCGCCACCGCTTCGGGAAGGCCAGTGATTGACTAAAAAAGTGATTTCTTCGCCGTCCAATAGCCCTGTGACACGCAAGATATCACGGGTATAAATACGGGAACCATCATTTTCAAAAACATCTATGACATAAGGTTTGGCTTTTGTTACCTGAAAACGGTTTTTCTGATAAATCAAACCGACATCTACACCACGGGCATCAAAAGAGTTGAAATGGGCGATGCCGTAATCATATTTCTTTAGTGCGGGTTGATTAATGAGATCTTCTATATTTTGACGGTTTTCGATTTCACAAAGACCTACGATGACAGGGGCTGTCTGCGTTTCAGATTTACCTAATTCGGCGATGACTTGTGAAAGATTTTTTAATTTTTGGTTGTATTTGGTATCGTTCCAGACTTTTTTTCCTTGAGGTGAGAATTCTTCTCTTTGTAAAATAAGCGGACGGATTACTTTTTTTCCCGTAAGGGCTTCGTAAGTATAATCACCTTCAAATGGTACAGATTCATAATCACCCATTTTATCTACCGGAATGGAAATATGATACATCGGATCATCCGGATTGCGTGTTCCATCTATGTATCCGGCTGAAACTTCTGTATCAAAAAGGTTTTCAACGTTGTAAAAGGCAACAGTAGCAGCCTGATATTTCTGTTGCCCAAAAGTTTGGGTTGTTAAAAATGAAACAAAAACCGTTAAGTACGTTAATGATTTATTAATTTTAAACTTCATAATATTTAGTACATTTGTGCCCTCATTTGAAAAAAATGCTTAGGCAAATTTGAAAACGCAAAAATAGAGATTAAAATTCTTTGAATGAATAAATTATTATTAAGTATGGCAGTAAGTGTAATCATGAGTATTGCACTTTGGGGTCAAACGAGAATTTCCGGAGTGGTAAAAGACGCTTCGACTGAAAAAGAAATCTACAATTTGACGGTTTCTATAGTAGAAACCGGCGAGGAAGTCCAGACAGACCGAATCGGTTATTTCCAATTTGTAGATGTTCCAACCGGAGTATATACCGTAAGGCTTTCGGGGGTGGGTTATTTAACTCAGGAACAAGAAGTAGTGGTCAGTAATGAGCCACGTATTGATTTGGGAGAAATTAAAATAATCTTTAATCCCAAAAATGAAGAAGTAGGAATCATCACCTTGACCAGCGACGAGCTTTCTTCAGATGAGTCCTCTTCCCAGTCCGCAGCGGGGCTTTTACAATCTTCACAAGATGTATTTGCCAGTACGGCTGCATTTGAGTTGGGAGCTTATTGGTTCAAAGTCCGCGGCTATGATAACAAATACAACGATGTATTTTTTAACGGTGTCCGTATGAACAAAATCAACAATGACCGAGTAAATTTCGGGGATTGGGGTGGTTTGAACGACATTACAAGAAGGCCTGCCGAGCAAACCATGGGAATTGATCCTTCGCAATATGCGTTTGGTGATGTGGGCGGTGTAACCTATTTTGATACACGACCTTCCACCATGCGGAAAGGAACAAGTCTGGCTTATTCTTTTACCAACCGTTCGTATAACCAACGAGTATTGGCAACCTATAATACAGGTTTGATGGATAACGGATGGGCATTTATGGCTTCGGGTGCTAGAAGATGGGCGGAAGAAGGAGTGATAGAAGGTACTTTTTATGATTCCTGGGCTTATTTCTTTGCGGCTGAAAAGAAGTTTAACGACAGACATTCGTTGGTTTTAAGTGGGTTTGGTTCTCCAACCCGCCGTTCCACCAATAGTCCAAATACGCAGGAAGTATATGATCTGATGGGCAAAGACTATAATGCTTACTGGGGTTGGCAGGATGGTGAGAAACGAAGCGAGAGAATTCGTCAGTTTCATCAGCCCTTGTTTATGCTGACACATCATTTTAATATTTCCAAACGCACCAATTTGATTACGACTTTGGGATACCAATTCGGAAAGGACAGCAGAAGCCGATTGGACTGGCATACGGCCAATAATCCTTCGCCGACTTATTATAGAAATTTACCAAGCTATTCTGCTTCTCTTGATAATCCTGTTCAGGCAAACATTGACGAGGTTACACAACTTTGGTTAAATGATCAAAGCTATTCTCAAATTAACTGGACAAGCATTTACAATCAAAACTATAACCGTAAAGGAGCAGCGGCTTATGTGTTGGCTGCTGACGTGAATGAGGACAAAATCATGACGTTTTCTACCCGTTTGCAATCGCAGATTTTGAGTAATTTTAAATTCACAGCAGGATTTAATTATCAAAACACACAGTCCGAACTTTACCGTGAAGTTTTGGATTTACTGGGCGGAAATCATTTTGTAAATGATAATGCTTTTCAGGGAACCCGTTACAATATGGATGAAGATAAAGACAGAAAAGTGATGGAAGGCGATAAATACCAGTACGATTATGTGATTCACCACCAGCGTGGAGATGCATTTGTACAGGGAGAAGTTTCCACGGGGAAATTTGACATCACATTGGGAATGAAAGCAGCTTATACTTCGGTCTACCGTGATGGGAAGTACCGACATGAACAGTATATGGATCACTCAAAAGGAAAAAGCAAAACCTATGATTTCGTGGATTGGGGAACAAAACTTCAATTGCTTTACAAACTGAACGGTAGAAATTTCTTCCAGTTAAATGCGATGTATGCTTCGTATGCACCAACTGTAGATGAAATTTTCCCAAATGCCCGTTCAAATGATTTCACCATCGACAACTATACTTTTGCTGACCGTGGCGGAAATCATGAAACAGTAGAAGATGCTCACAATCTTACGAACTCAAAAGTTTTATCGGCAGACCTGAGCTATATCCTGAGAGCACCGAGAGTAAAAGGGCGATTGACCGGATTCTATTCAAAATTCTTTGACGAATATGAGAAAAACTTCGGATACATTGATGTTACGGACGGAACAGGAGGAGATTCCAATCTATTTGGTGCAGAATATTTGTACAATGTGGACAAACTTTATTTCGGAGGAGAATTTGCATTGGAAGCACAGTTGACAACTACATTGACATTGTCGGCAGTAGCTTCTGTAGGACAATATACGTATGATAACAATCCGACTTATCAGCGTTTTTCTGACAGCAATTTCAATCAGGACGGAGAAACGATCACGTTCGGGTCGACGCAAACAGAACTGGCCTATTTAGAAAATTATAAACTGGCAGTAGGACCGCAACAAGGTTTCTCATTGGGGTTGGAATACCGCGCGCCGCAATACTGGTGGGTAGGTGCAACCGGAAACTATCTGGCAGCGAACTATCTGGACATAGCACCATTTAGAAGAACAACATCTTTTGTTACATACTACAACGCAGAAACCGGAAATCAATTTCCTTATTCAGAAGCAGAAGATGAAGCATTGGTTCATGATTTACTTAGACAACAAAAACTATCAGACGAATTTATGTTAAACCTGAATGCCGGTAAGACTTTCCGTTTCGGAAAATACTATATGGGAATCAGTGCCAATGTAAACAATGTGCTTAACAACCGTGATTATGTAACCGGAGGATTTGAACAAATGCGACTCGGAAGCCTTCCGGAGGCTCTTGACCCTAAACAACAAGCCATGTTCGGACCGAAATACTGGTACGACAGAGGCCGTTCTTATTTCATCAATGTTTTCTTCAGATTTTAATTAACAACGATATAATTTCACAAAAATGAATACAATCAAAAAATTCCAATTAATATTCCTAATGGTATTCGGGCTTTTGGCTTTGAATTCTTGTGTACAGGATGACGATTTTGCAAATCCGCCGGCAACCTGTAATGACGGCTGGGTTTCTAACTTGACGATCGACCAGCTTATCAATCAGGTTGATGATGCGGGAGAGATAATACTGTTTAACACCGACCAGATTTTTGAAGGATATGTAGTTTCCAATGACTCCACCGGGAATTTCTTCAAAACCATTTCTGTTCAGGATGACCCTACCAATCCGACCCGCGGAATTCAGGTAGAAATGGACAGAACCAATTTGTTTAACAACTTTCCTCTTGGAGCCAAAGTGAAGGTAAACCTGAATGGTTTACACGTAGGATATGACAATGTAGTCGTAAAAGTCGGAGACACCTATGTTGATTCAAACGGAAACACCCGTGTAGGACGTATGGCCAACCATAAAATTGATTCGCATGTAAGTATTACGTGTGAAGGCCGTTTTGACCTGACGCCGGTAACTTTCCCGGACATCGCTTCAGCGAAGGCTTCCGGAATTTTGAATACGTTGGTTAGAATTGAAAATGTTCAATTCCAAACAACCGGTGTTACTTATGCAGATGCAGAAAACCAGGAAACGGAAAATCGTATTCTGGAAGGAGCAACTGCTGAAACAAACGGTCAGACCATTATCTTAAGAAATAGCGGTTATGCTACATTTGCAGGTGAAACCGTTCCGGAAGGCAGCGGAAGTATTACCTGTGTTTTGAGCAAATACAACAGCGACTGGCAATTGTACATCCGCGATACAAACGATGTTCAGTTTGACAACCCGAGGTTTGGAGATGGCGGCGGAAGCGATGAAGGAGAAGGACCAGTCGGAGGAACAGGAGCTTCATTTGATAATTGTTTAGACGAACCTTTTACTTCATTTGATACAAATGATTATGAATTTGACAAATACATCAATTATGCAGCAGTAGGAAACCGTTATTGGCAAATCAAAGATTTCGGATCCAATAAATACATTCAAATGAGTGCGCACAACGGCGATGGGAATTATAAAACTTATTTCTTGGTTCCGGTTAATTTCTCAGACGCTGATTCATTCTCTTTCAAAACAAAAGACGGATACAACAACGGAAACGTGCTGAAAGTGTATTATACAAACAATTACAGTGGCGATATCAACACAGCAACACTGACCGACATCACCTCAAGCTTTACCATTTCTTCAGGAAATACGAGCGGATACGGAGAGAATTTCATTGAGTCCGGAGAGTTTAGCTTAGCAAGTTTATCTGGAAACGGACATATCGTATTTCTTTATGAAGGTACTTCCGGCGGAGTTACGACAACCATGCAGATAGACGATATCAGAATCATCGATACAGATGTACCGGACTGTGAAAACGGAGGTGGAGAAGATCCGGGAGATGAAGAGCCTGAATTGGGAGACGGATTTTTGTTCCCGGGAGCAGATTTTGAAAACTGGGATACTTTCCTTGACGGATTAAACAATTTCGGAATCAAAGATTATGCTACGCAAAGTGCAGGAAACGGTATAAACGGATCTGCTGCTTTAAGGATCAACATGGCTTCTACAGCTGCCAATGATTATGTGTTTACGACATTAGCTCATTCAGAACTACCTTCTACATACAGCACCGTGAAATTTTATGTAAAAGGAACTTCCTCCAAATCTATTTCCATCAATCTTTATAAAACCGATGGTGATTATTACCGATTTAACCTTGGCGATGTTACGGGTGACAAAACAATCGTTGCAGAAGCCAGTAACCAATACACAGGTGTAATTAATACAGGTGGCGAATGGGTGGAAATCACGCTTGATCTTTCCGGTATTACGGATTTGAATACAAACTCCAATACAAGTAATGATTTATTTGCTTTAAAAGTAGGTAAAGATGTGCCTTATGATTTGTATCTGGACAATTTTACCATTCAATAAATCTGTAACGTCCTGAAAAAATGATACAGGATTAAACAAATAAAAATTTATTTTAAACAGTACAAACATTGTTGTTTGTACTGTTTTTTATTTATACCATTTATTTCTTGATAATTTTTTGCGTAAAAATATGTTTATCAGCACATTGAATTCTAAGGATGTAAATTCCTTGGGACAACGAATTGACAGGAAGTTCAATCTTTGATTGGCCTGTTATCTGTTTTTCAATGATGATTTTACCATTCAAATCCATAATTTGGACTGATTGAATCAGTGATTCAGATTGTAGATTTAATACATTCTCAACAGGATTTGGATATACACTCACTTCTGCTGCCGACAAATCCTCAACTGACATTTGACAATTTTCATTGATATTTAATTGATAATTATCAAAAAAAAGCCAAATCGCTTGTGAGGTATTATATCCAGCAACATTCGGCCATCCATGGCCTCCTCCGATAATACGGATCAGTAAAATTTCTTTTGAATCAGCATTGTTCTCACAAAAGGGGATTCTTTTAACAGCGGGAGCTAAATCTGTTACATTTGCCAAATTGTAAGTAGCTGCTCCGCAGGTTGGATAAGAAAAACCGTTCAATGGCCATTCTCCCCAATCATCGGGCTGGTGATTGGGATCCGGATAAGATACCGTATTATCATTGTCACCGTGTAAATGGTAAATCGGGATTTTCACAAAACTTCCTCCTGTTAGATAATTAGAAATAAAATCATTGTCCCCATACATGTTTCCTGCAACCGGTGCTATTGCCGCAATTTTGTCGGGCAAGGCAACTGCAAGATGATATGACATATATGCTCCTCCCGAATGTCCCGTTGCATATACTTTGTTTAGATTAATTCCATAAGTTTCGCACATATAGTCAATTATATCTGAAATAAACAAAACATCATCCGGGCCGTCATTTGGGTTGTCATTGACTTCCTTGTTCCAGATTCCGTTTCCGAGTTGGTTAGTTGAATCCGGATAAACCGCTATAAAGTTTTCTGTATCTGATACGGAGTCAAACCCCGAATATCCCTTAATTCCTTGTCCGGTTCCACTATCACCATGGAGAATAAGAACCACTGGCAAATCAGGTTTTACCTGCCCATTTGGAAAATGGATAATGAAACTCCGTTGGATGCCGCCCGACATAATTTCTGCATTTATATCCTGCGCCAATAAATTTGCCGAGAATAAAACGACTAATGATAAAATAAAAGTTTTCATGTTTTTTGAATTTAAATTTTATCAAAATTGCTTTGAAGAATTCAGATGTTCTAGTAAGAATTTATGAATAGTAAGTTTGGGTTTAACAATGGAGATTAAAACAAAAAAAGCGGACATTTCTGCCCGCTTCTATTTTTAAATTATGGTGACTGAGGTTCTCGAAATCACCGTAATTTATTACATCATCCCCGGCATTCCGCCACCCATAGGAGGCATAGCCGGTTCATCTTTTTTGACTTCGGTGATAACCGCTTCGGTTGTGATCAACATTCCGGAAACGGAAGCCGCGTTTTCAAGTGCGATACGTGTAACTTTAGTCGGGTCGATGATTCCGGCTTCGTACATATTTTCATACGTATCGTTTTTTGCATTGTATCCGAAATCAGATTTTCCTTCTTTTACTTTGGCTACTACAACTGAACCCTCTCCGCCTGCATTGATAACTATTTGGCGCAACGGTTCTTCAATCGCACGTCTTACGATGCTGATTCCGGTCGTTTCGTCTGCATTATCTCCTTTCAATTTCTCCAAAGCACTCAACGCACGTACATAAGCAACACCTCCACCCGGAACAATTCCTTCTTCGACCGCTGCTCTGGTCGCATGAAGCGCATCGTCTATACGGTCTTTTTTCTCTTTCATTTCTACTTCAGAAGCCGCTCCTACATAAAGAACTGCAACACCTCCGGCCAATTTTGCCAAACGCTCCTGCAATTTCTCTTTGTCGTAGTCGGAAGTTGTGGATTCAACTTGTGCTTTGATTTCGTTTACACGGGCTTTGATCTGTTTGTCATCGCCTTTTCCGTTTACGATGGTTGTATTGTCTTTGTCAATCTGAACTTTTTCTGCTGCTCCCAACATATCCAAAGTTGCATTTTCCAAAGAATATCCTCTTTCTTCTGAAATCACAGTCCCTCCAGTCAAAATCGCGATGTCTTCCAACATGGCTTTTCTTCTGTCACCAAATCCCGGTGCTTTTACAGCAGCAATTTTCAAAGAACCTCTCAATCGGTTTACTACCAATGTTGCCAAAGCCTGTCCTTCTACTTCTTCCGAAATGATCAACAATGGACGGCCTGATTGTGCAACCGGTTCCAGTACCGGAAGAATGTCCTGTAAATTGGAGATTTTTTTGTCGTACAATAAGATATAAGGGTTCTCCAATTCCGCTACCATTTTGTCAGGATTGGTTACGAAATAAGGCGATTGGTATCCTCTGTCGAACTGCATACCCTCTACCACATCAACGGTAGTATCGGTTCCTTTTGCTTCTTCTACGGTAATCACACCTTCTTTTCCGACTTTTGCAAATGCTTCTGCAATCAAAGAGCCGATGGTATCATCGTTGTTAGCCGAGATAGAAGCTACTTGTTTGATTTTATCTGAACTGTCGCCTACTTCTTGTGATTGTTTTTTTAAATTGGCAACAACGGCTGTAACCGCTTTATCAATTCCTCTTTTCAAATCCATCGGATTGGCGCCTGCCGCTACATTTTTCAAACCTTCACGTACGATTGCCTGTGCCAAAACTGTTGCAGTTGTTGTTCCGTCTCCGGCTACGTCATTGGTTTTGGAAGCTACTTCTTTTACCATTTGTGCGCCCAGATTTTCAATCGGGTCAGCCAGTTCAATTTCTTTTGCTACCGAAACACCGTCTTTTGTCACATGTGGCGCTCCGAATGATTTTTCCAATACTACGTTACGACCTTTTGGTCCCAATGTTACTTTTACAGCATTTGCCAATGCATCGACACCTCTTTTCAGAGCGTCCCTTGATTCTACATCAAATTTTATTTCTTTTGCCATTTTTTTCTTTTTGTTTAAAGTTTAATGTTCAAAGTTTAAAGTTGAATTCAGGACAGGAAACCTTGAACGTGAAACCTGAAGCCTGAAGCCTGAAACTAAAATTATACGATTGCCAAAATATCGGATTCTCTCATGATCAGGTAATCCTTTCCTTCCCATTTCAACTCCGTTCCGGAATATTTTCCATAAAGGACATTGTCTCCTACTTTTACGGTCATGGGTTCGTCAACTTTACCTCCACCAACAGCTACAACTGTTCCTTGTTGTGGTTTCTCTTTTGCGGTGTCCGGAATGATGATACCGGAAGCTGTCTGCGTTTCGGCAGGAGCAGGTAAGACAACAACTCTGTCTGCCAACGGCTTAATTGTAATTTCTGACATATTTCTAAATTTTTATTTGAAAATTAATTGCTCTTTCTATGTCGAAAAATGTGCCAATACGCCGATTCTGACATTTTGAAATGATTAATTATTTTAAAATGACAACTTGGCAGAAACTCAACTTTGACAAAGTACTGAACTCTGTCAAAGTTTCTAAGCGGGCAAATAAAAATCTCCAAGGTTATATTCGCACTGAAAATTAACCTTGGAGGTTGAATATTTCAATTTAAGCCTAAACAGGGTTTGAAATCCTTTTTGGGCTATTTAATCAAACAACCCTCCCTGCGAACTCGTTTTGATTTTCCCCAAATGTTTATATGCTTTTTCAGTTGCTTCCCGTCCGCGCGGCGTGCGCATCAGATAACCTTCCTGAATCAGATACGGCTCATAAACCTCTTCCAAAGTCCCGATGTTTTCACCAACTGCAGTTGCAATGGTAGAAATTCCAACCGGCCCACCTTTGAATTTATCGATGATGGTAGAAAGAATTTTATTGTCCATTTCGTCCAATCCATTTTGATCCACTTTCAAAGCCGATAAGCTAAATTCTGCAATTTTATGGTCAATCTTCCCGGAACCTTTTATCTGTGCAAAATCTCTTGTGCGACGAAGCAAAGCATTGGCAATCCTTGGCGTCCCACGGCTTCTGCCTGCAATTTCAATGGCGGCTTCTTCGTCAATTTGAGTTCCTAAAATTCTTGAACTTCTTTGGATGATTGTACTTAATAATTCCTGATGGTAATATTCAAATCTGAAGTTAATTCCAAATCTCGCCCGCAGCGGAGCGGTCAAAAGTCCGGAACGTGTCGTGGCTCCGATCAACGTAAAGGGATTCAATCCTATCTGAACCGAACGGGCATTGGGGCCGGATTCGATCATGATGTCGATTTTATAATCCTCCATTGCCGAATACAGATATTCTTCAATCACAGGCGACATTCGGTGGATTTCATCGATGAACAGAACGTCGTTTTCTTCCAGATTCGTCAGCAATCCCGCTAAATCTCCGGGTTTGTCCAGAACCGGGCCGGAAGTAATTTTGATCCCAACGCCGAGTTCGTTGGCGATGATATGTGCCAATGTGGTTTTTCCCAGTCCCGGAGGGCCATGCAGCAAAACATGGTCGAGAGCTTCGCCTCGTAATTTCGCAGCTTTTACAAAGATTTCGAGATTGTCGAGAATGTGCATCTGCCCCGTAAAGTCGTTGAAACTCTGCGGACGGAATTGCTCTTCTATTTTTAATTCTTCTTCGGAAAAATTATCGCGGTCGGGATTGAGGATGTCGGACATTTATTGAATAGTCTGGATGATTTTTTGAATTTGTTCTTTTAAAACGGGAATATCATTTACGGCAGTGTCCCAAATAGTTTCCAAACGAATTCCGAAATATTCGTGTGCAATTAAGTTTCGCATTCCCTTCAATTTATGCCATTCAATTTCAGGGAATTTTTGAGTAGTAAAATCTGAGATGTTTTTTGTCGCTTCACCTATGATTTCAAAGTTTCGGATTAGTGCATCTTGTTCAATCCATTTCGCCGAAAAGTTTTCGTAACTTTCTAATTGACTGACGATAATTTCGATTTTTACAGCACACTCTGCTATATGCTCTAACCTGAATAAATCTCTTTCCTTATTTTCCATAAACGATTTTTACATCAGATAAAATATGTGGTTTCAATTTAGGATGAATAGCTGTAAATTCAACTAAATCAACTTCTTTATTGAGTGCTTCCTGCAATTTGATTTGTAATCCGACTAAATCGAAAAGACTATAACGAGAGCCGAAAGAATACAAAATATCTATATCGCTTTTTTCCGTAGCTTCTCCACGTGCAAACGACCCGAAAACCCCGATTTTTGTAGGATTAAAAGGTCTCATCGCATCGATGATGATGTCTATCTGGGTTTGGGTAAGCATCTTTCGTTGAACTAAAGATACAAATATACAAATTCTCTTTTCAGGTTGTTTGGCGACTTTGTGCAAGTTCCCGTACTTTTGCAGTAAATTTTGCGGACGAATGAAAAAAGGAGTATTGTTAATCAATTTAGGATCGCCTGATTCGACAGAAGTAGAAGATGTAAGAAAATACCTACGCGAATTCCTGATGGATCCTATGGTTTTGGATTCTCCCTGGCTCATCCGTAAATCTGTTGTAGAATTCGCTATTCTGCCCAAACGTCCTGCCGCTTCGGCAGAAGCGTATAAAAAAATCTGGTGGGAAGAAGGTTCGCCTTTGATCATCATTTCAAAAAAAGTGCAGAAAAAATTACAGGAAAAATTAGACATCCCGGTTGCTTTGGGGATGCGTTATCAGAATCCTTCTATCCGTTCGGCAATGCAGGAACTCTATGAAAAAGGCGTAAAGGAAATCCTCGTGATTCCGCTTTATCCGCAATATACGATGAGTTCGACTTGGTCGGTGGTTGATAAAACCAAAGAAGTTCAGAAAAAATATTTTAAAGATGCAAACCTAACTTTCCTGAATTCATTTTATAACCGTCCGGATTATATCAAAGTTCTTTCGGAGCATATTCAAAATCAATTACCTGAAAGTTTTGATAAATTGTTGTTTTCGTATCACGGAATCCCCGAACGACATGACCGGAAAGCCGTTGAAATCGGGAAAAAACATACGGATTCCAACATCAAAACCTATCGGGATCAATGTTATGAAACCACCGAATTGGTCAGAAATGAATTAAATTTACCGGAAGAAAAAGTGATGGTTTCCTTTCAGTCAAGACTGGGAAAAGATCCATGGATAAAACCCTATACTGATTTTGTTTTGAAGGATTTTCCGGCAGAAGGCGTAAAAAATATAGCGATCGTGGCGCCGGCTTTTGTGTCGGATTGTTTAGAAACGCTGGAAGAAATCGCGATGGGCTACGAAGAGTTATTTCTGGAAAGTGGTGGTGAAAAATATAAATACCTGCCTTGTCTGAACGATTCTGATGCATGGGTAGATTTGTTGGCAAAATGGTCTGTTGGTTGGGCTTCAAATGAAAATTAAAATGAAAAAAATAATTGGAATTCTAATTCTATTTTTGATTGTTTCTTGTAAAAATGAAGTGGAAAGCCTGTCCGACTTACAATCGAATTTTTATGAAATACAACACAACGGATTGCGGTTGGGCGATAGCTTAAATGTTTATTTCTTTAAAAATCAGGATTTGGTGGATTCTGTAGAATTGACCCTCAACGGAAAACCTTTCCCAAACCATACGGTGATGGATGCAACCAACACGAAATTGGGCGTAAATGACCTGAAAATAAAAGTATATCTGGGAGAGGAATTTATCACGGGAGAAACAAAAGTTCCCATTTTAAATTCGACCAAAGAAACTTCCATTCCCTATGAGATTTTGAAAGAATATCCTCACCCCAAAGAACTTTTTACCGAAGGCTTTTTCTTTCATGATAACAGGATTTATGAAAGTTCGGGGCAATATGGAAAATCAAAATGGGTCAGTTATTCGCCCGGTTCTGTCCAATATATAGAAGAAGTAAAACAAGATGCAAAAATTTTTTCAGAAGGGATTTCCATCCTCGACGGAAAACTGTTTCAACTGACATACAGAGAAAGAAAAGTGCTCGTTTTTGATGTTAAAACCCATGCTTTGCTGGAAGAAATCCCATTGCCATCCTTGGTAAAAGAAGGTTGGGGAATGACCACCGATGGTAAAGAATTAATCGTTTCTGACGGCACCCAGAATTTGTATTTTTTTGATTCGAAGTTTCAATTGCAACGAAAAATACAAGTGGCAGGTTATCAGTCGGTTTATACTTATCTAAACGAATTGGAATATATAAAAGGAAAAATTTTTGCCAATGTCTGGACGACCAATTTTATCCTGGTTATCAATCCCAACTCCGGTGCAGTGGAACAATATTATGATTTGACTGCGCTTTCCGAAACCAAAGGTTCTGACGATGTCCTGAACGGAATTGCCCAAAAAGATGATAATCTGTTAGTCACCGGGAAAAATTGGGAAAAGATTTACGCATTGCCACTTCCCAAATGATTTACATATCTTCTCTGGATTTTTGTTCGCCATCTGCCCATTTTTCCAACATCACACGTTCAGAAGGTGAAGGATGGACACCACCGGCCAATAATTCCATAAATGAATCCCAAAGATTTTGCGGTTTGAATTCGCGTTGAAACTCCGAAATGGCTTTTATGTATTGCGCTTCATATTGTTTCGGGTCAGACCAATCTACATTCTCATCTACATTATTTGAAATGATTTTCAATGCTTTTTCCTGTTCACCTTTATCATAACGACTTATGAAATCGAGAATGAATTTATCCGCACTGATTTCATTTTCAACTTTTGGTTTGAAACTACTCTCCATCACTACGAATTGGGTTTGCCATTCTTCATGCTTTGATTCGGGAAGAGCTTGAAAACCTATATCTTCCAATTTTTTAGAAGTCATGTACAAAACATTTTTATGCTCATCAAAAATTTTGATCAGTTCGGCATGCTTCTCAACCAAACTAAAATCATTGCCTATCAGTGTGAATTGTTGGTTCATTTGATTGGCGTGAACATAAGTTTCATTTAACAGTTCATCCCATTGTTTTTTAAACTCATGATCTGCATACCGGTTTAGATAATCAACTGCTTTTTCATAATTGGAAGTCAATTCGTCTGAATACAATTTGATTTTTTTTGAGTGCGCTAAAAAATCTTGTTCAAAATTACGGATTGACATCAAAATCCTCATTTTACTGTCAATCATATTGTTTATCCAGGGTTTTTTCTCATTTGTTTCCATAATTTAAATTTTAATTAGATAATTTCAGAAAAACAAAAACCGTGCGGTAAGCACGGTTTTATAATAATTTTAACATTCTGTTGATTTTCTTATCAACCAATGTTCTATCTCAATTCTACAGACTTCTGACCAATTTTTAATCCGTTCTGATATAGATCTATTTTGTAGTTTCCTTTGGGGAATTCGTAATCTTCCCAGTCAAATGTAACGTTTTGGGTGGATCCTTTCGTATAGTCAAAAGCTACTTTGTCCGAATACTGAACTTTTCCAAGCGACCAGGTTTCCAGTTCGCCGAAAGAAGCATCTTTAAATTTTCCGAGCGTTCCATCCGGTTTATAAATCGCAATGTAAATTTCCTGTTCTCCGCTTGCGGCATATTCGTTCGGATCTAAATCAAAACTTACACGCATTTTGTCGATTCGTTTTGCTTTATTGGTTTCCACTTCTTTTCCACTGTTTCTCACACGTAATCCTTTGATCTGGTAGTTGGAAACGGAGAAAGTCGAACGCATTTTTTTCTCTGTGGCTTCTGCTTTTGCTTTTTCATTGTGTGCTTTTTCACCCAATTTGAAAGAGTTATAACGCAATGTGTCATTTACGACCAACAAGGAATCGTTCTTTTCCTGCAATACCGCAATTTCCTGTTTGAATCTTGCGATGTCGGCATTCAGAGCATTAATCATACGTCTGGCTTGTTTCAACTCATCTTCAGAAACATTGTTTTTATTTAAGATGTTCTGAATCTCTTTTTGTTTATCAAATATTTCGACATCCCGTTTGGACAGTAAAGAATCTTTAATGCTTAAATCTAGTTTGGATTGTTCAAATTCTTCTGTCAATGAATCCAATTGATTCTGCAGCATCACTTTTGCCTTTTCTGTGTCTTTTAAATCTATTGCCAGTAAATCAGTTTCCGCTTTGTTTTGGGAATGCTGATAATAATTATAACCCAAGCTTCCGAGCAGCAAGGCTGCCAAAACGCCAATTATGATATATTCCTTTGTTTTTGAAGGTTGTGTAGGTTGTTGTTCGTAATTTGTCTGGGTCTCATTTGTTTCCATAAACTCAATTATTAAAATATTTAATTTTTCTTTGAATGCTATAAATGGGGGTTTGATTTTGTGAAATCATACATTTGGTCCAATTATTTTCACTATCCATTTCAAATTCAAATCGATATAAATCGAACTTTTGAGTCTTATGGTTGAACCTTTTCAGTTCTGAGAGTAAACCGTTTTCATCATAAGATTCGATCCGCAGGATTTTTCCATTTTTCTCTGCTGATTCGATCTGACTCAAACGGCCTTTATCGTATGTAAACGTATCGATTGTCGTTTCATTGCCCAATTCTGAGATTTTTTTTAACAAATCACCGTTTGCATACTCATATTTTATCGTTTTTCCTTTGCTTCCATTGTTGTGAAAATTGGTTTCCGAGCGTAAAAGGTCTTTTTCATCATATTCCAATTGATCCACTGAAAAGATTTCATCCTCCATCCAGAAAACCTTTTTTGAAATCTCACCGTTCTTATACGAAGCATTCATGACCCAAAATTGATCTGAAGTCCTTCCCGAATTGAATTCATCTGTTCTTACCAATTGATTTTTTATATAGTAGAAATTTTTTCGCTGCGAAATTTTTCTTGGTTCTTCTCCGTTTTGAATCAAAGTCGTTTCCAGTTTTTCCAATTGATTGGACGGGTTAATCTGGAAAACGGTTCGGTCAAAAAGTCCCAATTTTCCTCTGTAGTCTAAATAATTTTCGTTTAGAATTAGATTTCTTCTCCTGTCAAATTTTAAATAAACCGAATCAAATTGTTCGCTGTCCAAAAAACCCGAAACCTTTGTTTGATTGAGATTTGAATAAGATTTTGTGACGGACTGCAAACTTTCAACTTTTCCCAGCAACCGGAAATCTGTTGTCCGGAATTGAGCCGATAAAACATTTGCCAAAAACAGCAATAAAAAACTAATTTTTATGACGCAGTTCTTTATAAGCATTGATTAATCCATTTGTTGATGAGTCATGTGAATTTATTTCTTTATCATTTTCCAATTCAGGCAGAATTTTATTGGCCAATTGTTTCCCCAATTCCACGCCCCATTGGTCATAGCTAAAAATGTTCCAAATTACGCCCTGCACAAAAATTTTGTGTTCGTACATCGCTACTAAACTCCCCAATGTTTTGGGTGTTAAAACGTTATAAAGAATAGAATTCGTAGGGCGATCGCCTTCAAATATTTTAAAAGGCTTTAGAAATTCGATTTCTTCTGGTGATTTTCCTTGTTTTTTTAATTCTTCCGACACTTCGTTTTCCGTTTTCCCAAATGCCAAGGCTTCGGTTTGCGCAAAAAAGTTCGATAATAGTTTTGCGTGATGGTCACCAATCGGATTCAGCGAATTTGCTCCGGCAATGAAATCACAAGGAATCATTTTCGTCCCCTGATGAATTAATTGATAGAAAGCGTGCTGACCATTTGTTCCCGGTTCGCCCCAGATGATAGGGCCGGTTTGGTAATCTACAATTTCTCCATTTCGATCCACATATTTTCCGTTGCTTTCCATATCGCCCTGCTGGAAATAGGCAGCAAAGCGGGAAAGATATTGTTCATAAGGCAAAATCGCTACGCTTTCCGCTCCGAAAAAATTATTGTACCAAATCCCCAAGAGAGCCAGAATTACAGGAATGTTTTCTTCGAAATCTTCTGTTTTGAAATGATTGTCCATAGCAAATGCTCCTTCCAATAAATCTTCAAAATTATCAAATCCGATCGCCAGGCAAATGCTCAACCCAATGGCGCTCCAAAGCGAATATCGTCCTCCGACCCAATCCCAGAATTGGAACATATTTTCAGCATCAATTCCGAATTTTTCCACTTCGGTTTTGTTGGTGGAAAGCGCCACAAAATGCTTGGCAACATCGGTTTCCTTTGAACCTGACTCCAAAAACCAATTTCGTGCTGAATGTGCATTCGTCATGGTTTCCTGTGTGGTAAAGGTTTTGGAAGCGATGATAAACAAAGTCGTCTCAGGATTGATTTTTTTGAAAGTTTCTGCGATATGCGTTCCGTCCACGTTGGAAACGAAATACAAATTCAATCTCGTTTTATAATGTTTTAAAGCTTCACAAACCATCACCGGTCCTAAATCCGAACCACCGATTCCGATGTTGACGACATCGGTAATTTCCTTTCCGGAAAAACCTTTCCATTCACCTGAAATAACTTTTTCGGAGAAATTTTTCATCTGCTCCAAAACGGCATTGACTTCCGGCATCACATCTTTTCCATCTACAAAAACGGGTTGATTATCGCGGTTTCGAAGAGCGGTATGTAAAACCGCGCGGTTTTCGGTTTTGTTGATGAAGTCTCCCGCAAATTGTTTTTCGATGGCATCTTTCAGTTCGCATTCGTTCGCCAACTCGAAAAGCAATTTCATCGTTTCCTCGTCCATCCGGTTTTTCGAATAATCGAAAAGAATTTCGTTGAATTTCAGATGGAATTTATCAAATCGTTTGTCATCATTCTCAAATAGAGATCGCAATGATTTTGGTTCTATTTCCACGAAATGATTGTCCAGTTTTGACCAGGCTTGGGTTTGTGTCGGATTTATTTTTTCTAAAGGCATAATTCAATAATGATTTAAAGCAAATTTAGTAATTAGAACTTAGTGATTTATCAATAGTTTTCTAATTACGATTCACCAATTACTAATCACTATTTTCCTATATTTGCCCTGATTTCGGGATGTAGCGCAGTCTGGTAGCGTATCGGCATGGGGTGCCGGGGGTCGCAAGTTCGAATCTTGTCATCCCGACAAAAAGAAAAGATCCATCTGTCAAGATGGATTTTTTATTTGAAATAATGGGAGAAAGCTTGCTTTCGGGCAATTGATTCGAATAAAAAATAAAGCGAAGCGATCTTTTCTTTTTGAATCATTCCCAACTCTGGATCAGCGAAGCTAATCTTGCCATCCCGACGAAAACTTTTCCAAAGTTTCGAACTTTGGGAAAGTTTAAAATCAGACATTTTGTCATAAAAACCCATTCGGATTTAATTTTGCTTTAACTTGAGAAATTAAACAGAATATGGATTTTAATCAATATACAATCAAATCAAGAGAAGCTATTCAAAAAGCTCAACAAATTGCGGTGGGTAATGGAAACCAGGCGATAGAGCCCGGGCATTTGCTCAAAGGAATGATGGAGACTGAACAGGACGTTTTGGACTTTATCATCGAAAAACAAAGTGGAAATATCCAGCACATCACGACTGAATTGTCTGACATAATTTCACGTTATCCGAAAGTTTCAGGTGGTTCAGGAAATCATATTTCCAATGAAACGAATAAAATTCTAGTCACGGCAATGGATGAGGCCAAAAAGATGAAAGATGAGTTCATCAGCTTGGAGCATTTGCTTTTGGGGATTTTGAAAAACAATTCCAATATTTCACAATTGCTGAAAGACCAGGGATTGACATACGATGGATCTATCGAGGTAATTAAAGAGTTAAGAAAAGGACAACGCATCACGTCCGAAAATGCGGAAGACAATTATAATTCGCTGAACAAATACGCCAAAAACCTAACCGAATTGGCGTATGAGGGAAAATTGGATCCGGTCATCGGACGCGACGATGAAATCCGTCGGGTTTTGCAAATTTTATCCCGTAGAACAAAGAATAATCCAATTTTAATCGGCGAGCCAGGAGTCGGAAAAACAGCAATTGCGGAAGGGATCGCACACCGGATTGTCAGTGGAGACGTACCGGAGAATTTGTTCAATAAAAAAGTATTTTCGCTTGACATGGGCGCGCTTGTCGCCGGAGCCAAATACAAAGGAGAATTCGAAGAGCGATTGAAATCGGTAGTTAAGGAAGTTACCGATTCGAATGGCGATATCATTTTGTTCATTGACGAGATCCACACTTTGGTGGGAGCCGGAGGTGGCGGAGAGGGAGCTATGGATGCGGCCAATATCCTGAAACCAGCATTGGCACGTGGTGAATTAAGAGCCATCGGTGCGACGACTTTGAACGAATACCAGAAATATTTCGAGAAAGACAAAGCACTCGAACGCCGTTTCCAGAAAGTGATGGTAGAAGAACCGGATGAGGAATCTGCAATTTCCATTTTACGGGGAATCAAGGAAAAATATGAAGTTCACCATAAAATCCGAATCAAAGACGAAGCGATTATTGCATCAGTCCAACTTTCGACCCGTTATATTTCTGATCGGTTTTTACCGGATAAAGCCATTGACCTGATGGACGAAGCGGCTTCGAAATTGCGTATGGAAATGAATTCCAAACCTGAAGAATTGGACGTCATTGACCGGAAAATCATTCAGCTGGAAATTGAGATTCAAGCAATTAAAAAAGAAGGTGATGATAAGAAATTGAATTTACTGAAAGAAGAATTAGCCAATCTGCAAGAACAAAGAACCGAATTAAATGCCAAATGGCTGGAAGAAAAAGGCAAAGCTGACCAAGTGCAGGAAGCCAAAAAGAAAATTGACGAATTAAAAATTCAGGCCGAACAGGCCGAGCGTGCCGGAGATTATGAAACCGTTGCCCGAATCCGTTATGAGTCTTTGAAGCAAGAAGAAGAAAATCTTCAGGACTTAGAAAGACAAATTGCGGAAGAAGGCCAGAACAAACTGGTAAAAGAAGCTGTGGATGCGGAAGATATTGCCGAAGTTGTTTCCAAATGGACGGGAATTCCGGTGAATAAAATGATGCAGAGTGAACGTGAAAAATTATTGCATTTGGAAGATGAATTGCACAAACGTGTCATTGGACAAGAAGAAGCCATTCAGGCGGTTTCAGATGCGATTCGCAGAAGCCGTGCCGGATTGAGCGATGAAGAAAGACCCATCGGCTCTTTTATGTTCCTCGGTCCAACCGGAGTCGGAAAAACCGAGCTGGCAAAAGCTTTGGCTGAGTTTCTGTTTGACGATGAGAATTCCATGACGCGAATCGATATGAGCGAATACCAGGAAAGGCATTCGGTAAGCCGTTTGGTCGGTGCGCCTCCAGGCTATGTGGGATATGACGAAGGAGGGCAGTTAACCGAAGCCGTGCGCAGAAGACCTTATTCAGTAGTGCTTTTGGACGAAGTTGAGAAGGCGCATCCTGATGTTTTCAATATTTTGTTGCAGGTTTTGGATGACGGAAGGCTAACAGACAACAAAGGGCGTGTCGTGAATTTCAAAAACACCATCATCATCATGACTTCGAATTTCGGTTCGCCGATTATTCTGGAGAATTTTGAAAATGTCAATTCCGAGAATGTTTGGGAGATTTATGATAAAACCAAAACAGAAGTTTTTGAAGAATTAAAAAGAAATTTCCGCCCGGAATTTTTGAACCGTATTGACGAAATCATTTTGTTCAAACCGTTAAGTAACAGTCAGATTTCAGGAATTGTAAAAATCCAGATTGACGATTTGGCCAAAAAACTGGCAAAACGAGACATTACTCTGGATATAACAGATGAAGCGCTGGAATACATTTCAAACAAGGGTTATGATCCGCAATTCGGCGCAAGACCACTGAAACGTGTGGTGCAGCAAGATGTTTTAAACGAATTGTCAAAAGAAATCCTGAAAGGAAATGTGCATGACAACAGCGTGGTTCTCATCGACTATTTTCCTGAAAAAGAGGGAGAAAACAAATTGGTATTTAATGTAAAATAAGCCCATTCCCGGCTCTTCCTAAGGGGAGCGGAGTTTCCTCCCCTTTGGGAAGTTCATTCAAAATATTTTTAGACAGTTTCTTATATATAGAACGATTTCTAAAAATCTCACAACTAAACTTTACGGGATTTCCATTTACAGTTTTATGAAATAAAAGGTTTAAGCTTCTTGTCTTTTCATCAAATTTAGGATTTTCACTAAGTTTATCCGATGGAAGAATTATTTTCAGATGCCTATTTTATGCGCAAAGCACTCGATGAAGCTTTTGCTGCTTTTGAAAGAGATGAAGTTCCAATTGGAGCCGTCATCGTTTCTAAAAATAAAATCATCGCCAAAGGTCATAACCTCACGGAAACACTGACCGATGTGACTGCTCATGCTGAAATGCAGGCGATTACATCGGCTTCGAATTATCTCGGTGGGAAATACCTGCCCGAATGTACGCTTTATGTTACGCTTGAACCATGTGTGATGTGTGCCGGAGCACTCTACTGGAGCCAGATAGGAAAAGTAGTTGTAGGTGCACGCGATGAAAAACGGGGTTTTCAAAATGCCGGATTAAAACTACATCCCAAAACTGAAATTCAATTTGGTATACTAGAAAATGAATGTTCGGACTTGGTGAAGGTGTTTTTTAAAGGGAAGCGGTAAACGTTTTAATCCATAAACAAAGCTTTTAGCTCGTGTGCATCTTTGGGTTGCATTTTTCCGGCAAGGATTAAGCTCAATTGTTTACGGCGTAAAGCCGCCTCAAATCGTTCAATTTCTTCCGGTGTTTCCGGTTTTATCTGGGGAACGGCAACCGGTTTATTGTTTTCGTCCACGGCTACAAAGGTGTAAATTCCATTATTGGTTTTGATTAATTTTTGCGAAATAGGGTCGTCGATCCAGACATCCACATAAATTTCCATGGAACTCGAAAAAGCGCGGGTTACTTTGGCTTCCAGCTTTACGATACTCCCCAGCGGAATCGGTGTATTGAATGAAACATGGTTCACGCTGGCGGTTACGACCTGAAAACTTTCGGCATGGCGACGTGCGGCGATAGAAGAAATCCTGTCCATGCGTGCCAATAGTTCACCACCAAATAAATTATTCAACATATTGGTTTCTCCGGGCAGAACCAGGTTAGTGAGAACCGCCGCCGAATCAGCCGGTGTTTTGATTTTTGTATTCATAAAAAAAGACCTTTTGCGGCGCAAAGGTCTTTAAATAATATGCGATATACAAATTGTTCCTTATTCTTTCAAAGATAAAACCCAGGTTTCCGGGAATTCTTCTTTTACCGTCTTGCGATATTCCAACGCTTCTTCTTTGGTTGGAAAGGTTTTAAAAGCCACATAAAAATAGTTTCCTTTTTTCTGTGTCATTTTTGCAGTGGTAAATCCTTTTTTCTGCAATTTTTCTACCTGCTCATCAGCTTCTTCAGCTTTTCGGAACGAACCGGCGATAACCTGATAATCATGCACTGCCAAAACTTCTTCTTTATAATTCATCGCTTCGGTCTCCACTGTTTTGATAGGAGATGCTATGGCTTTGGCTGCTTCCAAATTAGGATTTAGAACAGGAGAAACAAATCCGCTCCATTGTTGGTTCACAAAATCCGTAACAGGTTTTGGTTTACCGAAATATAAAAATCCGCCGATTAAAATCGGAACGACAGCTGCCACTTTCCACCAAACAGTGGAAGAACTCTGATTGTTTTCAGCCGGTAAAATATATTTCGCCCGAATGCTTTCCAAACCAAAAGACTCTAAGAGATAATTCTCTTCGTTTGGCTCGAACTGCAAAAGTCCGGTTTCATCTTTTGAAAATTTCCCCAATTCGGATAAAATCAAGGTGGAATTTATGTTCAGATGGCTTTTCCAGAAATGGACAGTTGTTTCGATTTCTTCTTTTGCCTTTTCAAAAGAAATACCTGTAGATATCGACAATTCCTGCGCCAATAATCCATCGTTTAATGTCAGTGACGGATTAAAAGCAATTTTTTTGGAAGGAGGCGAAAAAACGGAAGTTTCAGGCGTATAACCCGCATTTGATTTCTGGGCGATAAAGGCACCAAATTCCGGAATGACCACACAATCATGGCGGTACAATAAATATGAGATGTATTTTTCCAAATTCATAACCCAAAATTACAAAAACAAAAAGAGAAAAATCTGCTTGGTAAATAAATTGTTAATAAACTTTTCCTACATTTAAGAAATGAACCCTGACTTTCTTTATCAAATGGCTCTGACCTATATTCCGGGATTGGGTCCTGTCAATCAACGTAAAATCATCAAAACGATTGATCCAAAAGAGCTTTGGAATTTGTCTGAAAAGGAATTAAAAGAAATATTCAGAGGCCGCAAAGAATTCATTCCTTATTTTCAATCGGGAGAAATATTGGAACTGGTACATAAAGAAATGGAATTTTGTGTCAAACAAGGTATCGAAATTTTGGATTTTCATTCGTCCGAATATCCCGAAAAATTAAAGAATTGCGCCGATTCTCCTTTGGTTTTATTTAAAAAGGGAAACTATAATTGGAACAACAAATTGTATATCGGAATTGTAGGAACGAGGAAAATGACTTCTTACGGAAAAAAATTCATTGAAGAGTTCATAGAAAATTTAGCCGGACAAAATATCTGTTTTGTAAGTGGATTGGCCTATGGTTGCGATATAGAAGCGCACAGAAATTGTATCAAAAATAACATACCCAATCTGGCTGTTTTGGCGCATGGGCTGAACCGGATTTCACCATCGGCTCATAAAAAAGAGGCAAAAGAAATAGAAAAAAACGGTGCTTTACTTACCGAATATTCTTCATTTCACAATGCGGAACCCATCAACTTTGTGTTACGAAACCGGATCATAGCCGGACTTTGTGATGCTGTGGTGGTTGTGGAATCTGATAAAAGAGGCGGTGCGCTGGTGACAGCGCAGTACGCCAATTCCTATAACCGGGAAGTTTTTGCAGTTCCGGGCAGGATTCAGGATAAATTCAGTTTGGGCTGTAATGAGTTGATACAGAGTAATCAAGCCATAATGGTGAGAAATGCGGAAGATGTTTTAGGGTATTTTAACATGAAATCCCAGCCCAGACCGATTCAGACTCAATTGTTTATCGAGTTGGAGCCCGATGAAAAATTGATATATGAATTTCTTAAATCAAACGGGAACCAGCAAATTGATGCATTGGCCAATGACTTGCAAATCCCTGTTTTTAAGCTCAGTTCAACCTTGTTGAATTTGGAATTAAAAGGAGTGATTCAGGCCTTTTCAGGAAAAATTTACGGCTTAAGTTAAAAAACTAAAAAATTTCATTTGAAAAGTTTGAGAAAAATATAAATTTGTTGAAAACAAACAAAAGCCAAAATGGAGCATATCATTCACGATTTTATGGCTGATGTGGAAAGAAGAAATCCACATGAGCCTGAATTTTTACAAGCAGTAAAGGAAGTTGCAGAGACCATTCTTCCATACATTGTAGAAAGAGATATTTATTATGGTCAAAACCTATTGTTACGTATGACCGAGCCTGAAAGAACTATTACATTTCGTGTGCCTTGGGTAGATGATAAAGGACAAATTCAGGTCAACCGAGGGTATAGAATTCAGATGAATTCTGCTATCGGACCCTATAAAGGGGGTTTACGTTTTCATCCGAGTGTTAATTTGAGTATTCTTAAATTTTTGGCTTTTGAGCAAACGTTTAAAAATGCATTGACAACGCTTCCTATGGGGGGCGCAAAAGGAGGTTCTGATTTTGATCCGAGAGGAAAATCAGATGGAGAAATCATGCGTTTTTGTCATGTATTTATGCAAGAATTGTACAGACATGTAGGTCCCAATACTGACGTCCCGGCTGGTGATATAGGGGTCGGTGCCCGCGAAATCGGTTATATGTTTGGGATGTATAAAAAGTTAAAAAATGAATTTACCGGAGTTATTACCGGAAAAGGTATGTCTTGGGGAGGATCTTTGTTGCGTCCCCAGGCAACAGGTTATGGTGCTGTCTATTTCCTGAAAGCTATGTTAGCTACACAAGGACAAGAAATAAAAGGAAAGAGAATTGCGGTTTCCGGATTTGGAAATGTGGCTTGGGGAGCAGTTACCAAAGCTTCCGAATTGGGTGCGAAAGTCGTCACCCTTTCCGGTCCTGACGGTCATATTTATGATGAAGATGGTATTTCCGGTGAAAAAATCGATTATATGTTGGAATTACGTGCTTCCAATAATGACGTTGTAAAACCTTATGCCGAAAAATACGGCGTTCCTTATTTTGAAGGAAAAAGCCCGTGGATGCAAAAAGTAGATATTGCCATGCCATGCGCCACTCAAAATGAATTACGTTTGGAAGATGCCAAAATGCTGGTAGAAAATGGTGTGCAATGTGTGGTAGAGGGTGCCAATATGCCAACTACACCTGACGCAATGGAATGGTTCCAAAAAAATAAAGTCCTTTTTTCTCCCGGAAAAGCTTCCAACGCTGGTGGAGTGGCCACTTCAGGTTTGGAAATGTCCCAGAATTCTTTGCGAATCGAATGGTCAGCAGAAGAAGTAGACCGCATCCTTACAAAAATCATGGGAGATATCCATGAAGCTTGTGCCAAATATGGAAGACAGGAAGATGGATACATCGATTATGTAAAAGGTGCCAATATCGCCGGATTTGTAAAAGTAGCAGATGCCATGTTAGCGCAAGGCGTCGTATAAAAAATTGAATTATATTGATTTAATGAACACCTCAAGATAAATCTATTTTGAGGTGTTTTTTTATGAAGAATTTTTTAGAAAAATGTCTAACTTGCACGCTACAAATAATTAACACATGAAATGAACTGGTTTGTTTTTTCTGAAAAAATTCGGAACTTCAAAAAGGTGAATTCCATGTGGCAATTGATAACAAGTAATAAATAACACATGAAAAAATTTATCATCTTATTTTTTTTAATCCTAACCGGATTCTCTTTTTCACAAGATTTGGTTTTGATTAAATTCTCCGACAAACCATCTTCTCAAACTTATTTTGATAATCCAATTTTGATGCTTTCTCAGAAAGCACTGGACAGAAGAGAAAAATACAACATCGAACTCAATATGCAGGATGTGCCAGTCGAAACTTCTTATGTAACCCAAATAGAAGCATTGGGAATAGAACCGATAGCCGTTTCTAAATGGTTCAATGGTGTTTTTGCCTGGTGTACTGCGGGTCAGATTTCACAAGCAGAGGCATTGGGTTTTGTTTCGGAAGTCGAAACTTTTGTTCAGAATAAATTCAAGACTTCCAATAACGGACCGATTGCCGATAAATTCAATTTACCCAATGAAATTCCACAAGGATCTGACGGTATTTTGGATTTTGTTTATGGCGCTACTGAAACCCAAGTTACCCAGTTGAATCTGGACTATCTGCACAACCTTGGTTTTACAGGTGATGGAATTACGATTGCGGTGTTGGATAATGGTTTTCCGGGTGTTAACACAGAAGAAGGATTTGCTTATATCCGAAACAATGGCCAGATAAAAGGTGGCTATAATTTTATCGATAATAACGAACAATTTTATGAACGCGGAACACATGGAACCGTTGTTCTATCAACTATAGGCGGATATTTGGAAAATCAATTTGTGGGAACAGCCATCGACGCAGATTTCTATTTGTTTATCACGGAAAATACCGATCATGAATTACCAGATGAAGAGGTAAACTGGATAGAAGCGGCAGAAAGAGCCGACAGCATAGGTGTGGATGTCATCAACACCTCTTTGGGATACAATGAATTTGATGATCCGCGTTATGATTATACCTATGAAGACATGGATGGACAAACAACTTTTATTACCAGAGGAGCGCAGATTGCAGCAGAAAAAGGCATTATGGTCGTAAATTCTGCCGGGAATTCAGGAAGTGATCCCTGGCATTTTATCACGGCACCGGCAGATGGTGTGGATGTATTTACCATAGGTGCTGTGCGAGCCAATGGTCAGGCAGCCAGCTTTTCTTCTTATGGACCCACTTTTGACGGAAGAATCAAACCAGATGTAGATGCGCTGGGTTCCGGTGCGGCCATCATTCGTCCCAATGGTGAAATAGATGAAGGAAGCGGAACTTCTTTTTCTTCACCCATTATGGCGGGCGCAATGGCCTGTTTCATTCAGGCATTTCCCGAAACCGTTCCTATGGTGATGCGTCAAAAAGTAAGAGAATCAGGTCATTTGTTTCAAAACCCAACGACCCAACTGGGTTATGGAATTCCGGATTTTGGTGAGGCGTATGAAGATATGATGGCTGTTCAGGATTTTATAGAAGCATCTCAAGTAACGATTTATCCCAATCCAACTTCTGGAATCGTAAATATCCAATCAGAAAAAGCCATCAGACAAATCCAATTGATTTCCATGGAAGGAAAAATTGTGAGAAGATATGATGCTGTAAATCGACTCAACATTCAGGAACTGCCAAAAGGAGTGTATGTTTTGAAAGTTCAACTGGAAAATGGAGAGATGAATGTTCAGAAACTGATTAAAAAGTAATGAAATGATTAAACCAACACTTCTTTTCCTACTTTTTCTTTTCAATTTCTCATATGCTCAGGATGAGCAGGAGGATACTTATCTGAAAGAGCTTTCCGATAATGCTTGTCTCTGTATAGATTCGGTTGATCTTTATGACAGGGCCAAACAATTGGTGATAGATGAGGTAAGCAGGTGCATAGACAATCAGGTGATAACTCTCCAACTTGGGAGAAAGCTAAAAGAAGTACTTCCGACTGCTGAAGAAATTATGGAAGAAGCTCAAAAAAGCACAGATTCTACATTTGTGGTCAGTGGAAAGGAAGCAACTGAAATTCTGATAAATACCAATAAAAATTCGCAAGAATACAAAGACGGTTATTATGAAATCGAACGCTATTTGATGACCAATTGCGAAAGACTCCAATTGGTCATTGCTTCTAACGAAAAGCAGAGTGAAAAATCGGTCTCAAAAGATCCGGAATCTTTGCGGTATTATAGTTTGGGAGCTCAGGAAGCCAAAGACGGAAATCATGAAAGAGCGATTGAATATTATGAAGAAGCGTTAAGAATTGATCCTAATTTTGCTTTTGCTTGGGACAACATAGGGATTGCGTATCGTCGTTTGGATCAATACGACAAAGCCATCGAAGCATACAATAAATCATTGGAACTGGATCCTTACGGGATGATGCCTTTGCAGAATATCGCCATTGCATATCAGTATAAAAAGGAATTTAAAAAAGCAATCGAAGCCTTTGAAAAATTAGGAAAAGTACATCCGGGAAATCCGGAAGTCTATTATGGTATCGGACATATTTATGCTTATGATCTTTTAGAGGATGAAAAAGCGTTGGACTATGCCTGTAAAGCATATTTGATTTATGCCGAACAAAATTCGCCTTATCGCACCGATGCCGAACAAATGATTTTGATTCTATTTGAAAATATGAAGAAGAAAAAAAACGAAAAAAAGTTTCACAAAATCCTTAAAAAGCACAAAATTGGCTTTCAAGAATGATCAAGGTGCCATTTTCACACCCTTTTTCTTCAATCGTGATTGCGTATAAGAACTATCCGTTTTTTGAATCGGTTCATCATTTCGGAAAAGAAAAACAGAATTATCTTTTAAATTGTAGGTGGTGATTTCCGGAATATTTTCATCATTATTTTGCAACAAAATAAAAATCGAATCGCTCACCCAAAAGGCATCATCTACCCAATAAGAAGGCCCGAAAAAAGCCACACGACTCACCGTTTTGTCTTTCAGATTTACCAGATTTACTTCCTGATCGGCTTCAAACTGCGCTACACCCTCTCCGTCCAAATCCCAGTTGTAACTGTCGATGTCCAGATAAAAAGTTTTGGAGGGATTGTAAATCAGAAAGGGTTCATAGGTTTTATCAAATTCCGGTTCGAAATTCCCTTTCACATTTCCGGATTGTGTTTCCAGTTTTTTGGATTCCTCCAAATTGAAATTCCCCATGGAAAAAGATTCGTCTTCTGATTTATAATGATTGATCCAATTCCGAAATGTAGCATTGGATTCCATATTGGCGAGTGGTGATTTTTCGATTTCAGGTTCTTCCTCATATTGGACAGAATCAGATTCCGTAATGATTGGGTCTGAAACCGCTTCGTCTTTCTTGTCGGAACAGGAAAAAATGAAAAAAGAACAAACAATTAGACTGGTCATTAATTTGATTTTCATAATTGTGAAATTGAATAGTGAAATTCATTTCAGCAAAACCCGAACCAAATTTTAGGTCAACGATTTAAAGTTGTGATTTCCCTATTTCATTAATCTCATCGACCGGAGCGTGTGGGTTAGATCCCCATTTGTTGGTAAAAATATCGGAATCCAGACACATAAAAATAATGATGATTATATTTCCTACATATGGCGTAAAGGCAAGCAGATAATACCATCCGCTCTTTCCCGAATCATGCAGACGCCTGACTGTGACGGCAAGCCGGGGAATAAATGTGCCCAACATATACAGAATAACTAACCCGAGAGAAATAAAAAACAGAACTCCCGGCTCTATATCAAAATCAGGATTAGTGATTATATCAATCATTGCCGGAATAGCTAAAACGATGATAATCAATATATGTACAAGTGTGAAGTACCAGTATTCACTTCTTGTAGCTCTGCCAGTAAAATTTGCATAATTTTCAAAAACCACTTTTTTGTACCAATTAAAAATGCCCATGAGTTAAATTTTAAATTGCTCTGCGAATTCTTTATCCGCATTCATTTGTTTGACCAATTCTTCTACCGAATCAAATTTTTTATCGTCCCTGATTTTATACAACAGTTCAACTGAAATAGTTTCACCATAAATACTTTGGTCAAAATCCAGCATATAAACTTCCACTCGTTTTTCGTTGGAATTTGTAACCGTGGGACGTGTACCTATGCTCAAAAGCCCTTTGAAAATTTCCTCTCCCAATTGAACTTTTACCACATAAACGCCATTTCCGGGTATCAATTTGTATTTTTCGATTTCGAGATTGGCAGTAGGAAAACCAAGTGTCCGCCCGATTTTATCACCATGCACAACTTTTCCGCTCATCTTATAATTTCTTCCTAAACCATCATGCGCAAAATCCAAATTCCCTTCCAGAAGCGCCTTTCGGATTTGAGTTGAACTGATATGTTTCTCCCCTGATTTTACTTCTTCGATTTTGATGCAATGAAAACCATATTTTTTCGAGAGTTCGTTCAATTGTATAAAATTTCCCTGACGGTTTTTTCCGAAATGATGATCATAGCCGATCAGAATGGTGTGAATTCCAATTCCGCCTACCAATAATTCTTTGACAAATTCTTCCGCACTTAAATCGGCAAAATCCCTCGTAAAAGGGTGGAGGATGAGATTTTCCAATCCTGCTTTTTCCAGTAAATCAATTTTTTCTTCCAGTGTCGTCAACAGCATCAGGTCATCGGCACCTTTTCCCAAAACCACTCTGGGATGCGGTTCGAAGGTCAGCAAAACGCTTTCGCCATTTTCTTGTTTGGCGATTTCGTTAAGTTGTCGGATGAGGGCTTGGTGACCTATGTGGATTCCGTCAAACATCCCAAGCGTCAGCACGGGATTTTTCAGATTTTTACATTGGTCGATATGGTCAAAAATTTTCATCGACGGCAAATTTAAGCGTTCGATGTCAATATTAAGTTAGTTTTTACATAAAAAACAAAGAAGAACAGATTTCCTAACGGGTTGAAAATCCGTAAAATCATTCGGTAAACGCATGCTAATTCTCAAAGTTGAAAATAATGACAAAAATCTTATTATTCGTTCGCATTGAATCAGTTGATTGACTTATATTTGCACAAAATTTTAAGAAAAACATTTAATCTTTATAAAATGGCAAACCATAAAGGAAAAATTGCACAGATTATCGGCCCGGTAATCGACGTTGTTTTTGAAAACGCAGAAAGTCTTCCACAAATTTATGACGCATTGGAAATCCCAAGAGCCGGAAAAGATTCTTTGGTTTTGGAGGTAGAGCAGCACATCGGAGAAGATACCGTTCGTTGTATCGCGATGGACTCTACTGACGGATTGCAAAGAGGACAAGAGGTAAGAGAATTGGGAGGACCTATCACTATGCCGATCGGCGAAGCGGTAAACGGTCGTACTTTTAATGTAGTGGGTGATGCCATTGACGGATTGGGGAATCTGGATAGAACAAACGGTCTTCCGATCCACCGTCCGGCTCCAAAATTTGAAGATTTATCAACTTCATCCGAAGTTTTATTTACCGGTATCAAAGTAATCGATTTGATTGAACCTTATGCAAAAGGAGGGAAAATCGGATTGTTTGGGGGTGCTGGTGTTGGTAAAACCGTATTGATTCAGGAGTTGATTAACAATATCGCAAAAGGACACGGTGGTTTGTCTGTATTTGCCGGAGTGGGTGAAAGAACCCGTGAAGGAAACGACTTGCTTCGTGAGATGTTGGAAGCAGGTATTATCAAATATGGTGACGAATTCATGCATTCCATGGAAGAAGGCGGATGGGATTTGTCAAAAGTTGATAAAGAATTAATGAAAGAATCAAAAGCTGCATTCGTTTTCGGACAGATGAACGAACCTCCGGGAGCACGTGCACGTGTGGCTCTATCGGGTTTGACTTTGGCGGAATATTACCGTGACGGTGATGGTTCAGGACAAGGTCGTGACGTACTTTTCTTCATTGACAACATCTTCCGTTTTACGCAGGCAGGTTCTGAGGTATCGGCACTATTGGGTCGTATGCCATCTGCGGTAGGCTATCAGCCGACTTTAGCAACCGAAATGGGTGCGATGCAGGAAAGAATTACATCGACAAAAAGAGGTTCCATTACTTCCGTACAAGCGGTTTACGTACCTGCGGATGACTTGACTGACCCGGCTCCTGCAACGACGTTTGCGCATTTGGATGCCACAACGGTATTGTCTCGTAAAATTGCGTCTTTGGGTATTTATCCGGCGGTAGACCCGTTGGATTCAACTTCAAGAATCTTGACACCTCAAATCTTGGGAGATGAGCATTATTATTGTGCACAAAGAGTGAAAGAAATTTTACAACGTTATAAAGCACTTCAGGATATCATCGCCATCTTGGGTATGGAGGAACTTTCGGAAGAAGACAAACAAGTTGTACACCGCGCAAGACGTGTTCAGCGTTTCTTGTCTCAGCCTTTCCACGTTGCCGAGCAGTTTACGGGTAACCCTGGAGTTTTGGTTGACATCAAAGATACCATCAAAGGATTTAACATGATTATGGATGGTGAAGTGGATCAATATCCGGAAGCGGCATTTAACCTGAAAGGTACCATCGAAGATGTGATCGAGCACGGAGAGAAAATGTTGGCAGAAGTGAATGCATAAACTTTGTTTAAAGTTCAAAGTCTAAGGTTTAAAGTTGAAAAATTGCAGGCAATTTTTTACCGGGAAAAAAACCTTAAACTTTAAACCTTAAACCTTAAACCTTAAACAAATTAATATGAAATTACATATCATAACACCACAACACGTAATTTTTGAAGGAGAAGTTGATGCTGTAACCGTTCCCGGAAAAGACGGCGAATTCCAAATGCTGAATAACCATGCGGCTATCGTTTCTTCTTTGGATAAAGGAACCATTAAAATCAAACTACATTCAAAAACGGTTGCCGATTTTGACAATGTTTCAGGGAAATTGCAAAAAGCACCCGGAAATGAACTGGTTTATTTGTTTGATATTACCGGTGGAGTGGTGGAAATGAGTAACAATGTGGTTACAATTCTTGCGAATTAAGTAAGATTTATAAATAATTAAAATCCCGCTAAGAAGTTTTTTGGCGGGATTTTTCTTTTATAAAATTAATTTAATTGTCGTCCCTTCATTTAATTCCGAATGAATTTCAATCTGGCAATCAATCGCTTTCGCCAAATCACGAACCAAATGCAAGCCCAATCCGGACTGAATTCCAACTGAAGTTTTCTCATCAAATAACGCCTTGAAATTCTCTTCCGCTCCCCCTTTTCCATTGTCTGAAATCGATAAAATTGTTTGTTCATTTTCTCTTTCAGCAGTCCAAATTATTTTAGGATTTTCAATTTTTTGCGTTGCCTTAATTGCATTTTGTGTCAAATTCCGCATGATGGTTTTGAGGTAATTCTCATCAGTATTAATTTCAAGATTTAATTCGTTTTCAAAATGAATTTCCACTTCAGAACTGTAAAAATGTTTCTGCAAATCATTAAAAATTGAATGGACTGAAATTTCTTTGAAATTGGGTTCAAAATGTTCCATTTGTCCTTTGCTCCAAAGCAAAAGATCTTCCATCGATTCCAATAAATTTTCAGCCGAAGAAATGGTTTTCGTTTCCATTCTTTCTTTCGTTTCTTCATCTAAAAGCTCCGGATTTTCCTTTTGTAAATGCAAAAAATGAATCAATTTAGATACCGGACTTCGCAAATCATGATTTAAAATTCCGAGAAATCTTGCCTTGGTTTTGTTGGCAGAATCCAGTTCTGAATTCAGTTTCAAAAGCTTATCATTATTCTTTTTTCGTTGTCGGTTTTGATAAAAAAGCAAAGCTCCGATAATGGCAAGTAATCCAATTCCAATGATGTAAAACCATTTTTGGCGCTCACGGGATTCGAGTGTTAATTTATTGATTTTAAGCTCTTTTTGCTTTAGCTCAATTTCCTTTTGTGCCAAATCCAGTTGTTTGCGCTGTGCGCTGGATTCTAATTGCTCATTTTTCAATTCCGCTTCCGTTTTGAGGAAATTTAAACTCGCCAAATCCCTTTCCTTATTGCTTTCATTTAGTTTTAAACTATTGATATCCAGCAATAATTGTTTCTGTTTCAAATGTTCAAAATCGAGAATTTGCTGGTTCTTATACTTTTCTTCTTTCGCATCAAATTCATATTGAATTTCCAATCTTGAAATCTGCTTTCGGTTGTTTTCATTGTCAATTGTTTCCTTGACATCAATGTATTTTTTATAATAAAAATAAGAACTGTCCGGCATCGATTTCTTTTCATACAATTCACTTAAACTTTTGTAAGTGTCTTTCTGAATGTCTTTTACACCAATTTCAGAAGCGATTTTATTTGCAATTAAAAAATAATTCAACGCCTTTTTTGAATCATTCTGATAAAGATAAAATTCACCCAAACCTTGATTATTCAAAGCAATTCCTTTTTTATTATTCAATTCAGAATTGATTTTCAGTGCCGAATTCAAATTATCAAAAGCCAGCAAGAATTTTTTCTGTTTCATGTACAAACTTGCGATATTTCCGTATTCACGCGCTATTCCAAGCTGGTTGTTGATTTCCTGATTTTTGTCGATTGCCAGTTTGTAATATTTCAATGCAGTCGTGTAATCATTTTGGTTGAAATAAACCGTCCCGATATTGGAATAATTTGAGGCAACGCCTTCCTCATATCCCGATTTTTGATGACTTTTCAGAGCCTCATTGAAATGCGTTAACGCCAGATCATAGTTTTTTAATTCGCTGTAAATGATGCCCATATTGCCATAAGCCATCGCAGAATTTTTGAAATCATTTGATTTTTCGGCATATCGAATTGAAGTCTGGTAAAGTTTCAACGCTTCCGGATATGAATTTTGGATGAGTTTCATCGAGCCCAAATTGGAATAACAAACGATGATTCCGGGATTGTAATTGATTTCTTTGTAAATAGTCAAAGCCTGATTGAAAAAGGATTCAGCGGTTTTGAAATCACCCAGTGAATTACTTGCTGCGCCTTGTAATTTCAGCGATTCGGCAATTCCCTTTTTGAAATTTAATTTGGATGATAATTTAAATGCTTCTTTGGCAGTTTGATTTAACTCCTCCGTATCAACTCCGTAATAACTCGCTCCCAGCTTCAATAAAAGTTTGACTTTTACGGTGTCTTCTTTGGGGTGATTTTGAACTTCTTGTTGTAGTAATTGGATTGTGGATTTGTTCTGCGAAAATAATTCGCTGAAAATCAAACTGAAGAATATACAAAACCAGATTCTCATAAAAGTGATTTCAGAAGGTCTTTGTAGCTTCTTCCCACCGGAATTTTTGTGTTTTGATTTAATACAATTTCCTGAGCAGAAATTTTGTCAATGTATTGTTTCTGAACAGCATAACTCCTGTGTACTCTTACGAATGAATGAAATGAATTGTCTTTCAACAAAGTTCCCAAAGATGAAAGGACGCAATGTCTTTTTTGATGGGTAACTACCAAAGTATAATCTTTCAACGCTTCCAGATATAAAATGTCATGCAGTTTTATTTTGATTTGCTCATGACCTTCTTTTATGTATACAGTGTCGCCACCGATTGAGTTCTCAAACAATTGTGCTTTTTCAAGCATTTCAAAATAAGTGTGGATACGGGAAACGGTTTGGGCAAAACGATCTGATTTTATGGGTTTTACTATAAAATCAAGGGCGTCCAGCTCAAAACTTTCTACGGCGTGTTCGGCATAAGAAGTGATAAAAATACCGGCCGGAATTTCATTTAATTTCTTCCTCAATTCTAAACCGGAAATACCCGGCATATCTACATCCATAAACAAAACATCAACTTCCGGAGAATTAATTTTTGATAAAACTTCTTCCGCCGAAGCATAAATTCCCTGAATCTGTAATTGCGGAAATTTCTTTATATGCGCAACCACAGTCAGTCTGTCGATTTCGTCATCGTCCACTACCACACACTTCAACGGCTTCATAAAAGTAAGTTTCTATCAAAGTTAATTCAAATTTCAATCAAAAAATGAGAAAAAATTGTCGTCTGTCGATTTAAAATGCCGTTGGTCTATTTAACATTTTTTCTTTTTCCAAATCGGGCAAAATTTGCTCCGTAATAATCAAAAACAAAATCAAATGAAACATGTATTTTTTTTACTCGTAACTGCAGTTAGTCTAATTGCTTGTAGTAATAATGATGAAGGATCAACGGATCCGATGGATCAAACACCTGAAGCCGGTTCAGCCGATATTACGTTGACCGCCGGAGGTGAACAATACAAAATAACCGGTCCCTGCGGTTGGGCTTCGGTGATGGATTCAAATTACATCGGAGCAAATGATGCCAATAATAATTTGAAAACCTTTTCTACATTTTTCAACATAACAGAATTGCCATCAGAAACCACTACTTATACATTAGTGAAATCTCCGGAATGGGACGAGGAAGACAATGATCCTACGCATATCTGGATGAACATAACGGAAATCAGAAATGGTGGTTTGTTTGAATATACTTCTGATGACAATTCGGGTACAATTACTTTGGTGGTAACGGGAAATAAAGTAACAGTGGATTTGACCGGAATCGTACTTCAACCTTATGATGGAAGTAATATTATGTATGAAAACCTTAACGTGGGTGGATTTAGTAATCCGGGAACTTTGTCCGGAACTTTAGAATTTTACAGATAAAATTAAAATCGAATTCCGATGAAAAATTTAGTATTCGTTTTAGGAATGTTGGTTTTCAGTCTTCCGGTTAAAGCTCAATTTTTTGATAAACTAGCGGACAAAGCGGTGGATGCGGCGACGAATTCAATTGAAAAGAAAGTAGAAGAAAAATCCACGGAATATACTGAAAAGGCGGCCGATGCGGTGTTTGAGCCGATTGATAAAAAAACGGAGAAAAAGGATAGAAAAGACAAAAATGAGGAGAAAAAGGAGGAGAAAAAAAGAAAATCCAATTCCGGTTCTCAATCTTCAAGTGCTTCTGACATCCTGATTACGCAGCCCATTTTTGAACAAAACGCAATTGCTCTTACCACCAATGATATCCCGGATTTAGACAAAGTAGGAAAAATCCTAAGTGCCAATCCCGGTATGCGGGCGGTCATCAGCGCACATCTGAAGTCTGACGAAAACGCTACCGATTTGTCGGAATTCAGAGGAATGTTGTTGAAAACGATTTTGGTCAGAAAGTTTGATTTGAACGAAGATTTTATTTCTCTTGAAATAAATGAACCCGGAAATCCAAACGACCGAAATGTGGAAATTCGATTTACAAATTAATTAAAACTTTAAAACTTAAATTATTATGAAAAAAAAATTATTATTGAAATGTTTAGGCGCAACCCTTTTTGCCTGTATATTTAACCAAGCGGATGCACAGTATTATTTTACGAATTCCGAAGCAAATCCGGTTTCGATTCCGGATGGGACTTATGACGGGAATTTTGCTACGATGGCTCAGAAACAAGTTTCTTTTAGCGGAATCCCGGCCGATAAACACTTTGTTGCAGCAAGTATCAGTTTACAATTGACACATACCTGGGCAGGTGATTTAGCTGTCAAAATGGTAGATCCTTATGGATTTATTTTAGGTATAATGAGTCGTCCGGGTGTGGTGGAAACGGCTGATGATGGAAATGATACTGCCGGATTTGGGACCAGTGTGGATTTAGCCGGAAACAACAGTGATTTGTACATTTATGATTATTCTGATGTTCTGACTGAAGACATAGGAACACTCGGAAATCCGGTGCCAGATGAAACCTATTTAAAACCATCACAAGGAGCTATGTCAAGTTTTGGCACTACGTTTCAAGAATTTTTTACAGGGCTGAATTCGGGGGATTTTGGAGGAACTTATACACTGTATGTCGGTGACGCAGGTACGGGAGATGTGGGAACTTTCGACTATTTTGGGATGGAATTGATGTTTGATGATTATTGTGTACCCCATTTGGATAATGATTTAGAATACATTACCAATGTAAATTTTGCCGGAATCAACCAAAATTCCTCACAAGGAATAAATGGAATGCCCAATTACAATACCGTTGCTTTTGGAGCATCACCTGCATCGGTTACAAAAGGTGAAACCTTTCCAATTTCTGTAACCATTTTTCCTGACTCGAATGATTATATCTACGTTTTCTTTGATTGGAACGGGGATTTCGATTTCGGAGACGAAGGAGAAACTTTCACCGTTGTAGCAAATACTTCTTCTCCCGGACCTCACATATTGGATATTCCAGTTCCTGCGACTGCCATAATCGGTGAAACTCGTATGCGTGTCATGCTTGGGTATGACGATCCCGCTCCAAATCCTTGTCTTGGTGAGGATGGATCCTTTGGAGATAGTGGTGAAGTCGAGGATTATACCGTGATGATAAATCCTTCAATGGGAACAGAAGAATTCTACACAAAAAAAATAAATGTCTTTCCTAATCCGGTAGTCGATGTAGTGAATTTCAGCTCTACAAACAGAATTCTGCAAATCCAAATTATGGATTTAACCGGAAAAGTTGTCTATACAAAAAATGCAGATACAGTTCAATTGGATTTGAATCTTTCAGAACTTGCGGCAGGAGTTTACATCGCTAAAGTCAAAACCAACAAAGGAGCAGAAACAGTAAAATTGATAAAGAAATAATATATTTTTGAAATGATAAATCGGGTAATCAATAAGGAAAACGGTGAAATTTTAGTTGATGGCGAATTTATAATCAGTCGCCAAACCGAACTTCAAACATTGATTGCCCGATTTGGAAAAGAAATCAAACAAAGCGAATTCAACAGCAGATGCTACATTTTGTCCCAACGGAAAATTGGAAATCATTACCTCAAATTCTATTTCTTTTTTGAGTCTAAACATCTGAAGAAAATAGAATTCGAAATAGAAACCGAACCTGTCGAACGGATTCCCTGGAGCAGCAACCGTGATTTGGAAACGAATTGGATTGCACAGCAGATGGACGATGCAAGCAATTTCGTATGGGACATGAAAAAAGCCGGAAGACAGTATCATTTACAATATGACTGGGGGAGTATCGGCGTGTATTACGATTTTAAAAACGGGACTTTTGACAGCAAACTTATTTATTATTAATTCAACTAAAATTTAACACTATGGCAAATTCATTTTATCCGATTCAAACCGGAAACCGCTGGAAATACAGCTTATCAACCGGAGGTGATACCACCAACGAAATTACAGAATCCGGAACGGATTATTATATCATCAAATCTTCTTCAAGTGAAAAATCAACACGGGTCAAACTGGAAAACGGAAAACATATTTCCGATTCGTTTGAAGAAGGAAATTTCCAGACTGTATTTATCGACAACGCACAAGTTGGTGATAGCTGGGAAATCAACTATAAAGCAAACGGAATCGACAGTATCCTCAAAATGAAGGTTTTGGAAATCCAGCCCAATAAAGAAATCGAAGGAAAAAACTATCAGGATGTGATGTTGATAGAGGGCGAAAGCGTGTTTTCCATGAACGGAAACGAAATCCCGTCCGGCATGAAAACCCAATATTATTATGCAAAAAACGTAGGTGCCGTTTTGACAACTTCCTCACTGGGCGACTATATGCCGTTGGTGGAATGTAAATTAAATTAATCCAAAAATTAGACTTTCATAATTATCTCTACCTATTTTTAGAATTTGTGTGAATCCCGGAAACCTCATTTTTCGGGATTTTTAATTTGTAGGAAAAACAAGAGAAGCCCTAACAGGGTTCAAAACCCTGTTAGGGCTATATCTGCAAAACAAAAACCTGTCAAATTCTCAAATTCTGACAGGTTTATATCATTTACTTCTAACTTCGAATATCGTCAATCGAACTTCGATTAATATCGGTAATATTCCGGTTTGAACGGTCCTTCTACTTCTACTCCTATGTATTTTGCCTGTTCGGGAGTCAACGTTTCCAATTCCACTCCCAATTTAGCCAAATGCAAAGCCGCTACTTTTTCATCCAGATGTTTGGGTAAAGTATAAACTTTGTTTTCATAAGCAGATGAATTTGTCCATAATTCGATCTGAGCCAAAGTCTGGTTGGAGAATGAATTCGACATCACGAAAGACGGATGACCTGTCGCACAACCCAAATTCACCAAACGTCCTTCAGCCAAAATGATGATTTCGTTTCCGTTTACATTGTAAACATCCACTTGCGGTTTTACTTCGTATTTAGTGGAACCATAATTTGTATTTAACCAAGCCATATCGATTTCGTTATCAAAATGCCCGATGTTACAAACGATGGTTTTGTCTTTCATTTTTTCGAAATGACTTCCCTGAACGATGTTGAAATTTCCGGTCGTAGTGATCACGATATCTGCATTTTCAATTACCGTATCTAATTTTTTCACTTCATAACCTTCCATGGCTGCTTGTAAAGCACAAATCGGGTCGATTTCGGTAACGGTAACAATTGCTCCTGCTCCTTTAAATGAAGCCGCTGTTCCTTTTCCGACATCTCCAAATCCGCAAACGACAACACGTTTTCCTGCCAGCATCACATCTGTTGCACGACGAACCGCATCCACAGCCGACTCACGACATCCATATTTATTGTCAAATTTAGATTTGGTAACCGAGTCATTTACGTTGATGGCCGGCATCACCAAAGTTCCGTTTTGCATTCTTTCATAAAGTCTGTGAACACCTGTGGTGGTTTCTTCCGAAAGACCTTTTATATCTTTTGCCAATTCAGGGAATTGGTCAAAAACCATATTGGTCAAATCCCCACCGTCATCCAAAATCATGTTCAATGGTTTTCTGTCTTCACCAAAAAATAAAGTTTGTTCGATGCACCAGTCAAATTCTTCCGCATTCATTCCTTTCCAGGCATAAACCGGAATTCCGGCAGCAGCGATTGCAGCCGCAGCATGGTCTTGCGTTGAGAAAATATTACAAGAGGACCAGGTAACGTCAGCTCCCAATTCCACCAATGTTTCAATCAAAACCGCCGTTTGGATGGTCATGTGCAGACATCCGGCAATTCTTGCGCCTTTCAGCGGTTGAGATGGCCCGAATTCTTCACGGATAGCCATCAGTCCCGGCATTTCGGCTTCTGCCAGTTTGATTTCTTTTCTTCCCCAGTCAGCCAGAGAAATATCTTTTACTTTGTACGGAATGTATTCGACTTGTGTACTCATACTTTTAAATTATTTATCTAATTTTGAATTCGTTTAAGTTTTTGGACTGCAAAGTTACAAACTAATTGCCAATTTAAAATGCCCCTTATCAATTCTTTACATAATGATGAATTTACAAGAATCGTCGGTTGGAAAACGACCGAAACGGATGAGGAGCTGTTGGCCTATTTGGATTTGAGCCCATACCGGATCATGAAATACCTAACACTGGGGGCCAAACAAGCCAAAGAATATCTGGGGCTTCGTTGCTGTTTGAAAGAATTGAATTTGGATTTTGATGTTTATTACAACAAAAACGGCAAACCTTATTTGCCTTCCAATAAACAATTATCCATCACGCATTCTTTTGATATGGTTTGCATCGGTCTGAGCAAATTCAACATCGGAATTGACATCGAAAAGAATCGACCCAATAAAATTTTAAATATCAAAGAAAAATTCATCAGAGAAGATGAAGAAAGTTGGATTTCCAAGGAAAGGGAAGAAGAATACCTGCATGTGATTTGGGGGATCAAAGAAGGATTGTACAAACTGGATGGTGGAAAATTATGGAATTTTCTGCATCATTATAGGGTTGATCCTTTTGAGTTGAAAGAGAATTCGCCGATTTCCTGTTGGATTTCTGGGGAAACCAAAAGTGAAAAATTCATTGCCTATTATACCAAAATTGAAGATTATTTTTTGGTTTGGGTGTTGGATGCAGAATGAAATATTTATGAACGAAATCATCAATTATCTCACAGAGCCTTATCAAACCTATGAAACCTGGCAAATCTGGCTGGAACTGATCGCTACGATTTTAGGAATTACCAGCGTGATTTTTTCGATGTTGCGTAATATTTGGGTGTATCCGACCGGGATTATTTCCACCGTGATTTATGTGTATATTTTATTTGTTTTCGGGCTTTTGGGTGATATGCTCATCAATGTATATTATACCGGAATGAGCATTTACGGTTGGATTTTATGGTCTAAAAGTTCTACTGACAAAGTTCATGTGGAAGTTAGCTGGGCGACGAAAAAGGAATGGACTTACGGATTGATTTTATTTATACTCAGCATTGGACTCGTAACTTTGGTTTATTATTTCAAACCTTTTATTGACAATCAATTTTCGATGAATGGTGTGGAATTCGGGCTGTACCATTTGGATTGGGCCAATTGGCTGGATGTTTTCACGACTTCCATTTTCCTTGTCGGGATGTGGTTTATGGCCAAACAACGCATCGAAAACTGGGCTTTCTGGATAGTCGGTGATTTGATTTGTATCCCCATGTTTATGTACAAAGGCCTGACCATCACGTCCATTCAATACATGGTTTTTACAGTTCTGGCTTGTTTGGGATTTTATTTTTGGATGAAACAAACAAAGAATTTGAGTGTAACAAGCAGTTGAGGAATTGTAGATTTGAGTAAAAATCTTTTAACTTTAAACCTTAAACATTGAACCCTGATGTCCTACCAACAAAAATCCATCAAAAACTGGGCGGAGGATGACCGGCCGCGCGAAAAATTATTGCTCAAAGGACGTAATTCACTTTCCGATTCCGAATTGTTGGCAATCATCATGGGAAGCGGTTCCAGGGATGAATCGGCAGTTGAGTTAGCCAAAAGGATTTTGTCATCCGTTGAAAATAATTGGGACAATTTATCGACGCTTTCCGTCAAAGATTTGTGCAAATTCAAAGGCATAGGTGAAGCCAAAGCTATCAGCATCATCACGGCATTGGAAATCGGACGCAGAAGAGCCGCACAAGGATTAATTGAAAAACCCAAAATCATATCGAGCCAGGATGCATTTGTTCTGTTACAAAGCATAATGGGCGATTCGAAAGTAGAAGAATTCTGGGTTTTGTATTTAAATCAAGGAAATTTCATTGTCAGAAAAGAACAAATCAGCAAAGGAGGCATCAGTCAAACAGCAGTAGATATCCGGGTGATTTTAAAATCAGCTTTGGAAGAAATGGCTACAGGTTTGATTTTGGCGCATAACCATCCTTCCGGAAGCCTAAATCCAAGTCATTCCGATCATCAGTTGACCCAAAAAGTAATAGAAGCTGCCAAAACTTTGGATATCCAAGTGCTGGATCATTTGATTATTACCCAAAAAGCGTATTTTAGCTTCGCCGATGAAGGGATGTTGTGAGTGAGCCGGGTTGGGAGTTGGAAAAAAGGAAAAAGTTTAAAGGAAAAGGTTAAAGGTTTCGAAACACTAACTCACAACTCAAAAACTCATAACACAAAACTCAAAACACAAAACAATTTTTGAATCTGATTCATGCAGAAAATCTTGATTTATACCGAAAAGATTACTCCGAGAATTCAATATGTATTTGATTTTGTGTTGTGCGAATTTTCCGGTTTGGATTTTGAATTGACCACCAACATTCAGTTTTTTGAAGGTTCGGATTTACTTAAAATTAATTATTCCAAAGAAAAATTTCACAACGAGATTCATTTGATGTCGGATGAATTAATGTTTGAAACCGGAATTTCCGATTCGGTTAAATTTGAGGAACTACATCCTATCGGAAAACTATTTTTTGCTTTGAGCCGCTACGAAGAATATCTTCCTTTCGAAGCGGATCATCACGGGAGATTTCAGGGAAAAGGCAGAGCCATCAAAACGCCGTTTGTGGATAGTTGGATTTTAGGATTTCAACAGGAATTGAAAGCGAAATATCCGGAATTGGAAGTCAAAAAACGTGAATTTGAAATGGTTCTGACCTGTGATGTTGACCAAGTCTGGAAATACAAACACAAAGGATTTAAACGGACTTTTGGTGCCTATCTGAAAGATTTAGCGAAACTGGATTTTACGGAATTGGCAAAACGCCGGAAAGTTATTTCGGGAAAAGAAAAAGACCCTTTTGATACGTTTGAATTATTTGAAAAATGGATGGATTCCCTCTCTGTTGCGGCGGATCGGAATGACCATAAGATAAAGATGATTTTCTTTTGGTTGATGGCCGATTACGGGGAATTTGATAAAAATAATCCGACTGATAACCGGTATTTTAAAAAGAAAATAAAGGAAATAAGCGAATGGGCGGAATTTGGAATTCATCCTTCTTATGCTTCGAATTCTCATCCGGAAAAACTGAAAAGGGAAATCAAAAGATTGGAAAATGTTTTAAGTGAAAAGGTTCTGAAATCCCGACAGCATTATATCAAATTATCCTTTCCTGAGACCTATCGAAACCTGATTCAGCAAGGGATAAAAGAAGATTACACCATGGCGTATGCAGACGAAACGGGTTTTCGGGCGGGAACTTGTACGCCGTTTTTCTGGTATGATTTATTGGCAGAGAAGCAAACGGATTTGAAGATTTTTTCTTTTTGTACAATGGATGTTTCGATGCGGAATTATATGAAATTGTCCCAAAAAGATTCCATCGCTGAGTTAAAACGATTGAAACAAGAAATCCAAAAAGTAAAAGGACATATGATGGTTCTTTTTCACAATTCTAATTTCCGGGAAAACTGGGAAGGTTGGGAGAAAGTGATGGAGAGTTTGTTTTGAATAAATTTTTTGTAATTTTGATGGGATTGGATTCCATGAAAAACTTAAAGCATGAACTACAAAATCTCATTTTGGGAAATGAACAAGCTGGCTCAGAGAGCAAGCTCAAAAAAACGCAGAATTTCCTTAGAAGAAATGCGGAATCAGGTGGCGGTACTGAAAAAATCAAGCCAATCAAAAACCAAGAAGAAATCTATCTGACAGAATTTCTGGATGAAGAAAACTTTTGGTTTCCCGACCAAATCTCAGAAATTAATTTTATAGCCGAAGGAGCAGAACAAAAAGTTTACAAGTATGGAAAGAATTCTGTTTTTAAATTAAATGATGGAATTTTTTATGAATCTTGGTTGGATTACTGTAATAGCCTGTTAATTCATAATTTTTTCTTTCAGTCAACGGAATATTTACTTTTAGGATTTAAGAAGTTGAATGATTCATTTTACGCAGTTGTAGAACAGGATTTTATTTTGGCAACAGAACCCGTTGATTTAGAAAAGGTAAATGAGTTTTTGGATTTTAATCAATTTGAAAATGTACGAAATCATGATTATTTCAGTAAAGAATTAGGGATAATTTTTGAAGATTTGCACGATGAGAACGTTCTATCCAGAGATCAGATTTTATATTTTATAGATACCGTTTTTTATTTAACTCCTGAATTTTATCAGAATTTATGTCCCAACTCCGAAAAATAAAACGCAAAGATTTAGAGGTAGAAAAATATTCAAAAGCCATCAACGAGGCTTTGAATTATCGGATTTATGCGGAATACTGGTATCTGGATATTTTGACCGGTGAAAAATGGGAATGCTGGGTTTGGGGAGATTATGAAGTAATTATGCCAATTCCATTACAATATAAATTCGGATTCAAATTCGTATTGCAACCGATTTATTGTCAGCAATTGGGTGTTTTTTATCGGGAGGAAATTTCGGATGAATTATTCAGAGAATTCGAAAAAAAATTGCATAAATACAGAGTCAGGGCTTATCATTTCAACGAGGAAAATACGGAACAATACAGTCCGGAAGGGCAGAAGCGTACGAATTATGTTTTGGATTTGAACCGTTCATATGAAGAGATATTTAAAGGTTATAAAAATAATAGAAGAGGTGATTTAAGGAAGGCGTCACGGCTTGGAATAAAAGTAAATATATCCGGTAAAATAGAGAATTTCATCGGGTTATTCTTAAATAATTATCCGCATTTATCACATCTTGTCAATCAGGGTTTTCTAAAAAAGTATATGGAAACATTGGATAGAAAACATAAACTCTTACTTTTTGATGTTTTGGATGAAAATGATTGTCTGATTGCTTCGCAAATGATTGTAGTTTCAAAAAACCGGCATATATACATGGGTTTTGCAAGAAATAAAAATAGAGAGAATCATAATTCTTCGGCATTTGCTATGGATGGTTTAATCAGGGAATTATCGGGGGACAAAAAATGGATAGATTTTGAAGGTTCGGATAACCGGAAGATTGCGGGTTTTATGTTGGGATTTAATCCTAGGGGTAAGAACTATATGATTTTTTCCAATTTCAAGTTCAGCGTTACAGATTTTTTGAAAAAACTGAAATCCATTTTATCGGTTGATTAATCGGTTAACAATATTTAATGGAAGAAAACCGAAAATTGTGTCTTTCAGTTTTTTATGAAAAGGTTTGGGATTATAAGGAATGTCTTTCCATTGGGGCGAAGTTTCGTTGATGATTTGATAAATAATGCCATTTGGAGCAGAGCGTTCTTCAGCCGTCGTGTTATGGATGAGGTTTAAAATCATTTGCCGGTTGGAAAGCGGGCAGAACATTTCTACTCCTGAAACGTCCTGTTCAAATACATATTGAGCACTATAAGCAACGTGAATTTCCCAATAGAACAGTTCAGGTAGCGTCAAATGATTACAATCTTTTATATAATTTCTTGCCGAATCTAACCAATCCTTCAACATTCTTTCTAAATATTGAGATTTGGGATAGTGGAAATAATCAATAAAATCTTCTGTTGTTTGAAACTTTTTATGGTAGGGGTTCACACTGAGAATTTTATTTCGATATATTTCTCCTGAATATCCCGTTATCACAATAGATTTAGCTGGTTGACAATTCTTACTTAACCATTCAAAATTTTGAGTTTTTGAAATGATTCTTGGATGCAGAAACTGATTTTTATAAAAAGAAAGAAAACTATTTGAAAGCTCTTTTGGCTCGACTATTTTTAAATTAATTCCCTTTTTATCGGTTAACTCTTTTGATATTTTAACATCAATGCTGTTTTTTTCTTCTCTGTCATAAATAAAATAGGATGCGTTTTTTAATGATTGGTTTAAACTCAATATCAATCTGCTGTCGCTTCCTCCGGTTACTCCGAAAAGGATATTTTCGTAACGATAAGCACAGGCTTCTGCCGCACCAATAATTTGTTTTTTCATATAATCCTTCAAATTCTCTTTTGGCATTTTGAGGACTGAGAAAGGAATTCTTCCGGTTTCTCTACTGTAGATATCCAAATAAAAATTAGGAATTAACCGCTTCAAATGATTATCCAAATACTCGTCTCCGGGAAACCATTCGTCTAGTACTCTGTATCTTTTTGAAGCCAAGATAACCTGTTTGTCTTTTGGGATATAAAATTCAAAGTCAGTTAAATCGTAAAATAGTTTTGGAGAAGAGGTGATATATAAATCATTGTCATTATAGAAATAAAAAATTTGTCTTTGTGCTCTGGAGTCGTTCAGAATGATAAAGTTATTTTCTGTCCTGACAACCAGAACAAACCTGCCCACAAGTTGATTTAAAAAATGAAAAAATTCTTTTGAGAGAATTGTAAAAGAGGATAAATCGGTTAAAATATCTTCGTTTTTTTTTTGAGGAGAATCAGGTTGAACAAAAAATCCCAATAAAATTAAATGCACGGATCCTGATGTATATTCCGTTACGCCCAGATTTTCATGCGCCCAGATTGAAAATTCTCCAATAGTCGTCAGTTTGCCATTTTTTGGAGTTTGAAAAGGTTTATTGGAAATGAAATACTGGTTGACCTGCATTTAAAATTTAGATTTTGTAAATTGCCTAAGCTAAAATAAGAAAATATGATAAGATTAAACTGGATACTTCTGTTTTTGGTTTCTGCGATTGTTTTGGCTCAGAAGAAAGAACCGGAACATTATAGTTACCCTTTTGAGGATTATTATCAACCATTAACCATAAATATAAATGCAGTACTGCTGAAAAGAGACGATGGGACAGGTGGGTTTGACCTGAAAGATGCAGAAGAAAAGCAACTCTTATCCGACTACATGGAAAATATGAACCGGGTATTTTCCAATTTTCAACCCCTTCCGGATCCGGCCGGTTGTTATACGGGAACAGACTTTGTGAAAGATGCAAAGATTCGGCTGAATTTTCATATTTTAGAAGTTAAAAATTCGTTTTATTGGAACTATTTAAACGGTTCTACTCCGGAAAGTAAAAATTTTTCGGGCTTTTCCCCTACGGAGGGATGGTACATAAAACCCCTGGATGATTCTATATCCGGCCTGAACATTCCGAAAGCTGTCAATATTTATTTAACTGAAAATGGGAATCGTTTTGATGATATTGTGAAAAAAAGAGGGATAGGCTATGATGTCACAGGGAGCATGGCAGGCCAATCTCCAACTACTCTAAATTTAAACAGGTCATCACAAATCCATGCTCCTAATTTATATCTGCGATATATTTCTCAGCGATATAAAGCAACGAAAGAATATAACCAACCTTGGTCGGTAACCAAAGGATGGTGGTTAAGCCCGGGGCTTTCTCATGAATTGGGTCATAATTTAGGATTGAGTCATTCCAGCGAATATTATAAAGCTAACGCTTGTAAATATAGTTTGATGAATCAAGGAGGTACAGACCCCAGAAATTGGCTTCCGCCCACTGAAATAAAAAAAATGCACTGGAATCTGACCCGTACTAATCTGATGCAGTTTGTAACACCTGAATCTGCATATGGAGCAGTTTGGAATTTGAATGAAGACACCGTTTGGGATAAACCCAGAAGATTTTACCATAATTTTGAATTGGCTTCAAACCTGACTTTAACGATTTCAGATTCTATCATTTTACCACCGCAGGGATACATAAAGATGAATAAAAATTCGAAGATCATATTCAAAGGAAATGGAAAAATCGTGGATGCTTATGGTAAAGAATTCAAGAATTTTGAAAAACACAGAACAGCAAAAATCCTGAAGGAATGATTAAACGGTTTTCGATTTTAACTCCACTTCAAATACCAATTTCGGATCCTGATAATGTTCAAGTACAGTTGGTTGAAAGTCGCCTTTTATAAAAACGGCGCATTGGGTATTAGCTACATGATAAAGGTTAGCATGAAGTTCTTTTGGTATTCCATCTAAAATTCCCTGCATCACTTCAAACCGTACATTTTCGGGATTAAAAGCATAATCATGCCAAATGACAATGGAATTCTCGTGAACCAAGTGTTGAAATACCTTTTCGGTGTCAGACTTTACATATTTATAATGGTGGCTGCCATCTATAAAAATTACATCAAATTTCTTGTTTAAACCGGCATAATCAAAAAACAACGAATTATCTTCCAAATGGGTAACATTGGGTAAGTCTTTTGAAAAAAAGGCATGTGCATCTGCATATTTTTCAGGCAGTCCGAGCTGCTCCATGATTTGTTTTTTTGAAAGCCGGAGCGTATAGCATTCGGCTGCAACATCTGCAACATTTGCAACGCTTTCGCCTCGCCATGTACCGATTTCAAAATAGGAAGCATTTTCAAATTTTCTACAAAACCATTTGAGCAGAGCAAGATCGGTCGCAAGAGAAACTCCGCCCAAAAAGGATATGGATTTCAAGTTCTCTGAAAAATCGGGGAATAAATCAGTCAGTTGGATTTGCGGTAACCCTTTCGGTAGTTTATATTTTTGGTCAACTCTTCGCTGCCATGCATTATTTTCATTTATAATGTGGTTGAGCACTGAAGGTTCCCTTATTATTTCTTTTAAGGCGTAGAATGCTTTTTTTAGTTTTTTCATGGATACATCAAATTAACTTTCAATTGAAATTTTGCTGAAGCGCACAAATATTTAGAGACTGTTTAAAATTTATTGCTAAGAGCCTGAATATAATTTTCGAAGGCAAAAGTAATGAAAATTGGACGCAAATACACAGCATATCCTGCGGTAATTAATCAATCGGCAAATCCAGTTTTTTAATTTTTTTATAAAAAATCACAACAAAAATACCCATAAAAAGAATTCCTTCCAGGATCGCATAAGTCAAGTTAAATGCAAATAACTTTCTAAGTTCAGTATCCGCCAGCCAGAAAAGAGCCATCAGAATCACAACAATTAAAATATCTTTTAAATAGTCTTTTCTTTTAAAAAATGACATGGAATCATTTCGCAGAAAACAAACCAAAATAAAAATATAAGTAACCAATGTGCTGTATGCAGCCGCGATGTACCCGAATTTCGGAACAAATAAAAAATTCATCAAAAGGTTCATCATAAGTGAAATACCAAAGATGCGTGCTATGAAAAGCGTTTTGTTGGCAAATTTCAGTTTGTTTTCATAAAATTTGACCAATCCTGAAATTAAAGCACTGAAAAATACAGAAGGCATGATGATGTAACCCGGCCGGAAATCTTCTCCCAATAGAATCTGTACAATTTCTTTTGAATAAATGGAAGACAGAGCAGTTACAGGAATTCCGAAAAACAAAAAGGCATATAAATATTTTACCAAAAGGTTATCAGCGTTTTGGAAATTATAGGTCAGTTCTTTGATCATCCGCGGATTGATGGTGTTGAAATAAACAAAGGCAAATGCCATGATGCTCAGTTGTGAAATATCATAAACTTTCGTATAAATCCCGACGTTACTGATGGTGTCATACATCGCTATGATGTAGCGGTCACTGCTCACGATCAGCATAAGGAAAAGAGAAGCTACCAAAGTAACGGATCCATAGCTGAACATAATTTTGGTGACTCTGCGGGAAACAAATTTCAAAGAAATGCTTTTAAGTTGTCTGTTTTTTATAAGTCTAATTACCAACACCAAAATGATACAACAGTCAATCAACAGGGAACTGAGAATCATGGAAGAAATGTCCATTTTCAACACGAAAGCAAAGAGCAACAGTAAGGCAAAAGCAAGAAATACCTGTAAAATCAAAAGATAATTATAAGTCCGGGCAAATCCTTTGATCCGTACAGTAACCATATACAAGGCGAGAAGTTCCTTTGTACAAAAATGCAAAAATGCCAGAAAAGTCAACTTCAAAACGATGAAATCCATTTCTTTATAATGGAAAATCGTCAGCATAATCAGAGTCAGAATCAAGATCAGAAAGGAGGATAAAATAAACAGAAACAATATGTTGGAATAGAGTACGTGTAGCCCGATTCTTTTTTTGAATTCGTTGTAATACCGCCAGATACAGCTTGCAAGCCATGAAAACGAAATGGTGGAAAGATAACCGAAAGTGGTCATAACCAAACCGAGATAACCGAAATCTTCGGTGGTATAATGCCGGGTGAAAATCGGTGTTTTGAATAAATTGAGCAACATCGGAATCATCGCTCCGAGCATATACCAGCTCAGGTCGTGGAAAAATGATTTCTTTTTTTTAACTACTTGCTCCATCCTTCAATAAATTCGCATAAATACCGAGCAGTTTTTTTTCCATCAAATCCCAGTTAAACCGCTCATCTACCACAGCCATCCCATTCCGGCTGAATCTATCCATCTTTTCCGGATTGGAAAGCAGCTCTAAAACGGCTTCGGAAAGCGCTTTCTCATCAAAAGGATTCAGGCTGGTTCCCACTTCGTTATCTAATACGTAATTCTGCATTTCTCCGAAATTACTCGTGATGATGGGAAGCCCGAAATTCATATACTCAAATAATTTTATCTGAATGATGTCCCGAAAGGCATCCGAAGGATAGAGGATATTCAACCCGATTCTACTTTGATTGTAATAATCGCTCACCTTGTCAAACCGTACATAATCTATCCAAGTTATATTTTTTTCAAGACCATTTTTGGAAATAAAGTCTTTTAAATAATCCCGCAATTTTTGATCGAAAATGTTTCCTAATAACAATAATTTGTAGTTGCTTTTCTTCTCAACAATTAATTTACAGCTTTTCAAAATTGTAAAAAAACCTCTTTCCTCACTGATTACTCCACAATAAACGGCATCAAATGCTCTTTCAGATAATGGGATATTTTTGCGTTTCGTGATCAGGTTGGTATAGTTGTAAACCACTTCGGGGTTTTTAACTTTAGAATTTTTCTGGAAACGGCGCTTCAGCCCGTCATCTACCATCATCACGAAATCATATAGTGTTGCTTTTTTATATTCTTTCTTTTGAAGATAATCTGCATAAAGGTACAATATGTTTTTTTTGATGCCTTTGGCTTTGGAAAATAACTTTAAATTGTTGTCTATAGGTTCTCTGACATCATAGACCAATTTGGGTTTGTGCGCAGCATTTTTGATTTTATGAATGAAACTGTTTGGCTTCGAATCAGGTACGTGATAGAGATCTGCCTTTATTTGTTTTGCTATTTTGACCATTTTCAAATGGGTGGGATAGTAAAATAATTTTATAAAGGAATTAAAAAAATTATTTTGAAATAACCGGATTCTTTTTACTTTAAAATATTCCACACCATGTTCCGTAGTCCCGTTTTCATCCGTTTCACCTGCCACAACTATACTTACGTCATATCCATGTTTTTTTAAAGATAAAGCCTGTTTCCAGTACATCCTGTCATCATAAAGTGAATGACCGTCCGATACGAAACATATTTTTTCCTTTCTTGTCATCAGGATTTTAAATTTTGTGCAGTTGAAAACAATAGCCATTTTTTACCGGAAGTGTCGGCCCATTTGATCAGGTCTTTGTTTCCGAAAAGTTTATGTAAACCGGCTATTTCCGAGGCGAAATTTGGTAATTCATCAATCCAAATTTCCCTTGGGATAGTAAATCCTTTTTTGGGCATGGAAAGAATCCTGTCGTCCAAAATTCCTCTTGCATTTTTTCGCAGAAACGGCTTGTTGTTTTGATAAGTCAAACCTTTGTGGAGATAAGATTGGTTGAAATACTTCTGGACAAACAAGTGATCAAGAAAAGGAAAACGCATCTCCACGCTGTTTTTCATAGAGGATTGGTCACCACGAAACGAATGATAAGAACTGATGTAGTAATGAAAATCTATCCAGGACAACTGCTTGACCAGTGGCATTTGGTGAAATCCTTCAGGCAGTTGTTTCAGTATCTCAAATACAGGATGTTCCCAATCTGAGCCAAACAAATCCAGAATTTCATCCCAACCGATTGAACTTTTACTCAAAAGCGGAAGTGTGAAAATTCCCATTTGGGTTAATTCGTCATATTTATATCTTTTCTTGCCTTTCAAAAAATACTTGAGACGGTTGTTTAAAACTAAATTAAACTTTTGGAAAAAAAGAGCCTGAGGGTAGTATTTATATCCGTAAAACAATTCATCTAACCCCAAAGCATTATGTAAAACTTTGATGCCGAATCGGGTTACAGCTTCTTTTGATAAAAAATAGGTGGGTTCCGGAGAGCTGCTTGGCTCCTCTTCACTGGTGGCAAGTTCATAAATTTGATTTTTATCTATACCATTAGGGATCTCAATAGGCAGAAAGTCAATCTTGTTTTTATCTGCGGTGATTTTTGCATATTCGAACTCATCAGTCTGATTGTAGTTTTGGTTATAAAGGGTGATGGCTTGGATTTCGGGTGTGTTCTTCTTGATAAAATAAGCCAATATTCCCGAATCCAGCCCGCCGCTCAGCATGATCGCCTGTTTCACATCAGAGATACAGGCAAGTCCTGTAATTTCATCAAGATCCAAAAGAAATTCTTCCTTTTCTATCTCTTTTTTTTCTGGTTTATATTCTAACGTCCAGTATTTTTCTTTTTGAAAACTAAAATCCTGAAGGTCTAATTCGATTTTACCTCCTGCTTCTAAACTGTAAACGTTTTTATACAAAGAATTGGGGGCAAAAGTAGATTGCAAATAATATAGGTGGGCCAGATGCTTTTCAGAAATTTCCTTCCTTACCAAACCTGTTTCAAAAATTCCGCGCATCTCAGATGAAAAAACAAATTTCTCGTTGTCTGCAAAATAATAGAGGGGCTTTATCCCAAAACGATCCCGCCAGATTTTTACCTTGTGTTTGCCGTATTCCACCACCACAATTGTAAACATTCCCCGAAGTTCGTGAACGAATTCATTCCCCAATTTTAAATAAAGTTTGAAAGCGACTTCCGTATCTGACTCAGACCAAAATAATTCTTCATTGAGATGGGACTTTTTCAGCTCTTTAAAATTGTAGATTTCCCCGTTGAGCATAAAAGCTGTCTGGGTTTCTTCATCATAAAAAGGCTGCATTCCGTTATTGCTCAAATCAATAATGGACAACCGGTTAAATCCTATCCAATTGTTTGAACTTTCATTTTCTATTGCAGGAAACCTTTCACGGGTCTCTTGATTGGATAATTCATTTGAATAAAACCGAAATTTATTATCCATATAACCGGCACACAGTGAATTGTCCGGGCCTCTGTGCCGAATCGATTTCAACGAATCGGAAATAAATTTTCCTTCGATATTTTGTTTCGTAAATATTCCGCTGATTCCACACATCTATCGATCACAGATAAAAAAGCAAAGCTACTAAAAAACTTAAACCTGAAAAATTCCTACTCCTTTGGAGGGGTTCGGGGAGGATTCCTTATTTTTGCCGACTTATGGAAAACATCAGACATATCTTTTTTGATTTGGACAATACGCTTTGGGATTATCGACGAAATGCCCGAATCACTCTGGCAAAATTGTTTGAAGAATTTCAAATCAAAGAAACACACGGCTATTCTTTTGACGAATTTTTTCCGCATTATTACGAGTCAAACGAACAACTTTGGGCAGATTTCCGCGACGGCAAAGTCAATAAAGAAGAATTGCGCGCCCGCCGCTTTCCGGAAGCATTTGCCAATTTAGGAATCCCAAATGCCGAATTTGCGCTCGACTATGAAAAACGTTTTGTGGATGAAGTGACTCTTTCAAATTATACAGTTGACGGTACAGAAGAAATCCTCAAATATTTACAGCCTAAGTATCAATTGCATATTTTATCCAATGGTTTTGAGGAAGTTACATATCAAAAAATCAACGGATGTCTGATTAAAAATTATATCCAATCCATCACAACGGCAGAGGAAGCCGGCGCTCCGAAACCCAATTCCCAGGCTTTTCAATTGGCAACGGATAAAGCAGGTGCCAAAAAAGAAGAATCCATTTATATAGGCGACGACTGGATTGCCGATATGATGGGCGCAACCCGATTTGGAATGAAAGCCATTTTCTTTAATCCTTTAAATGAAAATCATCTTTGGGTAGAGGAAATTCCGGTAATTGATCAATTGATTGAATTGAAGAATTATCTGTAAATTAATTTCAGACACTTCGAGTGCCTCAGTGTCCGAAATTCTTAAAATTTTAATAGGAGGCTGAGGCTCTCGAATGAAGGCTGAGGCTCTCGAAGCCCCATTACTTCTTTCCCCTGATCGCTAGGACCAGCAAAGCCGCAATCGGAACCAACATTCCTAAAATATAGTACATATTGTGCTCAAATAATGGCGGATATAAAATCAGAGGCGTGACTAAACCTACGATTGCACCACCCATGTGTGCTTCGTGTCCTATATTTCCCAATTGTTTCTGAACCCCATAAACCGAATATCCCAAATATAAAATCGCAAACAACCAGCCGGGAATGAATCCGTAAATCTGTAGTTCATTTGGAAAGATCGCGATAGCAGCCATCACAATTCCCATCACACCGCCGGAAGCTCCTACAGCCGAATACCGGGGATTGTTTTTTTGAAAAAATAACGCCAATAAATTACCGCCGACAATTGATAACAAATAAATCACCGCAAAAATGACTGAACCCGTTGCTATGTTTCCGCCAAACTGAACCGCAAAAAACCGAATAACCGGATTTGCAAAGAAATAAAGAGTTAACATATTGAAAATCAAATGCCCCATGTCTACATGAAGAAATCCGGACATCAATAAACGGTCGTATTGTTTTCCTTGGGTAATCGCTTGTGGCTGGAATTTAAAACGTTCAAAAAGCTGAAGGTCGCTAAATCCTCTCCAACTAAATAATGCCGTTACGACTATGATGATGATGGTTATTAATGCCATTTATGAATTTGTATTTTATCTAAGTGTAAAAATGGATATAATCCGGAACTTTGTCAAAGTTATTTTCAAAACGCATAAAACTTTGACAAAGTTTTTTGTATGATTTATTCTGTTCTTTCTTCTTTTTCTTCTCCGTTTTCAGAGGTTTCCGTCGGAAAATCAAACAAAGAAGCTTGCTCTCCCGTTACGCCATCCAGGTCGTCAGGCTCGATTTCCGGAATTGGCTCCTCTTCCGGTTCTTCGGGAGCAGGATGCAGATTGATTTGTTTGATTTTATGGCTGGTCAATTGATTGCCTTGCGCTTTGATTCCTTTTACAGTAATAAATTCTTCCAGATTGACTGTTTCTGTTTCGCGTTCAACTCCTTTGACTTTGGCGAAAACTAAATCCACGATGGGTATTTTTTGGGTTGTCACCAATTCGACAAAAGAATTAGGATGTTCCGAGAAATAAAAAGGTTGCAGATTTAAAGTATCTTCCAGCAAAAACCTTTTCACGAAGTAACGTTCTTTTTCCGCATCATAATAAATACAGGAAACCGGTTTTTCCGGATTCCATTTCTCTATGGTTAACAACTCATCATCATAGCGGTTACTCAAATCAAAACTAGTCAGTTTTGCGTCACCTTTGTCGTTGATAATCAGTATTTTATCCGATCCTTTAAATGCGCCCAAAAGCTCACCTCTTCCGTCTGCATTCAGTCTTTTTATGGTGTCGTCAAACCAAATTTTTCTCGGAGCCAGAGTGGAAACACCTTCTTCTTTTAATTCTACTTTTTTGACCGGATATTTTGTGACCAAATTTCCTTTGGAAGCCCGTCCTTTTACCGCCAATTCTGAGAAATCCACATCCAACTTCAGTTTTTTCAAACGTTGGTTGGGTTTTAGCAGGACCTGAACTACTTCTGCTTCTCCGTTCGGGTTTGCCGAAAAATAAAGGACTTCCGAACCTTTGTTTTCATTGGTCAAATCATATTCTCTGTCCCTCGTGATTCCCGTTACGGCAAAGCGTTTCATATAAGCCGGACCGTTTTTTCCGTCTCGGTAAATGAGGTTATAAATGGTGCGTTTGTCATTTTTCTGCCAAACCGCCACATGGATGATTCCTTTTCCTACAAAGGTTTTGGCATCCACTTTTGAAACCATCATCACGCCGTCGTTTCGGAAAACGATGATGTCATCGATGTCCGAACATTCAAACAGGAATTCGTCTTTGCGCAATGAAGTTCCGATGAATCCTTCTGTTTTGTCCGCATAAAAACGGACGTTGGCAACGGCAACCTTGGTAGCATCTATGTTGTCAAAAACACGAATTTCCGTTTTGCGTTCGCGACCTTTTCCGTATTTGCTTTTTAAATTTTTAAAATAATCCACGGCATAATCAATCAAATTGGCCAAGTGGAATTTTACTTTTTCGATTTTTTCTTCGAGTGATTCTATGAATTGTTGGGCTTTATCCAAATCAAATTTGGAAATTCGTTTGATACGGATTTCGGTCAGGCGTACGATGTCTTCTTCGGTGACTTCGCGAAGCAAATGACCGGTAAATGGTTTCAATCCTTTGTCTATGGCTTGAATTACGCCTTCCCAGGTTTCTTCTTCTTCTATGTCGTGGTAAATCCGGTTTTCAATGAAAATTCTTTCTAAGGAAGAAAAATGCCATTGTTCCTGCAATTCGTTGAGTTCGATTTCCAATTCGCGTTTCAGTAATTCGACGGTGTTTTCTGTATTCCGACGAAGGATTTCAGAAACGTTCAGGAATTCGGGGCGGTTGACGTTGATCACACAAGCATTGGGTGAAATTGAGATTTCGCAGTCGGTAAAAGCATAAAGGGCATCGATCATTTTGTCCGGCGAAACGCCCGGAGCCAGATGTACGAGAATTTCTACAAATTCGGACGTATTGTCTTCGATCTTTTTGATTTTGATTTTTCCTTTATCATTGGCTTTTAAAATAGAATCAATCAAACTTCCCGTTGTCGTCCCAAACGGGATTTCGGTTATTTTGAGCGTGAGTTTGTCTTCTTGTTGTATTTTGGCGCGAACACGGACTTTTCCGCCGCGTTGTCCGTCGTTGTAATCACTGATATCGATGTAACCTCCTGTCAGAAAATCAGGGTACAATATAAATTTTTTTCCTCTTAGGCAATTGATAGAAGCATCGATGACTTCGTTAAAATTATGCGGAAGAATTTTGGTGGAAAGACCAACTGCAATTCCTTCCACGCCTTGTGTCAAAAGCAGTGGAAATTTGACAGGAAGGTTGTCGGGTTCTTTATTTCGGCCATCGTAAGAAGGAAGCCATTCGGTTGTTTTCGGATTAAAAACTACTTCCAATGCAAAAGGCGTAAGCCGGGCTTCGATGTATCTTGCAGCAGCGGCTCCGTCACCGGTCAATATATTTCCCCAGTTTCCCTGAGTGTCGATGAGCAGTTCTTTTTGGCCTATCTGTACCATGGCATCCGTAATGGCCATATCACCGTGCGGATGATATTTCATGGTATTTCCGACGATGTTGGCTACTTTGTTGTAGCGGCCATCTTCCAATTCGCGCATCGAATGCATGATTCGTCGCTGGACGGGTTTTAACCCATCAAAAATAGACGGAATCGCCCGCTCCAGAATTACGTAGGAAGCATAATCGAGGAACCAATCCTCATACATTCCCGATATTTTTTTTATCGTTTCTTCGTGCTGCTGTTCGCTCATTTTATATCGCTTCTTCTAAATGGGGTTTGTTATTTTCTGAATTTCGCTTGACAATTTTATTCAGGGAATGTTTCAAATCTGAAAGTTCATTTTTACTTAAATAAGTAATGTTAAAACTTAGCTTCATAAATCCTGATTGTGTTCGTTTACTCGTAATACAGAGTTCTAATTTCTTTTGAAAGAAACCACTTTTAACTTTAAACGAAATCAATTTACTTTTCGGAAAATCGACTACTCTCCGTGTTTTGGGGAAATATTTAACCCAAAAGGAATCTTGGGTTTTTATATTGATAACCTCTCCCTCACTACTGTATTCTACATTTTGATGCCCGATTTTATAAAATAAATAAATAAATACACAGAAAAATCCGATCAAAATATAGGGTTCAACCCGACGGATAATAGCCGGAATGGGCACAAAAATCAGTAATACACTGAAAATCAATCCTATAAACAGTAATGTGTAAAAGGCTTCGATATAGACATTAATTCTTTTGTTGTTAATTCGCATAGGTCATTTGTTTTTTAGAGAAGTAAGGTTTTTAAATATCTGTTTTTAAATTGTTTACGATGAATTCTTGTCTGTCCGGTGTGTTTTTTCCCATATAGAATTCCAACAAATTCTCTATGGTGGTATCTTTTCCTATCATCACCGGCTCCAATCGCATATCTTTTCCTATAAAATTTTTAAATTCATCCGGCGAAATTTCGCCTAAACCCTTAAATCGGGTAATTTCAGGATTCTTGCCTAAATCATTTATCGCATTTATCCGCTCTTCTTCGGTGTAACAATATCTTGTTTCTTTTTTATTTCGAACTCTGAATAAAGGTGTTTGTAAAATATACAAATGCCCTTCTCTGATTAAGTCCGGGAAAAATTGTAAAAAGAAAGTGATAATCAACAACCTGATGTGCATTCCGTCCACATCGGCATCAGTTGCGATGACCACGTTGTTATAACGTAATTCTTCCAGACCGTCTTCGATGTTCAGTGCGGCTTGAAGCAGGTTGAACTCTTCGTTCTCATAGACGATTTTCTTAGTCAAACCATAAGAATTCAGAGGTTTTCCGCGTAAACTGAACACGGCTTGTGTTTCAACGCTGCGGCTTTTGGTGATAGAACCACTTGCCGAATCTCCCTCCGTTATGAAAATGGTGGTATCCAACTTCAATTCAGACTTTTGATCATTATAATGCTGACGGCAATCGCGTAATTTTTTATTGTGCAAACTCACTTTTTTGGCACGTTCTCTTGCCAACTTTTGGATACCGGAAAGCTCTTTTCTTTCGATTTCCGCTTGTTTGATTTTGCGCTCCAGGTTTTGTGCGGCATCAGGATTCTTATGTAAATAATTATCCAGTTGCGTTTTCACAAAATCGTTGACAAATGTTCTTACCGTCGGTAAATTAGGACCCATATCGGTAGAACCCAATTTTGTTTTGGTCTGGGATTCAAATACGGGTTCTTCCACTTTTACCGCTATGGCTGCGATGATGGATTTGCGGATGTCGCTTGGGTCGTAATTTTTATTGTAAAATTCCCTCACCGTCTTTACAATCGCTTCTTTAAAAGCCGACAAATGCGTTCCTCCCTGTGTGGTGTTCTGACCATTTACAAACGAATAGTACGTTTCCGAATAAGACTTTCCGCTATGTGTCAAAGCGATTTCGATGTCTTCTCCTTTCAGGTGGATGATGTCATAAACGATTTCCTCATCGATCTGGTCTTCGAGTAAATCTTTCAATCCGTTTTCCGAATAAAATTCTTCTCCGTTAAAAAGAATTTTCAATCCCGGATTCAGGTAAACATAATTTTTGAGCATGCGCTCCACATATTCCTTCCTGAACTTATAATTTTTGAAAATTTCCGCATCAGGAACAAAGGTCATTTTGGTTCCTTTTCGTAAGGAACTGTCTTTTTCCGGTTCTTCCGTAGTCAAATTACCATATTCAAATTCGGCAATTCTGGTTTTGTTATCCCGAACGGATTGGACGCGAAAATAGGACGAAAGTGCATTGACTGCCTTGGTTCCCACACCGTTCAATCCTACTGATTTTTTAAATGCACGCGAATCGTATTTTCCTCCGGTATTCATTTTGGAAACGACATCCACCAATTTGCCCAATGGAATTCCACGGCCATAATCCCGAACCGTAACTTCACTGTCCGAAACCGTGATTTCGATGGTTTTGCCGGCGCCCATCACAAATTCGTCGATAGAATTGTCGATGATTTCTTTCAGCAATATATAAATCCCGTCATCCTGAGAAGATCCGTCTCCGAGTTTCCCGATATACATACCGGGGCGCATACGGATATGCTCACGCCAGTCAAGGGTTTTGATATTGTCTTCTGTATAGTTTGTGGAATTTTTAGGTAAAGTGTCTTCCATTAATTCTTCTGCCATAGCTACAAAAATACTAAAATTCGTTCGCCTTTTAAAATGGATTTTAAATGATTTTCAAATGGTTTTCAACGAAATTTTAATTATAAATTTACCAAATGAACATTCACTCCAAACTCCCCAACATCGGGACCACGATTTTTACCGTCATGTCAAAACTGGCACAGGAAAATAATGCGGTTAATTTATCCCAAGGTTTTCCTGATTTTGACTGTTCCCCAGAACTGATTGATTTGGTTTCGAAATACATGAAATCTGGAAATAATCAATATTCGCCCATGTCGGGTGTGAAAGAATTGCGGGAGGAAATTGTGAAAAAATCAGAAAAATTATACGGTTCCGTTTATCATCCAGAGACAGAAGTTACGGTTACAACCGGTGGTTCGGAAGCGATTTTTTCCATCATTGCGGCTTTTATCAATGCGGGAGATGAGGTGATAATTTTTGAACCGGCTTTTGATTTATATCGGCCGGTGATCGAGTTGTTTGGCGGTATTGTAAAAACTGTTCAATTGAAAGCACCTGATTTTGAAATCGACTGGGATGAAGTCAGAAACCTGATTTCGGATAAAACCAAAATGATTTTATTGAATAACCCCAATAATCCGGCGACTTATTTACTGAAATCCTCTGATTTTCAGCATTTAATAGAAATTATAAAAGATTCGGAAATTTTAGTTCTGAGCGATGAAGTCTATGAACACATAACTTTTGACAATCAAAAATTCATCAGCGTAAGTCAATTTCCTGAGCTTAAAAACCGAAGTTTTGTCGTGGCTTCCTTTGGGAAATTATTTCATATTACCGGATGGAAAACCGGTTATTTTCTGGCTGCGGAAGAATTAACAAAAGAAGTCCGGAAAGTGCATCAGTACAATACTTTTTGTGTCAGCACACCGGTTCAATATGCGATTTCGGAATTTCTACAAAATGAAAATGAGTATTTAAATTTACCGGAGTTTTTTCAACAAAAAAGAGATTTCCTCATCGAAGGATTGAAAACCACTTCTTTTGAATTAATCAAACCGCAAGGAACTTATTATTTATTGGCCGATTATTCCCGGATTTCGGATTTGGATGATCTGGAATTCTCTCAATTTTTGACCGTAAAATACAAAGTCGCTACCATTCCGCTTTCGGCATTTTATGAGAATCCACCCCATCAGAAATTGCTCAGGATTTGTTTCGCCAAAAAAGAGGAAACGCTGGAAAAAGCAATTGAAAATTTACGTCATTTGTCTTCGTAAGCCGGATTTTTATACAAATTGACAAAAACGCCCATTTGCTGATAAGACTTGACCAAAATCCAATCATTCATCAGAAGATGGATATCTTCATTGGAAGTAGCATTTTCGATATTGGATAAAATGATGTATTGATTTTGGGATGTATTCAGCTCAGGATAAAGAAATTCAGGTGCGTTTTTTAAGTCGATGAATTGAGGGTGATTTAAATTCAAATTAGTTCCAACCGATTCTTTTGAAATTTTATTTTCGACTAAATAATTTTCCATTTCATCACGAATCGGAAAATAATTCAAATAAGCCAAACTCGTATCCCAACCTTGAGAAAGTGTCGGCGGATAAATCCAAAAATGTCCCGTGAGAAAAGCAATGAAAAGATAAGCCATAGAGAAATTCCGCCATTTTTTATCTTGAATCCATTCAAATATCAAATTCACACATAACAAAGTGGCAATGAGATATACGATCATATAATAACGGGGATTCACAGGATTTTTCATCACGGTAAATAATGCACTGAACACCATAAAAAACACTAAAAAAGAAAGAAGCAAGCGTTTATTTCCGGCATTTAAGCCATTCCATTTTTGTTTTTTAAAGAATTTTATAAACAGAAATGCCAAAAGTCCGAACATAAAAATCCTTCCCGTTTCCAACACAGACTTTCCTATGGAAGCAATGTTTTTCAAAATCCTTTCTGCTCCTGCCAATTCCCTGTGTTCAAGTCCCGGTTTTTTCAGTGCCCAACCGAGAAGCTGTTGATGATAAATGATAAATAGCCCAAAAAATGCTACCGGAAAAACATAAGAAACCCAAAGAAATTCCTGTTTGTCTTTTTTGAGTTTGAACCAATAAAACATAAAATCAATCAGAAACAACGAAGCAAATACGCTTGTGCCTCGTAAATTGGAAAATAATACACCTGTTAAGGCGATTGAATACAGGATTTTCTCGTTTCTGTAAATCGAATTCAGTCCGAGTAGTGTAAAAAACAACAACATCATATCGTTGTTAAGGATGGTGGTTTGCGCCAGAAGAGTAGGTTCAATTAACACAAGGATGAATGCCCAAACCGGAACGCCCGGGGATTTGTTGTCCCTCAAAAAACGAATCAATTGATAAAAAGCAGCTAAATTAAAAGCCAACAATAAAAGCCGGCTGTACTCAAGCGTTCGTTCTGTCAGTTTCCATGTAAATGCCAGAAGTAATTCCCAAAGGGGTGGATGACCCGAGCTAAGTTCCGAAGGTATAACCAATTGGGAGAAATCATGGTCAAATAACCATGTCGCGCGCATGGATTTTGAGCCGGCATCCCAAAAAAACGGGACGTTCATCGTCAGAAAATACAGAATAACTAAACCGGCTGAAGCACCAAAAAATAAATAGTTATATGGTTTTTCCAAATTAAACATTAAACAAAAAGTGCATCACATCGCCATCCTTCACCACATAGGCTTTTCCCTCTACACTCAGTTTTCCGGCTTCTCTTGCTTTTGATTCCGAACCGTACTGAACAAAATTATCATAAGAAATAACTTCTGCGCGGATGAATCCTTTCTCGAAATCGGTATGAATCACACCCGCAGCCTGCGGGGCAGTTGAACCTTTTTGAATCGTCCAGGCACGAACTTCCTTTACGCCGGCAGTGAAATACGTTTGTAGTTCCAGAAGCGAATAAGCCGAACGGATCAATCGGTTGACACCCGGTTCATCCAAGCCCAATTCATCCAAGAAAATCTGGCGTTCATCATACGTTTCCAACTCCATGATGTCCGCTTCTATTTGCGCAGCCAAAACCAAAACCTCTGCTTTTTCATTTTTTACCGCTTCCATTACGGCATCTACGTGTGCGTTTCCGTTTTTTACAGCCGATTCGTCCACATTACACAAATACAAAACAGGTTTGAAAGTGATAGGATGGATTTCTTCCAGAATTTCTTTTTCTTCATCACTCAAATCCATTTCACGTAAATTTTTTCCTTGCTCCAAATGCGCTTTTGCACGAGTCAAAACATCCAGGATTTCAATTTCTTTTTTGTCGCCTACACGCGCTGCTTTTTTGGATTTATCCATTCGTTTCTCAACGGTTTCTAAATCTTTCAATTGCAATTCGATATCAATGGTTTCTTTGTCCCGAACAGGGTCAATCGTACCGTCAACATGCGTAATATTTTCATTTTCAAAACAACGCAAAACATGGATAATGGCGTTACATTCGCGGATGTTGGCAAGAAACTGATTTCCCAAACCTTCGCCTTTGCTTGCTCCTTTTACCAAACCTGCGATGTCCACGATTTCCACAACGGCAGGAAGTACTCGTTCGGGTTTTACGATTTCCTCCAATTTGTATAATCTCGGATCCGGTACGGAAACCGTTCCCACATTGGGTTCAATTGTACAGAAAGGATAATTGGCCGACTGCGCTTTGGCATTGGACAAACAGTTAAAAAGAGTAGATTTTCCTACATTCGGCAAGCCGACAATTCCACATTTCATTTGGTGCTATTTTATTTGTTTTTCAATGGTCAAATGGAACTCATTCCATTCGTTTCATTGTTTAAATTCAAAAATTTCGTGCAAAGATAATGTTTTCGTTTATACGAATTTCGAACTTTGAACTTCGCTTAAAATGGCAAATCAACTTTGACAAAGTTATTTTCACGGTGCATATAACTTTGTCAAAGTTAACCTCAAATTTTGAACTTGAAACCTGAAACGAATTATTTACTTTTGCATTCATGCCCAAACAAATCACCATTCGGATTTCGCCACAGGATTTTGTACAGGAAACCGTGCTCAAAAGACAATTGGCACAAACTGCCGGTGTAAAACCGGAACAAATCAACGCCTACCAAATCCTGCGTCAATCACTCGATGCCCGAAACCGGAATATCGTTTATCAGTTGCAAGTGAATGTTTTTGTAAATGAACCGTTTGAAGATGCATTTGCCTTTGATGCACCTTTGCAAAATGTTTCCAACGCAAAACCGGTTTTGATTGCCGGAGCCGGTTCGGCCGGATTATTTGCGGCACTTCGGCTGATAGAAGCCGGATTAAAACCCGTGATCATAGAGCGAGGAAAAGACGTTCGGGAACGTCGCCGGGATTTGGCGGCGATGAACAAAGAAGGAATCGTGAATCCGGAATCCAATTATTGTTTCGGAGAGGGCGGTGCGGGAACTTACAGCGACGGGAAACTATACACCCGTTCCACCAAACGGGGCAACATCCTGAAAAGTTTGCAGTGGTTTCATCATTTCGGTGCGACCGAACGGATTTTGCAGGAAGCACATCCGCACATCGGAACAAATAAATTACCCGGGATTATTGCCAAAATGCGCGAAACCATCATCGAATGCGGCGGTGAAGTTTTGTTTAATTCGAAACTTACCGATTTTCTCATCGAAGGAAATGAATTAAAAGGGGTTCGAATTAACGACGAATATGATTTGAAATCGGATGCTTTGATTCTGGCAACAGGACATTCGGCACGGGATATTTTTCATTTATTACACAACAATAACATCCTGATCGAAAGCAAACCTTTTGCTTTGGGTGTTCGGATTGAACACCCACAAGCGTTGATTGACAACATTCAATATCATTGTTCCCCAAATGAATCCCGAAACGAACTTCTTCCGGCAGCGGCTTATTCGGTCGTTAGCCAGGAAGCGGGGAGAGGTGTTTTTTCGTTTTGTATGTGTCCGGGTGGTATCATTGCTCCGGCAAGTACGAGCGAAGGTGAGCTGGTCGTAAATGGTTGGTCGCCTTCCAAACGTGACGGTATTTTTGCCAATTCGGGAATGGTCGTTACGGTGGACGAAAAGGATTTTGCGGGTTATGGCTTTCATGGTGCGCTTGCCGGAATGGAGTTTCAACAAATGGTCGAACAAAAGGCATGGCAAGCCGGTGGCGGAAAATTGGTAGCTCCGGCGCAACGAATGACCGATTTCGTGAACGGCGTTGTTTCCAGTTCTTTGCCGGATTCTTCGTATTTGCCTGGAACAAATTCGGCTCAATTGAACAGCATTTTACCAATTGAAGTCTATGCGAGTATGCGCCGGGGTTTTGAGTCATTTGGCAAGAAAATGAAAGGATATTATACGGAAGAAGCCATAGTTCTGGCAACGGAAAGCCGTACCTCTTCGCCGGTTCGGATTCCGAGAAACAACGAAGATTTACAGCATACCCAAATCAAAGGTTTGTTTCCTTGTGGAGAAGGTGCCGGTTATGCGGGTGGAATTATTTCTGCAGCGATGGATGGCGAAAAAGTAGCGGGAGCGGTTACGGAATTTTTAGAGCCCTAACAGGGTTTCTAACCCTGTTAGGGTTTAGGAAAGATTTTAGTGAAAAACCGCTTCTCTTGTAAAGTTATCGCTTCCTCCTATATAATGGTTAAAAGAATTAATCACCAATTTCTCTATCTCGGATTTGTTTACTGTATTTGGATTTCTTCGGCATTCCAAATAATGTTCGCGGGTGATTTTTTCTGTCAATTCACGAACTGTTTTTACTTTTAATTCTTTTCTGAAATCATATGCAATTTTTAAAGAAACTGCAAATATTCCAAATGAAATCCATCCCCAAACGAAATAGAAAAAGCTTAAAATAAATGAAAAAACCAAACTGAATAAAAGAAAAATGAAAGTAGGGCGGGAAATCATCAATAAATTTGTGTCAAATCCTAGAATCTCATTTAATTTTTTGATGAATTGTCTTCTGTTTTTTCTTGGAATTAATTTACTTAATTTCGAATTGGGATGAATTGATTTAGGATTCACATTGAGTATTCCCGAAATTGAATTTCGAATTTGGTAAAAAGATTGTTGAGAAGTACAATCGTCAACATTCTCCAATTCCATTTTTTCAGAAACGTAGTCACACAATTGTCCCAAGTTCGAAATGTGAATTAATTCATTATTTTTGAAAGTTAACCATAGAGATTTTTCAATTTCAATTAAGACAGTTTCAGCATCTTCAGCATTAATTATTTGTGTTTTTGAGTTCATTTCGTAAAAATTTAAACCGTCAATTGATGGAAAGCATCTTCCATGCTTTTGTATTGGCCTTTGAATTCTTCAATCGGGCTGTCGGAAACGATTTTTCCTTTGTTTAGTAAAATCACTCTTGAGCAAAGTGCTTCCACTTCCTGCATGATGTGCGTGGATAAAATCACGGTTTTACTTTTCCCGATTTCGCGGATGACTTCGCGGATTTCCAGAATCTGGTTGGGGTCAAGTCCGTTGGTAGGTTCGTCCAAAATTAAAATTTCGGGATTGGAAAGGATGGCTTGTGCCAGACCTACACGTTGTTTGTATCCTTTGGACAATTGACCGATTTTTTTATGACTTTCTGGTGAGAGCCCTACTTTTTGGATGACTTCTTCTATGCGTTCATTCTTTTCATTTCGGATGTCTGCGACGAATTTTAAATATTCGCGCACATACATTTCGTAGTAAAGCGGATTATTTTCCGGTAGAAATCCAATTCGCTTTTTGGTTTCAATGGGTTGTTGGAGAACGGAGAATTCATCCACTTTTATTTCGCCACTATCAGGAAGAATAGCCCCGGTAATGCTCTTCATCAAAGTTGATTTTCCGGCACCATTGAGTCCCAAAAGTCCCACAACTTCTCCTTTTTGGATAGAAAAAGAAACCGAATCAAGTGCTGTTTGTGTTCCGTATTTTTTTGTTAAATTATGGATGGTAATTCCCATTGAAAATTTGTTTTGGTAAAAATAAAAAGGAAATTTGATTTAGGAGTGTTTAATTTTCTTCAGATGTTCCAATCCCAGTTCTCGGATAGAAGTTTCCCGCATTTCAATCTTTCGGATTTTTCCCGAAATGGTCATGGGATATTCGCTGACGAATTTCCAGTATTTCGGGCGTTTATAGTGAGCGATGGACATACAGTAGGCGTTTAGTTCATCTTCATTTGGCAAATGATGATCCTTTAATTTGACCCATGCCATGACTTCCTCTCCGAACTTTTCATCCGGAATGCCTATGATTTGAACATCGGCTATGGAAGGATGGGCATAGAGAAAATCTTCAATTTCTTTGGGCGAAATATTTTCACCGCCACGTATGATTAAGTCCTTAATCCGGCCGGTGATATTGATATAACTTTCTGCATCCATAGTGGCTATGTCGCCCGTATGCATCCATCCGGCTTCGTCCAATACAGCTTTTGTGGCTTCGGGATTTTCCCAATATTTCAACATGACCGAATAACCATGTGTGCACAATTCTCCTGCTACACCTCTCGGAAGGATTTCTCCCGTTTCAGGATCGACGATTTTGATTTCCAGATGATCCATCACCGTTCCCACCGTGCTGACTTGTTTTTCCAAAGGAGTTCCAATTACCGTTTGGGTTGATACGGGAGAGGTTTCGGTCATTCCATAACAGATGCTCACTTCTTTCATGTTCATCCGGGACTGAACTTGCTTCATAATTTCCACCGGACAGGGAGAACCTGCCATCACACCGGTTCGTAAGGTTTTCAAATCAAATTTTTCAAAATTGGCTAAATTCAGTTCGGCAATAAACATCGTCGGTACGCCATAGAGTGATGTGCAACTTTCCTGCTCCACTGCTTTTAACGTTAATTCCGCATCGAAACTATCGTTAGGAATCACGATGGAAGCGCCATGCGACGTACAAGCCAGATTTCCGATGACCATTCCGAAACAATGATAAAATGGAACCGGAATACAAACGCGGTCTTTCTGCGAATAATTCAATCGGAGTCCGATGAAATAACCATTGTTCAAAATATTGTGATGCGAAAGCGTAACGCCTTTTGGAAATCCGGTGGTTCCGGAGGTATATTGGATATTGACCGGTTCGTCAAACTGCACCGATTCTTCTGCCATGGTCAATTGATGGTGGTCGGTTTGGGGTGCCAATTCTAAAAAATTGTCCCAATCCAAATCAAAAAATACGGTAAGTTTTAAGGAATGAACTTTTGCACGGACTTCCTGAACCATTTGTACATAGTTACTGGTTTTGAATTGTTTGGCAGAAAAAAGAACTGAAATTCCCGATTGGTTCAGCACATATTCCAGCTCGTGGGTGCGGTAAGCCGGATTGATATTGACCAGAATGAGTCCGACCCGGGCGGTTGCATATTGAAGCAAAACCCATTCATAACAATTAGGCGACCAAATCCCTACGCGGTCACCCTTTTTCAAGCCGGTTGCCAAAAGTGCTTTTGCGACTTGTTCGGTTTGTGCATAGAATTCGGCATAAGTAGCTTTATAATTCTGATGAATGGAAATCAAAGCATCTTGATTGGGGAATTTTGAAACGGTTTTTAATAGATTTTGTCCGATTGTTTCGCCCAGCAATGGGAATTGAGAAGTTCCGCTCGAATAAGATACGCCGACTGTCATGCGATATGAATTTGAATTAATAAACATAAAGTTAGAATGATTTTTGCTGTCAGAAAAGAAATTATGTCAGTTAAATGTAATTGGTATTAAATTTGTAATTTTGCCATTCAATTTTTACCGATTCGTTAATTGAAATATGGGGCTGACCGGTTTTGACAGCAAGGTCAATGGATGATGTAAGCATGTCGTGGAATGTCGTGTACCCACGTAAATCAGGCACTTCAACTTTTTAACTGGCAACAACAATTACGCTTTAGCTGCCTAATTGATCGAATTATAGTAGATCTTGGCGCATCTGTACAAGGTATGGAAGCTAAATGTCTCTCAAGGGCCTTTCCTTACGGCGCTTGGTTCAGAGGCACAGCAATGTAGGGATAGGTAAGATAGTGTTCCGGAGTTTTACCGAAATTTAAGGAACTAAGTTACGGTTAGGGTGTTTGTTCCCGGATCGTAATCGAAAATCAAGAATAAACTAAGCATGTAGAAAGCGCATAGGTTGCTTGTTTGGACGCGGGTTCGAATCCCGCCAGCTCCACTATTTTTGTATTTTTCTGTTAATATAACAATCTTAAAAATCCGCTTGACTTTATATGGAACTTTCGTTTGTCTATTCATTTTTTTAAGTTGCCAACTTATTTAAGATAAAAATAAAGCAAATGCCAAATTCCTATCTTATGTCAATGAAAAAACCCGGTTTAGTCCGGAACTTTGTATTATGGATTTGGCTTATAAAAATTACCTAAACGATTTTAAGGAACGCGATGAGAAGATGCCCACGCTTTTCATCGGGCACGGTTCGCCTATGAACGGAATTCGTGAAAACGAATTTTCAAAAGCTTGGGCTGATGTCGTAAAAACGATGGATGTGCCCAGTGCGGTTTTGGTGGTTTCGGCGCATTGGTTGACCCAGGGTTCGCATGTCACGGCAATGGATTTCCCAAAAACCATTCACGATTTTGGGGGATTTCCACAGGAATTATTTGAGGTGGAGTATCCGGCGCCGGGAAATCCCGAATTGGCGAAACAAATTCAAAACGAAATCCGAACAGCTGAAGTAGGATTGGATCACGAATGGGGATTGGATCACGGCGCCTGGACGGTCGTCCGGCATATGTTTCCGGAAGCCGATGTTCCCGTTTTACAATTGAGTATCGATTATCATAAACCGGCACAATACCATTATAATTTAGCCCAACAATTGGCGAACTTACGTAAAAAAGGAGTGCTCATCATAGGGAGTGGGAATATGGTGCATAATCTGCGAATGGTCGATTGGAAGCACATCGACGCTAATTTTGGTTTTGATTGGGCGGAAGAAATGAATGCGAAATTCGTCGAAATAATTGAGAAAAAAGAACACAGAAAACTCTTTGATTTGGCCGATTTGGGCGAAGCCGGAAAATTGGCGGTACCGACTCCCGACCATTATTTTCCACTGATGTATAGTTTGGGATTACAAGATTTTAATGACCAAATCGAAGTGTTTAATAATCATTGTGTTGCGGGATCGCTTTCCATGACTTCGGTGAAAATCGGATAAAATATCTTTTTGTTTTAACAAACCTTTTAGAGTTCTTAAAAAGAATTTTCAGAAACAATTTTCTATTTTCGCCAGATTGGTTAAGAATCGAATAATTAATCGTTAGAAAATTGAAAATGCATAGGGTAGTTGTTTT
>JAEWOD010000026.1 GCA_023461035.1 Bacteroidota bacterium | reverse complement strand
GGCCCATGCCGCTGGCGCTGGAGGTCGATGCGGATTTCGCGGCCAGGGTCGAGCCGGGCGAGGACATCGCCCTGCGCGGTCCCGGCGGCGCGGTCATGGCCATCCTGTCGGTTACGGACAAATGGAGCCCGGACGGGGCCGAAGGCGCGGATCTGCCGGGCGCGGCCGGGCCGGTCTGCCTGGGCGGGCCGGTCAAGGGGCTGCAAGTCGAGGGGCTGGAAGGTGCGGGGCTGGAAGGTGCGGGCGACGCCCATCCTGGGCCGAACGCCTGGCGGGCGCGTTTCCGTGCGCAGGGCTGCGAGCGGGTGCTGGCCTGCGATCCCGCCGATGCGGCCGCGGCGGCGCGGCTGGCCGGCGAGCTTGGCGCCGAACTGCTGACGGTCGGGGCCGAGCCGCGCCATGCCGGCCCGCGCGAGGCGCTGTGGCAGGCACTGGTCCGGCGCAATCATGGCGCGACGCATCTGCTGCTGCCCGCCGATCCGGCCGCGCAGGCGCTGCTGCGGCAATACCGGGACGAGATCGGGCTGGAGCTGGTCGAGGCCGGGGACGGCCAGGCGCACAGCCGATAACGGCCCTTGCCGCGCGGCGGGATCGGCATTTCCTGATGATGTCGGAAGGGTGGGTGGCCGCCACACGGGCGGCGCGCATGTCGCCATCGCCGCCGCCTTGCCCGGCGGCGGCATCGGCATCCTGCGGCTTAGTGGACGCTGACCGGGGTCAGTTCATTCTGGCGGGCCAGCAGGAAGGCCAGGCTGCGATCCTTGACCAAGGCCAGCCGCTCTCCATCCGCGCCATGCACGGCGTAAAGCGCATCGGCGCCGGGCACCTGGCGGCGCACCTCGTCGGGCAGGCTGTCCATCGCGACGCGGCGGATGTAGACGATGTTGCCCGCGCTTTCCGGGCCGAAATCGAATTTCTCGTTCATTTGCGATCCCCTTTCACTTGCGGCTGATCGGTATGGTCTGCACGATGCTGTCGGGCACCGAGCGGCGCAGGTCGATGTTCAGAAGCCCGTTTTCCAGCCCCGCCGACACCACCTCGACCCCGTCCGCCAGCACGAAGCTGCGCTGGAAGGCGCGGGCCGCGATGCCCCGGTGCAGGAAGACGCGGCCTTCCTCGGCCTCGGCCTGGCGGCCGCGAACCACCAGGTGGCGGTCCTCGAGCGTGATCGACAGGTCGTCCTCGGAAAAGCCGGCCACGGCCAGCGTGATGCGAAAGCCGTTCGGCCCCTGGTGTTCGATGTTGTAGGGCGGATAGCCCTCGGCGCCCTTGGCGGCCCGTTCGGCCAGGCGTTCCAACTGATCGAACCCCAGCAGGAACGGATGAGCGGCCAGACTGATCTTGGTCATTCCCAAGCCCTTTGCATCAAAGCGACTGTCGGCCGGACCCCGGAACGGCGATCCGGCAAGACCAATATGTGGACGGAGGCCGCCGGAAACAAGGGTTTGCCGCGTCGCAGCCGCGCGGCGTCACGGCCGCAGGCCGCAGGCGGCCATCGCCGCCCGGATCGCCCGGCCCGAGCCTGCCAGCGGCAGGCTGCCGCGGCCGCGGTCGTCCGCAAGCTCGACCCCGCTGCCGCCCAGCAGCCCCGCGAGCATCGCCGAGCCGCGCGCCGCCTGGGTCGCGCGCATGCCGCCGCTTGCCGCAAAGGGCTGCGCCATCCGCCGCCCGTCGATGCGCAGCACCAGCGAGCCGGGCGAGCCGGCCATGCCCTCGACGGCGACCAGCCCCTCGCTGCCGCGCTGGCACATGTAGCTCAGCGCCAACCGCCCGGATTGCACGCGGGCGTAATGCGTCCTGCCGCCATCGGCCGTGCCATTGCGCCAGCCCGCGCCCTGGCTGGGTGGCTGGGCGGGCTGGCGGCTGGGTGCCGCCTGCTCGCATTGCTCGGCCACGCAGGCGTGATAGCGCGGGTTCGAGGCGGGGCCGAAGTGATAGAGGCAGGAGTTGACGCAAAGCTGCATCTGCTCGCCCTCGGCTTGCGCATGGGCCGGGGCAAGCGGGGCCAGCAGCAGCGCAAGCGCAAGGGCGCAGGGCCTGAGGGGGGCGGTGCGGGGCATCGGCTTCTCCTGCATGGGGTTCGGCTGCAAGTTTCGGGCCGAAGGCCGCTTCGGGGCAAGCGTTTTTCCGAACCGGCCGGTCCGCGTTAACGCGTTCCCGCAAAACCATTAACAACGCCCGGAGGCCGCGCTATAACCAAGGCGATCCAGCCCGAGGCCCGAGATGAACGCCCAACATGAGATGTCCCATGAAGAGATCACCCGCGCCAAGCTGGAGGTGCTGCGGCGCGAGCATCGGGATCTCGACGAGGCGATCGCCGCGCTGTCGAGCCAGAGCCTGACCCATTCGCTGACCCTGCAACGGCTGAAAAAGCAGAAGCTGGCGCTGAAGGACCAGATCGCCCGGCTGGAAGACGAACTGACCCCCGATATCATCGCCTGAACCGCTCGCGATTGCGGCCAGCCGCCTTGCGCGTTATTGCCTGCGCCAGATGAACGCGGCCATTCAAGGGGAGCCATAGATGGACAAGCCGGTGGGAATCATCATGGGCAGCCAGTCCGACTGGCCGACCATGCGAGAGGCAGCCGCCATTCTGGATGAACTGGCCATCGGCTATGAGGCCCGGATCGTCAGCGCCCATCGCACCCCCGACCGGTTGTGGGATTACGGCAGAACCGCTGTCGGACGCGGGCTGAAGGTGATTATCGCCGGGGCAGGGGGCGCGGCGCATCTGCCGGGCATGATGGCCTCCAAGACCCGCCTGCCGGTGATCGGCGTGCCGGTGCAGACCCGGGCGCTGTCAGGGGTCGATTCGCTCTATTCCATCCTGCAGATGCCAAAGGGCTATCCGGTGGCGACCATGGCGAGCGGCGCGGCCGGGGCGGCCAATGCCGGGCTGATGGCCGCAGGTATCCTTGCCCTTGGCGATCCCGCGCTGGCCGAACGGCTGGAGCAATGGCGTCAGGCCCTGTCGGGATCCATCCCCGAGGAGCCGCGCGATGAGTGACACCCGGACCATCGGCATCCTCGGCGGCGGCCAGTTGGGCCGGATGCTGGCGGTCGCGGCCAGCCGCCTTGGCCTGCGCTGCCATATCTATGAGCCGGGCGCGGCCCCGGCGGGCGACGTGGCCCATGCCCTGACCAGTGCCCCCTATGAGGACGAATCCGCCCTGCGCGCCTTCGCCCAATCGGTCGATGTCATCACCTATGAATTCGAGAACGTGCCGACTTCGGCCCTGGACCTGCTGGAATCGATCCGCCCGATCCGGCCGAACCGCCGCGCGCTGGCGGTGTCGCAGGACCGGCTGACCGAAAAGACCTTCCTCAACGGCATCGGCCTTGCCACCGCGCCCTTCGCCGATGTGCAGTCGCAGACCGACCTGCCCGCAGCCATCGCCCGTATCGGCGCGCCTTCGATCCTCAAGACCCGGCGCATGGGCTATGACGGTAAGGGCCAGATCCGCATCACCGATGCCGGTTCCGCGGAATGGACCGGTGCGCCTTCGGTGCTGGAAGGCTTCGTCGATTTCAGCGCGGAAATCAGCGTCATCATCGCCCGCGGTGCCGATGGGCAGGTCGCGGCCTTCGATCCGGGGCTGAACCACCACGAAGGCGGCATCCTGCGGACGACGACCGTTCCCTGCGGCCTGCCCGGCAAGGTGACGACGGATGCGGTGCTGATCGCCGCCCGGATCGCCAATGCGCTGGAATATGTGGGCGTGATGGGGGTCGAGCTGTTCGTGACGCCACAGGGCCTGATCGTGAACGAGATCGCGCCTCGCGTGCATAATTCCGGCCACTGGACCCAGGCCGGTTGCGTGGTCGATCAGTTCGAACAGCATATCCGCGCCGTGGCGGGCCTGCCGCTTGGCGACGGCCGCCGCCATGCCGATGTGGTGATGGAGAACCTGATCGGCG
>JAEWOD010000025.1 GCA_023461035.1 Bacteroidota bacterium | reverse complement strand
TCAGTATATGTATCAATTTTATTGCTGGTTGGTTGCTCCTCAGCAAGGCCAACTTCCTCTTCAAACTGATGCTACAGTATATGAATTATTTTTCAATAATCCACCAACCATTTTTCAGTACATTACCTCAGGATTTCATATTGGAAATTTAAACGGTCCGGTTCACCGAAATAAGCCACTTCAATTTCGGCGGTCTTGACAGCCTCCAATTTTTCCATGGCTTTTTGGGAGCGGAAATTTTTGGCTCCAACGTGGAAATTTACTTTATCGACAAATTGGAAAATATAATCCAGCATTAATTTTTTAGCTTCTGCATTCAATCCTTTTCCCCAAAATTTCGTTCCATAAAAAGTATATCCGATGAAAATACTGTTATCTTTTTGGTTGTAATCATAAAACCTTGTGCTGCCGGCGATTTCACCCGACGATTTATCCAAAATCAAAAATGCACCTTTACTTCCTATTGCTCCTTTGAAGAAATTTTTGAAAACTTCTCTTTCATAACGGTTTTTGTTGGGATGTTGTTCCCAAACTTTCGGGTCGGAAGCTACTTCATACAAACGCTCAAAATCATCCTCCCATAGAGGGATGAGCTTTACTTTTTCGTTCTCCAATAAAGGTTGAATGGAAAAATTCATAGTATAAAATTCGATGGAGTAAATGTACTAATCGTGGTATAAAAAAAATATAAAACATGTAAAAAATTCATAAATAATAAATATATTTGTAAAATATAAATATGAAATGACAACATTCACATCATCACTTCCGGACGACTTGCTTCAGCAATTGGCTGATTATGCAGACAAAATAGGCGTGGCCAAAAACAAAATCATCGAAAAGGCACTTCGTATTTATCTGGATCAAATGAACCGTGCCGAGTACGCAAAATCTTACAGAAAAGCGGGGCAGGATGCAGATATCATGATGGTTGCAGAGGAAGGTATGGAGGCGTATATTCGTCAGATAGAATCAGAAGAAAAATGAGACAGGGCGAAATCTGGGAAATGTATTTTGATCCGGTGAGGGGAAGCGAGCAGGGTGGAAGGCGGCCGGCCGTCATCATCAGCGGGAATTTGCTGAACCAATATCTGAATGTCGTTATCGTTTGCCCGCTGACTACGAAAATCAAAAATTACAAAGGAAATCTAATCATAGAACCGGACGAATGGAATGGTTTGGAGGAAAAATCAGAGGTTTTGACTTTTCACGTGCGGTCAGTTTCTAAAGACAGATTGAAAAATAAACTGGGCATGATTCTGAAAGAAGATGTGGAATTTATCAAATCGACTTTGAATGATATTTTGAGGTATTAGATTCATCTCAAATCCCTATTTTTGTTTACAAATTATGCAATTCTATCCCATCATAAAAGCGGTTCATATTATTTTCGTGGTAAGTTATTTTGCCGGACTATTTTACATCGTCCGACTTTTTATTTATCATACCGAAACGCAGGAAAAACCGGAAGCCGAACAAAACATTTTACGGAAACAATTCCGGTTTATGGAAGAACGGCTTTGGAACATCATCACGGTTCCGGCCGGGATTCTGGTTCTGGCAACGGGAATCATGATGTTGTTTCTGAATTCCGCACTGCTTACTCAGCCCTGGATGCACATCAAACTGACGGCGGTTATTTTATTGATTGGTTATCATCTCTGGAGCTGGCGAACGCTGAAAGAAGTTCAAAAAGACCGATATAAAATGACATCCATTCGCCTGAGGATGATGAATGAGGTTGCTACGCTGCTGCTGTTTGTTATCATTTTTGCGGTGATTTTAAAAGGACTTTTTATACAGTATTGGTACTGGATTTTGATTAGTTTTGTAGCCGTCGGCGTACTAATCATGCTGATTGTACGTTTAGTGAACAGAAAGAAATAAACTTAGTGTCCTTTGTGTCCGCCGCGGCGGATTGCGTTCATTGTGGTTAAAGTGGAAATTTGAAATAAACCACTAAGTTCATGAAGAAGGCACAAAGGTCACAAAGAATTAAATGAGTCAATGATAAAAATATTCAAAAAAGAACTGGCGAATTATTTCAACGGCTATATGGCGTACATCGTTGCATCGGCTTTTGTACTGATTTGTACGCTGTTTTTGTGGTTTTTTGACAATGAATTCAATATTTTCAACATCGGAACCGCTACTTTGAGCAGTTTCTTTTTCATTGCGCCATGGATTCTATTGTTCTTGATTCCGGCTTTGACCATGCGGACGATTGCCGAGGAGGAAAGCAGCGGAACTTTGCAATGGCTTTTTACACAGCCGATTAAAGTTTGCGGAATTGTTTGGGGGAAATTTTTGCCCGTCATCGTGGTTTTGCTTTTTGCGCTTTTGCCGACTTTGCTGTTTGTTTATACTTTGCAGCAGTTCATTGTGGATGCCGATCAATTGGATTTCGGAACGATTTTTAGTGGCTATTTGGGGTTGTTTTTGTTGGGAAGCAGCTTTGCTGCGATTGGATTATTCACCTCTTCATTAACTAAAAATCAGGTAGCAGCCTATGTTTCGGCGATCTTTTTGTGCTTTGTGCTTTTTTATGCATTTGAAAGTATAGCTTCGTATAATTTGCTTGGAGGAGCCGATTATTATGTGCAAAAAGTAGGGATGTATGTTCATTATCAGCAGTTGTTGAAGGGAATTATAGATACGCGTGATTTGATTTATTTTGTACTGATTATCACATTGTTTATGGTTTTGACAAACATAAATTTGGAAAGGAAAAAGTAAATTATAACGGATGCAACTTCAAACCATACAAAATAAGATTTATGAACTCCGTGGACAAAATGTGATGCTTGATTTTGATTTGGCAGAGCTTTATGAAACAGAAACACGCCTTTTGAAACGTGCAGTTCGTAGAAATATGGATCGTTTTCCGGAAGATTTTATGTTTATTCTTACAGAAAGTGAGGTAGAAATAGTGGTATCCCAAATTGGGATACCATCAAAAAGCTATTTTGGAGGGGCTTTGCCATTTGCTTTTACCGAACAAGGAGTAGCGATGCTTTCCGGTGTGCTGAAAAGTCAAAAGGCAATACAAGTAAATATCGCCATAATGCGTGCGTTCGTTTTTATGCGTCAATATGCACTTTCACATAAAGATTTGACTGAAAAATTAAAAGAAATTGAAACCAAATACGATAAAAATTTTCAAGATATTTATCAGGCAATCAATTATTTAATAGGAGAAAAAGAACAGGAAGCCGATTTTAAAGACCGGAAAAGAATTGGATTTAAGAAAAAATGAAAAAAACAACTCGAAATATAATTGGAATCATCATTCTATTGATGGGAATTGCGGTTTTGTCCGAATTCGTTTTCAAACGGTTTGACATGACCCGTGATAAACGTTATACGCTGACAAATTCGACCAAACAAATTCTTCAAAAAATTGATAAACCTCTTAAAATTAATGTTTTATTGGGCGGTGAGCTTTCGGGGGATTATCGGACTTTAAAAAATGAAATTACGTTTCTTCTGGATGAATTCCGAAATCTGAATCCTTATATTTCCTATCAATTTCTGAATCCGGCCAAAGATTATACGGCAGCTCAGTTACAGGAAAACGGGCTTTCTCCTGCACCGGTAAAAACCGATAAAGGGGTGCTGAATGTCTATCCCTACGCACAATTGAAATATGACGGAAAGGAAGGCTGGATGGAAACTCTGGTCAATGATCCGGCTTTGCCGTTTGAAGAATTGGCGTCGGCTTCCACCGAAAAACTCGAATATCTTTTCATGGATGATTTACGGAAAATCACGCAGGTTGATCGAAAAAATGTCGGGTTTTTGGTTCATCATGACGAATTGAGCCAAATCAACATGGACGGTTTCGGGCGTGCATTGGCGGAGAATTATAATGTGGATGTGTATATTCAACCTATTCAGGATTCGACTTATACGCTCAAACAATCCGATTTAAAAGCATTGGAACATTTTGATGCTTTGATTTCCGCCAAACCGACTCTGCCTTTTACGGATTCCGACAAATTGGTACTCGACCAATACATCATGAACGGTGGGAAAATGATGTTTCTGACCGAATCGGTGGATGCGGAAATGGACAGCATTTTCCGAAGCGGAAAAATCGTGGCTTTTCCTCGTGATTTGAAACTGAACGAATTCTTTTTTAATTATGGCGTTCGTATCATTCCGGCGATTGTAAAGGATCTCGAAGCAGCCAAAATCGTATTGGCAGACGGGGAAACCACCGCCGGGAATGTCAGTTATAATACTTATACCTGGCCATATTTTGTGCGCGGATTCCAGGCGGGAGAGAATCCGATTACGGAAAGTATTTCTTCGGTCAAATTTGAATTCGCCAATCCTTTGGAACTTTTGGAAAATCCAAATGTAGAGCACACTGTTTTACTAGCGACTTCGCCTTATACCACTTTGCAGCCGTCCATGAGCTTGGTGGAATTGGCGGAAGTGGATGAAATCAATCCGGAAGAATACCAAATGGGAAGAATTCCATTGGCGGTTCTGGCAGAAGGAAATTTCAAATCCATGTTTGCCGCACGTTATGAACGAAATGAAATTCCAAACTTCAAATCCGAAACAAATGACGGAAAACTGATTGTGATTTCCGATGGCGATGTGGCGAAAAATCATATTTTGATGGGCAGACCGATGCGTCTCGGAGAAGACAAATTTTCACTTCGCCCCGATAATCCGAAACAACGTCCGGTTGCTTATGACAATCAGAATTTCTTGTTGAATTGCGTGGATTATCTTCTCGGAGAAACCGATTTCCTGAACCTGAAAAATCGAAAATTAGAAATTCCGGTATTGAATGAAACCAAAGTCCAGCTGGATAAATCTACCTGGCAAATGACTAATTTAATCCTTCCGGCTGTTGTGATTTGGGTAATGGGTTTGGGGATGATTTGGTGGCGGAAGAAAAATTTTAAAAAAATAATATAAAATGAAATCAGCTTATTACTTTCTTATTTTTTTATTTTTTCCGATGGTGATACTTGCTCAGAATAAGATGTCATTCGAGTCTGTAAGATTTGAAAAAACTGAAGTTTATTTGGATGAAGTACTCGCTTATAATTATTCTATAGATGAAGATTATTATTTTGAAATTACCAATTTAAAAGGAGAGAAACTGATTACAGGAAAAATTACTCCGTTAGGAAATAAAAAATTTTCAAGTCAAATTCATTTTGTAACAGTTGAAAGAATGTTTTCAAATCCTACGATAATTGGTAGAAATGATTTAATATTAAATTTAAATACTTATGGAATAATCAAAAGAAATTTTGAATTCAATGATAAAAAATTGAATCAATTCATTGATAAGTTTAATGGTATTAATCCTTCAGATGTGAATATTATTGATTAATACTCAATCTTCTTCTGGTAAAATTTGTCTTTTTGGATATTTCTTTCCACCGGATATTTCTCTGTAAAACAACCAAAACAATGATCGGTGGAACCCAGAATTTCAATTAAGTTCTCTACCGATAAAAAGTCCAGACTATCCACACCTAAATAATTCACCAATTCTTTCTGTGTCATATTGGCCGAAATCAAATCTTTTTTGGTCGGCATATCGATTCCCAAAAAGCAAGGCGCGATGATGGGCGGTGAAGCACTTCTGAAATGAATTTCTTTGGCTCCGGCTTCTTTTAAGATTTTGATGAGCAATTTACTGGTCGTTCCCCGAACGATGGAATCATCCAGAATCACCAATCGTTTTCCGCGGATTTTATTGGCAATCGGATTCAGTTTCAAATTCACGATTCGCTCCCGCATTTCCTGTGAAGGCACGATAAACGAACGGCTCATATAACGGTTTTTAACCAGAATCGGTTCAAACGGAATGCCCGAAGCTTCTGAAAAACCAATCGCAGATGGCACACCGGAATCCGGAACGCCAATCACCACATCGGCATCGACCGGCGATTGTTCAAATAATTTCCGACCGCTTTCTACCCGCAAATCATAAATATCGGTGCCCTGAATTGTGGAGTCGGGACGTGCAAAATAAATATATTCAAACGCACAAATCCGATTTTTGGAAGGTTGTTCCAGCGGATAGGAGTGAAGCCCGTTCTCATCGGCTACCACGATCTCACCTGGTTCAACGTCACGCAAGAATTCCGCTCCTACAGCATCCAGCGCACAGGTCTCGGAACTGAAAACATAGGTGTCATCTCCGATTTTCCCAATCGACAACGGACGGATTCCATTCGGGTCGCGGAAAGCCGCCAGCGAATTTTTTGTCAATAATAACACCGAATAAGCACCCCGAATTTCTTTCAATCCTTTCTGAATCGCTTCCTGAACCGTCAGATCGGAATGTTTCTGAATCGAACGTAAAATCACTTCCGTGTCGGAAGTCGCCAGAAACGGCAATCCGTCTTTGATTAATTCTTCTTTCAACTCATCGGTTTCAATCACATTTCCGTTGTGGGCAATGGAAAAATGAGGTTTCCCGAAATAATTTACCGCATACAGCGGTTGAATGTTTTTGGAACTTCCACCTCCGGCAGTCGTATATCGGGTATGGCCGATGGCTGCATTTCCCTGAAATTCTTCAATTTCTTCGATTTGTTTGAAAACATCCAGCACCAAACCGGTAGATTTATAAGTTTTGATTACGCTGTCTTTTAATACCGAAACGCCGGCCGCTTCCTGCCCGCGGTGCTGCAGTGCAAACATCCCGAACTGCGCCAGAGAAAAAGTATCAATGTCGTTGGGCGAATAAATCCCAAAAATTCCACATTCTTCTTCCATGCTGTCCAGCGAATCATTGAACATCTTTTTCAGATGGTTTCTCTGGTAGAACTGAGTGGAAAATTTTGATGTTTTTGTACAGGTTTTCATTGTATGTTTTGCGAACTTTATTTCTTTTTCTTTAGCCACTAATGCACTAATATTTTTATTTTGAGAAGCAAAATTTATTCGATTAAACCTTTAAATTAAAATAAATTAAGTCAAAAGAATTAAATTTAATTATTTATCAATGTCGCTTTGCTCATTTAAATTATACGAATATTTAAAAACTAATTCGTGTATTCGTGGCGATTATTTTACAGCTTCCAAAAGTCTGTTATAAACTTCATGATAAGCTTCCGAAACTTCACCCAAATCTCTTCTGAAACGGTCTTTGTCCAGTTTCTTCAAAGTGTCTTTGTCCCAGAGACGGCAGGTATCCGGGCTGATTTCGTCTGCCAGAATGATGTTTCCTTCAGTATCTTTTCCGAATTCAATTTTAAAATCGATCAAAATCAAATTGGCTTTCAGGAACAATTCTTTCAATGCTTCGTTGATTTTATCGGTCAGTTCATACATAAATTTCAATTCCTCATAAGTCGCTGCGCCTAATAAAACCGCATGGTGATCATTAATCAACGGATCGCCCAATTCGTCTTTTTTATAACAAATATCAAAAATCGTAACCGGAGATTTTGCACCTTCTTCCAGCCCCAAACGTTGCGCCATAGAGCCTGCTACATAATTCCGAACGACCATTTCCAATGGAATGATATCCACTTTTTTCACCAATTGCTCCCGTTCATTTAGGGTTTCAATGTAGTGTGTGGGAATTCCTTTTTCAATCAGATAATTAAAAATCAAAGTCGAAATTTTATTGTTCATTTCGCCTTTATCAGCTACCGTTCCGCGTTTCTGGGCATTAAATGCAGTTGCATCATCTTTGTAATATACGATGACCAAATTCGGGTCTTCCGTGCTGTAAACCTGTTTGGCTTTGCCTTCGTAAATGAAGTCTTTTTTTGTGTGGCTCATTTTATATTTTTTATTTTTTACCACTAAGTTCACAATCCGTCGTGCCGGATACAAGGTTCACAAAGTTTTTGTGTGCTTTGTGTAAACCTTTGTGTCCTTTGTGGTTAATTTCATTATTTAAAGTATTCAACTCCATTCCTGAAAATATTCATCACTTCCATTCCCGGAATGTTCTGAAACAAACCTTCTTCAAATCTTTCCGGATGTCCCATTCGTCCGAATACTTTTCCGCAAGGACTTGTAATTCCTTCGATTCCCAAAACCGAACCGTTTGGATTGTATGGCATTTCGGAAGCGATTTTCCCTTCTAAATTGATGAATTGCGTCGCTATCTGATTTTGTTCAAACAATTTACGCAAATTCTCTTCGTCTGCCATAAACCTTCCTTCGCCGTGTGAAACCGGAACCCAAAATTCATTTCCCGCCATTTCTTTTAACCAGGGCGAATGTGAATCATTTACCCGCACTCTTGCCAATTGCGCAATGTGCCGTCCGATTTCGTTGAAAGTCAGTGTGGGTGTATCTTCCTCCAATTCTCTGATTTCGCCGTAAGGCAATAATCCTGATTTGATCAATCCCTGAAATCCATTGCAAATCCCCAACACCAATCCGTCGCGTTCCAATAACCTATGGACGCTTTCTTTGATTCGGTCGTTTCGTAAAACCGTAGCGATGAATTTACCGGAACCGTCCGGCTCGTCAGCAGCGGAAAATCCACCCGGAATGAACAGGATTTGTGCGTTATCAATCGCTTTGCTGTATGCCTGAACTGTTTCTTCTATGTCTTTTTCCGAAAGGTTTTTAAAAACGATAATTTCCGTTTCGGCGCCTTCTTTTCGGAAAGCTTTTGCGCTGTCATATTCCGAATTCGTTCCCGGAAAAGCAGGGATGAAAACGCGCGGATGCGCGAGTTGAAAGTTGAAAGTAGAAAATTGAAAGTTGGAATTTTGCGAAGCAAAATTTGTCTTGATACTTGATACTTGATACTTGATACTCTTTTCAGGGAAAAGCTCCGCAAATGTAGATTTCCATGCCGATTTTGCTTCTGAAATGGAAATGATAATTTCTCCGAAATTAAATTTATCCGAAGAATCAGTCGAACCTAAATGATGATAATTCCCCTGAATTTCAAATGGAATATTTAATTGTTCTGAATGCTCAATAATGATGGTAGCCGGATAATATTTGGCTAATTCTAATTCACTGTTTCGGTTGTTGATCGAAACACCGATTTCATTTCCAAATGCCATCAAAGCCAGTGTTTCGGCAATTCCGCCGAATTTGACGGTAGCTGCCGATAGAATTTTTGAATTATTAGCATGAATCGTTTCGAAAATTTGTTTCAAATTGACTTCGTCTAACAAATATTCGTCTGTAAAATTAGGAATGAAAACGGAAATTTGTGAATCGGTTTTCTGTAAAGTGGATGATTTGATTTTCCCCGATTTGTTGGGCGCAACCGCAAAGGAAATCAAAGTCGGCGGAACATCTATGTCCTGATAACTTCCACTCATACTGTCTTTTCCGCCAATTGCAGGAATTTCCAATTGTTTCTGCGCTTCTATCGAGCCAAGCAAAGCCGCAAAAGGTTTTCCCCAGCGATCTGCTTCATCACGTAATCTTTCAAAATATTCCTGAAAAGTCAAGCGGATTTCGCTGAAACTTCCGCCACCGGCAACGATTTTTGCCACACTGTCCATCACGGCATAATAAGCACCATGATAAGGCGACCATTTTGAAAGGGTCGGATTGTACCCGAAACTCGCCATGGAAACGGAATTCGTAAATCCGTCCGTTGGGAATTTCTGTACGCTGATGTCCTCCGGAGAATCCATCGTTTTTCCTCCGAAAGCATTGAGAATCGTACTTCGTCCGACATTGTTGTCAAACATTTCCACCATTCCTTTTTGGGAAGTATGGTTGAGTTGTTTTAATAATTCTAAAAAGTTCTCTTTTGAAAATTCTTTTGATTCAAATGGATTTAAATTTTCTCCATTTTGAATCGTTGCTTGCGCCTGTTTTCGTACTCCGTTGGTATCCAAAAATTTTCTGTCCAACTCGACAATTTTATTGCCTTTCCACCACATGGTCATGGTTTCGTCAGCTGTAACATCAGCAACGGTTGTGGCTTCCAGATTTTCAATTTGTGCAAACCGGATAAATTTTTCGGCATCTTTTGCTTCGACCACGACGGCCATTCTTTCCTGTGATTCAGACAGAGCGAGTTCCGTGCCGTTTAAGCCGGTATATTTCAGAGGTAGTGTGTCTAAATTTATATTTACGCCTCTTGCGATTTCCCCAATCGCTACCGAAACGCCGCCCGCCCCGAAATCATTGCATTTTTTGATGAGTGCCAGGACTTCTTTATTTCGAAACAATCGCTGGATTTTCCGCTCCACGATTGCATTTCCTTTTTGTACTTCCGAACTTAATTCTTCCAGTTTTTGTCCGTCATGCGTTTTGGACGAACCTGTTGCACCGCCGACTCCGTCACGCCCTGTTCTACCACCCAGCAAAATAACTTTATCGCCTTCATTTGGTTCTTCTCTCCGAACCCAATCTTTTTTCACTGCTCCGGCTACGAATCCGACTTCCATGCGTTTGGCTTTATAACCTTCATCATAAATTTCTTTGATAAAAGTCGTAGCGAGTCCGATTTGATTTCCGTAGGAACTGTATCCGTTGGCAGCTTCTTTGGTTATTTTTCGTTGCGGTAATTTTCCCGGAAGCGTATCCTCAATTTTTTCCAAAGGATTGGCAGAACCGGTTACCCGCATTGCCTGAAAAACATAAGCACGACCGGACAAAGGATCGCGAATCGCACCGCCGACACAAGTGGAAGCGCCGCCAAATGGCTCAACTTCGGTTGGATGATTATGGGTTTCATTTTTGAATTGAAGCAACCATTCTTCTTCGATTCCGTCCACGTCAATCGGAACGACGATGGAGCAAGCGTTGATTTCTTCCGAAATATCGATGTTATTTACCTTTCCGGTTTTGCTTAGATATTTGCCCATGATGGTCGCGAGATCCATCATTCGGATGGGTTTTGTGATATTTAATTCCGATCTTAATTTCAGATAATAATCAAAGGTTCTTTGTAAAGTTTCTTTGAACCGGTTTTCGAATTTGATTTCGGTAATTTCTGTTTCAAACGTGGTATGGCGACAATGGTCGGACCAATAGGTATCCAAAACTTTTAATTCGGTTTCGGTTGGATTTCGATGAATGGATTTGAAATGTTGTTGAATGAATTCCAAGTCGTCCATTCCCATCGAAAAGCCGAATTCTTTATGTAAATCTTCCAATTGATTCGAATTAAAATCGACAAATCCTTCCACGGTCAAAACAGGTTTGATGTCTGTTTTCTCAGTGATCTTTAATTCGTCCAGATTTTTTTCGCGTGATTCAATCGGATTGATCAGGTATTTTTTGACTTTTTCCAATTCGGAATCAGAAATACCTTCAAAAACATATAAATATCCCGACTTTACTTCCGGCTCCCGGAACCCGAGCAATTGCAGACATTGGTCGGCCGAGTCAGCGCGCTGGTCGTACTGGCCGGGGAGAGGTTCGGTGGCAAAGAGCTTCCCCCTTGCCCTCTCCAAAGGAGGGGGAATTTGCGTTGCGTGGAAGAAGGAGGTCAATTCATCCAGACTTTCAAAAACGATGTCTGTAACCGGGTCAGCAAAAACCTGATAGAGTGATTCTTCTAATTGATTTTCAGTGATATCGAAAAGGTCATAAATAACAAAAACCTTGCACGAGATTCCCCTGGCAAGGTTTTGTAATTCTTTTGTGACTTTCTTACTGTGAACGTCAAACTGAGATTTTTTTTGAATAAAAATTCGTTTATTCATATAGTTTATTACTCTTTTTTTAAACCACAAATGAAGCAAACGAAAATGAATTCATAAACTTCATTTGTAGAGGAAAATTAATGGTTTTCCGTAGAAACGCCCGACCTTATTACGGGTTTATACAAATGAAATGAGCCGTTTCCGGCAAATTGCATCGGACAAATCATAACAAGATAATCATTGTACAGATGAAATTTTAACTTTAAAAACAAGCGACAAAGATACGTAAATTATTTTGTTTTATAATCGGATTTATTTGCCAAATTATCTGTTAAATCAAGCAATTTTTGTTACTAAATTCTGTATGGCGCCAATCATAATTTCCTTTTCTACATCGGCAACTTTTCGCTGTAAGTCTTCTACTGTATCTCCTTTTTCAACCGGGAATTTTCCCTGCAAAATTATTTCGCCTTTATCCACACCGGCGGTTACGAAATGAATCGTCGCACCACTTTCTTTTTCACCTGCTTCCAAAACGGCCTGATGAACATATTTTCCGTACATCCCTTTTCCACCAAATTTGGGTAAAAGAGCCGGATGCACGTTGATTATTTTATCTTTCCATTTTTCGGTAAATTCAGCTGTTAGAATGGATAAAAATCCGGCTAAAACAATCAAATCTACATTTTCCCCTTCCAGATTATGGTCTGCGTCTTCCGAGAAATTTTTTCTATCTTCTAACAAATATGTCGGAATATCATATTCTAAAGCGCGTTCCACGGCATAACAATTGCGATCGGCCATGACCATGGCGATTTCCACATTGAGGAGTTTGCCGTGCTGAACGGCATCGATGATGTTTTGTAGATTGCTTCCTGAGCCGGAAACGAAAACGGCAATTCGCATGGTTGAAAATTTAGAATTTGAAATTCAGAAATTTGAATGTGCAAAGATAGGATTTTGAAAGGAAGAATAATTAAGTGAATTCAATGGAAAATATATCAGATGTGAAATTCATTGTCAAAAAAAAGTGAAATTCTGAAATAGTTTAGAATGGATATCCAATCGCAATATTCAAAATCAGGTTGTCTTTCCGCCAGTCACTGCTTCCGAAATCAATTTTATCAAAAGCCCAGCGATCATCTTTTTCAAAATAAGGTACACGGAACGGCATCGCCAAATCAAGTCGTAAAATCAAAATCGAAAAATCAAGACGTAAACCAATTCCACCACCTACTGCAATTTCGCTCATCCAATCTTTTGAAAATTTACCACCCGGCCTGTCCGTATCTTCATTTACCAACCAGATATTTCCTGCGTCTGCAAAGACAGCAAAATTCAGGAAATTATACAGATTTAAACGATATTCGGCGTTTAGTTCCAGTTTGACATCCCCCGATTGGTCAAAGAAAAAAGCATTATCCAATGTTCTCGGGTCAAAACTTCCCGGACCGAGTGTCCGTGCACGAAATGCTCTAATACTGTTGCTACCGCCAATGAAAAACTGACGTGAATAAGGGACATGCTCAGAATTCCCGTAAGGATAAGCCATCCCGGCAATCAATCGTGTTGCGATTGAATGTTTATCGTTAATCTTATGATAAAACCGGAAGTCGTTTTCAATTTTGGCAAACTGACTGAAAGGAATACCAAAAATTTCTTTTTGTTTGTCTTCTTTTGCATTTCCACCTGAGATGAGCCCGGCAATATTTCCTGCCAAATCCAGCGTTCCTTTATAATAAATTGTATTCTTTTTCGGAAGCATGGTGTTGGTATAGGTGTACGAATAAATAGATCCAAAAATCAATTGTGGCTGCACAATTCTTTGCATGAATGGATAATTGGCCGAAATAGAATCAAATTTTTCGGTCACATTTGCCGGTGAGACATAGGTGATGTCAAGGATTTTTAAATCATGTTCTTTTCGCAGATTTTCTTTCCAGACATATCCAAAAGATGCATTGAAATTATTGAGTGTATAAAGATCTGTGCGGCTCATAAATTCGTAGCCCAAAGAAATATTGGTTCTTGGTACAAAGGCACTTGAAGACGGAAAACGGAAAGGTGCGACAATTCGGGGAATGGAAAGTTTGGCATTGATACCGGCACGGAAAATATTGGCTGCATCTTTCGGTCCTCCCATCTGAACATCAAAAGCACCATAAGCCGAGACTTTTAGCTGTTCTGCTCCGCGGAAAATATTCCGATTGGTCCAGTTTAAGTTCAATTCACTTCCTGCATAATTAGCTGAATTCGTTCTTCCCAAAGCTTCCAGACGAAGTGATTGTATTTCCCTCGGAGTCAGTAAATAATAGGCATCAAACTTATGATTAACCGAATCCGAAACCACAAATTCATTCTTTACAAATTTAAAAACACCAAGATTGATGAGTCGGCTCAACGTCAGATTATGATCGGCGCGGTTGTACAAATCACCGGTCTTAAAATATAGCGCCCGGTCAAAAATTTTAGGTTTGAATTTACCTTCAGGATCTACTACATAAATATCATTATAGGTATAACCCGCAAGTGTATCGATGTGTGTGGGAACTCCATAACGGCCAAGCTTCACATCGTCAATGTTATAGTTCGGATAAACTATTACTTTGTCGATGGTGAATTGCTCCTTTGCCAGTTGCGGTGTGTTATCCTTTAGTTTTATATTTAAATCCACTTTCCGGTCATTGCTGACGGTGCTGTCTGCCTGAACAATGATGTTATCGGGACTGAAATAATAAAATCCGCGCTCTTTCAGGTTTTGGTCAATTCTTTCCCGCTCTGCTTTGATGACATCCAAGTCAAAGGGCTTTCCTGTTTTCAACAGAGATTTATTTGTAAGTTTCTGAATTTCTTCATTGATGAGTGTAGAGTCTTTTTCATACTCTACCAGTCCCAAATGGTATCTTGATCCGGGATTTACGGTGTAAATAACTTCTGCTTTTTTGTTTTTGGAAACAGTATCATACGAAGCATTTGCAACGAAATAGCCTTTGTTTTCCGAATAATTTACCAAGATTTCCCGATTGAATTCTCTGTCCACATCTTGTAATAAAACCGGTTTCTCTCCCAACTTGTATTTCATCCAGTAACGAAAGCCTTTGTCTTTTTCGGGTTCTTTTGTGATGTTATAAAAATATAATTTAGGGCGAAGTCCCAGAAAAGTAGAATTGGGTTTGGGTGTCAGATTTTCTTCCAGTTTGGATTTGAGCTCTTTCTTTTCTTTTCGTGAAATCGTATCATTATCAATCTCAATTTCGGCACCGGTATAGAGCATCTCGTCTTCTTTCAGAAACTTTGTATTGCTGCAGGAAAAAATCAGAAAAGCCAATACTGAAATTATTAAAGCTCGAATGTATAGTTGAATTTTTTCCATTATTTAAATTCTATCACTTCGTTATTTTTCTTTTTCTCTTTTTTGGCCTTTTGAAAAATCTCCCGGAATTTGTCATAATCCAATGTGATGATAAATCCGATTCCGGTTTCAACAATTTGTCCCTGCAAAGCCACCTGATACTCATCTTTCCGATAAGCACGCAACATATAACGACCATCTTTCGAAAGACTGTAATCAATCGTCACATCACCTGCGATATTGGTCGTATTTTCATTTTGACGGGCGTCTCCTTCCAGTCCGAAATTACTTCCCACCGATACTTTCAGACGGTCATTCAGTAATCGTTTGCTCACACCCACATTCAAATCGGTTCTTGTATTTTTTTCTCCTGACGAATAATCTTCGGTCGATTCCAGATCAAAATTCAGTTCGACTCCTTTGATTAAATCCTCTGTCAGATTATTTAATTGTTGGGAAAGTATTTTACTCACGCTTTGTCGGGCAAGCATTTCGGCCGAAAGGCCTGATTCGCTGTCAAAAGGATTTTCACCTACAAATCTATTTAGCAACAGCAAGGCAAAAACCTGTTTGTTCATTTCCGATTCTTCATTTCTTAGTTGTTGAAGTTTTGCCTTGGTATCGTCAAGCACCATGGAGGAAACCGCTGAATTTTTATCATCGGTCGTGATATCAAATGTGATTTCCGGTTTCAGTAGTTCACCTTGCAGTTTCAACAAGGTATTGAACGGTATTCTTTGTTTGTACTGATTCATTTCGGCGTTGGATCTACCTGTCATTTGTTGTTCCAGCAAGTCAATTGGCGGAGCTTCCGTTTTATAAACAGCGGTAATGTCAAGCGTGGCCGCAGTTGGTTCACCGTTCCAAGTAATCGTACTTCCTTTCTGAATGTCAAATCTTCTTCTCAGCATACTGACCGAAAGTTCATATCCTCCTTTTTCTACCTGATAAACTCCGACAAGCGTTGTTTTTCCGGAAGGATCAACTCCGCCCGTCAGTTCGGCTTCTCCTTGCAATTCCACAAAATCGCCGTTGGCTTTATCAATAATGATGGACATTTTGGCTTCTTTGCTCACTTCAATATTGACGTTTACATCCATTCCCTTAAAATTGGTTTGGGAATCCAATGTGTTTTCCAGCAAAGTCTCATTGAGCACCGGTTGATCTTTGTCGATGAACTCCACAATGCCATCTCTATCCTGTAATGTCGGTGATTTTTGAGGCAGAACGAAAGTAAAATCCGTATCGTCTGCAACTTCAAGTTTCCCGTCCACAACCGGCAAATCCAAATTGCCGCGAATTTTCAAATCTGCATTAATGGAAAGAATTCCGTACATCATGGCTTCATTGTTTTTCTCCGAATTCACCACTTTGAAATCATTGGCTGTTAAATCCAAATTAAAGGCAAAGTCACGATAAGCCTGGGTTAATACCTGTCCGTTTATGTTCAAAGAATTTCCGTCCTTGTCTTTGATTTTAAAATTGTCAAACTCAATTCCTCTACCGGTAAAATCAATTTCATCATTGATATTTCGGAAGTCGCTTCCGGTCTGGACTATCTGCAATCCCACATCATTGAAACGTACCGCACCTAAAATCTTGGGGGCATCAGCAGTCCCGGTGATTTTTAAATTGCCCGACAAATAACCTTCGGTTTCAATGATTTCATTCATGGACAATCCCTGCACGCTTTCCATCTGAAGACGATTGATATCCATATTCAAATCAAAACTTTCTGAATCTGTATTGTAATCGCCCTTAATTTTCACATCATTCTGATTACCTGAAAGTGCCACATCCGCATTTAAAATATTGCCGGCCGAATTGTCCACCTTTACAGCCAAATCCCCGACAGGATTTCCAAAAACCGCCAATTTGGTTATGTTTAAGTCGGAAGTGAAATTTAATTTTTCTGTAATATTTCTTAACTGAACTTTTCCGTTTATGGTTCCCTGCGCCAACAAAGAATCCTTTTTGATGATTTCGGTAATATTGGCAATTTCGAAGTTGGTGAAATCAATGTTGAGCGGACTGTCCGGTGAATCTGTTTCAGATTGGATCAGAATTTCATTTCCCTGATTGGAAATCCGGAAATTGTCGGCAAAAATACCGTTCGGACCAATTTGAATTTTATTGTTTTCTCCTACCGTCCAGTCTTTATAATCCAGTTTCAGCCCATTTGGATTCAACGAAATTTCGGTGATTTCATCTATCGATTTGGCTGTTCCGGCAATTAAAAACTGATCCTCATCCTTTTCGTCTTTTTTGGTCAACGTATAATTGATCACATTGTCTGCAATATCTCCACTGATGCTGAGTTTGTTCAAAGCAAAACTTTCACTGTTCAGTCCTGAAACATTCAGGTTATATTGCAATGCCTGGTTTTCATTCCCAATCTGAATGCCGGCGTTTTCAATCAGATATTCTCCATAAGAAACATGAGGAATTTCGCCGTTTAATTCAATTTTTCGGGAATCGGCATCATAATTACCGGTAATCAGAATCGTTTCAAAGCTTTTCAAATCCGGAACAAATTTCCGAATCAAATCATCATTTTTTATTTTGGCATTTAGGGTGAAATACTGATTGGAGTCAATTTTAATAGAATCTCCAACCGGTTGAAACTGATAATATTGGTTCAAAGTTTGTTGCAAAGATCCAAAAATCTGGGTGATTTTATATTTCCCGTTTAACTCAAGATCGGCAATTTGAGATTTCAGAGAAATTTTTGTCGAATCCGGTGTGGAAAGCGCATTCAAAGTCAAATCCTGGATCGGAAAAACTTCTTCTGTATCGGAAATCGCAAAATTGCGAAGCTCCAGAAATCCGTTTAAATCATCGGGATTCAGATTGGTAAAATCGGCGGCTATATTCCCGGCAATAATCATCGGGTCAGCATAAAATCCGAGTTTATTCAAATCGAGCTTGGTAATGGTACCATCCAATTTTACAGTCGGGTTTTCTTCATTGAAAACTCCGGAAGCAATCAGGTTCAAATCGGCATTTGGGTCATTGGAAATCAACTCAATATCATAGTTTCCGTTTCGTATTTTCCCTGTCAAATCCATATTTCGATAACGATACCCATTATAATCCAAATACACGACATCACCCGTCAAATCCGCATTGGCGCGGGCAAAATCAAAGCTTTCGCCTTTGGCGGAAATACGAGCCGAAATCGCTCCCAATTCCTGATTTTGGATGATCTTTCCGATTTGTAAATCCTGAAGATTGGCTTTCACATCATAAGTTTCCCTGTTTTTTTGCTGCATATTCAAACGAGCAAGAACCGTTGCGTTTCCGAGTGTGGAATTAAATTTCAAGTCGGCATCCACCACTTCGGTTGTTCCTTTGGCTTTTCCTTTAATCGTGAAAAATGAGGGAAGGGTGATGTTGGACGGAATCGTATTGGGTGGAACTAAATTGTAAATCGTTTTGGACGAAGAAGAGAGTTCGCCAATGTTTAAATCATAATAAATATTTGCAGGATCCGTCGCATTTTTGATTCTTCCTTTTACATCAACTTTTAATTGATCCAGACCTGAAACTTCCAGATTTTGAATCAACAAATCATTAACCGTTCCCTGAATTTCTGTATCGAGATTCAAGGAAGCATTGGGATATTTGTTGAAAGGAGCGGTATTTTTCAGGGAGGGAGCCAAAGTCAGAATGTCCTGAAAACCAACTTTGGAGTTATAAATATCTGCCGAAATTTTCACATTTCCCAAATCATCACTTAGTTGGTCAATTGAAGTATAATTGAGAACAATTTCATCGCGCAAAACTGTTTTAGGCGTTTGTAAATAGAGGTTTTTCAGGGAAGCTTGTTGAGATTCATACACAAAATCCGTTCGAAATTCCTGAATGTCCAATCCACTTTTTTCCTGAATTTTGGCCGATTCAACACTTCCTGTAAATTCATTGTTTTCCATTTTGAAATCAGCCAATTCCAGATTCAAATCGGAAAAGTCCAGATGATTGAAATCTATTCCCTCTTTTGATGGTGCAATTGCCGTATTTTTATAAACCGCTTTTACATCATCCAATATTAAATTTCCCAATCTCAATTTAAGCGAATTATCGGAGTCCGATGTTTTTTCGATTTCTGTATTAGATGTATTTTCGGGTTTGGAATTCTCAGTGGGTAGAAATAAATCGGCATGGATTCGGGCACCGGAAAGAAGGACTTTATTGATTTTGAAATCATTGTTTTCCAAATCTATTTTATCGATTTCGGCTCCTAATTCGTTGAACAAAATTTTTGCATAAGTTTTGGAATTATCATCGCCATAATCCACATCGAAATTGGTGAATTTAATTCCGTCCAAATCCAGTTGCATCGGTTTTTGGCGGTTCAGCGAATCTACGGTTTCTTCAACATTTGCCGCTACTTCTTCAATAAAATCCTGTTTCAGTTTGAGTTTTAATCCATCCAGAACAATTTCATCCACCGCATAGGAATTCTCTTCAAAATTAAAGGTTTTTACTCTGGTTTTCAGATGTTTGAAAAATACATTGATGTCATTGGCTGCTTGTTTGTCAATAAAACTGATACCTATGTCCTGCAGTTCAATTTTATCCAGTGAGATGATAAAAGGTTTGGATTCTTCCTCCTTTTCTTCTGTAGCAAAAGCATCGAGAATATAATCAAAATTGAAAGTTCCGTCAGCGTTCCGGACTACATTGGCACGAATTCCCTGAAGGGCTATGGATGTAAAATCTGCTTTGGAATCAAGCAATTTCCACATATTTAAACCTACATCTAAATCCCGTACTGATAGCAAAGTATCTACTTCCTGACCCTTTAAATATAGATTTTTCAAAATGACACGATTGGGAAAAGCAATATATACTTCATCCAGACTGACGTCGGTTTTGATTTTGTCTTCAAGATATACGACCAGTTGGTCTTTTACAAAATTTTGGACGGCCGGAATTCGGAGGCTTAGAATTAATAAAATCAGCAAAATTAGGATTGAACCAAAAAAAATGGCAATCCTTTTCAACAGCTTTCTTTTATTTAATTTAAATTTCAAATAGTATAGAAATTGGAATGAAATATAATTCTTTTTCTCTAAATAAATTTTTCAATTCGATATTATAAGTGGCTTATGATTTTGCCTCGAATTTCAAATTCATCTCCATTTTTCAGGATTTTTTCTTGATTAAATCTCCGGCTTTCCTTGCTAATAGGGGAGCGGCTACCGTAATCGCAAGCGACAAGGCAGGTTTTAGATATTTCCAAACTCGCGATTTGTGAGAAGTCTGGGATGCTAAAAAACGGATGGAATTTTCGGTTCCTTCATCCATAACCACTGGATTGAAATTCGTTTTTCTCTTATTTCCGGCAAAAAGTTTATTCAAACCAGCATAAATAAAGTTATCATTCATGCTCTGGTCTGCTTGTTTCATTTTGAGCTTAAGATCCGTTTTTGCCTGTCTCAACTGTTGGAGTGTATTGATGTCTTTAGTTCTCATATGCTTCGTTTTCAGATTCATCCATTGCTTCCATTGCCGCTTCCACCACATTATTGGTAAATAAAAGAATTATTTTTTTACGAAAAAGTATAAACAAAATGAACAATAAAATATAAAAACCCACTAAAATCAACAATCCGGTGCTTGTGTCATCAAACCAGTCACTCAGGAAAAAGACTCCGGCGATGCTTCCCATAAATAATACCATCAGACTGCAAACTCCAACAAAGACTCCGTAAACACCTGCTCCGATCATATTACTTACCGAATCCGCAACTTCCAATTTGGCATAAGCAATACAATGGTTTATATATTTTTTTACATAATCAAACATAAGCTGAGTGTTTTCAAAGACCTATAATCCTTTGTCTTTGGTAGGTTTTCTTTTAGATGGGGATTTTTTGGGTTTGGAGGTTGTTTTTTTGAGATTTGAATTAGTATTTCCCACCAACTCTATTTCGTTTTTACAACAAAAAGAATCATAGATTCCGCTGAATTGTTCGCGGAATTTTTCTCTTATTCTTTCAGAATTTTCTCTAAGTCTATTACAGGTTTTTTTTCCGGAAGCCGGTGCCAAAAGAATTCCGGCTACTGTACCAGCCGCAGCTCCGATTACTAATCCTGTCAATACTATAAATGCGTCGTCTTTCTTTGCCATGATGATTTATTTTTAGTGATTAAAATTCCGAATTCAAACAAAAAGGCGCAAAAACGATACCAAAAGCAGGAAGTGTACAATGACGTGTTTAAGAGCCTGTTTAAATTTTACCGAAATATATTTTTAAGGCTCTTAAAGAATATCTTTGCTAAATTTTGATGCTCTTTTTGAGCGTGTCATTGCGAGGAACGAAGCAATCAACTTCCTATTCTTGA
>JAEWOD010000024.1 GCA_023461035.1 Bacteroidota bacterium | reverse complement strand
AATGGCTTGCTGTCACGCCAGCGGAGTTGCAGGCTGTATTCTCACGGTGGCGGGTTTCAGGCAATGAGGCCTAACAATTCATTCAAGCCGACGCCGCTTCGCGGCGCGGCTTAATTCAGGCGTTAGGGCTCATGCGTACATTTTCGCGGCGGGCAGACAGTGTCATTGCGCTTGGGATTGGGGCAACTTTGCTGGCGGTAACAGTCGTTCTTGGCGATCCTATCTACGCAGGCATCTGGTATTACCTGATTGTTTGGTTTGGTCTTGTCGGCTTGGTGCAGATTGCCAAAGCGCCGCCTTTGTTCACAACTGGTGCCGCTGTGGCACTCGCGGCATCCTTCCTCTTCTATTGGGCGTGGCAAGCATCTTTGCCACGGCCGGAGGGGCTGCTTGGTCTCGGCCACCTAGTCTCACTGCCCGGTCTTGGCACCGCCGCTGTTCTAGCCGCTGTAATTGCTCGTCTGCGTCGGGCACGTCCTTGGGTAGCATTTTCCGCAGGCCTACTGGCCTGCTGCATTGGGTTCGCCATCGCCCAGTTCGTTGCATGTCGCTCCGTGCTGTACTGTGGTTCGCTGTCGGGACTCGTGGGATGAGCCCTAACAATTCATTCAAGCCGACGCCGCTTCGCGGCGCGGCTTAATTCAGGCGTTAGGCGCCATAGGTGAGTCTGTCGCAATGGAAGCTCGTCACATCATTGGCGTCTCAGCGGTCTACGCCTTCGTTTACTACGTGGTTGCTCGCTCCGCCTTGGCGGATATCCGGCGCTTTGACCCAAGGCTATTCCAGCATCTCGGAGCACCGGGAGGTGTCAGTGCCAAGAACTCCGTAGCTATCATTGAGATGCTCTTAGACCGCAGTCTCCCACAAGAGCATCAGCCACGAGGATTCCGTTTCAAGCTTTTTCTGGCGAGAGCCATGTTGCTGCTTTCTCCGGCACTTTTCATCGCCGTGTTTGTGCTCCTGTAGCATGGCGCCTAACAATTCATTCAAGCCGAACCCGCTTCGTGGGTCGACTTAACTCAGGCCAGGCCACATAAGACCAAATATGCTCCGAGCCGCTCTAATTGCCATGCTGTCAGCGGGCTGGTTACTGCCACTTGCCTTGGCAGCCAATCCGTATCTCGGCTACTTGGATCTCGTCATTCGTCCAGAAATGCAGGGTCATGTACCTCTTACGTCCGCACCATTGGATCGCATCGCACTGATTGAGTTCTACTTTGCTCTTTCATGGCTTGCCGCAGTGACTGCCGGTTGGTCGTATGTTGGCTACTGGCTACCAAGCGTTCGGCCTAACAACTCATTCAAGCCGACGTCGCTCTGCGGCGCAGCTTAATTCAAAGCGTTAGGGCTCACATGCGTAGTTCCACCGCGTTCTTGCTTTCGGTACTGCTCTCATCATGCGCGGGCACTCTTACACCCGCCATTACCACAGCAGACTCTGCCTGCTTCTGGAGCACCGATGGAGTTCGCTACAACCACTTTTCGTTGCGTCTCAATCCAGATCAGACTTATAGGTTCAAGCTCATCGGTGACATCGGCATCAGGGGTGAATCGTCAGGGAACTGGGCCCAAAACCATAACGAGATTTTTCTTACTCAATTGAGCAATTTCGACGAGATCACCTTTCCGGCAACACTGAAGATCTTGGAAAGTGGGTCGCTTAGTTTTAAGTACGATGGGGCTTACTACTCTGCGGGTGGAACCGACCTGGTTCCAAGCAAATGTGATCCCTAACAGTTCATTCAAGCCGACGCCGTTTCGCGGCGCGGCTTAATTCAGGCATTAGGCGGCACAACCATGCATTCTTGCAACTCATGGAAAAGACTTTCTGTGCTTGCACTAGCAGCGCTCGGCAGCTCTCTCATTGCCAGTTGCGCGCATGATCTTGGACCCGCAATTGAGTCCACACGTGTTGCGCGCGATCTAGGACTCGTTGGATGCAACGTTTCTGAGCCGATGAGGCGCTACCAAGCTTTGGACTTTGCAGACCTACTCGGCATTTCAAATCTCGCGGACTCACCCGAATGGGCTACAGCTATTACCATGATGCAGCCCGGCGATGACCTCCGTCACGTTTACTGCAAGAGCAATGGCAACAATTTCTTTGGCCTGTTTCATGACAGTACTATTCTGCTCAAGTTCGGCACTACTCTTGACGACTAGCCAGCGAGTGCTGCCTAACAATTCATTCAAGCCGAACGTACTTCGTGCGCCGGCTTAATTCAGCAACTGTCTTGTGAAACTGCTGCTCAGGCCATGACCAATTTCTCGGCACGCAGTTCATCACGTCGCCTGGAATTGACGATTCCCAGCAGTTTTCGCATGCAGGCCACCAACGCGACCTTGCCCAGCTTTCCACGCTCACGCAGTTGCTGATAGTGCGCTTTCATCAATGGGTCCCACCGCACCGCCGACAGCGTGGCCATATAGAGCGCCACTCGCACCGCCGATCGGCCGCCGCGGATGCGGCGTTGTCCGCAGCCTTGGCCGCTATCCCGATTCATCGGTGCCACGCCGACCAGCTTGGCGATCTGCCGGCGGTCGAGATGACCCAATTCGGGCAGCAGCGCCAGTACGGTTGCCTGGAACACCGGACCGAGCCCCTTGCTGGAGCGGACGG
>JAEWOD010000023.1 GCA_023461035.1 Bacteroidota bacterium | reverse complement strand
AATAATTCAGGCGTACCTGGAACAGAAGTCGGAACAGCCACAGGTTCAATCATAGGATCGGATATAATCGGTCAGAATTTCGGTCGTGATTTCATCCAATACAATGTTGATTTTGATGCCGGAATGGCTTTGAATGCCAACACTACTTACTGGATGGAGGTACAATCTGACGCTGAAGCTTGGGATTGGAGCTCTGATTCTATGGGTATGATTGGTTATCCCGGAGTGATTGACAATGGTGGCGGCTGGGCCAATGCAGACGGAGGAGAATTCGTGTATGCATTGTATTGTGAGGAAATGGGTGCAGGTGATATGAATTCATTTGACTTCTCTTACTATCCAAACCCTGTGAAGGACGTATTGAACATAGAGTCTCAAAAAGCAATAGAAAGCATCGATGCCTTCAATCTTGCGGGACAAAAAGTAATGAGCAATATGAAACTTACAGATGGTAAAGTAAATATGAGCAGCTTAACTCCGGGAACTTATGTTTTCAGAGTTACCCTGAAAGACGGACAAGTAGAAACCTTTAAAATTATCAAAAGGTAATCTCTAAATAATCTAATTATTAAAAAATAGGGCGGAAAATTTCCGCCCTATTTCTTTTAAACTTTATATCTCAAATAGAAATTGAGTTATTATTAATCTGAGTTCGGTTAATAATAAAAAGACACTCCAGTTCTATATAGATTTTTCACAATCATCTGATTAATCGTTATTTGCAATTTTAAATATTCAGAATACTTAGATTTTAAACTGTGATTAATATCATTTAAGGAATCCACCGCAGCGGGTTTAAGAATCTTACTATAATTATTTAAAATTAATTATACCTAAAACAACCTAATAGCTTAGAGATCCGTGCAATAAAAATTTGAAAAAAATTAAGTTCGTGATTTTATTGTGCTGTTTGCTGCATCAACCTCTCTTGCTTTTTTAAGTTTTTGATTACCAAATGTATACGTTATTTTAAGATTCAATTGTCTTCTGAAATTATGATTTTTGACGTTGTTAAAACTTCCGTCCGGTTGTATACCGTTTATCCTTTCGAAATTAGAATTAAATAAGTCCCTTCCTTCCAACAAAAAAGTCCAGTTGGTCCAGATTTTTTTCAGACTCAAATCCAAGCTCTGAATTTTATCCAAACGCCCTAATTCTATCTGTTTAGGCGCTAAAAACCAGTAGTTCAACCCCAGATACCAATCTTTTTTGGAAGATAACCGAATCATATTATTAGCTTCCAAATGAAATCCAAAATTATCATTGTCCACTATATAAGGATAAAGTGTTTCGCTAAAACCCGGAGTCGGTACATAAGTCGGATCTTCTGTCACGATTCCGGTAAATTTCTCATAAAATCCGCTCATAGAATAATTGGTGCTCCAAATACCATCAAAAAATTCCTTGTTCATCCCAACCGTCAGTGAAAGTTGTTGCTGATCTCCGTAATTGGTGCGGATATAGCGTAAAAAATCTGTTTCTATTCCGGTTGCATCTTCTACTACTTTTCCCTGAAGTGGTAATTGGCTGGAAGCATCATCCACATAATTAAAACCTATCGTCAGAAAATAAGAACCTTTGTACAAATAGGTCAATTCTGAATTGTAAAATTTAGAGCTCAGCATAAACGGATTGTTCTGTACATAATTGGTCGGTGTGAAATACATACGAGAAGGATTAAGCTCCCAGAAAGCTGGCCTGCGCACACGGCTTGAAAATGAAAAACTAATATTATGTGCCGTACTTATAGCATAATTCAAATTCAGGAAAGGAAGTAAATTATTATAGTCATTTGTAAATGAATTCTCTTTTCCTAAAATATTACCCTCTGTTTGAGTAATTTCATAGCGAATCCCCAATTTTCCGGAAAATTTCTCAGAAAATTTCCTTTCGTAATTGGCATAGAGCCCAATAATGTTTTCCGTATATTTAAAGTGATTGGACAACACAAAATTATTAACAAAAATGCCGTCCGTCAAATCATCTCTGCGCGTATCGTTATCGGTTTTTGTATAATTATAATTTCCTCCAAACGACCATGTACTTTCATTTTTGGTTTTCCAGATATAGTCAACATTTGCACCTATGTTGTTGATTTTTTGTGGAACAAACTGACGAAAAGATTCATATTTACCTTCACTGATTGGAAAAGTTTCGCTGACCGATTCGCTGTTCCGATTGTACCAGAGATAAGATACATTTGTGGAAAGTTTACTTCCAGCGGAATCGGTTTTGATTTCATAATTCAAATTGAAAGAATGATTACGCGTTTGGGCATCTTCATTCTGAACGCTTTGGTTAGATAAAATGCCGTTATAAGAATTAAACATACTGATTTGAGAACCAAAGCTTTTATTGTACCGAAAATTATAATTGAATCCTATGTTTTGTTTTGGATCAATCTCATAATCCATGTTCATACTCCCGCCTACGTTAGTATTTGGATCAATTACTCCTCCCTCCGATTCACTTAAAAATTCGGAATTTCCATTGGATAATATGAATTTTTCTCTTTCTCTGTAGCCGCTCAAATAAAAATTTGAATTGGCTGCCAATTTATTTTTTCTGAAATTAAACCCGGCGTTTCCTCCCAAATTATTATAATAACCTTGTGAGTTATTTAACTGAACTCTTCCATTGTAACCATCATTAGAGTCCTTTTTCATCACGATGTTGATGATTCCGTCATTTCCTTCCACATTGAACTCACTTCCGGGAACTGTAATGACTTCAATCCGCTGGATTTGCTCGGCTTGTGTGTTTTTCAGCATTTCCAAAATCGCTTCAGTATCCATATTTGATTTACGACCATTTATATAAATAATCACATTTGATTTGCCCAAAATCCTAAGTGATTTATCATCCGTACTTGACACGAGGGGCGTTTCCTTTAAAAGCTGAAAAGCATCATTTCCCTTGGCAACGGGGGAAGCCGCCACATCATATATAAAACGGTCTGCCTTTTTACGAAATACTTTGGCTTTTACTACCGCTTCCTCCAGCTGTATACTTTCATTTAATTTTATTTTAAATGATTTATTCAAATCGGTTTTCAGGTCGATTCTTTCCGTATAAATCGTATCAAAATTGTAAATAACAAAAAAATCATACAATCCTATGGGTAATTCTTCAAAAAGAAAATCACCGTTTTCACCGGTCACATTGTTTACTTCTATTTCTTCACTTTGCATCATCAGTTCAGCAAAGACCAATCCTTTGCCCGAATCTTCCACTGAAATATTTCCATCGAATTTCACCTGACCAAAAACTGAAAACCCAATTGCCAAACATATTAAAAACCAAAGTTGCTTCATCTTTCTATATTTTATGCAACAAACCTAAATAATAATTTAGTACTATGCAAGACAAAGTAGTATTTAATTTATACTATATGGTAAAAAAAAGTTCCTTAGTAAAACTAAAGAACTTAAAAAAAGTACGTATATTGATGATTATCAGACAAATGGAATCTTAACCACTTCTGCCTGTATATTTTTGTCGCGAATTTGTATATAAATACTTGATCCTGGTTTTGCGAACTCTATGGCTACATAACCCAATCCGATTCCTTCTTTCAATATAGGTGATTGGGTTCCGGAGGTTACGATTCCTAATGTATTTTCATACTCGTCCACAATTTTATAATCATGGCGGGGAATTCCTTTTTCCACCATTTTAAATCCGACTAATTTCTTTTTGACCCCTTCTTCTTTTTGTTTCACCAAAATATCCCTTGCTACAAAATCGGTATCCAGTTTGGTTATCCAGGCCAGCCCTGCTTCCAGTGGCGTTGTTTGATCATTGATGTCGTTTCCGTACAGACAATATCCTTTTTCCAGTCGAAGCGTATCACGTGCCGCCAATCCACAAGGCTCTATCCCGAAATCTTTTCCGGCCTCCATCACTTTATTCCAGATTTGTTCAGCATCTTGATTTTCAAAATAAATTTCAAATCCTCCTGAACCAGTATATCCGGTTGCCGAAATGATAACGTTTTCAATTCCGGCAAATTTTCCTATTTGAAAATGATAAAAAGGAATTTCAGCCAAATTTACATTGGTCAAGGACTGCATGGCTTCGACGGCTTTTGGTCCTTGGATGGCCAATAGAGACATTTCGTCCGAACGGTTTTCCAATTGGACATTCCATCTATTTTGTTGATTGATCCAGTTCCAGTCTTTTTCTATGTTGGACGCATTTACAACTAACATCCATTCATCATCTGAAATTTTATATACGATCAGATCATCCACGATTCCGCCATTTTCATTGGGCATACAAGTATATTGTGCTTGTCCGATAGCTACTTTTGAAGTATCGTTTGTACCGATGAATTGTAATAATTGATCCACTTCAGGACCCTTTGCAAAAAACTGTCCCATGTGGCTTACGTCAAAGACACCTACTCCTTCCCGTACGACCATGTGTTCATGATTTACACCAGTGTATTGAACCGGCATTTCATATCCGGCAAAAGGTACCATTTTTGCACCCAAATCTTTATGGATCTGATTAAATGCTGTTATTTTCATTTGAATTTGTTTGTTTTTAATTGGAAAACACAAATGTATAAAATAAAGAGAAGTAAAAAGGCGATTTATATCAATCGACTATTTTTTGGTGCATGGCAAATAATACCAATCCTACGCGGCTTTTGATATTGAGTTTATCAAAGAGGGCTTGTCTGTATCCATCAATCGTTTTAGGGCTCAGATGCATTTCATCTGCAATCTCCTTATAAGTCATTTCTGTACAAGCTAATTTCAAAAAACGGATTTCCTGGTCTTTGAGTTCTTCATGTGGTTTTTTGGGTTTGGCATTTATGCTGTTTAAAAGGACTGAACTTACCAATTCATTATGGTAAAACCCATTTAATAGCAGATGATCCAATGCTATTTTCAAATCACCCGGCGTGGTATTTTTAAGAAGATAACCGTTTGAGCCTTCTCTTACAGCTTTAAGGATATTGGACTCTTCATCATTCATCGATAAGATCAAAACTTTCAGCTCGGGGTTTCGTGACTTTATCCAGCCGAGTGTTTCGAAGCCATTCATGATAGGCATATTCAGATCCAATAAAACGACATCAACCTGATGTTTTTGTTTGGAAAGTTTGTCGATAAAATCCTTTCCGTTTTCTGCACAAAACAGCACTTCGTAGCCATCAAAATTATTTACCATGTCTTCCAGAGCTTTGGTAAAAAGTAAATGATCATCAACTATGGCTATTTTATGCGGCATTGTCTATGTTTTTTCTACGGTACTTAATTTCGAGTCGGGTTCCTCTTTTGATTTCGGAATCTAAGGTAAGAAAAGCTCCGATAAGTTTTGCACGATTTTTCATATTTATTATACCTGTTCCCAATACGGCTGTGCTATCATAACCAATTCCGTTATCTTTCACTGTGATGGTTAAATCACGGCCTTTAAAAATGAATTCTATTTCCATTTTAGTGGCACGAGCATGTTTGATGGAATTGGAAAAAAATTCCTGAATGATTCTTAATAGTACCAATTCTTTATCGTCCGGGATGATGAAAGGGCTTCCTTCTACAGTCAGTTGGGTTTCCATAAACTTTAAACGTTCAAAACGAGCCAATTCCAATTCCAAAGATTTGATCAATCCTACATTTTTAATATAGTCAGTATTCAAAGCTTTGGAAAGACTCCTTACCTCTGTTATTGCGGTTTGGATAAGATCTTGAAGTTCTTCCACTTTTGGCTTTAATTCGTCGGGCGAATCTTCCAAAACTTTGTAACTGTACAGATTCAGTGTGGACAAAATTTGTCCTATATTATCATGTATTTCCCAAGAAATATTTTTCAGGGTTTGTTCTTTTATTTCAATTTTCGTTTTGGTAATTTCTTTCCGATAAAAATCTTTTCGTTTATGATACAAAACAAACAAAGTTACCAGTGATATACTGAAAACTAATGAAGTTACGGAAACCGAAATAATCAGTAAGTATATTTCTTTTTGCTCCATATAAATCCAAAAATAAGTATCGCATGTGAAACTATAATTGAGAAAATTAAAATTCTTATCAACGTATACCGAAAGTCCCCCAAAATGTCACTCCATCTTGTGATGGAAAATAAAGGAAGTGTCGTCGCATGCAAAACCAGCATACTGAAACATATCCAAAATAACAAATTCCGTGTAAGCCCTTCGTATTGGTCGATTCTTAGCATTTGATTAAATACCATAATCAGCATGATGATAAGAATGATAATCCCGGCTACCTGACCATATGATGCTGATTCGTTCATAAAGTCAGTCCAACCAAAAACAAATGTTGAAAGGTAAAATACATTAAAAAATGCGACCATACCTATCAAAATTTTTTTACTGATTCCTTCTAAATATTGGTAAAATAGGTAAGCATAAAAATTAAGATGGATATAGTTCATAATATTAAATAACCAAACATTTCCATATTTATAGAAATACCCGCAAAAAAATTCCAGAAAAGCCACAATCCCCAACATGATGGGTAAAATTTTCATAGGGGTATGCTTATATTTATGAAAATATAGAATACTAAAAACAAAACTAGCTATCTGAATAAAAATGCTTAAAAATTTGAGTATTTCCATGAAATATCTACATTGAATAGGTATTAATTATGGACAAACATTCGGACAACTTGTTGAGTTGTTTGCTATTCCGCTTGATCCTGAAGGTTTATCTCCTTTATTTTCTTTCGTTTTTGCTTGAACATTTGCCGAATCTTTGGATACTACTTCGCCGGCTAACAATACACTTAGTTTTGCAGGGTCTCCGGGTTTGGAATTCATCGGATCAAAAGCTATGTTGCTCGTTCCATCTTTATAGGTAGGCGCATACATAAAATTTAACTCATAATCCTCATTATTAAGATTGGGCATATCCGGTTTTCCTTCTTTATATTGTGTAAAAATGAAATCAAATCCATTTACATTAATTTCATTCTTTTTTCCTTCTGCTTTTGCGTAAGCGATATAATTTTCCAAATCTTCTAAGGATACCCATACACGCAACGCATATTGTTCACCGTTAACACCAGGATGAGCTGTTTTGTAGTTACCCAGATCCTTTAACGCTTTTTCATACGTAATCAGATTTTTAGGCGGTTTTGGTGGTTCCACAGGAGGACATTCCGTTTGTACATTACAAGAAAAAATTGCCATCAACAGGATTGCCATGGCAGAGAGTTTAATTGTTTTCATTTTTTAAAGTTTTTTTAGAAATTAGACACTAAAGTAGGCTAATCTTCATAATTTGCAAAAGCTATTCTTATTCATATTATATACTATACTTGATTTTCAATTATTTAGCTAAAAACAAACCTGAAAATACAGGAAAAATCCTATAGTACGTACAGGAAAAAAATTGAAAAAAACTTCATTCCAATTTCCCCGAAACTTCATTCCCTTTATATTTGTTCCATGAAAATTTTGTTTTTAATTTTTACATTTTCTCTGTTGGCCTGCCAATTTCATCATCCAACTGAAAATCTGGAAAACGGAGATTTGTTATTTGTAGGAAATTCGGAAGGAAATTTATCCAATGCCATAAATGCCGTTACTCAAACATCCCATAAAACCGATTATTCGCATATTTCATTGGTAGAAAAATCAGGAAAAGAAATCTGGGTTTTACACGCTGCACCTGAAAACGGATCAGAAAGAATAACATTGAAAGAATTTCTCAAAACCCAAAAAAAAGACGGTTCTCAAATAGATGTTTATCGAATTAAAAAAGTGTTTCATCCCGATTTTGACCACGCTATTCAAAAAGCAAAAACCATGTTGGGAAAACCGTATAATTTCAGTTATATTTTAAGCGATACGGCTTATTATTGTTCTGATTTTGTCTACCATTCGTTTGAAAAGGACTCTATATTTGAAATGAATCCCATGACGTTTAAAAATCCGGGGGAATCGGACTTTAACCAAGATTGGGTAGATTTTTACAAAAAAATGAATCTGGAAATTCCGGAAGGAAAACCGGGCTGTAATCCAAATGGAATGGCTGCTTCTGAAAAATTGGAGCGAATCGGCAGTTTATAAGTCCGGATTGAATTATCTTTGCAACAGGAAATGGGGTCTTCCTTTTCACAAACCGCCATTGGCTGATGACTCCTACTCTTTTATTAACCTGAAAATTAATTGATATGGGTAGGATATTTTTATTGGTCGGGCTCGGGGGATTTCTCGGAAGCATAGCTCGTTACGGAATGAGCGTCGGTTTTTCCAAAATACTGTTACTGAATTTTCCGTATGGTACTTTTGCCGTCAATATTTTGGGTTGTTTGCTTATCGGGATATTTTTCGGATGGTCTGAAAAGTATGAGTGGATGACCGATGAATGGCGCATTTTTCTAACCATCGGTTTCTGTGGTGGATTTACTACTTTTTCCAGTTTTGCATATGAGAATTTATCAATGCTTCAAAATTCAAATTATACAGGATTTTTTCTTTATTCTGCCGGAAGTTTTCTTTTAGGAATTCTGGCAGTCTGGGGAGGATTGACATTAACTAAATGATATAAAATATGAAATTTAATCCTTGGCACCACGTTTCTGTAGGAACAAAACAACCGGACACTGTAGAGGCTATCATCGAAATACCGCAGGGAAGCAAAGCAAAATATGAGCTGGATAAAGCTTCCGGGCTTTTAAGACTGGATCGCGTTCTTTTTTCTTCCGTTTCCTATCCGCATAATTATGGATTTATCCCGCAAACATTGGGTGATGACAATGACCCTCTGGACATCATCGTTATCTGTCAAATCGCTGTGGATCCGCTTTGTATCATCGAAGCTAAAGTAATCGGTGTTTTACGCATGATAGATAATGGTGAGGGTGATGATAAAATCATCGCAGTAGCAAGTAATGACATGAGTGTCAACCACATAACAGACGTATCCGAATTACCTCCACACCTTACCGTAGAATTACAAAACTTTTTTGAAGACTATAAAAAACTGGAAAATAAAGTGGTAATAGTAGAGGAATTCCAAAATGCGGAAGTCGCCAAAGAAATCGTCACAAAGGCCATTCAGAATTATAAAGACAATTACAAAAGAATTAAAGAAGAAACTAAAAAATCTTAATTCCTTTTATTGAACGGTATTTGAATCATAAAAATGTTAAAATTCAGGTGGTTGGATTTTAACATTTTTTTTATCAAATGATAAATTTGACTAAAACCTTATTACATTTGTATTAATTACCTCCTAATCCTATGGCACGAATAAGTTTTTGCCATGGTATTTAACTACACCCTTATTCTATTGTTTTTCTTTGGGATTTCGATTCTGAACGCTCAAAACATGACCTCAGAAGAAATAATTAAAAAATGGGATCGTAGCGATCTTTATCAGACCATAGAAGCCGAAAAAACTTATACCGATTTAAAATCCAATTATGATCCTATAAAATTTAATCAAGTTGTTTCAGAAATCAAAGACTATTTAAAGCACGAACCAAACTCCCGGTTGGAAGTCCGCCTGAAGATGTATGAAATTTTAAATTCCATACGACTTACCAGTTCTGTTACACCCAAAATGGAAAAAGAAATAATCCAATTATTTCAAAAAACCATCCATCTAAATGACGAGCAAATTTTGTCCGAAATCTATTCTCTGTATGTTGAAAATGCAAAAGCCTCTTTTGAAGACAATTTGTTTTATATCACCAAGACAGTCGAAATTCAGGAAAAAATCGGAATAGAATATTTTCCAAAATTCTATATGCGTTTATTTTTTGCCGGATTGATCTACTATAACCTTTCTATGTATAACGAAAGCATTTATTATTCTAAAAAAAGTCTGAAAATTCAGGGATCAGCTGAGACTAATTTGAGTAATTATGTCTGGAACATGGATTTAATCGGGGATTCCTATTACCGGATGAACAAAATAGATAGCGGTATGTATTATTATCAAAAAATCTATGATACGTTGCGGGATTATAATCTGAATTATAAAAACTATAAAGAAAATTTTGACAGCTATGACTCACCTTTTTTTAATGTCTGGCTGGGCATTTCACAAGGTGGAATCGCAAAAGGATTGGTTCTTAAAAAAGAATATGATGAAGCCATTCCCCGTCTTGAATATAATTTAAAGCAAAGCCAAATTTATAACGAACCAAATGACGTAGCCAAAGTCCAAAATCTTTTGGCCGACATTTATCAAAATCAAAACCAACAGGAAAAAGCATTTGAATTCAGATGGGCAGCTTTAAAAAATTCGAAAATCAAAAATACGTTGAGAGAGTCTATTATAGCCACCAAAGGTTTGGAAACCCTATATAAACAAAAAAATAAATTTGATAGTGCTTATTTCTATAACGAGTTATGTCATTCCTACGAAACCGAATTATTCAAAACCATCAACCAAACAAAATTCCTCTCTGTGACCAACCGGCTTCAACACGAAAAGATGCAAAATGCAATTTCGGTAGCAGAAAAAAATCTGACAGAACAAAAACTGGCCAGAAATCTCATCTTAATTTTCAGTTTCATCATTTTGGGAATGGTGTTATTGTATTATCAACGATACCAAAATCAGCAAAAACATAAATTCGAGAGTTTAAATCATAAAAAGAATTTAGCGGAAGAAAATCTCCAAAAAAGTCAGGAAATGATAAAAGAAGCCCACGAACAGCTCAATCTATTTAGAAAAAGACTTAAACAAAACAATCAATTAATCCTGACATTAAAAAATGATTCTGAAAAAAACACCCCCAACTATTCTGAATTACAAGCCAGTACCATTTTAACCAAGGAGGACTGGATTCATTTCCGTAAACAGTTTGATAAAGTTTATCCTAACTATCTCTATTCATTGCGGGAAGCTTTTCCCCAACTTTCACAAGCCGAAGTCCGCTATTTATGTTTGGTCAAATTAAATTTGAGACAGGGTGAAATAGCTGCCGCGCTCGGCATATCTGATTCTTCCATCCGGGTAACTTGGCATAGGATGCGTAAAAAACTGGAAATGGAAAATCCTATCAATCCGGAAGAATTCTTATCAGAATTTGAACATAACTATCAGTTAAGCTAAGAAACTATTTAAGTTTTACCGAAATTTTCAAAGAAATCTTTACTAAAATTTAAATAGTCTCTAAAAAATGAATTTCATATTTATTTAATAATCAGTATTTTAACAAATGTAACGTTTTTGTAACCGATTTTTTTCATCATGAATTAGATGAATCTTTACATTTGCTCGAAAGTAAAAAATGTTCATCAATCTTTCCATAATTGACTCATTCATAAAAACTCCCAAAAGAGTTGAGAATGGGTTATGTCACGAAGAAAGAAATCTCTTAAATAGACGTATTAAACTTTTTCAACCTTATTTTTTCTCACTAAAACAAACAAAGTATCAATTAGAAAACAAATTTCAGCCACGGATGGGTCTCCTCTCTTCTGATTCATTTTATGTACCATGCTGGGATAAGAATAGGAATAGCCAAATACTTTGTGCTCAACTCAAAAACTTTTATTACACATTTCAAACTGAAAACCAAACCTTAAAAAATTTAAAACTAGTGCTTACCTTTCGCTAACCTTAAATACCAGATTTCAGAAATGAATTCTATGAAGTGTGTGATAAATTACCACCTAAGCCAAGGGGCCGATTGAAACAATCGGCCTCTTATTTTTTGTTTGTCTTTTATTTTCCTTGAATTAACCACAAGATTAACCTGAATGCCTATATTTGTTTCAATAGAAATTTGGAATCTTTATGCCGGGATTTGAAACATTTGGAAAAGAAGAAAAAGACCAGTTATCCGAAATCATGGAAACCGGCATTTTAATGCGGTACAACTTTGACAATCAAAGAAATAACAAATGGAAATCACGAGAATGGGAAGAAGCCATTCAGGAAAAAATCCAAATCAGACATGCGCATTTGACCAGTAGTGGCACCACGGCATTGATCACCGCAATAAAAGCTTTGGGTTTGGGTGCCGGGGATGAAATCATATTGCCTACATTTACTTTTGTTGCCAGTGTGGAAGCATTGCTGTTTTGTGGAATCATTCCGGTTTTTGCAGACATTGATGAGACATTGACTCTTTCTCCGGAATCGGTCAGAAAAGCCATCAGTCCACGCACCAAAGCCATTATGCCCGTTCACATGTGTGGTGGAATGGCCGATTTAGATCTGTTGATGCAGATTGCCAAAGAAAACGATATTTTCCTGATAGAAGATGCCTGCCAATCCATAGGCGCAACCTATAAAAACCGGTATTTGGGGACGATGGGAGACGTCGGATGTTTTTCCTTTGACTTTGTAAAAACGGTTACCAGCGGAGAAGGCGGAGCTGTTTTGACACAAGATTCTTCCGTTTATGAATTTTGCCATCAATTTTCCGACCACGGACATGATCATTTGGGAAATGACCGCGGTGCCGAACGCCATCCCATCATAGGTTTGAATTTCCGGATTTCAGAATTACAAGCTGCGGTTGGTTTGGCACAATGGCAAAAATTGGATGAAATCCTGGCCACACAAAGAAAGATCAAATCCATCATCAAAAATGAACTTCGGAAAATCCCAGAAATCAAATTCCGGAAGTTTCCCGATGAGTCCGGCGATAACGGCTCGTTTTTAAGTATTTTTCTATCAGATGAAAATTTGACAAAAAAGGTCGTGGCCGATTTAAAATCGGAAGGGATTCCGTGTGTTTATTGGTTTGATAACAATTGGCATTATATAAAAAAATGGGATCATTTTAAAAATTTGAAAAAAGATAAGAGCTTATATTCTGAATTTAGAAATCTCCTACCCGATTATGAAAATCAGGATTTTTCAGTTTCAGATAGAATAATGAGCAAAACCATCACATTTCCTGTTTCTCTGCGTACTTCTGAAGCAGTAGCCAGGGAATTGGGTCAGAGAATCACCCAAATAATTGTCAATCAATACAATAAAAAGTAGAGATGAAAAAATTAATTCTTTTCAGACACGCAAAAAGCCGATGGGACATGGGAGTAAGCGATCTCAACAGGGATTTGGAGGAAGTCGGAATAGAGAGAACCGAAAAGTCGGCTGAAAGATTAAGTACCTTCCCTGATTTGAAAATCGATGCATGGTTTTCGAGTCCCGCTATCAGAGCCAGAAAGACAGCAGATATAGCCATAAAACATTTTCAGGGAAATCCGGAAATTCAAATCCTCGAAAACCTCTATACTTTTTCCTTTTTTGATTTATTAAAAGAAGTAAAAAAATTGGATAACTCCATTGAAACAGCCATATTATTTGGTCATAATGAAGCATTTACAGAATTTGTCAACCGTATGGGAAATGAATATTTGTACAATCTTCCCACATCAGGGATTGCAGTTTTATCCTTTCAAACCAATGATTGGCAAGAAATAGAAAGAGGTGAAACACTAACTATCATAAAACCTAAAAAACTGTGAGTAAATTATACGTAAATAGAGAAATAAGTTGGCTAAAGTTCAACGCCCGCGTCCTTCAGGAAGTAAAAGACTCAAATGTTCCGCTTTTGGAGAGATTAAGGTTTTTGGGAATTTATTCCAATAATCTGGACGAATTTTATTCAGTAAGATATTCGGCTTTGCTGCGTTCCATACAGCTTAAAAGCCATGGGTACCGAAATATTATTTCCAATCAAACCGATGAGGATTTGGTTGAAGAAATAAACCAATTGGTTGCAGTTCAGCGAGAAGATTACGATATGTTTTACGACCAGATTTTACTGGAACTGGAATCTCATAATATTTACTTTATCGATGATAAAAATGTTCCTTTTGAACACATCCATTTTGTTTCCCAATATTTTAATTCGGAATTGAGCCATTCCATAGGAGTTTATATTTTGGATAAAAAACTGCCGGCACCGGCGATACGTGACGGGGCATTTTATCTGGCAGTGAAATTTATAGAAGATGATGTGTCCAAATATGCACTGATAGATGTTCCGACTCAAATGTTTCCTCGGTTTGTTATCCTTCCCAAAATCAATCAGAAACAATATGTTATGTACTTGGAAGACATCATTCGTTATCATCTGGATGAGATTTTCAAGGTATTTCAATACGAATTCATCGAAGCGCATTCTATCAAAATTACCCGGGATTCGGAATTGGATATGGATACTGATTTGGAGAACAGTCTGTTGGAGAAAGTCGCCAAGAGTCTGGAAGGAAGAAGAAAAGGAGAACCGGTAAGAATCGTTTATGACCGGGAAATAGCACCCGATACTTTACAGTTTCTCACCAAAAAGTTGAGCATAGATGATTATGACAGCATTAATGCCGGTGGTAAATATCATAACAAACGTGATTTGATGAAATTTCCTAATCTGGGACGAAATGATTTGGAATATGAAAAAATCGCACCTATCCTCCCCTATAAATTTAATTATTACCGAAATAATTTCGAAGCGATTTCGGCCGAAGATCATATGCTGTATGCACCTTATCATGATTATTCTGTTTTTTTAAGGTTTTTGCGGGAAGCAGCCATCGATCCCAAAGTAACCAAAATCAAAATCACCATTTACCGCGTTGCAAGTGAGTCCCAGGTTATGAGTGCGCTGATTAATGCTGCAAGAAACGGAAAAGAAGTTACAGCCGTTCTGGAGTTAAGGGCAAGGTTTGATGAAGCCAATAACGTGAAATGGTCCAAACGGCTACAGGACGCCGGCGTGCATGTGATATTTGGGGTGCAGGGATTGAAGGTGCATTGTAAAATTGGTTATATAGAAAGATTGCCCGAACATAATATGGCTTCGGAATATGCCTTTATCAGCACGGGAAATTTCCATGCCGGCACCGCAAAATTGTACACGGATTATACCTTGCTTACCTCCCAGCCTGAAATTACTCAGGAAATTAATCAGGTTTTTAAATTTTTTAATGCCAATTATCAAACCCAGTCTTATGAACATTTGTTGGTTTCACCCATGCAGACCCGCAAAAAAATGATCAAATTCATTAAAAAAGAAATAAAGAATCACCGCAAAGGACTTCCTTCCGGCATCAATTTGAAACTGAACAGTTTGAGCGATAAAGAGATCATCGATATGCTTTATATGGCTTCTGCTGAAGGAGTGAAAATCCGTTTGTTAGTGAGAGGGATTCATTGTCTGATTCCGGGAATTCCGGGTGTTTCGGAAAACATAGAGTCTGTCAGTATCATCGATAAATTTCTGGAACATCCACGGGTATATTGGTTTAGGAATGGAGGAAATGACCGGGTGTTCATTTCATCGGCCGATATGATGGAACGAAATCTGGATGCACGTGTGGAAGTGGCTTGTCCGATTTATGATCCTCAAATCAAAAAATTGGTAACCGACACATTTGAGTTGAGCTTTAATGATAATGTGAAAGCACGTTATCATGATGCCTATGAAAGCCTTACCTATCGTGTCAATACCCAACCTGTTCTGCGTTCCCAATTTGTGACCTATGATTATTTATACGAATTGAACAAAAGACAAGAAAAAAAAGAATCTGAAATCCACTAAATGAAACCGGAATGAACATCAGAAAATTAGCAGCCATCGATATCGGGTCAAACGCCATGCGCTTACTCATTAATTATGTCTATGAAATTCCCGGTTCTGAGCCGGTTTTTAATAAAACAAGCATCGTCCGTATGCCCATACGGCTGGGTGAAGATGTTTTTATCAAAAAAATGATTTCGGAGACAAACATCAACCGTATGGTAGATGCGATGCAGGCTTATAAACTGATGATGGACATTTACGGAGTGGAAAAATATTTGGCGTATGCTACTTCTGCAATGCGAGAATCTTCTAACGGAAAAGAAGTCGTCAAAAAAATCAAACGCAAGACCGGAATCGAGATCGAAATCATCGACGGAAGCGCAGAAGCAGAACTTACTTTTGCCACGGATTTAAAGAATTTCATGCTGGACGGAAATAATTATCTCTATGTGGATGTAGGTGGAGGAAGTACAGAATTGACTTTGCTGAGTGACGGAAAGATAGCCAATTCCAAATCATTTCCGGTCGGAACCGTTCGACTACTTGAAGGAAAAGTGGACAAACCTGTCTATGCCGAAATGAAAAAGTGGGTAGAAAAGAACGCCAAACCACTCGATGTAAGTCTGATAGGATCCGGTGGAAACATCAACCATGTGTACAAATATTCGGGAGTAAAACTGGGAAAACCTTTGCGCGGTTCATATCTCAGAAACCGCTATAAAGTAGTCCGGGAAATGAGTTACGAAGACCGATTGAAAGAACTGAACATGAAACCCGACCGTGCCGACGTGGTCGAATATGCTTTGGAAATCTATACCAAAGTGATGAAATGGTCACGTGCCAAATTGATTTATGTTCCTAAAATCGGGATCTCTGACGGGATGATTCATTCGCTGTATGAAGAAATAAAAAAAACGGAGTAATCCCCGGATGAATTTTATGATCAAAACTTGAATTGAGTAAGGAATGACTCTATTTTAACCTGAATTCGATTTAAAAAACATTAAGAATTAAGTCTATTGTTCATTTGTCATTAAATATCTAAGCGAATGTGTTAAGATTGATTAAGAATCAACAAGTTGATTAAGTTTTTTTAAACCCGCCACGGCGGGTGTCTTAATAAATCTTAATAAAATTGAATTAATCATAATTATTCTTAATGTTTCAAAAATTTAAACAGCTGTTAAATAGGTAGATATAAACAATTTTATGTCGAACTTACGTTATTTTAGGCATTTTTTCCGACAACATTTAGATTCAGCATTATTTGATTAAATTCACGGAATAATGAATTACATATAAATGTAATGAATTCATATTGAGTATTTTATATTTCATAAGATAATAATTGTGAGCCTTGTGCCTACTTTGAGAACTTTGTGGTGAAAAATAACCACAAGGTGCACAATGAGAACACAAAAGCACACTAAGATATTTTTTTTTAACAACTGATTGTTAATAATTTAATCTTTATTTATAAACATTAATGAAGTTAAATTATAATCATGATTCCAGATTATCCAACGGACTCTTGATTTTCCCCAATTGCAAATCGCTCACTTTTGCATAAATCATTGTGGTCTTAATGTCGTTATGACCTAACAGATTTTGAATAAGGGTAATATCCGTTCCATATTCCAGCAAGTGTGTGGCATAGCTGTGCCGCAGCCCGTGAATTCCAACCTGCTTATTGATTTTTGCCTTCCTCATCGCTTCTTTAAACACCAACTGCGCAGAGCGCACGCCATACTGTCCGCCGTACTGACCTTCAAAAAGATATTCTTTGGGGTGATATTTTTTATAATAATTTCTCAAATCATCCAATACGGTTTGCGGCAGGTTTACATAACGATCTTTTTTTCCTTTGCCTCTATGTATCAAAACCCGCATCGTTTGGCTGTCTATATCCGAAATCCGCAGTGCTACAATTTCGCTAACGCGCAAACCCATTCCATAGCACAATTGCAAAATAAGGCGGTGTTTGACATTTTCGGTTACGGCAAACAGTTTTTTTACATCGCCGGTATTCAGAGATTTTGGTAAAAGCAAGGGCTTTTTAGGACGCGGAATATCAAAAAACATTTTTGTACGATGCAGCACCTGTTCGTAATAAAACTTTATGGCATTCATCCGGCTGTGTATTTGGTTTTCGGACAGGTGCAACTCTTTGTGGCAATACAGAAAATAGCTTTGCAACCTTTCGGGCGTAAGTTCCTGCGCCGGAAAATTTTTAAGCAAATACAGCAACTGTGCAAACTCGATGCTATAAGTGCGTACTGTATTGGGCGACAGACCTTTGAGGGTAAGAGTATTTTGAAATCTCAGGAATTCGGGCATATTGACATCCGAAATTTTGGACAGTACGTCTTTGCCCACAATCTCGGGTTTTAAATGGCACAAGTTTCGGTTTGCCACAGTGTCGTTTATATACCAACACTTTTGTGATGCCGACCAATAGGCTTTTACGAAACTTCGGAGGTGGTCAATTCGACTTTTGTCATAATCAAATTTCATCCATATTACTTTTTTGTTGTGGTGTGTACCGGGAGAAACTTGGAAGAGCGACACATCAAATTCCGGCTTCGTATTTTGTATATCCATAAGAGCTTCGTATTTTGAGTATCTCAAAAATAGCAAAAACCTATCAGACTGAAAAACAAATAAATAAGCAATTTTGTAATTAGCAGGAGTTTCGTATATTTGAGAGTTGTGTGCAAGTATAAAACAACCGTTCGTCCTCAAAACAACATCAATAGAAAAAGGCGATTTAACTAAGATAGTTCTTTCAAAAAAGGTAATTTTGTGAACTTGAAACAAGAAAAGAAAATATAATGAATGAACAAAGGAATTACCCTATTGACAAAATAAACAAGCCGCTTCAAAAATTTATACAAAACGAAAAAGCAGGAGGAATTGTACTCGGAATAAGTGTAATAATTGCCCTAATTCTCGCTAACTCACCATTATCAGACGCATACCATCACTTCTTTGAACACAAAATTGGTTTTCAATTTGATGGAAAAAGCTATTTAGAATACAGTTTACATCATTGGATAAACGATGGCTTAATGGCTATTTTCTTTTTTGTCGTTGGACTTGAACTTAAAAGAGAAATTGTCGGAGGAGAACTTTCAAACCCAAGAAAAGCACTTTTACCAATTGGAGCTGCAATTGGAGGAATGCTTGTTCCTGCAATTATTTATTTTGTGTTAAATCCTTCAGGAGAAGCTCAAAATGGTTGGGGAATACCTATGGCTACGGACATTGCTTTTGCTTTGGGAGTTTTATACCTGTTAGGGAATAAAATTCCACTTTCTTTAAAAGTATTTTTGACAGCTTTAGCCATTGTTGATGACTTGGGAGCTGTTTTAGTAATTGCTTTTTTCTACACTTCTGACATTTCGACTTTAAGTCTTTTAATCGGATTGGGATTTGTTTTGATAATGTACATTGGAAACAAAATGGGAGTACGTAATGTATTGTTTTATGCAATTATCGGAATTGTAGGAGTTTGGACAGCATTTTTATTATCAGGAGTTCACGCAACCATTGCTTCTGTTTTAGCTGCATTTACCATTCCTGCCGATATGAAAATAAAAGAAAACCTTTACATAACAAAAATTCAAAACTATCTTACAAAGTTTAAATCCATTGACCCAAATAACAAAATACCGACTTTAAAAAACGAGCAATTACACATTTTAGATGAAGTCAAGAAAGACACAAATGAAATAATTCCACCTTTACAGAGATTAGAACACGCAATGCACCCAATGGTTACATTTCTCATTATTCCAATTTTTGCTTTAGCCAATGCGGGAGTTTCTGTCGCTATTGATTTCGAGCAACTTTTCAGCACAAATATTGCTTTAGGTGTTTCGCTCGGTCTTTTGGTCGGAAAAGTTGTAGGAGTTGTAGGTTTTACATTATTGTTTGTTAAACTAAAAATAGCACCTTTTCCAGACGGAATGAATTTTAGAAATCTTTTGGGATTAGGTTTATTAGCAGGAATAGGCTTCACAATGTCATTATTTATAACATCTTTAGCATTCACGAGTGAAGAACATATTACACAAGCAAAAATTGGAATTTTCTTTGCTTCAATTATTGCAGGAATTTTAGGATATTTAATATTGAATAAACAAACGCAAAAATAATACCTGCACACAACAAGCAGTTTGGCAAAAGAGCGGAGTAAGTGCTAAGTTGAACGTTTGTACATATTATACCGCCAATGCTGTGAGCATTGGCTTTTTTTTGTAATTTAGCCACGGCTCACAGCATTGGCTACGTTCGTGCAAAATCTCAGCTTTTCGGCTTCGATTTTCCGCTCCTTCGCCAAGCTGCCGAACCGTTAGCGGTCAGCTTAAAAAGCGAACGTCATCAAAGAATGAAAGAAATGGAAAATTTAGAAACGGAAAGAACCATAATGCGTAAACTGACAGTAGAAGACGCAAATAATTTCTATACTTTAAATCTTGACGAAGAAGTCTTAAAATATACAGGCGACAAACCTTTTGAAAACATTCAGGCTTCAATTGACTTTTTAACTAATTATGACCAATACGAAAAATATGGAGTTGGACGACTTGCCGTTATTGACAAAGCAACTTCAAAATTTATTGGTTGGTGCGGACTAAAATTTAGCCAAGACAAAAACGAATATGATATTGGGTTTAGATTTTACCGAAACTATTGGAATAAAGGCTACGCAACCGAAACATCAAAAAAGTGTCTTAACATTGGTTTTACTGACCTTGGAATTGAAAAAATAGTTGGACGAGCGATGAAAGAGAATGTTGGTTCAGTAAAAGTTCTTGAAAAAATTGGAATGACATTTAAAGAAAATTTTGACTTTGAAGGACAAGAAGGAGTGATTTATGAAATTACAAACAATAATAAAAAGCCGAACCGCTAACAAGGGTTTTGCGAAATGGCGGGGTTTCGTCTAAGTTGAAAGATTTCGTTTCATAATCCGCAAAAGCCAATTTTATTGGCTTTTTTTCATAAATTAGCAAATAGAAATTGGCTTTTGCTACGTGTCGTCTAAATCGAAACTTTCGTCTTCGATTTCCCGCCACTTCGCAAAGCCCCGAACCGTTACCAGAAATTTTATGAAAAAATACTTTACAATAATTTTCATTTTACTTTTATATTTTCTTTTCAGTCAAGAAAACAGCCCAATAATCAAAGAGAAAAAA
>JAEWOD010000022.1 GCA_023461035.1 Bacteroidota bacterium | reverse complement strand
GCGTCTTTTTGCCTGCAACTTCTTTAATTTTTTCATCGAATATACCCGATTTCGACTGCAAAAATTGCATCGTTTCGGCTAAAAATACGCTATAACATTTCTAAAATATAAATTTTAAACAGGCTCTTAATCAAACAAACTGAAATCCAATCCCGATAAACCCTGCCTTTATGTAATGGCAGCAAAAAAAGAAAAGCCTTTGAAATCCTCAGATAAGATCATTACATTTGGATGACAGGTGTCTTTATGAGAAAAATTTCAAAAAATGATTAGTCAATCTGAAAAGGAAATAATTCATAAAATCGAGAAAAAAACCGGCTTAGAATTTTTGGAAGAAGAGCCCGCTGGAAATATTTGTTATGTTCATAATAATTCTGATTTGCAGGACGAATTCAAATCAGGTTTCACCATTCTTGAATTTCGATATTTTATTTTATCTTTTTTGAACAAAGAAGTCCAGATTCCGGTTGATGCTTTAACCTTTTGGAAGCGAGTGAAAAAGGGAAGGGGTTTGTACTGATTTCATTTGGATTATTTGAAAAAAGACACTTTCTCGCAATTTTAAGTAATTATATTCTACTTGGAATTTTGTACTTTTACGAACCCTGAAACAAAAACCTTTATGTTAGTTGTCTTAATAACCGTTTTTGTCGTCGCTTTTCTGATCTTTTTTTCGGGTAATCTAGTCCGTCCCAAATTTTTTCGGCTTTTAACGATTCTTCCGCTTTTGCTTTTTCTATATTTTGGTTATTTTCTAATCAATCTGCAGTGGGAAAATGCTTTATTGTTTAGATTCAATTGGATACCGGCGCTAGGCATCAACCTTGATTTTAAACTGGACGGACTTTCGGTCTTGTTTACCATGATGATTACCGGAATAGGTACTTTGATTTATTTTTATGCTTCCGAATATTTAAAAAAATCACCTTATCTCAACCGTTTCTTTTGTTATCTGACCTTGTTTATGGGATCCATGCTCGGGCTGGTTTTGTCCGATAACCTGATGACGGTTTTTATGTTTTGGGAACTGACAAGTATCACTTCTTTTTTCCTGATTGGATTTAACAATGAGGAAGAGAATTCGAGGAAAAGTGCCATGACGGCCTTTGCCATAACGGGACTAGGAGGATTCTTTCTTTTGGCCGGGTTTTTATTGATAGCCAATATTAGCGGTAGTTTTTCGATTCATGAATTATTGAATTCAAGTGAAATTTTACAAAATAATCCTTTGTACATACTCATTTTGATATTCATTTTTGGAGGAGCATTTACCAAATCGGCACAGTTTCCATTTCACTTTTGGTTACCCGGAGCGATGGCGGCACCCACTCCGATTTCGGCTTATTTGCATTCTGCCACTATGGTCAAAGCGGGAATTTACATTTTAGCTCGTTTCTCACCTATACTGAGTGATGGTTATATTTGGAATTACACCTTGATGACAGTAGGCGGAATCACCATGATTTATGGTGCGTTTCACAGTATTTTCCGAACCGATTTGAAAGCTATTCTGGCCTATTCGACCGTTTCAGCATTGGGGATTATTGTTTTCTTATTGGGAATCGGTACCGAATATGCGGTATATGCGGCGATGACTTTCATTCTGGTACATGCGCTGTATAAAGCGACTTTATTTCTCACAGCCGGAATCATTGATCATGCGGTACATACGCGGGATATCAGTAAGCTTTGGGGATTGGGGAAATATATGCCAATTGTAGCGGCAGCTGCTTTTGTAGCGGCATTTTCCAGTGCAGGAGTTCCGTTGTTTTTTGGATTTATCAGTAAGGATTTGATTTATGAATCAACGTTGAACTTTCCGGATTGGGGTATTTATCTTACGGCTTTGGCTGTTGCAACCAATGTTTTATTGGCTTGTTCAGGTTTTTTGGCAGGAGTAAAGCCTTTTTTGGGCAAACTTCCCAAAACGCCGTCTCATCTTCATAAACCAAATTTTTGGCTGTGGCTGCCGGTGGTGATTTTAAGTTTTCTGACTTTGCTATTTGGGATTTTTCCTTTTCTGCCCGATAACGGTCTTCTGAAATATGCATTTGAGTCGGTAGCAGGAACAAAAACCGAATTGCATTTAAAACTATGGCATGGATTTAATACGGTGCTGATATTGTCTTTATTGACGATATTTCTGGGATTGTTTTTATTCATAGTCAACCGATTTGTACGAAGACCGCTTCAGAATATTTACCGATTGGAGAGATTGTCACCTCAAAGTCTGACAGAATCTTTTGGTGAGTTTTTCAGAAAATTTGCCTTTGTTTATACACGTTTGTTACACAATGGTTATTTGCGCAATTATTTGATTGTCATAATTTTATTTATAACAGGACTGGTAGGATACCGCTTCTTTTCCACTGTCCCGATTCAGGTAATTACCGAAGATTTATCAGGATTCCGAATTTACGAACTGACGGTATTTATCATCATTGTGGTTTCGATATTTTATACAATCAGAACAACTTCCCGGCTTACGGCCGTAGCCAGTCTGGGAGTAATCGGTTATTGTATCTGTTTGATTTTTGTGTTTTATGGTGCACCTGATTTGGCCATGACACAATTCGCAATCGATACTTTGACAGTGGTTTTATTTGTATTGGTTTTGTTTAAACTACCACCATTTTTAACCTTTCGGAATAAATCAATTCTCATTAGAGATGGAATTATTTCATTGGGATTTGGTGGATTGATTATGTTGATCACTTTGGAGTCGCTGGTTTATCCGGCCAATAAAGAAATCAGCCAGTTTTATGCAGAGAATGCCTATACGCTGGCCAAAGGAAAAAATGTGGTAAATGTGATTTTGGTGGATTTCAGGGGATTTGATACTTTGATCGAATCAATTGTTTTATCTATTGCTGCACTGGGTGTTTATGGAATTTTAAAATACAGAGGAATCAATGAAGAGGCAGACTAACCGGCAGAAGTCAAAGAAATTTGACCTGATAATTCTGAAAACGGCAACCAATTATTTGATACCGTTGTTGTTGATGTTTTCGATTTTTGTTTTGCTGCGCGGACACTATCTTTCAGGTGGTGGATTTGTTGGCGGATTGATTGCTTCGATTGCATTTGTACTGCATTCGTTTGCACATACCACCAAAGTAACGCTGGCTTTGTTTCGTTTTTCACCCAAAACCCTGATTCCGATTGGTTTGTCGATTTGTTTGGTCAGTGCATTGATTCCGGTTTTTACGGGAGCGCCTTTTTTTACAGGACTTTGGCTGGAAGATTCTATTGCAGTCATAGGTTCGGTGGGAACGGCACTGGTATTTGATATTGGCGTTTATGCAGTGGTTTTAGGCGTAACACTCACTATTTTGTTTACAATTAAGGATAATGTTTAGATGGAGTTATTATTAATTTTATTGGTAGGTATTTTTTATGCTGCAGGAATATTTTTGATGTTGCGCAGAAGTATGGTGAAATTGCTTCTCGGGCTTTTATTGCTTGGAAACGGAGCCAATATTCTGATTTTTCTGACAGGCGGACTCACCAAGGGAAAACCGCCGATCATCAACGAGGTCGAAAAAACCTTTACAAGCGCTTATGCAGATCCGGTTCCTCAGGCTTTGATTTTGACAGCAATTGTCATCAGTTTTGCATTGAATTCCTTTGCCATTATTTTATTGAAAAAAGTATATGCAACCACCGGATCCGATGATTTGGATTCACTAAACATTCAGGATTTAGATATATGATTACAAATTTCATACTTGCACCGATTTTAGCGCATATGGTAACAGCAATTTTATTGTTGTTTTTCTGGCGAAATATTGCAGCGCAGCGTATCATTAGTGTAATTGGAAATTTGGTTGCCTTTGTGCTTTGTTTCCGGTTGTTTTTTGCAACGGAAGAATTCGGATACCTTATTGTACAAGTAGGGAGTTGGGAGGCACCTTTCGGGATTATTTTTGTTTCGGATTCGCTCAGTGCGATTATGGTTGTATTGACAGCCATAGTGAGCCTCGCTGTAGGAATTTATTCAACGGTAGCCCTAAATCCCAGCCGTATCAAATATGGATATTTTGTGATTTTTCACTTTTTGGTCATGGGGTTATTGGGTTCATTTCTCACAGGTGATATTTTCAATTTATATGTTTGGTTTGAGGTTGTAATTATTTCTTCTTTTGTGCTTTTGACATTGGGTGGAAAAAAATTGCAGATGGAAGGAGCTATCAAGTATGTGGCCATGAATATGCTGGCATCAATTATTTTTCTGACGGCCATAGGAATTCTGTACGGAATTACCGGAACACTTAATATGGCCGATTTGGCCGTGAAGATAAAAGGCATTCAAAACTTGGGATTGGTTTCTGTTACCGCACTTTTGTTCTTTGCCGGATTTGGAATTAAATCAGCTGTTTTTCCTATGTATTTCTGGCTTCCGTCTTCCTATCATACTCCACCTTCAGCCATCGCTGCCATCTTTGGAGGTTTATTGACCAAAATGGGGATTTATGCTATGCTAAGGACGTTTACCCTGATTTTTCAGCCCGATGATTTTATAAAAAATGTTTTTATGGTCATTGCCATTCTTACCATGATTACAGGCGCACTGGGAGCCATCAACAAACGAAGCATACGAAGACTGATTTCTTATCTGATCGTTTGTCATATTGGTTATCTGATTGCCGGAATAGGGCTTTATACCGAAATAGCGATAATGGGTGTGATTTTTTATCTGATGCATGACGTAATTGTAAAAAGTAATTTACTGATGATTACAGGAATCATTCAAAAAATTCGGGAAACCATTGATATGACACGTTTGGGAGGTTTGTATAAAGACTATCCGAAATTAACCATAGTCATTGCCATTGCGATGTTTTCATTGGTAGGGATTCCCCCATTGTCAGGATTCTGGCCAAAAATTCAGTTTTTTGGCGAATCACTCCGGACTGAACACTATGTACTTTTGGTTACCTTTATTTTTGCCAGTTTTGTTACGCTTTATGTAATGGCCAAAATGTGGTCAGAAGTATTTTGGAAAGAGTCTCCCAAACCACTGACTGAGGAAATTGACCGGTTTGCGCAGTTGACTTTTTTACGGAAAGTAGCTTTGATTGCACCGGTAACTGCCTTATCTTTTGTATCTTTATATTTAGGATTAAATGCAGGGTATTTTTATGAAATAGCAGAAAAAACAGCGGTTGAATTAATGAATCCGCAGTTATATATAGAGGCAGTACTAAACGGGAATTACGGAAAATGATAAAAAATTTCTTACTCAACTTATTATTATCTCTGGTTTGGGTAGCGCTGACCGGTCACCTGAATTATCCTAATTTTTTATTCGGATTTGTTTTGGGATTTGTTATTTTGTGGGTATTGACCCGAACGGGTACGGTAGAAGATAAAAGTTATTTTTACAAAGTTCCCAAACTACTTTTATTCTGTTTGTTTTTCTTTTATGATATGCTTCGGGCCAATTTGGAAGTAACACGGGAAATCCTGAGACCGAAATTTAAGTTAAATCCGGCAATTTTGATTTTTGAGCACCGATTGAAATCCGATTTTGAGATTACGATGATTTGTAATTTGATTGCTTTGACACCGGGAACTATGGTGTTGAAAATCAGTCCCGATAAGAAATACCTGTACATACACAGCTTCAACCTGAAAGATAAAGAAAAGTTCGCGGAGCGTTTGCGAAATGGATTGGAAAAAAAATTAATAGAAGTAATTCGATAATATGTCTGTACATCAATATTTACTGTACATCCCTTTGCCTATCATCTGTCTGGCATTTGTCATTATATTTCTGCGTTTCCTAAAGGGACCAAATGTGGTGGATAGGGTAGTGGCAATTGATTTAGTCATTACTTCCGGTGTGGGATTGATTGGGATTTTTTGTGTTTTATATAACAATGATAACTTTCTGGACGTTGCCATGATTTTGGCACTTATTGCGTTTTTGAGTACCATTGCGTTTTCGTACTATTTGGATAAAGGAGAAAAAAAGCCGAATGATCATGAGTGATTGGTTGATAATGATATTATGTACGCTGGGATCTGTTTTTATACTGATAGCCGCCCTTGGGATTTATCGTATGCCCGATTTCTACACACGTTTATCGGTAACGGTCAAGGCAGGGACGCTGGGAGTAGGATGTATTTTGGCAGCTGTGGCCATTTACTTTTATGATTTTGCCGTTTCGACTAAAGTATTTGCCATCATTTTCTTTTTATTCATCACATCGCCGGTGGCAGCTTATATGATTTCCAGAACCGCTTTTGTAAGCGGAATCAAAATGTTCAATACTACGTTGTTTGATAAAGAAGGAGAGGAAAGAGGTGAAATTCAGGAAGAAGAAGTAGAAGAAAATGATTGATTATATGAGGTCGGATAATGCTTCATTAATCAACTCGCTCACTTTCCGTGCTTTTTGCATCACCATCACATGAGTTCCACCTTCCACGATTTGGGCGTCATGAATTTTGGTGGAAGGAAAAACAAGATCTTTGTTTCCGTGAATATGAATAAAATTTTTCATTTCCACATGGTTTTTCCAATTCACAATTTGATCCATGGACCATTTCAGGTAATAAGGATCCCGAAATTCAAAAAACTCATTGATATCCGGTAGTTTTGCATTGTAAATATTTCGAAAAAGAGCGTATGAAATTCCGTTGTCAGACGAAATAAATTTGGGTGGAATGAGTTTATGTAAATTCGAATGGGAAGAAAACCGCATAAATCCGGGCAATTCCTTTCTTGATTTGACAGTCGAAATCAAAATATTCAGTTTAGGTTCCAGAAAACGATTCATTTCCTGAGCGACGATGCCGCCAAATGATAATCCCATCAACATAAAGGCTTCATCTGTATTGATTTTTTCAGCCATTCGTTCTGCGTAATGTTGCAGCGTTTCACCTTTTTCAGGCTGAACCCAGGGTAGATAAACCAACTCAAAATCAGGATTGATTTTCAGGTATTTAAACGCTTTTTCATTGGCACCTAATCCGCTTATCTGATAGATTTTCATAAACTTTTTAAAATTTCAGAAAAATTTTCTAATTGAATTACCTGCATAGGTGGAAATTCCAAATCGTTTAGTACAAGTAATTTTTTGTCATTCGATATCAAAATATCAGCATTGGAAGCAAGAAAAGTGTCAGCAAATTTATTGTCGTCCGAATCATCTTGAACCAATTGAAAATAATAAAAAATATTATATAGTGAAGCATTTTCAGCTGTCAACAATACACCCAATAAATTATGAGTTACATTTTGCCCCCAAAATGAATCAAACATTTCTTCATACTCTAAAAGAATTTCCGTCGAAAGGCAAAGCTCAAATTTACCATCAAGAAAAGCATCAAAAACATTTCTATGAATAGAATTTTTTCCGATGCAACTTAAAAAACAATTGGTGTCAATGACGACTTTCATTTTTTGTTGGAATCAATCCATTTTTGATAAACCGAAGCAGTATAATTCCTGTCGGATTCTTCTTGAGATATAGCTTCATCCAATTTTTGGCGGAAATAAAAATTCAAAAGTGATTTTACTTCTTGCAATTGCTTTTCATCTGTTATGAAACGGAAACTTTTCAATAGTTCCAGTTGCATTTTGGTTAATTTTTGTGAAGAAGTGATCATTGTATTTCAATTTATCTCAAAGTTATGAAAATTTTGATTGGCATCTCATCCATAGAGTTGATAGATTTTCATTTTACAAACGGTTTATTTTCACCTCCGGATTCAATTTTAAAATTTCAGCGACAAAAGATTCGTTGGTTTTCGGACTGATGTAAATTTCATCGTATTTGTTGTATTTGATAATCAATCCTTTCAAAGCCGTTGCCGGTTTCAGCGTTCCCATCCATAAAGTTCGGTTTACGTCAATTTCTCTGATTTGTTGAATTGGGAGTTTTCCTTTGATTGGACCGGATTGATAATGGAAAAATTCAGAATCGATCTCATAATTTGTTTGGGTGTAAATGGAAATCAAAAAAGTCGAACTCGCCAAGCAAATAACAGTAGCCCAAATGTTTACTGCAATATTTTCTGAATTGTCTATCCAAATAAAAATAACTGTTGCCAACATTAGCAAAACCGTTCCCAAAACGATAATTTTATGAAGTAAATCAACTCTGCTTTTGAATTTCATAGTATAAATAACGAAAATGAAATTAACTAACTACCATCAATAAATATTCGTGTTCTTTCCATTCTCCCTTATCATCTTTTCTGTAAACAATTATAGCGCTTTTTCCACATAAAAAGCCGCAATGATGACTTACTTCGATTATAGCTAATGATTTATCATTGTTAAATAAAGGAATTCCAACAGAACCAATACAAGCTATGTTATTAACTGATTGTAATTCGGGAGATATTAATATTTTGTTTTTGATTTTTTCTTGCTCAAAGACAAAGGTTTTTGCAAATTCACATTGGCTTTTGATTGATTCTAAATCGGATTTTGAAAGTTCATTTTTTATGCTATCTAAATAATTGAAATTTTCATTCTCAATTATATATGGCTTCCTGTCTAAAATTGTGTCACAAAAAGTATAAATACTATTTTCCTCCAACAATACTTCGTTTACAAACGAATAAATACTAGCTGTATCTAAAGAAAAGTTTGAACTATCATTAGTTATTTGTTTTTCGTTTGATTTTGAACAAGAAAATGCCCAAACTGAAAAAAGAATAAAAAATAGAATAGAATTTTTCATAGTCTAAACCCCAACTAAAACCTGTGCATTTTTACGGGAAACATTTACATTTCCACCGGAATTCAGCATTACCAAATCCACAAATTCGGTTTGGTTGATTAATTCTTCATCAAAATCCGTTTCCACTTTCACATAATTCTCCGTAAATCCACTGATTTTCCCTTTCTTATTATCCGATTCCCAAAGTACTTTATGAGTAGTTCCTAATTGGGTTTGGTAAAATGCAAGCCGTTTTTTCTCGGAGAGAATCCGGAGCATTTTATTACGTTGTTTACGGATATTTTGCGGAACAATTCCTTCGAAATGAATCGCTTCCGTATTGTCACGTTCTGAATAGGTAAAAACGTGTAAATAGGAGATAGGCAGGGAGTTCAAAAAATTATAGGTTTCCAAAAATAATTCTTCGGTTTCACCCGGGAAACCAACGATGACATCCACGCCGATACAAGCATCTGGCATCACCTCACGTACTTTTTCAATTCGTTCATGATAGAGTTTGGTCAGATAACGGCGTTTCATTTTTTTCAAAATTCTGTCGCTTCCCGATTGTAGTGGAATATGAAAATGTGGTACAAACCGATTGGATTTCGACACAAATTCGATGATTTTATTTCGGAGTAAATTTGGTTCGATGGAAGAAATCCGGATGCGTTCGATATTATCAACTTTGTCCAGTTCCTGAACCAATTCTAAAAATGTGTTTTCGTGTTTTTTATTACCAAATTCACCTTTCCCATAATCACCGATGTTTACGCCGGTTAAAACGATTTCTTTGATGCCTTTTTCTGCAATTTCACGTGCATTTTTGATGATATTTTCCATCGTGTCCGAACGAGAAATCCCACGTGCAAGGGGAATTGTGCAATAGGTACATTTATAATCACAACCGTCCTGCACTTTCAGAAAAGCCCTTGTCCGATCACCGATAGAATAGGAACCGATGTAAAAATCGGCTTCCTCGATTTCGCAGGAATGTACGATGGTTTCGTCCTGTTTTTCCAAATCATCGAGATAATCTACGATGTTGAACTTTTCCGTCGCTCCCAAAACCAAATCCACACCTTCCATTTCGGCGATTTCCTGTGGTTTTAATTGAGCATAACATCCGACCACAACCACAAACCCGTTTGGATTTGACTTCATCGCATTTTTGACGATGCTGCGACATTCTTTATCCGCATTGGCCGTAACGGAGCAGGTATTGATCACATAAACGTCAGAAGGTTCAGAAAATTCCACACGCTGATAGCCATTGTCCAATAGGTTTCGGGCAATGGTTGAGGTTTCGGAGAAATTCAATTTACATCCGAGCGTGTGAAAAGCAACGGTTTTGTTGACTGAAAACATTTTGCAAAAATACAAAATATTAACTATTCAGCAGTTATAAGAAAGGGGGATTTCACCCTTCAGAAAAGGAGGATTCGCCGAATCGGTTCGAATGAAGCAATGGCAATCTTTGCAATATGAATCTTAAAAACAATTAGTTATGAAAAATTTAAAATTTAATTTGCTTTATGTTGTTCTGATTATCGGATTGATAATTTCTTGTGACAATGATGATAACCCCGATCCTCAACCTGAACCCGAAGTCAGTTGTATTCCGGCTAATTTACAAACCAATATGATTGCTTTTTATCCTTTTTCCGGAGGTTCTATAAATGATTTCTCCGGTAATAATTATAATTTATCTAATTCCACAACTGCGATGCCTGCTCAGGACAGAAATGGTAATACAAATTGTGCATTTTCATTTGATGCTGCCAATGGCGATTTTTTAACCTATGCCAATCCGACTTTTATCAATGGCTTTGACAATCAGCCTTTTTCGGTTTCGCTTTGGTTTAAGACAGAAGGAACGCGAAATGGAGGTGTTTATGAGCAGTTAATCGGTAGAGATACCGGTTTGCATTGTCCGGATACTTATGGAGAATGGTCAGTGGGACTATATGATTGTAGAAATTCGGTTTTTGGAATCAATGATTATAGTTTATGGGGAGATGGCTATCCAAATTTTTATGGTGATACTGATTGTGCAAATGATCCTTCTACAAATGTTTGGCATCATTTGGTAGTTACCTCTGACGGAACTCCGGGTGGAACGATGATGTACATAGACGGATTGCCAACCAGTCATTCTCCCAATACAGGATGTAGCAATCCGCAAGGTACTTCCGATATAGGTGATTTATTTCTTGGAAAAGACTATACAGGATTGCTGGACGACGTGATTTTGTTTAGTCAGGTATTGACGCAGAGTGAAGTAACCCAATTATTTGAACTGACTCCTTGTTGTTCATAACTTCTATATAAACGGTGTAAAATGAGCATTCAAATCTTGGCCTTTACTTAAAACCTCTATATTATCAAATATTTTACACCATGAGAAGCTTTCAATTTATAGAAAGCTTCTCTTTTTTAATTGTAAAAAATTAAAAAAGGGTGCTTTACCCCTTTTTTTATACAGTGAGCTTCTTATTTTTACAAGAATTAATTCTAAAATTATTAATATTATGAAAACGAAACTTTTACCAATTCTCAGTCTGCTGACGATTTCTTTTTTTTCCTGTAAAGACGATGATAATCAAGGACATCATCACGATGGATGTTATATAGAAGTTCCTTGTACCGAACCAAATGGTTTGATTTCAGTTGAAGAGGCAGATGTTTTGGAAGAGCATTATAAAGATGTTTTTTATGGACTTTTCAATGAAGGTACTATGCCATATAACGGATATGATGGAGCCGTCCGCTATATTTGGTTTGATTTGGAGGAGATAAAAAAATATATAGTTTATGTCGAACAAAATGCGGAGGACAATGGTTATGATAATCTTGGCTTACGTGTATACTTTGGAGCAAAGGATCAATTGGGGCAGGATGGTGAGGTTTACCCGCGCCAAACAGTATTTTTTGTACCAACGACCAATCCCAGTGGCGGTGACGATGTTGCCGACAATCTGAATATTGTCAATGCTAAAAGGCTGAATTTGGGTGGAGCCGGAATTCCGGATAGTGTAGACCAAGAAGTCGGAGTAGGAGCGCCATAACTCATTTTCTATGTCCGTTCAGAATTATATTTACCTTACCATCCAACTGCTTGCTTGTTGTGCCGCCATTTATTATTGGCGGCATTACAGGCAAACGCCCATGTGGATATTCCTCCCTTTTTTGATTTATACCTTTTGCAATGAAATTCTGGCGATAGTCCTTTCTTATCATTATCCGGTTCGGATACTTTATAATGTGTATATTTTGATTTCTTTTGGCGTGTATATGTATTGGTTTGACAAACTTCTCAAATTCAAATACTGGAAATGGATTATCTGGATTTTATTTGCCACAGCCTTTATTTATGATGCTTTTACGGTTAATCTAATCAAAAATCTGATCAAAACCACGGTAAATGTTCAGGCGGTTTTATTATTGATTTTTTCTCTTGTATTTTTTGTTAAATTGCTGAAGAGTAACGAAGTGATTTATTACCAGCGATTGCCGGAATTTTGGATTGTTTGCGGTTTGCTCATGTTTTACATAGGCTATGTTCCTTTGTCACTTTATTTGGGACAGGGATATAATATTTTACATATTTATTATATAGCCATCATTATTTTGAATTTATTGCTGTATGGCGGATATATAGTCGGATTTTATGTTTCAGGAAGGAGATAAACTGCTTTTCATAGTCGGAATTATGATTCTGATACCATTTTCCATGGTGTTGTTGTTTGTTATTTTTAATAATCGCAAAAACAAACTGATTCGCCAGCAGATGGAAGAAAAGAAGAAGTTTGAAACCGAACTGGCCGAATCCCAAATCGAAATCAGAGAAGAAACGCTCCGGAATATCAGTTGGGAGCTTCATGATAACATAGGTCAACTCTTGACCCTTGCCAAAATCCAATTGCAGAATTCAAATAATGATCCTGATAAAATTGATGAATCAGTAAGCATTTTGGGAGATGCACTTCGTGAACTCAGGGCCTTGTCCAAATCGGTTAATCCGGAAAGTCTGAAAAACATGAGCTTGCTGGAAGCCATCAACAACGAAATCGAACGTTTTGAACGGATGAATTTTATCAAAACTGAATTTGAAATAACCGGAACTCCTTTTGAAATTCCGCAGAAAGAAGAAATCATTATTTTCCGGATTCTTCAAGAATTTTTTGCCAATACGATTCGCCATTCGCGTGCAACTGAACTCAGAATCAAGATTATATATAAAATAGACGAATTGGAAATTCATAGCTATGATAACGGAATCGGATTTGACCCAAATGATGATTTTAACGGAATCGGACTAAAGAACATGAATACCCGTGCTTCTCTTATCGGAGCTAAACTCACCCTGAATTCCACTCAAAATAAAGGAACTGAACTGGTAATTCAAAAATATTGTAAACCATGAAACACAAAATAGCCATAGTTGATGACCATACACTGCTCTCGCAGGCCATCGGAAACCTGATTGAAAGTTTTGATGATTTTGAAACGGATGGAATATTTCACAATGGTCAGGAATTGATCAATGCCCTTAAAAATAAAACCATTCAACCTGAAATCGTTTTGATGGATGTCAATATGCCGGTGCTTAACGGAATTGAAACCACAAAAATCCTTACAAAAGAATTTCCCAGCCTTTTGGTTTTGGCACTTTCAGTAGATGAAGATGAAAATACAATCATCCAAATGCTGAAATCGGGAGCGAAAGGCTACTTGAGCAAAGATATTCAGAAAGATATGCTGCATTTGGCACTGACCAACACCTTACAGCAAGGTTTTTTTCATACCCAAAATGTGACAGATGCGCTATTAGGAAGCCTTAAGAAGAAAAATGAACTCGAAGATTTAAAAGAACGCGAAATAGAATTTATCCAATTGGCTTGCACTGATTTAACCTACAAAGAAATTGCCGAAAAAATGTTTTTAAGTCCTAAAACCATTGATAACTATCGGGATGCCGTCTTCTCCAAACTCAACATCAAAAACAGAGTAGGACTGGTATTGTTTGCCATTAAAACCGGAATTTATCGGATTGAATCTTAATCGGAATTAGCTCTTAGAAGAAATTAAAACGATTTTTGATCCAATTATTCCTTAAATTCATAGCAGAATTTAATTTCAATAAAATGGAAAGAAACCAACTTATCCGCTATATCCTCAAACGAATCATTCCCTTTTGCATCGTTTTGTCAGGAATTCTTTTATGGTATTGGCTAAACAATCACAACGATAAAATGGGTGCATCTTTTCTTGTTATATACTTGGTTTTGGCTATTATAGCGATTTTTTATACTTTTCTGTTGATAGAGTTGGCGGTTCGGGTACTGAAAAAACAGCCGTACTGGTACATTAATTTGATCATCATGGCATTAATACTCATACCCACTTTATTATTTATGGGTGTTGTCGGATTCTAATTATTTGATTATGAAAATAAAAGATTTGTTTCTAATGATTATTTGTTCTACCATGATTTTTTCCTGTGCCCGATTTGAAACATTTGAAGAAAAAGAATTTGATGGCGAGAAATTCATGTTACAACAAAAAGAAACCAAAGGCTTCAGTACCAATAGTTTCAAATGGCGGTTCAGACTGGAAGGACATCCTTATGTAAATATAAATCCAATGACCAAAGATTGGGGACCTCCGTTTAGCACAGATGTTTTTGGCGGTAATTCTTTTATTTACATTACAGATCAGGACACTGCCTATATTAACCCGATGCAATCTGACCGGAAAACGAATACTTTCTTGTATCTCGACCCCGATAAATATTCTGAAGAAGAATTTGAAATTTATTCAGATTTTATGAAAAAACACTGGGCAGAAATCGATGCCAAATATGGAGGAAATGATTTACGGACTTTTCCGGGAATCATTGGTCTGGCCTATTGCAAACAGGAAAATCCAACCTATCAATTCAGAGGAAAATTGAAATATCTGGGAACAGGCGAGGAGAAGCCTTATTTACTGGAAATAGCAAATGATGGAAGAATCCGGCTTATGCAAGACGAAAAACGGGGAAATGATGCGTATTCCGGATTGTCCGAACAAGTGGAAATGCCCGGAAAAATTATTCGTTTCAAAAAAGAAAGAGATTATTCATTGGATGATTTGAAAACCCTTAAAAACCAATACGGAACCGATTTTACCCACTATTTTAAAGTTGTGGAGGAATAAACCTGCGTTCGATTTAAAAACATTAAGAATTAAGTGTATTGTTCTTTTGCTGTGATGTATAATTTACTGTAAGATAATGTGTTAAGATTGATTAAGAATCAACAAGTTGATTTAGAAATAAAATCTTCTTAATGTTTATATTTTAAATTGCAAATAAAATCAACTAGCTATAAACTTTTTGTATTAAACTGACGTTAAAAAAGGTAATGTACTGAAAAATAGTTGGTGATTTTTGGTAAAAAAATTTATAAATTATGTGCGTTAATCCGAAGAAGACGAAAGCTCTGGTGGCGACCAACTTTTTTAGCAATAAGATTAATGTTCAAAACGATAGTTTTAAGGTGAGATTTTTCTCACCTTTTTCATTAATTATCGGATGAACTTTATGGCTAAAAAAACTCTATTTTTCGTTAGAAAAA
>JAEWOD010000021.1 GCA_023461035.1 Bacteroidota bacterium | reverse complement strand
ATGCTCTTTTTGAGCGTATTTTTCACTTCCTATTCTTGATTTATCCCGATAAATCTTCAAACACGAAGCAAAAAATCCATCTCAAAATAGCTATAAAAATTTTTAGCAATAAAATTTAAACAGGCTCCTATTTTTTACTGAATTATTTGTTGGAACATAATGAACTACGGGTTATAGTATTTGTCTTGAATAATTATTTAACCGAAAATTATCATCCGATTGATTTATACATAAGACAGAAAGCAATAGATTTGAAATTTATTAAGCATTAATATTATTTTTAAGCATAAATTTTATTTCAATATGAAAAGACATTGTATCCAATTCATTGTCCTTCTGACATTAAGCCTGTCTACAACCCTCCAAGCCCAATTAGCCAATAACATTGACCGCCCCAAACTGGTGGTCGGGATTGTTGTGGATCAGATGCGTTGGGATTATTTGTACCGTTTTTACGACCGATATGGAAATGATGGGTTCAAACGGATGCTGAATGATGGATTTACCGTGGAAAATAATTTAATTCCCTATGTGCCAACGGTTACGGCTATCGGACATTCCACTGTTTATACGGGTAGCGTTCCGGCGATTCACGGCATAGCGGGAAATGATTTTTATATAAGAGAAACCCAAACGGAAATGTATTGTGCCCAAGATGACGGCGTAAAAGGAGTAGGACTCGATCCGGAAGATGCGGACGGAAAAATGTCTCCCAAGAACCTTTTGACATCAACAGTTACGGACGAACTGAAACTGGCAACCGATTTTCAATCCAAAGTCGTTGGGATTTCTCTGAAGGACAGGGGCGCCATCATGCCGGCAGGACATTTTGCAGATGCGGCTTATTGGATGGTAAACGGCAATTGGATTTCCAGTACTTTTTATATGGAAAAGCTTCCCGGTTATGTACAGGATTTCAACAAAACCGATTTTACCGCCAAATATTTGAAAGACGGATGGAATACGCTTTATCCGCTTGAAACCTACCAAAAACATATTCCGGATGAAAATCCTTATGAAGGAAGTTATATCAAAGATGAAAAAGTAAATTTTCCGATTAAAACCGGAGAGATTTCAACTACGAAAGGGCGTGATGTCATCAAATCCACTCCATTTGGAAATACCATTACACTTGACTTTGCAAAATTGGTTTTGGATAAAGAGAAGTTGGGAAATAATCCGGCGGGAGTTCCTGATTTTCTGGCGGTTAGTTTGTCTTCAACCGATTATGTGGGGCATCAGTTCGCAATCAATTCTGCAAAAATAGAAGATACGTATCTGCGGTTGGACAAAGATTTGGGAGCATTTTTTACACACCTGGATCAAAAAGTCGGGAAGGGAAATTATACCGTTTTTCTTACTGCCGATCATGGTGCAGCACATAATCCGAAATTTATACTGGATGAAAAGGGAAATGCCGGATTTTTTGACCGGAAAGGAATTGGGAAAGAGTTGGAAAATGTTTTGAAAGCAGAATTCGGAGTTGAAAAATTGATTTATGCCGTGGCCAATTATCAATTGTTTTTGGATCATAAATTAATGGAAGAGAAAAATCTGGATGAAGAAAAAATCAAATCGGCCATCATCCGCTTCATGAAAAAGCAAAAAGGAGTTCTGTATGCGGTAGATATGGAAAAATTGAGCCAGTCAAATATGCCTGAAAAATTGAAAAATATGGCAATCAACGGCTACCATTTTAAAAGAAGCGGAGACATCTTGCTGGTTTTGGAACCGCAATGGTACAGCAGCAGTTATACGACCGGAACCACGCATGGGGCTTGGAATCCCTATGATAGCCATATTCCATTGGTTTTTATGGGATGGGGCATCAAGAAAGGAAATACGCACGCACCGACTTATATGACCGATATTGCACCTACGGTTTCTGCTTTGTTGCATATCCAGCAACCTAACGGGAATATAGGCGAGCCGATTGTAGATTTACTGGACAAATAATTATTTCTGATAATTCTCTGCTTTCAAAGCAGACGGTGACCATTGTTTCAGAAATTCCAATACTTTCTTTTGGGAGTGTCCCTGGCCTTCTTCCAGATAACCGGAATTTTGGGTATGGATTCGTTTTCCATTTCCGTCCAAAATCACAAAAACCGGAAAACCGAAACGCTGCGGATATTCCAGATTGGCCAGAACCTGATCGTTTGTATTTTCCTTGCTGTAATTGACATGGACAACAACATAATTTTTTTGGATGAACTCCTTTAATTCTTCATCGGTTGTGGTCAGTTCATGAAATAATTTACACCATCCGCACCAGTTTCCTCCGATTTCTACCAAAACGTGTTTATTGGTATGGGTTGCTTCCTTTACGGCATCGCGTAAATCCTGAAGTGCATCGGCCTGCGGATTATAAACATTGAATTTCTCTTGTGCGTTTCCGAATTGAAACCCAGCTAATACAGTCAGAATTAAAAATATATTTTTCATAATGTCAAAGGTAAATCTTCCTTTTTATATTTCGGATTTTTTCAGTTCGGATTTATCCATTTGGGACTGAATGAAAGGAATCCGAGGTGCCAGAAAATATCCGGTAAGACTGGCAAAAAGTATCAAAGTCAGATAATCAAATCCGGTTAAAGCCGTCAATAAAATAGTAGTACTCATCGGGGTTCTGGTCACACAGGCATTGATCGCCGCCATACAGCAAACCACGGTCAATCCCAGATTCAGACCGGGAAAGAAATGATGAATGATCAACCCCAAAGTAGCTCCGGTAAAAAACAGCGGAATGATGAATCCGCCGCGCCATCCCGAAGTAACCGTAATGGAAATGGCTATGATCTTAAAAACCATGATGGCAACTAACAATTGTATGCTGAAATCCTCGTGAATCAATTGATTAATTTGATGATGCCCGAAATATCTTGTGATCGGGAAATAATAGGCAATGATGCCCAATAAAATTCCGCCTATCAATGTTTTGACATAAATAGGAATGGGGTAGAATTCAAATAATTTCTTAAAAAATTTGGTGGAGTAAATGAAACTCCAGGCAACGATAACACCAATCAACCCGAACAAAAAGGCATAAGCAAAATCAAAAACGTTGGTATATTGATATTCGGGTAAATTCCAGATGGCGCCCAATCCTGTTTGAATAATGAATGCAAAAACAACATAACTGAAACAACTTGATACAAGAGCCGGGATGATGGCTTTATAATATTCGACAGCATGCTTATGATGCAGAATCTCCAGTGAAAACAAACTCCCGCCAAGCGGTGCTCCAAAAAGTGCGGTAAATCCTGAAGCCATTCCGGCGATGCTGAGTGAACGCAATTCTTCTCCTTTGAGCCGGAATAATTTCCCGATAAAACTTCCCGTAGAGCCTGTGACCTGAACCAATGGTGCTTCCGGGCCTAAACTTCCACCGCTTGCCACACATAAAAGTGAGGATAAAATCATGGAAGGATTATTTTTTGGGTCCAACTTTCCTTTGTTAAAACGAATGTTATTCACGATAAGTTGAATTTCACCGGGATCACCTATGAAATGAATGATCAGTCCCGCTGCCAGTCCGCAAACAGCCATCACGGGAATCACCAGCCAACCTGTAAATCCGGCAAGAAATTCGGTTAAATATTCCAAACCCAACCAATAAAGTCCTGCAATTACACCACCAACCAATCCCAAAAAAGCCCACAGCAAAAACATTCTGCTAAACACAAACGGATTGAATCGTATGGGTTGATCCAAAATGTTGAGATAAGTGATGATCTTTCTTTTTTGTTTTAGTTTCACAGCGCAAATTTAAAACCTATGCCTGATTCACAAAGCCCTTTTTGATTTATTTTAAACATAATGGGTTGAGCAGGCAGGTTTTCCATAAAATCTTATTGATTTATCTTTAAAATGAGACATGAAATTATATATATTTGTTTCTTCAAATAAAACAATAGAAAAATATAATTTTAGAATTGAAAGAAATATTTTTTAAGGAGACGATTTACATTCAGGAAATCATCCGCAAGGTCGAGTGTTCCCTCAGAGTTTAAAGGTTTCATTACCCGAAATGAAGAGAAATTTTATGGACCAATTAAGTAAACAACTGATAAAAAATGAACACACGCTATTTAGATCTTATAGAACAATCCTTTTATTTTCCAACGGAAGAATTTACACTTGAAGATGGAAATTTACAATTTCATGGAATAGATTTGATGAAATTGATTGAAGAACATGGTACTCCTCTTAAATTCACTTATTTACCCAAGATCTCGCAAAACATCCAACGCGCCAAAAATTGGTTTGAATCGGCGAGAAAAAAATTGGGTTATAAAGGAAAATACAATTATTGTTATTGTACCAAAAGTTCTCATTTTCATCATGTTTTAGAAGAAGCACTGAAAAATGATATCCATATCGAAACTTCATCGGCCTATGATATCAATATCGTGGAAAGCTTATTGAATGAAGGGCTTTTGACAACAGATAAATATATCATCTGCAACGGCTTTAAACGTGCACAATACATAGAAAACATCGCAAGGCTGCTGAACAACGGACACAAAAAAGTGATGCCGGTGATCGATAATTATGAAGAATTGCCGCTTTTACTGGAAGCGACCGACAAGAAATTTGAAATCGGAATCCGGATTGCGTCTGAGGAAGAACCCAAATTTGAGTTTTATACTTCACGTCTGGGAATCGGCTATAAAGACATCGTTCCTTTTTATAATAATTATGTAAAAGAAGAAAAAAATGTCAAGCTGAAAATGCTGCATTTCTTTATCAATACGGGAATCAAGGACAATTCCTATTATTGGAACGAATTAAACAAATGTTTGCAGGTTTATGTAAAATTGAAAGAAGTCTGCCCTACGCTGGACAGTTTAAACATCGGCGGCGGATTTCCGGTTAAGAATTCTCCAAGTTTCGAATTTGATTATGCTTATATGGTGGAGGAAATTCTGAACCAGATTAAAATCATTTGCGACGACTGGGAAGTACCGGTACCTAATATTTTTACAGAATTCGGAAGTTTTACGGTCGGGGAAAGTGGTGCGATGATTTACAAAGTATTGCAACAAAAGAAACAAAATGACCGTGAATCCTGGAACATGATTGATTCATCTTTTATGACAACTTTGCCGGACGCTTGGGCGATTTCCAAACGTTTTGTGATGTTTCCTGTTAACCGCTGGCAAGATCGTTATGAGCGGGTTTTATTGGGCGGACTGACTTGTGACAGCGATGATTATTATAATTCTGAGCAACATGTGAACGCTATTTATCTCCCGAAATTTAATCCCAATAAACCCCTTTATGTTGGTTTTTTCAACACGGGAGCTTATCAGGATAACATAGGCGGATTTGGTGGAATTCATCACTGCCTGATTCCACAGCCAAAATATTTGTTAATCGACGAAAACCATGATGTAGAAGTGTTTTCGGAATCACAATCTCATGAAGAAGTATTGGATATTTTGGGATACAACCAATTTCATACGTCCAAAAAGAAGAATGATAAAAACAAGTGATTAGCCGTTAGTGATTAGTAATAAGTAGAGTTTTGCTATGCAAAATTTCACCATAAACCTTAAACTTTGAACCTTGAATTTTAAACTTTAAATATTATGAGCAAAGGACCCATTAGTAAATTCATCGAATACCATTATAGACATTTCAACGCAGCAGCTTTAATGGATGCGGCAAAAGGATATGAAACACACCTGAACGAAGGTGGAAAAATGTTGGTTTCGCTTGCCGGAGCCATGAGTACGGCGGAGTTGGGGATTTCGTTGGCGGAAATGATTCGTCAGGGAAAAGTGGATATTATTTCCTGTACCGGAGCCAATCTGGAAGAAGACGTGATGAACTTGGTGGCTCATTCGCATTACAAACGCGTTCCGAATTACAGAGACCTAACACCGCAGGACGAATGGGATTTGTTGGAAAACCATTACAACCGCGTTACAGATACTTGTATTCCGGAAGAAGAAGCATTTCGTCGTTTGCAGAAACATTTGGAAGATGTTTGGTATGATGCGGAAGCAAAAGGCGAACGTTATTTTCCACACGAATTTTTATATAAAGTAGTGAATTCGGGTGTTTTAGAACAGTATTATGAAATCGACCCTAAAGATTCTTGGATAGTGGCCGCTGCAGAGCGAAACATTCCGATCGTTTGTCCGGGATGGGAAGATTCTACGACAGGAAATATTTTTGCTTCCAACGTGATCAAAGGAAAAGTAAAAGCTTCAACGGTAAAATCCGGAATCGAATATATGATTTATCTAACCGAATGGTACAGAGCTAATTCGGGAGGAAAAGGAGTTGGATTTTTCCAGATAGGAGGAGGAATCGCCGGCGATTTCCCGATTTGTGTGGTTCCGATGATGTATCAGGATTTAGAATGGACAGATGTGCCTTTTTGGTCATATTTCTGTCAGATTTCCGATTCTACTACTTCGTATGGTTCGTATTCGGGAGCAGTTCCCAACGAAAAAATAACTTGGGGGAAACTGGACATCAACACTCCGAAATTTATCGTAGAATCAGATGCCACGATCGTTGCACCGTTGATTTTTGCCTGGATTTTAGGGCAGTAAACTTGACTCATAATAAATTATAAGGTAATAACTGTCATATTATTGGTTTAATGAATATGACTATATTTGCGCGATTTTTACCTTTTAATTTATGAGGCTATTTTTATTTTTTTGTATTGGAATCCTTTTTCACAATGCAGTTGCACAATCAGTTCCCCAATATGACACATCATTTAATGGAGGAACGGTATCAACTTCTATTTTAGAAACGGATAAATCAAATGCAGTTTTGGTACAGCCGGACAAAAAAGTAATTTTGGGCGGGATGTCAACAGAAGGGCATATCATTTACGGAACCCGCTTAGCATCTTTGGTTCGTTATAATGAGAATGGAAGCCTTGATATGTCTTTTGGGATTAATGGAGTTGTTAAATTAGAACATTTTAATTGTACCAATCTTACATTGCAGAATGATGGTAAAATACTGGCCGGAGGACAAAGTAATACAAAGAGTGGTATTGTCAGATTGATGCCTGACGGGAGTTTGGATACAAATTTTGCCAATAACGGTGTTTTTCAAGATGGGGACACTACTTCTACAGTCTATCAAATAGTCGTCCTGGAAGATGGCAGCATTTTTGCCGTGGGAGTAATAATTAATTCAGGATCAGGGGTTAACATATCAAAGATTATTAAACTTAAACCAAACGGAGAACCTGACAGCTCATTCGGGAATAATGGAATAATTACGTCTCAATATGGATTTCACTCTGTAATCACCAGAAGAGTTAAGTTGACCAGTGATGGAAAATTCTTGGTAGGAGGATATGTTTCAGTAAATGTTTCAGGAACCAATGAAGCAAAATTACTTCTGATGAAGTTCAATACCAATGGAACTTTGGACGAAAGTTTTGGGGACGATGGTATTGCTCTGCACAATTCATCTACAAAATCTTTACAGGATTTTGAGCTTACACCGGATGGAAAAATTGTAGCGATAGGAAATATTGATACAAACTCTACAGGCACTTATGGTGATTTTATAGTAACACGTTTTAATACAGATGGTAGCTTAGACGAAACTTTTGGGGAAAGTAACGGCTTTACTAGGGAAAGTTTTGATATTTATGCGGAATACGTTTATAATTTGAAAATACTTCCGGATAATAAAATTTATGTAACAGGAAGTTTTTGGGACTTCACCCACACATCCGGCCTTTTGTGTAGATTTGATGAAAATGGATTTATAGATGAGGAATTTGGAGAGGACGGAGCTTTTTCTTTTTTTACCACAACAGTCACCGGACTAAGTTCTACACCCGATATGAAATTGGTTTTAACAGGACAAAATCAAACCTCAGGGTCAAATTTCCGGGCAGGCAGGTTAAACATTGACATACCTTTTAACGAAAATGATTTTAGAGAGATAAAATTAACGTCCAATCCGGAAAATGGAGGAGCATTGGTAGGAGGAGGCTACTATAGCTCCGGAGATACCGTTACGGTTATAGCTTATCCGAAACCAGGTTCTGTTTTCAATAATTGGACGGATGGCGGTAATATAGTTTCAAATGATCTGAATTACAATTTTACGGTGTCAGGCAATAGAGAGCTGGCCGCTAATTTTACATTATTAACCTATCAAATCACGACTTCTTCCAACCCGGTTATAGGAGGAACTACGACTGGTGGAGGTAATTATTATTATGGTGAAGAAATTACTTTGACAGCTCTTCCAGTTGCGGATTATGTATTTGTAAACTGGACAGAGAACGGTGTTGCCGTCTCATCTGATCCAACATTGACCATAACTGTAGAAACTGCCCGAAATTTAGTGGCCAATTTTGCTCTCATAACATATAATGTATACGCTTCTTCCTTTCCATCGAACGGTGGTACTACTACGGGTTCTGGGAATTATTATTTTGGTCAGACCGCATATTTGAATGCCAATGCTAATTATGGCTATAACTTTTTGAACTGGACAGAAAATGACGAGGTAATTTCAACTATCCCCAACCTGAATGTTGTTATTGAATCCAATCGTACCTTTAAAGCGAATTTTTCATTGGATAATTTTACGGTGTTGACCGATTCAAATCCATCTTCCGGTGGAACGACTTCAGGTGGCGGCACATTTCCGTTTAACACACAAATTACGCTGACAGCAATTCCCGATGCGATATATGAATTCGTAAATTGGACAGACGAAAACGGTAGTATCTTATCAAATAATCCAGTATTTACTACTTATGTTTGGAACAATACAACTTATACTGCCAATTTTGAACGTACGGCTTATATTGTAACTACTGTTGCAAATCCGTCCGGCGGTGGTACCGTGACCAGTGGGGGAATCTATGATATAGGTGAAGAAGTTATTTTATATGCTACTGCAAACACATATAATGGGTATGAATTCGTAAATTGGACAGAGAATGGGAATATTATTTCTACCAATCCCCAATTGACTTTTACTATAAACGCAGACCGTAATCTGGTGGCAAATTTTTCATCGCCTGATTTGATTGTTTCTGTTTCTCAATCTCCGGCAGATGGTGGCACCACAACAGGAGCAGGAATTTATCATTTAAATGAAACTGTAACTCTTACCGCATATCCAAATGAGGGCTATACGTTTAAAAACTGGAAAGAGAGCGGCTTTATATTGTCCGATGAGTTGACTTATACATTTGATATACTTTACGATCGTAATATTACCGCAAACTTCGAATCCGTAATGTCAACAAATGATTTAGAGTTAAATGGGATTTCAATTATTCCGAATCCATTTGATAAAATTATAACTGTACGATCAGAAAACAATCCATTTGATAAAATAGAATTATACGACTTTAGTGGAAGATTAATCAAAACCGTACAGGTTCAGAATAAAACAGATTATACTTTGTTGACAAATGATTTGGACGAGGGTGTATATTTATTAAAAGTTAGTTCTCAGAATAAAACACAAACATTTAAAGTGATAAAAAAGCGTATATAAAAGGGTGAATCCCACTATAAAAAGCATGTGTTTTATAAATAGGCTTAGATTCTGGGGCAATAAATTCAAACCTACATTGGTACAAATAAAGAAGCCGACTCATGAAAATGAGTCGGCTTTTCTATTAACCTGAGGTTATTATGTTTGGAATTTTATTTCCAATAATTCCAATACGCTCCATCAAAAATAGCAATCGAATCGGAAGTTGTATCGTAACAAATCATCCCGGGATAGGGCGATTTCACATTGATTTCCGGGTCGGCAATTTTGGGTAAGACCAAAGCTTGATTGGTTGATTCTAAAACCAATACTCCTTTTGCAGAGGAAATGGGAGCTCCTACGATGACACCTGCTCCTGTATCTGTTCCCGAATTTGTAAAAACAGAAGATGTATTGGCCGTTTTGGAAAGATCTACCCATTGGTTATTTTCGTACATCCGAACTTTATTTTCATTTCGATCCAAATAGAATGTTCCGTTTGTCACGGGAGTTTGAAGCGAACCGGCGGTAGGAAGGATGATTCCGTTTGTAGTGCCGGAAGCGAAATCCAATATAGCGCTGCCGTCCACCGTGTTTTTTCCAATAGCAATTTGAGACAAGGCCAAATTGGCACTAAAAATAGTGAGGATAATTAGTAGGTTTTTCATTTTTTTAGTCTTTACAGGTTACTTTAATACATTTCCATATTCCTACATTTGAGGAGTCTACAGAGTATAACTTCACGCAATTATCGGAAGTATCATAGATGATCATTCCTTCAACAGGATTGGTAATGCTTGCAGAAGTGGTACGACTGATAACCATACCTTTATCTAAGGATTCCAATGCGAGAAAACCGTTGGGTATATGGGCCTCCGGCCAAGTGTTTTGCACTCCATTCAGGGTGGTAATTCCTATTTTTGTGTAGGAATCTGCCGGTTCTAAATTGGGTAGCTTACGGCAAACGTTTTCAATGGTGATGGTTACAAGCGCTTCTTCACAACCATAACTATCACAGATTCGGTAATTAAAAGTAACAGTTGGACCCGGGAAGTTTATATCCGGTGTGTAAATGACCTGATTTCCTGAAAGTGTGATGGTTCCGTGTGCCGGAGAGTCTAGAAATGTAATCACGGGAGGATCTGTAGAGTCGTATTGGTCATTGTCCAGAATGTTGATAGTAACCGGTGTTTCTCTGTCTGTGGTGGCAAAATCATCTACCGCTTCCAAAGTAACAATTCTGAAGGAACTTTCGTTATAGGCAATAACTCCGGGATCACTGCTCCCGTTGAATTTATATTTTAATTGTTTGACTTGGGTATAATTTAGGGTGGTAATCCCGAAATCGCTTAGTTTGACCGAAAACATTTTAAAATAACGACTTGAATTTACATTCCATGGAGGTGTTCCGTTTTCAAGTTTGTAAAAGTCATAGAAGGTTTGCCCGAGTTGAGGATAGGTGGTATTGTTTGCAATAAAAACTTCTATACGGTGTCCTATCATATTTCCGTTTCCATCCTCAAACCAGATTTCGTCTTTTGCATCATTGCTTCCGGTCATTGCTTCCTGTGAGATGACGATATCCGGTATAGCATCGTTTATGGAATTAATTTGAATTTCATTTAAAATATCAAAGGTTAGAAAGGTAGTAGATGGAATATTGGTAACGACTGTCCCGATGTCCATTCCTTTTGGCCCAAACACCAAAGGTATAGAGACTTTATAGTCCGGGAAAGTAAACGGAGGCGGCAACGCCTGACTTGGATTGCCGTCCATATCTGCAGGGAATGCGAAATATACATTTCCACCTACCGGTTGTCCATAGGGTGCAAATAAAATATCTTCTACCGGAAGTGCCCGAAAATTACCGGGAGTAAAACTGATACCGTTAGCAGAAAGCATGGCATCATTAATTCCAGTAGAATAAACTGTTCCTGTTGATTTTACCCTAAAACCTAAAATAGAAGTTGTATTTCGGATAGGATTGGTTTCCAAATTGGCCGGTGTTTGCCAAAACGAGTCATCATGTAATTTGAGAAATATTTTATCCATCCCTACCTGTGCATAACTAAATGCATAGCATAGAATGGAAAAAACAAATAGAATGTTTTTTTTCATTAGGTATAATAAATAGTTAGGTGGTAGTATGGTTTTACCCAAAAAGAAGAAATAGTAGTTAGGAGGGTACAAACTTATTAATAATTATGAAAAAAAATGTTAAAATTAAAAACTTTAATGTGAATACGGGCAAAAAAAAAGAGACACTAAACAGCATCTCTTTTTTTCAAGGAAAAGATATTTTTTTATTCTTCAACCCCCGAAGACATCTTTGTATATTCAAGTACCAATCCGCTGAACCAATCCCAATCTACAGAATTGTACGGATATTTTTTCATGAATTCGGCATTGTCACCAAACAGGAATTCATAGTTTTCTTCGAAATCTGCTTTTTTCAGCCAGAGAACTTTATCGCCTTTTTTCACATAATAAGACTTAATGACTCCACCACCAAAATTAGGTGAACCCATACCATTGACACCCACCGAAAAACCTTGGGTTTCTTTGGCAAAAGGATCATGGTAAACTTCGATGATGCTACCGAAATCAGGATTGATCAACTGCATCAGAAATTCTTTTTCGTCTTTTTTATTTTTCAGGGAAACCGATTGGTTCACAAAATAAATCTCATCGTTACTGGTAATTTTTTTAATACTGTTTCTTTTACCCATTCCGTAATTGCTGTATTTTTCAGCGGCTTTTCCCCATTTTTCAAATCCGCTCGCAAAAAGATAAGCTTCTTTGACTTGTTCGGCACCGTATGTATTTTTCTTTCCGCTGATGCTATCTTTGAAAGCAATTTCATGGATTTGTCCTTTTTTGGTTGTAACTCCGGTACAATATCCTTTGTGTTCGGAACCATCTTTCAGGATGACAGTCGAAACCTTTTTAGTGGCAGGAGTATTAAATCCTTCATTAAAATAATAGGTTTTCAACATCTTCAGTTCGTCTTTTGAATATTTTACTTTCTGCGCCAGCGTCATGCCAAAAGCTAAACTGCAAATCAATAGTAATAATTTAGTTTTCATAAAATTAAGTTTGAATTTGGATGCAATATTCCTAAAATAAAACGTCAGTAAGAAATTTTTAACACCAATTTTTTTTAAATCTTTAAAAATACGGCAATTGCCTTATGGCTGTTTTCGCCATTGCCAGGGTGGGGTAGGATCAGGCTCTGCCCAAAGCCCGATTTTGTTTTGACGGGCCTCTTCTTCCAAACGTTTATATTCTTGATCTGTAGAATACTTTTTATAATGCCAGGCCATGCCAAGCTTCATCATTTCTTTGTTGAGATTGAGCCCGTTCTGATTATAAATCACACAGATGTATCGGCCATTTCGATCCTTATCACCTGTATATTCGATCTCAATATTTTGCCCGAAACAAAGATCAGATAGAGCTTGTTTGGCTTTTTTACCAAAAGGTTGCCCACCCCGGTTTTCCGGACAGTCAATATGTGCCAGACGTATCATCACCGGCAGTTCGCCATACATTACTTCCAGTGTATCACCATCAATGATGCGGATGACTCGTGCGGTGAAATTATTTTCAGAATTGGATTTTTCGGAATAGCTTTCTTTTTGATAATCAATGCTCTGTGAAGCCGGAGAATTGCAATTCACCAGGAAAACCAATAAAAAGGAAAGTATATTTAGTCCCATGGATTTAGTTTTGTTCATATCCGCACAAAGTTCGTCCTTTCTTTTTGGCTGATTCTATCGTTGTTTCAAAAACTTCGGTAGTACAGCTTCTCAGGCCTTCGCATTTGGAATCATAATGATAGCTTTTACTGTAATGGCCGTTGCAGATGTAAACAACATCTTCCAAAAATGCTTCGTTTGCATTTTTGGAGCAACTCAAAATAATCATCGAAATAAAAAGAAATTTTAATTTCACTTTAAAATAATTAATCAATACTAATTTAAAATAAATTCGGTAATTGGTTTTTCTAAATTACTTGGCAGATCTGCCTTTAGGATTTTGTAATTTGACACATTCATTTCTTTAAACCAGTTCGACCAATATAATTCAATCACATCACCTTCAAATGGATTTTTCTCATCAGGATTTATTCCTAGCACCAATATTTCTAAATCGTTTAAATCATTTGTGGCTGGAATAAATCCAAATCCTTCTTTTTCTATTTTATTTTTCCAATCAGTACTGTTCAGTTTAAGTTGTCTAACCAGTTGTGGTGTTAGGAAAGAAGTCGTGTTTCCATCTGTAATTTCAGAATTTTTGTGATACAGGTATCCGTCTGTAAGAATGACAAGAATATTTCTTTTGTCTTTTTCTATGCAGTAATTTTTCACATTATCTTTAAAAAAACGCCAGATGTCAGAACCTACATATTTGCCATCTTTTATGGCCGATTCATAGATTTTTATAGGTAGATTTTTATATTTTTCTTCTGTTTCCGTAAGGGAATTTTTAGATGAATTCCTGTCAAAGTTTACTTTTAATTCTTTACTGATGGTATTTATTTCAGGAATAGATGGTTCGGGACTAAAATACAATCCGATTTTATCGTTTAGAAGAATTACTTTTTTGGATTTCAGGTGTTGAACAAATGCATGAGATACCGATTTTATATATTGGGCATCTCTTTGATAAAATTCCATAGAAGGATTCGGATATTTATCAGGATTAATTCGGTCTGATAGATCCAAAAGGATGCTTATGTTCAGGTTTTTATTTATTGAATCAATAGGCGGTTTAATTTCTTTGTCTCCTGAAGGGGGATTATTTCCAACATTTGGGCAACCTGATAGAATTATTATCATTGCAATACTAAAGATTTTAAAAAGATTAGTTTTCATAAATGGAAATTAAAGTATAGAAGTATAAACAGTATTCTGGTTTTCGTGGCTTACACCAACCTCTTTATGATGGGAATGGAAGATTTTGATGCAGTCATCTTCCATCAATTTTTTTTCGGATTGAGAAATTGCAATTTTCTCGTTAATATATGTAATCCAACCTTGCATGTATTCAGATGAATACAAAGCATATTCTTTTGTAGGAATAATTACACCGTCAATAATTTTTTGCAGTTCTTCAATCCGTGCCTTCGCCTTTACAATTAATTCTTTTATGGCGGAAAGTTCACTGTTCAGATGATCTTTTTGCTTATCCAATCCGGTAATTCTTTCATCATAAATTTTGATGTCGTTCAGTCTTTTGATTTGCTCGGTTTTGATCTTATCACGTTCTTTATGTTCCTTCATTATAAAGTCAAACACTAAGCCCCAAATGATGTAGACAACAAAACCGGCAAATATGATACCCCAAAACTGAACTTCTGAAAAAGCAATTTTCAAATCAAATGGCGGTGATTCAAATGTTTTGTTTAATTCGTAAAGCTTTTCTTCTATCTGATACGCAAGAATCGCGTCGAAAATAAAAGTTATCACAAAAAGTAAAACAATTTTCAGATAATTACCCAGTTTTTTGTTTTCTCCAAACATATGGATAAGATATCCTAATCCTAGAAAAACAAAAGGAATTAGCGTAACGAAAGCTCCCTCAAGTAAACCGTCCTTCCATGCTTTTGTTAAAGCTCCGGGGTCTAATACATTTTGCATAATTCCATTGTTTATATCAAATTCTTTAAAAAATGCAGAATAGGAAGTTGAGATGTAAAACGTAAAAAGATATAGACTGATCGGGATCAATAAAAATATACCAATCCAGAATTTGGTAGAAGCCCCTTTCTCCGCATTTACGTGATACAATAACGGGTTTCTTGGCAGATCATTTATTTCAAATTTCAGTTTTTCGATTTTTGACATTACATCTTCAATCTTTTCTTCAGTATTTCTAATCTGACTTTCTTTGTTTTCCTGTGACACAGAAAGGCCTTTTATTTCACTTTCTTTATTTCGCTGTTCATTGAAATAGGGTTCTTTTATTTGTCTTTGTTTTTCTACCAATTCTTTTTCTTCATTTTGAAATTTTGCATAAATGGCATTAAGGCTAATGGAAAGGGCGCTTGAACTGCCATAATTTCTGGAACTGTCTCTGAATCCTGTTTCGTGATATGTTCGTTTACGGATTTCTTCATTGACTTCTTTCTCAGGTTCGTCCGGTTTTTTATTGAGTAATGCAACGGATTTCAGCCGGAAAAGATTTTTGATTGCAGGAGTAGCCATATTTTCAGGTATTTAGTTTTTGTAAAATTTCAGTTTTTGTAATTCCGTCTTGAACGGCATCAAGGAAAAAGTCGGCTAGAGGGGATATGTTCTCATCCAAGAATCCAAATAGTTGTATATATTTTTCCAGTGCTGATCTTTCATTTTTATCAACTTTACCGTCGGCCCAGATCATCTGCGTTAAATCATAAATGAATTCTATTTTTTCGTCAAGTGTTTCCGGAAAGTAATCTTGCACATTGGAAGATGATAGTAAAATTTCGTCCAGATATTTTTCACTTATTCCTCTTTCCAGTGCAAAATCATATAACATTTTCATTTCAAGAGTACTAAACTCATTGTCTGATAACGCAATTTGGTAAAGCCTTAAAAAATGTGACTTTAGAGTTTCTGATACGATGATATTTCCCATGGTTTGTTTTATTTTTTATGATGAATTGTTTTAATGATTTTGTCTCTCTGATAATTCTTCGAAGCCACAGAATTATTCCCTTTTTCCTGATTTTCCGGTTCTTTTCCTTCTTTAAATTTTACTATCAAAAATAAAATGCCAGTAACGATATCAACCGGTATCCATTTACTTTTTTCATAGAGATAAACCGGAAACACAGGATTGTATAGGATGGCAATCAAACCAAAACTTAGAAACCAGAAATTTAAAATATCTTTTCTGCCTCTTATCATTACTAAAACAGCTCCAATAGTTACTGTAATTCTCAGAAAGGTGTAATAACTAATAGGAAGATTCAGAACGGCAATGAACAAACATATTGCACAAAATATACAAAATAGTCTCAGGGTCATTTTACATATTTATAATATACATATCCTACGGTTTTGGTAGCCACAACTTCTACTTTATACCAGGAACCTTCTGTTTTTAAATATTTCAGTGCATCGTTTGATCTTACTTTTTCTAGAATTGATGACTTGCTGTTAGGTTGTTTCCTTACATTTAATTCATTAATGTTTACGTATAAATAGTCACCACTATTGTAAATGGAAATTGATTTAGGTTGATTAGAGGAATTAGTCTTGGTTTGGTTAGAGGATGTTTTTACAGATGAACTTTTTTTCTTCTTTGGTTTTGAAGTGGAATAGGACTTATAGCTTCCACTGGAACAAACACCACAGCTGCCTCCGTTTTTTGCACAGTGTCTGCATCCGGAACAGTTGCTACAAGCAGTACAGGAGGAAGAGCCCGTACAGCCTCTTTCTGAATTACAGCAGGAAGAAGCTATTTCCTGAGAATAACTGAAAGTGAATAGCAGTAAAAATAAAGTAATAAGATAAGTTTTCATTTTTAGACTTTTAAGCGTTATCAATATTGATTTCATTATAATTATCCACTACTGCCAGCAGCATTTCTTCAAACCCATAAATTTCATCTACGGAATTAATAAATTCTTTTTGCTCATTTTTCTGCTCATCAAAAAGCCCGATGTATTTCTTGTTTCCATTCAGATAAAGACGACAAATAGGTTTTCTGTTGTTGTCATCGAGCAATATTCCAAAATAGGACTGGGTATCGCGATAGCTGATTCGCTCAACAAGAAGCTTTCTTCTCAATATAGCCACCACAATTCGATATGCTTCCAGTTCTTCATCGGTTGTATCTATTTTGCTGATTGTTTCCTCTGGAATTATATCTTCTTTCTGTTTTTGATTTTCATTGTTTATGGCAGCCGCCAGTCTTTCGTTTATATTATCACTGATGTACTGCGAAAATGCTTTGTGAACAATCATCCTGAATTCGTCTAATACCTTTTCAGTCAGTCGACCATTGTAAACTTTCCCAGCAAATAAACGTGTAAATCCGTCTGATGGATTTTGTAGTTCATCCTGAATAATCCTTCTTATTTCTTTAGTATATTTAAGTGAACTGGCATTGCTTACAATTTTATCAACATCAAAATTGGTTTTGTGAAACTTGAGGATTTCATGCAGTGTATTTTCTTTCAGATGGGTAATGTTAAATTCGAAAAAAGGCTTTTCGTCCATTTTATTCGGTTCTTCCAAATCGGTATAGAATCGGTATTCGATTCCATTGGTCAGAAGGGAAAATCGGGTTTTGGTTACGTGGAAATACCTGAATAATTGTGAATTATGGACATTTAGGTTTTCCGCCCAGTGTTTACATTCTATAATGAGTATTGGTTTGTCATCCTGAAAAATAGCATAATCCACTTTTTCACCTTTTTTCAGCCCGAGATCTGCCGTAAATTCAGGAAAAACTTCAGTCGGATTAAATGTGTCATACCCCAGAATATTAATGAATGGCAGGACAAAAGCGTGTTTTGTAGATTCTTCCGTTTCGATTTTGTCTTTTAAAAGGTTTATTTTTTCAGCCAGTAATTTGAATTGATTTTGAATCTCCATGATACTTTTGTTTTAGCTTAAATCTTCTGTTTCTGCTCTTGGCGCATCTCTTTTCACAGCTTCTATACCGTTGTCACGACCTGCCGTTGATTCATACATTTCACTTTTTCCGATGATTTGTCCGTTTCTGGCTTTCAACGTGAAATAATACTGAGTTCCGTTTTTTGCAGTTTTACGGTCATAATTCTTATCATCTTCTGCATGATTTTGTACAGATTCTATACCTTTTATGCAGTTTTGTTTTTGGGTGTAGGTTTCGCTTGTAAGGATGATGCGACCGTTGACTGCCCAGAGATTGAACATATATTCACCATTCTTTGCTTTTGTGATGATGAATTTTGGAAATTTCACATGGTTCATAGTATTATATATTTTATTGGGTATGGCAGTATTCTGAACAGGCTTTACAGCCATTTACTTGTGTGTAGTGCTTTTTCGCTTCTTCTACAGCATATTTACAATTGGAATGATTTCCTAAATCTTTTTTACTGATAGCCAGACCTAACCAATAGCAATTTTCAGTATGCACTTCATGATCACCGTTTGCTTGAGCATTGTTATTTACGTAATATCTTTTCATAATGACTATTTTATAAAGCAAACCTACCGTCATAAAAAGACAAATCCTTACGGTTTTCCGTAAGGACATATAAAATCTTCAAAATATTTTTGCACGTTAATTTTTTATGAGCCCTAAGCTCTGCAAAATCATGACGAGCTCCAGATTGGTTCTTGCCTGAAATTCTTCACGAAGTATTTTTAGTTTCTTTTCGATCGAGCTTTTACTGTTGGGTATCATCTCTTTTTCTTTCAGAGTATCTGAGATTTCATCCTGACTAAAACCCTTACAGAGCATTAACAGAATTTCAAAATCAACATCATCCAAGACATGATTTTCTTTTTGCAGACGGATTTTTCGCTCAATTTCAGGTGAAGTATATTTTTCTCCCTGTTCAATTTTTTCAATTGCTTTTTTCAATTCAAAGGAATCATGACGGCTTTTGGCAATATAACCGTCAATAGCATATTTTGTCAGTAATTTTTTTATAACCAGAGGTTTGTCTTCGATAGAAAACACCAGGATTTTGATGTTGATTTTGTCTTTCCGGATGATTTTGATCAATTCTTCTCCTGATTGCAGTTGATCGGCCGGTCGGACAGGATGAAACGACAAATCAGTAATCAATAATTCAAAAGGTTCTTTGTCGTGAATCGCTTTTTTGATTCTCAGAAAAGCTTCGTCACAATGTTTTACAAACTGAATTTCAGGAATTTGCAATTCAGCAAAAGCTGATTTTAATCCTATATTCGTACTGTCATGGTCCTCTGCTATTAAAATTTTTTGAATCATATTTTTAGTTTAAGCCGGAAAAGTAATTTTAGAAATAAGTCCTTTTCCTAAATTGGATTCAAAAATAATAGAGCCATTTATACTTTCCATACGGTTTTCCGTATTGGCCAAACCTGATTTTGTAATAATTTGATTTTCAGTAATTCCTATTCCGTTGTCCCTGTAAATTATTTCGATTCTTTCATTTTCATCTTTAAACTGGATGAGCACGTGACTGGCTTTGCTGTGTTTGCTCATATTGGTCATAAGCTCCTGTAAAACCCGGAATACTTCTCTTTTAGCATCTGTACTCACCCTACTCCATGTACCGTCTTCAAGTAAGTTGTAGATGACGTTTACGGAATCAGACTGGTAGGTTTCAAAGAGTGATTTGATTTCATGATTGAAATTCTTTGTGTCAAAATCATGTAAATCCTTTGAAATCTGTCTCGATTTTTCATAAATATTTTCAATTTCCACCATCATATTTTCCTTTTCTGAATGATTGACCGACAGGAAGTTTTGGAAATGTATGATGAACCGGTAAATGTCATTGGACAAAATATCGTGTACTTTTTTTGACATTTTCACTTCCGATTCATAGGTAGCAATGAGCCTTTCTCTTTTGATCCTGCTTTTTTGAGTCAGATAAAAAATTAGAAAGGCTAGCCCGAGAATGATGATTCCTGCTATAGCAATAATTTTAATATTTTTTTGTCTTTCGAGCTGGACTTGTTTTTCGGAATCCTGAATTTTCAGCAATTGGTTTTCATCCCTATTCTTTTCGCTGTCATATCGGATTTTGGCAAACTGGTCTTTTGCCCGGTAGCGTGCTCTTGTAAGACTATCGCTGAGTCTTGTATAGGTTATAGCGTATTTTTTCGCCATTTCCGGTGCTTCTAGTGAAATCAATTTTTGTAGAGCTTCGAGCCGATCATCCGGACTATTGAGTTGGGTTGCTATGTCGTACATTTTTTGAGCATGGAATAGGGATTTCTCCGGAATCCTCTCGTTAAAATATTCAGATAAATGAGAATGACTTGCAACTTGTCCCCAATCGTCATTATTTCCTTCGCGTATTTTTAAGGCTTTTTGAAAATCATTTTCTAAATTCCTTGTAGAATTTTGTTTCCATTTCGCATAAGCAAGATTGTCCATGACTTTTGATTTTAAATCGGTATTTCGTAGAACAAATGAGTCATGTAAAAGAACAGATAAAATACTATCTGCTTTTTTATATTTACCTAAATAACTATAAGAAACAGCTATATTATTTATGTAGATATTTTTATTAAGAGAATCTGTTGAAGATTCAATAGCTTTTTCATACCAATAAATAGCTTCAGGATAATTTGAATTTTTACGAGATGAAATTGCAAGTGAATTATAAATTGACGAAACAAAATCAACATCTTTAAAATTTTCTAAATATTTTAAAGCTTCTATGGCTGAAATTTCAGAGCCCGAATAATCTGCTTGATTAGCCTGAATTATTGCCATATTGGTTAAGGATTTTGCTATGTTAACCGAATCAAATGATTTAGTAAAATATTCTTTAGATTGATTCAGATAGTAAAACGCAGAATCGTTCTGATTTTCAACTAATTTTAGATATCCCAGAATTCCGTTGGTCTTTCCTATATAAAAATCATTTTGTGATTGATGGGCTATTTTTGAGAATGGAATAATCACTAATTTTAAGCTATCTAATTCATTTTTTTCTAAATAGGAAGTAGCATTTGATAAGAATTTTCTAAGTTGAAGACTGTCATTATTTATTGAGGAAAAATTTGAGGGAATCCTATAATTGTCTTTCTCTGAACAAGAAATAATTAAAAACAAAAAAGTTAAATAAAAATAGAGGTATAAAATTTTAGTAGATTTCATACCCCTAATTTAATATAAATTCTGATTTTATGGTTTTACCGGAGTTTGGCCTTCCTCTCCTCCGGTTGGAGGTCTTATATTACCTGTAGAATCAGATGGGATGGTGTCGTTTTCATCTCCATCTTTACCATAATGAATGCTGTTGTTAGTTTCCGCAACAGTAGGAACAAACCCCATATCCTCATTTTCCAGACAGGAAGCGACCGTGAAAATTGATATAATAATTCCCATAACTAAAATAGTTCTTTTCATTTTTTTTTAATTTTTAAAGTTTTTAAAGCATGGGTTTACTCGGCACAGGCCAAGGCAGAGCCATGCAGGAACGAAAAAAGAAGCGCTTCTTGTTTGGGAAGTTGTGAGGTGGTGAACTGATGGATTTCAATCACTTCCCTTTGATTGATGCATCAGTTCTTTTACCTCATTTTTTGAATTCGTTTTGTATTTTTGTCTCCACTGCAGCAGGAGATTCATCACGAATTACTTGGCAAAGAAAGCTCGGGATGGGATGAAGATGTGAGACAAATACAAGACAGATTTAGGACAAGTTTAGAATGCTTTGTAGCAGGGAGTTTTTTGACTATTTGTCCATTATTTGACCTAAAACTCAAACTAAAATGTTATGGATACTCAAAAAGAAATTTCTAATGAGAAAAACTATTTGGAAAAGAAAAAATTGACTGAGCTGATTTTTGAAAAAGCCCGAAATGCATCAATGGAAACTGCAAAGACAGCCTTAGCAAATTATATTGAAGATAATTCAGCTTTGAAATTCAAAACATCGACAAGAATGTATGATCGTTATATACTGGGAGATAATGGAAAATCGATTACAAGTATGTATAATCTTAATTTGGGTGCGAAATATATAGGATATGAAAATTTTGCCGATTTCTGTCATAAAAATTTCCCGGAAACTAGTGACAAAAAGGAAAAAAAGATATCAGAAGTGGAGGAGGGAAGTAGGCCTTTTATTTCTTCCAATAAAGCGAGCAATAAAAATTTTCTGAAAAGAGGTTTAGCCGGATTGGGAATTGCTTCGGTTTTAGGTTTTGGTTCTTATCTGGGGATAAACGGAGGAGAAGCAGATTGCATGTACTGGACAGATACACATTATTCAAAAATCGGTTGTGAGGAAGACATTCATCCAAATGCAGAAAAAAAACCTTATGACGAACAACTTTATAAATATTTTCACAGGATTTTCCCGACCGATACCACAAGCTTTTTCGAAGCCGGAGAGCCCATTGTCTGGTATTTGAAAGTGGGAGGGGAAGTAGAATTTTATTCTTCTCCGGGAAATCATCCTATCACGGGAAAACAGCTAAAACCAGTGACTTCATACATAGTAAACAAGTATGGTTCAGCCAAAAAATAAAACCCCAACTTCCGTTGAGGTTTTATATGAATAATGGTTTAATCTTTACTTCAAAATCTTCATCTCATCGAGCAGATAACCGGCGCCGGCAAATTTGTCGATGATAAACAGAATGTAGCGGGCATCGACCATGATGTTTCGACAGATTTCAGGGTCATAATTCAAATCGCTCATCGTTCCTTCCCAAACACGGTCAAAGTTCAACCCGATTAAATTTCCGTCTTTATCCAATACCGGACTTCCCGAATTCCCGCCTGTTGTATGATTGCTCGCAATGAAATTGACCGGCATTCTCGCTTTTTTCTTTTTGCCTTCAGCATAAACCCCGAAATCTTTTGATTTTTCCAGATCCATCAGTTTTTGTGGTAAATCAAATTCGTAGTCACCCGGAATATATTTTTCAATCGCCCCGTCCAGATAGGTTTGATAGGGATATCGCGGTTTGTCCTCCGGTTTGTATCCGTCCACTTTTCCATAAGTTACTCGCAAAGTAGAATTGGCGTCAGGAAAGAATTTTTTATCGGGAAACGCTTCCAATTGCGCTTTCATATAGGTCCTTTGCAATTGTGCCAATTGATTTTGAGTTGCCGTATATTTAGGAGAAACTTTTTCTTCATACGCTTTTTGGATCAATCCTATTTCCTGTATCAACGGATCGTTTTCTAATGCAGACAACAGCGCTTCGTCGTTTTCAAAAGCTTTTTCTGTATCCTCGATGATGCTCACGCCGTTTATTTTTTCTTTTCCGGTTAAAACCGAACTTTGGAAAGTGCCAGCATTGATGCGAATGGCCGTTTCAGGTAAAAATTCTGCCGGAACATCTTTTTTGTATAATTCAATCAAAGCCAATGAGACTTCCTGATCCAAATCGGCATCATAATCTTTGTACAATCCTTTCAGATGGTTCATATACCGATTTTTTAAATTGGCGAATTCAGTAGTTCCTTTTGCGTTGATAAGATTTTGCATCAATAAGGCAACGCGGAAAGTTTCGGAATTTCTGTAAATCGCTTCGTCAAAATAAATTTCGGCTTTTTGATAAGGAGATTGAGAATCATATAATTCGTTCATTTCCTTTAATAAACTTCCATATTGGTCATTCCACTGCGGGTTTGCGGAAATTCTTTGGGTAAATTCCGTTTCAAATTCTTTTCTTTTTTCTACCGCATTTGATTTTTTCAAACCTAAACTTTCACCCGACCATTTTTTATGATAATTGGAAATTCGGGCATATTTGGAAGCATATTTAATACGCGTAGCATTGTCCTGACGCATTTTGGAATTAAGGATTTTCAAAGCCACTTCACGGATTCCGATCCTGGATGGATTGGAGGTTTGAAGAATTTGTTCCAGAGCGGACGCAGGAAGATATTCGTCGGTCGTTCCCGGAAATCCAAATACAAATGTAAAATCACCTTCTTTGATTCCTTTGATGGAAACGGGCAGGAAATGTTTGGGTGTATAAGGAACGTTGTCAGTAGAATATTCAGCCGGTTTGTTGTTTTTATCGGCATAAATTCTAAACAACGAGAAATCACCGGTATGACGCGGCCACGACCAGTTGTCGGTATCCATTCCGAAATTCCCGATGGAAGATGGCGGAGCACCCACCAAACGGACATCACGGTAAGTTTCGGTAATGAATTGGTAATATTTGTTTCCTTTATAAAACGGACGAATGAATACATCTTGATAGGATTCTTTCACTACATTTTTGGAGATGATTTCGATGTTGGATTTTACAAATTCCTGACGTTGTTCTTCTGTCATATCATCAGAAATACCTTGAAGAATTTTGTCTGTTACATCTTTTATGTCGATGATAAATGTTGCGGTCAAACCTTTATTGGGTAGTTCTTCCGAATGATTGGCTGCCCAGAATCCGTCTTTTAAATAATCATTTTCCAAACTGGAATGAGACTGGATTTGTCCGTATCCACAGTGGTGATTTGTTAAAAGTAAACCTTTGGATGAAATTACTTCAGAGGTACATCCGCCACCAAAATGAGCGACTGCATCTTTTATACTGGGAGCATTTGGATTGAAGATATCCTGTGCTGATATTTTCATGCCCATTTGCTTCATTTCCGATTCGTTTAATTCGGTCGGAATCCACATTCCGCCCCCTTGCTGGGCAAAGGAAATCCCAATCCCAATCAGTGTAAACCATAAAAATAAATGTAATTTCATCATCTTTCTTTCATTTTTTTCAAAACTACATAAAATAATGCGAATGAAAAAAGGGCTCCTTTTCGGAAGCCCTTTAAATGAGTTAAAAAGGAAAGGTTAATTTTTGATCACTTTGATGACCTGATTTTCTTTTCCTGTCGAAATCCGGACTAAATAAGTTCCTTTTTCAAAATGGCTGAAATCGATTTGATTGTTCTGTATTTCCATTTGACTGGACAACTTTCTTCCGGTCATATCAAAAATTTCAACTAAATCGATGTTTTTCAATCCGGTGATGTTCAATATAGTATTAACCGGATTTGGATAAACACTGAACATATTTCCGTTCAGATCATTTACGCCCAATTCTTCCACCAAAACTGCCAATGCTTCACTTTCACAACCATCGATGGTTTGGGTTACCCAATAAGTGGTATTGTCTTCCAATAAAGTTGTATTTGGTAAAACTTCTGTCAATTCCTCGTCTGCATACCAGGTCAAATCACCCTCAAAATCAAGTGAATCTTCCAAATCGGCCAATGTATCACCGTCTACAAAATCAAAATCTCCGATGGCGATTGGAGCCTCAGGAGCCGGATTCACGGTCACATCAACCTGAAGTCTTTGAGATTCGCAACTGGATGATTCGCCGGTTTCTACGGTCCAATTGTAAAAGAAATAATATACAGTGTTATTGGAGTTTGAATTATTGATTGTTCCTCCCGTTACAGTTCCTACATCTCCGATCGGATAAGGGAATCCTGCGTGCTCAGATGAAAATTCTCTGACCATTTCAACGCTTGGGTAAGCAGCGACTAAACGATAGGTGTTTCCGGCTTCAACTGAGAAATTAAGTGATAATTCATGTTGAACAGGATTGGTTGAATTTCCTGCCGGAACGGCGATGGTGGTTTCTTCAATCAAATCCCAATTCACATCCAGCAACTGAACGATGACATTTCCAGGATTGGTATCGGTCAAATATACATCCACTCCGGTTATGGTAAAGTCTTCAGTTGTATCAAAAGACAATCCCCAAGGTGATGTTGCTTCTACAACCGCAGATTGAGAATTTGAACTTGGAGCCAGTCTTGCGCCGCCTTCTATGACTTCGCCTTCTCCTGTTCCTTCATTAAATGCCTGAACCCAATAGGAAGTGGATTCCGTCAATTCCGGCGTTTCAAAAACAAGCCCGGTAAAAATAGGTTCTGTTGCGTCTGCAGCATCATACCAATTTACTTCATCACCATCAGAAGTTGCGGTAATGGTTGCTGTCGTGTTGGCACAAATTGGATCCGGTGTTTCTACAGAAAGCGTTGGATCTGTACAATCTGAATTTTCCTCTGCAAATAAAAGAGTAAAGAATTGAGCAGAACCACTGGAAAGAATTGTACTGGTTCCGGTATCAGGATCCATTCGGCTTATGCCTGCCGAACTGGTCCATAAGATATGACCATCTCCCGTTTCTATCACACCTCTTGCACTACTTGCTGTCCAATTTTGGATTTCAGCTCCTGATGCAATATCAAACAGATAGATTGTATTTGAGCTGAAGCTGGCAACCAAAAGGTTTCCGTCCTCTGTGATCCACATTTGCTGGGCAAAATTCAAATGATTGGGATCGACAAGATTCCCCAGAGAATTTCCGTCATAATCTCTTCTTTCGATCGGTGAACCACCTGCGATGTAGGAAATATAAACTTCGCCTGACCCATTGTCCAAAACATCAAATGTTGACCCGGTAGGAGTAGGGAAATTCCCCAAAATATTTCCTTCCAAATCAATTCGAACAATGGCATCTCCCGGAGCTCCGTTATTGGATCCTGCATTGGTCACCCAAACTTCTGAACCGTCAATGATATCCAATCCTTTGATGTTATCCATCGCTCCGGTTATATTACTTAAATGATTACCCGCTAAATCAAAACGGTAAATTAAATCCTCAATTTGATCCGTAATCCAAATTTCATCACCGATTTGCCGGATTCCTTTTGGGGTTCCCGGATTTAAAGGGGTAAGGTCAATAAATGCTGGATCCTCAATTTCTCCCGTTTCAGCATTTAAAAGTAAAACAAATGGGTCTTGAATTACAGCAATTTTTTCTTGCGAGAACGCATGAGATACCATAAAAATCAAAAACCCAAAAAAGAATAAATTTTTTTTCATAATGTTAATTTTTTGAATTATTCTACCGGTCAAATTACAATTTATAATTTTTAAAGTTGTTAAAAATGGATTTTTTAACAATTGAAAACTGAATTTAATCATCTGATTTTATCTTAGAGCCTGTTTAAGTTTTACCGAAATTTATTTTTATGGCTCTTAAAGAATATCTTTGCTAAATTTTGATGCTCTTTTGAGCGTATTTTTCACTTCCTATTCTTGATTTATCCCGATAAATCTTCAAACACGAAGCAAAATATCCATCTCAAAATAGCTATAAAAATTTTTAGCAATAAAATTTAAACAAGCTCTTAATTTAAAGACAAATCTTCAATAAAAAAGACTAAATTTACTTCTTAATTCTTCTTATGAAAAACATATTTATACTCTTTGTTTCGGCTGTATTTTTGGTTTCTTGTCAAATCACCGAACGTTTTTATTTACAAGAATCAGGTGCAGTGAAATATGAAACCGAAATCAATTTTTCAGAAATGATGGGATTCATGTATGATCAATACACAAAGGATTCTTTAAAACAAATCGGAGAATTTCCAATTGATACGCTGATCAATTTTGCCGATTTGGAAAATTTCGAACAGTTCAAATCGGCGGACAGCATCACAGATGCTGAAAGGGAATTTATGAAATCCATGAATAAAACCAATGTGCGGATGGTGATGAATGATAACGAAGGGAAAATGGTGATAGGAATTGCAGAAAAAGATGTAAACAGTTTCAACAAATACCTGAAACAAATGAATTCAGCGCTTTCAAAACTGGAAAAAGAAGATCCGAAAGCGGCCGGAGAGTTGGCACAGTCCGGAGTGATGAATTCTCTTGAAATCAAATTTGATGGTAAAACTTTTCAAAGAATAGCAACCAATCATCTTTCAGGGCTTATGGATGAAGAGGACGACAGTACGGCTTTGGCTACCAAACAAATGATGGAAATGTTTGAATATAAGATGGAATATCACTTTCCCAAAAAAGTCAAAAAATCATCACTTGAAAATGCGACGTTTAGCTTGGACGGGAAAACCATGACTGTAAATGTGCCGATGAGCGAATTGATGGATAATCCTGAAAAGTATAATTTTACGGTGGAATTTGAATAAAATGAGTGTAGGAAGAGTTATTCTGTCCATATTGTTTCCGCCTTTGGCGGTGTTGGATAAAGGTTGCGGATCCATCATTATCGTAACCATCCTGACTTTTTTAGGCTGGATTCCTGGTGTGATTGCGGCTTTGGTTATACTCAATAATCCGAACAGATGAATACAAAACTACTGAACAAATACGACCACTCCCATTTGGCTTATATCCACAAAGGATTGCTGGAAGAAAACGGAATTTCGGCATTTGTTTTCGGTGCTCATTTCATGAGCGTAGTTCCCAATCTTTCAGGAATTCTAAATGCCGGAATCGAACTTCGGGTGAAGGAAGAAGATTGGGAAAAAGCGATTGAAACCCTGAATCTGGCAGAAAATGAAAAAATACGTTGTGCCAATTGTGATTCGGAGAATATAGAGTTCAGTTATGGTAAAAAAGGAATGGGAGAGATTTTCATTTCCCTGTTTTCGGCTCTGATCGGAGAACCATTTGGCAACATAAACAGACATTATTTCTGCAAAGAATGCGGTTTTAAAAACAAGAATTAATGAAGGAGATTTTATTTAAAGATTTAGGAGAAAGCCAAGATTACCAAAAAACCTGGGACTTTCAGGAAGAATTATTGGCAGAAAACATAGCAATCAAAACCCAAAACCGAGTCAAAGAAAAAAATAGTCAAACCGATTTTGAATCTACAAAAAATCATTTGCTTTTTGTGGAACATCCGCACGTTTATACTTTGGGAAAAAGCGGTCACATCGAAAACCTTTTGGCCAACCAGGATTTTCTGAATCAAATCAAAGCAACCTTTGTGAAAACCAATCGGGGAGGCGATATTACCTATCATGGCCCCGGACAATTGGTCGGTTATCCGATTCTGGATCTGGACAATTTCAAACCGGACATTCATCTATATATGCGGAATCTGGAAGAAGTCATCATCCGTGCAATTTCCGATTACGGACTGAAAGGCGAACGCTCCAAAGGTGAAACCGGCGTTTGGTTGGATGTCGGGAAACCTTTTGCCCGAAAAATTTGTGCGATGGGTGTGAAAGCCTCTCGCTGGGTTACCATGCACGGTTTTGCGCTAAATGTCAATACAGACCTGAAATATTTCGAATACATCATTCCATGTGGAATCAAGGACAAAGCGGTGACTTCACTGGAAAGAGAATTGGGAAATCCGATTCCGATACAGGATGTGAAGGAAAAAGTGAAAAAGTATTTTGAAGAAGTATTTGAAGCGGAGATGATAAATTCATAGTATGTTTTTTAAAATTTGAGAAATGAATCTGAAGAATATATTGGGCTTTCTGACATTGACCTTCTCACTTATTGTTTATTCACAAAATGAAATTTCATACGCCGATTGGGTAAATCCGCTTATGGGAACACAATCCACTTATGAATTGTCAAACGGAAATACTTATCCGGCGATAGGCGTTCCTTGGGGAATGAATTATTGGTCGCCTCAAACAGGAAAAATGGGTGACGGCTGGATGTATACGTATACCGCTAATAAAATCAAAGGATTCAAGCAAACACATCAGCCTTCTCCATGGATGAATGATTATGGTCAATTTTCCATCATGCCGACGATAGGCCTGAAAATCACCGAATCCGAACGCGAAAGTTGGTTTTCGCATAAAGCCGAAATCAGTAAACCTTATTATTATCAGGTTTATCTGGCAGACCATGACATCAAAACGGAAATAACACCAACGGAACGAGCTGCACAATTCCGGTTTACTTTTCCGGAAACTGAGGATGCCTGGGTGGTTATCGATGCTTTTGACAGAAATTCTTATGTAAAAATCATTCCGGAGGAACGAAAAATCATAGGTTACAGTACGCGCTACAGTCGTGGAAATCTGATTAATTTTAAGAATTATTTCGTCATTGAATTTGATGAGAAGATCATTGATTTCAGGGTTTGGGACGGGAAGAAAATTCAAACCGGTAAAAAAGAAATTTCAGCTCCTCATGCTATCGGAGCCGTACAATTCAAAACTAAAAAAGGAGAAATTGTGCATGCAAAAGTGGCTTCTTCTTTCATCAGCTTTGAACAAGCTGAATTGAATTTAAAAAGAGAAATTGGCAATGATAAATTTGAAGAAACAAAAGAAAAAGCAAAGAATAGTTGGAACGAAAAATTAAGTAAAATCAAAATAGAAGGTGGAACGGAGGAACAAATCCGGACTTTTTATTCTTGTTTACACCGTACTTTATTGTTTCCCAATAAATTATATGAAATAAATAAAAACGACGAAGTGGTGCATTGGAGTCCCTACAACGGTCAAATTCTACCCGGATATATGTTTGCCGGAACCGGGTTTTGGGATACTTTTCGTGCGCTTTATCCTTTGCTGAATTTGGTATATCCGTCGATCAACAAAGAAATGCAGGCCGGTTTGGCGAATTCTTATTTGGAAGGAGGATTTTTGCCGGAATGGTCAAGTCCGGGTTACGCCGATATCATGATTGGAAATAATTCCGCTTCGGTTGTGGCAGATGCTTTTTTAAAAAATGGAGGTGATTATGATGTCGAAACTTTGTGGCAGGCTTTGATTCATGGAGCCAATAATGAAGGACCGGTAAGTGCTGTCGGCAGAAAAGGAGTTGCTTATTATAATTCAATTGGATATGTTCCTTATGATGTTGGGATCAACGAAAATGCTGCAAGGACACTGGAATATGCCTATGATGATTTTTGTATCTGGAAATTGGGAAAAGCCTTAGGGAAACCGGATGCAGAGATAGATATATATCGTCAGCGAAGTTTGAATTATAAAAATTTATTTGATAAGGAATCGGGGTGGATGCGCGGAAAAAATCAAAACGGAAGTTTCCAGACTCCTTTTAATCCTTATAAATGGGGTGATGCATTTACGGAAGGGAATAGTTTACATTACACCTGGTCGGTATTTCAGGATGTTCAGGGTTTGATTGATTTGATGGGTGGAAAAAGAAAATTTATAGGAAAACTTGATGAAGTCTTTGAATCGGCTCCCATTTTTGACGATTCTTATTATGGTCAGGTTATTCATGAAATCCGTGAAATGCAAATCACCAATTTCGGTCAATACGCACATGGAAATCAACCTATCCAGCACATGATTTATTTGTATAATTATGCCGGAGAACCTTATAAAACGCAATATTGGACAAGAGAAGTCATGAACCGTCTTTATAGTTCTGCTCCGGATGGATATTGCGGCGATGAGGACAACGGACAAACTTCAGCCTGGTATGTTTTCAGCGCATTGGGTTTTTATCCGGTAACGCCCGCTGTTAATCAATATGTGATGGGAGCGCCACTGTTTGAAAAAGCTATTTTGGAACTGGAAAATGGTAATTATTTCGTGATACAGAAAAATGAAAATTCCGATAAAAAAATCTACATCAATAAAGCTTGGTACAACGGGAAAAAGTTTGAAAAAGCTTTTATTGATTTTGAAGAAATTATAAATGGAGGATTAATTTATTTCGAAATGAGTGAAAAGCCCAATAAATCATGGGCAGTAGGAAGTGATGCTTTGCCTTATTCGCTTTCCAACGAAAAATAAGATATATGGAAAATGATTATTTGGAAAAAAACCGAAATGCCTGGAACAAACGTTCAGAATTACATTTTAAATCGGATTTCTATGATGTAAAAGGATTTCTGGAAGGAAAAACTTCTCTCAATTCCATAGAACTGGAACTTTTGGGTGAGGTGAAAGGAAAATCCATTTTGCATTTACAATGTCATTTCGGGCAGGATTCCATTTCACTTTCGCGACTGGGAGCGGAAGTGACGGGTGTGGATTTGTCGGACAAAGCCATTGATTTTGCAAAGGAATTAGCGGGAAAAGACAATTCCGAAGCGAGATTTATTTGTTCAGATATTTATGATTTACTCAATCATTTGGATGAGAAATTTGACATCGTTTTTACTTCTTATGGCACGATTGGTTGGTTACCGGATTTGGATAAATGGGCAAAAGTGATTTCGCATTTTCTGAAACCCGGCGGAAAATTTGTCTTTGTGGAATTTCATCCGGTTGTTTGGATGTTTGATTACGAATTTGAAAAAGTGGCGTATAATTATTTCAAAGACCAGCCGATTATAGAAATAAATGATTCAACTTATACAGAAGGAAAGTTCGACGAAAAAGTTGAAGAAATTAGTTGGAATCACAGTTTAAGTGAGGTTTTTAAATCATTGACTAATAATGGCTTGGTTGTTAATTCGCTAAGCGAATATGATTATTCGCCTTATAATTGTTTCAACCAAACAGAAGAATTTGAACCGGGGAAATTCAGAATCAAACATTTAGGAAATAAGATTCCGATGGTCTATAGTTTGGTGGCTACTAAACCTTTATAATTTAATTCTAATAATATGAATGCAATTCAAAAACAAGAAAAATAAAAAAAACAGTTGATAAGAGAATCAAAATTAGTGAGAGAAAATTCTCTAGAAGTTTTAAAAGATTTTGAGAAAATAGAAATTATAATTGATAAATAAACTCCACAAATAAATTCTTAATCGAGTGAAATTCTTTTTACGTAGTAACCGGATTTATTTGAATTTTGCCGCCGACCGCTTTTAAAACTTTCATGATGGTTCCAAATTGTGGTTTTGCTCCTTCAGATAATGCTTTGTATAAACTAGGTCTGCTTAATCCGGTTTCTTCTGCGATTTTTGTCATTCCGATTGCTTTTGCAACATGACCAATTGCAGTGATTATTTCGATATCATTTCCTTCTTCCAAAACCGTATTCAAATATTCAGCAATCATTTCATTGCTGTCTAAATAGTCTGTTATGTCAAATTTTGAAGTTTCCATTTTTATTGATTATTTATTTTATTCCAAATATTTTTTGCTTTTTCAATGTCCTTTTCTTGAGTCGATTTATTGCCACCAATCAATAACAAAATGATTTTTCCACCTCTTTCTTTGAAATAGATTCTATATCCTTTTGCATAATTAATTTTCAATTCGCTGATTCCGTCTCCAACAGGTTTACAATCTCCGAAATGTTCTTCGTTTTCAAGTTTTTGGAGTCGGAACAAAATTTTAGCTTTGGCTCGTAAATCTTTTAGCTTTCGAAACCACTTATCAAATTCTGTTGTTTTCTCAATAAAGTACATTCAGATTGTATTCACTTGGATACAAAATTAAATAAAAAAATTAAACAGTTTCTAAATTGAATCAATAAACTCCACAAATAAATCCTGAATATTCCAAAATTCTTTCAAATCCAAGGTTTCGCCTTTATCAAAAATATCATGGTAAAATCCCGGTCCACCAAGCGTATAGGTGAAAAAGCTCGGAATGCCTATTTCATAAAACGGACAATGGTCAGAATTGCAGGCTTCACCTCGTTTTTTGATTTGTTTGACATAATTCTTTTTTGAATTAATGGAATTCAGTAATTCATATTCTTTCGTAAAAACGGAACTATTCACGATTTGAATTCCGTCTTCGCCGGCTCCCATGATGTCAAAATTGAGCAGAAACTTTATTTTTGATAAATCTACCAATGGATTTTCCACAAAATAATTCGAGCCGACCATTCCTGCTTCTTCCGCTGCAAATGCGATGAAAACCAAAGAATATTTAGGTTTATTTTGACTAAAGTATTTTGCTAATTCCAATATAAAAGCAGTGCCGCTTGCATTATCACTTGCACCGGGAAAATATACATTTCCCACTTTGCCTAAATGGTCATAATGCGCTGTAATTACCACCAGCGAATCTTGATTTTTACCTTCGATTTTTCCGATTACATTTTGGGATTTGAAGTCGGGTTGAAAATCGGATTGGATTAAATAATGATTGATTTTCAATTCATCAGAATATAATTTTCCATTAACAATGAACTCCGAAATGCTGTCCTGGATCTGGGACAAAGAGGAAATAAGCTTATCGTTTGTGAAAAAGAGAACTGCACGGTTGCGGTTTTCTTCAGGTTTGTAAAAAGAAGCCCAGTTTTTATAATATTGATTCAGCGAATCCACTTCGAAATGATGAGGAGGAAATACGATGTGTTTTTCCTTTTGTGCTTCCATGTCGCGGTAAATAAAATCGATGAACGAGGATTCGTATTTCAGTGAAATAGCATAATCAATCGGGTCGAAATGATAGATTTCCCGTTGATGAAAATTTTGGCTTTTGGAATTCGGTTTAACGATGAAATCAATTCCGTATTTCAATTTTTTCCCGTCCAGAGTGAGTTCGGCGTTTTGGATGATGTTAATCGGCATCTTAAATTCCTGAAAATAAGAACCGTTTATTTTTTCCAGTCCTAATTTCCCGAATTCATCCGCTATGAATTCTGCAGATTTATTCATCCCGTCATCTACATATCCGCGTCCTGCAAAGGATTCGGAAGTCAAAGTTTGAATGACGGAATGAGCATAGTTCAAGTTGTCGTTTTGTCCGAAACAAAAAAAGGGAAGAAGGATTAGAAAAGTTGATTTGAAGTTCAAGTTCTTATCATTTTAATTTATCGTGAATCTTAACCTACAAGGTTAATAATATGTACGAAATACAACCTTGGAGGTTTCAAATCTAAGAATCAAATTTAAACCTTATTACCCGTTTACCGCTTCCACATTTTCCACTTTTCCGGGCATCATTTCTTTCAGCATGGCTTCGATTCCGTTTTTCAGCGTGATGGTGGAAGAAGGACAACCGGAACAAGCACCTTGCAAAAGCATCCTAGCTGTTTTTGTTTCTTCTTCAAATTCAATTAGTTGAATGTTTCCGCCATCGCCGGCAACCGCAGGTTGGATATATTCGGTAATGATGTCCTGGATTTGCATTTCGACATCTGAATATTCTTTTTTAACAAATTCTTTTTCAAACGGATTTTGCAAAGGAATGTAATTTTCTCCTACGATTTCTTTTCCGGATTGTAAATATTCTAACAGAAAATAACGCAACTCCAGAGCCAATTCATTCCAGTCAGCATTCTCAATTTTTGTAATCGAAATATAATTTTCCGACACAAAAATTTCTTTTACATAATCAAAGGAAAATAAGGCTTCAGCCAACGGGAAATTTTGTGTATCCGCTGCATTTTTTGCTTCTGCAATTCCTTTATAGAGCAATTTGTTGGTTACAAATTTCATCACAGCCGGATTGGGCGTCATTTCGACATAAAGCGTAAACGGATCTTCCTGTTGAGGAGTCAATAAAATCGTACCGTCAATCAAATGCTGGTTCACGATTTCTTTTAATTCATTGGCCACCATATCCCATTCGATTACATCGCTTTTTTGAACTGCCACAAAATTGGCGGTGATATAAACTTTAGTCACAAAAGGAAATTGTAATATTTCCTGCGCCATGAGCGAATCTTCCGCAGCATCATCTTTTCCTAATTCTAAAGCACCTGTCGTTAAGGTTTCATCACAAACAAATTTCAAAATGTTCGGATTGGGCGTTTGGTCTATATAAACTCTCATCATGATGGCAAATTTACGGCAATAAAAATTTGAAAGGATGTGAATTTCATATTTAAAATTAATCTAATGATTCGTAATTTTACTTTTGACTTAAATAATTAAAAATAAATGGCATTGATAAAGGATTTATTAGGGAAAGAACCTCAGTTTGGAGAGAATTGTTTTTTGGCAGAAACAGCGGTAATCATCGGCGATGTGGAAATGGGCGATGATTGTAGTATTTGGTACAATGCGGTTTTGCGCGGTGATGTCCATTTCATCAAAATGGGAAATAAAGTCAATGTACAGGACAATGCGATGGTTCACTGTACTTACCAGAAATTTCCCACCACCATTGGGAATAACGTTTCCATCGGGCATAATGCGGTAGTGCATGGCTGTACGATCCATGACAATGTGTTGATAGGAATGGGATCCATCGTGATGGATGATTGCTTGGTGGAATCTTATTCGATTGTTGCTGCCGGCGCAGTTGTCACACAAGGAACTCATATAAAAGAAGGAGAATTATGGGCCGGAATACCTGCCAAAAAAATCGGGATGGTTTCTCAGAATTTAAAAGAAGGCGAAATTGAACGAATTGCCAATAATTATGTGAAATACAGTGGTTGGTATAAGGAGTAGGAGAGTTGGAGAGTTGGAGAGTTGGAGAGTTGGAGAGTTGGAGAGTGATTTGTTTATCTTCCTTCTTCTCAGAAATTTATAAATCAAAAAAGCCGCCCTAAAAAATAGAACGGCTTTACATTTATTTGAAAATCAAATTATTTTTTGATCAACTTTTTAGTGATTTTTCCATCGGTTGTTTGGATGCTTACTACATAAACTCCGACCGGCAAACTGCTTATGTCTACCGTTCCTCTTTGGTTGGCAAAATTCAAAGTAGTCGTATAAACCGTTTTTCCTGTCATGTCCTGAATGGAAATTTCAGAATTTCCGTAAGATTTTTCAGTTAATATGTAGAATTCTCCACGGGTCGGGTTAGGGTAGATGCTCAATTGAGAATTGGTCAAATCCGTAACACCCAAAATTCCGGAACAATCCAAAACATCTGTTGGAGGCATGTCAAAAGCCTGAACACCATCCATCACGTTGTTTGAACTTCCTTGGGAAGCACTGTAACCCAAACCTCTTTTGGCAAAAGCATGCCAGATGAAACATTGGTTAGCACCATCGTTGTTGATTTCGTCAGCTTCCAAGATGGCATCACGTCCATCTATAAATCCGGGGCTGCATGGCTGTAATTTTAAACCATCGGCCACCAATTGCATTGCCAGATTATTTCCTCCCGATCCTTGGTAAATATCCGGATCAAATCCATATTCGTCAATCAATTCCCAGGTCATTTCCCATAACATAGTTGCCCAAACATAACCAACTCCATGCGGAACTGATACGGTTTTGATGCGGTCATACGTAGCATTGTTAATGGTCATATCGGTTGAATATCTCGTGGGTCTGATTCCTACTCCCGTTGTGGGTTGTGAAACGGCATAGGTTCCCATTCCTCTTCCATCAGTTCCCTGATCACCCGGTTCTATGGTCATCACCAATGCGAAATAATCACTCCAACCTTCACCCATTTGTTCCTGATTATTCAAACAACCACTATTGGCAGGTCCTCCTGTCAATCGGGTAGAAATTCCATGTCCGTATTCGTGCGCAACAATTCCGTTGTCCAATGAACCGTCTTTATAACCATCCCAATGGCCTTCTTTTGGAACAGAACCATTTAAAGTTGTTCCACCAAGCACGGCATCTATAATGGGATTACCATCATTCATGCTGATCATCACGGAAGGAATTGTAATGGTAGGGTCTTCTCCTCCCATATTGATGGGTGCACCTGCTACATTATTGACCATTACTACCGCCTTTGCACCTGCAACCTGGGCTTTCTTTACTTTTACCACAAAGTCACAATTTCCTCTTTTTATCAATGCGATTTTACCGTTAATGGCTGAGGCATTGGTTATATTTTCGCATCCGTCATTTACATCCGTACCACCACCGGCATTATCATCAATTACAACTGCCAGATTTTCGGTAATTGGTGGAGTAGGAAGGGGAGCTCCAAATGCTGCCGGAGCACCATTATAATCACCTTCAAACGTACCCGGAGTATTAATAGAAAGCAAATGATCGTCTCCTTGATTGGAATTCCACATAAACATAATCATGTAAGGATTTCCACCATCAGAAGGTGTTCCAAACATGGCATTGTCCATCATACCCATGGTTTCACCGGTTTGACCAAATGCATAGACTTCATCTCCGGCTGCGCCACCATTCCCATAATTATTTACCTGAAAATTACCGGCAGCTTCCGTAAAACCATATTGATACCAAACATCATGTAGCATGTTGTTCATATAAAACAAATTGGTTGTCGAAGCGTCCGGGCTTTGATACATATTGTGGCTGAAATCAATTGGAAAGTCAAAAATTAAATCGCTTCCCCCCTCTGCAAATCCGGTAAAAGTATAAGAACCACCATTGAAAAGCCAGTTCAGACCGGCACTGTTTTGGTCGTTCACAGCAATTACATTATTTCCGCGTGTTTGTGTATATTCAGCTCCTGTTGCACCATTGGTGTCATGCCAACCCCAAGGAGATGCAGTAGGATCTGCCGGATTTACCACCATGGTTCGATCTCCAAAAGTAGGTGCTTCTACAGGAAGTTCATACACACGGTATTGTGCACCGTCATTGAGCATTGAATTCTGATATTGTTGATTTAACCATTGGACTTTTTCACTTTGTTTGTGTTCTGTCAATGGATTTTCAAACGGATTCAGTCCAAAATTACAACTCAACAAATGATTATGTTGTGTATAAATTTGTCCGGTCTGAGCATTGGCAACCACCTCCAGAATTTTCATTTCGTTGTCGATGGTTGCATTGATATGCAGCATCCAACTTAAATTCAGTTTTCCATCTTCAGTCGGATAATACATCAATTTAGACCCGAAATTTTCATTCAAAAAAGCGGATTGGTTTAAACTCAACCCTAAATTTTGTGCGATGGTTCCCGCAATGGTATTGACATCGGAAATAGCGTTTTGATTGGCCAATCTTTGTTGAACATTTCGCTGGAAAGTTTCGCTCATATGAACAATTTCACCATTTTTTAAGGCAAAATTTGCAATGGCATTATAAACAGGATATCCGCCTACATTTTGTTGGATATAGGCATATTCAACATTTGTCTTTTGATTGGTATAATTTGTCTGGATGGTTAAATCCTCAAAATCGGTTGAAACCAATCCCAATTTATTGGCTTCTGTGTTCATATAAGAACGAACTTTTTGGAGTATTTCGCTATTCTGCGCCCAGGTACTGAACGAAAAAAATAAGAGAAACACACTTAAATAAAAATGTTTCATGTGTTAATTTTTTAAATTAAAATTGAGTAAATATAGTAATTAATCGGCTTCTGAAACCGTAGAATGCTTTTTACTGAAAAGCCAAAGTCCTATGAAAGTCAAAAGTCCATTTAGGACAATCAATTCGACACCGATTCTGTAATCAGTAAATTGAATAAATAATTCATTGATGGTATAAGTGATAACCGGTGCAATGAGTGCAATGCTTAAAATGGCAAATTTTAAAGAAATGCTGCGTTTAGTGAGAATCCCAAATGCAAATAATCCCAAAAGCGGTCCATACGTATATCCGGCAACATTCATAATCAGGTACACGATGGATTTGTCGTTGATCCATTTGAAAATTAAAATCAACAAAAAGAAAATCACGGTAAAAATCAAATGAACCATGATGCGGGTTTTCTTTTTTTGTGATTCAGACATGGTTTTATTTTCATTCATCTTTAACAAATCCACACAAAAGGAACTTGTCAATGAAGTCAATGCACCATCTGCCGATGGAAATAATGCGGAAATCAGTCCGATGATAAAGATGACGGCAATGAACAGCGGAAAAAATCCCTGAAGCGAAAGAGCCGGGAAAATATCATCGCCCATGATATTCTGGATTTCTCCGGAACCGTTTAAAAATCCAAAGATTCCGTCACCATAGGCCGCACCATTTTGCATGGCGTATAGGTAAAGCAAGCCACCCAAAAATAAAAATGCAAAATTTACTATCAATAAAGTGCCGGCAAACGTTAGCATATTCTTTTTTGAATTGTACAAATTGTCCACACTGATGTTCTTCTGCATCATTTCCTGATCCAATCCTGTCATCGCAATCGTAATAAACATACCGCCAATCAATGTTTTCAAAAAGAAAGTTGCAGAGCTCCCGTCAAAATTCATTAAGTGTGTATAGTTGTATTCCGCCATTTTTGCATAACCTTCTGAAACCGACATGTCCAATTGGGTTAAAACATAAACGATACAAACCACCAAACTCAACAGCATAAATGTAGTTTGCAAAGTATCCGTTACCACAATGGTTTTTACACCGCCTTCATATGTATAAAGAACAATCATCAATAAAATAACCAATGTCGTTACCCAAAAAGGAATGCCGATTTGATCCAATAAAAATATTTGTAAAACATTGATAACCAGAAACAATCGGGCAGTCGCGCCAATTCCCCTTGAAATGATAAAAAAGATAGAACCTGTTTTATGGGCTTCAACATTAAATCTTCTGCCGAGATAGGTATAAATCGAAGTCAAATTCATTCGATAATAAAGCGGAAGTAGGACAAATGCCACGATGAAATATCCGAGGAAAAATCCTATAACCATCATATAATATTCAAATCCTCCGTAGATATATTCGGTTCCGGTGAGCTTTCCAACTGTTCCCGGTACCGAAATAAAGGTAACACCACTCAAACTTGTCCCAATCATCCCAAATGCTACCAACCACCATTTACTCTTTCGGTTTCCGATGAAAAAGGATTCATTATCAGAGTTTTTACTGGTTCTGTAAGCAATAAAAAGCAAACCGAGGAAATAAATAACTACACAAATCAGGATGATGGTCGAATTCATATCGGGAAAAATTTGAGTCAAAAATAACATTTTCAATCGGAAAGAAAATGCGATTCCTGAAAGTCTTTTGGGATCCGTCGGGTATATGTATATTTACAACCAATTTAGGGCAAATAGAAACATGAATTATCCGAGTAAAGTTTTGGAACGCGCAGTAGAGGAAATGTCCAATCTGCCGGGAATCGGTAAACGCACGGCTTTGCGTTTGGTTTTACACATGCTGAACCGCCCTGTTTCTCAAACCGAAAATCTTGCGGAAGCACTTCAACAATTGGTTCAGGATATCCAATATTGTGAAAAATGTCATACGATTTCTGACGCACAAATTTGTCAGATTTGCGCCAATCCGCTTCGGGATACTTCCGTAATCTGCATAGTGGAAGATGTTCGCGATGTGATGGCGATTGAAAATACGGGACAGTACAAAGGCGTTTATCATGTTTTAGGTGGAAGGATTTCTCCTATGGACGGAATTGGTCCCGGACAATTGCAAATCGAATCACTTTTAAATCGCATTAAAAATGAGTCGGTCGAGGAATTAATTTTTGCGTTGAGTTCAACTATGGAAGGAGATACAACGGCTTTTTACCTATATAAAGTTTTGAAAGATGTTCCCATTCAATTTTCGACTATTGCAAGAGGAATCGGAGTAGGTGACGAATTGGAATATGCCGACGAAGCTACGCTTATTCGCTCTATCCAAAACCGAATTCCTTATGTAGAATCAACTTTGAAAGGATGAAGGTATCAGTCGTAATTGTCAGTTATAACGCAAGATATTATCTGGAGCAATGCCTTTACAGCGTGGAAGCTGCTTTGCAGAATACAGAAGCTGAAATAATTGTGGTGGATAACGATTCGCCCGAAAAACCAATAGACTTCATTCGACATAAATTTCCCCATGTAAAATTCATCGAATCCAAAGAAAACCTGGGTTTTGCCAAAGCCAATAATCTCGGTGTGGAAACTGCAAAGGGCGAATATGTCTTAATTCTGAACCCCGATACTTTAATTCCGGAAAATTTATTTGACAGCATCATTCCTTTTACAGAAAATCATCCCGAAATGGGTGCTTTGGGCGTTAGGCTCATCGATGCCAACGGAAATTTTCATCCGGAAAGCAAACGCAATATCCCGACGTTTCAAAATACATTTGGGAAATTGTTTGGGACTTTGATTGACAAAAAGAATTCAAAAGGATATTATAAAACCAATGTGGGTGAATTTGAAACTGCGTCTGCAGAAGTCTTGGTAGGCGCTTTTATGTTTTTGCGGAAATCGGTTTATAAAGAAGTTGGTGGATTTGATCCGCGTTATTTTATGTACGGGGAAGACATTGATTTGAGTTACACACTTGAATTAAAAGGTTTTACCAATTATTATTTTGGTCAAATATCAGTTCTTCATTACAAAGGAGAAAGTACGAGAAAAGACAAAAAGTATTTAAAAATCTTTTTTGGAGCCATGCAGATTTTCATTAAAAAATATTATGGAAATCATTTTGTCCAATATGCTTTGTTCAGTTTGGGCTTGAAACTGCGTTATTTTTGGGCCAATTTAAATGGCGCATTTAAATCGGAAGACAAAAAGGAAAGAGCAGGAGTGGAACTGAATGATTTGGAACGAATTAATTCAGCATCGGACATAAAAGAAAATTCCGCCCAAATTCTGTTGGACGGAAATATTTTTACGAACAGCGAAATGCTGGAAATCATTTCAAATCATTCAAAATCCGGAAGACAATTTTACATTCAACCGAAAGGGATGAATGTGATAATTGGTGATTCGGGACCGATGAAGATTTAATGAGTTGAGTCCTTTTTCTCTTCAGCATGAGTTCCCTGAACAGAAGCAGAATCAGAAGCTTCAGCTTTGTGCGTTTCTTCACTGTGTGCTTCTTCAGCATGATTTTCATGGCCTTCATGCGCATGTTCTCCACCATGATGATCCATTTCTTCTGCAACTCCATCGTGTACAACCGGCAATACATCTCTGTTTCCACCCGGAGTTGAATCACAACTTGCCAATATAAATGCGCCCGCGATTAAAAGTCCTAATTTTTTCATTTCTGATTTTTTATTCAAATTAATTTTCAAACTTACTTCAATTCTGCGATTTTCTGAATGCCTCCTTTGGTTTTATCACCTATTTTTACCAGAATTTCCGTTCCCAAAGGTAAAAATATATCTAATCGTGATCCAAATTTTATAAATCCGTACTCAATTCCTGCTTTCGCATCATCACCTTCTTTGGCATAAAGAACGATTCTTCTGGCAACGGCACCCGCAATTTGTCGGAACAAAACATTTGTTTTGTTTTCGGTTTCCACCACTACGGTTGTCCGTTCATTTAATTCGGAAGATTTAGGATGAAAAGCAACGAGATATTTTCCGGGATGATATTTAGTATACACTACTTTCCCTGATACAGGATACCGATTTACATGCACGTTCAGTGGTGACATAAAGATGGAAAGCTGGATGCATTTTCCTTTGATGAATTCCTTTTCTTCCACTTCTTCGATGACAACTACTTTTCCATCTACAGGCGCAATCACATCTGAGGGAGTTGATGCTCCGAAACGTTCCGGATTTCGGAAAAACCAAATTATAAATCCATATAAAATCCAAAAGGGTAAAATTAAAATATATGAATAATAAGCCGGAACAAATACATACAAAGCCACACTTATCAGTAGAAAAACCAGAAAAAATCCGATTAAAATGATCCTTCCTTCTTTATGTAATTTCATCGATTTTTCGTTTAGTGAATTTATTATTTTATTTGAATTTTAACTCAGAGAATACTCATAATTAACAAATACAAATAAACCATCGGGATGACAAATATAAAACTATCCAATCTATCTAAAAAACCACCATGTCCGGGAATCCATTTGCCGCTGTCTTTTGCATTGAAACTACGCTTCAATTTTGATTCGACAATATCACCAATCGGTGCAAAAACAGATACTATCAGACCGATGATTAACCAGTTGAAGCGGCTTTCGGGGAAAATAAAAAATTCCAGAATATATCCGGCAATGATGGTAAAAACCAGTCCGCCGACAGCACCTTCCCAGGTTTTTCCTTTTGAAATTTTGGGTGCCAATTTATGTTTTCCCCATAGACTTCCTACCACATAAGCCATGATGTCGCTTATCCAAATCAGAATAAATATAAAAAGGATTTCGTTTGAAATCATTTTTTTTCCCAATTCAAATGAAATATGCGGGATGGTTAATGCGAGCGAAAAAGGAACTGCTATATAAATAACACCAACGGTTGCATTTCCAAATTCGACATACAACTCTTTGGAAGAAAAAACGATGGTAAAACAGGCCAATAAAAATAAAACCGGTCCGGCAAAACTCAAAGACTGGAGAACGAAAGCATTGTTTTGGTTAAATAAATAATCAGAAAAAAAGTAAAAAATACCGGCAGATCCTATAAAAGCCAAAGCCATATATAGTTTGTCTGAAAGCTCAGTTATGGAAATATATTCGATTAAACATAAGATGAGAAAAGCCGCCATGAGACCGGCAAAAATCCAAGGTCCCATTGTCGTTCCAAAAACAACCAATCCTATATAAAGAGAACCCGAAATGATGCGGGGCAATAAATCTTTCATTTGATATATTTCATATTTTTCAGATTTTTTAAATCTGTTCGACCAAAAGCAAATAAATATTTTTTGCATTGGCAGAGGATTCTACATTGTGCAGATTTTTTCCACGTATAGAGGTGATGTTGGTAGGAATATTATCGCTTTTTGAAGATTTTAACCTTTGTAAAGCTTCGCTTATGTTGGAAACCAATTGTCCGGGGCATGCATAAATGATTACATTGTTAGGGATATCTTCTTGTTTTCTTCCGTTAGTTTGATGGGAGGAAAGCATGATAGCGCCATCAAATGCAACCAAATATTCACATTCAATAAATGCAAAATCAGAATGAGACTGAAAATTTTGGATTTGTTTGACATTTAATCGACTTAATAAAGATTTTAATTTGTTATCAAAACAAACTATTTCTTCAATCTGTTCATTGTCAACTATATCTTTTAAATTTTCAAGTGCCTCTTGTTCGTTTTCGCAATAGAAAAAATGACCTCCGCCGGCAACGAAATTCCGGGTAAATAAAACGTCGATAGATTCTTTTGATTGAAATGTTACAAATTCCAAATCAGAATCATCGTTTTCCGTTTCATCAGATGGAGGGACAATAAGTTGTTTTATCTTTTTCCACATACTCATCTTGGTGAGATTAAGCGAAAATAATTAAATTATACGAAATGACTTTAATTGTTAATCCTTTTTATCAACAGATTCTTCACTAATTACGGAATCAGAATTCAAAGAGGAAACCGCATTTCCGGAAGGCTCTATGCTCTCATCATCTTCAAAAATACGCTCACCAAAAATTTCAACCAAATCTTCACGGAAAATGACTTCTTTTTCCAATAATTTTTCGGCTAATTGATCCAATTGGGGACGATGGGTAGCCAATAAATGTTTTGCTCTTTCATATTGGCCTTCAATCATTTTTGAAACTTCCTCATCTATGGTTTTGGCAGTTTCTTCCGAATAAGGTTTCCCAAACCCATATTCGTTTTGTCCTGTCGAATCATAATAGGATATATTCCCTATTTTATCGTTCAAACCATAAATGCTCACCATAGCAGAAGCTTGTTTGGTTACACGCTCCAAATCACTCAAAGCACCGGTCGAAATATCTCCAAAAACCACTTCCTCCGCAGCTCTACCACCCATGGTAGCTGCCATTTCATCCAGCATCTGTTCGGTTGTGGTGATTTGCCGTTCTTCCGGCAGGTACCAAGCCGCGCCCAGAGATTTTCCCCTTGGAACTATGGTTACTTTTACCAATGGAGCAGCATGAGGAAGAAGCCATCCGATAGTTGCGTGGCCTGCCTCGTGATAAGCAATTCTGCGTTTTTCTTTGGGTTTGATTAATTTGTTTTTCTTTTCCAGACCACCTACGATTCTGTCAACGGCATCCAAAAAGTCTTGTCTTTCAACAACTTCTTTATTTTTTCTTGCCGCTACCAATGCCGCTTCGTTACAAACATTGGCTATATCTGCACCACTGAATCCGGGTGTTTGTTTGGCTAAAAATTCCGAATCTACATCTGAACCCAATTTCAATGGGTTTAAATGCACCTCAAAGATTTCTTTTCTTTCGGTTAACTCCGGTAAATCAACATGAATCAAACGGTCAAAACGCCCGGCACGCATCAATGCTTTGTCCAGAATATCGGCACGATTGGTAGCCGCTACGACAATTACATTTGTATCCGTTCCGAAGCCATCCATTTCGGTTAACAATTGGTTCAACGTATTTTCACGCTCGTCATTTCCTCCTGTAAAATTATTTTTTCCGCGTGCTCGGCCTATGGCATCAATCTCATCTATAAAAATAATCGCAGGTGCTTTGTCTTTGGCATTTTTAAATAAATCCCGAACTCTGGATGCACCTACTCCCACAAACATCTCCACGAAATCTGAACCCGAAAGCGAAAAGAAAGGAACTTTGGCTTCACCGGCAACTGCTTTTGCCAATAAAGTTTTTCCGGTCCCGGGAGGGCCTACCAAAAGTGCTCCTTTCGGGATTTTACCTCCCAATTTGGTGAACTTCTCCGGATTTTTCAGGAATTCCACGATTTCTTCTACTTCTTCTTTTGCTCCTTCCAGTCCGGCAACGTCTTTGAATGTAACGCGTACTTTATCGTTTTCATCAAATAATTTAGCACGGGATTTACCGATGTTGAAAATCTGTCCACCCGGACCACCACCGGCCGCTCCCAATCGACGGAACATGAAATACCAAATAGCCCCGAAAATCAAAATCCAAATCAAAATATTCCAAAAAATACTGCTGAATTTATCAGGAGGCATATTGATAAATGTTGTTTTTAAATTATTTTCCTGAATGGCTTTCTCGATTTCAGTTTCAAAATTGGCGTTATCGGCCACGATAAAAGAATATTGTGGCGGTGGTTGTGAAAAAGCCGTCATATTGGACGAATTTTCTTTGAATTGTTTAAACTGATCCAACTTTAAAGCTTCGTCAGTCAAATAAACATCGACTTTATTTTCTTCCAGATTTAAACGAACACTTTTGACATATCCTTCTTTCAGATATTCAAAAAAAGTCCCTCTTTCCAGACGTTTTGATTCTGTAGCCAAATTGCTGGAAAAAAACCAAAACCCGATCAATAAAAATCCCACGATGGCGTATATCCACATGGGGTTAAATCCACTGCTTATGTTTGGTTTCTTTTGATTGTTGTTATTATCCAATTTGTTGTTTTTTAAATGGTTATGGCTATTTCCTTGGCGTCTCCCCATAGGCTTTCTATGTCGTAATACTCCCGGTATTGTTTCTGAAAAACATGCACGATGATGTTAGTGTAGTCCAACAAAATCCATTGTGCATTTTCAGTTCCTTCTACATGCCAAGGTCTTTCCTTTGTTTCTTTTCTTACTTTCCGTTCAATGGCTCCTGCAATTGATGCGACATGGGTATTAGAATTTCCCGTACAGAGGATAAAATACTCACAAAAAGCATTTTCAATTTCTCTTAAATCCAACAAGACGATTTCTTCACCTTTTAAATCCGAAATTGCATCAATTATTGTATCGATTATTAATTTTGAATCTCCTTTTTTACTCATTCTTTTTTGATAAGTTGCAAAATTAGTGAATTATACCCTAATCTCTTAACATTTTAAATAATTTAGCTTTGCTTTAATTTAATTCTGAACAGATGGAAATTTTTCGTTATCAAACCCTTTCAAGCACCAATTCCGAACTTTTGGATTTGTCCAAAAAAAATGCCAAATCATGGACGGTTGTTTGGACTTCCCATCAAACTTCAGGAAAAGGATATGCAGGAAATGTTTGGCAGTCCGAAAAAGATGAGAACTTGGCTGTTAGTGTATTGGTTTGTACTAAATTAGAGTATGCTGAACTGGTTTATTTTAACCAATGGGTTTGTAATGTGCTTGTTGGTTTTTTACGGGGATTTTCTGCAGATGTTGCTGTCAAATGGCCCAATGACATCATTATGAAAAATAAAAAAATCTGCGGTGTTTTGATTGAAACGCATAAAGCTGGAAATGAGTTGAATATAATCGTGGGGATTGGGCTAAATGTCAACCAAACCAATTTTCAATCACTTCCAAAAGCCGGTTCTCTCGCTACCCAATTGGATCAAAAATTTGATTTAGAAGAAATTTTGTCAGGTTTGCTGACAAATTTGGAAAATTCCTATTCACAAATAGATAACAAGGAATGGGAAATAATCCTTGCGGAATATAATCTGAACCTATTTAGGAAAAATCAATTATCAACTTTCATAGAAAACAATCAAGCATTTGATGGGGTTATTTTAAATGTAGATAGACAGGGTTTGTTGTGGATAAATAAATTAGATTCAGAAGAAATTAAATCCTATCAACATAAAGAAATAGAATTGATTTATTAATAAAATAAATTTGTTAGATTAATCTAACTTTATATATTTGCCTCATGAAATTATTTTTATGAAAAAGTATATATATGTTAGTTTAATGATGTTTTCGACCAGTTTGTATTGTCAGGAATTTGAAGAATCGGATAGTATAGAAGTAAGCGAACTGGAAGGAGCGGTAATTACCGGAACTATGAAAGAGGTAAGGCGGTTGGACAGTCCGATTCCGGTAGAAGTCATCACTCCGAAATTATTCAAAAAAAATCCTACCCCGAGTTTGTTTGAATCGGTAGGGATGGTCAACGGTGTTCGTCCCCAACTGAATTGTAATGTTTGTAATACGGGCGATATTCACATAAACGGAATGGAAGGACCTTACACGATGATTCTGATTGACGGAATGCCGATTGTAAGTTCGCTCTCTACGGTTTATGGTCTGAGCGGAATTCCCAACAGCATGGTGGAGCGTATTGAAGTCGTAAAAGGTCCGGCTTCTTCGTTGTATGGTTCGGAAGCCATGGGTGGGATCATCAACGTTATCACAAAAGATGCTTCCAAAGCGCCGAAATTCTCTGCTGATTTTTTTACAACCACCTGGTTGGAATATAGCGCGGATCTTTCGACCAAATTTAAAATCGGAAAAGCAAACAGTTTGTTGGGCGTTAATTATTTCAAATACGGCAATAAAAAAGACAATAATGGTGATAATTTTACCGATGTAACTTTACAGGATAGGATTTCGATTTTCAACAAATGGAATTTTGAAAGAAAAGACTACCGGATTGCAAGTTTAGGTTTGCGCTACGTTTATGAAGACCGTTGGGGTGGCGAAATGCAGTGGGACAAACGAACCGACAGAGGAAGCGATGAAGTTTACGGTGAAACTATTTATACGTGGAGAATTGAGGCAATCGGGATGTATCAACTTCCTGTAAAAGAGAATGTTTTCACACAATTTTCCTATAATTATCACGACCAGAATTCATGGTATGGAAATACGCCTTATATGGCCAATCAGGAAGTGTTTTTTGGGCAGGCATATTGGGATAAAACCTTTGAGAAACACAGTTTGTTGTTAGGAGCAACTTTGCGCCATACCCAATACGATGACAACACAGCGGCAACAGCTTCGGTCGATGGTTCTGAAAACGAGCCTTCCACATCCACTTTACCGGGCGTGTTCGTTCAGGACGAAATCAAATTCAACCCGCAACATACTTTATTGCTCGGTTACCGGTATGATTACGATGAAAATCACGGCGATATTCATTCACCGAGACTTGCGTATAAATTCAGTTCGCCAAACAGAAGACATACGCTTCGCGGAAGTTTCGGAACCGGATTTCGTGTGGTAAATCTATTTACGGAAGACCATGCCGCACTGACCGGTTCAAGAGAAGTGGTGATTACAGAAGAGCTGAATCCGGAGAAATCCTACAACGGTAATCTGAATTATGTAACCAAAATCTCCACCGATTTTATGAACATCGACATTGACATTACAGGATTTTATTCGTATTTCACCAATAAAATCCTGGGAGATTATGATGTGAATCCTGACCAGATTGTATATGATAATTTAGACGGTCATGCTGTTTCTCAGGGAGTTTCGCTCAATACCAATTTCACATTTGATTTTCCGTTGAAAATTTCTGCCGGCGTTTCATGGATGGATGTTTTCCGTAAAGAAAAAGACGAAAACGGAGTAGAGGAGAAGCAGGAAGAATGGTTTGCACCGGAATGGTCGGGAACATTTGTTGTCAGCTACGATTTACCTGCAAATTTTACAGTGGATTTTACGGGAAACTGGAACGGCCCTATGCGTTTACCGATTTTGCCCAACGATTACCGGCCTGAGTATTCGCCTTGGTTTTGTATAGCAAACGTACAGTTGACCAAAAAATTCAAAAAAGGGATGGAAATCTATGGCGGTGTGAAGAATTTGTTTGACTTCGTACCAAGTGAAGATCCTTTGATGCGTGCATTTGATCCGTTTGACGAATTTGTGGATGATCCCATAAACAATCCCTACGGATATACATTTGACACGACGTACAATTATGCATCGATGCAGGGAATCCGTGGATTTTTAGGAATTCGTTATCATTTATTTTAGTTCTTATTTAGCAGGGATGAATAGAAATAATTTATGAAAGATTTAGGCAGAGTTTTGATGTTGGTATTTATGTTTTCAGGTTTTTGTTTTACAAAAGCACAACAAAATCATTCTTTAAGTGAGATTGAAAGTAAATTATCTCAATCTCCTAAAAATCTGGTGATTAAATTTTCAACGAATTGGTGCGGAGTCTGTTCTATTCAAAAACAGAAAATTGAAAAAAATGAAGAATTGAAAAAATTTTTAAACGAATCATTTTATTATTTGGAATTTGATGCAGAATCAAAAGAAGATTTCATTTTTGCCGGAAACCAATTCAAAGCCGGAAAAGGTAAAATGCATGAATTTACCGAACTTTTGCTGAACGGAAACCCGGTTTATCCGGCTTGGGTTATATTAAATTCTGATTTGGAGATCATTTTTCAGTATCAGGGATTATTGGAAACGCATGAATTGATTTCTATTTTTGAGCAGATTTTGTAATTTTACAGTATGTCAGAAAAATTATTTTACGCCATCCGAAGTGAAGATTTGGGAACGGTAAAGGAAACTTTGAAAAAAGATCCTACCTTATTGAACACAAAAGACCAACGCGGCTCAACGCCTTTGCTGTTGGCAACTTATTATGGTTTTGAATCGATTACAGATTTTTTATTGGGACTTAATCCCGATTTAAATGAAAAGGACGGTTCAGGAAATACGGCATTGATGGGTGTCTGCTTCAAAGGGCATGAAGAAATTGCGAAAAAATTGTTGGAATCGGGTGCTGATCCTAACATCCGGAACGAAATGGGCGGGACGGCGCTTTCGTTTGCGGCGATGTTTAACAAACCCGGTTTGGTAAAATTGCTTTTGGAAAATGGTGCCGATAAGTCGCTCAAAGATAATCGTGGAATGACTGCTTTGCAACAAGCGGAGATGCAGGGATTTGGAGAAGTGGGAGAATTATTGAAATAATTAAAATTCAAAATACACCTTGGCGTTTTTCAATTTTATCGTAAAAACACCAGTTTCTCATCAGTGGATAACTTTGCGTCGAAAGAATACCCGTTTTCGTTAAATAATTTTACTTCATCTAGTTTTTGAATATTATTTTCTGCACAGAAACGAGCCATTGCACCTCGTGCTTGTTTAAAGAAAACCATGATGGGTTTGAGTTCACCATTTTTATAATCCAGAAATTCCACGTCAATTTTGGGTGATTTCAGCTTTTTATTGTTCAGGGCTTTTGCATATTCGTTGCTTGCCAGATTGAGTAAAACTTCATTTTTTTTCAATTTGGAGTTGACAAAATCTGTCAAGGTTTCCTGCCAGAATCCATATAGATTTTTGGAACCGTTTACATCCAGCTTACTGCCCATTTCCAAACGATAAAGCAAGACTTTGTCGCTGGGTTTTAAGATTCCATACAGTCCGGAAAGAATGAATAAATTCTGATTCAGATAAGTTTGAGCCGTTTCATTTAAAGTTTCCGCATCCAGACCACGATACACTTCGCCTTTAAATGCCAATGCTGCCTGAAGACTCTTTTTAGGAGTAGGTTTGGGTTTCCAGTTGGCATATCGTTCCAGATTCATTTCGGCTAAATCTTTAGAAATATGCATCAGTTTTTCCAAATCTTTGGATTTTAGCGTATTGAGTTTTTGCATTAGGATTTCAGACTGATTCAGAAATTTTGGAGTGGTGGATTTGTTCCAATTTCCTTTTGTTTCTAAAGACATTAATTTGGCGGGTGACAATAAGATTTTCATTTTGTAAAAATAGAAACAATTGATTAGTTTTAAGTCCTGAATCCAACACAATTCTTTTGAAAGCATATTGTTTATTCTTTATTGTCAGTATCAGTTCTCTGTTATTTGGTCAGAAATACGTTTTTGACTACGGGCTGACACAGGAACTCATAGGAGAAGGAAAATTGATTTCTAAAAATTTTAAGTTAATCAATTCTGAAAATGATAATTATTCGATGCTTTTTTATTCTGGAAATATTGCTTCCATTTATAATAGAGAAAATCACATACGACACGAATTTGAGGTATATAAAAATGGGAATGATTTGATTGTTAATTATTTAAGAAGTTGTGATGAAGCATCTTTTTATAAAAAGTATGTTTATTACAATAATAAAAAATATAAATATGAAGTTGAAAAGTTAAATGACAGCATTTTTTATTTGAATGAATTCCGATCAAAAAATGCAAAGAAACCTTTTTGTAAAATCATTATTAAAATCAAAGAATCAGATGTAAATCACATGGATGTTCTACATCCGATTATTGATGAATTTAATCAACTTTTAAAATTACAATTGGATGAAAATAAGAACTATACAATAGCAGAAATGTCTTACTACAGAGATGGGAAAAAAGGAAAAGATAGTCGTTTAGTCGATATTATTGAAATGAAATATGAGGTTAAATTACCTGAAAAATTGAATTATGAATCTTTTTGTTCCACAACATATATTCATTAGGTTACAAGAACGCGTCAATATCTCCTTTTCCTTCCCGTATTACAACTACTTCATCACCTGAAATATCTATAACGGAGGAAGCATGATTATCACCCATACCACTATCCACAACCAAATCTACCAATTTGTCAAATTTTTCCACAATCAATTCAGGATCTGTGGTGTATTCGATGATTTCATCTTCATCCCGAATGGAAGTGGAGGCTATCGGATTTCCTAATTTTTCGACAATCATTTGCGGAACCAAATGGTCGGGAACTCTTATCCCTACGGTTTTCCGGTTTTTATAGGTATTCGGTAAATTATTGGAAGCCTCCAGTACAAAGGTAAATGGGCCGGGGAGGGCACGTTTGAGCAATTTGAAGTTAGAATTGGAAATGGGTTTGGTATAATAGGCCAGATGGCTTAAATCATTACAAACAAAGGAAAACTGTGCTTTCTCGGGTTTGATTCCCTTTAAACGACAAAGTTTATCCATTGCTTTAGAATTGGTGATATCACAACCCAATCCATAAACGGTGTCAGAAGGGTAAATAATGAGACCACCGTTTTTCAAAACTTCTACTATTTGTTCGATCGCCCGCTCATGCGGGTTTTCAGGGTGTACTTTGATGAGCTTTGCCATTTTTGATGAGTAGTTTAGACCAAAATTACTGAAAATAAAATACGGAATCAAATTCCTATAGCTACGTAGATTGATTCTAAATAACATGATAAATTTCATGTTTTAAAATTCATAAATTTTTTAACATTTGTATGTTATTTTTATTTAATCTAAATAAATGAAAGCTCAGATAAGTGCAATTGTGATTGTGTTGATGAGTTTTGTTTCTGCCCAAACAATCAATTTAGACAGTCTCAAAACCGTAATCAAAGACGAATTACGTAAAGAATTAAAAGAGGAAGATTCCATTCATAATTCTTATTCGATCGAACAGAAATCACGTCTTTTTAAATGGTCAAATTTCTCGGTGAAAGGCTATGGTGTCGTGAATTACTACAATTATGGACGTTTTGATACCGATCCCGGGATTCGGGATAAAATGGATGCTGAGCGTCTCAATATTTATGTGGATTATCACTTTTCAGAAAACCTTTCATTGCATACGGAGGTTGAGTTTGAGCACGGTGGTTCAGGTTCCACCATGGAGCTTGACGTTCAGGAAGAATTTGGGGAATTTGAACAGGAAATTGAAGCGGGAGGAGAGGTAAAATTAGAGCAACTGCATATTGACTACCGGTTTAAGCCTTATTTGGGAATAAAAGTAGGCCGATTAAAATTGAATTTTAACGTTTCTCAAAAATTGGATGATCCTGACGAATATTTCACCACCCACCGTCCTGAAATGGAAGATGTCATTCTGCCATTGGGTTGGTATGAAAACGGGATTTTGGTGTATGGGAATTTGTGGAAAAACAAAATACAGTATCAGGCTGCCGTGGTAAATGGGTTGGAATCAACCGGATTCAGTTCCGCCAATTGGATAAAAAACGGATATCAGAATAAATTTGAAATGGTCAATGCTGAAAATCTGGCCTGGTTTGCCAATGTCAATTATCATTTCGGAAAACATAAATACACGCATCTCGGGGTTTCATATTATTATGGAAATACCTCAGGAAACCGTCCAAAACCCGATTTGGAAGTGGATGCCCATGTAAAAATATTAGGTGCTCATCTGGTTTACTTTGACTATCCATTCCGCCTGGTCTCACAATTTATTTACGGGGATTTACAAAATTCGGAATTAATTACGCAACGTAACCGAAATCTTCCGGCAACCTTAGGCATTAAGAAGACGCCTGTGGGGAAAAATGCTATAGGATTTTCGGCGGAATTCGGATATGACATTTTCAACTTTTTCAACAAAGAAACCGAGATGAAACTATATCCTTTTGCCCGATATGAATATTACGATACCATGAACGAAACAGCCGGAAGTATCACGGCAAATAAAAGATGGGAGAGAAGTGTGATAACAGGAGGTGTCAACTGGTTTGTCTTTCCTCAGGTTATTTTAAAGGCGCAGTATTCTTCACGGAAACTGGGTTCAGACAACGTGGATATTGCGACGGGTATAGTAGATGGAAAGCAAAAAGAGAACATTTTTTCTGCGGGCATCGGATTTACATTTTAAAAAATTAACTAAAAATAGAAATATGAAAAATTTACTAAATTTCAAATTGGCCGGATTCGTACTAGCTCTGTCAGGTACTTTTTTGGTTTCTTGTTCAGATGATGATGCGGTAATTACGCCAACAGCTGATTATTCGTCAAATCTTACAAACATTGCTAATAATGTAGTAGTTTCAAATTATCAGGTATTGAAATCCAAGGGTGAGGAAATGGCATCAGCTGCTGCGTCTGTTCAGATTGGAAATCAGGATGCTTTAATTGCCGCAAGAAATGCTTGGGTTCAGATGCGTATTTATTGGGAAAACTCAGAATCAACTCTTTATGGTCCTGCGGGAGATGAAGGTTTGGGGGTAGACGGTAACATCGATTCATGGCCGATTGATTTGCAATTCGTAAATGCAGTATTGGGAGGTTCTTCTCCGATTACAACAGATTTTATTGCTGATCAAGATGCCAACGCAAAAGGTTTTCATGCTTTGGAATATCTTCTTTGGGGAATTGACGGACAGAAAACTGCAAGCCAGTTAACAAACCGAGAAATCGATTATATCAAAGCAACAGCCAATTATCTAAGCCAGCAAACAACTGATTTGCATAATGCCTGGAGTCCAACCGGTTCAAACTTTGCTGCTAATTTAGCCAATGCTCAAAATGGTATTTATGGCTCTCAAAAAGCGGCACTTCTTCAGGTTGTGGACGGAATGGCTGTTATCGCAGACGAAGTTGGAAACGGAAAAATGAATGATCCAATGTACGGAAATAACGGCTCTTACTCTCTGGAAGATGAGGAATCCCGATTCAGTAATAATTCAAAAGCGGATTTTGCGGATAACATTCGTGGAATTAAATATGTGTATTCAGGTGATTATAACAGTTCAAACGGTTTAGGGCTTTCTGAAATCGTAGCTTCTTCCAACTCAGATCTGGATACAGAAATCAAAGCGAAAATTGATGCGGCTATTTCTGCAATTGAAAACATACCGGGAACATTTACAGATGCAATCCAAAATAACAGACCGGCTGTAGAAAACGCAATTGAAAAAGTAATCGAACTATATGATGTGCTGAATCAGGAGTTGAAACCTTTCATTAACAATCTATAATTATTACATCTCAATTTATTTTACCGTTGGCGAATTAATTCGCCAATGGTTTTATGTTTTTTAATGAAAAAAGTTTTAGGTTATATTTTTCCGGTTGTATCATTGATTTATTCCTGTCAAAGCGATGACGTAGAAACGGGAGTGCCTATCGATTTGGCACGTGAATATGCAGGCGGCGAAACGACGATTTTTTCTATGACTAATCTCGCTTATAGTACGCCTGCTCCCAATTTGTTAGGAAATGAATTGAGTTTTCATTTATTGGGCGATGCCGATTTTGAACAGGTTTTTGTTTCAGCTCCCGCTCCTTTAAATCAGGGACTTGGTCCGGTTTATAACAATTCTTCCTGTATAAAATGTCACCCTTCAGACGGTCGCGGAAGATTTCCTTCAAATGTAAATGGTTTCAGTAGTCTGTTGGTTCGCATTAGCATTTCGGGAATCGGAGAAAATGGAGGTCCTTTGGCTGTTCCGGGATTTGGAATTCAGGCGCAGAACCATGCTATTTTTGGATTTCAACCTGAGGTCAATTATAATTTGAATTGGATTGAGCATACAGAAACTTTAGCTGATGGAACGACTGTGTATATGAGGAAGCCGGAAATTTATTTTACAAATGCTTATCAGTCTTTACCATCCGATTTAATGATTTCGCCCCGAATTGCACCACCTGTTTTTGGATTGGGCTTACTCGAATTTATTTCAGAATCAGATATCTTGTCTAATTCAGACGAATTTGATGCAAATGGTGACGGAATAAGTGGAAAACCCAATTATGTCTGGAATCCCATCACCCAAATGCAGGAGTTAGGCAGATTTGGTTGGAAAGCCAATACTTCCACAGTAGAAGTGCAGGTGCTTTCCGCTTATCATGAAGATATGGGAGTGACGAGTTTTGTATTCCCGGTAGACGAATATGCAGATGGATTTCAGGATGACCCTGAACTTTCCCAAGCCATTATTTCCCAAACGGTTTTTTATAGCAGAACACTTGCTGTTCCGGCTGCCAGAGATGTGGATGATGAAAAGGTAAACAATGGGTATTTACTATTCCAAGAATTAAATTGTTCAGCTTGTCATGTGCCAAAACAAAGGACAGGAATTACGCCAATTCAAGCTTTGTCTAATCAAGTTTTTTATCCTTTTACCGATTTATTGCTGCATGATATGGGGGAAGGCCTTGCGGATAACCGACCCGATTTTAAAGCTGATGGCAGAGAATGGAAAACCCGTCCGCTATGGGGTATAGGTTTACAGCAAATAGTGAACGGGCATACTGAATTTCTACATGACGGAAGAGCCCGTAATCTAACCGAAGCTATCATGTGGCATGGAGGAGAGGCACAGGCGTCAAAAGACGGTTTTAAAAACCTTTCTGCAAGTGACCGAAGCGATCTTTTGAAATTTTTAAATTCATTATAATAATTCTAAATATTTAACACTATGAAAAAAATTCCATTTTATTTGATTTTTGCCCTGAGCATTGTTTTAGGGATTTATTTTATTTACAAGGGGTTTACTAGGAACCTCATCCCTCCTTGTCGAGTGTATGATGAAACCAGTACTTTACCTATTCACTATCGAAATCTGAATGACGCTCTTTGTCAGTCCGGGTTTATGAAAATCATAGGTGCATTGGAAGTTTTGAGCGGTTTGTTACTGGTCTTCCCAAAAACAAGATTGCTTGGAAATATTCTATTGATGCCTGTAATCATAACGATATTTTTATTTCATGCCATCATAGATAATCGTCCGCATGAATTGGTAGAAACAGGTATTCCTTTATTGATTAACGTTTTAATCTTTGCCTATTATTATCCGAAATGGAAAGATTTGTTGTGGATAAAAGATTAATCCTAAATTAATTCTAAAAAAAAGCGCATTTTAACAATGCGTTTTTTTATTTTGGATCTAACGCAGGGCGGTTTTCACGATTGGCCAATTCCCAAGCCGTGGCAAAGATCAATTGTGCTCTTTTTGCCAATGCTTCGTAGTTGATTTTATCGGGCGTGTCAGTCGGTCGGTGATAGTCGGCATGGACACCATTAAAATAAAAGATGATTGGGACATTGTTTTTGGCGAAATTATAATGGTCGGAACGGTAATAAAAACGATTGGGGTCATTTTCATCATTAAAAGTATAATCCAATTCCAGCCCTATGTATTTTTGGTTGATTTCTTCTGATAAATTGTGCAATTCAGTGCTCAATTTGTCCGAACCGATCAAATAAACATAACCCGGATTTCCTTTGTGGGCATCATCTATCCGCCCGATCATATCTGTGTTCAGGTCGGCAACAGTGTTTTCTAACGGAAAAACAGGTTGTATATCCGTATAAAATTTAGAACCAAGCAACCCGATTTCTTCTGCTGTTACGTGCAGAAAAAGAATGGATCTTTTTGGTTTAAATCCTTCTTTTTCAGCTTTTTTAAAGGCTTTGGCAATTTCGAGAATAGCTACGCTTCCCGAACCGTCATCGTCAGCACCATTGTAAATTTCACCGTTGTTAACACCTACATGATCATAATGAGCAGAAATCACGAGGATTTCATCCGGTTTTTCACTTCCTTCTATAAAACCCATAACATTTTCTGTGTCTTTTTTAATCTTCGGATAAGTATTGGCCGGAATTTTTTGAAAATAATTTTCTACATATGGGCTCTCAGGTGATTGAATTTTATTTTTTATATAAAAATCCCTGATATAATTTGCCGCTTTTTTCTGACCTTCCTCACCGGTATCCCTTCCTTCAAATTCATCTGAGGCAAAAATATAGAGGTGATCTTTCAGATTTTCAGGCTGAATGGATTGGATATAAGCAGGAAGAGCTTTGTCGTAATCTTCTTTGGTCAATGGTTTTTGGGAGGAACATTGTAATGAAAACAAACTGAATCCCAATAAAACGGCGAAATATGATAGCTTCATAAATAAGAAATTGAATGGATCAAAAATACAGAAAATGCTTTAAAATAATCAATGAACAGTAGCTTTTGCTAAATCTGTTACAAAATTCACCCATCTGTGTACATCTCTCGGGCTCATTTTTTGAGTGATTTTTAATGCACTTTCAGCCATTTCAGGTGCTTTTTGTTTGGCAATTTCTATTTTTTCCAGCTCACCGGATTGGGCAGCTTTTGAGATATCGTCATAAAATTGAACATATTCCAAAGCGAAACGGGTAATTTCTTCTGAACTGAAACGGGGAATATTGTATTTTTCAATCAGTGCTTTTTCCTCAGCAGTGTACTGTGGTGCAGCGCATTGGATAATGGAAAGGGAAAAAAGCAAAATCAGAAATGAATTTTTCATTTTAGTCAGTTTACTCAAATATATAATTAATTTCAAAAAAAAATCCCGCTACTAGAGCGGGATATGTAAAAAATCTTAATGTTCGGGAATTATTGTCCTGAAGCAGCTTGAGCGATTTTTTGAGACCACTCTACCCATTTCTGAGCATCTTCTGCAGTCATTTTTTGAGTCCATTCAGACGCTTTTTTAGTCCACTCTACGCTTTTTGCAGACAACTCCTGAATTTTTGCAGCATCACCGGATTTGGTAGCTTCAGTTACTTCATTGAAATAAGTAGCATATTCTTCAGCAAATTTCTGAATTTCAGGACTGCTGAACTGTGGAACGTCAGAAACGGCAGCAGCAGCGTTATCAACAACTTCAGCAGCGTCTTCAGCTGTTGCAGTTGCTTCTTCTGTTGCTTGTTCTGTAGCATCCTCAACTTTTGCCTCTTCTTTTTTACATGAAGTCAGACTTACTAATCCCATTAAGGTAATAGCTAAAAAAAGTTTTTTCATTTTTTAATTTTTTACGGTTTAATTGTATCAAAATTAAAAAAAAAATTGAAACTAAACCAATTAGTTATCAACTATATTCATTGGTTTGAAATTGAACTTCATAAAGTTTATGATAATAACCTCCTTTATCTAAAAGTTCTTGATGTGTTCCTCTTTCCACTATTTTTCCGTCATCCATCACGATGATTTGATCCGCTTGCTGAATCGTTGCCAAACGGTGTGCAATGACAACAGAAGTTCTTCCTTTGGTTAGTTTTTCAGTAGCGACTTGTATCAGGGTCTCTGATTCCGTATCGATTGAAGAAGTGGCTTCATCGAGCACTAAAATTTCAGGATTGTATACATAAGCCCGTAAAAATGATATTAACTGTCTTTGACCGACAGAAAGGCTTGCTCCCCGTTCACTTACTTCAGATAAATATCCTTTGGGCAGACTCATGATGAATTCATGAATCCCGATTTCCTTTGCAGCTTGTTCTACTTGTTCCAAACTAATTTTATCATTCCCTAAAATGATGTTTTCATAAATGGTAGAATTGAATAAAAATACATCTTGAAGCACTACTGCAATATGACTCCTTAAATTACTCATTTCCAATGAATAAATACTTTTTTTGTCAATCTTTATGTCTCCTGAATCTATATCATAAAATCGGCTGAGAAGATTAACGATAGTCGATTTTCCGGCTCCGGTTGCACCTACGATTGCAATGGTTTGTCCGGGTTGAGTTTGAAAGGAAATTCCTTTTAAAACGGGATTATCTTTTATATAGGAAAATACCACATTTTCAAATTGGATTTCTCCCTTGACTTCTTTTAAAATTTCTGTTCCGGTATTGGGTAAAGTCTCATCCTCATCCAATATTTTGAAAACCCGGTCAGCACCTATCAAACCTCTTTGAATGGAATTAAATCTGTCAGCAATTTGACGCATTGGCTGGGTCAACATAGTGATATAGGAAATAAACGCCATGACTTCCCCTACAGAAACATCTCCATGAACTGCAGTTCGCAAACCTCCAAACCAAAGTAATAATCCTATCGCCAATGCAGACACAATGTCTACAACCGGAAATAGCAATGCGAAATATAAATTGGTCTTTAAAAATGCAGTTCTAAGCTCTTTGTTGATGGATTTAAACCCTTCAAATTCTTGTTCTTCACGGTTGAATAATTGAACGATGGTCATTCCGCTAAGCCGCTCCTGAACATAGGTATTTAATTTGGCGGTTACTGTTCGTTCAGCTTGGTACACTTTTTTTAAAGCTTTCTGAAACAAATTGGTAATGATAATCATGAGCGGGAGAATGATAATCACTATCGAAGCTACCATCCAGTTCATATAATACATGATACTGATGATGAAGATAATTCGCAGTGAATCCACCATTAACGTCAGGATTCCGTTATTGAAAATTTCGGCAATCGTTTCAATATCGGAAACCGAACGCGTGACCAGAACGCCGTTGGGAGTACGGTCAAAATAAGCCAATTTGAATTTGATGATATGGTCAAATAACCGGACTCTCAAATATCGAATGACACGCTGTGCGATTTTATTGGCCAAATAAATTACCGAAAAACTTAATACGACTTCCAGAATCAGAATTCCGCTCAACAATGCCAAGAATATCCCTAATCCATCCAAATCAGGCGGTAAAGGATTATTATTTTTATCAAATATTAAAATGTATTTGTCAATCGAAGTACCGACCAAATAAGGGCGAATTGAAGATACCACCGCACTCAAAATAGAAAAAATTACCACCGCAATAAATAAACTGCGATAACTCATTCCAATTTTAACTACGCGTTTTAATCCGCTGAAATCGAACTTATTGGATTCACTCATCAATAAAAATTGTTTTTGGATATTCCACATCCACCAAATAAAGGCCATGTGCCGGAGCAGAGCCACTTGCAAAACTACGGTCTTTTTGAGCAATGATGGTGTTAAATTCTTCTAAACTGATTTTTCCTTTTCCAACATCCACCAAAGTACCGACGATGGCTCTGACCATATTCCGTAAAAACCGGTCAGCCGTAATGTTGAATTTCAATTCGTTTCCATCCCGATATTTCTGGATTTCCCAACCGGCTGATTTCACTGTGCAAATATGCGTTTTCACATCGGTATGAATTTTGGCAAAACTGCTGAAATCCTTTTTACCCAAAAGCATTTGAGCTGCCAGATTCATTTTTTCAATGTCCAATTCGAAATGTATTTGCCAGGCAAAATCATAATTGAATGCATCTTTTCCCTTTTGAACAAAATAATGGTAAGTTCTCTCAGTGGCGTCAAATCTTGCATGAGCCTCATCGGTCATGGGATGAATTTTATAAATCACTATGTCTTTTGGTAAAAAAGAATTGAGACGATGTACCAGATCTTCCGGTAAATTCCCGTCAAAATCAAAATGGGCAAACATTTTTTTGGCATGCACTCCCGTATCGGTACGACCGGCTCCGGTGATGGAAATATTCTCTCTGAGCAAAGTAGAAAAGGTATTTTCCACAACTTCCTGTATGGAAATTTGGTTGGGTTGTACTTGCCAACCAAAATAATTTTTTCCGTTATAAGCCAATTCTATAAAGTAACGCAAAAGAATGAAATTTTGAATTGCGAATTTAAGAATTAATCGTGAAAGCCATAACAGGATTCCAAACCCTATTAAGATCGAATTTTAAAAATTAATTTTCCGGATTACCCATAAAATAACGAAGAGAACGACCGAAACAATGTTCATCGAAGTGATGGAGAAATAAAATCCGGAATTTTCTTTTTCCACATGTATATCGGTTGCCGACTTTGTATGACGTTTTTTTAATTTTTCAATATTTGTATGACAAAAAAAAGATAACAAGACCAATAAAATGCTTTAAATGTATTAAGGATTGTTTTTTCGTTTTTAATAATAAAACTAAGTTGTTTTTTATGAGGATTTTTAAAATTATATTCTTTTTTCATGCTAATAATTGTTTTAATTATAGTCTTAATTGCATATTTGTTCCAGAGAAAAACTATTATTAAACCTATAGCAATTATAAATATTTTAGACTTTAAATTCATATTATTTTTTGAATTGTGATAAATGAAGTAAAAAAATGTGAAGCTATATTTTTAATGATTATTAGACATAGTTTATTTTTCATTCGTCTTTCAAATTTAGAACAAGAAGTTTTTATATCGTTAAATAATCTTTATAGCATATTACCATTTAATATTGGTTTTAAAGAATAAATTTCTTTGTTAGATCTTTTTTATTTGATTTTATGATTTTGTTTAAAATATTACACAAACTCCGGCAATCTCCCAAACCAATTGAAATTGAATGAGGCAAATTGGATTAAGAGCCCGATAATGGCCATAATTAACATGATTACAATTAAGTTTTTCCCCATTTTAAGTTAGATTTGCACTACAAATTTAAATCAAATCCTTTGAAAATACTTTTGCTTTCAGATACCCATAGTTATATAGATGACAGAATTCTGGAATATGCTTCAAAGGCTGATGAAGTCTGGCATGCAGGAGATATAGGTGATCTGAAAGTGACAGATGAACTTTCCAAAGTCAGCAAGCTGAGAGCGGTTTATGGAAACATTGACAATGCGCAGATAAGAAAAGAATTCCCGTTAAATAACCGTTTTACGGTGGAAGACCTGGATGTTTGGATTACACATATAGGAGGATATCCGGGGAAATATAGTCCAGCAGTCCGGGAAGAATTGTATCAAAATCCTCCTAAACTATTTATCTGTGGTCATTCGCATATCCTTAAAGTGATGCCGGACAGAAAATTAGGGCTTTTGCATATGAATCCGGGGGCTTGCGGGATATATGGGTTTCATAAAATCCGAACCATGATCCGATTTGAAATAGCAAAAGGAAAAATTGAAAACCCGGAAGTCATAGAATTGGGAGCAAGAGGATAAACAGGGTTTTTCCTGTTTTATTTTGGGGATTTTTCCTTTTTCCCTAAAATAATTTTAGAATTACATTTGACAAATAATCAGAACCAACCTCAATTACTATATTAATCAGCACAAATCCTTCCTTATAAATCCGGAAGGATTTTTTATTTTTACAGTTGTATTTGCCTTGAAATGATTGAAATTTTCCCTTATCAAACTTCAGATGCCGAAGAATTATTAAGGATTTATACACCTTATATTCTTCAGACAGCTATTACATTTGAAACTTCGGTTCCGGGAATTGACGATTGGATGGAAAGAATCGAAAAAGTAAATAAGGAATTTCCTTGGTTGGTAGCCAAGTCTGATGGACGAATTTTGGGTTATGCCTATGCCACAAGATTCAGAGAAAGAAAAGCTTATGATTGGTGTTGTGAGTCAAGTGTTTATCTGAAAGAGGAATTTCACGGAAATGGAGTTGCCCAAGAACTTTATAACCAATTATTTGACCTGTTGAAACAACAAGGCTATTTGAATGTGTATGCAATCATGACATCTCCCAATCCGAAAAGTGAAAAGTTTCATCAATCATTTGGGTTTTATGATGTGGGAAGGTTCGCCAAATCAGGATACAAATTAGGAAGTTGGTGGGATACCCATTGGATGCAATTTCATTTGGGAGAGCATGAAAATCCACCCAAGAAAATTATTCCTTTTTCTGAATTAAAATTTGATTAAATTAAGAGCCTGTTTAAATTTATGTTGTAAAAATGTTTATAGCTTATTTTTGAGCGAATCAAGGCAAATTTTGCAGTCATAGTCGGGTGCTATAACGAAAAATTTAACGCTGATTTAGCCAAAAAGAAGCATAAACAAATTATTAGATAAATTTTAAACAGGCTCTAAATTATAATATATGAATCCTATTTTCAGAAATATTTTAGCGGTCATATTGGGATGGTTCATAGGAGGAGCCGTCAATATGGGAATTGTTATGCTCGGCCATAAATTAATGCCGATTCCGGGTATAGACCCAAATGACATGGAAGCTTTGGCACAAGCCTTAGAAACTGCCGGAAGCGAATTTTTTATTTTTCCGTTTTTGGCGCATGCTTTAGGTACATTGGTTGGTGCGTTCATCGCGGCAGCAATCGCTGCTTCCCATCAGTTGAAATTTGCTTTGGCTATAGGTGTATTGTTTTTAACAGGAGGAATTGCAGCTTGTTTTATGATTCCTGCACCGGCATGGTTCATCGTTTTGGATCTGGTGGTTGCTTATCTTCCCATGGCTTGGTTGGGAGGGAAAATGGGTGTTCGGCTTTCAAATAGAATTTAATTTAGCTGGTAAACAGCCATCTACTGCCTGAAACCGTTTTACTATAATTCATTATAGTTTCAACGATTTCAGTTGTATCTGATTGTTTCTAAGCGGTCTGAAGCAAAAATAATAATCGAACTAAGGTTATTAGAATTCCTTTTACTTTATTAATTTAGTATTCAAATCAAATTGACATGCAAAAAAGAAGATTAGGAAATACGGATTTGGAAGTTGCACCCATTGCTTTTGGTGGAAATGTTTTTGGTTGGACCATAGACCAGGACAAATCTTTTGAAATTATCGATGGATTTGTCGGAGCAGGTTTCAATTTAATAGATACGGCCAATAATTATTCCTATTGGGTCAAAGGAAATGATGGAGGAGAGTCGGAGAGAATCATCGGGAATTGGCTGAAAAAGAGAAGAATCCGGGATAAAGTGGTCATCGCTACAAAAGTTGGCGGACGAAATAAAACGATGGACAATGCTAATTCCACCCGGAAACACATCATGGAAGAGGTGGATAATTCTTTAATGCGGCTTCAGACCGATTATATCGATTTGTACCAATTGCATTATGATGACGGAATCACACCGATAGAAGAAACGCTTTCGGCATTTCAGGATTTGATTCAAGAAGGAAAAATAAGATGGATTGGCGCTTCCAATATTTCGCCCGAACGTCTGATAGAATCACTTGACATTGCTGAAAAATACAATTTGCCCAAATACCAAACACTTCAACCCGAATATAATCTTTACGAAAGGGAAAATTACGAAACGCAATACGAGTCAATTGTTTTAGAGAAAGGTTTGGGTGTTTTGAATTATTATTCGCTGGCAAGCGGATTTTTAACCGGGAAATATCGGAAGACTGAAGATTTGGGACAAAGCCAAAGAGGAAAAGATGTACAGAAATATTTGGATGATAGAGGAATCAGGATTTTAAAAGCACTTGATGAAATAGCATTTGAATATAAAACAACTTCCGCTGTCGTCGCACTTGTTTGGCTGATTCGCAGATCTTCTGTGACTGCACCTATCGTCAGTGCCACTAATTTAAGCCAATTGGAAGCGATCAAGCAGGCACCTTTGTTGAATTTGAGCTCATCGGCTTTGTTGCGTTTAAATGAAGCCAGTGCATATTAAAAATTGGATGAAATGAAATCGAATAATTCAAGAGTTTTTAAAATGAGTTTTGCAGGTGTTTATCCTCATTACATTGCCAAAGCAGAAAAAAAAGGACGAACCAAAACCGAAGTCCATGAAATCATTTTTTGGCTGACGGGTTATGACGAAAAAAGCCTTCAAAGAATTCTGGATCAGAAGACCAATTTCGAAACCTTTTTTGATGAAGCACCTCGATTCAATCCCAATGCATCCAAAATCATCGGCGTCATTTGCGGCTATCGGGTAGAGAATATAGAGGATAAACTGATGCAGAAAATCCGTTATTTGGATAAACTGATTGATGAACTGGCCAAAGGAAAAGCTATGGAGAAAATTTTGAGGGAGTAAGATTACAAAACCCCAATCTCATCCACAAACAACCATGCTTCCGATCCGGCGCCGGAATTGCCGGCGGGAATGATGCCGGCGTTGTCAATGACGATTTTCAGATAACGCGAAGATTGTTTTCCTGTATTGACCCGGATTCTTCCATTGTTATCTATAATTTCTTGATGGGAAATGGTTTTGATTTTTTTGAATTTTTTTCCGTCTTTAGAAATAAAAATTTTAGCTTCTTTGGCCAAATGAATCCAGCTTCCCTTGTTGTTCAACGAATTAAACGAAATGGTTTCAAAAGCCGTTTTCTCTCCAAAATCAATCAAGGCTTCCAGATTTTTTCCGCTGAAACCCAGCCAGGTCTGACCCAGTATTTTAGGATCCCCCAAAATGCCGTCTACCAGTGTCAATGCACCGTTAGACGAATAATTTGGAGCAGGCTGATCTTTTAAAACTATATTTTTTCCGGTTGATTTGGAAACATGGAATTCCTTTTTACTGATGGCGCTTTTCAATTCATCCTTTTCAAAATAAGCTGCTTGAATCAAAACCGATTTATCGATCGGAATCGGCATCAAATAGGCGAGGGAAGAAGCCGTAGGTTCCGTTCCGTCTGTTGTATATCGGATTCCTTTCGGATCACGGTTTGTTGTAAGTTCGTAAACAATTCCTTTTTCATTTTGGATTACCTTTCCGTTCAGGTTGTAAATACTTCGGGCATATCTGATATTTCGTTCATCTAAAAGTTTAAACTGCCGGATGACTTTGGATTCAAATTCGGCATATTTTTCCGGTTCGGAAGTTCCCCAAGCAACTTCGGAAAGCGCCATCAAACGGGGAAAAAGCATATATTCAACCTGTTTGAAATCAGGAATATATTCCGTCCATAAATTAGCCTGAACTCCCAAAATAAATTTTTCCTCTTCTTGAGTCAGTTCTTTGGGAATCGGATGATAGGAATATACTTTTTCAAGCGTATTATTTCCGCCAAAAGCCAAAGGTTCACTCTGCGAATCTCCCTGATAATGATCAAAATACAGATAATTTCCGGGAGTCATCACAGCAAAATGTCCGGTTATGGCTGCTTCGATTCCACCTTCCACACCCGTCCAGCTCATCACGGCAGCATTGGGAGCCAAACCACCTTCCAGGATTTCATTCCAACCGATGATTTTTCTTCCTTTTGAATTCACAAACTTTTCAATCCGTTTGATGAAATAGCTTTGCAGTTCATGTTCGTCTTTTAGTCCTTCCTGTTTGATCAATGCCTGACAATGAGGACATTCCTTCCATCGGGTTTTAGGAGCTTCATCGCCACCGATGTGAATGTAAGGCGAAGGGAAAAGCTCCATCACTTCGGATAATACATTTTCCAGAAATTCAAATGTTCCTTCTTTTGGACAAAAAATATCATCAAAAACACCCCATTTGGTTTCGACTTCAAAAGGACCGCCGGTACAGGAAAGCTCGGGATAAGCGGTAAGTGCCGCCACTGCATGTCCGGGCATTTCGATTTCGGGAACTATGTTTATATGTAATTTGGCAGCGTATTGAACAACTTCTTTGATTTCTTCTTGTGTGTAAAATCCGCTGTAAGGAGTTCCATCAAATTGATTATCAACATAAGGCCCGATCATGGATTCTTTTCTTTTGGAACCGATTTCGGTGAGTTTCGGATATTTCTTGATTTCAATCCGCCAACCTTGATCATCGGTCAAATGCCAATGAAACGTATTGATTTTGTACATCGCCAGATAGTCCAGATATTTTTTGACCTCATCAACCGTAAAAAAATGACGGACTACATCCAGATGCATTCCGCGCCATTTGAATTTGGGTTCATCATCTATGGTCATCGCAGGAATTCTTCCACTTTCCAGATGCTCTTCAAATAGTTGAGCCAAGGTTTGAAGGGAGCGGAAATACCCTTCGTTAGAAGAAAAAGAAATATTAATTCCTTCAGGTCTGATGACCAATGAATACCATTCTTCAGGATGAACCGTATCCATTTGAGTGGTGTGAATCTGACTTTCAGTTGAATTTGAAATTACTATTTCCAACTTACCTTTTAGTCTATTAATCAAATAATTACTTTCCTCAATTGGTAATTTACTTGAAATAAACAAAGTATCAGGAATGATAAATTGTCCCCGTCTCAATTCTATTTTTTGAGGTTGCGGAATGAGTTGGTACTGGGCGCTTATAATTCCAAATGAAAGAATAAAAATCAGAAGAAAAAAGTGTTTCATAGTAGTTTAATTATTTTAAATCAATTTAACCAAATTTCCTCCTTTCATTTTAAATTCTTCCTGAATCTTTTTCCAATTTTCAGCATCAATGGGTTTTGTGGCATTTTCAATGATAGTAGTTTTAAAACCCAGATCCAGCGCATCATTGGCGGTAAAATACACACAGAAATCCGCAGCTAAACCGCAGATGAAAACTTCGGAAACATTCCGGTCTTTCAGGTAGCCGAAAAGCCCGGTATTTTTACGTTTTCCGTTGTCGTAAAATCCAGAATAGCTATCAATTTCCGTATCCATTCCTTTTCTGAAAATTGCTTCCACAGAATTCATTTCCAAATCTTTATGGAATTCAGCACCAAAACTTCCCTGAACGCAATGAACCGGCCATAAAACCTGATTCAATCCATTCAAATCTATAATTTTAAATTCCTTTTTTCCGGGATGTTCCGTCGCAAAACTTTTATGATTTTGCGGATGCCAGTCTTGGGTTGCTACAATCAGTTCGAAATCCTTTTGCAAATTGTTGATGGTTGGAATGACTTCATTTCCGTTTGGAACGGCTAAACTTCCGTTTTTTAGAAAATCGTTTTGTATATCAACGATGATAAGTGCTCTCAAAATTAATTCGTTTAGAAAAAAGAAAGATATGCAATTCTTATGAGTTTGACCAATGGTTTTAGTAAGTTAATTGATATATTTGTGTTTGTATGGCATACGATACAAAAATAGAACGTATTTGGGATTCCAGTCCGTTTAGACCATTGATTTCTTTTGAGAATGTATTGAATTCTCTGATTGAAATAAAAGGAGAAATGACAGATTTTCAAAAAAAATATGTGGAAGATCTGTTGAAAGAAATCCGTAAATATCCTGAACTTATTGAAGGTATAGATAAAGTTGAGGATTTGGAAAAATACGAGCCTGTAATAAAAGTTTTGCTTTCTGATTTATTCCCTGCTTTGTTGACCAACAACGAAATAAAAGCAGTTACTATTCCTTTTTATCCAAAAATTTTAAATCTAACACAGCGTTTTAAAAAGATTCTGGAAGACTCCGGAAGTGAATTTGAAATGAATTTCAGAGGATTGTCCGAACACAACTATTATGTGATGAATTGTTGTGTGATTCTAAAGCAATATTTCAAATACGACATAGAAATCAAGGATGTTCCTATGTTCATCGATATTCCGGATAAAACCGGTGTAGTACGTCATTACAGGGCGCTTTTCAATGCTGATTTTTTAACGATTCTTCCTACTGAAAATTCAAAAATCCTGACGGAAGAAGAAGTGGCAGAATTGATGGATAACTATGAAAATGAAGCACTCTGGAAAGAAAAGTTTCCCGAAGGAAGCTGGATTTTGAAAGGTTTTTCCATACTGAATTTATACGATGCGACCATTGAAAATGCCGTTTCTACATTAAAGGGAAATTTGCTGGCTGATGTGAACGAAGAAAGTTTTAAAGAGCTGGAAAAAATTTTCCAATCCATTTACAAATTACCCCATCTGAAAATCGGCTTTACATTTTTCGGAAATTTCTTTGAACAAATGGATTTCAAAGTGATTGAGCAAAAGTTTTACAGTCATTTGCTGAGCGATTCAAATATTCAAAAATGCGAAACTTTGTTTTGTGATGATGTGGTTCGAAAATTTATGACGGAAATGGAATATTGGGCGGTTTCGGACATCCATCGTCTGGATTCGAAGGATCCTAAGATGAAGGAATTGTTTGATCGTCTCCGGAGTCAAAATGTGGGGAGTTTTATCTTTGTTCCCCTTTTCAGTAATGAACGTTTCATGGGGATTTTAGAGCTTTCTTCTCCAAAAGCCGGAGAACTGAATTCCATCAATGCGCACCGCCTGGATTATGTGCTTCCTTTTATCAAAGATAAACTTGACAATGTTTTGGCTGAACTTGACAATGAAATCGAAGCCCTTATCCAGAAAGAATATACGGCGATTCACCCAAGTGTTCTGTGGAGATTTAAACAAGAAGCATTTGAATTTTTGAAGAATAGAGATAAAGGCAAGGAATATTCACTGAAAGAAATTGTCTTCCAGGACGTCTATCCGCTTTATGGTCAGATAGATGTGCAGGGTTCGACTACTTCGAGAAACCAAGCCATTCAGAAAGATTTGATTTTACAAATTGAAACTTTGATTGATCTCTTTGAAATTATTTTCAACAAGGCAGGTTTGCCTCTGTTTGAACATAAAATTTATGAATTAAAGAATCATTTGGATAAGCTGAAAAATACCATTACATCCAACACCGAACAATACCTACAGAATTACATCGGAACAGAAATACATCCCGTTTTAAATAACTTCAGACAAAACACAAATGATTTACAGATCAAGGTCGAAATCGATCATTATTTCGAAAAAGACCGAACCCTTGCCGGTAGTTTTTTTAAAGCAAGAAGAGAATTTGATGAATCTATTGCATTGATAAATAAGAAATTAGCTAAAATTCTGGATGAGAAACAGTCAGAAGCGCAAACTTATTTTCCTCACTATTACGAACGTTTTAAAACGGATGGCGTAGAGCATAATATGTACATAGGTTCGTCCATCGCTCCTGACAAAGATTTTAACATTTATTATTTACAAAATCTGCGTTTATGGCAAATGCAGGTAATGTGCGAAATGGAAAATCTTTTTCGTCAATTGCAACCTAACTTACCCAATGAGTTGGAAGTAAGTTCGTTGATTTTAGTATTTGGCACACCGATTTCCATCCGTTTCCGGATGGACGAAAAACAATTTGATATAGACGGTTCGTACAACGTCCGTTACGAAATTGCTAAAAAACGCATCGACAAGGCCAAAATCAAAAACTCGGACGAACGCATAACCCAAAAAGGAAAACTGACTATTGTTTATCAGAATTCAGATGAGGAAAAAGAATATTTGGGGTATATAAAACTTCTTCAACACAAAAATTTATTTGAAACGGAAATCGAAAAATTTGATGTGGAAGATTTACAGGGAATCATCGGTCTGAAAGCACTTCGGGTAGGATTTATTTACAATCAAAATCTTAAAATCTACACGGATTACCAAGTAATCAATACGGATCCCGTTTAAATTAAGACATCCCGGCTCCTGAGCCAAATTTTATAAACGCGACCACAAAAGCGATGACGGAAATGATAATTCCTGTCATAAAAATTCCATAGGTTATTCTTAAAAGACGGTATTTTCGGTTCAATACAATTCCCAAATAATATAAATCCCTCGTCAGTGCATTGTAGAGCGCATTACGGTCTTTCATCAAATCATTCATTGCCCATTCGTATTCGCCAATCGGCATTTTGTGAAAATTGCCAAAGAAAAGGAGATTGATCTGCCGGTTTTTGATTTGTTCGCGTGTAAAAGAACCTTCCGTAACTTTCGGACGAGTAGAGAGTATGGCAAAAATGATCGTGCTCACACTGGACATCATCAGGATAAATGTGGGAAAAATGAGATGTGCATTTCGAGGCGCATCCAATTTCGGAATTAAGGTTCCCAGTATGATGGTGATAATGATTGCGTTGACCGAAAGAAGTATGTTGGCTTTGCTATCGGCGATCTCACTGAGCCGGGTATGGTTATTAAGCGTAACCCGAAACATCGTATCTATTGCCCGAAAGGATTTGTCATCTTTTACTTCCTTTTCTTTCTTTTTTCCTTTTGATTGTTCTTCCGGAGAATTCAGTTTTTGAATTCTTTTCTGAAGATAAACGATGTTTTCATCCTTTCCTTTGCTCCAGTTATTTTTTGCGTAATCCGTATAAAACCGATGACAATTTAATAACAAATTTCGGTTCAACTCCGCCCATTCTGTATCTGTATAAAATTGGTTGTGTGTTAATTCCCATTCCGCTCGTAATAATTCTGAAATTCCGGCATAATTTTCCTCGGCAAAATGCGAAGTATCGGCATCTTTTATAATTTCTTCCAATAAGTCAACGGGATGATGATGCGCCTGCGTGGCAATTATAATTCGCTGAACTTCTTTTATTTTTTCAGGAGGATAATTTTCATTTCGTAAAAATTCTCCGGCAATTTCTGCACTTCGTTCTTCGTGATTTTCATCCGAAACGCTGTATCCGGCGTCGTGAAGCCATCCTGCCAGCGTCAAAATTTCTATTTCCTCTTCCGAAACATTTGAAGCTTTTCCTATTTCAATAGCGGCTTGCGTTACACGAAATATATGTTGAAAATTGTGGTAAAGATGTAGGTCTGAAACCTTATCTTTGAATAACTCGAAAATAAAATTTTCGGCTTTTTGAACTATATTCATTCAATTGTATATTAACTACTACGAATTTATGTCTTTTTTATCGAATAAATTTATATTCTGCAAAGCAATCGGGATAACTGGTTTTTTGTTTTTTTTGATACAATCCTGCACGACATACTCTCCTCAATTTGGGAAAAATGTAGAAAATCCTATCGAAAATATTTCAGATTCTACTCAACTTTCACATCGTTTTTATTTAATTGGTGATGCCGGAAATTCCGAAGAAACCGAATCACAGCAAACGCTTAAATTTTTCAAAGAAAGGATAAAGTCTTCCGATAAAAACGCAACCATCCTATTTTTAGGCGACAACGTATATCCGAAAGGAATTCCGGATTCTTCAGATGTTGAAAAACGAAAATTGGCTGAAGAAAAACTGAATTTCCAGTTGGAAATCGCGAAAGAATTTAAAGGAAATACCGTTTTTATTCCCGGAAATCACGATTGGTACAGCGGTCTGAAAGGATTACAGGAACAGGAAAAATTGGTCACTGAATATTTAAATGATAAAAAATCGTTTCTTCCGCGTAAAAGTTGCGGAATTGAACGATTGAAAATAACGGATGAAATAGTTTTGCTGGCAATTGATTCCCAATGGTATCTGGAGGATTGGGACAACTATCCGATCATCAATGATGATTGCGACATTAAAACCCGTGATGCTTTTTGGGATGAATTCAAAGGAGAATTGAACAAATTTCAAAATGAAACCATCCTATTGGCCATCCATCATCCGCTGATGTCCAATAGTTCTCACGGCGGTCAGCTTTGGTCGGTAGAACAACAATTATATCCCGTAGGTAAAATCCCGTTGCCCGTCATCGGCTCTTTGTTTAGTTTGATTCGAAAAACGGTCGGGATTCCACAGGACATTCACAGCAAACCATACAGAGAATTATCCAACCGTATCAAAACCGAAATTACTGATCGGGACAATGTCATCGTGCTGTCCGGTCATGAACATAATCTTCAATATATCGAACACGATAACATCAAACAAATCATCAGCGGCGCAGCTTCCAAAACAGATCGTGTCAGAACTGTCTATCCAAACGATTTTTCGTACGGAAAGCAAGGATATGCCGTTTTGGATATTTACAAAGATGGAAGTGCGCAAATTTCCTATTTCGGGAATGAAAACCAAGAAGAGAAGCTATTGTTTGTAAGAAAAATTCAGGATGGATTAAGTTCAGATTCAGATGGGTCGAACTATCCGGAAGATTTTTCCTCAACGATTACAGCTTCCATTTATCCAAAAGAATTAACAGATAAAAGCGGATTGCATAATTGGCTTTTCGGAAGGAAATACCGTGATTACTATGGAATGAAAATCAACGTGTCTGTTGCTGAATTGGATACTTTGTATAGTGGTTTGAAGCCGCTGAGAGCAGGGGGAGGGATGCAGTCAAATTCGTTGCGTTTAGCAGATAAAGACGGAAAAGAATACTCTATGCGCTCGCTGAAAAAAAACACTACACGATTTTTGCAATCCTTGTATCCGGAACAATTTATGAAAGAGGATTTTGAAGAAACCGGAGCATCGGTTTTTCTTTATGATTTTTATACATCTTCTAACCCTTTTTATCCGTTCATAGTCAGTAAATTATCAGATCCATTGGGAATCAACCATACAGATCCGGAACTTTTTTATGTTCCAAAACAAAATAGTTTGGGGAAGTTCAACAAAGATTTCGGGGATGAATTTTATATGCTTGAAAAACGCCCGATGTCCGAGCAGAGTAAAGAATCGAGCTTTGGGGAAGCAGATGATATCATCAGCACGACGGATTTACTGTTGGCTTTGCAGAAAAATGAAAAAGCAAAAGTGGACGAGCAGGCCTTTATAAAAGCTCGGATATTTGATATGCTTTTGGGAGACTGGGACCGGCATCAGGATCAGTGGCGCTGGGCAGAACATAAACAAGAAGGAATTAATTTGTACCGACCCATCCCGCGTGACCGAGATCAGGTTTTTGCACGTTATGACGGTGTTTTATTAAAATTATTGCTGAACATTCCGGCAATTCGTCATTTTCAGCATTTTGATGAGAAACCTAAAAGTTTGAAATGGTTGAACAAATCGGGGTATCCGTTGGACATCGCTTTTATTCATAAGGCAGAAGAAAAAGATTGGGTGGAACAGGCGAAATTCATCCAGGAAAATTTGACCGATGAACTCATCGAAAAAGCATTTGCGCAATTGCCTGAAGAAGTGCAGGATGAAACCACGAAACAAATCATAGAAGATTTAAAAATTCGTAGAAGTCAGTTGGTAAATTGGGCGGTGGAACGTTATCGTTTTCTTCAAAAAAGAGTGGTGATAATTGGGACAGATAAAAAGGACAAATTTCTAATTAATCGTTTGGAAAACGGAGAAACCGAAGTTAAAATTTATCGGATCAAAAAAGAAGGGGATGAATTGGTTTCGGAAAGAATTTATTCGCCGGAATTAACCCAAGAAATCTGGATGTACGGATTGGATGATGATGATGAATTTGAAGTGGCAGGAAAAAGTAACAAGTACATTAAAATTCGAATAATTGGTGGGCAAAACAACGATGTGTTCCGAATTGAGAATGGAAAAAAAATTGTCGTTTACGATTATGAAACTAAGAAGAATACGATCGAAAGCCGGGGAGGAGCAAGATTCAGGCTGACCGATAATTACAATCTGAACAATTATGATTTTTATAAACCCAAATACAATGCGTTTTTTGCTTTGCCCAATGCGGGATATAATCCGGATGACGGCGTAAAAATCGGCGCCAATCTTTCGTATGAAATCAACCAATTCAACCGAGATCCTTTCTCTCAGAAACACCATTTTAACGGAATGTATTATTTCGCCACGAACGGTTTTGAATTGGAATACAGAGGCGAATTTGTCAATGTAATTGCCGACTGGAATCTCAATCTGGACGCAAGATTTACAAGCCCAAATTTCAGCATCAATTATTTTGGATTTGGAAACGAAACGGAAAATTTTGATGAAAAATTCGGGATGGATTTCAACCGAGTGAAAATGCAGACGCTTTCTTTTTCTCCTTCTTTGGTGCGAAACGGAAGATATGGAACGAAAATCAAAGCAGGAGTGGATTTGGAGAGAATTAAAACCGATCGGACTGACGGTCGATTTGTTTCGCTTTCAAATGAAGTGAATCCGGAAGTATTTCACAGTCAGTTTTTTGCTTCTCCAACTGTTTCCTATTCGTATGAAAATTATGACCATGTAGCGTTTCCGACTTTGGGATTTACCTTTAACGCCCAAGCCGGTTGGACTGTCAATCTGGAAGAAACGAAACAGAATTTTGCTACTATCGAATCGCATTTGGGATTGACACATAAATTGATTCCGAGCGGAAAATTGGTATTTTCAACTTTATTCAAGGGAAAATGGATTTTAAATGATGAATTTGAGTTTTTCCAAGGTGCAACGATAGGTGGAGATGAGGGAATCCGCGGACTTCGGAATGAACGTTTTCTGGGAAAAACCTCCTATTTCCAGAGTTCGGATTTGAGGTTGCTGATTGGTTCCGGAAAGGGGTTTATTCCTGTGAAATATGGTATCTTGGGTGGATTTGACTATGGACGAGTTTGGAATAAAGGAGAGGATTCGGACAAATGGCATACTTCATTTGGAGGTGGAATTTGGTTAAATGCGGCAGAAATGACCAGTTTGAATTTGAGTTTGTTTCATTCGGAGGAAGGCAACCGATTGGCTTTTGGTTTAGGATTCAATTTTTAGATTTTAATGAAAACAATTTTTTCAATCATACCATTTTTTTTCTGTGTGTTGGTTTTTTCGCAAAACGACAGTGTTTCAATAATTCAAGATTCAGTCCGTACGAAAACCCAAAATAAATTATGGAAGAATTTCAAATACGATGCAGTTTCTATTTTAGGAGGGACGGTCAATGGTTTTACGCAACCTGCCCGTTGGCAAAAAGATGATTTCATCGTGGCAGGAGCTACCACAGCGGGATTGGCGATTTTGTATTTGGCAGATGAGGAAATCAGTGAATTTTTTATAGATCAATCCGATGATATCCCGGGGGTAGTAAAAGAATTTGGCTGGGTTTTCGGTCGGCCTGAAGCAAATTACAGCCTGACTGCGGGAGTTTATTTGGTCGGATTATTTACGGACAACGAAGAGATCAGGGAAACAGGTGTTTTATTGGTCACTTCTTCTGTGATTGGCGGTATAGCGCAACAAACCATGAAAACTGTAGTCGGAAGAGGTAGGCCGAATCTGGATAAAGGGCAAAATCAGTTTCGTTTGTTTAGAGGCGGACAGGCCTATGGTTCTTTTCCATCAGGGCACACGATGTTATCTACCACTACGATTTATGCTTTGTCCAAACAATTTGACAGTTATTGGATCAAAGGAGGACTCTATGCGGTCGGACTTATCACACCGGTTTCCCGGCTTTGGGAAGGAGCGCATTGGTTTACAGATGTCACATTAAGTTTAGTCATGAGTGTTGCGATAGTAGAAGGAGTAGACAGTTTTCTCAAACGAAATAAACGTTATGGAAATAAAGTGGATGATTTTGGATTTAAAATCAAAGATAACCGGAAAGTCAAATGGAATCTGACTTTGGGGGCAGGGCAGATTGGTCTTGTAGGGAGTTTTTAATTATTAATATAGGATGAAGTAGATTTCAAATCTATTTTTTCCGGGACGTTCCGCCGCAAAGCTTTTATGATTTTCCGGATGCTACTCTTGGTAGCAACAATTAATGCAAAGTCATTTTGGATTTTATTGATGACCGGAATAACGTCATTTCCGTTGGGAACGGCTAAACTTCCGTTTTTTAGAAAATTGTTTTGTACGTCAGCTATAATCAGTGTTTTCATTGGATTCAAAATTAGCATAAGTTATTAGTATAAATTGATGAAACTTTGAGGAATCCGAGGTTTAATTATTTAGAACGAATTTAAATTATCCTGTATATTTGCATAGGCAAAGAAATCAAACAAATAGGAAAAAAAATGTCAGGTAAATGGTCGGGGAGAAATGAAAAAAAAGCACAGGTCAGATGGGCTTTTCTTATTGTTTTTTTTGTCTTTATACCGGTTCTTTTAGGGCAATCCGTTTCGTCCGGGCTTCGTTCTAAATTAGATGAAAACGGGAAGTTGTTTCAGGAGAATTTAGATGCTGCATACCGGCAGTTTGACGAAATTCTATCAGAAGCCCGGGCACAGAAAGATACGTTGGCGGAACTGATAATTTTGGATCGGAAATGCAAATATTTTTACAGCAAAAACCAGTTGGGTGATTTGATGACCGGGGCTGAAATTCTTCAGGTTCAGGCAAAAAGATTCAAAGATTTGTATTCGCAGGCGATGGCCAATATTTATCTGGCGGAAGCCTATTCCATCAACGGAATGCATGAAAAAGCCTTGCAAAACCTGAACATAGCCTATGAAACACTGGACAATGAGACTTCCCGGAATCCTAGGATTTTCTTTGCAAAAGCCAATGTTTTGAACAGTTTTGCCAATGTATATTCAGACAAAGGTGAGCCGGAAATGGCAGTAAAAAAGTTGCTTCAGGCCATAAAAAGTTATGAAACTTTGCAAAATCCGGAAGATATAAACCGGTTTCAGTATGTGAATTATTCAAATGTTTCAACCCTTTATTTGCTGTTTGATATAGATTCCGCTGCTTATTATGCCAATCAATCCATTCAACTAAAACCAAAAGATGCGGTGGACGACAAAATCATGATGATGAATTATTTCGTGCTTGGAAAGGTAAAAGTTGAAAAAAAGAATTACGAAGAAGCACTGGATTATTTCTATAAATCCATGGGAATCAGTCAGAAAATTGGTGTGGAATTAAATGCAAAGGAAGTTTATACGGCTATGATAGACGTGTTTGGAAAAAAGGGGAATACGGACAGTGTTATTTTGTATGAAAATAAATTGAAAGAGTTGGAAATCAATATTTTGAAAGGAAAATACAATTCGCTTCAAAAAGTAATAGACCGCGAGAAAAAGCAGGAATCGGATTCTTTTCCTAACAATTGGATTTGGGGATTGGCTGGAATTCTGTTTGTTTCAATTGCCGGATTAATTTATTTCAAATTAAAGAAAAAGCGAAGCCGCGATGTTCCGATAGAGAAACTTCAGGAATCCTATCATCATCTGTTGGAAATGGCGAAAAAAGACGATCCGGCATTTATGTACAGCTTTGACCAGACATTTCCCGGTTTCTCCGATAAATTACTGGCAATCAATCCACAGCTATCAAAATCCGAAATAGAGTTTTGTGCCTTGTTAAAATTGAATATTTCAACCAAGGATATTGCTAAACTGAGTTCCATAGAACCCCGTACCGTTCAGAATAAAAAATACCGAATCCGGAAAAGACTTCGTATTCCGTCGGAAGCTGACATTTATAATTGGATTGATTTGATTTCGTAAGTAATTGTAAATCAATTATGAGTAGACGTTGTGTAGCTGATATTTCTCACGAAGTAAAGTATTGTGTAGGTTTTTAGCTGGTTTTTGTTTTTTCTCAACTTACTTTCGCCAAAAATTATAATTTATATTTATTCTAAATTAAAATAATTAGCAACAAATATGAGAAAATCACTATTTTTTTATGTGTTTCTTTGGAGTGTTTTCATTCAGGAAATACAGGCGCAAGTATGGGAACCGATCGGAAATCCGCTGGGAATTTCAGAAGGCGGAGTGGGAAGAAATTCATTGGTGTATGACCAGGAAGATCATTTGGTAATCGGCTATTATGATGCTTCGGTAGCCAAAGGATCCGTCCAAAAATTCGATGGAACGGAATGGAGTTATCTGGGAGGAGTGCCGGGCATGACACCGGGCTATGCTACCTATAATTCGCTTTCTGTCGATAGCAATGGGATTCCTTATTTTTTCAATCAGGCAGGTTGGCCGGATATGGGACATGAAGCAAGAAGGTTCGTAAACGGTGCTTGGGAGGATTTGCCTAATGTAACAGATGCACAGATGAACTATAATTCATCTACTTTTTCTTTTAATGATGTTTTATTTGCAGCCAATAACGAAAACAACGGAACAATCAAAAAATTTGTGGACGGAGCTTGGGTTCAGGTCGGAAATACCGGATTCACAAACGGATCGCCAACCTATCTGGATATGGCTGCCGGAAGCAATGGAAAAGTCTATGTGAGTTTTAACAACAACGGGTATTTGCACGTTTATGAAAATGATGAAACCGCTACTTCTTCCGATAATTGGCAACCAGTAGGCGGAATCGTTGATTTGGCTGCGGCTGCAAATTCTGAAAATTACAATTCCTCCCTGACCATTGATAGTGAAAACAATTTGTATGTAGCTTATGTTTCAAGTGGTGCAGGAGGATATAAACTAAATGCGAAAAAATTTGATGGAACAACTTGGACACAATTAGGGCCGGAAAATTTTACGGATTTCAGTGTACAGCATACAAGCATTGCTGTAGGCGCAAACGGGATTGTTTACATCGCATTGAGTATTTGGGAAGACGCTGCTTTCCTTCGGAATTTAGTGATGGCGTATGATGGAGATACAAACTCATGGTACCAGGCAGGGACAGGATATGCTTCTGAAAATCAGGCGACTTTTAACTCACTTGCGGTAGATAGTATGGGGAATCTGGCTTTGGCGTTTATGGATTCGGGATTAGGAAAATTGTCCGTGAAAAAACTAAATCTATTTATTCCGGCTGCCGAAACCGTTGAAATCACAACAGAAGGAGGAGTAGCACCGGAAATCACGGTGGACAACGGAAGCTTACAATTGGTAGCAACCGTTTCTCCGGAAGAAGCAAGTCAGGAAGTGGTTTGGAGTATTACAGAGGGCGAAACCTTTGCCAGCATCGACCAAAACGGATTACTTACGGCAACCGCTTCAAATACCGTGGTAACGGTAAAAGCACATTCGGCAGAGAATTCTTCTATTTTTGATACAATTGATGTAAACATCACCAACCAGCAAAGCGAGGTAGAAGCGGAAAGTTTAACGGTTTCTACGTTGGACGAAGTGTATCCGGATATTTTCGAAATAGGCGGAACGCTTCAATTACTTGCTACGGTTTTACCGGCTGAAGCTGACCAATATGTGACTTGGACTGTAGAAGAAGGAAGTGATGTCGTTTCTGTGGATGAAAATGGATTGGTGACAGGATGGGAAGAAGGATTTGCCATCATCAGAGCAACCCATGAAGACGGTGTTTTATCTGACGAAATCCGTGTAAATGTTTGGGAAAACGGATGTTCACAAGGACATGAATCCATGATTTTCGGTTTGGGTTACAACATCACAAAAAACAACGGAGCAAAAGGTGCAGACGACTTTGTGGTGGAATCTGGAGTTCAGTTTGAGTTGGGAACGGTTCGTTTGAGCGTTATTTCGCCGGCAAATGTTGATTTGACTTCATTTGATTTGAAAATATTTAAAAACAAACACGGAGAAATGCCGGGTGAAGAAATGATCACTTTGACAAACTTGGTTCCGTCTTCTCAAAAATTTGTGAGAGACTGGGATTTCGGACAATTCCAATATGAAGTAGAATTAAATCTGCCGGAAACCCTTACGCTAAGCCAAGGAACGTACTGGATGCAACCTTTGGCAACTGCTGCAAACGGTGGTTCGGTATATTGGGATATAACTGTTTACGGAACTATTGGCGGCGATTATCAAATTGATTATTTAGACGGAAACGGATGGAGAAAATTGGCAGACGGAGGTTTTGATGCTGTTTTTGATGTATCCGGAAATTGTACGCTTATGCCGGTGTTGATCACGACTGTGGATGGAACTGATGCTTCTGTTTTGGTAGGAGAAACATTGGCTTTGCAAGCAGAAGTTTTTGGTACAGAAAACCAGGAAGTTATTTGGTCCATTACCGAAGGTGAAGATTTGATTACAATTGATGAAAATGGACTGGTGACGGGAGTTGAAGTAGGAGTGGCAACAGTTCGTGCGACTTCAGTTGAAAACGATGCTTATGACGAAATAGAGGTAACGGTCGTCAGCCCAATTGCTTGTATGCAGGAAGTTTTAGGAAATGGTCATGAAGACGGATATGCAACTTCAACTTATCAGATGGCGGTTGATATAGATGTGCCGGAAGGAACAGAATTTGTGATTTACAAAGTGAAACCGATTACCATTAACTATTCGACTGCCTTCCAATTCAAATTTTATTCGGATGATGAAGGATTGCCCGGAAGCGAATTGTTTACGGTGGACGGAACCATCATAGACGACATCAGTACCGGAAGTTGGGATGGAACAAGTTTTTGGGGACACGAATACACCGTTGAATTAAACGAACCGGTAGAATTAGCGGGAGGAAAGTATTGGATGGAAATAGTGACAGATGCATTTGCCATGGAATCGACTTCGCAAAATATAATCGGATTACCGGTTGCGTTGAATAGCGGAGGAAATTGGTCCACAGCAAACAACAAAGATTTGGTTTACAAATTATTGGGTGAATGTGATGAATTATTGACCACAAATAATCCGGTTGCTGCCCAATTCGCCTATTATCCAAATCCGGTTAAAGATCAATTGAACATCGTTTCAAATAAAAACCTGACGAAAGTCGAAATTTACAATCTGGCAGGACAACGAATATCAGAACAAAGTTTGAATGCTTCAAATACAAGTATTTCGACTCAACAACTTTCTCCGGGTGCTTATATTTTTAAAGCAACACTTGAAAACGGACAAGTCGAAACCTTTAAAGTATGGAAGAAGTAAAGTTTTCATAGTTAATTAATAGATACTGCCCGGTTTTTCCGGGCAGTTTTATTTTGAACGAATTCAAATTATTATTGAATTATCTTTGCGCCATGGGAAGAAAACAGCGAAAAGAAATTTTTCTGGAAAACATAGAAGTGCTTCGTGCCGGAGCAAAGGGCGTGTCCATAGGAAAATCTCCCGACGGAAAAACGGTTTTGATTCAGGATGCCGTTCCGGGCGATGTCGTAAATGTTTCGGTTTTCAAAAAGAAATCGAGTTATTTGGAAGGGAAGGCCGTAGAAATTCTTCGTAAATCGGAATACAGAGTAGATCCGAAATGTGAGCATTTTGGGGTTTGTGGCGGATGCAAATGGCAGAACCTGAGTTATGATGCCCAATTGAAATTCAAACAAGATGAAGTGGAAAACAACCTGAAACGAATCGGGAAATTTGAAAACCTGGAAATTACGCCGATTTTGGGCTCGGCCAATGATTATTATTATCGGAATAAATTGGAATATACATTTTCAAATTCCCGATGGTTGACTTTGGAGGAAATCCGAAACACGGACGAAACCTATGACCGGAATGCGCTTGGTTTTCATATTCCCGGACAATGGAGCAAAGTGCTCGATATCAAAGAATGTCATCTCCAAAAAGAACCCTCCAATGCCATTCGTCTTGAAGCCAAACAATTTGCGAACGAAAACGGATATGATTTTTATGATTTGAAAAATCAGGAGGGCTTTTTACGGACGCTGATGATCCGTTCCAACCAAAAAGGTGAATTCATGGTGTTGGTTCAGTTTTTCAGAGAAGAAAAAGAAAAACGGATTGCTTTTTTGGAGAATTTAAAGTTGAAATTTCCACAGATTGTTTCTTTGTTGTACGCCATCAATCCAAAAGGTAACGACTCGATTTATGATTTGGAAATCGAAATTTTTTCCGGAGAAGATCACATCATGGAAGAAATGGAAGATCTGAAATTTAAAATCGGTCCGAAAAGTTTTTATCAAACCAATCCCGAACAAGCCTATGAGCTCTATAAAATCACAAGAGATTTTGCCGGTTTAACAGGAGATGAAACCGTTTATGATTTATATACCGGAACGGGAACCATCGCCCAATTCGTTTCCAAAAAGGCAAAAAAAGTAATTGGCGTGGAGGCCGTTCAGGAAGCCATAGATGCTGCAAAGGAAAATGCACGACGAAATGGAATCGAAAATTGTACGTTTTATTGTGGTGACATGAAAGATATTTTTACCGATGAATTCATCATCCATAATGGTCATCCAGATGTGTTGATTACCGATCCGCCTCGTGACGGAATGCATAAAAATGTGGTGGAAACCATTTTGAGGATTCATCCGGAAAAGGTTGTTTATGTGAGTTGTAATTCGGCTACGCAAGCGAGAGATTTGGAATTGATGAAAGAGAAATACGTCATCAAAAAAAATCAACCGGTCGATATGTTTCCGCAGACGCATCATGTGGAAAATGTTGTACTTTTGGAGCGAATAGATTAGAATTATGAAGAAAAGATATTTAATTTTTGGCATAATTATTCCCATTATTTTTGCGGTTTCCTGTGAGGAAGATGATGTTTGTGTTGGCGAAGGGACTCCCTATCTGACGGTTGTATTCCGAAATACATTGGACACTGAAAATCAAATGGATACATTGACCATAGAAGCATCTTCCACAGTAGGTTTTGAAAATCCGGATACGATTTATTTGAAAGTTTTTACCGATAGTATCAAGCTGCCGTTGGGTGGTTTGGATGAATCTCAGACTTTTTTCAGATTGAGGAGGAGAAGTAATACCGACCGTGATATTCTGACTGTCAATTATACTACCCAAACCGAGTATGTTTCAAAAGCTTGCGGTTTTAGAGTTGTCTATGAAGATTTGGGATATACGACGACATTTAATCATATTCAGGCTATAGAACCCGATGAATCAAACGAATTAAAAGATGAAACGACTACCAATTTATTTATTAGGCTTAGCAATTAATTTGGGTGCGATTCCGGTAATGGCGCAGGAGGATTCGGTTTCTTTGGATGCCGATGCGCTGGTGAAGGAATCCAATTCAATTAAAGATAGTTTGCTGATTCCAAAGAAAAGAACGGGCAATTTATTTCTGGGTGTGGATTTGTTTAATCCGGCCATGTCTTTTTTTACGGATAAACAAGGAGGGCAGGCGATGGTTTCCTACAAAGTATATAAAAAATGGAATGCAGTGGCAGAAGTTGGGTTTGAAAAGAATCATTATGACGAACTTGATTGGAATATAGATGTAAACGGTTTGTATTTTAAATTGGGATTTAATTGGTTTATTTCGCAAGATTATGAAGATGCTTCTTCCGGTTTTTATACCGGCGCCAGATTTGCCTATGCAGCATACAAACAAACTGTTAATCAATATCCGATACGGATTTCAGGAAATCAAGTGGACGAATATGGAAGTTTGCCCGAAGAAAATGTCAGTGCTTATTGGGTGGAAGTCGTAGGTGGTGCACGAGTGCGGTTAATCAGTAATTTTTACGCCGATGTTTTGGTGCGACCGGAGATTTATTTGGGTAGCAAAAAGCAGGAAGGATTGGATCCATTGGTCATTCCGGGATACGGGAAAGATATAGGACCGATTAATTTCAGTGTATTCTGGGGAATTACCTATAAATTGTTTTAATCTAATTTCAATAAGAAATTAATGCATAAAAAAAGCCCGGATTACCGGGCTTTCTTATTTTAGTTTGAATTATTTTTTGATTACTTTTTTCGTGATCAATCCTTCTTCAGATTTGATATAGACCATGTACACTCCTGTAGGTAAGGATTTGAAATCGATTGATTCTTTGTTTTTCATCGAATCAAATTTTTGTCCATACACGATTTGTCCCATTTGATTGAAAACTTTTACTTCTGCATTTTTCAATTGTTTGCTCAATTGGATATTTAATTTATCCATAACCGGATTGGGGTAAATAGCCACAATATCTTCAAGGTTTACATCGGCAGTTCCCATAGGTGAATCAACTCCTGTGATTACCAAAGCAAAATTTTGTGAACCATTGGTAAGTGTTCCTTTATGGTTCACTGTGATAGTGTAAGTTTGACCGGCAACCGGGGATTGAACGAAAACTTGTTCTAGATTATCCACTGTATTATCGGCTTGTGTTGCAGCTGCAGCTGGTGAGTCCGGATTTAATTTCCAAGGGTAAAAAGTATCCCCACCGTTGGTGATCCGCAGATCCAAATCATTGACCAACATAGGAGTTCTATCGTTTAAAGTCAATTCCGGTAGTGGTGTTCCGGCAGGATCCAACCAAGCAATAGAGGCTTTTAAAGGTTCATCACCTGTGGCAACCACTTCTACGGTATAAGTTCCACCATTATTTAAAACTAAGTCACTTACCATTGCATTTTCATTGACATTCAATAATGTTTCAGCTGCGCCAAAAGCATTAATCAATCCATAACCAAATTGATAATCAGGTCCCAATGAGGCTCCGGATTCAAATGCTGTATGAGTCAATAAAGCTTTCATCATATCGGAACGGAGGTAGCCCCCATCTGCTTCGTTTTTAACTTGTTGTAATAATAATCCAACTCCTGCAGCAGCGGGAGAGGAAAAGGAAGTTCCGGCGTTGGCACCATATTGGGTATCGCCACTTCCGCTAGCAGAAATAACGGTTGAACCAACTGCTGTTACATCCGGTTTTATCCGTCCGTCATCTGTAGGCCCAAAACTGGTAAACCAAGTCGCTACAACATCTGAAGGCTCTTCATATCGGTGATTACCGCCCAACGGATTAATAGCTCCAACCAGAATGATGTTTTTTGCCACAGACCCTGCAAATGAAATACAATCGTATCCACCTTGAGTGGTACAGTCATTTGGACGGTTTACGCCTGTGAAAAATTCCCAAGAGCCATCAGCCGCATAAGCATAGTGATCCACAGTGGCATTTGGCCCCTCGGTTCGATTATTACCTGAGGATTTAAACATGCTATGTTGTGGTGAGTTGTATGCTAGGTTATCCCATGAAGCATCTGTAGAAGTGTAAAATCCAAACAATACAGATTCTGTTGGAGAAATATTCGGGTATCCATACCAATACCAAGTTGAATTACTATCATTAAAATACCACCCTGCCAAAGAACCATATGAATGGTTTGAAATCATATAATTTTCATTTTCTTCAGAATTTGAAGCAAGCATCATTTCTTGAAGGTTATTGGTATAATTGTACCCAAAAATGTTGGCCTGATATGCCATCCCTTTTGCAGAAGGATTTATCCCTGCACCTATAATTACACCCGCAACCGGAGTCGAGTGAGATCCGGAGCCCGTAGTTTGAATGTTGGTTGCCCGGCCTTCGAAATCTTGATGTGTGGTTCTGATTGCTCCTCCATCCCAGATATAAGCTCGAAAACCAGAACCTGTAACAGCTACACCTGGTATAGCATTATCATATAAATAATCGACATTCATAGAATTTATCTGTGTTTGACTATCTATATATAAATATTCATGAATTCCCACTGAGTTTACACCTTCATAAGAAACTTCCTCAGGAAAACTATGGTAAGGTTTTATGTTCAATTCTTCGTAAACCTTTGCTTCTTCATATTTCAACTGGGCTTCATCTGCAATCTTTTGCAGTTCTTCTTTGTTAACCTTTTCTTGCGCATTTCCCATTGCTGCAAATAATAAGGCTGCAAACAGTACATTTTTTTTCATATTCCCTTTATTGTTAAATTTTATAAACGTCAAATATAGAAACTTTTGCGGTAAATTGACCATAATTTAACAGTATGGTTTTGCCTTCAATCTTCTCAACCGTTGCCACACTATTGCTGTCTCTGATTTTAACACGATCGCCTTTTTTCAAACTCTCGATTGATTTTTGAACTTCCTTTTCTTTTTTTTCTTCTAATTTTTTCTTTTCAACTTTTATAGTTTGCAGATTTCTCTTTAATTCTTTTTTGACTTCTTTTTGGATAACTCTCTCCTTTTCTTTTTCAGAGGATTGGCTTTCTGTCTTTTTAGAATTTTCCATTTCTACCCATTTCAAAAAATCACCGATCAGTTTCTTTTTGTTTTTGGATTTCAAATAATCATCGGCCCAATCATTCATTTTTTTTCCGGCTTGAAGTGATTTCAGTTCGTTGTCATACAAAAGCTGAAAGTCAACCAGTTTTTCTCTGATTTTCTCATGGGTAGATTCCAGTTCCTTGCTTTGTGATTCCGAAGTTTGCTTTAATTCTTCTACCTGATCCTTTGTTTTCTGAATCTGGAATTTCTCCTGTTGAAGTTTCAAAATAGTCTTGTCCAACCTGACTTTATCCTGCTCTACTTTCTTTTTTGCCCGGTTAATTAACCGGAAAGGAATTTTGTTTTTCTCCGCCACCTCAAATGTAAACGAACTTCCTGCCTGACCGATTTCCAGTTTGTACAACGGATTCAACGACTTTTCGTCAAAAAGCATACTCGCATTGATGGCTTCCGACAAATTTTCCGCTGCGATTTTGATGTTGGTATAGTGCGTGGTAAAAATCCCGAATGCTTTTCGTTCATAAAATTCTTCAAAAAAAACTTCTGCAAGAGCTCCACCTAATTCGGGGTCAGAACCTGTTCCGAATTCATCCACCAAAAGTAAAGTATTTTTATCCACATTTCTAATGAAATAAGACATTTGTTTTAAACGATAACTATAAGTGCTTAATTGGTTTTCAATGGATTGATTATCGCCAATGTCGGTAAAGATTTTATCAAAAAAACCAATTTCCGATTTGGGATGAACCGGAATCAAAATCCCACTTTGAATCATCAATTGGTTCAAACCAATGGTTTTCAACGTGATACTTTTCCCTCCCGCATTGGGTCCGGAAATGATGATGATGCGTTGGTTTTTATCCAGTTTTAAAGATTGGGGAATCGTTTTTAATTTCTTTTCGTTGTTAGAAAGAAAAAGCAAAGGATGATAAGCATCCACCAAATTCAGGATGATTTCGTTTTTGAGTTGGGGTAAAACAGCGTTTATTTGGAGTGCGAATTCTGCTTTTGCCTGTGTAAAATCAAAGTATTCCAGCAGTTCTTCATATTCCACCAACAGTTCTTTATGAGTAGCGATAATCGAAGTTAAATGACGAAGAATTTTGATGATTTCTTTGGCTTCTTCTTCTTTTAATTCTTCTAATTCTCTATTGGATTTTAAGACTGATTCCGGTTCTATAAACGAAATAGAGCCCGTTTTGGAAGTGCCTAGAAATCTTCCTTTCACACGTTTTCTGACAGATGAAATCACGGCCAAAACTCTTTTATCATCAATAACAGTTTCTTTTATATCATCTAAATACTGGCTGTTATGGACAATTGATTTTTTGAATAAATCGGAAATTCTGGCTGTGACTTGTTTTATTTGTTTTCGGATTTCAAAAAGTTCGGGGCTTGCATCATCTTTGATCTCACCATGCCGGTTAAAAACCAATTCGATTTCTTTGACAATTTGTTTTTCATAATGAACTTCTGAAACCAAAGAATTTAGCATAGGATAATAGGTTTCAAATTCTGTAAAGAATTTGGTTATTTCTTTGATTTGAATTGAATTGGATTTGATTTGAAAGAATTGTTCGGCATTCAGGTAATAATTTTCAATTTCCAAACGCGGCAGAAATTCTTTCATGTAAAAGAATTCGGAAAAAGGAATGCGATTTCCGCTCTCGAAACTAGAAAGGTATTCGTTCGTAGCAAATAAATCCTGAACCAAATGATCATGATTTTCATAGGGTTTTAAATCCAAAATCAATTGAGAAGTCCTTTCGTTGAAAGCAAATTCACTTATTTTTTCCAAAATTTTTGGAAATTCCAAGTCTTGTAAAGTCTGTTCAGATACCTGCATCGGTGCAAAATTAAACTATATTTGGAAATAAATAATCAGGATAGATGAATGTGAAAATTGAACCTTCTTGGAAAGAAGTTTTAAAGGATGAATTTGAAAAACCTTATTTTAAAAATTTAGTGGGTTTTGTAAAAAATGAATATGAATCCCAGCAGATTTATCCGCCCGGAAAACAAATTTTTTCCGCTTTTGAGCATACACCATTTGATGAAGTGAAGCTGGTGATAATAGGGCAGGATCCCTATCATGGAGCAGGGCAGGCGCATGGTTTGAGTTTTTCGGTTCCGGAAGGAATCAGACAGCCACCCAGCCTGAAAAATATTTTTAAAGAATTGCATTCGGACTTGGACATTTTGCCTGTGCAAAGCGGAAATCTTCAAAGATGGGCAGATCAAGGAGTTCTTTTGTTGAATGCAACTCTGACTGTCCGGGCAGCGCAAGCAGGTTCACATCAAAACAAAGGTTGGGAAGAATTTACAGATGCTGCTATTCAGAAATTATCAGATGAAAAGGAGAAGCTTGTTTTTATCCTATGGGGAGCCTATGCGCAGAAAAAAGGAAGTATAATTGATGCTTCCAAACACTTTGTAATCAATTCACCACATCCTTCGCCATTCTCGGCTCACAACGGATTTTTCGGGAGTAAACCGTTCTCAAAAGCCAATAACTATTTAAAATCAATAGGAAAAACAGAAATAAATTGGTAAAAAATTTGGACATTTGTCGTTAATCCAAAGAAATTTGTCTAAATTTGGAGTATGAAAAAAGAAAAGGATAATTTTTTAAGAGAACCTGCTGTTGCCTATAGCCGTACCGGTGATTTGACTATAGGAAACAAAACTGTGTTGATGAGGGTCATAAGGGGAGGTATAGAGTTTGAAAAATTCCAGTCTATGGTTGCTCAGTATCCTTTTTCTATGGAGGAGTGGTCTTCATTTCTGCATTTATCAGAGCGGACTTTACAGCGTTATAAAAAAGAGGATAAAAACTTTGATGCTTTGCAGTCAGAAAAGATTTTGCAGATTTCTCTTTTGTATCAGAGAGGAGTAGAAATCTTTGGAGATAAACAGAACTTTGATGCCTGGTTGGACATCTCCAATTTGGCACTTGGAAACTTAAAGCCCAAAGATCTTTTAGATAATGTATTCGGGATTTCCATACTGGAAGAGGAGCTCACGCGCATAGAACATGGGATTCTGGCATGATTGTCTATCGTCTTAGCCGTTCACAATATTCACATGACCTTTCGGGAAAGGGAGCTGAAATTGCCGGTGGCCGGTGGAATTCCAAAGGAACAGCATTGGTTTATACCGGACAAAATATTTCGCTGTGCATGACCGAAGTAGCAGTACATATGCCGTTGGGAATTGTTCCGAAAGATTATGAATTGATTTATATAGAAATTCCCGACGAAGAAATCCATGAATTATCCAAAAAAGAATTACCCGATGATTGGCGTGATCAATTGTCGATGAATGAAACCCAGCAAATCGGAAATGATTTCGTGAGAAAGTCCAACAAAATGGTTTTGAAAGTCCCGTCGATGGTGGTTCAGGGAGAATTTAATTATCTGATCAATTCCCAACACAAAAACATAGGAAAAGTCAAAATCAAAAAAACGGAACCTTTCAGATTTGACACTCGTTTATTCGTCCGTTAAGGTTTAAATCCTTACTTTTGGAATCCGAAATTTAAATCAAAAAAAAATGAAATCATTCATCTCTTACGACGAACATTCCGATTTTTCGATTCATAATATTCCCTTTGGTGTAGCGATTTTTGCTGACGAAGAAATTGCCTGTGTAACCCGAATCGGGCATACGGTCATCAATTTGGCGGTTTTATATGAAAACGGCTATTTTGATGAGTTTAATTTGGGAGAAAATGTGTTTGAAGCTTTTACTTTGAATGAATTTATTTCGCTTGGAAAATCAGTTACGGTTCCGGTCCGTGAGCATATTCAGAAATTATTATTGGAAAATTCCGAATTATCAAAAGACGAAGAAACGCAGAAGGAAGCATTTCACAGTATTCACAATGTTTCCATGCAGTTACCGGTTCACGTACCCAATTATACCGATTTTTATAGTAGTATAGAACATGCAACCAACGTCGGGAAGATGTTCCGCGATCCGGATAACGCACTTTTACCCAATTGGAAACATTTGCCGGTAGGCTATCATGGGCGTGCTTCATCCATCGTGATTTCGGGAACACCGATTCACAGACCTAAAGGACAAACCATGCCGCCCGATGCTGAAAAGCCGGTTTTCGGGGCAAGTAAAAGATTAGATTTTGAATTGGAAATTGCTTTTATTACCAATTCCTATACGGATTTGGGCGAATCGGTTTCTGTTGAAGAAGCTGAAGACCATATTTTCGGATTGGTATTATTCAATGATTGGAGTGCACGCGACATTCAGAAATGGGAATATGTACCATTAGGGCCGTTTTTGGCAAAGAATTTTGGTTCGTCTGTTTCGCCTTGGATTGTAACATTGGAAGCTTTAAATCTGTTTAGAGTAGAAGGGCCGGCGCAAGAGCCGGAAGTTTTACCTTATCTGAAATTCGAAGGAAAGAAAAATTTTGATATTCATTTACAAACATTGATTGCAAATGATTCTGCAGGTGAAAATCTGATTTGTACATCCAATTTCAAATTTATGTATTGGAATATGGCGCAGCAATTGGCGCATCATACTGTAAACGGTTGTAATCTGGAAGCAGGGGATATGTATGCAAGTGGAACGATCAGTGGACAAACGGAAGATTCTTTTGGATCCATGTTGGAATTGACATGGAGCGGAAGTAAACCGCTGAAATTAAAAGATGGTTCTGAACGAAAATTCATAGAAGATAATGATACCGTGATCATGCGCGGATGGTGTGAAAAGGATGGGAAAAGAGTCGGATTTGGAGAAGTTTCAGGGAAAATTCTCCCGGCTAAAAATTGACATAGAAAATAGTATAATAAAAATGCCTGAGAAATCAGGCATTTTTATTTCAATTAATTATTTGTTGGCAAATATTTCATCCAGATTTTCCATTGCCATTGTAAATCCTTCCTTGAATCCCATTTCAACTAATTTTTCTAAATCTTCCAGAGTTTCAAAATTCAGTTGAATTATTACCAAAGTATTTTCATTTTTTTCTTGGAAAGAAACATCCCACCGGGCTTGAGGAAAGTCTTCATTTATATTTCCTTCCGAATCACAGAACGCATCCATTGCTTTAAAATAATTTTTAGGCTGGATGGAAATATATTGTGCCAATGACCAATGTTCTTCACCTTCGGGACCGCGCATTGCATAAATCCATTTTCCGCCTTCACGGAAATCCATACTTTTGGTATCGGCTTTCCAAGGATTTGGAGCCCACCATTGATCTAAAATTTCTTTCTCCGTCCAAGCCGACCAGACTTTATTTTTGTCAGCTGCAAATTCTCTTGTTACTCTTACGGTTTTATTGGATTGATTGACCGTAAAATCAAATGCTAAATTTTTCATTTTGTTCATTTTTTAAGTTTGACAATAATTCGTCTAAATTTTTCACAACAACCGCCATTCCTTCTTTGAACCCCATTTTTACTATGGCTTCCATATGTTCAGCATTTTCATATTGAATCAGAATATTGACAGTCGATTTATTTTCTTGTTCACTGAAAAGATTGTTCCAAAGAGAATGAGGTATTTGCGGCTGAATATTTCCATTTTCATCACAAAAGGTTTTGGTTTCCAAAATTCTCTTTTTGATTTCAATTTTTTTATAATCAATTCTTCCCCAGTGTTTCTCACCCTCAGGACTTACCATGGCATATAGCCTGAATCCGCCTTCACGAAAATCCATGGTTTTGGTTTCTGAACGCCAGGGTTTAGGTCCTTCCCACTGATTAAGAAGCTCAGGAGTCGTCCAGGCTTTCCATACCAGATCAAGGTTTGCATCAAATTCACGTTGAATTTCAATCGTATTATTTTCCTTATTTACGGAAAATTCAAATAAAAGATTTGTGTTCATTTTTTTGATTTTAAGTTTAATAGTACTTCGTCGAGTTGGTTAAATTTGGATTCCCATATTTTTCTGAATTGTTCAATCCATTTGTCAACTTCTTTCATTTTTTCAATTTTTAACTGATAATAAATCTCACGGCCTTCCTGCTTTTGATTAATTAAATCACATTCTTTTAAAACTTTAATGTGTTTGGAAACCGCTTGTCGCGTCATATCAAATTCTTCCGCCAAAGCATTGGGGGTTAACGCTTGAGCTGCGATTAATACTAAAATCGCCCTGCGTGTAGGGTCTGCAATTGCTTGAAATATGTCTCTTTTCATCATGATTTATTTAAATAAGAAACCAATTAGTTGCAAATATATGAGAAACTAATTGGTTGCGCAAATAAAAAAGTCTAAAATTTTATTTAATTTATAAGAATAGGGTTTAAAGTTCTGAAGATCAGATTATCCATGCAAATCTCATTTGAAACTAAAATATTCAGAATGTGATTTTTGTCATGTGGTGAGAAATTTGTAACTTTCATTTATTATTAACAAAAATCGGAAATTATGAGAAGTATTCTTTGGTTAGTTGCCGTAGTTTGTATCATTATTTGGGTACTGGGTCTTGTAGGCATAGGTGATGGAATGGGAATGGGAAATCTTATTCACATTCTATTAGTAATTGCGGTAATTATCGTTTTATTTAATATCATTTCGGGGCGGAAGCCGCTCGATTAATTTAATCTTTAAATATAATTGCGTTAAATGACAAAATTTAACGCAATTTTTTTATCCAATCCGGCTCCAAATAAACTTTTCTTTATGATTTTGGATAAAATAATTTTTAATGGATTGATTTTGTTCGGAACTTAATTCCGGATCGTTTTTCAGAATTTTCTCTGCTATGAAACGTGCGGTTTGCAAGATTTTCTGGTCTTTGGCGAGATTGGCCAATTTAAAATTTAAAACTCCGCTTTGCTGGGTTCCCATCAGATCACCTGGGCCGCGCAGTTGCATATCCACTTCTGCCACTTCAAATCCGTCGTTGGTGCGAACCATAGTTGAAATACGTTGAAATGCATCATCATTTAATTGATCTTTGGTCATCAATATACAATAACTCTGTTCCGCACCGCGCCCGACTCTTCCCCGGAGTTGGTGCAGTTGTGACAATCCGAATTTTTCCGCACTTTCAATTACCATTACCGAAGCATTCGGAACATTGACACCGACTTCAATCACTGTTGTAGCCACTAAAATCTGAGTCTGACCTTTTACGAAACGTTGCATTTCAAAATCCTTATCGGCAGGTTTCATTTTTCCGTGTACGATGCTGACTGCATAATCGGGAAGGGGAAAAGCACGGGAAATGCTCTCAAATCCGTCCATTAAATCTTTGTAATCCAATTTCTCAGATTCTTCAATTAACGGATAAACCACATAGATTTGTCGTCCTTTTTCTATTTCGTCCTTCATAAACCGGAACAACCCCAAACGGTCTTTGTCCTTTTTATGAACGGTTTTGATAGATTTTCTTCCCGGCGGAAGTTCGTCGATCACCGAAATATCCAGATCACCGTATAAACTCATCGCCAGTGTTCTGGGAATCGGAGTAGCGGTCATAACCAGGACATGAGGAGGCAATTTGTTTTTCTTCAGAAATTGGGCACGTTGGGCCACGCCAAATTTATGTTGTTCGTCAATGATGGTTAATCCTAAATTTTTGAAAACCACATTTTCTTCAAGCAAAGCATGGGTTCCAATGAGAATGTTTAATTCGCCCGATTCCAATTTTTCTAAAAGTCCCCGTCTTTCTTTGGCTTTTGTCGAACCGGTCAAAATTCCAATTTCTATATCCATCTCTGCCAGATATGTTGCTAATGCCTGAAAATGCTGTTGGGCCAAAATTTCTGTAGGAGCCATAAATGCAACCTGAAAGCCATTGTCTATGGTAATCAATGCCGAAAGCAAAGCTACCATAGTTTTGCCGCTTCCCACATCACCTTGCAGCAAACGATTCATTTGAATGGGACGAGCTAAATCTGCACGGATTTCTTTTACCACGCGTTTTTGAGCATCGGTTAATTCAAATGGCAAATGATTTTTGTAGAATTCGTTGAAATAGATACCAATCGAATCAAATTCAAAACTTTTGAATTTATGTTGATGATTTAATTTTTTAATCAATAATCCCAATTGAAGAAAAAAGAATTCCTCAAATTTCAAACGATTTTCGGCCTGTTTGAGTTCTTCATGATTTTTTGGAAAATGAATTTGGCGGAAAGCATTCAGGCGGTTTGGAAATCGAAATTTTCCCGTAATTTCATCTGAAAGATTTTCATCCAAATGCTGAATTTCCAGTAAAAGTTGTTGTTGAAATTTTTGCATCACGCGGTTGGTGATTCCTTTTTTCTGCAACATTTCCGTACTCGAATAAACCGGATAGAGGCCTTGTGGTGAGGATTTATGGTTTTCCAAAGTTTCCATTTCCGGATGAACGATGTTGAATTTCCGGTTAAATTCAGACGGTTTTCCATAAATAACGATCGGCTTACCGACTAAATTTTGAATGGTTTCTTTTAACCATTTCGTATAACGAAACCAAACCAATTCCAGTTCGCCGGTTTCATCTTCAAAAATTCCTACCAGTCGTTTTCCCTTTTTTTGACCAATTTCCCGGACAGACTTTATTTTACCGACGATTTGAATTTCAGCAGATGTTGGAAGTATTTCATTGATTTTAAAATATTTGGATCTGTCTATGTGTCGAAACGGAAAATAATTTAATAAATCTTCATACCGGAAAATACCCAATTCTGACTGAAGTATTTTGGCTCGTTCCGGGCCAACGCCTTTTAGGTATTCGATGGGATTTTTCAAAAATTGGGACACTATATTGAGATTTCAACTTTTTTGGAAATATAAAAATAAAAAGGGAATAAAATTTTGCAAAAGCAATTCTAATCAATACAATACTTCGCTATTACTTCTTCAGCTTCTTTATCATTCATTTGTTTGGCAATTTGAAATTCATTGCAGGCCTTTTCTTTTTCACCACATGAATAATACACCAAGCCAAGCCAATAGTGACATTCAGCCGGATAATAGTTTTTATCCAATGCATAATTAAAGTCTTGAAAAGCGTTTTTAAATTTACCTAAATCATAGTAAGCTATCCCTCTCTCAAAAGCAATTTCATGAATAGAAACATAAAATTCTGCTGAATCGAAGGATTCCTCCGGAGTGATTTCAATTATAAATTTTTGATTGTCTTTTAGTTTTAATGCATTGTTATAATTTTCTATCGAAAGTTCAGGTTTGCCAAGTCTTTTATAATTATTTCCAATATTATAAAGTGCCAATTTGTTATGGGGATCCAATTCAAGTACTTTTTGATAATCAATAATTGCACCTTCAAAATCCTGAAGTGCTGATTTATTTGTGCCTCGATTGATGTAAGCCCCGATATTCTTCGGATCATTTTTTATGGCTAAATCCATGAGATTTATCGCTTCTTCGTATTTTCCCTGTTTATAAAGAACTTCTTCTTCTGCAAATAATTTTTTGGACTGATATTCATTACAATTTATCAAAAAACAGAGAGCGAATAATATTGATATCGATATTCTAAACATGAAATTTACTCTTCTTAAATCATTTATTCCTCAAAATTTTTATCGGTTCCGTACAGAAATATGTCCTGTTAATTTCTGTTTATCTGCCGTGATGATGTACCAATAATCTCCTGAAGGAACCGGATTTCCCAAATATTTTCCATCCCATTTGAAATCGGTGGTCAATGGTCTGTCCACAAAGATTTTTCCATAACGGTCAAATATTTTGATGTGGGCATCAGGATACATTTCCAATGCGCGTATTTCCCAATAATCATTTTTGCCATCTCCATTTGGAGAAATGAAATTCGGAACACCCAGCACGCCAAAGGTTTTGGCAGTGGAAATACATCCGTATTTGCTTTTGACGATCAGGTCATAAATTCCTCCCGGAACGTTGTGCCAGATATAAT